>CAVWGW010000010.1:0-237039 GCA_963754615.1 uncultured Chloroflexia bacterium | reverse complement strand
GCAATCCAAGAAAAGGTCATCGGTGCCGACAACGTTGTCGATGAGACAGATGCCGAGGTGGCACATCACGAACAATCCTTAACTGAAGCCGGCTATAGCGTCTACCAAATTCGATGGGGACCCAATTTCATCAGCGATCTACAAGCTTTACAAGTTGACCTTGTCTTTAACGTTTCCAGTCTGGTAGAAGCTGCGATCCTTGAAGAACTAGAGATACCTTACGTCGGATCCGATACATTCACGATAGCCATTGCCACTGATAAATCATTGGCGAAAAGGCTCTGGCAGCAGGTGGGTCTGCCGACATCGCCTTTCTGTTTGGTCAGATCAGAGAAAGACTGCAAGGTGTTTCGGGACGATCCGCCGTTCGAGTATCCGCTCTTTGTCAAACCGGTAGCTGGCCGGGGTAGCGCAGGGATCAACGATGCGTCCGTGATCCACAACTACGACCAACTGATCAGTGAAGTTGTGGAGAGACTCGAGGCTATCCGTCAACCAGTCCTCATAGAAAAGTTCCTGCGCGGAAGAGAAATTACCTTAGGTATCTTGGGTAATGAAAATGCCAGAGTTCTCCCTGCCTTGGAGATTGTCTATCATAAAGGAGATATTACCCTAACCTTTGAGAAGAAAGAGCTGGATAACAACTCCTTCCTTTGCCCAGCTCCGCTGACTGCTAAAGAGATCGAGATTTTGCAGCAATTGGCGCTCCGAGCCTACCGCGTGCTGGGTTTCAAGGACTTCGGTCGAATTGACACGATAATGACCGAGGAAGGACCGTTCTTGTTGGAGGGGAACACGTTCGCGGGGCTGATGTGCACGCCCAAGGAAAAACCTCGCAGCTATATTGGCTTTATGGCTCGCACGGAAGGAAAGGACGGCAAGGACCTACTGGATGAAATCATTCTAAGCGCTATCAAGAACTCGGTTTGAGGAATGGAGAATGAGATGCCAGCGCCTCGGATAGAGATTCAACTCGATAAGCTGGCCTATAATGCCTGCAAGCTGAAGGGGTTATACGGCTCTAAGGGGATCAGCGTCACCGCCGTCACAAAAGGGGTCTGTGGTTCCCCCAGGATTGCGAGCGCTTTGCTCAACAGTGGTATTCGTTCCTTAGGTGATTCACGCATTGCCAATATCCAAAAGATGCGAGAGGCTGGGGTAGACGCGCAATTCATCCTCATACGCTCCCCTATGCCCAGCGAAGTCGAGCGTGTGGTCAAGTTTGCTGATGTGAGTTTCAATTCCGAAATGTCCGTTATCCGACTTCTTGCTAGGCACGCTTCCCAACAAGACAAGGTCCATCAAATTATTCTGATGATCGAACTGGGCGACCGGCGAGAAGGAATACTGCCCACCGACGTCGAACCGGTGGTGCAGCAAGTGATGGGTTTGCGAGGCGTCAAACTGATCGGGTTAGGAACGAACCTTGCCTGTTTTGGAGGTGTCAGGCCAACCAAGGTGAATATGCAAGTGTTGTCTACGCTGGCCAGAAACCTTCAACAGCAGTATGGCATAACCTTTGAGATCGTCTCCGGGGGGAACTCGGCAAACTACCAGTGGTTCATTTCAACGCCGGACGTCGGCCTCATCAACCACTTGCGCATCGGCGAGACGATTCTGTTGGGTTGTGACACGTTAAACCGAAAGCCGATTCCCGGTCTGTATACCGACGCCTTCACGCTGGTCGCTGAGGTGATCGAACTCAAGACGAAGCCCTCGCAACCCTATGGCGAAATTGCCCAGGATGCCTTCGGCCGAATTCCCTTATTTAAGGACAAAGGAAACATGGAAAGGGCAATCCTCGCCCTCGGAAAACAGGACATTGACAATTCAGTAATCAAACCCAGAATAAAGGCGGATATTCTGGGGGCAAGCAGCGGTCATTTGATTCTGGATGTCAGTGGCTTGAATCTAAAAGTCGGGGCAGAAGTGCAGTTCGACATCGGTTATAGCGCGCTGCTCCGGGCGATGACCTCGCCCTACGTAGAAAAGATGTATAAGTCCTAATCACACCTGAAGGCAGGAGGGTCTACCTTGTGTTGATTATCTACTCGCCTGTGCAGCGCCCCCATCGGCCCGCTTACGTCGTCAAGCAAGGCGAGCGTTCTGCATCATTTGACGTGCCGGAGCGTGTTGACAGCATCCTGTATGCCATCAACAAGCAGGAGTTGGGGCCAGTCATTGCTCCTGAAAACGCCGGGCTTGAGCCGATCCGCGCCGTTCACGACACAGGTATGATCGAGTATCTGATGACCGCATACGAGCGACAGAATGCAGAAGCCGGGGTATCGACGCCCGTGTTCCCAACCTTCTTTCCACCTCCAGGGCAACGGCGGCATCCAGGTTGCTTCGAAGGACAAAAAGGGTTCTATTGTACGAACATGGGGGTGCCAATAAACGAGGACACCTGGAAAGCAACACTGGCTTCGGCCCACTGTGCAATTGCAGGGGCGAGGCATCTGAAATCTGGAGAAACAAGTGTATATGCTTTATGCCGTCCGCCGGGACATCATGCTGGCCCTGACTTTTTTGGCGGCTACTGCTATCTGAATAACGCGGCTATTGCTGCACAGGTTTTGCGTGAAAACGGCGAACGGGTCGCCATCCTGGATATAGACTACCATCACGGAAATGGCACCCAGGCTATCTTTTACGCAGAGCCAGACGTATGGTATGGCTCTCTTCACATTGACCCTGGTACAGACTATCCTTTCTTTGCCGGTTATGAAGATGAGGTTGGCATAGGAGCGGGTAAGGGTACAAATTGGAACGTTCCATTATTACCTGGAACTGGCCAAGACCGGTATTTGTCTGCGCTGGAAACCCTTCTGGTGCGCTTGACTGCATATAATCCTCAGTGGCTCATTGTCTCAGCGGGGTTTGATACGTACATTGATGATCCGATTGGCACTTTTCAGGTCACGACAGCCGGCTTCAACAAAGTCGGCCGGCGTATTCGAACGTTAAACGTACCCACGCTGGTTGTCCAAGAGGGCGGCTATTGTGTCCCGGATTTGGGACGAAACGTGGTGGCTTTGTTACAAGGATTAGCTGATTCTATGCAGTCGGACTGAGAGTCACTTGCCAGAAACTGGGATCAGGCTGCCGCCCAAAAGGGCATTCACTCGCACACCAAGCAATTCTCGCACGATGAAACCAAAACACGGGCTGGCTTGCCACTAACCACTGCAGCTCCCACCATTGCTTATGTCGCCAACCGGGGCGTGGAGAAAGAACAAGTGTTACAAGCAATCATGCAAGCCCTCTCGCGCGGCCTTGTTTCCCAGAGGAACTGAGTATTCAGGCTGAATGCCGAGGGGGTGTTTCAGGCAAATCATCCAGGAAGTTTTTCTCGGGGAAATACCCCGGTGAAAAACCTGAGTGGTAGTGCTTTCCGCAGAGCTTTAGAACAACGATTACGCGCCCAAAGTTTACAAGCTGGTGTGCCCCTGATTCGATTACGAAAGATTGTTGCCTTTAACCGCTTTCTGGTACGCCTATTCCACGTTCAACCCGGAGATTGGGTGGTCAAAGGCGGCTTAGCGTTGCAGCTGCGTTTGGGAAACAGAGCTCGTACCACGATGGATATTGATATGCCTGCTTTATCCTCCCATGAGATCACTTCAGCATTGCGAGTAACTGGTTCATTGAATATTGGGGATTGGTTCACTTTTGAGGTGGCTGAACCTAAGAACACAACAGGTATAGATACGGGTGGCATTCGATATACAAACCAGGCCTTGTTGGATAGGAGGACATTCGAACAGTTCCACATCGATGTTGGGATCGGTTCCGCTGGTAGATCCGGTTGAATATCTGAAAACTCCCGCTTTGCTGGAATTAGCCGATCTAGAAACCACCCGCGTTCCTTTTTACCCCATCACCCGCAAATTGCTGAAAAGCTCCATGCCCATCTTATGGCCCGGGTTCTGAAGTGCCCCCCAGCGGGGTCGAGATTGCCGAGGATGGACCTATCTGTATGAGCTAGACGGTGGCGTTGATCCCTGGGGAGTCGTTTTAAGGATTGGGTGAAAAAAAAACTTAGCTCGATAAATGGAACCAGGAAATCCCTTTGTGGACGGTTGACACCGGCAATGTGAGCAGCTATCGTTCTTATAAAAATATTCCGTTGCTGCTGAATAGTGCAGGTTATGAATTGTTTGTTCAATCGTTTTTCCACATGGTTTTCCGCATGGGCAGCGAGTCGAAATTCACCTATTCCATTCACGTTGACGATACGCAGTTGGGCCTGTTCATCATTTATGGTTCGAGGTTAAAACAAATTCTAAAGTGTTACACTGACCTGACCGGCCGCGCCCCCGTGCCATTTAACGTGGTTCGTTTAAATAACGGTGATATAGTCCAATATTTTTAACCTTCTTTGGTTGCAATTCGGCTGCAAATACCAAAGAAACCATGGAAAAATAGGAAAAATTTGGGTTTCTAAACCCCTATATATGGTAAAATCACCCAATATATGAAACCCATGCACTATATGTAGCCCAATAAATCCAACCCTCAATTCTGTGGATCAAGACGTTGCCGGTTCGACCCCGGTCAGGCACCCACCAAATAAGGGAGATTCCGCTCAGAATCTCCCTTATTATCTATATACGGGGGGTGTTTCTCGGGCCTTTTGAACCGTCTCAACGGTCTTGGTTCAGTTCTGGTGCAGTTTGGTGCAGATCGATCACGACGGGTGTTACCAGCTCATCCATCAGATCGGCAGCTTCATTTTGCATTTCAGGCATGAGGTGACCGTATATATCTAGCGTGATGCTTACTTTAGAATGCCCCAATCGACGGGACACAATGATCGGGGGAATTCCATGGTTGAGCATCAACGAGGCTGCGGTATGCCGGAGATCATGAAAACGAATTTCAGGTAAGCCAGCTTCACGAAGGAACCGCTTGAAGCTCTTGATTAAATTACTTTGGTCCATTGGTGTTCCATTCGTTGACGGGAAGATCAAATCGTTTTCCTTCCAACCCTCCCCTGCAGATAACCTATCAAGCCTCTGGCGTTCGTAACAAGTGCGTAAGTGGGTTATCGTAACCGCTCCCAGATTGATGCTACGCTTTCCGGCCTTCGTCTTCGGTGAGGTGTAATACCCATTTTCATGATCCCCTCGCTTGAGCTGACGCTGCACCTTCAGGGTCTTCTTCTGCCAATCCAGGTCAGACCACTTCAAAGCGAGCAGCTCCGACTGGCGCATCCCCGTGACGATTGCTAAATGATACAGTACCTCGTTGCGATCACCACGGGCGGCCAATAGCAGTTGGTTGACCTGCGTTTCATCATAGAACTTCATCTCATCCGGTTGATATCTCGGCGGAGAAACCGCATTGGTTGGGTTGCGCCCGATCATTCCCAGCTTGAGAGCATGCTCTAAGGCTTTATGCAGCACAACATGGATCACGCGAACGGTTCTCGGACCAGCTCCAGCTTTGTTCTTCGCATTATAGAGCACCTGGATGCGCTCCGCCGTGACCTCGTTGAGTTTTAAATTCTTGAACGCAGGCAAGATATGTCGCCGACAAGTCATTTCGTATTGGTACCAAGTGCCTGGCCGGATCGTTGCTTTGATACTGACCAGCCATCCTTCCAGGAATTCCTGCAAGGATGTGCTTGCGCCCCGAGCGGTCAGGCCACCATCCACCTGTGCATTCGTCTTCCTCAGCCAGGCGATTACTTCCTTCCGGGTCTTAGCGCTGAAACTAAACCGCTTTCCGCTGATGGATATCTGCCCGCGCCACGAACCATCTGGCCGTTGGTAAATTGATCCTTCATTTCTGCCGCGAATTTGTGCCATTTCCTTCATTCCCTTCGAAAAGAATCAAGGAAAAGCAACCCTGCATACAATGTCCTTTGAGTTGTTAAGGTGCTTGCCTGATTTATCAGGCGCCAAGTCGATGAGGCTGTAAGCCTCATTTTCCGGTCTTCAATTGTAATCGGATGCGACTCGGGGGTGAAGGGAATTGACACCGTTTTACCGCTATTCTAATGGTTGCAGGCTGGCTTCAATGTACTGGCGCAGGTCATCCGGACGGACGCGCCGAGCGCCTTCGATGCATACCGTGCGGATTTTGCCACGCTGCATTAGTTGGTAAGCAAATGCCCGGCTGATGTTGGGAAGCTTGGCGATCTCAACTGCGGTCAAGAGCCGGTCAGGTAAGTTACTGAGCTCAACTTTTTCTTCCATAATCAAACACTCCTCTCCATTTTTTGTTCTATGAATTCCACCAGGGTGATGGGAATCACCCAGTCTTTAAAGGCGATTTTAGAGGATCGTGTCCAGATTGTATGCGCTTTACTTAGCCAGGAATTAGCTTATAAAACGTGAAGTAAAAGTGAATAAAAGCATAAACTTTTCTTATTGGTTTTGCAAAAATGAACCTAAATCTATTGGATGTAACCATCAGCAATTCTCAGTATGGAAAATCATGGGCAAAAACCTTGCCAAAAGGAGCAAAACGTGGCGCTTTCATCAATCCTAAAAATAGTTTTTGGCGAGAAATTGCGCTAACAGCGCCCTTTTTCGCTGCTTTTTACCTCGAACAAGGTTCAAAATCACTGAAGAGGAGCTCTTTTTTAGCATTCGAGGCTTTTTTCGCCAAGGTACGCCTTGCTGACCACAACGTGAAGAGCCGCGAAAGCCATACCGGATAGAGTATGTCAAATTCATACTGAGAATTGCTGCTCAGTTCCCACAGCCGTTGCGAAATTTTTACATCGTAGGAAATGGGAGCAGAATGGACAGCTTCCCGTTTGACGAAATATTTTCCCGTCACCCCCGCCACATCCGGTGATGACGCCAGGTAAATCGTGTTCTCCGCGCCCTGCTCTGGTGTGAGCGCAAATAACCCCATGATCCATTTGAGCGGCGGGCCAAAAACCGAAAAGTTGGTTTTCCAAATATCAGTGGCAACGTGCCCGGGATGCAGTGCGTTGACCGTCACCCCGCCGGCTCCCAGGCGTCGCGCCAGCTCATAGGTGAAGAGAACATTCGCAAGCTTGGATCGGGCATAGGCTTTGAATCCGAAATAGCCGCGCTTGAAGCCAAGATCGTCAATATTCATCGTGTCATACTGGTGGGCATCGGATGAAACAATCACAATGCGGGCTGATGCGCTTGCTTGCATGGTGCCCAAGAGTAGATTGGTCAGCAAAAATGGCGACAGGTGGTTGACGAGTAAAGTCATTTCAACGCCGTAGTGCGTATCCTGCCGGGTGTTGAAAAATGCCCCTGCGTTGTTGACCAACACATCGAGACGGGAAAATTTCTCCTTGAATGTCGCTGCCAGTGCCCGGACCTGTTCTAGATCGGAAAAATCCGCCAGCAGATATTGAACATCTTCGTTCCCCGTCTCCGATTTGATCTGTCGGACGGTTTGTTTGGCTTTCTGTTGATTCCGCCCAGAAATGACCACTTTCGCACCCTGGGCCGCCAGCGCGGTTGCGGTAATTTGTCCGATCCCCGCTGTAGCGCCTGTCACCAGGCAGGTTTTTCCGTTCATGTTGTTTCTCCCGAGCAATTTATTCATTTTTTCTCCAAATACCCCAGTGCTG
Organism: uncultured Chloroflexia bacterium; assembly: GCA_963754615.1. GTDB lineage: Bacteria > Chloroflexota > Anaerolineae > Anaerolineales > UBA4823 > CAVVUF01. Next base: position 229,469 of record CAVWGW010000010.1, on the reverse strand, counting down.
CTGAGAGTACTTCTTCCACCATCTGGTCGCGCAGGGTTGGATCAACCAGTTTGCCGCTGTGGAACAAAATATAGGGCGTGTTGACCATCGTCAACGCCGTTACCGATGCGAGGAAGGGATTGCGCGGCTCGAACACGCCAGATTCCATGCCCTTTTGCAGCAAAGCCGCCAATTGTCCCACCGTCGCCTGCATCCGCGTCCGGTTTTCTGCGGGGGTTTCGCCGCTCGCTTCGGGCATGATCCAGGCCATACGGTACAGGTTGGGGTTTTCGCGCGCAAAAGCGATAAAAAACCCCAGCAAGTCTTCCACTACCAAGGCAATGTCTTCCGTTTCGGCGCGTTGATTAAAAAACTGCTGTTTAGAATGCCATTTGGTCATTTCGCGTTGGCGCAGGGCGCGCAAAATAGCGGCCTGGTTTTCGAAATAGGTATAGAGTGACATGTGCGCCACGCCCAGCCGCTCGGCAATCGCCCGGCTGGTGATGGCTTCAGGACCGGATTCCTGCAAAATGGCGAGAGTCACGTCGAGAATTTGCTCACGTGTGGATTCGAGTTGGGCGGAGGTCTTTTTAGGGCGCGGCATAAGGTAAACATCCTTTCGATTATCCGCTGGAGAAAATATCAACTCATTAAACCTTGACGCATTGATTATACCATGTATAATTTATACGCTGTAAAATAAATACAATAAGGAGCGTTGTCGTGAAAAGATTTCTGAAATTTTTGGCAATCGTTCTCGGCGCACTCGCCATTTTGTTAGCACTTTTCGTCTGGGTCTACGCCCCCATCCGCGCCAACAACCTGGCGGCACTGTACGAGCAATTTCGGGCGGAGCACCAATCCGAGCACGACGCGATTGACGCCCAGTTCAACCAGCACGATACGGTGGTGAACGGATTGAAGTGGCACTATGTCGAAGCCGGAAACCCGGACGGCCCGGTCATCCTGTTCCTGCACGGCTTGCCCGAAGGCTGGTATTCGTGGCACTACGTCCTGCCACTCGTGGATCAGAACTACCGCCTGATTTCCATTGATATGAAAGGTTATGGACGTTCCGATATGCAGGATGACGATTACAACTGGCATACCGTAGCCCAACAGACTTTGGATTTAATGGACAGCCTGGGCGTTAACAAGTTTTATGTGGTCTCACACGATTGGGGCACACTCATCGGCAGCGTGCTGGTCAGCGACCACCCCGACCACATCCTGGGCTATGTACGCATGGAAGCGGATCTCATCCCAAAAGCGAACGGCAGTACGATTGCTGGATACATCCAAAAGCCTCAATGGCTGCTATTCCAGAACAATTGGATCGCAACTTTTATGATGCAGGATTCTGGCTGGTTCATAGACACTGTCTATGGCAGCCGTATGACCACCTCATTCCAGCAGGCAGACCGTGATTACCTGGTCTACGAGTTTTCGCAACCCGAAGTGGCAGATAGGGTGCCGAAATATTTCCTGCATAGCAATTGGGATCTGGACACTGCCATCGGAAAGATCTGCACCAACAGCTTCCCCTTCCCGGTGCTGCAACTCCAGGCCGACAGCGATCCAGCGCAACCGCCGTCCATTTTTGCAGACGCGGCGACGAAGTGCCCCAACGTCCAGATCGAATGGGTGACGAACGCCAGCCACTTCGACAATTTTGACCAGCCCGAACAGGTTGCTGACGCCATCAATCGTTTTGTCCATGCCCAGGAAGGAAAATAATATGAAAACTATCCTTGAGTTCCTGCTCCCCGCCAAAATCGACAACACCATTCGCGGATCGAAAATTCCATTCTATCTTTTCGCCCTCTACGCCATCGTCAGTACGGTGCGCAGCTGCATCCACCTACTCTCACCCGATGGTGGTGCAGGCACGATTGCCGGGATGGATCTTTCGGTGGCGGGCGCGGATGGAATCATCTTCGCCTTTGCGCTGTGGGGCAGTTCGCAGTTGCTGTTTGCCCTGATTCAACTTCTCGTGGTCTTTCGCTACCGGTCACTGATTCCGTTCATGTGGCTGATGGTTGCCCAGGAAGTTTTATTGCGTGAGTTGGTTGGGAAAATGAAACCCGTTACCTTTGCACATACGCCGCCCGGCGCAATTGGCAACCAGGTTATGCTTCCACTGGCTCTACTGATGTTGGGGCTATCACTGTGGAGCGGGATGAAATCAGTCAATGAAAACAAAATTCAATAAATGCCGAGAAAATTAATCGGAGATCGTGATGAATAACATCGAATACAGGTTTATCCGGGCTAACAGCATTACCTTGCGTGTTGCCATGGCCGGGCCGCAAGATGGGGAGCCGGTCATTTTGCTACACGGTTTCCCCGATGCAAGTTTCGGCTGGGAAAAACAAATGAAAGCCCTGGCGGATGCTGGGTATTATATTGTATCGCCAGATCAGAGAGGTTATAACCTGAGCGATAAGCCCAAAGGAAAAGAGAATTACAAGATGAACCTTTTGGTGTCAGATATTTTGGGTCTGGCAGATGCGCTTCATTTTCCACGGTTCAATCTGGCAGGCCATGATTTTGGGGGCCTGGTCAGTTGGATCCTGGTAGACTGGCACCCAGAACGGGTCAGACGGCTGGCCAATTTAAATGTGCCGCATCCCAAAATTATGACTGAGTTTGTGAAAACGAAACGGCAGCAGCGCGCCAAAAGCTGGTACGCATTTTTCTTCAGACTCCCTGTTTTGCCAGAGATCATCGTGTGGGCGAACAACTAGAAAATGCTTTCTTCGGTAATGTGTAAGGGGCTATCCGAAGCAGAACTGAACCGCTACCGCGATGCCTGGTCACAGCCCGGCTCCATGACTGCCATGATCAATTGGTATCGCTGCCTGTTTCAGCAATCCCCACAAGATGGCCTCGGCAAAAGAATCCAGGATACCCACCTTAATGATCTGGGGAAAACAGGAGATTATTTTATGTGGGAAATGGCGCCTGGTAGTATCGCCATGTGTGAAAATGGGCAGCTGGAATACCTGGACGATGCCACCCATTGGGTTCACCAGGACAAGCCGGATCAAGTCAATCGGCTGCTGATCGATCATTTTTCAAAAGAAATATAGACAAGGAGAGAATTGCCATGACAACCGGAACCATCATTTTGACAGCTGTTTTTGTCGCCTTGTATGCGGCATTTTTAGTTTGGTATGGGGGCAGAGGCAAGCCGTTATCCCAGGCAGAGTTGAATCCCTGCTCGCAGAGATGAAGCGTCGAGCCGGGAAACAGCCTCAGGTAGATGAATCCCACCTCATCCAGCAATTCCGCGAAATGGCAAAGAGCGATGACGGGCGGGAATACTACATGGTCAATCTGCTCAAATTCCGCAAGAAGGCACTTTATCCGGCAGGAAGTTCTTTTGGGGATGATCCACTGGCTGCCAACGACCGCTACAACCGGGCGATCATCCCGCTTCTGCTCAAACACGGCGGTCACCCGGTTTTCGACAGCCTGGTTCTAGGCCGTTTTATTCACCCTCAAGGAGCAGACGACTGGGATCATGTTGCCATGGTCCGCTACCGCAGCCATCGAGATATGCTGAAGATGGCAGTTGAGATCGCTGGGAAAGGTACTGATGTTCACAAGTGGGCAGCCCTGGAGAAAACACAGGTATTCCCTGTGAAGCCTTTGTTTAATTTGAATTTTATCAGAGTAATGGTTGCCGTTATTCTTTTCGCGGTCGAAATGCTCGTACTCCTGGCGTGAAAGTTACCGGGGTTTTGTCTACACCCCGGACTGTTTCCAAAACGAGAAACCGACCATGATTATCTTGATCAGAATGGTGAGGATAAACAAAGGAATTTTCTATCGGCCCCTGCGTATGCGTTAAAATTTCTTGTCCCCTCGTTTAAAAAAAATCCCCGGTTTATTCCGGGAATCTTCTTACCCAATTATTATCCGTATATAAGGTGCCCTGGCAGGACTCGAACCAATTAATGAATGGCTACCACCTAAGAAGATTCGAACCCCAAATTGCCATTTTTTACAAATCCAACCTCAATTCTTCCAGTTTTCCACGTTGCTCAAAGCGAATTAAAGACAAAAACCGCTCCACATCATCAGTAGAATTGTTTTTAAATTTTGTGCCCCCAAGGAGAGCTGACTCGAACTGTGCGACTAGGGAAATGGTAACTCCGTAACACCTGTCTGAATGATAATTCCGCTCCATGGAATCGTCACGTAACGCGCGTCAGTTCACATAAAAAGCTACTGAAGTATGATCGTTAGCTCACAAGAAAATATTACCGAGGAAACGATGTCCGAAACAGAAGCGATGAATATTGGTCAGAGAAGGAAATAAATTCACAAGATATGAGTCCGCTATCGAGAAGCGAACGAGAAAGAGAAAGGGGAGATGTTGGATGATATCGAAGCAATCACTGTTTTGCACCACAAAGGCATCCTCCGATTATTAAATGGCCGATTTACCCGGAAGAAACACCGTTGCCTAATTTTGCAAATGAAAAATGGCTCTCCCAAAACTTGGGGCAGGGTGAGGGAGCGTAAGCGGCGCAATCGCCATGCCGCTTACGCCTTGCTTACGTGCCGCTTACGCGCCGCTTACGTTACCGCTTACTTCGGTTTACCAAGAAGGCTGTAGAGGGGGGTTTGGGGCAGCGGTAGGGTATATCGATCCAAATGAGCCAACTCAATTACAGAAATGGCTCCAGAGAGTGCTTGGCTGAAAGGAATTCTCCCGATGAGATCCTAAGGGTGGAAATGAATGAGGTTTGGAAAAGACTCTAGCCGATCCACCGAACCAATATGGGACAAAAGAGCTTCCCGTTGGTCAAGGTGAGGAAGATATCGACCATTGAGAGGCATTAAAGCTATCCGATATTTTCAAGATTTTACTCCGGGGCCGACCTGGTCTAGCAGCTAAGAGGCACCCCGGGCGAGCTGAGTTCACTCCCCTCCAGTAGGGAAGAAGGCGGATTAAGGCAAATCCCCCTACGGGTAAGCTTTAATCTGCTGGGTGATGCTGATAGAGAACTAAGAGACTGTGAGCCAGCCTGGAGAGGCAGATGACAACTCTCCCCCGAGTCTTTAAGGGCAGGCGTGCCGGTGGAATCCTCATCCTCCAGTCCCAATCGATCGGCAGTCTACCCGTCTCCTGGAGTTCTACCGATTAAGGCTGAACTATAAGGGGCCTTGCCTTAACCCGCTGGGTACACCTCCAACTGCAAGCTATGACACCTTATTTGCCTTTTAGCCCTATCGGATAACGCAAATAAAAAAAGGCCAGCAGGAAGGCTGTTGAGCACGAACTCTATATCGTTCTGCACATGGCCTTTCAGCAGGCATTCAAGGAAGTGGTCCTGAGCTACAACCCAATGGAAGCGGTAGAACGGCTCAGGGTAGAACATTCGGAGATGCAGATTCTGACCGAGGAGCAAACCCGGTAGTTCGTCAGCGCCCGTGAATGCACTCGGCTGGGTACCCTTTTCTATAAGACCCTGACTACAAGTATTCGAGAAGGGGATCTCCTAGATCTCAAGTGGACTGACATGGATTGGGAGAAGGCCGCCTTGAAAGTGCAGCGGCAGCTGCAGCGCATGCCCTGCCAGGGAAAGATCCTGGTGTATCCGAAAACGGAAGCTGGAAGGCGGCAGGTCAAACTCGGGCAGATTGGGCTTTACCCCAAAAAGTGGACAGACAGTTAAGGAGATTTGTGGTCATTGGCTTCGAACTGGTTGGGGGAGAAGCGGGAAGAACATGGATTGATCTTTCTGACTATCTTCGGGCGATCGATCTCCAGCGAGAACTTGTATGCTCAATTCAAGCAGTTTCTGAAAAGGAAGGCCATCGCGGTATCCGCTTCCAGGACCTGCGCCACTCTTCGATCTCGTTACTGCTGGAGGTGGGAATACCGGTCAACACGGTCCAGCGTAGGGCATTCGAAGGCCAGCATCACCACGGACACGTATGGGCATTTGATGGCTCGGTCGTAGGATAAAATGGCTGAGAAGATCGAAGAAATGGTGACTCCTGTCCGAATCGAATTGCAGTAAAACCACAGTGGTTTTGGAAATGAAAAGCCTCCCGCCTGACGCGAGCCTCTGTTACGGTATTTCTGGTGCGTGAGACCGCCGCATAGAGCGATGAAAAGAGGTGGGACCTGTTGAAATTGGCGGGCAAAGGATACTCTCTTTCAACGATTACTGCAAGCCTGGGTGACTGCCAACCTGGGAATCGCGGGTATCTTTGCGTTGGCTACTCCTCTGGTGATCATGAGCCTGTAAAGCACTTTGTCCCTTTGGATCGTGGTTGCCTGGTGGGGATTCGCGATCCTGGGCGCGCTGGTGGCGATGCTCCTGCTTATTCTATATGAGGGCTGGTATGTGAACCACGGTTACCAGGCCTGGTCTATTCTGTCATGGGAGAAGGGAGAGGTCACATCAGCATTCTGTCGGAAGTTGTGTTGGCGGATTCTGTTGAGCTACCCCCGCCTTGTTCAGTAAGGTGGCTACCTACGCTTTCTTGCGGCAACTGCATTCTGGATAGGTGACTATCTTCCTAGTGATAAACACAACTCACAAAAAGGGGTTGTTTTGTCGAAACGGTTTATGTTGGGGTAAACCAATAAATTTTCGAACCTACATATTCGAAAGGAGTCTATCGCTTTTGGTAATTATTAAGTCATAAACATCATCTAAAAAGCTTAATTTTTTAACTACTTTCAATTCTTCCTTGATCAGAGATCCTAAGAGGCTCCAAAACCTTAAGGGGTTGATAAAGATCATTCGTTTTTTTTCTATCTTTCAAATAGCTCATTCCTTTTCCGGCAGGCCGAACGACTAGCGCTCCTCGGGGGTGAGCTCGCGCCACTCTAGGTCGGCTTTGACATGGCGAGTAGGTCTTCGGTCGAGGTCCAGGCCTGATGAATGATAGGCAGGATGCGCCCAGCTGGCGTAGGTTTTGCTGAATTGGACTCTTCACCGTTTGGGATGTTTATTGCCGCTTTCAAACGCACACGGAGAAGTCACAACAGGATCATTTTATAATGTGGACACCCCATAGAATTACCGTCCCATCATTGGAGCTGGAGGCTAACAACTCGCCCGAGGGCGAAAAGGCCAGGTCCGTCACGTAATCTCCATGACCGGATAGAATTTTCAAAAGCGAGCCATCAGAAGTCTTCCATAAACGCACTGTGTGATCGTTGGAACCGGTGGCAATGACCTCACCATCTTTCGATAAGGCGAGGCTCATGGCGTCCTTCACTTCCAGCTGGTACATCCGTTCGCCATCCGAGGCGCGCCACAGCTCTACGTCCCCTGAAGCTGTCCCGTTATTTTTAGACAGAGTGGCCAGGATTTGCCCATCAGGCGAGAAGACTACCTGCGAGAATTCATGTTCCCACTCGGTTCCTTTTATGGAGAGCGAGCGTTCAACCTGCGGGACTTTCCAGAGCTGGATCGTGTAATCTGGGTAGTCATAAACCGCGGCCAGGGTCATTCCATCGGATGAAAATGCCAGGTCTACCACTTCTCCCTGATATCCCTCCAGTTTACGGATGAGTTTCTCCTCTCCCAGGTCCCAAAGCTGCAGATAACCTTCTAGGTAACCAATCGCCATGGTCTTCCCATCCAGAGAAAAGGCAACACTTGCTGGAATATAATTCGGTGCTTCTTCACGGAGCTTGTTCTCAAGTTGTGTTAATCGCTCTCCATCTTTTACATGCCAGAAACTACCTTGCATCCATAGGATCTGCCCATCCGGGCTAAATAAAACCTTCGCAGAGCCGTAACCAGGATTATTGGGATCTTCAATCAACTTCTCAAGCTGACCATTTCCAACCCTCCACAAACGGGCGGATAAATGGGGATTACCGCTGTTTGCAGCCACGGTCTGCCCATCCGGAGAGAAAGCATCGCCATCTACCATGGGCGCATACTCTTCAAGAACAGCAATCGTTGAAGCATTTTGGGGACTCAAAAATTGGATGCTTTCGATCGCCCAAACGACCAGATGCACTTCGTGGGGAGCATAGGTAAGCCCGAGCGGTTCCTGTATTTCTAATTTCATACGGGTTCCATCCGAGATATGCCATAACGCGGCCTGTGGCATTGCCGGGCAGTTAGGGCACATCGGCACATCCCCCACGACCGCCAGGGTGTGCCCATCCGGAGAAAATTGCATGTTGGATATGGCTTCGAAATTGTCCTCCAAGGTTCGGATCAGACTTCCATCAGCAACACGATACAGCCGGATCATACCTCGATCGAGTAGAGCCAGGCTTTGCCCATCTGCGGAAAAGGCCACGGATTTTCCATTGAACGCAAACAAGGCTATTTTCTTATCTAAATCAACCAATCGCAAAGCACCATCCCTCTCGATTGCCAGCAGTCCTTGCGAAGAAAAGACAGCCCGTTGACCTTCCCATTGTCCCAATATTTGCCCATCTGCCAAACTATAAATATGGATGAATTGATCACCGCCAGAACCGGAAGGCATGGTCGCAAGCAAACGCCCATCCGGTGAGAATTCCAATTCTGAACCCTTGAATGAAAAAAGATCTTCGCCACTTGCCGCCTCCCAAAGCTGAACATTGCCAGCTCCGAATCCGACAGCCAGTTTCTGACCATCCGGTGAAAAAGCCAGATCCGCCAGGACCGTCTCCCACCCCACCTGTCTTTTCCAGAGGACAGACCCAGCGGTGATATCCCAAACATAAATGAACTGCTGCATGCTTTGCTCCTGGAGCTCTCCGTTTGGAGCGAAGATATATGCGTTGAGGTTTTCCGCCAGGAAGCGCCCTTCTGGCGATAAAGCAACCAGGCGAGGGTAAATCGGCATGAGCGTAACACCGCCATCCGTGAGCTGGGAAACTGACCTTAACTTACGCAGAGACGATGCCTCGTAAAAATCGATTCCAATGGTTGTGGGGATGACCAATAACTCCCCATCCATCGAGTAGAAGGGAGCGCCATTGACCATCCCTTGCCCAAGCCTCGCCAACCGGGCAACCTCTGCTGCGCTATGTGGAGTGATCACCCTGGAAACGCTTTCCGTGGGGAGCGAGATTGTTCTAAGGGTGGGCGTGACAGCTACTGTCTCGGATGGAGTTAGAAAAACAGAACCAGTAGGTGTGGGTTGCGACGGGGTATTGACCGGCTTTGACGTCGCTGGTGTGCAGCCAGACGACACGAATATGAGTAGTACAGTAATAAGGCAGCTCAATTTGATATTCGGGTGATTTTGCCATCCCTTATGCATATTTTCATTTCCTCAGATGAAGAGGGCTAACAGTCAGGACAGAGGTTCCCTTCAGGATGAAAGTTGAAGGATTTTACTATTGTTCCGTACAGAGCTTCGGCTTGGGCAAACAAATCGGGCTTGCTTTTGTCCATCGGTATAAACCATAAAGTATACAGGTTATCCTTGTGGACGACAACGACCTGCCGGTTGAGGATTTGGCAACAAGTCCAATAATAGAAGGGGCATCGCCTTGGCAGGGTGAAAAATGGATGAAAAAAGGGTTGAGGGAGTTATTAAGGGCAAAAAACGGTTTCCGACAGAAGGTTCGGGGCAACAAGTGGAGATGCGCAGCGCAATAAGTCCGCCCGACCGAGTCCCAAAGCAGGAGATTGGGAGCAGAGAGCAGGTCAGGATCAGGCAAAAAGAGCTAAAAAGCAACCGGTCGGCGCGTAGAGACGACCTTCAGCGGAAACGAAGGTAGAAATCGGGATCAGAAGAGGAGTGGCTGATCAGGAGGGCGGAGGGGTGGGCGACCTGGCTTGCGCAGAAGCTTCGAAGATCAGGCGGGCAAGATTGAAGGCCAGGGACAGGGTATCGCTAATCAGCATGGCCTTGGCAGTGTTTTTGAGACCGAACCAGGGTGAGCGTTTGACACCCCGGCGTTCCTGAATGGCATTTCTGCTCTCGGAGTAGCTTTGGCGGCCCATGCGTAAGTTCCAGGTATGCGAGCCGACTTGCAGGTCACGGGCCAGGCGAATACAGCCATCCGGGAGGGCCAGGCCGGTGGAAAGCGAGTAACCCAGGGGATGATCCGGAGCGATATACTGGCAGGCCAGGCGGGGCGGGGTGGTTTCAGGCTGGTCAGGCAGCGCTCCAAGCGGCGGTTGGGCGATGTCGGGGTCGGGCTGGTGAGCACACTTTTGGCGGCAAACCCACTTGGTGGTGCCATGTTCATAATCGTGACCGTTGCAGAACAGCCGGTAGCCGAGCGGACAGAGGGGATTGCCCTGTTCGTCGTAACTGCGTTTCAGGCAGGTGAGGGGCTGGTCATCGCCGTGCATGGGCAGCAGGCGGATGGTGCGCAAGGCCTTCAAATCGTCGTGGACGTAGCGCAAGACCTCTTCATAGCCTTCACCAGCATCTCCCAGCAGTTCCCCAATCTTCAGCAGGGGAAAGCCGCGGCGCAGCACATTGAGACCAGGGACGGTGAGCAAGTGATCGTTGAGGTTGGCCGGGGTGCAAGGGCCGGTGAGGGGCCAGAGTAGAAAGAGGCGATCATCGACAATATTGAAGGCTTTGGACTTGTAGCCGTAATGGTGCTTGCCTGTGGGCTGGGCGCCTTGCTGGGCCTGTGGGCTGCCTGCTTTCGGGGCCTGCGGGTTGGGGCCAGGGCGGTTGGAGCCGGAGTAGTAGACATAAGCCGCATCCGGATCGCGGGGAGTGGCAAAGCGGCAGTGCTCCCGGCAAGCTTGTGTGTCGCAAGCACAGCCTTCTTTTTCAGCTTTCCGAGCCGGGCAGGGCCGGGGTGAACCGGGAAGCGAGCAAGCGGGTTTCTGAAAGCGGCACTTCTGGTGCGAGCGGGAAGCGACCAACTGGCAGTCGGTGGAAATGCTGACCCCCCGCTCGGGTGGATCGCCGGGGAAGGTGGACTGGGAGGGAATAAGATTGTAGGCTATCAAGCCCTGGGCTAAACTGGCCTGGCACTCGGCGAACCAATCCAGTCGGGTGTGTTGGAGGGCCATGCGGAAAGTCGATGCTTCGGGCACATCTGACGGGTCGAAGCCCAGGCGGCAGCAGTAGCCCCCTCCCCGGTCTTGGGAGTGCAGCTCCTGGTTCAAACGTTTCCAGTTCCACTGGTGATAGACGGCCAGGAAGATCCCCAATCCCAGGCTCAAGGGGTCAAAGGGTGGCGGGCCGAACTGGCTTCTGAAACGCTGGGCGAAGTAGGGCCGCCAGGGGGTGAAGTCGAACAGACGCAAGGCCAGGTCGAATTCGTCCAGGCCGACCAGAGCCTGCCCTGAGCTTGTCGAAGGGTCGGCGCTGGTTTGTAGATCCTTGGGCGGCAGCCACTGGTAGAATGAGCGACACAAGCGTCCAGGCCAGAGCGGAGGCGCCCCGGGGGTGGGCAGCTTCAAGGGCAGAAGCGGGCGGATGGCTTCCCAGCAGAAGAGCTCGACAAAGTTGGGCATCAGCAAGCGCCGCTCAGCGGCAGCAAGCTTGCGCGTCTCAGCCAGTTCAGAACATGAAAAGCTCTGTAAGGTGCGAAAGGGACTGTCTGGAACTGAAACACAAGCGCTGACTGGGGTAGCGGGAACCAGGATACTGCTCATTTCATCCCCCTGCGGCTGCGCAACCAGGCATTGTTCAATTGGCGTGCTTGCCGGTAATCCCTGCGACTGTCTCGCTCACACAAGCTGCGTAAGCGTATGGATAAGGCTGGCAGACGCAGCAAAACCAAAGCTTCATTGCGCAACTGCCGGATCCGTTCCCCACTCAGGCCCATCTGTTGACCCACTTCAGCCAAGAACATCGGCGCTTGCCCGTCCAGCCCATAGACCTGCCCGATCACCTGCCGTAAGCGCTCGGGCAGGCAGGCGAGCTCTTCGGCCAAGGCCTGACGGACCTGCTCCTGCTGCCAGTCGATGACAATCTCGGAAAGGCTCTCCCTGGCTCGCACCGCTTCCAGCCAACCTTCCTTTTTCCAGGCTTGTTCGACCGCCAGCCAAATCCGATTGCGGATGGCTCGCCCTGCATACGTCGAGAATGTACTTCCCCGATCTGCCTCAAAGTGCAGTATGGCTTGCCACAATCCAATCCAGCCTTCCTGGATCAGATCGGCATAATCGCACTTGCCCGGATACTGGCGATGGATGACAACATAGATCAGCTTTTTGTGCTGGTTCAGCAGCGCCTCCAGGCATACCGCACACCCGGCTTGGGCACAAGCAATATTGGCTATGTGATTCGAGTTAGAATTGAGTAGAATTGTCATGCGACACCTTTCTTGAGATAGTTTTCGAACCTACCCCAGAAGGGTGTCGCATTTTTCCCCAATTGGCAAGCTATTGGATGAGTTGACTTTTCGTTTCTTGTGAGTTGACTTTTAGTTCATTGACTTATTGCACTATCCCGGTTGGGATCCTGACCTACAAGCCGGTCAAGCATGATCGCTTTCTCCCCGTCTAGCGTGATTTCTACTTGCGGCACGTTTTCTCCGGGCATGCCATAATCCGCGGCGACCTTGTCAGCAGCTTGCTCGACGGTCATCCCGCCCGCAGGTTGAACAAAGATCTGAAGAATCGGTTTGGTGACGTCCAGAGGAGAACTAATAAACAACACTACATTGTTTGCGGTGTTAAATTCGACATCATAATCAACCGGGTACTGTAAGCAATATCCCGCGGCCGCGTTTATTAAAAGCCTTGTTTTATCTGAATTTCGGATACACCTGGCCTTGACATTATTATTTCCTTCGGACGCCGAATTATTTACCTCGGTGACCGGTAAACTCACAGGCTGTACCTGGTCAGTCGGAACCAAGGTTTCTACGGTTGGCTCTGATTTGACCGCTTGGGCGCAGGCTGTTAACGTCAGGACGACAAACAACAGGATGAATATTCTATTTCTCATGTTCCACTTCCTTCTTTTTTAACAATCTTTCCACATATTACGACACTCCCCTAGCATATCACTGGCATGTGTTGTAAGTTTACATAGTCATTACCGCCTTGTAACAGGCGATTGCAGCTTTGAAATAAGAGGCCAATCAGGATAGCTCGATAGCAAAGAACACAAGTGTATCGAATACCCAATCAACAAGGTGGCAGGGAGACTTATCCAGAATCAGGCAGCAACCCGACCACCCAAGTCCACATCCAACAATCTGGTCGATTAAAGTCATTATTTATGCACCACTCCAGGGTTCTGGATGCTAGAGCTTTATCTCTAGAAGTTCTTCCACCCCATCACTGCCCACGGCAGCATGGCGAACAAACCCGCCAGCGCCGGACCACCTAGTGCAGAAACAAGGTACATTTTAGGAAGCCGATAGATGAGACTCGTAAGGGTTGTCAAAAGCGGCACAAACACGCTCTGCAATCTCTTTGGCCGGCAAAACCCGATCAGGTTCGACCACCTTACGCTTCGTATGGATCCACATTGGCTCAATCGGGTTTAGCCAAGGGCTTTTCTTGGGCAGTAAACATTTCAAGATACGCACACCTTGATCATTATTCTTGACTTGACGGTTATGTTCTCGCATCCAATCGCATACGGTTTGACTGATATGCCAGGAAGCATGATCCCAGATCAAAACCAGAACCCGCTTTCCGGCGCATTGCACCTTCTCGCAACACCACACCAGAAACTGGATCGTCAGAGAGCTGTTCGGATTGCCGTCGACAAAGCGCAACCAGACCTTGTCGACCAACTCGGTTCCCGAGGCATCCCCACGCACCAACAGACCGTAGCATGCCAGCGCTTTGGGGCCAGGATCGTCTTTGTCCAAGACCTTTTCCACCAATCTCAAAGTGTGATCGACCTCGGTCCAGGCATTCATATTTGGCTGTGCCAGACAGCTCCACCAAGTCTCATCTTCAAAACCCAAGGCCCAGTCTGGATGCCCCATGACGGCTCGCATCAACCGATCTCGGCGCTTTTTTTACGACTATATTCCGGGTCTGGGCTGATAATCCAATGCTTCGCCCGCGCCCACTTCACGCCCAAGCGCCCCAAGGTGGCCCGAATCGTCTCTCCACTGACCCGTTCCTGCGTCAGTCCTTTGTCGAAGCTGACTTCAGCCGCAAGCTCACAGGTCCACACACTGGTCGGCTTCCCAAACGTTCGTGGGCTTTGATGCAGAAGTTCTTTGAGCCGTTCGGCCTTCTCGCCTGTGAAAGCCGCCTGGGTCTTATGCGGACGCAGCGACCCAACTTTGAGCGCATCCAACCCGCGGGCATTAAAGGCTTTGATTACACCCCGGACTGTCTCGTCGTCACAACCTACGCTCCGGGCTATCGCTATGGCATGTTCTCCGCGCTCACTGGCCAGTAGGATTTGGCAGCGCCTGAGCATAAATCCAGTAGAGGATCGCAAGCCAGCTTTCAACTGTTCACGCTCATTTTCGGTAATGGAACGTACAAATATTGGCTTTGTGTTGGGCATGTCATTATTTTACCTGACTTCCTGCATTCTCGTCTGGACTCGCACTAGGAAACTGTCTAAAAGTTTTTCGCCCAATGAAGAACGCTGGTGCCGAGGGGTTACTCACAAGAGGCTCAAATCTCGACACCAAGTAAGCGCCCGTTTGTTATAATCACTCTACTTCAGCCCGTTATGAGAACCCTGGACGAAATTAACCGTTTGATCGCTGCAACTGAAGCAGAACTGGCAGAACTGAACACCCGCCGGTCTGAATTGCAGACGCGAGTAGCAGAACTGCAGCGTGAAAAAGCGGCTTTGCTCCAGCCAACAGCAGCATCTGGCCTCAATGATAGCCAGCCAACTGTCACCAGCCAATCCTCGCAGGAAGAAAAGATAGCTCTCTTTCGCAGCCTGTTTCGTGGGCGCGAGGATGTGTATCCCAGGCGCTTTGAAAGCATGAAAACGGGCAAGAAAGGCTATCAGCCAGTTTGCCGTAATGAGTGGGTCAGTGGGGTCTGCGAAAAGCCAAAGATTCGCTGTGAAGATTGTGGGCAGCGCGAGTTTCTCCCAATCACAGACCTGGTAATGCGCAACCACCTGCAGGGCTTCGATCCACAAGACAGATCTGGGCGGGATTTCACCATCGGTGTTTATCCCATGCTGCCAGATGAGACCTGCTGGTTTTTGGCAGTGGATTTTGATAAAGCATCCTGGCAAGAAGATGCGCGCGCCTTCCTGGAAACCTGTAAATTGTTTGATGTTCCTGCTGCGTTGGAGCGGTCACGTTCGGGCAATGGCGGGCATATTTGGATGTTCTTTGCAGAGCCTGTTCCGGCAGCCCTGGCGCGCCAGATGGGCGCTTTCTTGCTTTCCCAAACGATGGAGCGCCGGCCAGAGATCGGATTGGATTCCTATGATCGCTTTTTCCCCAGCCAGGATACACTACCCAGAGGCGGCTTTGGCAACCTGATTGCCTTGCCGCTGCAAAAGAAACCACGCGAGAGCGGCAACAGCCTCTTTGTGGATGAGCAGTTCGTTCCGTATCCGGATCAATGGGCCTTCCTTGCCACACTGCGCCGGATGAGCCAGTCAGACATTGAAGCCGTGGTTAAGCGGGCAGAGAAGCAAGACGAACTGTTGGGCATCCGACTGCCCGTGGTGGATGAGGATAGCGATCATCCTTGGGCTGCGCCGCCTTCCAGAAAACACAAGGATGCACCAATCATTGGGCCGCTGCCTGAGCAGCTCGACCTGGTGCTGGGTAACCAAATCTATATTCCCAAAGCAGATTTGACGCCTTCTTTGCGGAATCGCCTGATCCGGTTGGCAGCTTTTCAAAACCCAGAATTTCTACCAGGCGCAGGGCATGCGGCTGTCCACCTTTGGTAAGCCACGCATCATCAGTTGCTGTGAGGATTTCCCGAAACACCTGGGGCTGCCACGCGGCTGCATGGATGAGCTGATTGCATTGCTTGAATCGTTGCACATCAAAGTGAGCCTGACGGATGAACGCTGTTTTGGGACTCGGCTGGATGTTCAATTTCACGGCGCTTTGCGCGACGAACAGCAGCAAGCTGCCGATGCTTTGCTGCAACACGAGATGGGCGTTCTGGCAGCCTCGACCGCTTTTGGTAAAACGGTAGTGGCCGCTTACTTGATTGCCCAACGTCAAGTGAACACCTTGGTGATCGTTCATCGCCGCCAACTGCTTGACCAGTGGGTTCAGGCTTTGAGCCAGTTTCTTGGGCTTTCGCCGAAAGAGATCGGCCAAATTGGCGGCGGCAAGCACAAGCCGAATGGCCAGCTTGATGTAGCCATGATCCAGAGTTTGAGCCAGCAAGGTGTTGTGGATGATATCGTTGGCAATTACGGCTACCTGGTGGTTGACGAGTGTCATCACATTTCTGCTGTCAGCTTCGAGCAGGTGGTGCGTCAGAGCAAGGCCCAATATCTAACTGGTTTGTCAGCGACCGTGACGCGCAAAGACGGGCACCAGCCGATTATCTTTATGCAGTGCGGCCCGGTGCGTTACAAGGTGAGTGATCGCGCCCAGGCAGATAAACGGCCCTTTGAACATAAGGTTATCGTTCGTCCAACCAGCTTCCGCTTGCCGCATCATCTTCAAAATGCCGCAGCCCAATCTATTCAGGAAGTGTACACACTGCTGGCCAGCGATGAGGCGCGCAACCGGCTGATTATTGAGGATGTGGCGGCTGCGGTTCAGGCCAATCGCTTTCCGGTGCTGTTAACCGAACGCCGGGAGCATTTGGAAACGTTGGCAGCGTTACTGGCCAAGCGGGTTTCGCATGTTTTTGTGATGAAAGGTGGCATGGGCAAGAAGCAACGTCGGCAACTGGCAGAGCAGATCGCCAATGTTCCGTCTGGTGAATCGCGTGTAATTCTGGCAACCGGGCGTTACCTGGGCGAAGGTTTTGACGACGAACGGCTGGATACTTTGTTCCTGGCTTTGCCGATTTCCTGGCGCGGCACATTAACCCAGTATGCCGGTCGTTTGCACCGGCTGAACGCGGCCAAGAAAGAAGTGATCATCTACGACTATGTGGATTTTGAAGTACCGGTGTTAGCCAAAATGCACACCAGGCGGCGAGCTGGATACAAAGCGATTGGTTATGAGATTGAGTTGCCAACAGCCAGTAATAAACCAGTGCAACTGGCTTTGCAATTGTAAGCTCAGCCTTATTTCGCGTCTCTAGCGACCTGCCTGTTGGCCGGCTGCGCAGCACTGGCCCAACCTTCATATCCATCTCGGCGCGCGAAAGCACGGAAACGTTTATAAGCTTCCATGAACCCTTCATGCCATTGTTTGAACGCCGCCAGCCGGCCTTCATGGAAGGCGATTTCGCCCAACAAAGCGCAGTAATAAGCCCCTGTGGCGTATGTCTTGCGTCCATTATCAATATGGGCCTGCATCAGGCGGCGGTAAATGGCTTCGAGTACGTTCGAGTGCAATTGCCCGCGATACTGCCGGCGCCTGCGGTAAAGCGCTGCGCAAAAAACGCAGCGGTTCCTTTTCACCCTGTTCAACTTTGGCATAGAGATCGCGCAAATTGCTGCCCATGCGTTCATCCGGCGTTGGGCCAAGTGCGGCCAACAGGTGTGCTTTGGCAACCAGCTTGCTTTCCTCCATCCCCTGGTAACCCGTCAATGGTGTCACCAACGAGTAGGCTTCATCGAACTCGATCTTCACTCAGATACACCTGGCACAGCAAATACCGTTGGCGCTCGCCCATGTTGACGCAGCCGGTCAATTGCCTCGGTCGTAAACGCTGAAGCTTTTTCAGCGGAAATTGCACCAGCCAGCCGCCGGGCCTGGGCATAGGTCTCATAGCAAGGCGCTGTCATTCGAAGGCCGGGCGGTAGAGATCAAAAGCTTTGGCTGGTATCAGCCAGTAGCAGAATAAGCCCGCGACAGGTAACCGCGCAACGAAAGTGTATCTGGGCTGTCCCATGCTTCTCGAAGATAATAGGCGGGCGTGGTGGGTGAGTAACATCGAGGGCTTCCTGTGCGTAATGGAGCACCGCCTGCCAATCACTGGCGGTCTGCCGATCAGCCAGCAACGGCGTGTAACAGGCCGGGTACATTCGGCGAAAACGCACCCACAAGTTGCGCATGTCATCCAACTCGCCCGTCCTGTTCGTAGAAATCGAAGCAGCAGACGCAACTGAAATGCCAGGCCATAAAAAGGTGTTGATAGCCCATTTTGGATGTGCTCGGTCTGCCCAGGCTTCCAGATGTGCTTGCAGCGCGGGTCGGCGCTCACTCCCCACCAGTTCCAGAAGTCGCTCCAGGTCGGCTGGATGCTCGTGAAACGCCAAGAAGTGCAGCGCCTGATCAAAAAACTCAGTTCTGCGACCGGCTGGCTTGCAAGGCGGCAAAATAGCGGCTGACCACCTGGCGTTCGTCTTGCGGTAAGAATTCCAGCGGGGTGGGCAGCCCCAGAGTTTCGTAAGTCTCACTCAACACCAGGTCGAGCAGCCTGTCATACGCTTCCGCTGCCACGGCGAACTGACCAGCGTCGAAATACGAGTTGGCTTCATGAAAGAAGGCGCGCAGCGCTTTCACCCCGGCGTGATCGTCCGGATCGTAATCCTCGTAATCGTTGTAATTGTCTTCGCCGTAATACGTCGCGGCTTCTTCGTCGTAATATTCCCCTCAGAAACTTCTTCGGCAAAGGCTTCCAATTCTGCCAGGAAATCCTCTGCCGATGGGTAGCGCAGTTCGGCAGTTGCCATCCCTGGCGGGGCCAAGTGCTCCCAAAAACGCTGGCGTGTCGGCTCATCCATGCCTTGCACCAGTTCCAGCAGTAGGGTCACCAGCTCGTTTTTGGATTTCTTTTCCAGGTAGGCGCGGATATGCGCCTTGCGGTCAGGGGTGGCTTTTCGACGGTTTGTCATGGTTATCTCTTCCGCGTGCCTGTTAGTCATTCGGCATCCAAAATATCATTCTTCTGCCTGCAGCCGGTCGCGCAGCGCTTTGATCGCCAGGTATTCAGGAGTATCCTGGGTTGGGTAGTATTCGGGATCATCCAGCACGGAGTTAATCACATCCACCAGGCATTCAATATCCCAACGCCACAGCCCGATGGGCCGCACGCCCTGGTAATTGGCGATGCGGCGATCCAGTCCAAAGCTTTCAGCCATCATCCAAACAAAGCGCTGGAGTTCATCCAACTCCATGCCAGTGATCAGGATGCTGGCTTTACGATCTTTACTGCCGGGCTTGATCAATCAATATCCTTTTCTCCGGGGATGTAAGGGATCAACCCCTTGCGATAAGCTTCTTCTTGTAATGGACGCGGCAGCGAGCGAGCATCCATGATCAATCCATTGACTGTTACCATCCAGGCCATCGGGTTGCGCTCCATGCGGCTGGGCAGCGTCCACCGAGAATCCATCAGGCCAACCTTGAGCATCTGTTTGATCTGGCTCGATTTGTTTCCGCCGGTGCTTTTAGACAACCCAAACCAGGCGCACAGTTCATCGGCGCGCAGGTGTGGAGTTTGGCTTTTATCGAACAGGAAATTAACTGCTCCCACCGTATACGCAATGGCGCAGGCCCAGCTTTTCGCATGGCCGCTGGTCAGGGGTGAAGGCCGCTTACGGGCCAGCGTGGCCGTCATCTCGCGGCACACCTGGGCATATTCTTCGTTCAGCTTTTCACGGCACAGCGCATCCGTCAGCGCCGAGATTTCATCATACCGGGATTGCATAACCTCAGGCACAGCAAGACTTTTGGTTTTCGGGGGCATCATGAACTCCTTTAGCGGTTGGAAAACCAGACGGCGTAATCGTCTATCAACTCATAATTGGGTGAACTCTCGTCTACCGCCTCCAGATCACACAGCGGAAAAACGAATTTACGGTGACCTACTCGAACATCAACCAATATGCCGTACATATCTTCGAAATCTCGGATGCCGATCACTTTCACCAAATCACCTGCCTGTAATGGACCACGCCGTTGAACTTCTGATACTTTAGCCTCAAGTGGGAAACTCAGGTGCTTGTCCAGATATTCCGACCAGGCGCTAAAAGCCTCCATATCCTCCCCTTCGGCCACACCAAGTAATGCATTTCGAATTCGCTTACCCTGTTCGCCCAAATAAGCCCAGGAGTAAGGAGCAGAACGTTGTGCCAAGATTTCGTCTACATCCGCTGGGTTATCTCTCGGTGTGGCAGCTTCCACTTCGTGAGCATAAAGACCCATCGTTCCCCAATCCAGACTTTCTTCTTCACAGTGTTCAATTGCCGAGTCTGGGATCTGCTGGAGAGTCAGGCTATCCCACTGAAGATCGAGCATAGGAATCTCCTGCTCATCAGCTCGCACTGCAGTCACCCAGCCTTGCCAGCCGCCAATGTCGCCGCCGAAGTCCGGGTCTTGAACACCGATCTTCACAACGACTGAATTGCCCACCTTGAAATTCGTGGGTTTGGAAGAGGCAATATGTTTGGGGTGTCGGATTCTTTTACTCATAAAATGTCTTGTGAGTTTGGGAGTGCTGGGCTGGTAGGCGCTCAGTTGGCACGTTTCTTTTGTTTTGGGGCTGGTTTCTGTTCTTTACCCAGCCGAATCATCTGCCCTAAAAAAGCAGCCAGTACAAACTTATTTTCCTCGTATTGCTCTCCGTCCAGCCAGCCCAACTCAGCCTGGAGCGCGGCGGCCCACTTATGTCGCTCACGCAGCCAGAATTTTGCTGATGCTCGCACATCGTTTCGCAGCCGCTGGAATCGTTTGGTTGTCATAATCTCAATGATCGTTTGCCGAATGATTTCGAAAGAGCGCTCAGCCATCTGCTCATTCGCTGCATCGAACGCTGAGGCGTGCTCACCAAGTTCAGCCTGAATACGCTTAAGTGGCAAAATCAGCTCGTCCTCAGTGAACAAATCCAGGGTTACTCTGCCTTCCAGTAACTCATTTTCCAAAGCCTGTGCCATTTTCAACATTTCGTTTTCCAGGCGTTGGCGCAGGCCTGGTTTTTCCTTCATCTTCTTACCCAACTCTTCGAGCCTGTTTGGGGTATCCAGCAGATTGATTAGGTCTGTTGGATTCTCCCCTTCGGCTGTAAACACATCTATAACGTCATCGTAAAGTTCTTTTTCTTCATCATACTCTTGTATGGTTCGCTGCATCGTCCGGTTGTAAATTGCCAGAATCAAACCGCACAAGCCCCAGGGAACGCTCCTCATGCCCAGCAAAGGTTTCAGCAGCATAACTGTTTCCAGCTTTTCCAGGTCATTGGTCGTCATCAACCGGTCGAGCAGCGCTTGCAGTCGTTCACTCACATCTTTCCGAAATGCTGGGGTAGCCAGCTCGGCAACCAAGTCGATCCGCATTTCGTCGAAGACATCATGATATGCGTCTGGGCTCTTCTGCTCGGCTGCGGCCAGGCATTTTTCATATTTTTTCAACCAGCGCTGGCTTGCCTCGGTTGCCTTCTCACCATCCAGGTACGCATCTATGAATTCCGGTTCGTCAGCGAGTTTTACAGAATTGGTCATAATGCGGATGAGATTTTGCCTCATATAATCCACACCACCGCTGGCAATGCGGTTTGCCACGATCTGGGCGGCTGGAGATATTTTGTGCGCCTGATGCATAAGGGCAGGCGACGGGGTCTTTGTGTGACTTTTCTTGTTTCGTTTGCGAGTCATATCAAAGATATCCGGCTCAATTCAGTGCTTCTAGAACACCCTTCATAAAAAGTATTGACTTGATCCCGTGCAGTTTGCACTGCTCCAGCGCCACCCCGATCGCCCGCCGCAGCAGTTTCCCAGACCGAGGAAATTCTCCTGGTCGGCGACTGCTGTTCTTTAGCGGCCTCGTCCAGGGTGAGGTGCCAGGGAAGCACTGGCAATGGCGCATTCGGGGCTTCGGCGTGCATGCGTTGTTGGTGAGTGTGGGCGAAGAAGTTTATGTCCATATTATACTTCGAGAGGAATAATAGAGTTCTTATAGGACTCCTTCCTCACTGATTGGTACACCCATACCTGCACATATCCCAAACGGAAAAAACCCGGGTTATCTCCGAATTCGGAGTTTATTCTCCGAAGCCGGAATTTTTTTATGAAGGAAATTTTCTCCAGGCAACTCTGGAGCGCTTTGATTGCAGATTGATCGCTCGCGTCTGTTTTCATTGCGAAAAATCCTTTCAACGAACATCGAAAATAACAATAACACTGAAAGAAGATCGCTGCAGTTGATTGTGGAAACGAACATTATTCGTTAAATTGTCCATTTTGTTCATTGTGTGATTCGCTGGACCCAATATATCTGGCTTGGATCTCAGCTTGCGCCACAACTTCAACTGAAAATCAACAACGCGGTCAGACTTCCAGGCGCGCCATACCAGACAGGCAACGCCGTAAAGGCTGAACCCTACGACGCACACGGAGAGCACGACCGCAATGAATTGCATGTACCAGCATGCGGCCGGGTTCAGCGTCGGGAGGGCCGTCAGGAAAAATCTGGTTGTTAGCAAGACACTGCCGGCTAAAAGCAGTGTGAGAATCAGTGAAACTTTGCGCCGGTCTTGATGTTTCTGGCTGAGAATCGAATATTTGAACCAAACAGAGTCCAACTCCCGCTGGGATGACCTTAGATTCTCGTATCAGAGATTATTTTACAAAGACCATCACTCATGACCCAATACAGAGTCAATATTAGTCAAATCCACCAACAGCCCTTGGACCCTTTGCACTTCCACCGATGCGGCCGGGGTGAAACCACTCCTACCAAACAAGGCATAATGCACTTTCCATCCGGCTCCCCCTTCCGGCAGATCCCTCAATACCAGCGGGGTTTTATTCTCGACCAGTTCTCGAACTACCTGGCGATCTACTCGATCCGTGCCCCATTTGCACTCGCCCAGCAGGATATCGTGCGTCTTCCAGTTGAGTGCCACCACATCCACCTGCACCCGGCTGCTCCAGTGGCTGCCGATGCCATCTGGTGTAAAAGGGATTTGTCCCGCTTTTCCCTGAATCCAGACCCATTGCCGGGCCAGGTCTTCGAAGGCAGTTGCCCCTACAAAAGCGCGCAGGTTACGCCTCACAGCTTCGATCACCTGATCTGGGTCTAGTGGTGAGGAAGATAGAAATGGTTCCAGGAACTGGAAGTAAAAACGAAAATAAGGATCGCTCAAATGGTAGCGCCCGCTACGAGAACGCGCTCTCTCGTCTTTTCTCTGGGTGACTGGCAGCCGGCGTTCAACCAGGCGAAGGTCTTGCAGCGTATTGAGATAGAAGTTAACGCTGGTGCTGGGAATGAATGCCCGGTCGCTGATCTCGGTATTGGTATGCGCCCCGCTACCGATGGCTTTCAGGATTGCCAGGTAGCTGTTCGGCTCGCGCACTTCGTCGTAGAGCAGGAAAGCTGGCTCAGCGAGGAACATGCTGCCAGGATTTAGCATGATCTGGCGGATATTGCCGATCAGATCCAGGTCGGGGTCCAGCCAGTTAAGATAAGCCGGGATGCCCCCTAGAATGGCGTAAGCAGCCACACGCTCATCGGCATCCCACTTCGGAAAGAATTCCGCCAGGCTGGAAAAGGGCAGAGGTTCCAGATGCCATTGGGCCGTCATACGCCCGAATAACGGCGACTGTCGTGCGAAGAGCGTCTCCATCACGCGCACATGCGAACCGCACAAGACCAGCACGATCTCAGACTTTTGAAAATGCTGATCCCAGGCGTATTGCAAAGATGAAAGCATTGCCGAATCTGCATCGGCAGCGTAGGGAAGTTCATCCAAGATGAGAATATGGCGCTTTCCCTGCAGGAGCGGCGAGGCGGCATCCCAAAGCTCGGGCCAGGAGCGGTAGATCGGAGCAGATGCCACCGGGACATTCATGATTTTCGCCAGCAAACGGGAGCGTTGTTGGGTAGCGTTTTCCTTGACAGCTTCCCAGTAGGTATAGCTCAATCCGCTTCGGGCTGCCCACTGCAAGAGCAGCTCTGATTTTCCAACCCGGCGTCGACCGAACATCAAAGCCAATTGCGCTGGGCCGGGATGCTTGCGGATGAGCAAGCTATTGAGAAACTCAAGTTCTTGTCGCCGATCTACAAACATGTTGGACTCCGTCGGATGCTTTACATCCGCAATTATAGTCACGACTATTATAGTCTAGACTATAATTATTTAGTAGGGCATGCAAAAAAAATTGACGATCATAAGCTGAGGCACTTGATTTCAGTCAACTGATTTATAAGTCACATGACTTTAAGGCTGCTCCAAGAGAGAAAGTGAGTGAGGTGATCAGGTGAACCAATCGTTATTACTCCAACAACCCCTTGGTGACTTTGCCTTGGATGACAACACCTGGCTCATTTCTGATACCCATTTCTTCCACGAAAACATCGGTTTATACTGTAACCGGCCTGATGGCTGCCAAGATTTGATTATCGATAACAGGAACCGCTTCATTCAGCCAGGCGAAATTGGCTTTCACCTTGGCGATCTGGCTTTGGGTAAAAAAGAAAACACTGAAGTATTGGTCCCTTTATTGAACGGTAAACTTTACCTGATGTGCGGAGACACGGATGTTCTTTATCCGCGGATGTTCTTTATCCGCCATGACCGGCGCGGAAAAGCGTTTTACCAGAACTTGGGCTTCACTCTGGTGGAAGACCCTTACCAGATGGTGCATTCTTCAGGGCAAGGCTTAATTTTCTCGCATCGGCCGATTACGCCGCTGAAACCGGGCGTGCTCAATTTACATGGCCACATCCACAACAACCCAAGCCCAGATGTAGGGCACTGCCATATCAACCTGTCCATTGAAGTTCGAGAATATCGTCCTTGGCGCTTAGGAGATATACTGCGACCCTACCTGGCTTGATATTCGCCAGGCTATTTCTTACGCTGCCTTTTCTAAATCCTCATCGCTGGGTCGTGAGTAGCGCGCCGTAGTATCCAGCCGGACAGCCATTGGAATCCCCCATGCCGTTTAACGTGGTTCGTTTAAATGACGGTGATATAGTCCCAAATTTTTTATCCTTCTTTGGTTGCAATTCCGCTGCAAATAGCGAAGAAATTATGGAAAAAGAGGAAAATTTTAGGTTTTAGGTACCCCATATATGGTAAAATCCCCCTTAGTATAGAAACCATGCACTATATGTGGCCTATCGAAACTAACCTTCAGTTCTGTGGATCAAGTGGTTGTGGGTTCGACCCCCATCAGGCACCCACCAAAAAGGGAGATTCCTTGCGGATTCTCCCTTTTTGTTTACATGTGGGGGGTGTTTTTCGGACAACATAACCCGGTTCAGATATCTTGGTGCAGTTCTAGTGCACATCGATCACAACCGTGCCTCAAGGATCAAAATAAAAAGTTGAACAAAGATTGGGGGCAGGTCAAATTAAGCTTGCCAGTCTCTTTGATTTGACTGGCAAGCCTTTTATGGATTAACTGTTGAAACCGAGTTTATGTATGGTATGTTAGTGTAGGATTATCGGTAAAAATACGTAGTAGATGTTAATAGCGAAGTGAGCTACGATCGTATAGTTCCCGTTCATGGTGAGGGTGGTTGAAACCGCGTTGACGTCCGCCACTGTGCCCACATCCCCCGTCCAATTCACAAAGTGGTAACCGGGGCTGGGCGCGGCAGTGATCGTCACCAACGCTCCAGAATTATGCGTGGTGGGCGAAGTCGCCGGGGCTGTGATCGTGCCGCCTGTACCAGCAGTCGTCGTCAGGGTGTAAGTGTTGATGGCAAAGTTAGCAGTGATGGCGTAGCTCCCGTTCATGGTGAGGGTGGTGGAAACCGCATTGACGTCCGCCACTGTGCCCACATCCCCCGTCCAATTCACAAAGTGGTAACCGGGGCTGGGCGCGGCAGTGATCGTCACCACCGCTCCGGAATCATGCGCGGTAGGCGAAGTCGCCGGGGCTGTGACCGTGCCGCCTGTACCAGCAGTAGTCGTCAGGGTGTAAGTGTTGACGGCAAAGTTAGCAGTGATGGCGTAGCTCCCGTTCATGGTGAGGGTGGTGGAAGCCGCATTGACGTCCGCCACTGTGCCCACATCTCCTGTCCAATTCACGAAGTGGTAGCCAGGGATGGGAGCGGCAGTGATCGTCACCACGGCTCCAAAATCATGGGTGGTAGGCGAAGTCGCCGGGGCTGTGATCGTGCCGCCTGTGCCAGCAGTAGTCGTCAGGGTGTAAGTGTTGATGACAAAGTTGGCGGTGATGGCGTAGCTCCCGTTCATGATGAGGGTGGTTGAAGCGGCGTTTACGTCCGCTACTGTGCCCACATCCCCCGTCCAATTCACAAAGTGGTAGCCGGTATTGGGCGCGGCAGTGATCGTCACCACCGTTCCGTGATCATGGGTGGTAGGCGAAGTCGCCGGGGCTGTGATCGTACCGCCTGTGCCAGCAGTAGTCATCAGGGTGTAAGTGTTGAGGGTAAAGTTGGCGGTTACAGTCTTATCAGCATCCATGGTGACTGAACAGGTGCCTGAGCCGGAGCATGCGCCACTCCAGGAGGAGAAGGTGTAACCCAGATTGGCTGTGGCTGTGACGGGGACAATATCCCCTTCATCGTAGGTATGAGTGCCTGCGCTCGGATTAATCGTCCCACCCCCACTTGGGCTTACGGAGGTCGTCAGAACGTGCGTTGGCTCAACAGCACCGGGAGCAATCGTATACGAGTAGTTGACTGTCCCCGCGGTAGTAGAGGAAGAGACGTAATCCACCGTCGCCAGCGTTGGGGTGACTGAAATCCGCAGGTGACCTGGGTTGGGCAGCATTTCAATCGTATTGTATGTACCGTGATCTCCCTCCGTATAGATCCCAGTAAATCCGGAACCGGTCATACTGGGAGAGGGGACTTCCTGATAGACGATGCCATCACACGTCTCGTAGACGTACTGATGGTCATGTCCATGGAAGTAGGCGCTGACGCCATTATCAATCATCAACTGATGTATAGTCTCCGTACCAAAGTCTGCTGCATTACGGTGGTCGGCAAATCCCTCTGAGCCGTCTGCATTTTTTCCTCCCCACTCAAAATAGGCCGCGGCTTCGCATCCGCCACGCACGTAACCTGCTCCAGCCCCTCCAATAGGTCCTCTGGGTATCCCACCCACCATCTGATGAGAAAACATAAACTTGTACTTGGCAGAGCTGTTTTCGAGAGTTTGTTTCAACCACTGGAATTGCTGCGCACCCAGGGTCCAACTCCATTGGTCACCGGTTACGGTATCATCCGTCCCTTCGCCAGCTGCAGGGGTATAAGACAGGTCCATGGTGTACTGGAAAGGATCGATGACCACGAAAAGAGCATCCCCCCAGGTCCAGGCATAGTAGTTCTCCCTCAGCTGATCGCCATAGATCGTTGCATTAATGGCTGCCAGGATATCGGTATTCCCGGAATAAAACCCATCTGTGATCGGGGTGGGGAAGTATGCTTTGCGGGCTTGGACACTCGCAAGGGCAATACTGAAGGGTGTATCATCAAAATTCCAGCCCTCTTCATTCTCATGGTTTCCGGATGATATGAAGATCGGAACCGAAGGACCAATCCGATCCATGTAAAGTGGATCGCGGTACTTCAAATAATTCGTATTGACTGCACCTTGGGTAGTGAGGCCATCCACATAAAAAGTATCACCCAGGTCGATCTCGAAATCTGGGTCCTCGTTAAAAATATTTGTCATTGCATTTTGGTGGTTCGTA
The DNA here is from genome assembly GCA_963754615.1 of uncultured Chloroflexia bacterium. Taxonomy (GTDB): domain Bacteria; phylum Chloroflexota; class Anaerolineae; order Anaerolineales; family UBA4823; genus CAVVUF01. Next base: position 201,926 of record CAVWGW010000010.1, on the reverse strand, counting down.
TTAAATTGAGCGTGCGAATCGGAAGTCACTGTGAAGATAAAGCTGCTGCCTTCAGTGCGTTGTGTCCAGAAAGAATGTTCGCTGCGGTTTACCCAATCATCCATTGCATCCCCTGGCGCGTGGTACTGCATCCGGTAGAAATACTGCGTGTTGGGGTTGAGTCCGCTGATGACGACTTCGTGCGGCTGGCCCCCTGTCGCAGTCACATTGGTTGTAGACTCAGTGTAAACCCCAGCAGCAGTACCATATTGGTAGTGATATTCGATGGTTGCGTCAGGTACGATATTGATCGTAATCGAGGTAGCTTCTGGGTTTCCCAACAGCTCATCCCCTGTAAAGGTGATTGTACTGGCTGCGCTAGCGTGGTTGGTCGATAAGCTCATCACACCGAGCAGCAGACTGAAGATTATAAAGAAAGAAAAAATGCGTAATATAAATTGGTTTTTCATCGAGCTCTCCAAAGCTTATGGAATAATAGTTGTCCTTTTACCCTCGGGTCGAGGGGGTTTCTGGCAGGATATACAGCCTCGAGAGTGAGATCGCACCAGGCAGACTGATCGCGACCGGATGGGCCAGGTTCGTAAACCACCTGGTTCCATCCGGTCTTATGCACGCTGATATATGTGTCCGATTTACCGCCGATTTGGGTGCCGATATGTTAGCGCACGATAATCGGTAGATAAAGGTAGTAGGTAATGGTGCTGAAGTTTGCCTGAACGGTCTTATTCCCATTCATCACGATCGTGTATACACCGGCAGTATTGATGATATCTGCGGCATTGGCACCAGTCCATGAGCTGAACTGGTAACCCGCGCTGGGCACTGGGGTCAGGGTGACCGTCGTGCCAGAGGCATACGTGCCGCCAGCAGGACTCAGGGTCACTGTACCGTTGCCGCCACTGCCAGCCGTCAGGGTGTAGGTTATCTGAGTAAAGTTCGCCTGGACGGTCTTATTGCCATTCATCACGATCGTGTATACACCGGCAGTATCGATGATATCTGCAGCATTGGCACCAGTCCATGAGCTGAACTGGTAACCCGCGCTGGGCACCGGGGTCAGGGTGACCGTCGTGCCAGAGGCATACGTGCCGCCAGCGGGGCTCAGGGTCACCGTACCGTTGCCATCATTGCCAGCCGTCAGGGTGTAGGTTATCTGAGTAAAGTTCGCCTGGACGGTCTTATTGCCATTCATCACGATCGTGTATACACCGGCAGTATCGATGATATCTGCAGCATTGGCACCAGTCCATGAGCTGAACTGGTAACCCGCGCTGGGCACCGGGGTCAGGGTGACCGTCGTTCCAGAGGCATACGTGCCGCCAGCAGGACTCAGGGTCACCGTACCGTTACCATCGTTGCCAGCCGTCAGGGTGTAGGCTGGGACGACGGTGGTGAAGCTCCAGGTGGCGCCAGTGGTGGTGGCTGGGCCGTCGTTAACCGTTACATACCACTCATATGAGGTTGATTCCGTGAGACCAGGCCAGCTCATGGTTGCATTTGCGCCGCTGGCAACGGCGTAGACCGTACCCAGATTCTGCCAGGTGCCGGCTCCCACTACCCGACCATAGAACGTGACGTTGGTTGGGTTCGCATCCGTATCGCTTACCGTGACTTCCAACGTTGGCGAGGTGCTGACACCTGTTGCGCCGGTTGGTGAAGGTGACACCAGGACCGGCTGGGCAGGCGCAGTGTTGTTGGGCAGGCAGTAGTTGATGTTCAGCTTGGGCGGCGTGGTCCCTTCTGCAGAATCGAAGTATAGGGTGTTCGTCGTACCCGAATACTGCTGAATAATCACGCCGTAGTTGGCCCCACCCGCTAACCAGCGTTGAACAACAGCCACACCATCCGTATTCAATCCTACCGTCGCACTACCAAGAGTGCTAAAGCTGCTCGTGGTCGAGCTCCACAGGTTTGTGCCGCCGCGATCAACACTTCCGGTGACGCTCGCCGCGCCCGCCGTAGTCCAAGCGGTGGTTCCAGCGTCATAGTACGTCCATGAAGCCCCTGTGCCCGCAGCGCCATTATTGGTGCCCTCCACCCAGGCTTTTGCCAGGTCATACAGGGGGTACGCAATGGTGCTTGCATCCGTGACCTGGAGCTGGATGCTGGCACTGCTGACAGTGGCACCGGCGGGGATGCTGCTCAGATTTGTCCATCTCAACAAGGCAGTTCGGCGAGCAGTGCCAGTAGTTCCATCAACCTGAAGCGACGTGGCGCCGCCATAGTTGAAAGAAGCGTTAGCAGCACTCAGGTAGGTATCGTCGTCCACATTCAGAGGGGTAGCATCCTGGCACGCTTGTGGAGCAAAGTTGGCCGTGACAGCCTTATTCCCGTTCATCACAATGGTATAGACACCGGCGGTGTTTTGAATCTCGCTGGCGTTCGCACCCACCCAGCCGCTGAAGAGGTAACCAGGGTTAGGCACAGGCGTGAGCGTGACGGATCTACCGCTACAGTAGGAACCGCCGGCCGGGTTGAGCGTTACAGCACCATGGCCATCGCTGCCAGCAGTCAGGGTGTAGCGAGACCCCGTACAGGCTGGGAATATGGGCACCGCGATATCTACCCATGGTCCTGAAGCACCTCCCGTCCAGTTCATCACCACAGAGCTTCCAGTGGCTTGCTCGGTGCTGCCTGCGCCGCGCGCATTGCTTGCCGTAGCATTCCATAACTGGCTCTGGCTGGGATCAACGGTGATCGTCGGAGTGGTGCCACCCAGGAACACGGTATCGAACACAAGCTCATCACCGGCAAGCCCCGGTACGGTCACGCCGATTGCGGTACCGGTTGCATCCGCACCCGCGGGGGAGCCGAGGGGAGTTGTCGTATCAACCCCGGTAAAGTTTGTGACGCCTGCAATAATGCCGCTTCCCACAGAATTCGCGAATGTGACCGTCACCGTTCCAGCTTCCCCGCTCGGCGGGTTTACCAGGCTGTAGATTGCGGCATAGCGGTTCACTGATGAATTCTTCCGTGCGATAACGGGGTTCAGAGTCAACACAGTCGGTCCAACACCATAACTGAAAGTGACTGTGGTGATGGGTGAGTCAATCGTATTGGCATTCCATGACACGCCCACCAGCATCAGCCGGTCTGTACCTGTACCGGTGGTGTGGGCGAAACTGATGGCGTTACCAGTTGTGCTTGTGACTGTGAATACGGTAGGAGTGCCCTCTACTACTGCAGCGGCATGCGCTACACTGTTCGGCATTCCCAGCGCCCCCAGCAGCATGCTGAAGATCACGAGCATAGAAAATATGCGAGCTTTTTGGTTATTTTTCATGATGCCCTCCGATTGGCAATGAAAGAAAAAAAATGAAATATCACTTTACATCAATCACTTACGAATACGATTAGGAAGATTAATTAAGGATGGTTATATTCTGATTGTTTCCACCTTTGCTTTAGGCAATAATTCCTCCCGTAATTTCGCTTATGCAAGTCAGGTGGAGGATAGACAGGAGTGCCTCCTTTCATGAAATAACGTGGGTTATCCCAATTGAGTGATCAGGAAACGTCAGGAAATATCCGGTTAATAATCCATTAACTTTAACTATACATCATTTTTTTTGTGCGTAAGCTTTCAAAAATGCAATGTTTTTATGTAATAGATTTGGCGAGTACAAATTACTCGAGCCCAATTTCCCTCGCTTTAACACCCCAACCCATGGGGATGTTTGCTTTCAGGTTATGCGGTGCCCAGGCATGCAGTCTATTCAATAGGTTATAATTACACATAGTGAATGGGAATTTCATTCACACCCACCCCCTATTTCGACAAGGTTACAGATCGCCTTCCCCCGCTTCATACTTGGTGCAGTTTTGGTACAGATACAGTGTACTAGTATGGATAATATGGATGCAGTATCAAAAAACACCCCCACTAATGTCTCTGCAAAGACACTTTACCACCATATATACGGGGTAGACAACAAACCTTGGGGCTATAAAACAAGTGGTTGTGGGTTCAACCCCCATCAGGCACCCAAATAAGCTATGAAGAACTTAGATCAATTATTAGAGAATAATCTGATAAGGCCAGCTTGTGATGAGCTGGTCTTTTCGTTTGATTATTCAGAAAGGACACCATGAAGCTCGGCATAAATTCCTATACTTACATGTGGTCGATCGGCTTTCAGGGCGCCAACCCAGCTTTCCCTGCCATAGCTGCCCAGCCTCAAAATCCTCTCACGCCTCTCGGCTTGCTGAAAAAAGCGCGCGAGCTGGGCGTAAGCCTTGTGCAGACTGGACCTAATCTCCGTTTGGAGGATTATTCAGAAAGTGAGATCGAGAATTTAATCCATACCGCAAGAACCTGGGGGATCACCCTCGAGCTGGGCACTCGCGGATTGGATTACGACCACCTGCTCGGGCAGGTGGCTCTGGCAAAACGTATGAATGCTGCCCTGATCCGCACGCTGCCCGAGATTAATGACCAATATACTGCCGATGCAAGGTTGATCCCTCCGATGGTACGCCAGGTCCTTCCAGTTCTGGAACAGGAAGGCATCAAATTAGCCCTTGAAAATGGGAAAATTCCTGCCGCCGATCTACGGGCAGCCCTGGATGAGTTGCACAGCCCCTTTGTCGGTGTAGTGTTGGATATGGTCAACTCACTGGCAGTGCCAGAAGGTTGGAAAGAAACGACCCGCCTCCTGGCACCTCACACCATGTGCGTGCACTATAAAGATTTCACCATCAAGCGCGCCTGGCATATGATGGGCTTCATTTGTGAAGGCACGCCATCCGGAAAAGGGATGGTTGAGACAAAGTGGTTGTTTGAGACCCTGAAAGCCTCGCCTTATGATTATAATGTCATCATCGAGCTGTGGCCTCCAGAGCAGCCAGATCTAGAAAATACCATCGCCCTGGAGCAGCAGTGGGCAACGGAAAGCGTATCCTATCTCAGAAACTACATTCAAGATTGAACGCGGAGGAAACCGTGAAAAATCGTACTCTATTGATGATCCCTGGACCGATTGAATTCGAGCCGGCAGTGCTTTCCGTCATAGGCGCTCCTACGACAAGCCACCTCGCTTCCAACTTTATCGAAGCTTTTGGTCAGGCCTTGGAGCGTATGCGGCAGGTATTTCTATGCCCAGAAGGACAGCCCTTTGTGCTGGCCGGCACAGGCACCCTGGCTATGGATTCAGCTGGGTCCAACCTGATTGAGCCAGGCGACCGGGCTTTGGTGATCAATACAGGCTACTTCAGCGACCGCTTTGGAGTTATTTTAGAACGCTACGGCGCGCAGGTAACCCATTTGCGCGCCTCACCTGGTGATCATCCCAGCCTGGACCAGGTGGAAGAAGCTCTGAAGAACGAGAATTTTAAGCTGGTCACGATTACGCATGTGGATACGTCAACGGGTGTTCTTGCCGATGTCCCGGGCGTCGCTCACCTGGCGCGCCAGCATGAGGCCTTGTGCGTGGTGGATGGTGTTTGCTCGGTGGCGGGCGAGGAGTTGCGCATGACCGACTGGGGCGTGGACCTGGCTCTGACGGCCTCTCAGAAAGCAGTGGGCGTACCACCCGGATTGGCCTTATTGATGGTTGGGCCGCGCGCCCTGGAGGCATTCCAGAGACGGAAGAATCCAGTTTTGAATTATTATGCCGACTGGACAAACTGGCTGCCGATCATGCAGGCTTATGAGGCGCGCAAACCGAGTTATTTTGCCACCCCGGCCGTAAACCTGATCTTTGCATTGAATGTCAGCCTCGGATTGATCCTCTCGGAAGGAATGGAAGAGCGTTTTGCCCGCCATGTCCGTTTGAGCAAGGCATGTAAGGCAGGCATCCGGGCTTTGGGTCTCGACCAGGTGCCGCTGCACTCAGATTATGCCGCCAACACCATGACTGCGCCGCGCTTTCCCATTGGGATCAACAGCGCCGACTTCCTGGGGAAAGTTGCCAAAGCAGGGGTGACCTTAGCCGGAGGCTTGCACCCGGCGATCCGGGCAGAATATTTCCGCATCGGTCATATGGGCTCGGCCAATCAGGGCGATATCTTGGCCACCCTTGGAGCCATCGAAACAGCCTTGGCAGCCAGCGGTTATCCTTTCATCCCAGGTGTGGGTGTAGCAGCCGCAAGTGCTATTGAGTGATTACGAATTTACCCGAAGTCAATGGTCCAATCGCCAATCCCTGTTATGCGATGATCATAATTGATGCGCCTGTCTTCACTACTCCCAACGCAATTTCTGCAGAAATAAAGGCTTTGACCCCATAGCGATTGTACAATGCTGGTGGGTACATCTGCGGATTGGGTTAAGGTTGATCTGAATGGGAGCTATCGCAATATCGCTGCTATTGCATGGGTAAAATTAGAAAATATCGGCTACAATGGTAATTGTGAGGCTCTACCCTAACCGTGAATTATTAGATAAATGATCGGTCATTTCACTCTGTAGTATACCTGCAGAAAAAGGAGTGATCCTGCATGCCCAAGGTGATGGTTGTCACTGATAGTTCTACTTATATCCCTCAGAAATTTTTGGAGATCTATCCGATTAAGATAGTACCCGTTTCCTTAATATGGGCGGGTGAGGTATTACGAGACGGGGTTGACATTCTCCCTCAAGAGTTCTACACGCGCCCTCCGGTCTGCGCGTGAGCTGCCAACCACATCCCAGCCTTCGCCAAATGCATTCCGAGAAGAGTTTGAAAATCTACTTTCTCAAGGTTATGAGGTTTTAGGCGTTTTCCTATCTTCCAGGCTATCGGGCACTTTTGCCTCTGCCGAACTAGCGCTGAAGAGGCTGCCCCCAAAAGCCATCACCATCATCGATTCCCTAACCGGCTCGATGGGTGCAGGCTGGCCAATATTGAGTGCAGCCAAGGCTGCCATCCAGGGAGCGAGCCTGGAAGAATGTAAGTCCATTGTGGAAAGTGCTCTGAAAAATGTCGGGATTCTCCTGGTGCCTGATACTTTGGAATATTTACAACGGGGCGGCAGGATCGGTAGGGCACAGCGTTTCGTAGGGGATATTCTTCACATGAAACCAATTCTCGAGGTGGTAGAGGGCAGTTTCATCGGCCTGGAACGAGTCCGAACCACCCCAAAAGCCCTGAACAGGATGATGGAATTATTGGCAGATCGCATCGGGAATCGCAGACCCATCCACCTCGGCGTCCTGCATGCCGATGCCCCCGATAAAGCCCAGCAGCTGCTCAAAGAAGCCGTTGCCAGATTCAAACCAGAAGAGACTTTAATTGCCGATGTTAGCCCCGCGGTAGGTTCACACCTGGGTCCAGGCACGGTAGGTTTTGCCTTTATGGCAGGGATTGAATAAAATAGATAAAAACAGCTTAAAAGATCCTAACAATTTCAACGAGGAGAAGAACCATGAGTAGAGATGATGAATTAAAAGATATTTTGGATGAGACTGCTAAGCAAATTGCGAACCTATCTACCAACCCGCGCACGTGGTTAAGCTGGCTTGTTTATTTACTGGAACAATTGGAGAAGGAAGCTTCCAATGAAAACACGAGCCATACGGATTTATACAGGGACATGCTGTCAGCACTTGAGGATACCCTCCGCAATCGGCGTAATACAGGTGGGTGGTGAATCAACAAGAGAAAATTGCCATTTCTCTATCCTGGCTTTTAGAGCCTGATGCTCCTGGAGTCCGCTACCTTGCACTCAGAGATATCCTTGAATTACCGAAAAATGATCCTGAGCTGGAAGCTGCCAGGCAAAAGGCACACCAGGCAGGCCCGATCGCAGCAATCCTGAAAGAAATGGATGATGCCGGTTTTTGGATCAAACCTGGACCTGGCTACAACCCCAAATACTTTTCCACTGTCTGGGATATCATCAGCCTGGCCCAACTGGGAGCCCTGGTAAGCGAAGATGAACGCATTGGAAAAGCTTGCACATATCTATTAGATCACGCCCTGACCAAGAATGGGCAATTCTCACACAATGGCACCCCTGGAGGGACTATTGACTGCCTGCAGGGTAACCTTTGTTGGAGCTTAATCGAGTTGGGATGGAATGATATTCGAATAGATAAAGCCTTCGAGTGGATGGCACGCAGCGTTACGGGCGAAGGAGTAGCACCTATCGAAGAAAAACATGCCGAAATCCGTTACTACGCATATAAGTGTGGACCGAATTTTGCGTGTGGCGCAAACAATAAATTACCCTGTGCCTGGGGCGCTGCCAAAGTTATGTTAGCCTTCAGCCGGCTGCCAGTCGAGAAGCGCACCCCTCAGATCGAAAACGCCATCCAGCAGGGAGTTAATTTTCTTTTCAGCGTTGACCCTGCTTCCGCAGATTACCCCAATGGCTTGAACGAGAAACCAAGTGGAAATTGGTGGAAATTTGGCTTTCCTGTCTTTTACATCACCGATTTACTTCAAGTTGCCGAAGCGCTCGGCGCGCTAGGTTTTGGACACGACCCTCGCCTCAACAATACACTCAATCTAATTCAACAGAAACAGGATGAACGAGGTCATTGGCTGCTCGACTATGATTACAAAGGAAAAACCTGGGGTGACTATGGCGAGAAGAAAAAACCGAATAAATGGGTTACCCTGCGAGCCTTGCGTCTATTAAATAAAGCCATCTGAGGAATTGTTTCCAGGTTGTAACCATTTGTAACGAAACGGGCATTTTCTCTATCATCCATTCAAGGTAAAATTACCTCAATTTCCAAGAAAAGAAGAGGTATCAAATTACATGAAATATAGTTCTTCGAAATTACCATGGTTGATTTCCGTGAAAATCATCGCCTTCTTTGCCTTACTGACGGTATTAACGGCCTGTGGTTCTACTCCTACTCCCGAACCCACCCTTGATTTACAGCCCCTGGTAGATCAGATTGTTCAGGCAACGCTTTCTGCCCTTCCTACCGCCACGTCCATACCAACCGAAACCCCCGTTCCCCCAACCAGTGTCCCCACCCTAGCTATCCCTACCGCTACTTCGACACCCCTGCCCCCCACCGCGACAATCTCACCCGACGACCCAGCAGTTGTCTTAGGTCAGCCAGATTATGTTGACAATTTCAATAACAGTAATGGCTGGACCTTATTTGACGATGAGTGTTTCAAGTCGGAAATCTCAGATGGTAAATACATCATGACCAACAAGGGCAACTTGAATATTTCCTGTTGGGAAATGAGCGCCGTGAAGGAAAAAGATATGTACTTGCAGACCCTGGTGACCATGCCAGAGAAATGTACTCCAAACGATCGCTTTGGAATGATCTTCCGCGCCCCCGACCTGAACCAGGGTTACCTGCTGGGCCTTACCTGCGATGGCCGTTTCTTCCTATTCAAGTGGGATGGTAAGAAAACAATAACGCTCATTCCGCACGGGAACAATCCTGCGATCTTGACCGGTCCTGGTAAAGAGAACCGCCTGGGTGTCAAAGCAGTAGGTGACTCTTATACAATCTATGCCAACGGCATTCTATTGGGCAATGCGATCGATAACCAATATATCGAAAAAGGCTTGATAGGCTTTTTTACTGGCGCCAGCAGCGGTGAAGCGTTCACAGTAAAATTTGATGACCTTTCGGTTTGGAGATTGCCTTAATAGAAAGGTTATGAAACACTCAACCCAAGCCAGAGTCACCCAAAAGATTTTGATTGGATTCTTAATTGTCCTGACCCTGGTAGTAATAGGCAGTGTCTGGGTTTTCATAGGGATATACCTGAATCTCCCAGATCTAGATACGCTCCCCGCGCATCTGACCCTCCTTCCATACGCCTCACCGACCGGAATGGGCGTTTGCTTTATGATATTCTCCCGGAGGAAGGAGGCCGCCATGCCAATGTCTCGCTGGATCAAATTCCCCTCCAGCTTCAACAAGCTACCATTGCAACCGAAGATGCCAACTTTTACACGAATCCCGGTGTAGATTGGAGAGGCATCTTACGTGCCATTTGGATCAACCTGCAAGGTGGGAAAACACTTTCCGGCGGCAGCACCTTAACCCAACAAGTCGCCCGCAACTTACTCCTCAGCCAGCAAGAACGCTTCCAACAAACCTTCATCCGGAAAGCGCGGGAGATTCTCCTGGCTCTAAAACTCACCCGCCACTATTCAAAAGCGGAAATCTTGGAACTTTATCTTAACCAGACCTATTACGGTGGATTGGCCTATGGTGTTGAGGCGGCTGCTCAAACCTTTTTTGGGAAACCAGTCTCAGAGCTCGACCTGGCTGAGAGCGCTCTGATCGCTGGGCTGCCGCAAGCCCCTGCTCTCCATAATCCGTACACAGACATGGAGAGAGCAAAAGCCCGTCAAGAGATCGTCCTGGGGCGCATGGAGGAGGAGGGATATATCACCGCTGACCAACACCGCCTCGCAGCGGATGAGCCTTTGATATTAGCGTCTACACCATACCCGATGGAAGCCCCCCATTTTGCCTTAATGGTGCGAAGCCAATTGGATCAGCTTTTTACGCCTGAAGAGCTTTCCCAATATGGCAGCTTGACCGTCAGGACCAGCTTGAACCTGGATTGGCAGCACTTAGCCGAACAAGCTGTACGTAAACAACTTGAAGAGCTGAAACAAACGCCAGATGGCTTAGGTCATAATTTGAACAGTGCCGCGCTGGTTGCGATAGATCCGCGCTCGGGTGAAATCCTGGCCTTGGTCGGAAGCCCTGATTACCAGGATGCCACCATCGCCGGAGCGATCAACATGGTTCTGTCTCCTCGCCAGCCCGGTTCTGCCCTCAAACCACTCCTTTATGCAGCGGTTCTTGATCCCAGCCAGCCCGAACCCTGGACAGCTGCTACTTCAATCATGGATGTCAGCACATCTTTCATCACCCATGATGGAGATGCTTATACCCCATCCAATTACGACCTCAAAGAACATGGCCCTGTCCTGGTTAGAGAAGCTTTAGCTTCTTCATTGAATATCCCTGCTGTAAAAACACTTGACCATGCCGGAATCGAAAATTTTTTAGGGTTCATCAAAAAGCTAGGCATATCCACCTTGGAGAATCCAGATAATTACGATTTATCGTTAGCCCTCGGAGGCGGGGAAGTCCGCTTGCTGGACCTGACCGCAGCTTATGCTGCGTTTGCCAATGGTGGCTACCAGCTCTCTCCGGTTTCAATTCTAGATATCCAGGATTCAACAAGCGGCCTGCTCTACGAGAATCAATTTACCCTGAAGGAGCGTGTGCTGGATGAACGGCTGGCCTGGCTCATCACAGACATCCTCAGTGATGATAATGCCCGGGTCATCGGCTTCGGTCGAAACAGCATTCTGAACCTGGACCGGCCAGCGGCAGTCAAGACCGGCACCACCTCAAACTTTCATGACAACTGGACCGTTGGTTATACGCCCGATTTAATCGTTGGAGTTTGGGCAGGGAATACGAATTACGAACCCATGCGAGATGTCTCCGGAGTAACCGGTGCAGCCCCGATCTGGCATGAAGTCATGCGGAGCTTACTGTCGGGCCAGCCAGCACAGCCTTTTAGCAGACCGCCAGGATTGGCACAAGTTGAGGTTTGCGCGCTTTCCGGTTTCCTGCCCACACCCGCCTGTCAGTACCGGCATATGGAATGGTTCATCGAAGGCACCCAACCAACTCGTTATGATCCTTTCTACAAACGGGTGGTGATTAACTCAGTCACTGGACAATTAGCCAACGAGACTACCCCCCCAGAAAGGCAAACTCCGCTCGTCGTTTTAGATCTAGCGCCTGAGGCATATCCTTGGGCTCGCAGCCAGGGTCTTCACTTACTATACGATCTTCAAACCCATCCTCAGAGTAATAACCCGGACGAAGCTGGTTCTACAGCATCCCAACTGCTGCAGTCATCCCCTCTTAAAATTGTTTCTCCCGCATCCTTGAGCATCTTCCGCCTGGCAGCCGACGTACCTGTAGAATCTCAACAAATCCACGTTGAGGCTATCGGAAAATCAGGTTTGACAAACGTGGTTATCTTCATGGATGGACAAATTCTTGGAAAATTTAATCACTCGCCATATGAAACCTGGTGGCAGCTTTCGCCAGGCACGCACCAGGTTTGGGCAGAAGCCAGGGACGCATCTGGTGAGAGAACGACGAGCCCGGTTGTCACTTTCCAGGTCAAAGCAAGCAAGTAAAAAAATCCGCTAATTGACAACGTTCGATTGGTGGATCGTAATTAGCGGATTCTTCTCCTAAGGCAGCACTTCAAATTGGCTGCCCGCACCTCTGCCGTAAACATCCGGGAAGTAAAATTCATGGGCAGTCGGCGGTACAACCTGGAATGTGCCAATGGTGCTCGCCCGCGCCAGGTAGGAATATACATAGGTACCCGGCGGCAGCTCTGCAGCAGAAAGCTCAACACGCTCATCATGATATTGGATATGGTCAAATAACCACCAGCCCCAGCCTTTATAAACCAGGTCGTCCCACTTGAACTGGTTCGGCGCAACACCCTTGTTGGTTGGTTTCAAGAGATTGATCGACTGCTTCCAAACCGGCTGGGAGCGGGTCATTTACAACCACATAATGCAGGGTATGCGGCGCTACAACGGTCAGCCGTACCAACACCAATTGACCTTGTTCAACTTGAGTAATCGGTTTTGATGGATCGTCCACGAAGAAATAGTCACGCTTTACCAGGACACCACCATCCATAGCCGAAAGCTGATCCACTGGCAGTTCTACGTTCAGGAAAGCTGTATAGTATAGATTGCCTGGACCAGCTTCGCGTGAGATCACCAACCGGTTCACCTCGTCTTTAAGCATCTCACTGATGTCAATCCGAAGCTGGTTGGTTTGGAGCAGAGTTTCCTTATTGGCTTGCCCTTCTCCCACCGGTTTATCATTGAAGGCCACACCGTAGGTGTAATCTGCAGACAACTCACCACTCGCAACCATCCAATCGGTCAAACCCATGATTGTCCAGGCTGTTTCCTGGGTTCCCATCCAATGACCCTCCGTACGGCTGCTCATCAACCAACGTGCCGCGTTGGCATTAAGCGGATTATTCTTATCCAGCTTGCTCATCGCGTCCAGGATGATCGCTGTCGTACGCGTATCGGTATTCCAATTCCAATAATCTACTTCCTTCTCTTCCCAGTAAGTACCGGTGGAAGAAAGGATCGCAGCATTCGCAAAATCTGACAGTAAAGTTTGAAGGCGCGGGTCATCAGTGTCAATCATATACAGAGACTGAGCCAGGAAGGCACGTGCATAATAAGCCATATTTTCACGCTGATCATAGAGTTTTACGGTGGCACTCACCTGTGGACTGCCAACCTCAGCCAGTACGTACAAAACAAATGCCTGCCGGTTTAGCTGGTATGGTTGAGCTCGATCGCTCAATGATGTGACTTGCGTCTTAAGGTAGGCGATACCTCGACTCAGCACAGCTTCATCCACAGCAAATCCCGCTTCTTTCGCTTGATCCATGCCCAGGACAACATAGGCTGAAGTTAAAGAATCACTCTTTTTATTACTCCACCACCCCCAACCGCCATCTGGGTTCTGCAGATTGTATAACTTTTGCAAAGCAGTGTTGATTTGAGTGTCAAGCTCGGCTTCTAATTCAGGCTCGCTGAAACCCGCCTTTTGGAGTGCTTGCAGGATCATGACATTAGGCAAGAAGCGTGAAACGGTTTGTTCGATACATTCATACGGATAGTGCTCCAGATAAGTCAATCCGTTCTGCATCCCGGCTACAAGGGAGGGAGAAACCTCGACCAACAGCTCTCCTTTCTGCACATCCATGGAAGGAGGCAGGCTGATCCCTTCCACCCGCGTCCCGCCCTCCAACATCTGACCCGATGTTCCCACAGTCTCCAGGGCTTCATATCTGTATACGGGTATCCCCTGGTTTTCTAAGGTACCCAAGGTTGGCCGGCTGGCATCTGAATAAGCGCCGCCTTCAGCCTGGAAGACCAAATCGACCCGCTGCGAGTTTTGTGGAACAGTTGCCTTCCAGGTCACCAGAACCTGGTGGTGGGCTGCAATTTCTACCGACTGTTCCGGATCACTCGACAGATCAATCCCTTCAGCTTGCAGGCTTACTTTGACAGCCAGGTCTGCGTCTGTATTATTATGCACCGCCGTCCCGAGGGTCACTTCGTCTCCCGCGGTGAAGAAACGCGGCGTTTGCGGACGCACCAGGAGAGGCTTGGTACTCTGGATATCGTTGGTTGACTGTCCAACCAGAGTATCGTTGGTTACAGCCCTGGCATCCATCCGCCAGGTTGTCAAATTATCAGGCAGCCTAATAGACACCTTGGCTTCCCCATTCGCATCTGTTACCAGTTGAGCTTCCCAGTAGGCTGTATCTGGGAAATACCCTCTCGCTTGGATCACACCCTCTTCGCCTCCACCTTTACCGCCCCCCGCCCCCATCGCTTCACCGCCCGGAACGATATCTTGAGTGAGTTTTGCATTGTAATCTTCCACTGTATATACGATCGGTACCGCAGTCCACACTCCCAGGCCTCGTTCGTAATAGAAGAAATCGAGGATCGACTGCGAATTAGGTCCGCTTAGGTTCAGAGCAGATAGATCGCTTAAGCCCAACGAAATTTCAGCGCTGACGGGTTTATCCAGGTAATCACTCACGCGCACCGTATAATCGACGCGTCCGCCTGGAGTAGTTACTTCCTTGTCAGGAATAATTTCTACCTTTAGCGCTTGTTCTTTACGATCCACCGTCAGCTCAATAAATCCAATCCGAAAATCAGGCGGCGAACCTTCCTCAGCGCCTTTGATTACAACCACAGAAACATACACATTCGGTGCCATATCGGGTGTAATAGGCAATTTGTATATTGTGCTGTTCGTCTTCATCAAAATGACTTCATACTGCCGGATATGGCCGCGCTCGACTGTCACCAGGGCATAATTTTCACCCTGGAATGGAGAGGCGATCATAATTTCTGCTGTTTCCCCAGGTACATAGCGATTTTTGTCGGTTACCAGCGTCATCCCACGGTCACTGCTTTGCCGCCAGGGTACAAAATCTTCCCCGGCAATCCAGATATAAGTTGAAGCCTTACCTATATTTCCCTGCTGATCTGCCGCGCTGACCTTTAACCCGGTAAACGCCACCGACCTCAGGAGTAAATTTAACCTGCCCATATCCCTTCTCATCCAGGGCCAGATCTTTAATATCGACGACTGGAAATTCTTGCACGGAAGAAGACCAGGTGATGCGTCCGTTGGCATCCTGCTCTTGAACGCTATACCACCGCCGTTCCACGATATCCACATCCACAACCTGGTTGTGTACCGGTTGGCTGTCCCAATCCAGGGCAACGATCTCAAAAAACTGCTCTTTACCGATTTCTCCGACGTAAGCTTTGGAACGTACGCCAGGATAGACTCCACTGCGGTGCACAACCAGGCTGTCCCGCCCAGCAACAACCATCCCAGAAAAGTCAGTGACCACCACTTCAAAAGTAAATTGCTGGCTCTGCTTGGAGCTGCCCAAATCTGCGGGCAGTGTCACGACTGCCTTACCATTATCATCTGTTTGGGTTGCTCCATCAGCCACATACTCACCCCCATAATCTGCATTTTCCTGATAATAATATCCCGTATCTGCCTCGTAATCCATAAAGGTGTAGGCAGCATAATCATCAGAAGGTGTAAAGTAATATGTAGATGCAAGCATCCCCCAGGTTACTTTGGCATTTGATAAGCCTCCACCGGCATAATAATCGGCCTGGACCGTCATAGTCATGGGTTCGCCTGGAAGAACATTTTCAGGCGCGGCAGAAACATCGACAATAAACTCAGGCTTGCGATACTCCGCCACATTAAAACCCACTTCGCCGATATACTCTTCTTTTCCAGGAAAACGGACGCGGATTGTATAGGATCCCAAAGCAGCCTCCATATCCAGGAGCAGTTCATCCTCGAAACTACCGTAGGAAGACAGAGGCAGCGTTTTTGAGTAGATCGTTTCTTCAAAGCTCTCGATGGTCACATTCACCTCCGAGGTCTGAGGAAGCGTAAAATTCAAGTCATCATCCACCCGCACGATCCCTTTGAAGAATACAGTTTGACCTGGTCGATAAAGAGGTCGATCTGTATATAGATAGGCTGTTGGACGGTCGGGCTGTGTGTAATAATCCTGCCAAACCCCAAAATCATATGGGGAAACCCCGCTGCTCCAATTAGCAGAGGCAAATCCATACGATCTGAGATCATCGCTCAGAGCGAAAAATGTATCGTACCATTCGGTACCTTTGACAAGGTCATTGACATACACCAACCCATCTGCATCGGTAACTCCCTTTCCAACTGGCTCAAATTGGGTGTCAAATATTGTCACCGGTGCATCCTGGAGGGGATCGCCTGTGGATAAATCTGTCAGCCAGACCAAGGCTTCAGAATTTGTGGTTTTGAAGGACATGTTTGCAGAAACCACAGCCATGAGACGCACATCATTAAAATTATTGCCGGTATGCGGTACCTGTGGGGATTCAAGCGTTAAGATATAAAAACCAGGTGGAAGCGGCTCACCGTTCAGTTCAGGAGCGAAATCGGTCAGAAGCCGTTCATTCAATTCTCCATTTATTCGAACATCCGACTTCCATACCAGGTCTTCTGGAACCGGGCTGTAGTTCCAAGGACTTCTCCTCGCTATAATAAAGTTGCATGGCAGCAAAATCCTTAGCGGGTAGTTGATAGAGCCTGACTGAAACAGCCTTGATATTTCTTGAGCTTACGTAAAAATCTTGAGGTCCGCCAACTCGATAAATTACTGGGCCTTCTGATGGAAGCTGCAAAGCAACCATGGGATCGTAGGCAGCCGTCGTAAACCGAATGGTTTGTTCTTGGCTGATTTGGTTCCCGTATAAATCTTCCATGCCGGGCAGGATTTTGACAGTATACTGCGTTGAGGGCTGTAAGCCGTATGTATACATGGTCCAGGCATTCCCATAAATACCATAATCACCGTAATACCACTGCCAATCCCCCTCCAACGCTGGTGTAAACTCGACTTTATCCTTTAGCGAATCAAAACGCATTGGCGAGTTAAAAATAAATCGTAAACTGTGGGGTAAATTGGGATTGGACCGAGTCACCAGCCGGATCTGTATATGCAATACCCGGAGGGAAAACAGTTGTGAAATTCCAATGGATGCCCTGGTCAATATCTCCCCCGCCCATCGCCTGTGCGGTTGAATCGAGAACCAGGGTATAGTCTTTACCCAAAGCCATCGTTTGGGTAGGTGTGAATACCATTGTCGTACTCAGCTCATCCCAGGTGATATCCAGCGGCACTTTCTCACCTGTCCTGTCCGTGATCGAAAGCGCTGATTCTGATGAAGACTGATCCATTGGTTGGCGAAACTTGATCGTAAATCCCTGCATTAAGGGAATATTCGCTCTACCATCTTGAGGATTAACATCCCATGGATATCCATTCATCCAGAATGAATCGACCCCGGGTGCCATCGTTGTAAAGCTCCAGCTGTAATCCTCCGCCAGCACCACCTCCCCGGTAACATCTTTAAGCCCAGCCTTGACCACAACTGTATAAGGTGTTCCCCCCGCTAAAACTGTTTCAGGGCGATATACATAAACGGATGTACTGACCCATTCGCCTTTACCAGGTACAGTCGGTGAAATACGAATTGGATTGGGTAAATTTTCTTGCTGCTCAGCAATAACCAAGGGTGCAACCGGACGGTTGAAAATAACCGTAACCACCGCTGTATTCTCGACATCGACCGCCTTATCGGTGGGAAACTCCTGGCTTACCTGTAAGTTGGTGACTGTTGTAAACTCAACTTTCAGCGGATCAGGGATATTCATCCCTGAGGAGCTGGAAGCTTGCACAGATAAGTATGCCAGGTATGTCTCGTCAGCAACGAGTGGTTGATCGGGTTCAAATTGGAAGGATCTCGCAGAAAGCCAGGTTATCTTTCCGGGCACCTCTACCCCGCTAGAATCGGTCATCTGCCAGGCTTGTTCAGTATTAACCTGATCCATATCCTGGTCGAAAACAATCTTCACCTTGCCATCCAAGGGCAGTTCTTGCCCCTTCTGTGGAACCATTTCAATGATCTGTGGAGGAAGCGACTCCCCTGTATCCACAACCTCAATACTTTGTGTCGCGGTTGGAGAAGGTACCAGGATGGTCTCTGTTGAGGTTAGCTGTACAATTTGTGTCGGTAATAAACCTGGACCTTTGGGTAGGCTGCATCCAGATAAAAACAAAAATAACGGTATAAGAATGGCCTTAACAACCATCCCCAGTCCTGAGGGCGCAACCTTTTGACCGATCATATGCATCTCCTGTTCTTCCCCTTCAGTGTAGCACAAAAACACTCTGTCAAAAAAGGTTGTAGCAGAACTGTAACAAACCGTAACTTGTAAAAACAACCCTAACGATCAAGGGTTAAGGGCTTGCTTTTTGAATCAAAGGTAGGTATGTAAGGAAAATCCGGTTTGTCAATTTTGCATTCCACAGAGCGTCCGCGTAAACATTTCCTGCCCGGTCATAAGCCAGGATTAAGAAAGCTGCGTTGAATTGAACAGCCTGTGTAGATGGATCAAAAGGCAGTGTCCAGTAATCCTGCTGCAGAGTCCCGTATCCAAGCATTTTCCAGGCAGGATTGGACCATTGGGAATCGTGGAAATAAAATTCGACCCGATCTACCCCACTCAAATTATCACTTACCTGAGCTTTGAGTGTAATGGTATTCGAGATCAAAGTTGAGCTGGTGGGGAAAACGATTTGCGCGGAGGGGTCAAAAGCATCCTGATAAACTCCGATCGTGTAGGCATAATTCGAACCCCCATTCCCCGGGTGCCACCAATCCCTCACTCTCAAGTGATAAGTCCCTGTACGTGGGATATAAAACCGGATCAACGAGTTGAGGATTTCCGGATAATCTTCATCATCATTCTCTGCCAGGATTGAGCTGCCATCTTCACCGATAAGCTGAAGAACTGAGTCGACTACAGAGCCACTCCTGCGTTCTGTGTTGGCAGTAACCCAGGTATTTGCTGTTCCAGAAAATTGAAAATAATCGAGATCGCCAGCCGGGCATATGGTTTCATCCATTGAAACATTTATGGGTAATCCGAGCGCCTGTGCAGATGTATTCCCAGCCAAATCGGGTGATGGGCAAGTGACAGGAGGATCAGCGGTAATGCTGAAATCATCGATGTACCAACCTTCATAATCATTATCCCCTCCTGAAGTCTGTGTGTTAATATCCACTGTGTCAAAGTGAAACCTGATCTGCACGGTATGCCCGGCATACGGCAAAAGATCAATCACTGGGCTTGAAAGGAAAGGCGAGGCAGCAGAGTAAAGCATCTGATCATCGCTGAGCTGATACAAATTTACAAAAGGATTGCTATCCACTTTGATCTGCACCCAGCGTTGGTCCCAGAATTGACCAGGGCTTTCAGTCTGGTATCGATATTTGAAACGCAGGAAATAATTCCCTGCAGCAGGGATTTGGATGGGTGGGGAGGTCAAATCACCGGTCTTTGCATTGTAATAATATTCATCGCAGCCGTTATTCGTTATTTTACAATAACCAAACCACCAGGTATGTGAGCCGCTGGCGGCCGGCTTTGCAGATTCGAGATGCCAGAGACCGCTTGCACTCCAACCTCCAACCGACTCCATCAAATCTGTATAGGGAGCCAAAACGATCGTAGCTGGGTTAACTGTTTTAGAAACAATCGTGAGCGCCTGAGCTGAGCTCCAGGGACTGGTTCCGGCGCTGTTGCCAGCGCGCACCTGCCAGGAATAAGCCCCGGGAAGCAGCCCAAAGCTCCCTACTCCTGTCCCCAGGTGCCAGAAAGGTTCGGTGAGCCAGGTAGAAGTGATTGTCTCCCCACCGCGTATCAGCCGCGCCTGGAATTGGCTGCTGCATCCCTTGTCTCGCCAATAAAGACTCAAAGAAAGTGTTTCTGTAAAAGTTCCTCCTGCGGTTGGCCAGACAGGTTCCGGAACATTCGGAGCTGTTGTTCTGAGTTGTACTTGCAACGAGCTAACCTTATTCGCCCCAACCAAATTTTCTCCCAGGCTGCTGTCATCCCGATTAAGAGTTTCCGATCGGCCAGAGAAAGCTGCATCGCTGAATAAAGTCGCCAGTACATTGGCTCCGACCTTAATCGAAACAGCACGGTTATCCCCAACTGCTCCCAGATCGGCTCCGGAAGCATAACTCCCAATATCTTTGACCACGCAATCACCGCGGAAGTTATCGCTCGAATAAAGCGCGACCTGGTTGGCAGACGGCGAGCAGGCCGCCGGAGGCTGCGGGGTGGCCAGAGGGCAATTGTAATTTTTTACAAACGTGACCAGGCTGTCGTATATTTTCGTATTATTGACATTATCCATCAAACGAAGGCTCAGGCTGACCGGGCCGTCAGGAACATTTGAATTACACAGATTCCAGGAATAGCCGAAGGGAGAGACACTCTGCGCTGCACCGATATCTGCCCAAGCTCCATTAAAAGTAAGCACGGATTTGAGCGCTTTTTAACCCCACACCAGAATCACTCGCCCAGCCTTTGATCGTTACGGACTGGGAAGCAACATTAGCTCCAAAAACGGGAGCTGTCAATGCTCCGATGGGGGGTGTGGTATCGACATAATAATAGACATTCCCAGAAACATAGGATTCCTGAAACTGGCTGCATTCATCCTTGGGTTTGTCCGGAAATTTAGCATTTGGCCAACAATAGGGTTCATCATTATAATTTGGTATATCAAGCCTTTTCAAGCGTGGGCGACCGCCATTGATCGGGACATCTCCAAAAACAATGTCCACCGAAGTACCCCAATAAGAGTCGGGGTTGGTATGCACCATGAAGTGCAGGTGATGACCGGTGCTGGCGCCCGTATCATCGGCAATGCCAATGAACTGTCCCTGCTGTACAGGAGCACCGACCGCTTTTAATTCTGCTGGTATGCTATTCTGTGCGAGGTGCATATAGAGCTGATACGTGGAAGCAGAATCCTTGATGACGATATAATTTCCTGGAGATTCTGTACTGTTATTAGCAATATCGTCTTTCCATCTCCAGACCGTGCCGGCTTTAGAAGCATGGATATTCCACATCAGTCCAGACAGATAGAAATCAAATGCATAATGGGAATTTCCTGAGGGGATATAAGAATCATGCGACACGCTCCCCGACAGCTTGCGCGTTAGCCCATTCGGCCAGGGGAGCAAATATCCCGTTAGAGGAGCAGCAGGAATATTTTCAGTAGATTCCTGATTGATAAGTAACCAGTATTCTTTCTCGCTATCCGATAAGACCTCAATTGGGGCATTCATTTACCCATTTTAACCAGGCCTCATCTCCCGGAAAGATTGGTATCCAGCTTCCATCGACATTTTTAAGCAAAACAAGCCCTGGCTCAGTTGGAATGGATTCCCCAGTCTTAGGGTCCATCACCTCCAGCCAGGCTGTTGCCCAGTCTTCTTCTCCAGAGACCCGAATATTCGTAATTTGACTTTCGGTAATCGCGAAAACCGGTTGGTATTCTACTCGCGCATCCATCCCCGAGTTGATTGCCTGTTCGATACTCGTTATGGTTTCATCCGGCGGAGGTGTGGGCTTTGAATCGCCAGATAAAAGCGCCGCGGCTTGTCCCAGGCTTAATGACCAAAAACCAACCAATAAAACCATGGCAATAAAAATTAGTAAAAGGACAATCCAACGCCTATGGGACATAAAAGATCTCCTAGATTATTGCTAATTTTATCAATAAATTTCTTCACAAAAACCTATATAAAGACAAACGGGGCAGATCGAACTATCTGCCCCGAAGTTTAGAAGAAATCAATGCAACTTATATGCCAGCTGGCGGCTTTAGTCCACCCACCGTATGCAGCAAAGCTAAGTTGGTTGCCTTGATGATTCCCACAGGATAACCGCAGGTAAGGACCACCTGCTGACCTGCTCGAACCAGATTGAGTTCCAGAAGCACCTGCTCCACCTCTGCAACCATTTCTTCAATCGAATAAGCCTGTTTTACCAGGTGTGCAGATACTCCCCAGAACATAGCCATGCGATTATAAACTGATCGATCAGGCGTAAAAGCCAGGATCGGTACGCCTGGGCGGCTCTTCGCCATGAGAAGCGCAGTACGCCCGGTTAGCGTAAACACAGCAATCGCAGCAATGTTTTTATCCTGGGCTAACGCGCGCGCCGCCATGGACATAAAAAAAGTATCATCGTTAGGCGATCGCGGTTTCGATTCACCATGCCAGTGGTTCCAGCGCTGCATGGAAGTCTCCGCCTCGCAAATGATTGCATTCATCATTTGAACAGACTTCAACGGATATTTTCCAGCAGCAGTTTCGCCCGAAAGCATGACCGCATCTGTCCCATCTAAGATGGCATTGGCGACATCAGAGGCTTCTGCGCGGGTCGGTCGCGGGTTATTCATCATCGAGTCCAGCATCTGAGTAGCGGTAATCACCAATTTTTCATTCATATTTGCACACTCGATGATCTGCTTTTGAGCTGCAGGCACAGCCTCAGGGGACATCTCCACACCCAGGTCGCCGCGGGCCACCATCACGCCATCAACTTCCTGCACAATTGCGTCCAGGTTCACCAAAGCCTCGGGGCGTTCTAATTTGGCAATCACCGGCGTATCCATGCGATTCGGAGCTAAACGTCGAATCTCCTGCCGTAATGCACGAATATCTTCTACAGAGCGCACAAATGATAGGGCAATCGTATCAACGCCTTGCTCTAACCCAAAAGCCAGGTCCAGTTTATCTTTCTCGGTCAGAGCCGAAATGGGAATCTTCGCTCCAGGGAGATTAACCCCCTTGTGAGGCTTCAATACCCCGCCAACCACAACCCTTGTGAAAACCTGGTCTTTTTCAACCCCTGTGACAGCCAGTTCAAGATTTCCATCATCCAGCAAAATCCTGCCACCCTTTTCAACGCTGAGCGGCAGCTCTGGAAAATCCACCGTCACCCGTTTAGCATCACCCGGCACAGTATGTGTGACAAGGGTCAAGGATTGGCCCGGAACAAGCTCAACAGTTCCATCAGTCAAACTGCCAGTCCGAATTTTAGGACCTTGTAGATCTTGCAATATACACAAAGGCTGCTGCAGTTTGAGGGCGGTTTCTCGTAAACGCCGAATTACCTCAGCATGGACTTCATGTGTACCGTGAGAGAAGTTTAGGCGTGCCACATTGACCCCGGCCTCCAAGAGGTTCTGAATCGAGGCAGCCTCCTGGCTGGCAGGGCCAATCGTAGCAACAATTTTTGTGCAGCGAGCCATAGGTTACATCAAGTGAAGTTCTGTGGCTAATTTCTTGATATCCGCACGGAAATCAGGATGAGCAATATTGATCAAAGCTTGGGCACGTTGGCGTATGCTCTTGCCATAAAGTTCTGCAACGCCATACTCCGTTACCACGTAGCGAATATGGTTGCGCGAAGTAACCACGCCCGCTCCCTGCTTGAGCATGACCACAATCCGGCTGACCACAGTTCCATCTCGCATGGTTGCGGTGGAGGGCAGAGCAATGACTGGTACACCGCCCTTCGAACGAGAGGCACCGTAAACAAAATCTAACTGCCCACCTACACCGCTGAAAAGTTTCGGTCCAATGCTATCCGCGCAAACCTGTCCAGTGATATCCACTTCAATGGCTGAGTTGATTGCTACCTGGCGTTCATTTTGAGCAATCACAAAAGGATCGTTGACATATTCTGTCGGATGAAGCTCAATCAGTGGATTATCATCTGTCCACTGGTAAAGGCGATTAGTTCCAATGATGAATCCAGCAACAATCTTCCCGGGATGGAGGGTCTTGCGAGAATTGGTCACGACACCTGCATCGACCAAATCCATAACACCATCCGAGAACAGCTCACTATGGATGCCCAGCTCCTTCTTGTTGTACAAATACTTTAGAACTGCATCAGGGATCGCCCCAATGCCCATTTGCATGGTCGCGCCATCGGGGATCAGCTCCGCGATATAGCCGGCAATCTTCTCTGTCACCTCATTAGGTCCCTCCGCTCCCATCTTCATTTCTGGCAGCTCATAATCCACCGGGACGATATAATTGATCCGGCTGACATGAATAAAGGAGTCGCCTAAGGTACGCGGCATTCTCTGATTGACTTCTGCAATTATAATTTTCGACGATTCTGCTGGCGATTTTGTCAGCCCGCATTCGATCCCAAAACTGCAGAAGCCATGTTCATCGGGCGGAGAGACGTGCACCAGGGCTACATCCAAAGGTAATACCCGATTCTTAAACAGCAAGGGAAATTCAGAGAGTAAAACCGGTGTGAAATCCGCCCGGCCTGCCTGGACTGCAGAACGAATATTGGCGCTGATAAACATCGTATTGACACGGAGGTGCCCTTCCATCTCAGGTCCAACATAATCGGCCGCCCCAACGGATAACGCCTGGCAAATCTCAACATTCCTCAAATTTGGTGCGTATCGGACTAAAGCTGACAACACTTCTTTAGGCGTGGAACAGTTCCCGGTCAGGAAAACACGCTGCCCCGATTGAATTTTCCTGACTGCTTCATCCGCAGTAACAACCCTGGATTGGTAAATTTTTTGAAGGTCCATAATTCTATATACTCCGTTGTCCTTAAGGGCTCATCCGGGCAAGATGCCGGGCTTCGCCATCCAGGATCACCGTACCCGACTCGATGGCCGAATTTTCCTTGACAGCTGTATAAATGCCTTTATTAGCAATTTCCATAATATAAGGATAGGCTGCGTTAATAAACGCAAAGGTCGATGTACGTGCCACGATGCTGGGGATGTTTGGCACACAATAATGGATCACGCCTTCCTCGACAAAGGTCGATTTCTCGTGTGTAGTGAGGCGAGAAGTTTCTACACACCCCCCTTCGTCGATACTGATATCCATAATAACGGAGCGTTCTTTCATTTTTCTGACCATGTCACGCGTGATGACAAGCGGTGGGCGTTCCCCCGGTACCAGAACCGCCGCCACAACAACATCAGCATGAGAGATTGCCTCTTCAACCACCTGTGGATAAGCCATCATGGTACCGACACCCAGGTTCATGTCATAGATACGGTGCAGGGCTTCCAAGCTCGTATCAAGCACCGTCACGCGTGCCCCCAAGCCAACAAAGGCGCGCGTAGCATAAGTACCAAAGATTCCTGCTCCGATGACCACAACTTCGGCTGGCGGGACACTGCTGATACCTCCCATCAATACACCTTTACCACCTGCATTATTTTGAAGTAAACGTGCACTGATCTGAGCTGCCAATGCTCCGCCAATCTGGCTTAATGGCTTTCTCACAGGTACTGTGCCATCAGGCAGCTGAATATGCTCGTAGGCGATCGTCGTCAAACCTTTTTTTAGGATCATATCGATCTTATCTTTCCGCGACGAGGCCAAGTGCAACAATCCTAGGATGATTGTTTTGGGGCGAAGCCATTCCAGTTCCTCGTATAGAGGTCTTGCCACCTTGAGCAGCAAATCGGCGCGACCAAAGACCTCATGGGCTGAATAAACAATCCGCCCTCCTGCTTGTTCATATTCCCGGTCGCTGAAACCAGCGCCCAGGCCAGCCTCATGCTCGATATAACAGGTATGTCCCTGTTGTGTGAGCATCTGAACACCGGCTGGGGTCATTCCCACCCTAAATTCGAAAGTCCTTTTTTCTTTTGGTATTCCTATGTTCATAAAGGGTTCCTCTTTTTCAAAAAAATACAAGGTCTGTTCTCCGTCACACAGACCTCGTTAGTCGATCATTTTTTCAGTACTTCTCGAATAATTGGAATAGCCCAATCTAAAGTCTCCTGAGTAATGATTAATGGTGGAGCAAAACGTATTACGTGCTCATGGGTTTCCTTAGCCAAAATGCCATTGGATGCCATCGCTTCACAATACCGGCGTGCACCACCTGCATTGGGCTTCAGCTCCATGCCCACCAATAAACCTTTTCCGCGCACCTCTTTGATATAAGGGCTTGGAATTTCAGCCAATTGTTCCTGAAAATATTCCCCCATCCTCGAAGAATTTTCAATCATCCCTTCTTCAACCAAGACTTTTAAAGCAGTACGCGCCACAGCCACTCCCAACGGATTCCCGCCGAAAGTGGAACCATGATCGCCAGGTTGGAATAACCCCAGGATGGAACGGCTCGATAATACTGCTGAAACAGGATAAAAACCGCCACCCAGGGCTTTCCCAATGATCATAATATCGGGTCGAATACCTTCGTGGTCACAAGCAAACAGCTTTCCAGTACGGCCTAACCCCGTTTGAATCTCATCCAAAATGAGCAAGATATTATTTTCCGTGCAGATCTGGCGGAGCTGTTTTAGATATCCATCTTGAGGAACAATCACACCACCTTCACCTTGGATTGGTTCAACAAGAACTGCCGCAGTCTGAGGAGTGATCGCTTCTAAAACATTTTGACTACGACCGTAAGGGACAAGGGTAAAGCCTGGAGTGAATGGTCCAAAATCATCACGGTACGATGGTTCGGAAGAAAACGAAATAATCGTGGTCGTTCGTCCGTGGAAATTCCCTTCACAAGCAATAATCTCTGCCTGGTGGCGCTGAATCCCTTTCACCTGGTAAGCCCATTTACGAGCTAGCTTAATCGCAGTTTCAACTGCTTCAGCCCCACTATTCATCAACAGAGCCATTTCGTATCCGGTTAGGTCCACTAATTCTTTATAAAGCAATGGAAGCTGGTTGTTGCGAAAAGCCCGAGAAGTTAAAGTAAGCTTCTCAGCTTGTTGAATTAATGTTGCCAAAATACGTGGGTGAACATGGCCCTGGTTAAGGGCTGAATATGAGCTTAAACAATCCAGGTATCGCTTTCCATCGACATCATAGACCCAAACTCCCTCACCTCGTGAGATCACAATATCTAAAGGTTTGTAATTATGCGCCCCATACAGGTCCTCAAGCTCGATGTAATCCTGGCTTTTCATCATAATGACCTCTCCCATACGAGTATAACACATCCATCTTATCTCCGATATTGCCATACTTCAGGCGAAATCTTTGATTAATGTCACATATTGACTATAATGGAAGCAGAGAAGAGATGAAAAACGATTTAGAATTCGAGTGTTAACTTGCTTAAGGAAGCATGCAGACTTAGCGGAGCGCGTTGGGCTGTATGGCTCGATAACAAGAATGCACGGTGGGAATTTGGTCCCAGGCAAGGTCTGAATCGATCCAGGCAATCGACATTAAGTAGCTTGGTCGAATCACCGACATTTTCCTCCTGGCTGGCTGGCGCTTTGAGCAGCGGTCATGTGCGCTGGACCAAAGCCGACAACCCGAAATTAGATTGCCAACACATTTATCTCTTCCCAAGTCCAGCAGAACATCTCATCCTCATGATCGGAATAGACAATGCCGACAAGAACAGTGAAAACATTTTTAAGATAATTTCTCATCATTTTCATCCTCTCGGTCAAACACCGAATTCTTCATCCGAAGAACTACCCATTATTTTTCAAGATACTCAACAACCCATCTGGCAAGTACGCGCTGAGCTGGAAGCCTCCTACAATCCACAAACCATCCTGGATAACATCCTGGAATTTCTTTGCGGGGTTATCACCTGCGATGCTGCATATCTTGCTATTCGATCTGGAGATATCTTCCATATCCAGGCAACATGGATTTGTCAATTAACTGCTAAAGATTTAGATCTTTCTCTTCCAAAAATCCCGGCAATCGAAAAAATAACTCTCTCAAGACAGGGAATGATCCTGAATAGCTCTGACTGCAAAAGAGAATCTTTTCTGCCCGGTATGAATGAGATGATTAATCCAGCCTGGATGGGCATCCCTATTGTTATCGGGAAAAGGGTCATTGGGTTGGTTGCCTTCATTCAAGAGGATTCCATTACCAACCCGAACTTTGACCCAGAAAAATTGCGGCAAGCCTCCCAGCACGTATCCTCTCTGGCATACAATGTGGAAAATGCAATCGTCTTCGCGGAAGCCACTCGTTATTTACAACAACTTGCCCTGTTAAATGAGCTTGCCGTAACTGCATCATTAAGTATTGAGATTAATGAGGTGTCTCGGCGTGTTATGCATAGGTTACGCCGCGCTTTTGATACCGATTGGGCGGCTGTTTACCTGATTTCGCCAGGTGATCATGTTCTCCGTGAGTACGGGGGAGAAAACATCGAAGTAATTCCTTTAGAGCTCTCAGATGAGTCTTCCATTGTGGGGTTCACTGTCCAAAGTGGGAACCCTGTACGTGTGAACGACCTGCTGTCACACACACGCTTCATTCCAAAAAGAAACAATATATGCTCTGAAATGGCTGTACCATTACGATATCGTGGTAAGGTGATCGGGGTTATCGACCTGGTCAGCAGAAATGTAAATGCCTTCTCAAACCAGGATGAACAGCTGTTGATCTTGATCGCTGGAAACCTGGCAGGCCTTTTCGAGAATATGCGCTTGAATGAAGAACTGCGTCTTTATATACGCCAGCTTGAGGAAGTCGCAACGTGCCCTGATCCAGGCAGAAAAAATGGCAATCGCTGGGCGATTAACCGCCTCAATCGCTCATGAGATAAACAACCCCTTGCAATCAGTCAGTAATTGCCTGCATCTGGCTGAAAGAAAAGAATTATCCATGGCAGACCGCCAATATTATCTCGGTTTAGCCCGGGAAGAGCTGGATCGATTGATGCAAACAGTTCAAAGGATGCTGGATTATTATCGGCCGGGTGCGCTGGATCGTAAACCCACGGATATCCACGCACTGCTGAATAAGGTCATCACCCTGATGGAAAAGCAGTTTCGAGATCATTCCATCCGAATACATTTACACTACGCTTCGAATTTACCGCATGTCTATGTTGTCGGTGATCAGATTCAACAAGTGTTTTTGAACCTGGCTCTGAATGCTGTGGAAGCGATGCCAAAAGGCGGTAACCTGATTATCGAAACGTCATATAACCATGACCATTTGAGGATCATTTTCCAGGATACTGGTCCAGGTATTTCATCGTTGAAAAAGAAAACCATTTTTGAGCCATTTGTGAGCAGCAAACAAGGAGGAACAGGACTTGGTTTGGCAATCAGCTATGGAATCATCACCGCACATGGTGGTAGTCTAGAGCTCTTGGACGAAGGGGAATCCAGGATACCACCCGGGGATCATTCTACCCTCGGTAAGGGGGCCAGGTTCCAAATCACATTACGCTGTTCCTCACCAACTGAACCCAGGTCCTCTGAATGACAAATCTTGGAATGCCGTCTCACTATCCAGGGGGAACACCTTTTCTGATCCTGGTTGTTGATGATGAGGCTACCATGCGCCGATCTCTTGCTGATATTCTTCGGCTTGAAGGTTACCGGGTTCAGACTGCAGCAAGCGGGGAAGAAGCCATCCTGCGAATCAAAGAAGAACTCTACGATCTAATCTTATTGGATTTGAAAATGCCTGGGATGGGCGGGATTGAAGTCTTGCAATTTACAGCGGAATATTCTCCTGACTCTCAGGTAATTCTCCTGACTGCACATGGTTCACTTGAATCGGCTATCGAAGCATTACGCTTGGGTGCCCAAGATTACTTACTCAAGCCATCCTCACCCGAAACAATCCTGGCGAGTGTCACCAAGGCACTAAAATTACGGATCGAACATTTACAATATCAAGAGCTGTTGTCTAAGCTAGAATTGTCTGTTCAAACACTCCAAGAAAACAAAGAGACTAATCAAACCATACCTCTCCCACAAAGTGAAGTCCTTTTTGGGAATGGAGTAAGAGTTGATTTCGATCAACAGTTGATTTGGAATGATCATACCCAAATCTCGCTAACCTCTACAGAATCAAAATTGTTAAAAGTTTTCCTTGAGAACCAAGGATATATTTTTTCACATAAAGAACTGGTAGCAAGGGTTCAAGGGTATGACACCGCAGATCAAGAAGCTCCTGCAATTCTGCGCCCGTTGATCAGCCGTTTAAGGCATAAGCTTTCAGTTTTCCCGGGAAGTCAAACTTGGATTGTGAATGTCAGGGGTAGGGGGTATGGATTCGAAACAGGAAAATCATGGTAGTGGAAAATCTGAAGGATATTCTGGTGGTCGCAGCCAATTTAACCATCTGGTCTTTAAGCGTTGAGGGGTTGTTTTCTCACTAGCTACCAATGAAAGACTGGCAACCAATAATCCTACCCCTATCCATTGAGTCAAGCTCAAACTTTCATCAAGCCAGAGATATGAAAATATTAAAGTTACCAATAATTCACTCAACCCCAATAATGCTGCTTGCATTCCTCCCAGATGCTTGACCCCCATAAACAACGTCAATCTTGAGAAAAAGGTAACCAGGCTTAAACCCAGCACTGCTCTCATGGCTACCTGCGAGACCGAAAAAATGATATTACCTGAAAATAGAAACGCTGGGATCACGACAATACTCATAGCTAAGAGTGTATAGAAGGTAACCGTAGGAGCAGGCATATCATAAAGGACTCGCTGGTTGATGGGTAAATGCAGCGCATATAAGATCGATGCCCCCAGCATCATCAGTACACCCAACAGATCAATCGATTGGTTCGGAGCCCGGGTTAAAAGATACAATGCAGGAAGAATCAATAGTAAACGGATTAATGTCAGGCGGCTGGGGTGTTGGTTGTCAAGAGCCATCATCCAGAGCATTACGAACAATGGATATAACGAATATAAAAGCTGCCCCACGCTTGCATTAATCCGCCCAAGAGCACTGTAATACAATAAAGAACCCAGCCCGTTGATGCCTCCTGCTAACAAGCAGCCTAGTAAACCCGCAGGATAAATATATAAATACTGCCTCTTGAATAAAAAGATCACCCCAAAGATCAACAGCGTAGCCAGGCCTGTCCGCACCGCCACAACCTCCAGAGGGGGCATTCCTTGGTTAATGGCTTGTTTCCCAAAAACGGGTGCCATACCTAAAAAAAACGCGGAAGCCAGGGATGCTGAAATTCCTTTAATTTTTGATTGCATACTGGTTTATTAATACCCTGATTTACCTTCACCCCAACAGCGCTTTGACTTCATCAGCAAGGTCATCGCCCATGAACTCACCTTTTTGCATTAAAGTATGAACACGTCCTTTGAGACGGTTTTTCTCGTCAGGGGTCAGCTCTTTAGCCGTGACAACGATAACTGGAATATCAGCTGTCTGAGGATCTTGCTTCAAAGCATCCAACACTGCAAATCCATCTGTCTCTGGCATCATCAAATCCAAGATGACCAAGTCAGGAATTTCTTTCTTTGCCAATTCGATCGCTTCACGTCCATTCGTGGCTTCAAAGAGGGTGTAATCGCCCTGTGATTGAAGGATTTGCACGATTAAACGTCGTGCATCGGGAGTATCGTCGACAATAATGATCCGCGAGAAACGCTCCATGGTTACTTTACTCAGCGCAGCTAACAGACCTTCTTCTTGCGTTTCCGGCAAAGTCATGGAAGTTTGTGCTTCACCTGCTCCGGCGGGTGCCAGGTTGCGCCCCCACCCTTCGCCAAGAATTTCTTTTTCTATCGGCATCGTATGCCCAGTGCAATTCACCACAACCAGGTCCGATGGCTTGATATGACCCGCGTGTACCAAGCGGATTACACCGGCAAAACCAACTGCAGATGCAGGTTCAACGGATAGCCCCTCCATTTTCGCCAGGATGTGGATCGTTCGAAAAGCTTCCTCATCGGTTACACTCTCAAACACCCCTCCTCCCCCTGCTAACATATGTTGGCGCAGCCAGGTATAAGTCCTGCCTGGATCTCCAGTCGAAAGGGTGGTGATATGCGTTCGCGGCGAACGCACAGGGTCGGCAACATCCAGACCTTGTTTCCAGGCATGCACCATAGGTGCACAACCCGCTGATTGTATCCCTGCCAATGCAGGAATCTGATCAGTCAATCCCATCAATTTTAATTCCTCAAAACCTTTAAGAACCCCCTGAGGTCCCAGACCACCACTAACCGCTTGAACGTACCAATCGGGTGCCTTCCAGATGGGCTCAGATAAACCTAATTGAAAAGCTAATTGCTCCGCGATCCTCAAAAGAAATTGTCTTCATTGCTTCAACAGAGGGGATTGATCTTGAACCGCGCTCTAAATACAGCCCCCGTTGACGGGCAAATTCGGCTGCCAATTGCTTTGCCTGGTCATAGGAGGCAGTCACTTTGACAACCTGCGTTCCATAAAGCGCCACCTCACGCATTTTCTCAGCGGGAACCAGACTTGTTAAAAAGGCCCACAGCTTGATCCCCGCTCTCGCTGCATAAGCTGAATATGCAATGGCCACATTCCCAGTCGAAGCCAAAACGGCTTCGGTAATGCCGGCTTCTTTCATCGCCGCAATACTAAGCGCAGCCTGGCGATCCTTAAAGGAGCCAGTAGGGCCTTGCCTCTCATCTTTTATATAAAGGCGAGGCAGACCTAACATCAATCCAAGGTTTTGCGCATGGATGAGAGGCGTTCCTCTCTCCCATGTTGATAATCGGGTTAGGAGCTTCCAAGGGTAACACTTCTCGATAACGCCATAAATCATTCGGTCTACCGACCACTCGAGAAGGGAGTAATAACCCAATTTTTTCATAATCATACCGCGCCTCACGCCATTGTCCTCCGCAGCTTGGGCAGGTAGTGTTTGTTGTTGAATATGGCGTTTTAAATCCACAGTCAATACATTCTATCGTCACATGCGTTGAAGCTTCGCTCATGCTTTGCCTTCCTGCATCCTAACATTGGTTCCAAATTTTCCTGGATCAATCCGTTTTAGAACACTCTCAATGCTTTCCAATAATTCACTTTCCTTCAGACCTTCTTTGTTGAGCAATTTCATAGAGGATTCCGAGAAACGCTGTAATCGCTCTTCAGGAACATCACTTGCACTTAAAATGATCACCGGTATGTCTCGCCAGGCAGGGTCAATGAAAAGTGATTCTAAGAATGTTGAACTGTCCAATTCAGGCATCAAGAGGTTGAGAATCAGAGCCTGGGGTAATTGAGCTTGCATCGCCACCAGTCCCTCTACGCCACTCAAAGCAATCCTGACTTGATACTTACCTTGTTCTTCGAGTATCCGTTTAATAAAATCTAATTCATCCTGATCATCCTCTACAACCAGGATATCTTGTATAGTTCCATCCTGGTTCAAGCGTTCCAAAACGCCGGCTAGATCCTCTTCAAGGATAGGTTTCGTCAGGTAATCGACAGCACCCAAGGTAATCCCTTTATCTTGTTCTTCTACGATGCTGCAAACCACGACTGGAATATCTCTGGTTTCAGGGTTACGTTTGAGTTCTTCTAATACTTGCCAGCCATCTTTATTTGGCATCATAATATCCAGGGTTATGGCGAAAGGTTGTAATCGACGAGCTGTCGACACAGCTTGAAACGGATCTGTTAAGGGGCAAACCTGGAATCCATGAGCCTGTAAGTACCGTTCATAAAGGCTAATAATTTGCTTGTCGTCATCGATCACCAGAACCAATTTTTTTCCTGCATCTGGCTCAGATTCGATATAAGGTAAAGGTAACGTAAACCAGAATGTGCTTCCCTTTCCAAGCTCGCTTTCAACACCAATTCGACCTTGGTGCAGTTCTACCAACATTCTGGAAATCGAGAGCCCCAGGCCAGTTCCCCCCACTTTTCGGGTAGGGGAAGTATCAACCTGGGAAAACGGTAGGAAGAGTTTCAACTGATCTTCTGGCGTAATTCCGGGACCCGAATCTGTCACACTAATCATAATCTCGGGTTGATTCTTCGGATTCATAACCTGTTTTACCTCAACCCGAATGACACCCTCATCCGTAAACTTCGCGGCGTTTGATAAGAAATTGATCAAGACTTGGCGAACTCGGGTTGGGTCAGCCCGCACCAATGGCAGTTCAATTGGGATGATCTTCTCAAGCTTGATGGGTTTATCTTTTGTCAAGCCAATGGCTGTGGACATTGCACTGTTAACCAGATCTGCAACATTCGTATTATCGTCAAAAGCCAGCTCCATCTTGCCAGCTTCGATCTTCGAAACATCCAATACGTCATTAATTAACTTCAATAAATGCTGCCCAGAGTTATGAATAGCTGTTAAATCCTGCGTTTGCATATCCGTAATGGGGCCATCGATCCCCTTCATGATCACTCGCGAAAAACCGATAATTGAATTTAAAGGAGTGCGCAGCTCATGAGACATATTGGCAAGAAATTGTGATTTTAGCTTATCTAATTCACGCAATTTTTCGGCAGTCTCGAACTGCACCTGATACAGTTGAGCGTTCTCCAGCGCCACGGCGGCAGCATTCGCAATCGTAACCATCATATTTATTTGGCTGGAGTCGAATTCCCGTTCGCTGCCTCTCATCTCAAGCTCAACAATCCCGATCGACTGGTTCTTAACAATTAATGGCAAAACAATTAGAATGGAATCTTGATTCTGTCGCATGTATGCCAGCTCTGCCGGATCTGCCTTCGGGTCATTAGCACGCACAATCAGGGGCTGCATCGATTGGATTGCTTTGGCAGTCGCAGGATATTCGGACAAAAGAAAGGCTTTTCCCACCCAATCGGTTTCCTTCCATCCCGTGTTATCTTCACTCCTTGTTATATCAGAAACCACGCGCAAGGCCTCTTCTTCAGGGTCAAATAAGGAGACTGAAGCTTCATCGAAATCCAAAATTTCAGCAAAGTTTTGCGTTACAATTCTCGCCACTTCAGCGGGCTCGAGCGTAGCACTATTCAAGGATTGGCTGACATCATAAAGATTAGTCATTTCTTGTGCACGCTGTCGAGTTTCGTTAAACAACCTGGCGTTTTCGAGCGCCAGAGTCAATTGATCTGTCACCTGTTCCACAAGCCTGCGCTCATCCTCAGTCCAGATTCGTTTTTGCGCATCGTCGATGATTTCCAATAAACCAACCTGGTCTGCTCGAAGGATAAATGGCACTGCCATGGCAGCAGGTTCATCAGCAGTACCAGCCTCGAAGATGGGTCTCTGATCACGAATGGCCTCCATCCCAAAAGGCGTGATGGGAACATTCGTTGTCTGAATTTTCTCTTCTTCCAGTCTTACCCCATGTAAATCTGAAGTTTGCAAGCTTTGGTCGAAAGGGGCAATTTTATGAGTAAAAGATGTCCTTTCAGAAAGAGTCGTTTTTCCGAGAGGTACCTGATCTGGTGCCGGGCTTATCTTTGCCGGTTGTTCTTGAATAAATTCAACACTTACTTCACTCATCACACGGGCATAACCCCGCCATCCTATGTGATGACTTTCAGGTTCATCTGAAAGAATGGACATAAGTGTCAACCGGACCTCTATATGCACCCCATGTTGGTCGAGAAACTCAACGTCAACTTCAGTTGGTCGGGCCTCACCCTCTGTAGTAAGTAGAATTTCATCCAATGAGTCAATCGAGCCAGGTGAAAGCTGGAACCTGGTGAATAGACGACCCAAGAAACGGTCAGGTGAAATACCCAAAGCAGCTTGGATTTCATCACTTACTAACGTATATTTTCCACTCGCATCACATTCCCATCTCCAACCGATGACTTCTTTGGTTGGTTGAGCAGGAACTGTGGATTTAATATCCGTTTCTATTTCGGAACGCGGTGGCAAAAACGGTTCGACAGCATCAGATAAATCTGGAACTCTCAGAGGCACTTTCCGAACTTGCCTGGGCGTATGGTCAACCTGGCGCGTCTGGGATGTCTCTTTCTCCAGATCTGCAAACAGGCTTTCAATTCTAGTGTCTAACTTTTTCTTCGACATTTTGAATCAGCTCCTGAGCCAAAGCCCGATACTGTCCAGCACTCCGGCTTGAACTGTAATAATGCGTGATTGGCATTCCGGCAACTGTGCTCTCCCTCAATTTTGTATCCGTTTCAATCACTGTTTTGAGCAAGCCCTCCCCAAATGTCGTCTGCAGCTGTTCATTGAGGGCGCGATGAATCCGGTTTCTGCGATCCATCATGGTGATTAGTACAAAATAAATCAAGTCTGGGTTCGATTGCCCGCGAACCTTACGAATGGCTGCCATGACACTCCTTAATCCATAAGCCGAAAAATATTCAGGTTGCGTCGGTGCAATGACGACTTGAGCGGCGGTCAGCGCATTGACTGTCACCGCTCCCAGTGACGGGGGACAATCGAGAAGGATAAAATCATATGTTTTCGTATTTTCCAATGTGTTTTTTAATATAAACTCGTAATTTTTCCGCACGGGCAGGAACCTTTCTGCCAGGCCCATATCTGCATTAGATGGGATTAAATCTAATCCAGGAATTGCTGTTTCGCGACTGACACTCATCAAAGATGCCGAATTCAACAGAATGTCGCCTACCGATTTGCGCACATTGGTAGGTGTCAACCCTAACCCCAAGGTCAAATTAGCTTGAGTATCCAGGTCAATAACCAGCACTTCTTTTCCTAATTCAACAAGCGCTCCTCCAAGAGAAATAACCGTCGTAGTTTTGGCTACCCCACCTTTCTCGTTCGCAATTGCGACCACATATACATCCCGTTTGTCCGCCATAATACCTCAGACTTCCTATTATTTTGCCAACCCAATTTACTCACTTAGCGAGCCGTGATCTGGGTCTGAATGAGTTTGGATAATGACCTGTGCTTTTTGAGCATGTAGCGCTTTTCGCAGCTCAGTCACCGCCGTTTGTAAAATCACTTGAGGGTCATTAGAAGAGCGCAGCCTGGTAGTGATTTGACCGACCAGATATTCGCGTTCGGCACGCCGCTGGGTAGCCTCCAACAAGCGCGCATTTTCCAATGCCAGACCTATCTGATCTGCAACAGATTTGATCCATGTAATATCCTCTTGGTTCCAGGTACGAGTTTGATCAATATCTTGCAGCTTGATGATTCCGATCGCCTGGCCGCGTAAGGTTATTGGAATAACAAGCTCATCCTCCATCTGAATGGGTAGATCTCGGCTTTGAAAGGCTTCAAGTGAACCCATACGCTCAGCAGGTTCATCGACCTCCATTACTTCTATATTTTTTTGATCCAATTCTTCCCAAATGAGCTCACCTCCCTCTTGCGGGAGGTTTGTAACACGACCATAAGTATACTGAAACCCCTTTAGATTTTGCTGTTGAGACACTTTTTCCCACTCAGATCGTAAATATTCCCGTTGAGCGGTTTGTGCTTCAACCAAAGCCTTTTGTGTTTCACCAAACAAACGCGAGTTCTCTATCGCAATACCTACCTGATCTGCCATTGTGGCAAGCAAGCTGATATCCTCATCTTTGAAAGCAGAAGCAATCTTGCTTTGAACATCCAAAGCCCCGATTACTTTTCCACCAATCTTTAAGGGAAGTGCCATCTCAGATCGAGTTTCCGGTAAATCTGGGTTATCAAAATAAACAGCATCTTTCCCTACATCCAGAGCAATCCGCGGCTCTCCACGGTCTGTGACATAACCAACAATTCCCACCTGCCCAACTTTCAAACGATGTCCTCTAGCAAGCATCCGTTTTCCCCCTTCGCTGTTCGCGGCCTGTAAGACAGCATATTCGCCATGTGGATCAAGTAAGAAAATACCCACATGGTAATAACCAAAACGTTCACTAATCGTCTGGGTAATAAGCGGCAGTAAGTGATCGATATCTTGCACTGTAGCAATTGCACGGGCTACGTCAGACACCGTTTGCAGCTGATTGGCACGATAACGCATTTGATCCGAAATAATCTCTAACTCTTTTGTGCGTTCGTTAACCCGCTGCTCAAGACCTCCCAAGATTTGACGTAGTTGTGTTGTCATCGTATTAAAAGCGTTTGCCAACAACCCAATTTCGTCTTGGCTCTCAACGGGAGCTTGCACGGTCAGATCGCCAGTTGTAACAATTTGTGCCACATCCGTTAAACGCACAATCGGTTGAACGATAAAACGCGCCACAATGCCCACAGCAAATGATACCAATACAGCAATCCCGATCGAAAGAAGAATGGCTGTTTTCATCTGTTTATCGACTGGCTCTAAGAAGACGCTTTGCGGCTGTAAAAATGCCACCTTCCACTTTTGATCCGTTATATCAACCACCGCGACTGAGCTTGTTTGTTCTTGAGTTCCTGCCTCCTGTGCAGTAAAGTAAGGTATTTTCGAAGAAGTTTTCAATCCCGAGAGAAAGGACGGATAGTCGGTTGCTAATTGATCCGCTGAAATGTCCGGAATCCTTTGGGCTGAAATTAATCCTTTATATGTTTGAGCATCAATCGGAGCGACGAATTTATACAAAGCTTCTGGAGCTTGACTTTGGGCCAGGCGGAGATTATTTTCATCGAGCAATACAGCAACCGCTCCGGGTATTTTTAATTCTTTACTCTTAGCAATGATAGACTGTAAGTTGCTGGCATGATACTGTGAGATTAACGCTCCAACCGGATTACCCTCTGAATTATCCACACGGGTAGCAAAAAAGATGCTGGGGTTTCCGTCCGGTGCAAAAATTACGGGTGAAATATATGGTTGATTCGTTAATAACAAAAGATCAAGAAAGCCTCGATCTGTAAGATCAATACCGAGATTCCGAGGGAGCCGATCGATTTGCTCAGGAGATACGCTTGTGCTCAACAACACATTACCAGTTGTATCAAGCAAATTGTATGAAAGAATATATCCCTTGGATTGTAAGGATCGCAGCAAGGATAGAGCATTTTGTTCCTCTTGACTGCCTTCGCGTAACTCCTCAGGTAGGTTTAAGTAATTCACAAATTCAGGAAACTCTGCCTCTGTAACTAAGGATGTGCGGGCTGCCTCGATATAAGCACTTACCGAAGTTGCTATTTGCTGAGCAGTTGCTTTTAAAGCCTGGTTTTTCGCATCCAACAAGGCTTGGCGTGAAATTTGATAGTTATAAATAGCCAGAGCACCTACAGAACCGACTGTGATCAGCACGATCGGTAAAATTAATTTTGAGAGCAAGCTCAATTTTCGGAATTGCCAGAATAATGCCACAGAAAACACGAGTAAAATAATCCCCGCAAAAATTGTTATCAGGTCATTTTGTTGTTCCGGCAACATCAAGCGGCTTGAGGAGCCAAACACATCCTGAATAAATGCTGCTCCTCCTACCAAGACTCCTACTGCCATCACTTGATTGATTTGTTTTGCTGAAAAAACCTGAACTGCTACAGCAGAGGTCACAAGAAAAGCACTCAACCCTAATATCAGGCCAAATCCTGTTGTGATTATCGAGAGCACTAAAATACCCACCCAAAAGGAAATAATTAACACCCAAGCACCTTGAGTTATCCGCTTTTGCCAACAAAACCATGTTGCACAAAAACAGCCTGCAGCCATCATCCAAATCGTCAGGATAGCTATCGAATTCCACCAGCCTGCCAGAGGAATAGTATTGACCGTAGTGTTAATAGCAGTAACGGTCAGTATAAAAGCCAAAAACAGGCTCATTAGCAGGACACTGACCGGATTAATTTCTCGCCAGTGGTCTCTTATCCGATTAAGCATTGTCTTGTCCTCTACTTGTTGATGAGAATTGACGTTCCTTTATCTCACCACCATAACTGCGAAGCTGGATGGAGCCCTTTGGAACTCGTAGCGCCTCAGCCAATTCTCTAATCGCTGTTTGGAGAATTACCTCCACGTTTGTTGAGGCGCGCACCTTTGAAGTGATTTCCGTCAAAACACGCTCGCGTTCTGCACGCATTTGAGTGTTCTGATACAACCGCGCTCTTTCGAGGGCTTGACCCAATTGATCTGTCAAAGTCTGAACTAAAACTAATTCATCACTTTTCCAGGCTGCCTCACCAGCTTTACGAAAATCCAGCACACCCAGGGTATAATCACGAACTCGGATGGGAACGGATGCAATTGAAAAATCTTTGTCTTGCCAAACAACAACTCTTCCTTGTTGGGCGGCTTGCATCATCCATGGAAGCCACTCTCCTTCTGCTTTATAAATCCCCTGCTCATCACTACGATAACCCCAATCAGAACGATCTTGCATCAAAACATCCCAAGCCTGCCGGGTTATATCTCCATAAGGTCTTCGCTCCACACCCGATATCTCCGCTTCCATCGATTTATCAGCTTCATTAACCAAAGCCAACTGATCCGCGTATACATGTAAAATCGCCATTTCTTCAGAGGAAAATGGCTCACGAGATTTAGATTGGATATCTAAAACTCCCTTGACGACGCCACGAGCACGAATGGGTAAAGCTACTTCTGAGTTTATGGTTGAAAATTCTGAATTTGGAAGGGCTTGGGCAAATTGAAGTAAATCGTCTGATTGACAAACCTCTCCGGTTACAGCTGCCCGCCCAACAATTCCCTGCCCACTCTTTTCAGTCTCATTTACACTAAACCGGGTAATTGCTTTATCGTTCTGCTGACTACCCTCCATGTGGCTATCACGTCCTCTAACATCTTCTTCGCTGTTGTAAGCCGCTTTGAGCTCAACGAATTGTCTGCTATCATCCATGATGTAAATCCCTACAAAGCAGGAATTAAATTGTTGAGAAATATTACGAGTCATTTCGTTTAATGAGAGATTGATATCATTTGCTTCAGTCGTTTCATGAACGAATTGCTCAAGTTTAATTAATTGATTAGAAAGCAATTTTTCTCCATCCAATTGCTTTTTTAAACCCTCCTTCAGTTGGGTCAGTTCCTCAACAAATGGTTGAACAACATCCAGAGTGTGACTGATTACACTCTCTTCCGTCTTGAGGGTCTGGTCACGATATTGGTTAAAGTCTTCAGTATTTTCGACATTTTCTGCTGCGGAGTTATTCTCTTGTGCAGCTGTATGGACCGACTGTAATAAATGCTTTGCATTGGCAGCGATTCTTTCAAACGGGGTTGAAAATTTGATCGCGAACCAAATACCCAAACCCACCATCAAAACGAATAAAATGGTGGTGAGCAGGAACACTCCATAACGAATAGATACCAGGGCTTGATCATAATTTGCCTGGTTTTTTAGAAGCATCTGGACAACTTCGCTTTGGTCGACCTTTCGACTATTGATCACTTCTAATGCCTGTGCTGCGTCGTCCTGCACTGGTTTTTAATTGGCGAGTGAATAACAGGTTCGCTTGGAAGATCAAGAAAGCGATTGAGAGGATTGCCATTATTACAAAGGACAGGATCAGGCGAAAACGTAGACGCATAAACTAACCTCGTTCATCTTGTTGAGAACTTTTCAATCGAACTTCCACCTGGGAGATACCAAGAGATTGGCGAAGCTCTTGGACCGCGGTCCTCAAAACCGTATCAACATTGAGCGATTCCCGCATGCGTGAGGCAACTTCGCCGACCAGACGCTCGCGTTCAGCTTGTAACTGGCTAGCCTCATACAGTCGAGCACTCTCTAAGGCAACTCCTAATTGTTCGATGATCGTGGTAACCATATCATATTCTTCTGGAGTCCAACCGCCGCTTTCTTTTGGTTTGAAGGTATCGAGATATCCAATAACAGTCTCGCGCACTTTGATCGGCAAAGAGAGTGGAAAATTCCCTTGACTTTCTACCCTTTCAATATTTTCACCCTTCTCGCCTTCATTCCCTTCAATTACCTTACGGTCTTGACCAAGGTAGTCTCCTGAAGAGGGATAATCCAGGCTGGTATAACTCAGCTCAGCTCTTTCGTTTAATATTTCCATCCACGATCTACGGCTAATCTCACCATAAATACGCCGGCTGGTCTCCAATGCCTCGTTGCTTTCGCGGAATAATCGAGCATTCTCAATGGCGATCGCAACCAGGTCAGCCAGTGTTTGCATAATCGCTGCGTCTTCCCGCGTAAATGCATTTGGCTGGATACTCTGCACATCGAGAGCTCCGATGATTTTTCCGCCACTTGATAGTGCCAGTGCCATTTCTGATTGCGTTTCAGGTAAATCAGGATTATTGAAGAATTTCGAGTCTTCTCCCACATCCAAAGCAATTCTTGGATTGCCCGTCCCAGTGACATACCCCACAATCCCTTGCTGCCCAACGCGTAATTTATGACCCCGCGCTAACATCCGTTGTCCGCCTTGGCTGTTTGCTGCCCGCAGTACTGCAAAACGCCCCCCTTTTTCATCTGGGGTATCTTTGCGATGATTATTCTGCTCTTCTAATAAAAATATACCAGCGTGGTAAAAACCGAATCGTTCACTGATCAGGCGAGTCACCGTCGATAATAACTCATCAACGTTTCGTAATGTCGCCGCGGCGCGACCAATTTCAGCAACAGCCTGGAGCTGATTCGATCTTTTTTCCAAATCTCGGGTCCGTTCGCTCACACGTTGCTCAAGGTTGACCAAGTTTTGCTGTAAATCACTCGTCATCTGGTTGATTGCACCAGCCAGCACTCCGAATTCATCCTCGGTCTCAATGTTCACCCGGGCATTCATATTTCCAGATGTGATTGCATCTGCTACCGCCATCAACCGCCTGATGGGCGCAGTCATCATACTCGATAATGGTATGGCGGCAAGGGCAGCCAAGATGACTACCAGAGTTGCCAACAACACCATATTCCGAACTATGTTCCAGAAAGGTATAGCTAGCGCTTGCTCGGATTCAACGACCGCTCTAACAACGACTAACGATACTGTCGCTATAATTCCTGCTGAAACCGCGCTGAAGATAATCAAAGCAATCAGCAGCTTAATCCGCAGCGGATAGGTACTAAGCCGAAAGTACCATTTTTGTTCTCTTTGCTTGCCTGACTTTTCAGAGTTTGATTGCATAGGAACCTTATTCATTTCCTGAAAGCCCAACTACTGGCTGGTATCTTCACCAGCAATTCCAATGGCACTTTGCCTGGTTTTCGAGTCTTCATCAACCGATGAAGCAAGCCGCACAGTTACTTCTGGTACACCAAGAACCGTACGGACTTCTAAAGCAGCCGTCTTAAGAATGGTTTGGATATCCAAAGATTCCCGAATCCGGCTGGTAATTTCTCCTACTTTTCGCTCCCTATCTGCTCTCAGGGTAGCTTGCTCAAAACTGTTCGCCACATCGATGGCAGAAGAAATTTGCAAGCTAATTTGATCCATGAGCTGTAAATCAGCCTCCGAAAAACGTCGTGACGCATCTGCAAGTTCAAGAGTCGCTACCCCCATCACCTCACCCCGAGATAAGATTGGCACAAAAATAATGGTTTCAGCATCCCGGATTTGGATGAAATCCCACAAAGGTGATAACGCGGCACTATTCTCTTGAATAGCCTTCTTCTGCACATCATATATGACCAAGCTGGTACGCTCTTTAACAACTTTCTCAATAATACTGTTCTCCCCCAACATAATCCGGGTACCAATCAGCTTGGCTCCTGGCATAAAAGGTTCTGCAGAAGCATTCGCCACCAGGCTCAAAACTTGCCCATCAGGTTCTAACAAGAACATGCCGCAGTGTAACAGATTAAAGCTGGCGCGGCAACTTTTGCGACACATTATCAAGCAATTCAAACAAGTTGGTATGCGAAGCTGCAACTGCAGTAACTTCTTGTAAAAGGCGCAGCTGACCAGATCGAATTTGCGACTCCTCCAATAAGCGAGCATTATCGAGGCTCAAAGCAACCTGGGCCGTTACCGCTTCGATGACTGAAATTTCTTCATCTGTCCAATCATGATCCTGTTTGTCTTCTTCTAACCCAATGACCCCCACCATCTGGTTATACAATAACAAGGGAACAAGTAGAACAGAGTGGTCTGAGGCCAATTGATCTTTTTCAAACTCCCTTGAATTCACCAACACGCTGTTTTTTACCTGGATCGCTCTTCCGCTTTTCAAACGCTCAATTACCTCGTCCGGAAGGTGAAGTCGTGGCCCAAGGTCTTCCACAACTGGATTAACTTCCAAAAGGTTGTATTCATACCCTCCAA
Organism: uncultured Chloroflexia bacterium; assembly: GCA_963754615.1. Taxonomy (GTDB): domain Bacteria; phylum Chloroflexota; class Anaerolineae; order Anaerolineales; family UBA4823; genus CAVVUF01. The sequence continues at coordinate 158,140 of CAVWGW010000010.1, read as the reverse complement.
CACTTTTTCCCATGGCCTCGCGTGACCAGATCTCTTGGGTATAGCGTTGGTATAATGAATTTGCCTCAAAATTGCTTCTATTCAATTGGTGCTCCAAGCGATCGTTCTGGATAGCAATCGATAATTCATCAGCCAAAATTTGTAAAATCGTTATTTCATTATCTCCAAAAATATTCACAATTCGGCTATGAATATCCAATACGCCAATGACTTCTCGTCCTACTCTTAACGGGAAAATTGCTTCAGAATGTGTATCTGGTAATAAAGGATCCTTTCGAAAGATATAATCCATCTCAACATTATTAATGATCCGCGGTTCACCTGAGCCCACCGCATTACTAATTACATTAATCTCTCCCAGGCGGCTCTTCACTCCTCTTTGTAAATTAAAGCTACCTGCCGATCCAGCCACGTAGCTGTCAATACCAAATAACGTCGTTCATCATCTAATAAATAGATGCCGACATGATAGAAGTCAAATCTCCCTTGGATTAATTGAGCACACCGATCTACCAAGGTGGTGATATCTCTTGAGGTGGCTGCCTCTCGCGCTATTTCTGCGGCAACAGCCAGTTGCAACGCATGCCTCTTCAAGATATTTATCCTTTCTTCGTCTTGATGGGCGTGATCTTCTTTATCCTTTTCGATTTGAGCGGCAAGGTGATTGATCGAGACAGTTAATAATCCGAATTCATCTAATTGGGCTACAGGTCGGTTTACCTCCACCCGTCCAGCGCGAATATTTTCAACCTTTCACGGATTTCGTTTATTTGCCTGGTCACGCTACGGCTTACCAACAACAACATAACTAAGCCTCCCACTAACACCATCAAGCCAAACGAAACAAATACTTGCAGTCTCCCTTTTACAAGGTTGAGCAATTGCTGTTGCAGTTGAAGATCCACCAGCCTCCCAATCCAATCAATCAACGCGCTGTAGGTAAGATATAAGCCTCCCATCATGATGCCAATACTTACAATAACAAGCAGATATGTAATGATCAGTCGCCAACTCACTGGCAGACGGCGGAGAGAACGATCAATCATCCCACGTGCTCCCCTTCTCCCGCCTGGTTTATCAAACTGCCAGCTTGCTCTCCACCATTTGCTTGATCACCGAGATAGATAAAAGTTCGTGTGGGACCAAAGGCTTTCCCTAATTCACGGACTGTATTCTGCAGTATCGTATCCAGGTTGACCGAATTTCTGATTTTGTTAGAAAGCAAGTTGATTTGTTGTTCGCGGCGCGCCAGGTTTTGAGCATCCTGTAATAAGCGGGCATTCTCCAAAATTAAAGCCAGGCGGCTGGCAACCTCTTCATACATTGACACAATGTCAGGAGATAAAGTTTGTCCTGCAAATTGAACCTCTATGGCGCCGATGGTTTGTCCTCGAACCTGAATTGGAACCGCTAATGTTTTCTTAGCTCCAGCCTCATGCGCCTCATCTTCTCGTTCGGTATCCTGGATGACAGGCTGCCCCATCCGGATCGCCGATTGGATAAGCGGCGTCTCCCCTGAAATCGGCTCGATCTCTAATCGACGATGCCGGTATCCAACCCCGTTTTGGATATTCAACGTGTCAAATGTTCGCTTCTGGTAATTTTTCCAAGATTTTCTTGAGTATAAGTTCCATACATCCTCTGCAGCTCTTCGACATTTCTCGTCATTTCTTCCAAAAGTCGGATATTCAGAATGGCGATTGCCAGTTGATCCGACACAATCTGCAAAACATACACTGTCTCATCATCGAAAACACCTTTCCCCGTACTCTGAAAATCAATAACGCCAATTATTCTTGTACCGACCTTAAGCGGAAGCGCAGCCTCTGATCTGGTTTCAGGCAATAAAGGATTCACATAATAAACAGGGTCCGCGCTAACTTCTAAAGAAATACGTGGCTGTCCTGATTGCGCTACATAACTGATCAATGAGCGATTTGATATGCCCCCCATCTCACCAATTTTCAGACCGGTGCCCGCGTGCTAGCATCGTTTTTCCAGCCTCACCAGTGCCCGCCATTAATACAGCATGCTCCGCTTGGTCATCAACCAGGTAAATAGCCACGTGATCGTACCCAAACCGATCATGGATCAAATTGACCGCTCTACGAAGAAGCTCGTTGAGATTTTGTACAACGGTCGCTTCTCTGGTCACTTCGGCTGCAATCCGGAGTTGTTTTGATCTGCTTTCCAGGTCACGGGTTCGATCCGCTACACGTTGCTCCAAGCTTGTTACCCAATCGCGCAGCTGGATTGTCATGCTATTGAATGAATTCGATAAATCACCAATTTCGTCAAGCTGTTCAACATTACTCGTCATTTGCAGATTACCAGCTGCGATTTGTTCAGTCGTTTTTACAAGCTCAGCAAGTGGATTTGTAATTCGGGTAGTGGCAAAATACCCGATCACCAAGGCAGCCAACATCGAGGCTACCATAAGTCCAACATTGATCCAAACTCCCTGATAAGTTGAACGCAGCGCTTCTGATCTTTCCTGTTCTGCTAGAAGAGCCACTCCCAATTCTGGCAGCCAATGATAAATGCCGAGTACATTCTTAACCCGATATCCAGAATAACTTCCAGACCCATCTTCGTTTTTATACAAAATTTGGTCAATAGCTGGAGAAAACACGTAACTTTCGCCAGCCTTGTATCCCTCAAATAAAGAATCGGTTATCAGATGGTGGCTGCGGTTTACCAGATAAGTCTCCCCAGTATCTCCCAAACCGATCCGCTCAGTCATGATCCGATTCAATGGCTCAAGATTAGCTTTCCCAGCCAGTATTGCAATCGTTTGACCATTCGATTTTTTAATCGGTTTTGCTATAAACAGGATGTTCCCCTGTCCCTCCTTGGTTATTGGAGGGACAAGAGTGGTTTCATTCAAGCTAGTTGAAAAGAATGGCTCTTCTTTGACATTCTTTCCCTGGTTCTGCTGATTCTGTGGAAAACACAACCTTACCATTGAGATCAACGATCATTAACTCCTCAAAAAAATCAGTCTTTTGCATGTGATCCATCATACGCTGCTTGAATGCATCGTATTCAGTTTGATTTGCAGCACCATCTTGATCTGCCTGAACAAGCAGTACCTGCATTTGGTCACTTTCAATTGATGTAGAAGCAATTGTTTCAAAATCTGTTTGTAAATTACTTTGCCATTCTCGCACTGCAGATTCTTTTAACGATGCCACAGCTTCCAATTGGCGCAGAACTGCCGACTGTGAGTTTTGTGCGTTGAGCACCGTTGCGACTGTACCGACTAAGGCAACGGGAACAAGCACTAAAAGCAAAAAGGTGCCGATCAACCTAATCCGAATGGAGTGAATTGGTAATTCCAAAATAAGGAGAAAAACCACTGCCAGGTTTACCAGAAGTGTTGAGCCAATAATGAATATCAAAACATAAGTCAGCGTTTTTGGATCGAATTCGTTGATATAGATCGGCCGTATTGATTAGAAGGATCGCTGCCAGGTATATGAGCGCTGCACCAATCCAAACATACCATTGTCGAGGTAGGATCAGAATACCAGCAAGAACAATAAGTAAGACCCCACTTACACAAAGATAGATCGTTATTCCTTCCCAAATGAGCTCATGTCCAACAAAATATATCGCAAAGGCAATCAATAATGCCATCCCAGCTAAATTTTCTCGTTCTCGATGATAACTAACGAAAAATGCAGGGATTAGCGCTGCCTGAGAAACCAGAATAATGAGGGTGGGAATCAAGAACTGCGTATTCTTTGATTGAAGATATACAGCCAGGTAGAAAAAGAGTGTACCAGAGCCAAAAAAGACGAGGAGGATAAATAGTCGCCTGAACGTGGGATTCATTTTTTGGCCTGAAATTAAATTTTCCAAGAGGCACCTGCCTTAATGAAAATAATCATTGGAGTTATTCTTCTATCCCACTCTATTCGGTTTTCATTTCCATTGGTGAGCCTACCGTTTCGTCCGGCGGTTGAATGACGATAGAAACCTCATTAACATTCGGCATTTTAGCTAACTCCTTTACTGCCTGTTGAAGAAGTGCATCCAAATCCATGGAATTGGACAGATTGGAAACGAACTGATTCAACACACGTTCCCGTCTTTCACGTACTTGTGTATCTTCAAAAAGCTGAGCACTTTCGATTGCCTGGCTTAAACGAGCAAGGATCTCTTCAACCAAACTCTCTTCGTGAACGGACAAAGCTTCTTTTTCGGACCACAAATCCAGTTTTGCGATTACCTCCCCGCGCACCGACAGAGGTAAACTCACCAATGTACCTGAAAATTTGCTCCTCCTGGTTAGCCTCCTCTTCCCTTTCAAGCGGTTTGACACCTTTCAGATCATAGGCAAATCCAACCATCTGATTCGATGGCAGCCAAGAGTTAAATTTTTTGGATCCTTCTCGCCCACTCACCAAGTTCCAGTCTTTCCAAAGCTTCCTGGTACATCTGGAACCAATGTGCTTTATCAATTGCCACGGAAATCTGGTCAGCCATCGTTTGAAGAACCAGGATATCTTCTTCATCGAAAACTTCAGGCTTATTACTCTGAATATCGAGAACTCCGATCGTTCGTTGGCTGATATGCAGGGGCAAGGCAACCTCAGAGCGAGTGTCTGGGAGGAGAGGGTTCTAAAGTACGTTGTATCACCTTCGACATCGGGAACCATACGTGATAAACCTGTACTGGCGACATATCCAACAATGCTTGATTGCGCAACTTTGAGGCGATGATTCATTGCAAGCATCTTTCGACCCGCATCGCCAGAGGCAGCTCTTAATACAGCAAATTGACCACCAGGGTCAATCATAAAAATTGAAACATGATAATATTTAAAACGATCCCGAATCAGGTTCACAGTTCGCGCTAATAAATTATCGAGCTGGTGAACGATAGTTATTTCTCTCGCCAAATGTCCCGTCGCGATGAGTCGTGTTGAAATCTTCTCTTTATCCTGAAGAAGCTCGAAATTGTGGTTCTCCAAAAGTTCCTGGCGAAGACGAAGATGGTCAATCATTTCAGTAAGTTCTTTGGAAAGTAGACCAACTTCTCCAGGGGCCTCTTTCGGGAAATTCACCGGTCCTTCTCTCTTGATGCTCTGGCAATTCTCAATGATCTCTTCCAACGGATTAACAACTCGATTAATCCAAAACATACCTACAACAAAGATCACCCCGAGAATAAGAACACTAACAGGCACCACCCGGTAAATGATAAATGTTCTGAGATTACTGGTCATAGCCTCTTGAATTTTATTTATCACAAAAGGCTCGACGGCTGCCATTTTATCGATATCCATAGCAGTTTTACCCAGTGTATCGATGGAGATAACCGCCAACCCTGCCAACAATGAGAAGGGTGAAAAGCACCGATCCAAGTAGTAGTAAATAGTATTGGTTTTTAATGGATCCTGCCAAGGGGCGATAACCTGAGCCCTGTATGGCTTTCTTTACATTCATTGAATGATCTCCTTCAAACCAAATTCCACATCCCGGGCATAACCTGCAGCCATTTATCCATTTCGCTGCAATCCATCCGACTGATCCATCTTATGTTCAGTCTTCTCCATTCGAATCTGCACACGGGATGCATTTACAACCAATCCAATCTCCTGAACTGCTGTTTTGAGCACAGTTTCCAGATCTAAGGAGCTCTGAATTCGGCTGGAAACCTGGCCAACCAAAGTTTCCGTTTGTGCACGATTCTGAATTTCCTCTAACAACCGCGCATTTTCTAAAGCAGGGATTACTTGAGCGATTAAATCCATTGCCTTTTGCATATCAGCATGCGACCAGGTTTTTTGTTCTTTTTCCCGCCGCAGCACCAATGAACCTAATACTTGCCCGCGTAGAATAATTGGGACCAGCATCTCATGCTGCTGATTATTCCTGATAACAGGTTCCTTCAAATCACCCAACCCCTCAATCTCTGACAGGATCCCCCTTCAAGGAAAGATCGGACCCTGAAATCAAACCCGTTCTTGAATACTGGTACACAAGAGCGCCTCGTTCCAACCTCTCCTTCCAGGCTTGCCGAGTACGCTGACCATAAAGATTTCTTAGTTCTTCCAGGGCATCACGACTCTCTTTGATTAACCTTCCGTTCTCCAATGCCAGGGCAACTTGATCTGCCAGAACCTGGAGTGTCTCGACATCTTCATTCGTAAAAGCTGCCTCTTCTATTGACTGTACATCTAGCACACCAATTACCTGCCCGCGCGCCTTTAATGGTAATGCCATCTCCGAACGGGTCAAAGGTAAATCAGGGTTATTGAAAAAGATAGCGTCCTCTCCCACATCTAGAGCTATTCTCGGAACGCCGACATCAGCCACATATCCCACAATCCCCACCTGCCCTATCCTCAATTTATGACCACGTGCTAACATTCTTTGCCCACCCTCACTGTTAGCGGCCTGTAAGATTGCATACTCACGAACATCATCGAGGATAAATATGCCAGCGTGATAAAAACCAAAATAATTTGAGATCAACTGCACAGTCTGATTTATCATTTGGTGAATGTCACGGATACCTGCAGCTTCTTTGGATACCAACGCGGCTGCTTTTAACTGGTTGCTGCGCCGTTCCAGGTCTGCCGTGCGTTCCGACCACCCGGTCTTCAAGACTAGAGATCAACTTTTTAAGCTGCCATGTCATGCGATTGAAATTCTCGGCAAGGTATCCCAGCTCATCTTCACTTTCGATAGGCGCTTGAATGTTCAGATCCCCTTCTGAAACCGCAGAAGCCGTCTCAGCAAGCTTTTGTACAGGAAAAAGACTCTGCCGAACGGTTAGACCAATCACTCCTGCCAAAAGCAGCAAACCCATTACGCTGATAACAACCGGTACCCTTTGAGAAGATTGGATTGCACTCAACATTTCCGTCTCGGTTTGCTGGGAAATGACTCCCCATCCATTATTCATTTGACTTACAAAAGCCATCCAATTTGTCCCCTGGTCATCAGTAAATCTTAAGAAACCACCGTCACCCCGCCGCAAGGCTGCCACAGGAGTATAGGTGCTCAGATTTCGCTGCTCAGATGAATACTTAGCGTCAGGATGTACAACCACTTGGTTTTGATCATCGACCACAAAAACATAACCGGTAGAACCAACTGAGTCTGGACTGGATACCACATCACTGCCAATTGCCTTAACTAATCCCGATAATTTGCTAACAGACATCACCGCCCCAACCGGCTGCCCGTTTTCCCCTTTGATCGGGACAGCTATAGTCAGGTAGGATTGGCCACTTGCAGTGTCTGCGCTGACTTGATAAGCTGTGAGATCGCCATTGGATAAATTTCCAAACCAACTTATTTCTGTGTAATTTTCAACTGGCTGCCCATCACTACGGGCAATTTCTCTTCCGCTCTGGTCAACCGCGCTTGCCAATACTACGTCAGCATTTGAAGCATCCAAAGCCTTTAAAGCAGGTAATAGGGAGTCAGCATCCAAGCTCACCACGTCCGGCAGAAGCGCGACCTGCTGCAAAGCGTAAAATTGACTTTGCAGCCATAAATTGGCATTTGACGTGACCATATGATTGGAGGCAATTAGGATATCCTTTGAGCGCTGCTCAATTAGAGAATTCACCTGTGAAGAAATTAATAAAACTACTGTTAGCAGCAGCGGCGCAGTGATCGCTAAAACCAACACGGTCAAGCGAATTTGTAAATTTCCACGTTGCAAACGGTGTTCCGCTACCATCTGGTGAAAACTGGCATATCCAATCACGAGCGCAAAGAACGATAGGATCCAAATCGAACTTGCCTTCTCGGTTTTAAGCAAATGGAATGTTATTTGAAAGGCACCAGATACACCAATCGTCAAAAAGAGAATCCAGGCCAAGGACTTGATCGACCGGCTCGTTTTTTTATCATAGATGGCAATAAAAAGACAAAATATAAGGATAGTGATGAAGGGAATCAGAATATTGAGTGTTTTTAGAATTGGAGAAACGAATCCATCGGTAAATATCGAAATATTAATGAACCCGCCATGGTAGCTTGTAAGATCTAAGCCTGAATAATATAAATTGAACCCTTTATTTAAAGAAGAGTTCGAAAATACATCGATTAGAATAATGATAGCTGGCAGTATGACCAAGGCAACCCCAACCCACTGGGCTATTTCTGCCCATCTCCAGCGCTCTTTGAGCCAGTCGGGTTTTAACAACCTTAAAATCACGATGCCCATCATCGGCATGATCATCAGCGAGGAGATCGCAATGAGGACGGAGGGCAAGAAAGCCTCCGCCATCGTCTCTGCGCCATAAAGCATTCCTTCAGCTATCTGAAAGATCGCTACAATCCCCAGAAACAGACTCACAATGCGGTTGGTCGGATGCTTCCAGTTCATGGCCAGAATATACAAGGCCAAAGCACTGGATAACATCGCAAAAATCCAGGCAAAGTATTGTAGGGTCTGGTTCGATAGATTGAGAATCACAACTGTGCCTCTTCTTCACCCGTGGGGATTTTTAATTGGATCATCCCATCCGAAGCTTTCATAACTTGGCCGATTTCCCTCAATAAGATCTGCAAGATGGTATCAAGATCTGTGGAGCTGCTTACTTTACGGGAAACGTCAGAAAGCAGCCTATCGTAACTTGCTTGCCGTTGGTTTTTTTCAATTAAGCGCGCATTTTCAAGAGCCACAGCAGCCTGGTTCGTTACTGCTTCGATAAAAGTTTTCTCTTCGTCTTTCAATGCTGGGTTTTCTAGCTCAAGAATTAATTGTCCTATTTCTTGATCACGTAATTTTAGAGGAAAAGAATACTCTGAACCAGTCTTTTCTTGGCTGGAGTTTGCAGGAAAATTCTGCCTCGACCCGACCGAAAATTCGTAATTTTCATTCTCACGGGCAACCTCTTTCCAGGCTTCCTGTAAATATTGCCGATGTAATTTCTGGCTTTCATCCAAATTTTTCTCCAATTGGCGGATTAATATCGTGTTCCCTATCGCTGTCGCCAGGGCATCGGCAATCTCTTGTAAAATAAGCGTATCTTCTTGACTAAAGGCTTTTGCTTCCGTGGATTGGATGCTTATTGCACCCAAAACCCGATCCCCGCCCATATCAAACGAAATGTACTCGCTGCTCGGTAAAGTATCTTTTCCTTTATTCATAATCAGAGGAAGTACTAGCTCAGAACGCGTCAGGGATAAGAGCGGATTATTGAAATGCACTGCTTCAAATCCGACGTCCACAGCAACCTTCGACTGCTGGTGTTGGATTGACCAGCCCAACACCGAGGCATCATTCACAGCTAACCGATACCCAGCCTCCATCATTGCCGCACCAGCTTCTCCAGTGCCAGCCTTTAATACAGCAAACTCGTTCAGTCCATCCAGCAGATAAACCCCAACAAAATAATGGTTAAACCGCTCTCTGATTAAATTAACCACCTTAAGTAAAAGCTGGTCCAGCGCAAGATCACGACCCATTGCAAAAGAAATATCAAGTGCAGAACGCATCTGCGCCAGTCGCCGTTCTAGTTCCTGAGTAGTTTGTAGGATATGGTGCTCTTGTTTTGCGCGTTCCACATCAAAATTCTCTACTAAGCGTTTCTCATTCATGCTACTTGCTACCAATCCACGCGTCACAGAGAGCAAGGAAATTAATAACGCTGCCCCGGTTAATGCCAGGCTGAAGCCTGCCACCAACCAGGTGTCTCGGTGTGGATTACCAGAACTTAATGACCAGGATGGGTATGGAAGAATTCCACTTTCCATCAAGAGAACAGTCATCCCATACAATATCGCAGTAATCAAAAAAACCCATATACTTCTTTGGGCTCTGAAAAGCATACCTGTGATGAGTGGGACAACCAAAAGTAAAATTAATCCAGGCCCGAACAATCCATTGGTCACAAGGCAGACCGCTCCTAACAATAACCCCACAAAGATTAAACTCCCAGCCTTGAATGGGTAAGATATTCTGGGAATCAAAGCGACTGCTACCATCCATAGAATGGCTAGTATAAAAATGAAAATGACTCCCCAATCTTTCTGCTGGATCCTTTCAGGCAGAGAGACAAACAATAAGCCGAATGTGATCACCAGAAAGGCAATCAAAGTGCGAGAGAGAATTTGCGTGCGTATAACATCCAGATCGAAGGCCGTCTTGGTAGGAACGAATTTATTTGATGATGGTGGGCGAAAAAAATTTAGCCTCATATTGAAATATCCTTGCCAATGTTCCTACGTAATACACAGTGCATAATCTTCCATCCGAAGAAAATTCAATCGTCTTCCAAACCGACCTTGATCTCCGCCCGGCGAGCCTTTAAGGCTTTACTTAGCTCCGTAGCTGTCGTTTCTAAGATCGCCTGCATATCACTTGCTGCCCGGATCTTACTGGTAATTTGGAACAACTGCCTCTCACGCTCTGCTTGTAAATTCAAATTCTCCAACAAGTGCGTGTTTCGAATGGCTACAGCCACCTGTGAAGCCAGGGTGCTAAGGATGGACTGATCATCTTCATCAAAACGCATTTCGCGCTCTAAATCTTGAACGATCAGCGCACCAATCACCTCACCAGCCACGAGTAGGGGAACCCCTAACCAGGATTTCGCTGGCTTCCCCAGGACTTTTGCACCCAATTCCTTGGCCCTAGTTTCTGTATTCTCGACCAACAATAATGGCTGGCGGGTATTGATAAGAACGGAGGTTAGCCCTTCACCTAAGGGGAATGGTTCATATTGAAGATATGAACCACTTTCATACATATAAGGAATCTTGATGGTATTGTTGGTTGGATCATAAGTCGCGATAAGAAAATCCACTTCACCCATCAACCGATTCACTTCTCGATGAACCACCTCATATAACCCCTCAATATCGGTTTCAATCGAAACAGCCTGGCTGATTGAATTCAACGTCTGAAGCGCATCCAGACGCTTTTCCATAATTCGCTGCGCAGATAATTTGTTCAGCGCAGTCGAGGTCAGCTCTGCCAGTCCTGCAAAGGATTGCAGGCTTGATTGATTAACGAGGCTCCCTGCTGAGTGCCGAAGATAAAAACTGCCTCAATTTTCCCTTGCCGTTTCACCGGTATGAATGCTGCAGTCTTCCATTTCAATTGGGAAGGAACTTCGAGTACACAGGCAGGGTAATCAACTTCCTGGCCGAAATCAAATTCCAATAGAGTTGAACCCTCCGCAAATAACGCCTCATAATCCTGTCGAGTGGATTGGATACGAATATCCTTGGGATTCAAGTTAAATCCTGATCGAGGGCTTCCACTGCCTTCACAGGCGGCTTCAACGCGCATGAAATTCCCATCATCCATCAAAATTATGGAGGGTACAAGCGCAGCATTGAATGCCTGGCATACATCTGTTAAGACCTCATTTGTGGAGGATGCTTCGGCAATCAAGTGGCTGGCCTGGAATAAAGCAGCCTCCTCTTGAACTCGCGCCTGGGTATTTTCCAATAATTTGAAGTTCCTCATATTTGCAGCAATATGATTTGCAATGGTTTGCAGAACCGTAAGCATTTCTAGACTAAACGGTTGATCTGGTAGGGATCCATCTATATCGGTTTGCTGAATATCTAGAACTCCCCACACGGATTCACCGTTTGAAATAGGGATGCTAGCCTCAGAACGTGTGTCGGGAAGGAACTCGTCCGCTAAATAATAAAATTCTTCCGAAACATCTTTCGTGACCCGGATTTCGTTTTCCGCAGCCACAAAACCGACCATGGAACGTGAATTCACCAAAATCCGACAGCCCCGCTTTTTAATTTCCTCGGCTGCCTGACCGGCTGAGGCTTTACCAGCAGCTTCTACCAAAACGGCATACTGGCTTCCTTCTTCAACCAAAAAGATTGAAACCAGGTAAAAATGGAAGCGGTCAACCAATAAATCGACAACTCGCTTAAACATTTCTTGTTTTGAGTCCGCGGTGATTGCCAGTTGGGTAATTTCAGCAGCTGTTTGGATTTCTAACAGGCGTTTTTCCAGATCTAGGGTACGTTGCTGGACGCGCTCCTCCAAAGTTCGATTGGCTTCTTCTAAGGCAGACTGCAATGAAAGGGATTGCTTCAGGATGGCTCGATCGAGCTCGTCCCGGCCAATTAAGCCAAGATCTAAAAGTGCCTGCCCCAAAGGAATCGGATTATCCGGTGTACTCTTGGTGGTTTGATAATTCAATGCACGCTGTAATCCATCCGCCTTGATTAATCCTTTTTGCAGCATATATTCCCCCAGGCGCGGCACAAGTGATGGGGGGATTTCGGTAAATAAACCAGCCATCTCTTTCCGCTGCGCTTTTCTATTTTGTTCTTTTTTATCAACCATGCCGATCTATCCACTCATCTCCCAAACTGGTTCTCCGGCTAAGATTCGGCGCACCTGATCAGGGAAACGATCCATATCTAAGGGTTTTCCTAAGAATCCATTAAACCCAGCTGCCTTCGCTTTCGCAATCTGCTCCAGGCTGGCTTCAGCTGTCACCGCCACAACCAAAGTTTCCTTCAAAGCAGAAGAAGCACGAATTTTTCTCAAAGCTCCATAACCATCCTCATAGGGCAGGCGAATATCCATCAAAATTAAATCCAAACTGGGTAAAGTATCAGCATACTCCACCACTTCATACCCTGAAGTCTTCCATTCACAATGGATACCCATATAACCCAACATTCGTGCAATTAAGACAAAGTTTGATACATTATCCTCAACCACCAACACAGTGACTTCTTGGGAGGATGTGCCCTTACTTTGTTGTGTAGAATTTACAACTTCATCCACCATGATCGACCTCTCTCAGATAACGATTGATCAGCTCATAAAATTGGTCTATATCGATAGGCTTTTGAATATACCCATCACAACCTGCTGCCAGGGTCCTCTCTCGATCACCGCGCATCACGTTCGCAGTCAAGGCAATAATCGGAACCGTATTCAAATGTGGTTTAGTTCTAAGCATCGCCGTCAACGCGTACCCATCGATATCTGGCATATTGATGTCGACAAGAATTAAAGCGGGCTGCAGCTTTTCAACGACCTCAAGAGCTTGTTTAGCATGCTCAGCTTCAATCACTTCGAACCCTTCAGCCATCAGAATTCGGCGGATCAAGAGACGATTATCCTGGTTATCTTCAACGTATAGTATAGTTTTCGTATTTTCAGACATAGTTCACCTTGATCGCGAATTCTAGCATACCCTGCTTTTGCACCTCATATCATTCGATTTACAATTTTGCGAGGTGGCTGCAATGGTTCTGCAATGTTTCACATCAAGAAGAAGAACAGTCTATCGAACGATTACTCATCTCCATCCTTGCATGAAATGTACCAGAGCATTCAACCTCCAACCTCATTTGTTTTCCCACTTGTCGGTTAGACCAGGCTGTGCTAAACTTTTTTAAGAATCATTATGACCGATGATAAGATGTTTCAAGAAGCCTTACAAGCCATTCAAGATGGGAAGAAGGATCGCGCTCGAGATCTATTAACCCGGTTGCTCAAAACAGATCAGAAAAATCCTGATTTCTGGTTGTACATGAGCGCCGTGGTAGATTCACCTTCTGAAAAGGTATTTTGCCTGGAATCTGCATTACGACTGGATCCTGAAAACCAGGCTGCTCGTCGGGGGCTTGTTCTTTTGGGGAGTCGCGCTCCAGATGAGAGCATCATTCCATTTCCTGTTGTCAAGAAAAAATGGTCCACAGAATTGGAATCGGAAGAAGAGCTTCCTAAGAACCCTATTGCCCGGATGATGCGAAATCCTGTCGTCAGGGTGATGACATTTTTAGCCGCGGCGTTTATCTTGGTTGGATTGGTTTGGTTGAGTATTATTACCTTCAGACCACAGAACAGAGGGGTAACTTTCATCCAAGTATCGACCACTCCGAAGTCAATTGAGGCTTACCTGCCTTCTAAGACCCCCACCCAACCTTCTCCAACGGCCTTAGTCCGTTCACCCACGCCAACTTTCATCGGCCCTACCCCACTCTGGATGCTGCTCAAAGAGACCTACACCCCTACACCGCGTTACATTGATACACCTCATCCGATCTATGAAGCCTACCGGACTGGGATGCGCTCCTTGGATCGTAAAGATTATAAGGCCATGATCAACTTTATGTCCCAAGCCGTGCAGAATGACCCAGACTCCGCCGATCTTTATTACTATCTGGGTGAAGCTTACCGACTATCCGGTGATAACGAAAATGCACTAAACACTTATGAGCAAGCTATCCAAGTGAACTCGAATTTTGCGCCGGCTTACCTCCGGCGCGCCCAAATGCAATTGATCGCAGACCCTAAAGCTGAAGTCGCTGAGGATTATGAAAAAGCAATTACTTTGGATCCAAATCTCACCGAAGCCTACATCGAGTTCGCGGCCTATCACCTGGCGCAGGGAGACACCGAAGCTGCCTTAGAAGATCTAAAAAAAGTTGAAGAGATTGCGCCCTATGAACCCCGCTTATATCTCCTCAAAGCTCAAATTAATCTTAACCAGGGCGAATATAAGACTGCCTTGGAAAATGCTCAAAAAGCATATGAGCTAGATCAAACTCAACTGCCCATTTACCTGGCTCTCGCGCAAGCCTCGCTCGTTAACGATAAACCGCAAGAAGCCCAAAAACGAATTGCAACTTACCTTCTCTATGTAGAAAATGACCCCCAGGCATGGCTGATCCTTGGTTTGTCTGCTTTCCAAAATGGAGATCGCGAAACAGCTTTTCAAGCCATGGATAAGGCGCTGGAGCTGGATAATCGTTTACCAGAAGCTTACCAATACCGCGGCCGGTTGTATCTGGACATGGGGGAAGGACAAAAAGCAGTCAACGACCTGGTTGAGGCTGTCCGCTTTAAACCCAACGACTTTGAAATCAACCTGGAGCTTGGTCGGGCACTTCTTGTTAGCAGAACGCTATACAGACGCGTATCGACAGTTGAGTTCAACAGAAGGTTTAGCTGAAACCGATGCCCAACGTGCTGAAGTGTTTTACTGGCGCGGGAAAACCTTAGAAGCCGGCTCCAACCCACGCGCAGCTGAAGAGGATTATCTTGCGCTTCTAGCTTTACCTGCCGAAGAAGTTCCTGGGGAATACATTGTCTTTGCCAGGGCACGCCTGGTTCGCGATGAAATCGCCCACCCCTACAGCCAGTTCCACTCCACCGCTACCCTGACCTCAACTTCCACACCCACCCGAACTCTCACGCCTACCCTCACCACAACTCCCTCTCGCACACCTACGCCATCGTTGACACCAACTCCTTCAAAGACAGGCTCACTGGAGAGTCTCAACACCCACGCTTTCACGCACACCCACGCGAACCCTCACGCGAACAGCCACCCGAACGGCAACGCCCAAGCCCTGAACGTAAGAGTTTTGTTAGACCGGCTTCAAAAGTATTGCCAGCCTTCCTCAGGCGCGCTATAATCCTTAGGTTAGAAAAGCTTCAATAGATTTAGAGGATATTTATGCCAATCTATACCTACCGGTGTGAAAATTGCGGTGTGCAGTTTGAACGCCAACAAAAATTTGAAGACCTTCCCTTGACTTGGTGCCCGGAGTGCAAGAAAAAAGCGCTGCGCAAAGTATATTATCCTGTGGGAATTGTTTTTAAAGGTAAAGGCTTCTATTCGACTGACCACCGTTCTCCATCTGGACAGACCCCCCGTTCGACAAAGTCTGGAGAAATCGGGTAGTCTGAGACCAAGAGCGAGAGCAACACCCCTGCTCCGAAGACAGAAACGCCCCCAGCTTCATCGGAGAAATCATCCAAGGACTAATTCTACCTAATTTTTACGAAGAAGGACGCATGCCGGCGTCCTTTTTATTTTTAATGCAAGTTATCCACATCCCATTTCCCACAAAAGGTCTGGAAGCTTGAATCCAGCACCAGCGGAGTTTTCCATCCACCATCCAATTCTTTGTCATTTCGCCACCGAGACCGTCGACATAGAAGCGGACGGATTTTTCAATATTCGCCACGGCAAGAAACGGGATAGTAAAATAAAACGCACCCTGCGGGGTGCGCTCATCAAAAGGCTCTCGACCTGGACTCGAACCAGGAACCTAGCGGTTTGAGGTTCAATTCCTAATTCGTTACATACATTTTATCTAAAGCTAGCAAAGGGCTCACAATCAAACGATCACGGGGTATCCTCCTGTTGGGGTACAAAATCACAGTGGTGAAATCCCATCTGCTCGAGCTATAGGAAAAATCGACAAACTCCCCTTAATTTCTTTGCCAGTCTTTTGAACCGATTCTAAGACCATAACATCGAAGCCGAGTGAGTACAGAATAGATTTGGCAATATCATCAAATGTGGAATGTCTTGTGCAATTGACTTCTCCTACATCTTCCATGTTACTAGCAATAACCTTGAGCATAGAAGTCTTACCTATGGCTCTTGGTCCAACTATTACGGGGTGTTCTGCCTTATGTGTTAGGAGTGTGAGAAGATCATTCAACTCACTTTGTCGACCAACAAGAAATGATTGATCGTCAACTGGGGCTGCTGGATGAAATAGATCCATATAGTTGAATTCGTTCATAATATCTATTTTATTAACCATAAGAAGATGTAATCGGAAATTAAACTAGTAGTCAGTCAATCTGATATGGATGGATAAAGTTGCTTCAGTTTGATGCGAGCGTCAGAGGTAAAGAACTGCCAATTCACTTTGGTCTGGTTTTCATTGCGTTCAATCGTCAAAGCCTGCACTTCCATCAAGAGCATTTCTTCGGTGGGGATATGTTTTTTCAAGCTACGACTATAAACACTCAATTCGATTTCAGCCATGTTCAGCCAACTGCCATGTTTGGGCGTATAGTGGAATTCCAGCTTTTTCACAATGCGCCGGGCTTCTTCAGGCGAGAAGGCCTCATACAGAGCAGCCGGTTTGTGTGGTCCGAGATTGTCCAAAACCACCCGAATGACTTCCGCTTCCGGATGGATCTCATCCACCAGCCATTGCATGCAGTGAGCAAAGTCCTGGCTGGTATGCCGCTCCGTTATACGGACATGCCGCTTGCCAAGCAAGGGCTCAAAGGCCATATTCAAGTTGCGAACCCCATTGCGCTTGTATTCGTAATCGTAGCGCTCCACCTGGCCGGTTTTGCCTGGCATTCCTTGACGGGTCTCTTCGATCAACTGCTCGAGGCCTTCGTCATAACAAACCAGGGGACGATTGGGATCATAGGGCCGCTCATATTGGTCCAGCACGTCTTCCATATGGGCTACATATTCGGCATTGGCTTCTGGAACGCACCACATTTGTTTTTGCCAGGGCTTTACATCATTTTTTTGAGCGTCAGACGCACTGTTTCGTGCGAAATGCTCTCCACAATGCCCAATTCTACCAGTTTGCCAGCCAATAGACGCATGGTCCAATGCTCATGCCCTAATGGAGCCTTACTGCAAGCCGTTGCCACTAATTGGGCTTCACCTCGACCATCCAGCTTGCGCTTCTGGCCTGGGCGTGGATCTTCATTCAAGGCTCGTTCCAGCCCGCCCTCGACAAAGCGTTTACGTAACCGTTCCACGCAAGGGCGGCTAACGTTGAGAGCTGCCATGATTTGCGGGTCGCTGAGGCCATCATTGGCTTTGAGCAGAATCATAGCTCGTTTGAACTTGCGGGCTTTGATTTCACCCTTGCGGGTCAGGTCAGTTAGGGTCTGGCTTTCTTCGTCGCTTAGATTGATAAGGTACTTTTTATTGGGCATCTTCAGGGTCTCCTTAGTCCTGAAGGTTGCAAGTTTCTGTCCATCCTAATCAAATGGTCAAACTACTAGTTAATATGCTCAGTAAAGAGGAAAAAATGAAGCCCCTCCATTTCCTTTCATACTGTTCAAGAATCTTGTCTCTTTCTTCGACTGCTTTCTTTGTCAATAACACAAAACTACGCGGTTGTGGAACGATATTTGAGCCTACCCAACTGGCAAAAACGATGGATAAAAACAAAGAAAATACTAAGAACATAATAACGTAAAAATAATATTGAGCAGTTGTACCACTAATAATATGCGACGCAAGAATATTGATTTTTTCAGTGGCATCAGAAGAACTATTTATCAATTTACCTATAGTAGATATTTGTTCCATGTTAAAGGTTCTTATTGCCCAAAAACTACCAATTGTTGAAATCAAAAAGAATAAGACACCAATTAATAAGGAAATCGAACCATCATGTTCTTTTATCCATTCCCTAATTTTATTTGGTTTCTTTAAAAGTGTATTTATATGATTCATAAGCATTGCTTCCATGTCAGCAGCCCAGGTACGAGCTGTGTGGAAGATTTCAACTTTAATGAATCCTTGTCCAGGACGTAAATAATATACAGGAGTAATACTATAATCAAAAATCTTTCCTGAGGAGATAACAATGTTGATCGTCTGTTTTTCAGGTACCTTTTTATCTCGAAATAAAATTAGATAATCCCAACTAAGTTCTATGGCTGTTGATATTATTGGTCTAATTTCATTATATGTCTCAAGTTCGGAAAAACTATTTAGTTCGACGGATGAATCATCTTCAAAAATTATTTTCGCTCGGAATTGTAAAAGTTTTCCTTCATTTTGTTGATTGATTCGTTGCTCAATAAGGTAGTGAAAGTTTTGTATGTCTGATAAATGAACTTCAAATGCTCCTCGAATAATTCTTTCAATTTTTTGAGGCTTTCCAAGTAAACTAATTAAGAAATCTTTGAACTGTTCTTCATCAAATGGTAAAGCTAAATATCCCCTTCTATTGTCAATACGTTCAATATTGATTGGTTGTTCATCCTCAGATGACATGATTTCACCTCCTCGAGGTAAATATCGTAAACAGTTTGAATTAGCTAATCGACACCAATTAAGTTGTATTTAATTAATTTATGTCTACTTACTTTTTAAGAGTTCTCCTTCTCTGTTAGATCAGCTAAAGCACGCGCCTGAACGATTAATTTTCTTATATCTTCATCGGTTAATCTACGAGCTTGAATTAATAACTCCTGTTCTCTTGAAGATAATTTTTCGGGGGGGATATCAGAAATCCAACCTTCAGGGAAAAAATATGTCATAGGTTTTTGTAGAATAACAGAAAGAAGTATTAATGTTGTTGCGTTAACTTCCATTCTGCCATTCTCAATGTCTGATATTGCTGCTTGGCGACGATATATTTTTTCTGCTAGCTCCGCTTGGCTTATTCCTATTTCCTCTCGAGCACGGCGTATTAATTCCCCCATCGCCTTAGTAAATTTATTCGGTAATGGTTGCTTGTTTTGGGTGAGGATATCACGTATCACGAAACCACCTTAATTGTATGAAAACTCTTGACAAAATATACGTATATCGTATATACTATATACGTTATGCGTATATTTTACCTCTTTCCACTAATATTTATCTTACATCCGTATTGTTCTATACGCAAGGGGAAAAATGAAATATACAACAATTCGCCCATCCCTATTGTTAGCTGCCCATCTGCAGCCGTAAAACTGACAGCCCGGAGGCTCAATGTCAAGGCGATGAGCGAAGCGGCGCAAGCCAAAAGCCTTGACATTGAGCGGGCTGGCGGTAGGCTGCCAGAGGATGGGCGGCGGACAAACTTACCCAGAGCAAGAGTAATTTTATAAGGATATATTATGGATGAAAAAATCATAACAACCAAAAGAGGAGCATTCGGAAGGGTGCAAATTACTTTATCCATGCCTGTGAAAAACTCAATTATGAAATGGGTAAAACAATCTGGAATGGGCAAGTCTGAATTTTTACGGGTAGCTCTAATGATTGGTGCAAAACAATTGGCTGAGAGTATTCAGGCTAAAAAACCTGATGAAGGTTTTCTACCTGATAACTTTACGGAAGTGCAGGAAACCGCCCAAAGGTGACGAGGACGGATTTCCTGCAATCCGCCAAACCTTACTACTCTAGCGAACACTATCGCGGTGGTAAGGAACCTAATATAAATTTTGAAAAGGTTCTGGCTCGAAGCAATTTCGACCGTCATTATCCTTGATGAGGGAGAAATTGCGCCTATTTTCAAAAAAGGAAGGTTCTTGTGAGTAAGTGGTTGATGTGGGAGTATATAGACTGGCTGGATCAGGTTTTTCATCCTGAATCCATGGTTACGCTAACCTTCAAGGATGATCGAGTATCCGAGGAAAAAGCCTGGGGGCTATTCAAGAAATGGCTTGATGCTATCAACAAGAAAGTCGAAGGAAAGAATTATAAGCGTGAATGGAAGCACTCTTATTTCGGTTATGTGATATCTGCCGAATACCAATTGAGGGAAGTCATTCATTACCATCTTTTGATTGATAACTGGTTCCCCTGGGAGTACGCAATTGATTATTGGTGGAAATGGTCTGGTTTCATAAAGATAAGGAAGATAAAAAATGCACCTGGGGCAATCCGTTATACCCTAAAGTATGTCATGAAATCGGGCAATCCTCCAACAGTTTGGCTTACAAAAAAAAGATGGGATAAACAGATGATAGATATCAACGGGATTTATAAAGCCTGGATGGCTGCACCTTACAGCCCGCAAAACTCTGTGGAAAATAGGAGCTCATGAGGCAAGTAGGGAATGGATGATGAGTGCTGTACCTTTATTCTCGTTGTTTCGGAATTGGATATTGAGATTATGAGAACTCGAAGTAACATTACTCAAGGCGCAATCAAAATCAAGAGAGTATGCAAACGAGAATCAAGCGATTGTGGATATTTTCAAGGAATCAGAAAACGGGAATGAATGGATTGACAAAATATATCCGGATGAATATTCAAAATAACAGGAGGTCGATTTGATATGGGTGAGGATCGAACTGTTATTCTTTTAGCAGGCAGGCTTGATGGTAGACAACGAAACCAATTGAAAAGTCTCCTGGATATGATGTATACGCCGGGAGAATTAGCGGAAGAAATTGGAATCAATGTCAATCGGGTTTATATGGTGTATATTCCTGGGGGTTGTCCATGTGAACGGGATGATAAGCGGCATATATGGATTAATGGCAGGGCGTTTAGGGCATGGTTTGAAGAGGTTTACGCAAAAAGGAAATTAGAAAAGGGTGAAACTTTCTGCTTGACATGTAGAAAAGCCGTTCCTCTTGTCAATCCTGAACGGAACCAAAAAGGGGGAACGATTTATGATTTAAGTTTCTGCCCATTTTGTAACCGAAAGTTAACCAGAATAGTGGACCAGAAGAAGGGCAAAGTTGTTAACCGCAATAATTGGAAGCTGACAAAAGCATACCTAGAATACCGGGCAAGCATTGACCAGCTTTCAGGCGGTTCACTAAAGGCTGAGAAAACTTATATACGGCATCTTCTAACATGGGCTGATAGTACTTCATTCCAAAAGATTTATTCGAAAAGACCATCTTTCCCTGAATATCTGCAAAAGGTTAGGCTTGATGGGAATGAAGGCCAGTTTTCCATAATCCATATCAAAAAAATTCTTACAGCTGCTCGAAGGTTCTTTTCCTGGCTTACACAAAATTATTCGGACTATAAAAGCTTAAAAACTGCATGGATCCAATCTCTAAAACCCAAAAAGATTGATCCAAAACCAAAAAAGAAGGAATCAGTTACTTTGGATGAAATTCTCCGGATCGCTGCTGCTCCTACTGAAAACATAATTGAAAGAAGGGCAAAAGCGGCAATGTGCTTTTTATTTCT
The DNA here is from genome assembly GCA_963754615.1 of uncultured Chloroflexia bacterium. Taxonomy (GTDB): domain Bacteria; phylum Chloroflexota; class Anaerolineae; order Anaerolineales; family UBA4823; genus CAVVUF01. The sequence continues at coordinate 136,511 of CAVWGW010000010.1, read as the reverse complement.
CTCAGGTATCCGGATCGGGGCTTTTGTCTCCTTGCCCATAAAAGCGATTGATCTTGAAAATGGCATTGTCTATCAATATCCTAGCCTTGGAGTTCGAACGAAAAATAAAAAATATGGAAAAACCTATTTATTCGATATTCCGGAATTATTAGAAGTTGTGAAAACCTGGGATAAGGAAATAAAGGAAGTATTGTCAGAAGACGGTTATTGGTTTGCTCCCTTGTCTCCTGACACAAAAGAAATTGATCCCACCTGCAATGCAATAGGAGAACATAGAGAATCATTAGCCAGGCGTAATCTCAAGAATTGGCTTCAAAAAGTAGGGTTGAAATATCATTCACCCCATGCATTCCGGCATGGTAATATTCAATTTGGAATGCAAAACGCTAAAACGATAGCAGATTATAAAGCTGTTAGTATGAACGTCATGCATTCAAGCATGGATATAACCGACAATGTTTATAGTCAATTGGGGGACCAGGATATAAGAAATCGGATCGGCGGTCTAAATCAGAAGGGGGGAAACTCTTCGAATAATGCCGATGACACCTTTAGATTATTTCAAGAGTTCCTAGCCTGGCGCGAAGAGTCGAAAATAAAAATGCATCCTTGTTGGATGCATTTAAGCGACTTGCCACTCATGAAAAAGGCTCCTCGACCTGGACTCGAACCAGGAACCTAGCGGTTAACAGCCGCCCGCTCTGCCGAATTGAGCTATCGAGGAATGAAGCGTGTGGATTATACGCGTAAGCGGGAGCAGTGTCAAGATTCTCTCTTCGCCAGTTTTAAGATCACCTTACGCGCCGCTTCCACTCATCTTTCAATTGTAAATTGCGTGGACTTTCTCCCGAGCTCAAGGAAAGAAAATCACTCAACAGGCGATTATATTTCACCGTCTCATCCAGCATTGGAAAGTGACCCGATTGCTCGAAAACAACATAGTGCGATTGTTCCGGCAGCAGGTTCAGAATATCTCTTGAAGGCATTTCTATCGCCGGATCATTTTGTCCGTGGACAAACAAGCATGGGGTAGAAAGGTTTTGGGTGACTTCCAGCGTTTTGAAATTTTGCAGCTCATTGATCGACGATTGAATGGCTTGAAGGTCTGCTTTTGGAGCTTCCACACGCGCTGAATCTGCCACGGGCAGCTTGACCAGCAGCCAATCAACGAGCTCAGGCACGGGTGCAGATCGCAAGCGGGGATTCACATTTTCGGATTCGATTGGCATGCCCGTCAACATCATCCGGTCAACAATTTCGGTGTGGCGCGAGGTAAAGGTCAACCCTACCACCGCGCCCAGCCCGTGCCCTATGATCGCAATCCGCCCAATCCCTAAGGACTCCAGAAAGCTTTCCAGAAGCTTCACCTGCTCATCCAAGGTATACATCGCGGGTCGTTTGGCCGTATCGCCAAATCCCCACATATCAATTGCATATGCACGGAAGCTAATCGAGGCTGCTTGCATCGTCGGCACCCAATAACGCCATGATCCGACCCAACCATGCAGAAAGATCAGCGGTCGACCTCGCCCCAATACCTCGTAATGGATGATTTCACCTTCAAGGGTGACAACGCTCATAAATCGTTTTTATTTTCCGTATTTTTGCAATAATTCTTTAACTCGTGCGGTTAGCTCATCTGGCGAGAAAGGCTTGAGGATATATTCCACAGCCCCTACATCCAACCCTGTTGCCACTTCTGAATCTTGCCCTTTGGCTGAGAGAAAAACCACCGGGATGTGCTTGATCCGATCATCTTTCTTCATCTCCTGGCAAGCCTCATAACCGGTCATTTTTGGCATCCGCACATCCATCATGATCAAATCAGGAATTTCCAGCCTGGCTTTTTCCAGGGCTTCCTCACCGTTGGCTGCTGCAACCACCTGGTAACCGCCAAAGGTTAAGGTAAAAGTAATCAAATCGCGTATATCACGCTCATCTTCAGCAATCAAAATTTTTGCCATTTAGTAAAGTAACCTCCTGCAAGTGTTTCATTATACTCAGATAAGTCCTTTTTCTCTATCCTCAATTCGACACATTTTCTGAAGCATAAACCGGTAAAGTAAATGAAAAGGTGCTTCCCTGGCCTGGAATTCCTAGACTTTCATACCAAATACGTCCTTGATGCATATCCACCAGGGTTTGCACGATCGAGAGCCCCAAACCAGTTCCTGATGTGGCCAGCACTAAGGGATCCTCGCCGCGATAAAAACGCTCAAAAATACGCTCCCCTTCTTCGGGAGAAATGCCAATGCCGCTATCCTTGACATCAACCTGTACCATCATATCTGTCTTGCGCATTCGGATCAGGATCTGCCCGTTTTCAGGGGTATATTGATAGGCATTCTCCACCAAATTATCCAGGATCTGCCGTACCCTGGAAGGGTCTCCGGATACCCTAGGAAGGTCGCCCGGAATATCTTTCGTGATCTCCATGGGTCGATTCTCATCCTTCATACGCTGTTTTATCGAAGCGATGATATCATCCGCAATCATCGCCATGTCAAGTGGCTGGAGAGAAAGCGTCACTTTTCCAGCTTCGATCCGGGAGACATCCAATAGATCATTTACCAAGATCGCCAGGCGTTCTGTATTGGACTTCACGATTTCCAGGAAATTCTTCTGCTGCTCATTGAGCTGCCCAGAGGCTCCCATCAACATCACATCCACATACCCCTTAATGGAAGTCATGGGCGTACGCAGCTCATGGCTGACGGTTGCCACAAACTCAGATTTCAACCGGTCTACCTCAACCTCATGGGTGATATCCCGGAATATAGAAACCGTGCCCAAGAAATCACTCCGCAGCCGAACCGGAGAGAGGCGGACTGAAACGACACGCCGGTCATCCAGCTCGATCTGCTCAGCAAAGATATCGCCCGGCTGGTATGCCAGTGGATCTTCGGACCAGGTACGAATGGTCTGCACCCAAGATTGCCCTGCTTTGCCGAATAAACCGATGAAATGGTCTAGTGAATGCCCAACAACATCCGAACGACGCAGTCCCAGTATATTTTCAGCAGAAGCATTGAACAGCGTGATTTGCCTGCGAGCATCCGTCACCAACACACCATCCGCCACAGCTTCCAAAATAGCTTGCGAGCGGCTGGTTTCCACGTGCTGGGTTCGCAGCATATCTCCCAAGCGTTCAGCCTGGTCACGGATCAGGTTGTATAACTGGGCGTTATTTATGGCAACGGCAATTTGCTTGGCAGTCGCTTGAACGAGATCGAGCTGATCATTCGTAAAACGGTCGACCTGGCGATGGAATATCATCATCACGCCCAAGATATCCTCACCAACCATCAGAGGCACCGCCAGAGCACTGCGATGTGGAGCGGTACGTTCTTCGCGCTGCACCCAACGAGTATCCTGCCAGAGATCGTTTACCATGACAGCCTGGCGGTTTGAGATAACCCAGCCTGCCAGGCCTTCATGCGCTTTGATCGCAGAGGGTTGACCACCTTTGGGCACGGAGGAAGAATATCCCAAGGAAGCCCTTAAGAACAACGATGTGCCATCTGGTTGAATCAAGAGAATAACACTATGTTCTGCTTCAATTGTCTCATTAATTATTGCCAGGGTGCGGCTGAGAACCAGGTCCAAATCCAGGCTGGCAGAAAGCTCTGTGATAATCGAAAGCAGGGTTTGAATACGCCTGTGCTCTTTCTCAAGCTGCTCGGTGCGGTCTGAAACCCGTCGCTCTAGATCGGCTGCATAAGTCTGTACTTGTGAGATGAGCTGAGCATTATCAAGAGACACCGAAAGCTGATTGGCAATCTGTCTTAAGAGCCTCAGGTCATCATCGTCAAACTTATTTGGAGATGCACTTTGCACAGAAATGACCCCGGCCGGCGTGCCACGCGCCACCAATGGTACACCCAACCAGCTTCGATATTCCTTTCGACTCTGAATTCCTGGTACTGGAATGTTCTTCTCATCCAGTGCATCAGGAATCAACAGCGAGCGATTGGTTTGGATCACATATTCGCTGAAGCTCGTACCCTGACGAACTGTGATCACAGGTGCCTGCCTTAATCCGTTTAGATGGACGTGTTCGGTCATATAACCTTCTTCATCCACTAAATTCACAATCACCGATTCGGCCTTGATCAAGCGTTTGACATTCTCAAAAGTCACATCCACAAGGTGGCTTTCATCGAGCACCTGCGTCAAGCCCACCCCCAGATCATATAAAATCGAAAGCTCAGTACTGCGCTTCTGTGTCTCCGCAAATAATCGTTCTGTTTCTGCAAACAAACGCGCGTTCTGAATAGCCACCCCGGCCTGGTTGCAGATTGTCCGTGCCAGCTCGACCTCCTCTGGCGAGAAACGATACGGTTCAGCAGTATGAACCAACGCCAGGCCTACCAGGTCGCTTCCGCTCGCCATTGGTACAATGAGCAAAGAACGGGTATTCGTTTCTTCCAAATAAGGGAGAAGCGGTTGAAGATCAGGCTCATTCCTGCAATCTTCTGTAGTAAAAATGCCCAGGCTTTCCCGCAATCTTTTGAATACTTCATTTTGCGGAATCTGCAAAGGTAATTGTGCTGATAAGGATGGCGTTTGGCCGCGGACCATACCATCCCCTGACATGTCTAATGTGACAACGCTAACCAGGGAACATGGTAATGCTTGGGGAAGCTCATTTGTTAGCACAGAGAAAATAGTAGCCTGGTCAAGAGAATGGCTCAATGCAGTCGAGACGCGGTTTAACAATGCCAGGCGCTGAGAGCGATCATCAAGTTCAGATGCGCGTTGTACACTCTCCTCATAAAGTTTGGCATTCTCGAGCGCTACCGCTGCTTGCCCTGCGAAGGTAACCATAGCCTGGATATGTTCGGATGTATAGAAATTCGGTTCCAATTTTTCGAGGGCAATCACACCGATCACGACGCCCTTGGAGAGCAATGGGATCCCCATCCAGGAAAGATAAAGCGCTTCGACCAGGGAAGGGAACCGTGCATCCGCCCGAACATCCCCTACTGTCAATGGACGACTGGTCGTGATCATTTCCTTCAAAAGCAAACTGTCTTCTACCGCAACAGAAAGTCCAATCCGTTCCTCACTGTCCTCAAAACCAAGCGCTGCCCGTACCGTCAAAGTATCTGCCTGGCGTATCCACAAAGTGCCCGTATCAAAGGGTATGATCGAACGCACCTGATCCAGCAAGGAGCTGATCAGCTCATTCACCTGCAAGCTTGAAGTGATTGTACCTGCAACATCCGTTAGAGCCTGAAGTTGGGCTGAGCGCTGCTCAGAAGCCTGGTAAAGGCGTACATTTTCCAAGGTTAATGCTGTCTGACGTGCTAATGAAGTAGCCAATGCCTGGTTGGTCCCTGAAAACGCACCAGGTGATTTGAAATTATCCAGTACCAATACGCCTAATTTCGTGTCAAAAGTTTGCAGGGGAATAATTAAGCTCGAAACCGGCAAACGGCCTTCTGTTGCATCTCGATAGAGCAAAAGCAATTCCGTTGGTAAGTTATAATGCAAGGCAAAGTCCACTTCATCTATGCGCATTGGTTGGCCTTGCTCGTAGACCTGTCCCGGCAGCGCCTCACCGCTTGCATAAGGGATCTTTAATATCTTTTGAGGATCCACATAACCCACTGCGCATTGGGGAACCAGGCAGTTTCGTTGATCCGACCAGAGCGCCACCATTCCCGCATTGGCAGCCGGAATCGCCTGTACTGCATTATCCAGCAAGGCCTTAAGGATTTGAGCTGTATCCAGGGTACCTAGCTGCCGGCTGAACTCTAACAGCAAATTTACTTCTTGCAAGCGGCAATTCATCTCTTTGATCATTTCGAGATCACCCAGAGCCTCACCTACTTGTTGAGAAAGTAAGCTGAAGATATGTTCATCCTCGCTGGTAAATTCTGCCAGGGGTGTATTGCTTACTGCCAGGATGGTCGAATCAGGCGTCTGGATCGGAGAAGATTCACCTCGTGTAAGGAGGATCGGAATACAGATAAACGCTTTCGCTTCTATTACAGAAAGCAATGGAGAACCTTTCCATTCTGCATTTTCATCTAAGTTCGAGACAAAGATCGGCTCTCCGCTTTGAATACAAGCGCGCAACGGGTTGCGCTGTCCGAGTAATGCCTGTGGAGTTACACCCTGTGGCAAGGCGCCCGCTTCATAAAGTAAATGCAGCCCGCCCTCGCTGGGTTCAGCAATAAGCACCACATCCATATCCATCCGCGTGAGAAGTTCTTGTCCCAGTAGAGATAAAACATCGTTACGGCTCGACTGTTTGTTAATAAGCTCAATGATATCCAACCCAGCCCTCATTCGGCGCGTTCGTTGGTTCAAGCGCTGGATGGAAATGGTGTGCGTTAAGTCTTTGTGCAGGAGAACCGGCAAATTACCTTGGATACTCTGAAGGGCACTTTGGGAACGCTCCAACTCCTGTTGCAGGCTGGTCGTTTGTGTACTTAACTCATGAACCTGCATGAACCTTTCAATGACCAGGCAAGCCTGATTGGCAAAGATCTCCAACGTTTCGATCGTTGGACGGTCCGGGCGCTTCCCATCCCACGGTGCATCAACCTGGATCAATCCTAAAGGATTTCCAGAAGCATCCAACATCGGCACAAGGCACAAATCATCGGAATGCCAAAGCTGACCGGACTCCTTACTCATTTCCGAGGTTGCCATAGCTTCATAATGTGGTTCAGGCGGCCAAAATGTTTTCCCGTCTCCAGGGATCAGGTAAGACCGGCTGAAGAGGTAATCTGTTTTTAATTTTTCCTGTATTTCACTCCAGGCTTGCGGCTGTATTTCCAACTCCTCTATTCTTTCCAATGGTATCCCTACAGCCGCTTTATGGAGCAAATTTCCTTTTTCACTCTCATAAACACTGATCAAAACAACACTGAACGGTGTCGCATCTTGGATTCCGAATGCAATGGATTCGAGTGATTGTTCAAATGGCTGACCCGTCAATAAAGAGCGAGATGTATCAACCAAGGTAGCCATGGTTTCAACACGGTGATTAAGAAATTCTGTACGGTGTTTTTGCTCCTGGTAACGTTGCGCAATTCCCAAAGCAATGGCAGCCTGGACGGCTAAACTTTGAACAATTTCGACACCGGTCTCATCAAACTGTCCTTTGAGGTGAGTATGCAAGTGAATTAAACCCGCAATCCTCCCTTGAAAAGTAATCGGAACAATCAGTGAAGATTGAACACCTTTATGTGGAGGCCTCACCTCCATTTCAGGTGAATGTTCTGAAAATCCATATTCCTCTAAGATTATGGATTCAGTTCCAGTGACAACCTGTTCTTCCAATAAACTGACCTGACCATTTGAAGGATCCCCGATCTGCATCATGATCCTTGGACTTGGTCTCTCTTCATCATTAAGATTAAATAATGATATCGAGCCACAATCAGCTTTCGTGGTTCGTAAAGCTTCATCGTAAACGATCTGAAGCAAACCTTCCAAATCCAAAGTGGCATTCATCTCCCTGCTAACGCGCAATAGTGACAATAGTTGAACAACTTGCCGTTGTAAACTCTCATCTGATTGCTTGATGAGAATTGATTTTTCCAAAGCAGTGGAAAGCTGGCTGGCAGTTGTTGATACGAGCGTCAAGTCGTTTCGATCAAAGAAACTTGCCGTCCGACTACCGAGGAATATTTCACCTACCCCCTGGTTTTGCACGATTAATGGGACAACGATAATCGAAACAACCTGCAGATCGTTCTCTAATGCGGCGTAAAAGGAGTTGTTCTCTCCAGAAATCCCGACATCACTGGTCATTAAAGGATTCTGGCTGGCTGTCACTGTATTATGGAACAATGAGTCAGTCATGGAAATATTGCGCTCATGGCTGATTAACCCTTCAGAAATCCCAAACAACGATTCTTTATGGAGTCGAAGCTCACCAATATTTTCATCTAACAAATAAATTAAACCCACATCGACGCGTAAGAGCCTGGCCAATTCCTTCAAGGAAAAAATTAAAATCTCATCTAATGTTGCCACCGAAGCTGCCAGGCTCGCCACACGGCGTAAAGCCTCGGACCGTTGAACACGTTCCTGGCTCTCCTTTACTAAGGTAGCATTCTCGATGATCGTTGCCACCTGGCTGGATAGGATGGTTAGGATACGCAGATCGTCTTGATTAAAGGGTCTGCCCATTCTTTTTGTCCGCAATTTGTAAGTATCCTAATAAACGACCGGCAGAAGCCAGAGGCATAAGGATTGTATTTTGGATTCCTGCCGCCTGAGCCATATGGTTAAGGCCAAGCACCTCCAGACGAGGATCCTCCGGAGCATTCTGGGCAAGAATCATCTCTCCTGATAACCAGAGGTCTTCAGCCGCAGTCCCAGGTTGTATGATCACATGATAAAAATCAAGCATGGGAATGGGTATCCCGACAAAAGGTTTTTGAGCAATGAGAAGCCGCTGGCTTTCATGATAAATCAGGAAGCCAAGTGTCTTCACATCTAACAAAGGTGAAATACTCTCCACGAGCTTCCTATAGAGATCTTGAGCCTCTCGTGAATCCTCCACTACCTGCGCAAGCTTGGCCAAGCCAGAAAGTTCCAAAATTCTTTGTTGTTCTTCCTGAAAGAGCAGCGCATTCTTAAGTGCTGCTGCCGCTTGCCCAGCAAGTACGGTTAATACTTTCTGATCATTTTCATTGAATGCCTCTTTGCTAAACGAAGCAAGCTCAAGTGTCCCCACCAATTCACCCGCTATTTGTAATGGGACACCCAGATAAGAGGAATATGGATAATGTTTCCGGCCTTTAGATGGCTCAATCTCCCGAAAGGTATCCACATCGGAAATACTTAACAACTGCCGTTGTGTAGCCAAAAACCCAGAAAAACCGCTCTCCACTGAATAATGCTCATGATCCATCTCAATATGCCGGTCCACATCCTCAGTTCCCACGAAACGGTAAGGGGTTAAATTTTGGGAATGAGGATCCCAAATGGTAATCTCCTTGGCATCCGATGGAACCAGATGTTCAGCACTTTCGAGAATTGCCTGGAGGGTTTTCTCTAGATCCAGGCTCGAAGCCATGACTCTGCTCAAATCAATGTAGAAGTCCTGCGCTTGTCCGGTAATTCCACTTTCAGAGGATGAAATGGCAGCCGTCTGAGGTTTTCGCAGCGCCACCAGCATTACTTTTCTACTGATCTCACCGCCGCCGAAATGTAAACCAGACTTACCCATCGCAGGAATTTCATAAGATATGCCATCGATCAGGCGCCCATTCAATGAAAAACGTGCCTGTCCAGGAGATGCACATAATCCGAGGAAAACCTCACTGGGTCTAATAGAACGTGCCAGGTGTTCCAGGTTAGGAGCTTCTTCGTGGTGTTGAAACCATTCTCTGGCCTGGTAATTCGTATAAAGAACTTTGCCGCCTGCTTGAACGAAAAGAACTGCATCATTTGTTGGATTGATTTCTTCTGGGAGATCAGAATAAATGGGCTCTTTGATCTTCGTCTGCCGTCGGGAATACATTCGTGATACCAGCAGAACCAGGGCTATAACCCCGAATCCCACCAGAATCATAATTACTCCCAACATCAACGCGGATGCATATATGTTTTACTCGATCAAACAAAAGCTCAAAAAAAGCTCGCAACAGATGAGCCTAAACATCACGACGTCTGGCTTCGGCTGCCATCTCAGTAATTTCACGGATATCAGCGAATTGATATTCTTTCGGGGAAACCAACCCCGCTGACAAAGTCATCAATGGAACCTTCTCAGTTTGCCCTGCCGAGCCTGCAGCCATGATGAATCCTTGATCACGATCCATGAAATTGTAATGAGAAAGGACTTCCTCAGAAAAACGACTCTTCATACGTTGACGGATTTCTGCAGCAGATTCTTCAGCAGTGATGATGATGAAATTATCTCCTCCAGCATGACCGATGAAGTCATTCGGCGTTCCCAGCTCATCCAAAACTTCGTTAATCAACATCCCTGTGAAACGTAAGACATCATCCCCCGCAACAAAGCCATACACCTCATTGAAGGGCTCAAAATTGTTAATCCTGACATCCATCAAAGCCCAATTTTGCTGCCGAATAATTCGGCGTAATTGCTCCTCGATCAAACGACCAGAAGGTAAGCCCGAACGGGGATCAGTCAAACTTTGCTGTTCCGACCGGGTAATTGCCCGTTGAACGCGCAGTTTCAATTCTTCGATATCGAAAGGCTTCGTAATGTAATCATCTGCGCCGAGCTCCAAACCCGCCAGCTTATCACTGCGCTCATCTTTTTGAGTTAGAAATATAATCGGAACGTGGCTGGTGCGAATATTTGTACGCAAGACGCGACAAACCTCAAAGCCATCGATATCCGGAAGCATGATATCCAATACAATGAGATGGGGTAAATTGTGATGAGTTTTTTCTAGGGCAACCGAGCCTCTAGGTGCCACGTCCACCTCAAAATTTTGGCCTGTGAAATAAATCTGGAGCATATTCGAAATATCAAAATCATCTTCGACTACTAAAAGACGGGCTTTTCCCATATCAGCCTCCGGAAAAAAATTGAATGCTTGCTATTATTCATCATACTTTAGATGCCTGTTTGACGGTGTAAAGATCATTCCTTTGAGGAATTAATGCTTTCCTTTTTTGGCGTACTCGTTCAATTGCTTCTTCTGAAATAGGCTGTTCGAAAGAACGAAAACCACTCAAACGGCACCCATGTTTCTTGGCAAGCTGGGTGATCTCTTGAACCCGATCCATCGATATATCTTTCCCAATCGTATAATCTTCAAATTTTCCCTCCAAAGCGAGGACAATTGTCTCAGCCATGCAAGCGAATGTCTTCCCAGGTTGTAAGCCAAAATTGAAATGGAAATCCACTTTACCCGGAACATCCACCAAACCACCATCAATCACGAGAACGTCTTCTCGATACGCTTTCACCTGCGCAGAAACATCTCTTGGTCTGGCCACATCACAAATTATACTTCCAGGAGAGATATGTTGTGGCTCAATCACAGCCCCTGTTGAAGATGTAACTGTCAGGATCAGTTGGGCTCGTAGTAAATCTTCCATATTCGTACTGATGGAAATATCCGATGTTGCCCCTCGAGTAATTAATTCCTTTCTTAAAGTTCAAGCGCTTTCTGATCGAGTCCAACCAGAAGTAGTTCAGCCACGACCGTTGAAAGGATTTCAGCACAGACTTTCCCGATGGCTCCTGTAGCACCTACAACCGCTGCGGATGCACTGTTGGTCTGAATATCCATAAGCCGGGCAGCTTCCTGAACTGCTTGGACGGCAACGGCAATTGTATAAGAATCGCCAGTCGTCACCGGTATATCCAGGGCTCTCGAAATAGTCAAACCCGCGTCACCCACAACAGATGTAAAAGCACCCAGCCCTAAAATTTGTGCTCCGAGCTGCTCAGCTAACCTTCCGGTCTCTATAATCTTACGATAGACCCGTTTTTCAGACAATCCCTTAAAGTGCTGAGGAGACAATGGACAAGCAATCAACCATCCTTTTATTTGCTTGCCGGTACTTTCGGAAGTTATCCCTTCAACTTCCGAGAGATAAACCGGCGGGAAATATGGCGATAAATGATAAATCATCCAATCGTTTGCTATTCGCCCTAAAAAAGGATATTTTCGGCTGATATCGCGCTTGGAATCGATCGGATGGATGATGAAAGCAAATGTATCCACACATCACCAGGTTTCGGAGGTGGTTTCTCCCGGGCGAGGATACAGAGCGCGGATGTAAATTTGCGAATTTTAATTTGTGGTGATCACTATCTTCATAACGCAAGTCTCGATCAATCACGCGGCGATCTTTCGATGCAAATAACACAACATCCGATTCAATCGTCCGGGCAGGAAAAATGATCATGCCAGCCCCAAGCCGGCAGTTATGCCCCACACACCCCCCCAAGACAGGTCGGTTAGAAAATCCCAATTTTCCATCGCCTCCTAAAGCTTTCAGAGGCGAGGGCAAAAGGTTGTAATCGGTAAAAGTCGAGCCCGCCCCCACGAAGGTGTTCCGTCCAATCACGCACATTTGCAAGCAAGTATTTTGAGCCACCATGCTGTTATCCATAAAGGTCGTCATAAACAAAGCAGCTCGGAATGGCAAAAAGGCTCCATCACCAACCACAGATAGCATAAGCTGGCAGCCCTGCCCAATATTGACATTATCGCCAATAACACAGTTCTCAATCGCTACCCCAGCTCCAATGGTAACATTGTCACCAATTGTTGTGGGTCCATGGATAACCGCGCTCGGGTCGATCGTGCAATTCTTCCCAATCTGAACAACTCTTGAGCAATCCAATACTTGCCGCCCTTCATACATCGCTTTGGCAAGAATACTCAACTTGAAGGCCAGGTCTTGGTTAAGACGGCGCTCAAATCTTCCTGCACGAGCAAAAATACCAAACACGACATCTGCAATAAAAATATGCACCCAAGTATCGATGGCGATCAAGCTCCGCAACGGAACCTGGAAAACCAAATCACCCTGCTCGTATGCCATGTAGGTAGGAACATGATAATAACCCGCCTCGGTGGATTGTAAATCAATGACGAGAGGTTCCGCCTACTTCCAGAGGTCCATGCGGGTAATACCACAAATCAGCCAGGTAAATGTCGCCTTGTTGCTGTATAAGAGCTCGAAAGCGGTAAAGCATGCTCTCGAAAAGATGGATCATCTTGCGAATACGCTGCCCGGCAAGCTTTTCCCTTTGCTTTAGCTTCCTTAAAGAATGCCTGAATATATTCCGTATCAAAATACAGGTTATCGCGATAAACGAGACACTCTTCCTGGAATTCGGGCAGAGAAGCTCCATGAGGGATTTCAATCTCTCTGGTTGTAAAAGGCGCCAGGACATCTCGTTGATTAAGCCATAGCGGCTTGTTCATAATCCGTAAATCCCTGGCTTTCTCATTGAATGGCGATAGATATTTGGGGTCTTGTAAGATGATCTTGATCATACTCAACCCAGGGCTTGTTTATCGATCAATATCGAGCAAGTTGGATCACCTTTGGCTACACAGCTGGTTTCTTCCACGTTGAAAACTTTGCCTCCGCTAACCCAATAGAGCAATTCTTGAAGGATACCCACAGCCAGGTGACATACGGGTGTATCGGAATGCCGGTTCCAGCACACGGGACACCGGTCAATATGCCACATAATGTGATCGGTGGTCGTCTCCACCCTGACCTTCTGATCTGTAAATTGGTTAAAAATATCCGCAAAAATCCCCGCCCCTGCTTGAAGTTTCGTGTCCAAAGGGGCAAGGCGGAAAGCTAAATCGGTAAAACCCAACGTCGGGCCAAATTCCCGCAAACCATACTTGAAACAAACTCGACCCGAACGCAAAGCCACTCCCCTACCCCCTCGTGGTCCAAATAATTGCTCCAAAGCCACCTGGATTTGGCTCAGCTCATCAAATCCAAACTGCTTCTTCATCGTATTTGAAGGATATTTGCTCACATAATGCGTCAGGCCAGCCTGGTTCAAAGCTACTTTTACTGCATTTGGACCAATAATTTCTTCCAAGGACAATAATATAATCCGCCCCATTTTGTTTGGATAATAAAAACCGTTTTCCGTCTGTTTTCTCTTCATGAATTTACCATCAGGATTGCTCGTCATCCAGAAAATTTTTCAACTTCTCCGTAAATTTCTGGGGTTCATCGAGCATAATAAAGTGACCTGCATCATGATATCGCTCGATTCGAGCGTGAGGGACACCCGCTAACATATCTTTCCATTGCCCTGGATGTACGACAACGTCTCGATCACCATACATACCCATGACAGGAATCTTGACTTCATTCAACCGTGGTCGGAGATCTGTTTTTCTTAACGAAGCGATACTATACAGAAAAGATTCCAGGGTCATTTTCGAAATATCGCGGTCCATCATTTCTGGCCAGCGCTTATCTTTGGAATACAAGGGTGCCAGCAAATGATAAAAAAGTTGAAAACCCCACATATTGTGGTAAACGACGTAAGCCACCGGTTTACGTCCGAACATCTTCAAGAGGAAATTCAGAGAAGATCCAACGATAGGAGAGCCAACGGCAACAACTTTTCGAGCGCGGTGAGGATATTTTATGGCAACAGCCAGGCTGACCGTTCCTCCCATGCTGTGCCCAACCAGAGGCGCCTGGCTGATGCCCAGCTGCTCCATGAACTGGTCTACCAGACTCACAAAATCCTGGACATCATATGAGTTGCGTTTTTTTCCTGACTCTCCAAAACCCCAAAAATCGAGTGCATACGTACGATAGTAGCGACCCATATAGGCCATTGTTTCTTGCCACAACCCCCATGAACCAAGCCAACCGTGCAGCAAGATAACCGGGCGACCTTTTCCATACACTTCATAATGAACGATGCCTTGATCTGTAGTGATCGATGACACGTTAACTTCTAAGATAAAAGCGGTTTAGCCTTTATCGCCTTCCATCTCTGCTAAGATACTGTACAACAACTCAAGGAGAACCGTCTTGACAGTCTCTTTATCCGTTGCCACACAGGGTAAAAACTTTACTTTTGGATCCAACCTCGACCGCGATACGCATATCGTCGATATCCCAGGCTTCCTCTTTATCCTGCTTATTTGCCGCAACCACATAAGGCGTAGGCGCATAGGCTCGGAAAGTCTCAAGGATATTGCGCGCCTCACGGAATGTCTCTGGCCGGGTGCTATCCACAATCACGATAAATCCCAGCATGCCCTCCGATAAAATTTCCCACATGAAATCAAAACGTCTTTGACCAGGGGTACCAAAAAGGTAAAGAACCAGGTCGTCATCAACCGTGATCCGACCGAAATCCATGGCTACGGTTGTTGTCTGTTTAACCTTCTCAGCTTCCGAACTGATTTTACGTTCTGTCGAAACCACATCAATCTCACTGACAGATTGGATAAACTCAGTTTTTCCAGCGTTGAAAGGGCCAGTTACGACCATCTTAACAGTTTGCATAAATGATTCCTTGAGTCATGGTTTAGATCGCTCGAATGCGACTGATCAAACGGTTTATAAGCGATTTCTGTTCATCTTTACTGGCTTGTGGTAATACTGGACGGTTTTTAACCTGGGCTGGCAAGACACCCTCTGGTCTAACTAATTCAACCAGCCCAGCTTGAAGGAGACCATAGACAATCCGGCGAATTTCAAGGTCACTCTTTTTCGTCGCGCTGGCAATCTGCCGGATCGTATTCTTGGGGTTGATAAATGAAACCACCTTCCATTCATCCACACTCAAGTTCACGTTCCGTAGATTTGTACCAGGTCGATCTGTAAACTTCATTGCAATATCCAGGCTTGGAATTTCATCCTGCAAATGCTCTTGTTCTTTAAGCCGGCGTGCTCCTTCTATAATAATATTTTCGAGACTGATCCGGACTGTAATTTTCCCATCTGGGGGTAAGATATCATTTTCAAAGCGGAACAATCCCTCCACCCAAGTAAACAGCTTATTTACAATATTGGTGAAATGCGTTTGTATTATAGTGATGATATCTTGCTGGCTAATATAATTGGCATTGATCAAAAGCAGCCCTAATTCTTTGTCGGAGACATTTTTCGCTCGCTCTTGAATCGCTCGATACTGAGAAGCGGTCAATTTCTTCGCCCGATATAAAATTGATACCAGGCTACCATCCTCTCCCCCAGCTTGAGCGTAGGCGATCTTTCCCTTTAGGAAAGATACAGCAACCTTTTCATTCGGCCTCTCAAGGATGAGCACACCGGTTTTTTGAGCGATATTGACTAGGTTAAGAAGTTGTGTAATTGAAAAATCTCTAAGATTGCCCTTTAATGCCATACAGGCCTCAAGTTTTCTTTATTTTATGGCCCTTGATGGGCTATGTGAACGGCTAAACAGAAAAATTATACTTGTAAGACTAGAATGCGTCAAATGAACCCCTGTACTTTCTTTGACATTTTTGATAAGATTACCATGTTATTCTTATCAATTTCGATAATTGGGTGACTGAACGACAGAAGGCCTGGTTTTCTTCTTCTTCGCTCAGTTACTGCACGGGGAGCCTGGTAGCGCCAGGCTGAGAGGGAAGCCTTAAGCTTCCGACCCGCGGACCTGATCCGGGTAATGCCGGCGGAGGCATCGCAGCCTACATGATTTTTTCCTCCTCCGGCTATCTAGGAGGAGTTTTTTTGAAAATCATAATTTTTGCAAATGGCACGATTTCTAACCTGGTTCAAGCTTCTAGGCTGACCCAAAACTGTGACATGATCATCGCAGCAGATGGAGGGGCGCGCCACTGCCTTGCTGCTTCGATCCTTCCACAGGTTGTGATCGGAGATTTTGACTCCCTCACACCCGCGGAGCTAGATAAGCTGCAGGCACTCGGCGCCAGGCTCGTCCGCTACCCTACTCGAAAAGATTTCACAGACCTTGAGCTTGCCCTGCAATATGCCTGTGAACAAGGCGCCGACCGAATCACCGTCCTGGGAGGTCTCGGCCAGCGCTGGGATCAGACCCTGGCAAATATTTTATTGTTGGCTGGTCCGTTTGCCCAGTGTGCCAGAGTGAGTTACATCGATGGAAGTCAGGAGATTATGTTGATCGGGGAATCTCAAGTGCTCGAAATTACAGGCCAACCTGGTGACACGGTTTCCCTCATCCCCATCCAAGGAAATGCACACGGGATCACCACCTGCGGGTTGGAATATCCACTGGATGATGATACTCTTCAATTTGGCGCAGCCAGGGGGGTCAGTAACGGTTTAATTGGCGAAAATGCGACAGTCCATCTTAAGCATGGGTTTCTTATTTGTATTGTGATCCATCAAGAGGTTGTGTGATGAAAAAAATAATCATCCTTACTCTGATCGTCCTGGCCATTTCAGCCTGCGGTCAGCAAAAATTAGAAACAACTCCGGCTACCTCAAGCCCAGAAACACTAACTATCATGACCCATGATTCCTTTGCTGCTTCTGAGGCAGTCATACAAGCATTTGAAAATCAATACAATGTTAAAGTGCAGTTCCTGACCTCTGGAGATGCCGGAACGGCATTAAATAAAGCCATTCTGGCTAAGGGGAATCCACTTGCAGATATTTTTTACGGAGTAGACAACACATTTTTAAGCCGCGCACTTGATGAAAATATTTTTGAGGCTTACAATGCTCCCATCCTGGCTTCCATTCCAGATCAATTTAAGCTTGACTCCCAAAACCGGGCTGTTCCGATGGATTATGGAGATGTCTGCCTTAACTACGATAAAGCTTATTTTGCTGAACGAAACCTGCCACCACCCCAGAACCTCTCAGACTTAGAAAAACCCGAATATCGCTCCATGTTGGTAGTTGAGAACCCTGCCTCTTCCTCTCCCGGATTGGCCTTTCTCCTGGCAACCATTGGCCGATTTGGTGAAGAGCAATACCTGAATTATTGGCAGAAGCTGGTCGACAACGACGTATTGGTGGTTAACAGCTGGGAACAAGCTTATTACACTGAATTTAGCCATTATGGAGGCACTCGTCCCATCGTAGTTTCGTATGGCTCCAGCCCTCCCTTTGAGGTGATCTTTGCTGAAACACCGGTTGACGAGCCTTCCACAGCAGTCGTCACCGCAGACCGGTCTTGCTTTCGTCAGGTCGAGTTTGCAGGGATCTTGAAAGGCACCAAGAATCGCGACTTAGCCGAAAAATGGATCGACTTTATGCTTTCTACCACCTTTCAAGAAGATATCCCGCTTCAAATGTACGTCTTTCCGGTTAACCCGGCAGCGAAACTGGATGCGCGGATTGTTAAATTCATGAGCGTTCCCACAGAAACTGCCTTTGTCAGCCCAGAAGATATCGCTGCCAAGCGTGAAACCTGGATCAATTCTTGGACTGAGACTGTTCTCCGGTGAGGAATTCTTCAACACTCAAAATACTGGCACTGTGGTTAGTACCAGTTCTCTTTCTGGGTATATTTTTCTTTTTCCCTCTGAGCGCCATCTTGCGGTACAGCTTAAGTCGCAGCCAAACCGGTTTGCTATCACCTTTCCTGGAAGCCATTCGCTCTGCTTACTTTTGGAAAATTCTATGGTTTACGATCTGGCAGGCAGCTCTATCAACCTTTTTCACCCTGCTGATCGGCTTGCCAGGAGCCTATCTCTTTGCACGCTACCAATTCCCAGGAAAAACCCTCCTCCAGGCTCTCTCCAGCATTTCATTTGTTATGCCTACCCTGGTGGTAGCCGTTGCCTTTGATTCCCTGTTAGGGCCGCGCGGTTGGGTCAACTTAGGCTTAATGTCTTTACTCGATCTATCTGCGCCTCCCATTGCATTCAACAATACCCTCACTGCAATCCTGGTAGCGCATGTTTTTTTTAATACCACCATCGTCCTTCGCATGGTGGGGGATTTTTGGTCGCATTTGGACCCCCGGCTGGGGCAGGCTGCCCACACCTTGGGAGCAAATCGTTGGCAAGCCTTAAGACATGTCACCATACCACTTTTAATGCCTGCTATCTTATCGGCAGCTTTGTTGGTTTTTATATTCGATTTCACCTCTTTTGGCGTCATCCTGTTGTTAGGAGGTCCGCGCTTCGCTGACCCTGGAAGTAGAGATCTATTACCAGACCGTCAGCCTGTTTAATTTGCCCCTGGCTGCCACCCTGGCTGTCGTTCAGCTTGGATTGACATTAGCGCTGATGGTCACTTATTCGCATTTATCCACGCGCCTTTCCAGGCCGCTTAATCTTAAACCCCGAACTTACGCTCAACGAAAGCTACGCACCTGGCCGGAGCGCTTGTTTGCCTTGATCGTTGTTTCAATATTGATTGTATTACTAGTAACCCCGCTTTTAGCTTTAGCCTTCCGATCCTTCACTCGCCTGCAGCCGGAACGCGGGTTGCTTCAAATGACTCAATCAGGATTTACACTTGACTTCTACAAAGAGCTTTCCATCAACCGGCGAGAGTCGCTTTTCTTTACCCCTCCCTCAACAGCCATTCTCATCTCTCTTGGCTACGCTTTTACTACGGTTCTTTTCTCACTCATCCTTGGTTTACCAACCGCGCTGGCTCAAACGCGTTCAACTGGATCCTTGATCAACAAAATACTCGACCCATTGGTTATGCTTCCTTTGGGCACATCTGCAGTTACGTTGGGTTTGGGTTTCATCCTGACTTTCAATGCCCCTCCCCTGAATATACTTACCTCTCCCTTGCTGATTCCATTGGCGCATACCCTGGTAGCGCTCCCTTTTGTCATCCGCAGCCTTGTGCCCGCCTTCCGCAGCATCCAGCCGCGCTTGCGCCAGGCAGGCCAGGTGCTTGGAGCTAGCCCAATCCAAGTGTTTCTAAAGATCGATTTCCCGCTGGTCGCGCGCGCCATCCTTGTAGCAGCCACTTTCGCTTTCACCATCTCTCTGGGTGAGTTTGGCGCTACGGCTCTGATTGCGCGGCCTGAGTATCCCACTATCCCCATCGCTATTTACCGGCTTATCGGGCAGCCAGGCGCGATAAATTATGGCCAGGCTTTAGCATTAAGCGCAATCCTAATGCTGGTTTGTGCTGTTGGAATGCTGGCAATTGAACGCCTACGCATTGCTGATATTGGCGAGTTCTAACACCTGATGGCCTCCCTGACGGCACACACGCTTTATAAAAACTTTGGACAGAAGACTGCTCTCAATGGAGTCAGCTTTGAAGTTGAGTCCGGGGAAACCTTGGCGATCTTGGGTCCGAGCGGCTGCGGAAAATCAACGCTTCTGAATATTATTGCCGGTTTGGAACAACCAGATGTGGGCGATATCCTTTGGGAAGGAAATAGTTTGGCGCATGTTCCTCCTCATCGGAGAGGGTTTGGATTGATGTTCCAGGATTATGCTTTATTCCCCCACCGCAACGTATTTGAAAATGTAGCTTTTGGACTGCGCATGCTGAAATATTCACCCCAGGCCATTCATGCCCGGGTTAGCAAAATGCTGGAGCTGGTCAACTTGACCGGATATGAGAAACGCGATGTGAACACCCTCTCGGGTGGTGAAGCCCAAAGAGTAGCTTTGGCACGCTCACTAGCTCCCCAACCCCATTTGCTAATGCTCGATGAACCCTTAGGTGCTTTAGATCGAGATCTGAGAGAAAGATTAGCTTCTGAGTTACGCTCAATTTTAAAGAAAATAAACCAGACTGCCCTATATGTCACCCACGACCAGGAAGAAGCATTTACGCTTGCAGATCGGATTATCATCATGAATGCGGGTCAAATAGAACAAACTGGAACAGCACAAGGGATCTTCCAGCATCCTAAGAGTACGTTCGTGGCACGTTTCTTGGGATTGACCAACCTGCTTTCTGGAACAGCGCACCCAACCGATCATGGCACTTACATAAACACAGCGCTTGGAGGCTTTTCCTTTCCATCGATCCACTCTGGCGATGTGACCCTGTTAATTCGACCTGAGCTGGTTCAGATAAATGGAGATGGCGCAATGCAATTAACTGGCATCTTGCGCGAGAAAACCTTTCGCGGCACGGTTTGCCGCGTGATATTGGAAATAAACCAAACCATACTCTCCTTTGATTTCCTCTCCAATACTCCACTGCCAAACGAAGGATCGCCCATCCACCTTAGTTTCAACCCTGAAGAAGCTGTCCAGGTAATTGAGACAGCCAATCAAAAAGAGAGTTGATGCAATGCCAGAAATCACAGTCTTAAAATTAAACCTGGAAAGGCAAGAAACCTGGCGCTATACCGGCAAGGTTATTTCAGAAGATGATAAAAAGGTTGTTCTACAGGCTCTTTTTAACCGCGAAGATATCCCCTTTCACGGCATCCTGTTAAAAACAGGCGATCGATTTGTTGAGACTTTCTATTTTGACCGCTGGTACAATATCTTCGAAATCCATGACCGCGACAGTGACCAGCTAAAAGGCTGGTATTGTAATATTGGCTATCCTGCAAAAAAAGAAGGCCAGGTACTATCTTACGTAGACCTGGCCTTAGATTTGCTCGTTTATCCAGATGGGAAACAACTCATCCTGGACGAAGATGAATTTGACGAGTTGTCGCTACCTCCCGATATCAAAATACAGGCTTTGAAATCGCTCGGAGAAGTTCAATCTCTCCTGGATCAGATTACCAAAAATGGCAGGAGCAATCCTGAGTTTTCCCAGTAAATTCCCAGGGGAACTAGAAAGGCTGGGAAGATCAGGGCTACAGCTACAACACAACACACACAAGCACCCAGCCCGATACCAAGCCAACCCATCACAAGGCCGGCGGTTGCCATGCCGTTTCCTCCGATGGTCACGCCAGTATCTTGGGCTGTACGAATTTCTTTCCTCGCCATGATCCCCGTGACGATCGCAATAATACTGCCAATTCCTGGAAGCAAAGTTAAGCCTAGAATTCCAGTAATCAGGCTGATGATCGCCGTCGAACTATTTTGGATAGGCTGAGGAACACTACCGTCTGAATTATCATATGTCATAACACACCTCCATGCTGATATACGTAAAGGTCACACTTGGGTTGCGCGATTTGCTCTTCGCCACATGAGCCAAATGAGCCAAGAAACCAAAAGTATGCCGATTAATGCGATCACGATTGGAACCACTATCGAAATCAACGATAGAATTGTCGAAGCAAAATCTTCTGTCATGCTGACTGGCACATTAGCAGCTCCTCCAGTTGTCATTGTAACTGCTGGACGAACTGCCACCGATTTTACAGCGTGCACGCTCCCTGCAACCAATACACCCAACACCATGGCGAAGATCGGGTGTACATCCGAGATTACTTTTGCACTGCCGGCAAATAGAATCGCACCGGCAGCTGGTCGGACAAAAGTTTGAATTATATCATTGACATGATTAACCGCCGGTGCTTTATCTGCAAAAAACTCGATTACAGATAGCACGACCAACGTCCCAATCACCCACCAGCTGGTCAGGGCATCCCAGGGCGAATTCAGGTGTATCAAGTTAGTGAACCGCGCCAGAAGAGCCACAACCAGTAGAGGGATATACGCATTCAAACCTGCGCTGGCTGAAAGCCCAAAAGCTGATAAAACACCCATCACGAGATCCATAAAATACTCCTTAGAACACTATCCGAAAATGAAACCACTCCAGGTACCTGTAAGCCAATAACGTACAACATCCAGAGCTGCAATCTGCAGCATCGCCATCAGGAATCCGGCTGCCAGCGGAACCAACATCTGGTGAATCCGCTCAAAGGAATTCTCCTTCCGCAGCAACATCAAGAATACCATAGAATATACCATTGTAAGCAAAATTAATACCCCTGCAGCACTGAGCAGAGCCAGGACATATAAAACAGGCCAAAACTCGCTGATCACCAACAAGTCGAGTAAAACTGCCAGGATGAGCAGCACTCCTAATGAGCGGAAATCTGCAAATACTCTCCTGTCGTCCCAATCTTTCCATGCAGATTGGTTGAAAGCCGGATATAGGAGTGCAGAAATCGTAATACCCAATCCCGTACCGGTTACCAACCGCAGCCAATTCTGTGGTTCATACAAGCCTGTAAAGCCTGGAAAAAAATGCAGATAGGAATTGACCCCATCGATGCCGAAAGCAGCCACAAAAAAACTAAAAACAATCATTACTTTCCAGGGCGGTAAGCCTGTCCAGCGGTGCGCCGTGATTGATAAGTATATGAGGCCTAGCATCGCGCCCAAGTACATCCCAGTACACCGCGCACAGAGTGGCATCTGCCTGCCATGAATATCAAATGAGCGTACATCGATACGGTGACAGACCGCATAACCCACAGCATCAGCTTTACCCAATAAACCAGCCGGTGTATTCAGCAGCCAACCGAACAATAATAAACCAATTCCAAACAGTAAGACCCATTTCCAAGACATTCTTGGAAATGGTGATCTTCGCTTCACCAAATCCATAATGATTGAATTATAGGATGTTTCAGTAGAAATGCAAGCTTCCCAGGCGCGTTTCAAAGTGACAAATTGAGGTATGATATAGCCTTAATTAGTTTTTCAGGAATTGACAGGAGAGACAATTCCAAAGAATGATGATTAAGGATTATGGAGATATTTATGTTGAAACGAACTTTGATATTCAGCAGCCTGGCGTTAATTTTAGCCCTTGCTGCTTGCGGGCAAGCAACTACTCCAGCACCCACAGCAACCAGCCTGCCCACTTTGGTTCTCACAGCTACAAATACAGCCGTTCCCACTGAAACCTCAACACCTACCTCCACTCCAACCTTGGTCCATACGGCTACCCCTTCGGTTACACCGACACCAGTCGTTTATGGGCCAAAAGACTTCCCAGATGGGATCAATCCTCTTACAGGTCTCCAAGTCGCCAATCCAGCAATCCTGAATTGCCGTCCGGTTGCAGTAAAAGTCAATATCGTTCCACGTACAACGAACCGCCCCCCCTGGGGGATAAGCTTTGCGGATATCGTATATGACTATTACCATAACGCTGGTTATAACCGGTTCCATGCAATTTTTTATGGAAATGACGCAGAGCTGGTCGGGCCAATCCGCTCTGCGCGAATGTTAGATCATGAGCTGGTGCGCATGTACCAAAGCGTTTTTGCTTATGGTTTTGCAGATCAAATTATTAACAGCCGCATCCTAAATTCAGAATATGCCAACCGGCTCATCCTGGAAGGACAGCGTGCCGACTGCCCGCCGACTGCCCAGACCCCCCTCTGCCGCTATGAGCCATCTGGATCAGATTTCCTCTTAGGCAGCACTAAATCTATGACTGAATACGCCAAAAATAAAGGCGTTACCACCGATGGCATGGATCTCACCGGGATGTATTTCACGACCCAATTCCCTTCTGATGGTCAATTAGCTACCCAGTTATATGTGCGTTATTCTGGTGACGACTATGTGCGCTGGGATTATGATCCTGCCTCAGGAAAATACTTGCACTTCCAGGATAATGTTTACGATCAGGGGCAGGGTGAGGAGTATGCACCTTTACTCGATAGGGTCAACAATCTGCAAGTCACCGCAGAAAACGTGGTCGTTCTTTACGTTCGCCACGAATATTTCCGCCAGCCACCTGGAGAAATTGTCGATATCTTGCTCAGCGGTACAGGCAAAGCAGTTGCCTTCAGAGATGGGCAGGCTTACCAGGTCAACTGGAATCGAGCTAATATCAATTCGGTCCTCACTTTAACCCAGGCGGATGGCAGTCCTTTCCCCTTCAAGCCAGGAAAAACCTGGTTCCAGGTGGTTGGGCAGACTTCGACTGTGACCCAACCAACGCCTGAATCCTGGCGGTTCCAATTCGTGATACCTTAGCAGGTTCTTATTCTTGCAGCCCAGATAAAATCTGCTTGACCAAACCAGGACCCTGGTAAATCAACCCGGTATATACCTGCACCAGCGTCGCGCCTGCCTCCAGCATCGCCCGCGCCCTGGAGGCGTTGGTGATCCCGCCTACACCGATAATAGGCAGCCGTCCCTGTGTACGCCAAGAAATATGAGAAACAACCTCCAGGCTTTGCGAAAAGAGCGGCGAACCGCTCAAACCACCCATTTCCCTCGAAAAGGACGAAACCAGTCCCTGGCGCTGGAGGGTAGTATTTGTGGCAATAACGCCATCCATCCCAGTATCCAGGATCGCCTTCAGTGCATCATCCAGCTCTTCAGAGCTTAAATCTGGGGCCAGCTTGACCAATAAAGGGGTCGGTTTTTGAATCATTGGGTTCAATAGAAGTGCTCTGCGTTCTTTCGCCAGGGCAGCTAACAGCTTTTCCAGTGCTTCTCTGGCTTGTAAGCGCCTCAAGCCCACCGTATTCGGCGAGCTAACATTAATCGCCAGGTAATCTGCGAGACCTGCGAACTCCCGCACCAGGTTCAGATAATCCTTTTCGGCCTCTTCCAGGGGTGTATGCTTATTCTTTCCCAGGTTCACGCCGATGATGAACCCAGGTGGGCGAGGTTTTGCGAGCTGCCGGGTTACGAATTCAACACCGCGTCCTGGAAATCCCATCCGATTGATGAGAGCTTGGTCCTCCACCAGGCGAAAAACCCGCGGCTTAGGGTTGCCTTCCTGAGCCAAAGGAGTCACCGTGCCTACCTCCACATGCCCAAATCCAAGACAAGCCAGGCCTCTCCATCCCAATCCATCTTTATCATAGCCTCCCGCTAACCCCACCGGATTTCGAAAAGTCAGGCCAAAAGCCTGCACCGGTTTCGACTGGACTGAAAACTGCCGTCCGAAAACAGCTCGCAGAAGTGCAATATCGCCCACCAGACGGATCAGTTGCAAGGTCAGCGCATGCGCTTTTTCCGGTTCCAGGCGAAAGAGGAGTGCGCGAAAGAAGGGATACACTTGTATCAAAAGGATTTGACTCCACAGTCCAGGTGGCTATCCATCCTTCACCTGGCTTAAAAAGAGCCTCACAGCATTAACCTGCTCGTGGGGTACCTTTTCCGACATCTCCCAATAATCAAGCATTTCCGTCAGTTTGAGAACCGCGTGCAGTCTTATTCCAGCCTGGCTTAGCGCTTCGCTTGCTCCAGATTGCCGATCGATCAATACAACAACATCTTTTACCTTCAACCCTGCCTGGGTTAGTTTTTCGATCGCTTCAAATTTACTGCTGCCCGTTGTCGCCAGGTCATCAATTACCACGACCGTTTCTCCAGTTTTAAATACTCCCTCGATTTCAGCTTTTGTGCCATACGCTTTTACTTCTTTACGGGGGTAAATCATCGGCCAATTCCCTTGCAAGCTGATCGCAGAACCGATAGGAATAGCCGCATAAGGGAGGGCTGCCAGGCGGTCAAAAGCTAGCTTTTTCAGAATCGGAAGATATGCTGCCGCAGCCTGGGCTAATAAATGAGGAAAAGACACAAGCTGGCGCAGATCCAGGTAAATCGGTGATTGTAAGCCTGATTTCAAAGTGAACTGACCGAATTTTACACAGCCGGCATCCAGCAGATTATCCAGAAGTGAACTCTCAAAAGTTGCCACCGGCGTAAAACGACGACTTGCATTTTGCTCAAGGAATTTCTCCTGTTCACCTCGAACTGCCTCAACGATATCCTGAGCAGCCTGGTGTGGGTCCGCAGCCCTTGAAATGCTCCTCGAAACTGGGATCAGCATCCCCAAGCCATCTGAGCGCAAACCAGCCTGGATTGCAGCGCGCAAGTCACCCCCCTGAGCACCGACTCCTGGGGCTAAAATCCAAATATCTGGCGTCAAAGCACGAACCCGGCGTAGGGCCTCCGGCTGCGTAGCTCCCACTACCAGGCCAAGGTTGTCGTTACCATTCCATTCCCTGGCAAGGCTGGCCACCTGCTCATAAACAAATTTTCCCCCTGAAAGGGTTTGATCTTGCAGGTCAACCGAGCCAGGATTAGACGTCTTGCACAATAAGAAGACGCCCTTTTCAGGATCCCTTAGAAAGGGTTCAACAGCATCATATCCCAGGTAGGGGTTGACTGTCACCGCGTTCGCGCCAAACGTTTTAAAAACCGCCTGTACATATGCCTCGGCAGTAGAGGTGATATCCCCGCGCTTTGCATCCAGGATTACTTCCACTTCCTTTGGAATCAGCTCGATCACATCCTCCAACACCTTTATACCCGGCGAGCCAAACATCTCAAAAAAGGCAATATTGGGTTTGAACGCCACTGCCAGGTCAGCGGTTGCCTGGATCAATCGCAGGCAAAAGTTCTGCACACCATCAAGGTCTGGCGTTTCCAGGTCATTGAGATGAGGATCAAGACCCACACACAATAAGGAATTTATCTGCCTGGCACGCTCTTCCAGGCGTTGAAAAAAAGATTTCATAGTCCTCGCTTATGCTTTACCTAAGACCATCGCCAGCAGCGCCATGCGGACATACAGTCCATATTCCATTTGCCGGAAGTATGCTGCCCTTGGATCAGCATCCACCTCGATGCTGATCTCTCCGACCCGCGGTAAGGGATGCATGATAATCATCTTCTCCTTGGCATCCTTAAGGGTATCAGGGGTGATCACAAAAGCGCCTCTTACATTCTCATAAAGATTGATATCCTCAAAGCGTTCTTTCTGAACACGGGTGACATACAGCACATCCGTCTTGGGTAAAATCGCTTCTAATGTCTGATATTCCGCTTGTGAAATACCATGCGCTCTAATTTCTTCGATAATTTCTTCCGGCATCCGCAGGATTTCTGGCGACACATAATTGATATGCACATCATACAGAGAAAGCAGGCGGGCTAATGAATGCACTGTACGGCCATACTTTAAATCTCCCAACATCGTTACGGTTAATCCGTCAATCGTGCCTAATTCTTCTTTGACCGTAAATAAATCCAACAAAGCCTGGGTGGGATGCTCTCCCACGCCGTCACCCAGCGTTGATGATCGGTTTCCGGGCGTATTGTGCCGCCAGGGCTGCCGAACCCACCTCGGGGTGGCGCAAGACGATCACATCGGCATAACATTCCAGGGTGCGTACCGTATCGGGCAGCGACTCACCTTTGGCAACCGAAGAATAACGTACTTCATTGATTGGAATGACACTCCCACCCAGGCGTTCCATTGCAGAAGTAAATGATGAGGACGTGCGGGTTGAAGGCTCGTAAAAGAGATTTGCCAAAATTTTCCCTTTCAGCAAATCGAATGAACCCACACGGGTGACCATCTCCCGCATTTCATGTGCTACGCCAAAGGTATATTCCAGATCAGCTCTCGAAAACTGCTTGACAGACAAGATATCCTTTCCGTAGAAAGGCGCACCCCGCTGGTCGCCAAAAGGCAGGTAAGGATTGTTGCTGCGCGATGGTGGAACAAAAGTGCTCATAAAAACTCCTTGATGTGGTTGGATTCATCAAATCTCCCGGTGTCTTATATTTTTGAAGACAAAACCCCGGGAGATTCATCTTAATTATGCTCCATACTCCGGTTCCTGCAAACGCACATTCCTTCCGGAGCCTGGAGGGGCAAAGACCTGGCCATCTTTAAACACTTCCTTGCTGCGCAAAACCACACGCTGGATCCTGCCGCGCACCTTCCAACCATCGAATGGCGTCCAATGGCAGCGTGTCTGCAGGTCACGGGATTGGATTTCCCATTCCGCCTGTGGATCAAGCTCGATCCAGGTATCTTGCTGCTCGGGCAATTTAAAGATCTTTCGTGGGTTGATCACCATGCGCAGCACCAGGTCTTCGATCGACAGCCTGCCTTCCGAAATCGCTGTCAGGAACAGTGGAAGGGCTGTTTCAAGTCCTGGAAAGCCTGGTGGAGGGTTATCTCCGTCCTTTTCCTCCAGGGTGTGTGGAGCATGATCTGTGGCAAAACAATCGATCACCTCCAGGTTATCCCAAAGTGCCTGGCGGTCTGCTGCTGAAGCCAACCTGGGACGCACTTCGCTGCGACCTGCGCCGATTCCGGAGATATCCTCTTCCGTTAAGAACAGGTGATGTGGGGCAACTTCGCAGGTTACTTTCAGGCCGCGTTCTTTAGCTTGCCGGATGAGCAATATTTCCTCGCGGCGGGAGACATGCGCCAGGTGAATTGGATGTTCATACAGTGCCGCTGCCAGGATCACCGCTGCCAGGGTACGCCCCTCGGCATGCGCCACGATCGGATTGCCTCTCGGCCACCTTGAAAAATGCTCCATCCACAACGTCATCTCATCCAGGCGCAGCGGACCAAAGGTCTGGTCCAGGTACATTTTCAAACCGGCAGAATGTCTTGCCAGGGCTGGCAGGATTTTGGTGTTATCGGGCCCTGCTCCCACAAATTGAGCATAATCACAGCGCGCCTTAAGCTGGGCCGCCGAAAGAGCCATCTTCAGACTGGCTTCATCAGTCACCGGCGGCCGTGTATTCGGCATCGCCAGGACAGTGGTAAAGCCGCCTGCCAGGGCTGCAGCCGTACCACTGTCCCAATCTTCTTTATGCGTGCCGCCAGGCTCTCGCAGATGGACATGCGGATCAATCAAGCCTGGGAATTTTACCATCATAACCACGACCCTTGATTACTCCCCTGGTACCGCGACCACCGTGTTCGGCTTGAAGATCAAGAAAATTACATTGAGCAAGATCCCCATGATCGCAGCAAATACGATGGCTGGGATGCCATTCGGGAACAGATATGGAATCTCGAAGGGAAAAACGCCGTTCGTAAGCCCCAAGTTGCCGCCAATCCCCAGAATCAAGATCGTAGCGCCAATTGCCAACTGTTTCGGATCGAACAGGTTAACTTTTTCGGACTGGATGAGGGCGACACCTTGCATGCCAATCACGCCAAACAGGTAGATGCCCAGGCCGCCTTGCACTGCAACCGGAAGGGTATTGACCAGCGCTACCAATTTACCAAAGAAGCCAAGAACTATCGCCATGGCGCCTGCCGTCATCAGCACCGCAGTGGAATAATTGCGGGTGATGGCCATCAGGCTGTTGTTCTCACCGTAGTTTGTACCCGCGCAGCCGCCTAGGAAGCCAACAATCATATCATCTGATCCATCTGCAACCAGGTTGAGGCCAATCAGATTCTTGATGCTAGAGGGCTTGCGTCCCAGTTCGATGGCGAGGGTGTCGATATACAGGCTCATCTGGTACAGGTGAGCGGTGCTCTCAGGAACTGTGGCGATGAAAATCAAAGCGATACTCAACGCCATTCCCCAGGCATTGGGATCCCCAAAGGCCGGGAAGGTCCATTTGGGAAGCTCAAACCAATTGGCGGCGGTTACATTCGCAAAATTAACCAACCCGAAAGGTACCGCGACAATATATCCAAAAATCGCCCCAAGCAAGATCGGCAGCATACCAATCAATCCTTTGCCTTGCAGGTAGACCGAGAAAACAATGGTCGCGAGCAAGGTGAGGAAAGCCACCAGCCAGTATTTCCAGGCCACCTCGGGGGCAGCATTCACCGACATTCCACCGGCGTTATTCAAGGCCGCGCCTGCCAGAGCAATACCGATGACCATTGCCATTGAACCGGTCACGATAGGAGGCAGAACACGATCCAACGCGGCTTTTCCGGCGCGCATGATTAGAAAGCCAATGGCAATTTCGCACACCGCAGTCAGGAGGATACCGACCTGCACGATTCTCACCCCCTCTGGGCAGTAAACCTGCGCCGGGTCATTGAAGCAGGCAGGAGCAAATTTGCTCATGACGACCATAACGACCGCGATGTAGGAGAATGACGAACCGTAGTACATTGGAATTTTTCGTTTGGTAACCAGAAGGGCAATGATGGTGCCAAGACCGCTTGCCAGCAAGGTGATACCGACATCGAACTTGGTCAGGATGGCAACCAACACAGTAGCAGGAAACATCGTCAGGAACTGTTGGAAGCCCAAGCTGAGCATAGCGCCGGGAGGGGGGGTGTCTTCCGGCAAATACCCAATCACTTTTTTACTAACTGCTTCTTGCATTTTCTCCTCCTTTAGAACAACGAAATAAATGGTTGGCTGGCTATCAGCAGGCAAAAAAATAGAGCCTGGAAGGCTCTATTTTATACAGATAAAAAAATCGCCCACAGGAGCCGAAACTCCAGGAGCGATTGGATATCCGAAGAAGAACTGACCTGCTGTAACCATTTCGCCCGATTGTACAGCGATTTTGCAAATTGTCAAGGGATTTTCCCCAAAATCCAGGCAAAAATCGGTATTACCCCTATATATGGCGGTATTCCCCTGTCTTGACCCGCCAGATATGCCGAAGTGAGGAAATCAAAAATCCCAGCTTTGCAGCAGCGGAATATTGGGGTGAGCGGTTAAATCAAGGTGCAAGGGTGTGACCGAAACAAATCCTTCTGCCAAGGCACCAAAATCTGTACCTTCTTCAGAGAGCCCGGTGGGTGCCTCCCCACCAATCCAATAATACGGCCTGCCGCGTGGATCCAGCCGTTTTTCTAGTAAATCCCGGTAGAGGCGCAATCCCTGCCGGGTGATCTGGATCCCTTTGATCTGCTGTTCGGGCAGGTAAGGGACATTTACATTCAATAAAATTCCAAGTGGCAAGCCGCGCTGAATCACTTGCGCCACGATCCGCCCAGCCATGCGCGCTGCTGGGTTAAAATCGTATCCACCTGTGTGGTTTTCAGGCGAATCCAGGGAAACTGCCAACCCTGGCACCCCTCCGATCACCGCTTCCATTGCCGCCGTCACCGTACCTGAGTAGGTAACATCGTGCCCCAGGTTTGCATTCGGGTTTATCCCAGAAACTACCAGGTCAACCGGCTTGGGCAGGAGACCCAGGAGAGCCAAAGCCACGCAATCAGAGGGAGCCCCGTCCGATGCCAGCGCAGACGATCCATCACTGAGTACGACTTCTTTCACGCGTAGAGGCCTATCCAGGGTCTTTACATGCCCCGATGCAGACCAGTTTCGGTCAGGCGCCAAAATAGTCACTTCTCCCCACAAGCGCATTTCGGTTGCCAAAGCCAATAGACCCGGTGCAAATACGCCATCATCATTGGTTACTAAAATATGCATACCTATCTCTCTTTTTACTCCGACTCCCTATTTCTTCAATTGGAACTTCCGAGATTTAATTATATCTTCTCTCATCCTCCGATGATAAAATAAGCGCATGCCCACCTCCTATCGCCGCTTCTTTGGAATTATCCTTGTTGTCCTGGCATTAGCAGGTCTCAGTATATCTGCGGTCAGCATTTATGGATTATCACAGCTCAAAGGATTGCTCATACCCAAGCTCGAATCGGGGTTAGAGTTGGTCGATGAAGCCTTAGTGACAACCGACCAGGCTCTTGATGTGCTCGCTTCGACATTAAAAACAGTCAATATCAATGTCTCGAAGATGCGCGAGGCCTTGATTACGATAGGACAATCAGTCCATGATGCTGTTCCAATCCTTACCTCACTTTCTACTTTGACCGGAGAAACGCTCCCTGATACCATTTCTGCTACACAGGCTTCTCTGACTACCGCCCAAACCACAGCCAAAACCATTGAAGATATCCTGCGAGTGATCTCGCGCATTCCCTTGATGCCCGGTGAACCCTATAACCCTGAAGTACCGCTGAATACATCTCTGGGGCAGGTGGCAGCCGATCTGGATAAAATAAAACCCCAGATGGTGACCATAGAACAGGATCTGAAAGATTCAAAAACGAACCTGTCAGGCTTAGAAGCCGATATCATCCAGGTTTCCTTGGATCTGCTGCTGATCAAAAACGACTTGGATGCTGCAACGGAGGTCATCAACCAGTACCACGCGCTGATCGATAAGGTGCAAATCCGTCTGGACTCCTTGAGAACCCAGATTCCCAACTGGATCTCCGTATTGATCGGTTTTTTATTATTCCTCCTGGCATGGGTTGTGATCTATCAGGTTGACTTATTGGTCCGCGGGATCAAACTTATCCGGGTGAAAGGGTGACGCAGGCAGACATTCACCTGGCACGGATTAATAAATCCACCCGACATTTCAAGGAAGATTTGGTGGGATGACGACGGACCAACGCCTGAAAACGCACACCCTCATCCCAAAGTCGATCAGCGCCTCCTGGTCTGAAGAATGGCAGCGTGAACGCCGGATCCCATTTGGGGAGGTGATCGGTTCCGTAAGCAAATACCTGTTTTACGATCAGTATTTTTCCATCATGGAGATTCATGCGACAACGGGAGACCTGCTCGGTTTTTATGTAGACCTCACCACACCTGTTCGTAAAGTAGATGGTGAATATTACCTGACCGATCTGATCTTGGATCTATGGATTTTCCCTGACCTGACTTACCGGGTGCTGGATGAAGACGAATGGCAGCAAGCCATCCAGGCTGGGTTGGTGTCCAAAGAAATCCAGAACATGGTTCGAAAAACCCTGAAGGGGTTGAAGAGGGAAATTCGTATGGGTAAATTCCCCCAGAACTATATTCTAAGTTGAAGAGGCCATTAAAAAGTTTCAGCTTGCCTGAGAAATCAAAGCAAGCTGAAACTTCTTTGTATAGCAGCACAGGCTTTTAGTTACAGCATCTTTCTTAAAACGGTGTGTAAAATTCCACCATTACGATAGTACTCTATTTCGATCGTGGTGTTTAACCGCGCAATTGCCTGGAACTTGACTTCGCTTCCATCTGGTTTGACCGCGCGCACGGTCAGCTCGCATTGAGGCTTCAAATCATTGTTCAACCCATCTATATAGAACACCTCACGGCCAGTCAAGCCCAATGTGTCGACCGAATCTCCGGGTTTAAATTGCAAAGGGATAATTCCCATCCCCACCAGGTTAGAACGGTGAATGCGCTCATAAGATTCGGCAATCACCGCTTTTACACCGAGCAGATTGGTCCCCTTTGCCGCCCAATCCCGGCTGGACCCTGTACCATACTCCTTACCGGCCAGGATCACCAGCGAGACTCCATCCTGGCGGTATTTCATCGCTGCGTCGTAGATTGACAGGCGGGGTTCCGTTGAGCCCGGTTTGCTTAAATAAAGGGTCACACCACCTTCAACCCCAGGCACCATCCGGTTCTTCAAGCGGATATTGGCAAAAGTACCGCGGGTCATCACCCGGTCGTTTCCACGGCGTGAGCCATAGGAGTTGAAATCGCGCGGCTGAACACCTTGAGCAATCAAAAATTTTCCCGCAGGGCTTTCAGCCTGGATCGAGCCCGCCGGAGAAATATGATCTGTTGTGATGGAATCGCCAAATACAGCCAGGACTTTGGCGCCTTGGATCGGCTGGATAGAAGGCACATCGGAAGTCAGTCCGTCGAAGAAAGGAGGTTCCTGGATGTAAGTCGATTGGGCATCCCAGGTATATAGTTCACTCTCCTCCGCCCCAATAGCATTCCAGGTCTCGTTGCCAGAAAACACGTCTCCATATTTCTGGTGGAACATTTGCGGTTGGATTGACTTCGCGAGCGTATCGAGGATTTCTTGTGTTGATGGCCATATCTCCCGCAGGTAAACCGGCTGTCCAGTTTGATCAAACCCAATGGGGTCATTCTCCAGATCGATGTCAACAGTGCCAGCCAGCGCATATGCTACCACTAAAGGAGGCGAAGCCAGGTAATTCGCACGCACATACGGATGGACGCGGCCTTCAAAGTTTCGATTGCCAGAAAGCACCGCTGCAGCCACCAGGTCCGATCCGGTGATTGCCTTGACAATCTCCCCAGATAATGGTCCCGAGTTGCCTATACAGGTGGTGCAGCCATATCCCACGATATTGAAGCCCAGGCTCACCAATGCATCGAGTACCTCAGCCTTTTTTAGATACTCCGTGACCACACGCGAGCCCGGCGCCAGGCTTGTCTTGACATAGGGTTTTGTCCTCAGCCCGCGCGCAACGGCCTTTTTTGCCAGGAGACCCGCCCCAATCATCACAGAAGGATTAGAAGTATTCGTACAGGATGTGATCGCTGCAATCACCACGGATCCATGGGAGAGCTCAGCGCCGCTTCCATTCGTACCAAGCATTACTTTCTTGGCAAGATCTTCCTTTTTGCAGCTCATATCCCCGCTCTTTGATGGGGGCGGAGAGCGCCGCACGAAACGACCGCTGCATCTCCGTCAAGGGCACCCGATCTTGAGGGCGCTTGGGACCTGCCAAACTCGGTACGACTGTGCCCAGATCGAGTTCCAGTGTGTCTGTGAAAAGAGGATCTGGAGTACTCTGAGTTCGAAATAATCCTTGTGCTTTGTAGTAACTTTCAATTTGATCGACCAAGTCATCTGGGCGGCCTGTCAGGCGCAGGTAGCGAATTGTTTCTGCATCGACCGGGAAAAAGCCAATCGTAGCTCCATATTCAGGTGCCATATTAGCAATCGTAGCTCTGTCAGGCAGCGACATGGAGCTTAAGCCCGGTCCATAAAATTCTACAAATTTATCCACTACACCTTTTTTTCTTAGCATTTCCGTAACAGTCAGGGTCAGGTCAGTCGCTGTCACCCCATCAGCGAGCGTACCGAACAGCTTGAATCCGATGACATCCGGCGTAAGCATATCAATCGGCTGCCCAAGCATGGCAGCCTCAGCTTCAATGCCTCCCACGCCCCAGCCCACAACCCCAAGGCCATTGATCATCGTCGTGTGAGAATCGGTTCCTACCAATGTATCTGGAAAGATTACTTGTTTTCCCCCTTCTTCGCTTTTCATAATCACGGTTGCCAGGTATTCCAGATTTACCTGGTGAACAATCCCGGTTGCTGGCGGCACAACCCTGAAATTATCAAAGGCTTTCTGTCCCCATCTCAGGAATTCATATCGCTCACGGTTGCGTTGGAACTCCAACTCGGCATTTCGCGCCAGGGCATCTCCAGCTGCAAAAAAGTCAACCTGAACAGAATGATCAATCACCAGGTCCACCGGTACGAGAGGATTGATTTGTCGAGGATTACCCCCCAGCCGAGCGATCGCAGATCGCATGGCAGCCAGATCCACAATCGCAGGCACACCTGTGAAATCCTGCATGATCACCCGGGCAGGCTTGAACGGCATCGTTGGCCTCTCCCTCACAACGGGCGTCCATCTGGCCAGGTTGATCACATCTTGGCGAGTAATTTCATGTTCGTCGCACTGCCTCAGTAAAGACTCGAGCATTACACGAATTGAAAAGGGCAGCCTTTCAAGCGAGGTCAAACCCAATTCTTCCAATCGACTAAGGCGGAAGTAAAAAACAGCACCGGATGTTGTATTTAAAGTATCAAGCGCACCAAAAGAATTTTGCACTTTCACTCCTTTCGCATGTTAGAGAAAATTCAGAAACGATAAAGGAAGCAAATTATATACGAGGGGGTCAAGGTTTTCAAGGCTAGTTTATTTTCTTGCGCACGATCGCATCTGTCATGCGCGCCACACGCTGCATATAAGCTACATCATGGACCCGGACGATATCTGCCCCGCGCACAATACTGACTGCTACAGCAGCAGCCGTCCCTTCTAGCCGTTGGTCAGGAGGCAAATCTAATGTGTAGCCAATAAATGATTTTCGTGACGGGCCAATCAGCACCGGATAACCTAACAAACGGATCTCATTCACACGGTTTAGCAATTCAAGATTTTGCTCAACCGTCTTTCCAAAACCAATCCCAGGATCGAGAATAATATTCTCGTCCGATATACCAGCCCGGTGAGCAATTTCCACGCTTTCCATGAGTTCTCTCTTCACATCCTCCAGAAGGTTCTCATAGGGAACCCCTACATATCTCCCCCCAAGACGTTCCTTAACTTCCGATTGAACCCACGAGCTGCGATTGTGCATGAGAATCACCGGCACCCTGGCTTTGGCAGCCACGCCGGCAATATCCGGGTCAGCTTTCAAACCCCAGACATCATTAACCATGCAAGCCCCTGCCTGCAGCGCTGCTTCTGCAACATCTGCCCGGTAGGTATCGACCGAAATCGGCAGATTAAATTCGGATGCCAGGGCGCGCACGACAGGAACGACACGCTTCATTTCATCTTCTAACCCCACCGGTAGCGCCCCAGGACGTGTACTTTCTCCTCCCACATCCAAGATGTCACAGCCCGCAGCAGCAAATTGGCGTGCCTGTTCAAGAGCGTTAGAGACCAGCACACTTTCATTAAGATAGATCTGCTGAAGGTAAGAGCCCATCCCCTGAGAAGCTGTCAGGTGTCACATTCAGAATGCCCATTACATAGGTACGCGAACCCCAAATGAGCTCCTGGTCGTGGAGGCGTAAGACTGTATTCAACGCAAACTTTTTCTAAACTTGTAGAGTGAGAGGTCGGTTGAGCCAGGTTTCAGCTTCTTC
Source organism: uncultured Chloroflexia bacterium (assembly GCA_963754615.1). Classification (GTDB taxonomy): domain Bacteria; phylum Chloroflexota; class Anaerolineae; order Anaerolineales; family UBA4823; genus CAVVUF01. The sequence goes on along the minus strand of CAVWGW010000010.1, from coordinate 99,846 downwards.
GAGAGTCGCGAACATACCCATATCCACTCCCCCTGGGCGAGTTAGATCTGCGATCCTTAGCAGGCTCTCCCTGACACGCTCATTCGCATAAACAATCGCCAGGCGGATATTCCGCACAGAGGGATCATTGTTAACTTCAACGGCATATTGGATCGCTTCTTCCGGGACTGAATCCAACTGGCGCAGATCATATAGGTTGCGCGTCAGGCGATCCGAATCCAGCAAGTGTTCCAGTGAAAATTTTCGCCAGTGTTTTAACGTTGCTGGCAGTGCATCTGTAAAGGTCAGGTGCATCCCGCCGTCTGGTCGGCGAAAAACCGTGTAGCCTATCCCAGGGTCTGGCTGCCAATTGAGCGGCTTGAGATCAGTTTCAGACATAAGAGCCTCCTAATTCAAAAACGATTTTACCACGCCTGGATTTTTTCCCTGCAAAACATCTTATTCTTCCTTCAAGCCCAACACGGCCGCCAGGATGGCTGGGTCGAGATCAAGTTCCGGGATTTCATCAACCCCAGCTTGTTGAACCTCATAAGCTCGTTCACGCAGAGCTTTCCATAATACCTGGCGTTCGCCCGAAGCTACCATCAGATCGCTGACAGTCTCAGCTTTGAGTAAATGCTCTCCAAGCGTATAGAAAAATGTGATCCTGCGCCAATCCTCAGCAAGAATAGGCTGTCGCAAGCGTTCCAAAGGGCCAAGTTGAATCTTGAAATATTCTTGGTTGGCATGCGGATGTTCTTTTTCGTCACGGAGAAGCTCTGCCCGGGTAGTTAACTCGTGTCCGCGTACTTCAGCGATATATTGGATTTGCCATTTTTCTTCACCAAATGCGCCTGTCTGGTAAAACGCCAGGTAATCAACAGCCACCACCTTTGGTGCAGAACGCAGAGGAATGCGGTACCAACCCAAAACCCGTGCGATTTCGAAATCGCGCGGGTTATTCATTACAGCAACCAGGATTAAGGATGTAGCAGAGAGAGTCATAGATTTAGTGTACCATAATCCATTTTTAGCTGAATAATACGTTCACATCCTCAGCGGTTAGTGATTTCAAGAAATTCTTTTCGGTGGTAATCAGCTGATCTACCAGGTTCCGTTTGCGGTCCTGGAGCTGTAAAATTTTTTCCTCAACCGAATCTCGCGCGATCAATTTATAAACAAACACAGGTTTTTCTTGACCAATTCGGTGGGTGCGATCACTGGCTTGCATTTCTACCGCTGGATTCCACCAAGGGTCAATGTGAATGACATAATCTGCTGCAGTCAGGTTCAAACCCACTCCACCGGCTTTTAAGCTGATCAAGAAAAAGGGAATGCTTTGATCAGCTTGAAAAAGATCCACCTGCCCTTGCCGGTCCTGAGTACTCCCATCCAGGTATGTGTACTTGATTTTTCGGCGATCGAGCTCAGTACGCAAGATGCGCAGCATTTCAACAAACTGTGAGAAGATCAATGCTTTATGGTTTTCAGATCGCAAAGTTTCCAACGTTTCTAAAAGGAGCTCAAATTTTGCTGACTCACCCCGGAACTGTTTGTCGACCAATGCTGGATGGTTGCATACCTGGCGTAAGCGCAGCAGCCCTTCCAAAACCTTCATACGCGAATTATCGATCCCTTTGCTCTCCACCATTCCAAGCAAGAGCCCCCGGTAATAATCACGAAGGCGATTGTAATACTTCCGTTGTCCTGGCTCCATATCGCTGAAAATGATCCGTTCAGTACGAGGTGGCAGTTCTGGAGCAACCTGGTCTTTAGTCCTTCGTAAGATAAATGGATAGACCATCTTTCGTAAGAAGTCCGCTTTACCTTCATCATTATTCTTTTCAATCGGAGTACCAAATTCACTCCGAAAATACTCCAGATTTCCCAACAGTCCTGGGTTTAAGAAAGCGAATTGAGACCACAGCTCAAAAGTTGAATTCTCTACAGGTGTTCCCGTCATGACCAAACGGTGCTCACATTTCAGCAAGCGCGCTGCTTTTGATGTCTGAGCAACCGGATTCTTAATCGCTTGCGATTCATCCAGGATCACATAATGGAATGAAAAGCCTCGCAATTTTTCAACATCCCGCAGCATTACCCCATAAGTTGTCAAAACCAGGTCATAATTTTCCAGCGCTTCAAAATCCTTGTCACGTAAACTCCCAAAATATTCAAGAAAACGCAGCCCGGGTGTAAATCTTCCAATTTCGCGCTGCCAATTAACCAACAGCGAGCGCGGCAGAACGATTAAATCAGGAAATTTTGAGTGCTGTTTCTCTCGTAACGATAACAAAAAAGCCAGTACCTGGATCGTTTTACCCAACCCCATATCGTCTGCCAGGCAGCCACCGAAGTTAAATTCATGCAAGAAATGCAGCCAATCGAAGCCCGCTTTTTGATAAGGACGTAATTCCCCAGTTAACCCCTGGGGCAAGACATTGGAGGTTACCCCTGCAAAATTCTTAAGCTTCTCCAGCCTCTGTTTGAACTCCTCGTCAGTCCGCACCCGGTCAGCCTCCCCTAAAAGCTGATCAAGGAGAGTCAAGTGGAAATTGGAAAGGCGAACCCCATTTTTGGTCTCGTTACCCAAATCGAATAAATGTTTATAGCGCTCTAACCATTCTTCAGGAATCTCGCCGATCGACCCATCGGCTAACTTGATATAATGCTCTTTTCTCCGTAAAGCTTTGCGTAATTCCTTGACCGAGACTTCGATATCTCCATAATTTACCACTGTCTCAACGTCAAACCAATCGATCCCAGATGTAACATTAAAAGATATCGACGGTTTAACTCGGTTCACTCGTGCAGTCTTAAGAGCTTCTTCACCATAAATTTCAAAACCTGCCTCGGTCAGGCGAGGTACATTCTTCATCAAGAAATCCAAAGGATGGACACACGCGCGGAGTACATAAGTACCCTGAGGTTCAGAAGATGAGGCCTTTTTTAAGCCAAAATCGGAGGTTGCGAGTATCTGATAAGCGTCCTGTTCAAATTCAGGCTTGCGATGAATGCGTGCCAATCTCCATGATTCGGGGAAACAACGCAGGCTCTCCACAGGTAAAGAGCTGTCATATGGCAGTTCATATTCCCCATATGCATATCGAAGCTCTGCCTTAAATTCTCCCTTTGCATCGCTCAAATATAACCGTTTTATTGGCTCAGATGAGATCTCTTCCCAGATAACCGCATCACCTGTTAAATCGGCCTCAGAGGCCAGGGTTAAGTAATAAGTCTCAAGAAACTCCATCTCATCCTGCGTCGGGATAATCAATTCGGGCGATTCCTGAAATGCGGCTAAAAGACTGACTGTTTTATCACCATCGACCTGAACCAGGTAATGGTCCGCTAATAACCACACCGGTGAGAGTGATATCACTTGCACAGTATCATTTTGAAAGGCAAAATTGTTCTCTCCAACAGAAAGACTTGCTACCAATTTGATGCCTTCTGGAGAACGGGACAGCTCGATCTGAACGCGCCCATGCATAGGCAGAAAACCTAACAACTTCTCTGCTGGATTGCGTGAGTTGCCCAAAAATAGCGGAGCCCCCGATGCAGCAACCAGGGATAAATAATCGCTCAACGATGAAGAAGTTGCGTAATAATACCGCGCTTGCACTGCCAACATGTTTGCCAGGACAACCGCTTGCTTATCCTGGGCGAAAATAGCAGATTGGTCAAGCACATTATTTACCAATTTTGCGGATGAACCGAGGCTGGATACTCCTTCCAACACCTGCTCGATCGGTTGACCTGCCTGTAAAAGCGCACGCGTTGAAGCATTCAGGTGGGTAATGTTGACAGAGTATGCAAACAGCTTCCAAAAGGCATAACTCTCATACCCGGGTTGTCTTTGCATGCTAAAAAACACAACATAGGGAGGCGGAAGATACCGGCTTGGAGTAGCCTGGGCAGCCTGGATTACACGTGAGAGCTGCGACTGCCATTGAACAGGTTTATGAGTGCGGATGTGTTCGCGCACAGTCATCACCGCTGCCACAATGTGCTTGCATATCCGGCCATCTTCTGCATAAGGACAATCGCAGAAAAATAACAAATTACTGCGATCTAGCTCAATGCGAACATCGTAGACACCACCTTGTCCCGAAACAATACAGGTCGCATAGTCTTCCTCAACATAATCAATGCTAACCCGCCCCTGTTGGTAATACAACCGCCCGCGCTCATAGATCGACGCGCCCACATACCGCTGGAGGCGGTTGAGATCAAACATATCCTCAGTTAATCCTGCCATGAACCTTCCCTACTCAGAACAGATAATCGCCATGCAAAGCAAAGCTTGCACGGCTCATCACCCCTATGATCGTAATTCAACGGGGCGGCATTCGGGATTCGCCGGGAAATTGTCCAGAAAATCCCGAATATCGCTGTAAAACTTAGATCAACCCCACCTCAGCATTGAAAGCTTCAATGAGGGCATCAATTTCAGGTACTAACCCCTGTATACGCATCCAGTATCCACTATCATACCACTGAGCCTGGATTTCTTCATAGGTTTTTCCTTGCTGTTCCACCCAGGTAAAATATTTCAAATTGTGGACGCGCCGCTTCTCTGCATAGGTTAATTCTAGCATATTATCCGTAGAAACTCCTTGCAGATAGCGAGCATAATGAGCTGCAGCATCCAGCTCAGAATACGCCCCAAATTCTTGGTGCATCTCACTCAGCCGGCTGCCATACAGCTCCATTGAATCCGTCAACACAGTCAAGACAATATCATTCTCACCCATTTCATAATACTTTGCCATCTTGACCGCTGATAAAACATTTGAGATCCCTGAGAAGCCCAAAAGATCTAACTGACCTACCAACCCCTGCGAAACGCCTTTCTTTACCAGGTAAGCTCGTCCAGCTGGCTCGTTGAATAATCGCGCCAGGCTCACCACAGCCTCGTCATCAATCGCCACCACCACGTCTGTGTTCTTGACGTTATGGATCCAGGGCACATGTTTATCACCAATTCCTTCAATACGGTGAGCTCCGAAGCCATTCTCCAAAAGGGTTGGGCACTGCAGGGCTTCACTCGCGCCGATCTTGGAAGCAGGAAAGAGCAGTTTCATGTAATCGCCGAAAGCAATTGTCCCTGCTGATCCGGTAGCTGAGACCATCCCCCGGTAAACATCTTTCGGTCCCATCACCTGTTGCAGGAGGTCCTCCATGGCATGCCCGGTAACGGTGTAATGCCAAAGGTAATTGCCGAATTCCTCGAACTGGTTGAAGATCATCAGATCCTGCCCCGATTGGCGCAATTCCCAACACTTATCAAAAATTTCTTTCACATTAGATTCACTGCCCGGTGTAGCGATCACTTCGCCAGCTATTTTTGACAGCCACTCAAACCGCTCCCTGCTCATGCCTTCTGGTAAAATCGCGATCGATTGGCAGCCCAATAAGGCTGAGTCATACGCCCCACCGCGGCAGAAGTTACCGGTTGAGGGCCAGACAGCCTTCTGGAGGGAAGGGTCAAACTCTCCTGTCACCAGGCGCGGCACCAAACATCCAAACGCCGCCCCAACCTTATGAGCGCCTGTGGGAAACCATTTGCCAACCAAAGCGATGATCCGTGCATCTGTTCCCGTTATACTTTTAGGGAATTCCAGATAGTTCAACCCACCAAACCCCCCTCCTTTCGCCGTGGGCTGGTTCTTCCAGGTAATGCGGAACAGGTTGCGCGGATTGAGATCCCATAACCCAATCTGCTTGAGCTCCTTTTTCACCCCAGCAGGGATCAATTCAGGATTCATCATCTGCGCAAAGGTAGGAATAATAATATTCCGTTCACGCACACGCCGGATTGCGCGCTGACGGCGCTCTGGGTGTATCGTAAGTTCGATCATAAATTCAATGCCCTTTCTTCGAGGATTTCTATTTGCCGATATTTACGTCATCCGGACTTTCCCGGACGATATACAATGGACGCCCCTTGGCTTCATCATACAACCTGCCGATATATTCGCCCAGGATGCCAAGGGAGATCAATTGAACGCCACCCAAGAAAAGCACGGCAATTAACGAGCTGGCTTGACCAAAAAACGCCTGTGACCCAGCCAGACGCATAATCACGACAACCGGTATAACCAGGATGCTTAGCCCCGCAGAAATGAATCCCAGGTAGGTTGCGACCTGTAACGGCACATACGAAAAACCTGTAATCGCGTTCCAGGCCAGTTTGAACATCTTGCGGAAGGGATACTTTGTCTGTCCTGATAACCTGGCAGCCCGATTATAGGGAACCCCAACTTGTTTAAAGCCGACCCAGGCAGACATACCCCGCAAGAATCGATGGCGCTCACGCATCTGCTGCATCACTTTAACTACTTTATGATCCAACAAACGGAAATCGCCTGTATCCAGCGGTATTTTTACATCGGTAATGGCTGCAATCATGCGATAAAACAAGGAGGCCGTAAAAAGCTTGAACCAGCTCTCGCCTTCCCGTTCAGCTCGCACTGCATAGACAACTTCAAAACCTTCCTTCCATTTGGCGATCAAATCCAGGATCACTTCAGGAGGGTCTTGTAAATCAGAGTCGATAATCGTAACGGCTTTACCTTGCGCATAATCTAAACCTGCTGTAACCGCAATCTGGTGACCGAAATTACGGGCAAAGACTACCGGCCTTATCCGCTCATCTTGCTCTGCCAGCTCGAATATTTTCGCACTCGAGCCATCGGTCGATCCATCGTCAACCATGATCAGCTCCCAAGCCTCGCCTGTTAAATCCATTGTTTCCTTCACGCGGCGATAAAGCACAGGGATATTCGATAACTCGTTATAGATCGGAGCAATCACAGAATATTTTGGTGTTGTCATAACTTATCGCATAATCCTTTTGACAGCATCCAGGGTTGGCTCAATCACTGGAGCCGCCATTACCGCCTGCATTGCAGCCTTAACATCTTTTAGACCGCTGCCTGTATTAATCACTAAGACAGGATCATCTGGGCAAATAAATTCTTGCTGGACAGCCTTTACCAAACCGGCGTACGCGGTTGCACCGGCTGGCTCAGCGAAAATTCCGATTTTTCCTAATTCAGCAATCGCTTTCAAGATCTCATCATCGCCAACTTTTATATAAGCACCGGCTGTTTCCCTTGCAGCGCGTACGGCTCTCACCCCATCCCTGGGCAAGTCAACCGAGATACTATCTGCCAGGGTTTGGGCAGATACAGGTACAATTTTTTCCGACCCCGCCTGATAAGCATTTGCTATCGCAGCAGAGCCTTCGGCCTGTACGCCAAATATCCGGGGCATTCTTCCCAGCCAACCGAGCTTCTGCAAATCCTTAAAACCTTTATGCAGTCCCGAAATGATATTCCCATCTCCAACCGAGACGAAAATCGTCAGCGGCCTGGCGATTTGATCCGGTGTAAAGGTACGATTCCACCATTCCCATATTTCCAATGCCGCTGTTTTCTTCCCTTCCAGCGTGAACGGATTATACCCGGTATTCCGGCAGTACCAGCCAAATTCTCGCGCAGCAAGGATCGTCAGGTCAAAAGCATCATCGTAAGTCCCATCCACGAGGATAACCTGCGCACCAAATACCAGGAGCTGCGCTACTTTAGCTGGTGGAGCAGTTTTGGGTGCAAAGATAATCGCTTTCTGTCCCACTGCGGCAGCCATCCCCGCCAAGGCCGCCCCCGCGTTGCCTGTTGATGCGGTAACGACAACCTCTGCAGCAATCTCGCGGGCGCGAGCCACTACTACCGCACTTGCCCGATCTTTGAAGGAGGCTGTAGGATTTCGACTTTCATCTTTGATCCATAAAGATCGCAAGCCCAAAGAAGCCGCCAGTCTTTGCGATGAAAACACAGGAGTCCATCCCGCCGCCCGGAAGGGGGTTCCCATTCCACCCGGTTCAGCTACCGGCAGTAATGGCAAATACCGCCATAATGAAGGCTCTCTGCTTTCAAAGATATCCTCGATGGAGATGTGCTCTTGAATTGCCCGGTAATCCAAAATTACATCCAGATTACCCCCATCAGCCGGACAGGTATAAATTACCTGGTCAGGATCATATATTTGACCACATAAAGAGCATTGATAAGAGGTGAAAGTGTGTGCTTTAACCAAACCGGGATTCCTTTAGTACTGCTATATGTAGAACGGAAATCGTCCTATTTTCTTACAAGCCGCGCTCACCGCGAATATAGGGCAATCCCAATGCTGCCGGGGTACCCAATCGTTTGCGCATCGCTTCGCGTGACCCGATGATCAAGACAATGATTGTAAAGGCATATGGAAGCATTTGTAAAAAGAATCCCCAATACGGATTATAGTAAAAAGGATTTCTTAATCCAAACAGCATCATAGGACCTTGAATATCCAGGATTAGCCGGCGTAGAGCGCCAAAGGTATAAGAACCAAAGGCTGCCCTCAGCGGATCCCACTGGGCAAAGATTACTAAACCTACCGCGATCCACCCCAACCCGGCCGTAGTGAGCTCGCTGAACCATCCCGGAGAGACTGCCAGGCTGATTGTCGCCCCAGCCAATCCAGCTAACATACCGCCAACAAACACATAGAAATAACGCAGCCGATATACATTGATCCCTAATGCATCCGCAGCCGCGGGATACTCACCAATTGCGCGCAGATGCATGCCCGGGCGAGTCTTGTTAATATATATCCACGCCAGCGGGATCAACAAGTACCCTACATATACCAATACATTCTGGCCTTTGAAAAATATGGGGCCGATCACAGGAATTTGCACCAATATGGGGATCGAGAAGCTTGGCAGTAATGAAATAGTGCCAGCCTTGCTCAGCCCTTCGCCAAAAACCAGGCTGATCCCAGTACCCAAAAAAGTTAACGCCAATCCACTGACCACCTGGTCGGCGCGCAGATGGATCGTAATTACTGCGTGAATTTGGCTGAACGCTCCGGCTACTAACATTGCCATCAGCAAACCCAACCATGGATTCCCAGTCTCCACGGCAGTCCGGTAAGCACTCATAGCCCCGATCAACATCATTCCTTCTACACCCAAGTTGAGAATCCCAGAGCGTTCCGCAAAAATTTCTCCGACCGTAGCAAACAGGAGCACAGTACCCGAGGCAACACCCGCTTGTAGGATAATGATCAGATCCATGGATTAAGCCTCCTTCACCTGGTGGATCACACGGACCCGATTGCTCAACAAGAAGTCACTCCCAATCAGGCAAACCAGGATAATTCCTTGGATCATCTTTGGAATTCCAGAAGGTTGAATTTCTCGTCCCGCCAGGATCAGAGCGCCAAACAAGATCGAAACCAGCACAACTGCGAAGGGATTTAATTTTGCCAGCCAGGCAATAATGATCCCCGTAAATCCATATCCTGGTGAGATTCTCTCTTGGAGGCGGTGCACTACCCCTGTAATTTCAGAGACACCCGCCAATCCAGCCAACGCACCCGAGACCATCATGACCAGGATGATATTTCTAGTAATATTGATCCCGGCATACTTCGCGGCTCCTGGATTATCTCCAATCAAGCGGATTTCATACCCCCATTTGCTTCGATAAAGGATAAACCAAACCACCACTGCTGCGATCAAGGCGAAAATGAAACCCAAATGGGTGGTTAATCCAGCCAGGAAAGGAAATTTGGCGGCATAATCTGCCAGGCGCGGTAACCACGCATTTTGAGGAAAAACAGGGCTCATTTGGAAGCCCCCCTCGCTCCAGACTGCAAAGATGAAATAGTTGTTCCAGGCTATGGCAATATAGGTCATCATTAAAGTTGTAATGATTTCGTTTACATTTAGACGTGCTTTCAAAAATCCCGGAATAAATCCCCATAGTGCCCCAGCTGCTATTCCGGCTAAGATCATCGTTAGAATGAATAGCCAACGGGGTGCATCTGCTGGTAAAAGTGGGATCAGAACCACTGCACTGGCTCCAAAGGCACCCATATAAAGCTGACCCTCGGCTCCAATATTCCATAGACGCATCCGAAAAGCCAAAGAACACGCCAGCCCCACCAGGATCAAAGGGGTAGCTTTAACAATCGTATCCGAGAATACCCCCATACTTCCCAAGGATGCCCTGGCAATGTGAGCATAGGAGAGAAAAGGATTGCCGCCCACAAGAGCAATGATAATCCCACCGATGAATAGGGCAAGCGTGATTGCACCCAACGACACTGCCGCAGGATACCAGCGTGGTGGTTCCTCAAGTCGCGGCTCGATGAAAATCTTATAAGAAAATATTCTTTCCAACCGGGATGGGCCGCTCGTTGAATGTTCACTCATTCGCAATTATTCCTTGGGTGATTTGCTCCAGAGGTGTGCCAGTCATCATCAACCCCAATTTCTCAATCTCATCCTTCTCATCCATATTATTCTGTATCTCCCCCATGATCCGCCCCTCATAAATCACAAAAATCCGGTCGCTCAATGTCAGCAATTCTTCCAACTCTTCAGAGATCAATAGGATTGCTGCACCGGCTTCCCTCTGAGCCAGCAGCAGCCTCTGGACACCTTCAATTGCCCCCACATCTAAGCCTCGCGTCGGTTGGACTGCTACCATAACGGCGGGATGCCCTGAAATCTCACGCGCCAGGATCACGCGCTGCAAGTTGCCCCCAGAAAGCAAGCGTGCCGGGGTTTCAACATTCGGTACGACAATATCATAACCTTGCTTCAATTCATTCGCAAAACGAGTGGCTTCAACAAAATCCAACATCCAGCCTCGTGCAATCGGAGCTTGGTTATATTTCTTCATAATCACATTATCGGTTATCGACAAATTCGGAGAGGTGCCCATATGGGTGCGGTCTTCAGGGATGTGCGCCATACCGAGGTGGATTGCGGTCGAAGCATCACAATTGCTAATGACTTCATCTTTGACGCGCACCACACCCTGAGTATTCTTACGCAAGCAGGTGATGACCTGAGCTAGCTCTCTCTGTCCATTTCCAGCCACACCCGCCAGCCCGACGATTTCTCCCTGGCGGACATTCAGCGAGACCCCTCTCAAGGCAGGCAGTCCCTGGTCATTCTGAGCATGAACATCCTCAACCGACAAAACCACTTCGCCAGCTTTTTGGGCTTTTCTCTCAAGGTGAAAGAGCACTTCTCTTCCCACCATCAGGTTTGCCAATTCCTGCCGTGTGGTGCCTTTTGTAGGTATGCCGCTTGCCGTGATCTTGCCTTTACGCAGCACACTCACCCGATCTGCAATGCTCATCACTTCCTGTAATTTATGGCTGATAAAAATAACAGATTTACCCTCTGATGCCATCGTTCGCAGTGTTTTAAACAAACCCTCAATTTCCTGCGGTGCTAAAACCGCGGTAGGCTCGTCCATGATCAACACCTGGGCACCACGGTACAGCATTTTCAAAATCTCCACCCGCTGCTGCTCGCCTACTGAGAGCTGCCAAATTTTTACCTTTGGATCAACCTTCAAGCCAAACTTTTCCCCCATTTCAGCGATCACCCGGTCATACTCAGGCAGCTTGAGCCAAAAACGCGGTTCTTCCAGCCCTAATAGAATATTCTCGGTTACCGTCTGGGAGGGCACCAGCATAAAATGCTGGTGGATCATACCAATCCCCGCCTTGATGGCATCTCGAGGGGATGAGAAATTTACCGGTATTTCATTGACCAGGATGGTCCCAGCGTCAGAACGGTATAAGCCCGCCAGGATGTTCATTAAAGTGCTTTTTCCCGCTCCATTTTCACCCAAAAGGGCATGGATTTCGGCTCGACGTAATTCGAAATCGACATGGTCATTGGCTACCAGGCCTGGAAAACGTTTGATGATCCCATGCATTTCAACAACGATTGGATTTTCTGTCAAATTCGACTGGCTTTCTACTGGCGGGTTTACTGTCATAAAGTAATCCAATGAGCCGAAGAGTTTGGCCTTTCAAGATACAGTTATCCTGCTTCCACCTGCTGGTAAGTTTCTAGGAACAGGTGTTAAAAGGCCAAACTCTCGGCACTCTTTTTATTTAATTGCCAGTCTGAGGTAATTCAGACGTGATTCCGTCCGCCCACCAATACATACAGTATTTGCACGCCAGACCCTCAGCACCAGGCGGGAACTGATCCAGATCGCTCTGCTCCATCTTCTCACCTGCTGGGACAACCACAACACCCTTGTTATCCAGGATTTCGCCGCTGAATACATCGAAGCGGTTAAATTCGCCTTTCAGTGCTTCGGCTATGAGCGCCTGAACTTCACTGATGACTTCAGGAGGAAGATCCTTTACTCCTGTCGTAAGCTGCTCGCCTTCCATAAAGCCGTACAGACCCAGGCCACCCGAATCAGCATCGAAGTAATCCCAACCAGGAGTATAGGTCTTGTCAATAAGACCTTGTGCAACATTGGCATATACCGGTCCCCAGTTCCAATAAGGAGCTGTCAGGCAGCGGTCTACCTTGCAGGAGCCAGACCAGTCGTACGTAACGCCCCATTTGCCTTTCTCTTGGGCCACATCTGCAACCGCGGGAGTATCAGCGCCAGTAAACACAACCTGTGCACCTGCATCGAACAAAGAAGCCGCAGCGTCTTTTTCAATGACAGGATCATGCCAGGTGTTGATCCAGCGCACATCCATCGTACACTCTGGGCAGGTTTTCTTCATACCAAGAGCAATTGCATTACCCAGGCGAAGCTCTTCTGGGATGGGGAAGGTAGCCATATAACCCAGCTTTGGATTACCATCTGCCTTCGCTCGGGCGCCCGCAAGCATTCCTGCCATGTACTTCATGACTTCCATAGCCCCAAACAAGTTGCCGAAGTTCTTCGAATTCGACTTATAACCACTGATGTGGATAAAAGTCGTATTGGGGAACTCATTGGCTACTGTTTCCATTGGGTCCATGAAACCAAAAGATGTGCCAAAGATCAGATCGAAATTTTTACGAGCCAGTGCACGAAAGACCTGTTCAGAATCAGTTCCTTCTGGCACATTTTCGATATAAGCTGTATGAACATTTTCTACGTTCTTTGCCACATATTCCAGGCCCTCATAGTGCGCCTGTGACCAGCCGCCGTCGTCATGTGGGCCGATCAAAACCATCGCGACGTTGAATTTTCCCTTTTGCACATCTGGAATCTGAAAACCACCCACTTCCTCAGATCCACAAGCCGAGATGAGCATAGAAACAATCATCAAAACGCTAAAAGCTTGCCAAATTACTTTAGTGCGCATGAAATTCTCCTCTTTAGATTTTTTGGTTGGTTTATTGAGCGATTGGAGACAAATTGAAGTTTAACCTTCCAGGCGACCTCCTTTTAATAATAAATAAGTCTGATTTAGTTTTTTTTACCTGATAAGAATACACTTGAAATCCAAAGTTGTCTAGAGCACTTTGTCGTAAAGAAGATATGACAACTATCATTATTCTAACCGATTTTACTCGCTCACGATCCAGGTGCCTGTCTCGCCTTTTAAAGCTCTACCGATGTTTTCCGGGTTGGTGATAAGCGCCTCTTTGCCTCCATTTTCAAGGAACCAGATGATTGCCTGGATCTTAGGCGCCATGGATCCTTTGGCAAAATGCTTGCCCTCTGCCAAATATTGTTTCGCTTCCGCTAAAGTCATCCGGTCGATCCATTTTTCATCCGGCGTCCCAAAGTTCAAAGCCACTTTTTCGATAGCCGTCGATATCAAGAATAAATCAGCCTTGATCGCCTGAGCTAACAGGCTGCTGGCATAATCTTTGTCGATCACGGCTGCCACACCCATGTAGTCACCATTTCCCTTATCGATTACGGGGATCCCGCCGCCACCGACTGTAATGACGACAATTCCAGCCTGGATCAATGCCTTCACGGTATCCAATTCAACAATTTCTTTCGGAATTGGTGAAGCCACCACACGCCGCCAACCTCGTCCCGCGTCTTCAACGACAGTCCAGCTCATATCTCGCTCGCGTCGTTTCGCTTCAGCCTCATCCATAAATCCGCCGATCGGCTTGGTTGGATTCCGGAAGGCAGGATCCTCGCGGTCCACCAAAACCTGGGTGATGATCGTCGCCACGTTGGTCTTGATACCGCGCTGGAATAATTCGTTCTGCAGGTTTTGCTGCAAAGCGTATCCAATCGCTCCCTGGCTGTCAGCGCCGCATACGTCCAGGGGGACTTCATGCATCCCTTCAACTTTTTGTGCGATCTCAGATCGACGTAAAATAAATCCCACCTGAGGGCCATTGCCGTGTCCTATGGCAACATTCCACCCTGCTTCAATCAAATCGGCAATACAATAGGTGGTTTCCTTGGCGGCCTGGTATTGATCTTCAACTGTTTGGTGGGCCTTATCCTTAATCAGCGAATTCCCACCGATCGCTACGACTGCAACTTTTTTAGGATTTATTTTTCACCTCATCGTCAAGGCCATCACGGCTTTTTGAGCGTGCATCCGGTTTTCAGCTTCATCGTAAACTACAGACTGAGCGCTGTCAATCACTCCATCGGTTACTTCAATGTTGCGGTCTGCAGGCAGGGGGTGCATGTAAATCGCATCTGACTTCGCCAGTGCCATCTTCTTCTCATCAGTAATCCAATGCTCATATTTCTTAACCATGCGCGCCCCTTCTTCTACATCCGGTGTATGCACCATAGCACCCCAGGATTTCGCATAAATAATATCGGCATCCTTGAAAGCTGCTTCCATATCATCAACGACCTCAAAACCAGTTCCGAATTTCCGCGCCTGTTCCTGTGCCTGACCCATAATTTCGGGCATCAGCTTGAACTCTGTTGGGTGAGCCAATACCACATCCAACCCGAAGCGAGGCATTTGCAGGATCAACGACTGCGGCACTGACATTGGTTTCTGGTAAGATGCCGCATAAGCCCATGAAACCACCATTTTCTTTCTGCGCAAGTCACGGCCTTTTTTCTCAATGATTGTCATCAGATCTGCCAGGATTTGGAAGGGATGGTAAATATCACATTGCATGTTCAGCACGGGCACTCGTGAATTCTTGGCAACTGCGTTGAGATAACCATTGCCAATTCCCCAATCAACATGCCGGATAGCAATCCCATCAAAATATCTTCCAAAGATTTCGCCAATCTCTTTGGGAGTATCGCCATGTGCAATTTGGGTCGTCTTCGATTTAATAAACGCCGCATGACCACCCAGCTGTGCCATTCCTGCTTCAAACGAGCCGCGTGTCCGCGTGCTGGAGAAGAAAAACAACATTGCCAGCACTTTATCACGTAAATAGGCATGCGATTCTCCCAGGGCGCGTTTACGCTTGAGGTCAAATGCCACGTCCAATACAGTTTCTACTTCTTCTTTTGAAAAATCCAAGTCGCCGATGAGATCACGGCCTCTTAATTCGGTTTGCATATTCATCCTCCAATTTGAAAATATTCATGAATGTTTTGTGTTTTTCATCTTCATTTTTGTAAGCAGTTCATTTCGTCAAAGAGCTTTTGGAGCGTTTCATCTTTTTCTGAGCTGGCAGGCGTTGCGGTCGAAATTCGTTCCCACAAACGGCACAATACCGGTTCCATCATCGGGGTCACATTTAAGGACTCTCGGGTTATCTCAACTGCTTTATCCCAGTTGCTTAGATGAGCATAGCCTTCAATAAATGGTATTCTTTCCATAGGATCGTTTGGATAATCACCAGTCGCATAGGCTTGTTCGCCTAAAGCAACTACCTGCTCCCAATTCCCCTGCTGGCGTGCTAAATCTGCCTTCTCATAGAAATAACACCAGCCATGCGCAGGTTCCTCTTCATAAAATTGATCGGGCAAATTAACCGGTCCCTCCCCAGAGTTGGGTATGATTGGTATTGTTGATGACAATACCGAAGCTAGCTGCATATCCTCTGGTAGCATTTTGTTTTCCACATCCAAATCAGGCTCCAGAATTCGCAAACAGGCTGGGGGGTTATAGGTGAATCCGACTGCCTGAGACGTGTTCCCTGTAAAGTTCGCTGCAAGGTAATTTACACTGATTGGTAGTCCTGGTTCCAGGGCTGGGAGGGTGGTTCCCAACCTTCGGTCTGGATAGAAAAGCAGGAAGCTCATTTGTGATGTCGTATTATCCGGAGCATAAATCCAATTAATCGGAGCAGTTAATGAATTATCGGTATAGAAAGTAAACGGGAGTCCCTCGGCAAGGAGCAGAGTTCCTGCCTTCAACTCAGGCACCCGCCAGCTGAGCTGCCAGAAAAAACGCTGCTGGAATTCCCAATCCTTGCGGAATGCATTTGCATTAATGAAATGCTGCCCGGCTGCCACACTGACCAGGAGCGCTACCATAAGCCATGGTAAAGGGCTGCGCGCCGGGAGCAGACCGATCATACCCGCCAGGACCAGTGCAGAACCCGGCAGAAATACCAGCGAAAAGCGGTCGCCAGAAAACTTCGTTCCAATGACCAGCTCTGGAAGCCAGATCGACCAGCCAGCCAACAAGCAAGCTGCTAAACCGATCCATATGAAAGAGATCGCCTCTTTTCTAGGGCGGGCTTCTACCTGCAATTTAGGTCTCAATAACGCGAAATAGAGAACAAGCACAGCTAAAGTAGTCCCAATAAGCACCGTAGTAATCAGGGCTGTACGAACACCTAATTTAAAATCTGGGGGCTGAAAAATCCCCCCCCAGGCTGCAGGCAGGGCAATCCAGAGGCTGTACAAGATGTTCTTTACCAGATTCAGGAGGGCCGTAAGTGGTTCTAATAGGAGCTTATCCAATATGGTGACGTGGTATAAGTGGGGCTGGCTTTTTAAGGTAAAGAATCTCCAAAGAATAAATCCAACCAACAATAGAGCAAACGGGAACCAGGCTCGGATTACCTGCATAAACCGCAGCTTCCGGTTCGGAATCCGCTCTTCTAAAGCCTTCCAGAGTAACACAGGCCGGATGAATTCCAGAAAAAAGAAATAATCTAGGAACAAAAGATTTTGAAAAGCAAGCAGCCAGGCAAGGATCGTAAATAAAATACCCTTCCAGTTCACTCCAGCCGGATCGGAAGGCTGGGTCTCACCAGGATACGAGCTGAGCTTTACACTGCGGACACTGAGATAAAAAGATATAAACAATCCCGTCAATATCAGGAAGAAATGACCATAGATGATCGAAACCCATTGCTGTTTGAACCCTGGATACACGACGAAGAAAAGACTTGCCCAGATCGCCAACCGAGAGTACCTGCCCCAAATGGCTCGTACGAAGGCATAAAAAGCCAGTGCTGCAGTGAAGCGGGTAAACAACGCAAACACATGCCAATGCCAGGGTGTTTGAGTCCCGAACAAGGGTATCGTCACCTGGTACAGCCAGCTCAACATGGGTCGATTCGTGGAAAAGTACCTCTCCAGCCCCTCAGGTCCTAGCCGATCCGCGATCCACGCAACTGGGAAATCATCCCAAAAAAAACCCAGCCATGGGATTAATAACCCATAACCGACCACTGCCAGGAATAACAACACCAGAGGCATGGCTTTCAACCACTCATATCGTGTACTGATCCGGCTGATGGTTTCTTTCATCCGGCTCCCATTCCAAATGGGTCATATGGATCGGAAAAACGGAGAGCGCGTTCAAACTGTATTGCGCTCTCCGTTTGTGTATAAAAAAGCTCTATTCCATCGCTCCCAAAACTAATGCCAAAAGCGCCATGCGTACCACCACGCCATTAAAGGCTTCGATCCAATAACGTGCATGACGAGTATCATCCACATCAGCAGGAAGCTCATCCATCCGTGGTAAAGAATGCAAAATGATGGAATCCTGCTTGGCTTTGCGGAGCAGTTCCTTGGTCACCCGGTAATTCGCAGGAGTTAACCCGACATCGCCCTTTCGGTCGTCACGTGACTTAGTGTAATCGGGCTGCACCACCGGCTCCATATAAATTACGTCGGCTTCAGCGATCGCCTGCTCAACATGCTCAATTTCCTTAAAATTCAAGTTCAAGCCGATCAATTCTTGCTTGAATTCCTCAGTCAGGCTCATCTCTGGTGGCGACACATAAAATGCATCGATATCGAATTGTGTCATTGCGTATGAAATACTATGCATCGTGCGCATCCGCATATCGCCAATCAAGAGGAACTTCAGCCCATCCAAGCGCCCTTTCTCTCCCAAGATTGTATAAAGATCGGTCAACACCTGGGTAGGGTGCTCGCCCCACCCATCACCCGCATTGATGACCGGGATGCTCGCCCACTTGGCTGCTTCATGTGGAGCCCCCTGTTGGAAATGGCGCATAACGAGAACATCGCCATAAAATTCGAGCATCCGTACCGTGTCCTTAATTGATTCCTGATAAAAATCACCTGCCCGGGTCATCTTGGCATCAGAAAATCCCAAGACATGCCCTCCCAGGCGATGCATGGCAGCTTCGTGCGCCAGGCGCGTGCGTGTACTGGGCTGGTAAAATGCGGTGACCAGGGTTTTCTCCTTCAAGAGATCGGCATTTTTCCGGTTTCGAGCATGAGGAGCTAACCTGTCCGCTGCCTCAAAAATGCGGAAGTATTCTTCCCTGCCAAAATCCTTGAGTGACAGAATGTCACGTCCACTAAAACTACGCATATCTATTCCTCCATTTACTTAAAGAATTAATGAGTATGGTGTCAGGTAAATTAGTACCGCACCATGACCTAACCTACCCGGCGAACCACATGGAAATTGAAATAACCGGGCAGGAAATAGCTAAAAGAATAGTCCACCACCTGACCAGTGGCGGTGTACAGATAAGCAATGAACCTCAGGAGCACATCCCCCTTCTGAATCCCCAAAGCTCGCGCCACTTCTGAGCTGGCGGTTACTGCGTTGATTTCACAGCGTGAAGATGCCAGATGGAGTGTATTTAGGCGCAGAAGCAAATCGAGTACTGAGCCAGTGAAACCTTGCTGCAGGTCATTAAGGTCGAGTACATTGTTCGGCAATATATCGATTAAGTAGGCTGCCGGCTGCCCTTCTGCCAGGATGACCCGGGTTACCTGCATTAAAGCTGCGCCCGGTTCAAGACCCAAAATGGCTGCCTCCTCTTGACTTGCAATTCTTTCATCGCTGTGCATCTCTCCCAATGCCACCGGGAGGTTGATCCGCTTGGCTAACGTTTCGATACTTTCCAAAACTTCCAGGCCGCTCTCAATGACCTGCGAAGGACGAGCAACATAAGTCCCTGACCCCTGCCGGCGGTGTATCAAACCTTGGGTTTCGAAAGTACGCATAGCCTCCCGCAGCGTCGCCCGTGATACCCCCAGTTGGCGTGCTAAATCAGGTTCCGAAGGCAGCTTCTCACCAGCCTGTAAGCTGGTGATCAAACTGCTCAAACGAATGTGTAATTTTTGGGATGTAGTTTGGTTGAGGCTCATTTTCGGGTGGTCTCTACCACTGGGACAAAATCAAATTTTGAAACATCTACCAACCCTAGATCAGAAATCCTTAATTCAGGAATAACGACCAATGCCAACAGGCTGAGCTGCATATTGGGATTGTTTAGCAAGCACCCACAGGCTTTAAAGCCTTCTAAAACAGTGGCAGCCTTTCGAGAGACTTTATCTGCCCTTTCATCTGACATTAAACCGGCAATTGGGAGATCCACCAGGCCGATGATTTTCCCCTCACGTACAACCACCTGTCCCCCACCAACGCGCTTGAGCTCATTCGCCGCCAGCGCCATATCAGGCTCGCTAGTACCCGTGACAATCAGGTGATGGCTATCATGCGCAACCGTTGAAGCAATTGCGCAAGGGACATTGAATCCAAAACCCTGAACGAGCCCAACTTGTATTCGACCTGAACCACAATGCCGGTCTACGACAGCTATTTTGGCAATATCACGTGCCATATCTACCCGGATTTCGCCATACACAATCGGCATCTCGTGCACAAAATGATGGGTAGGAGCCTGGTTTTCGATTATTCCGATCACGTGGGCTTGAACCAGTCCGGTTCCTGAAGCTGGCAAGCGAAAATCTTCTGTGATAAGCGGTCTTTGTAAATGGACCGAATCTTTTACCCAATCGGGATATGGGTAGGAGCTCATTTCAATGGTGAGATTCTTCTCCTGAGCCACAACCTTACCTTTTGCAATTACCATGTCAGGTAAAAAATGGTTCAAATCTTTCACCAACAAGAGGTCTGCGTACCTTCCAGGTGCAATCATCCCAACCTGCCTTGATACCCCAAAGTGTTCGGCGGTATTCAGAGTAGCCATTTGGACTGCCGTCATCGGGGGAACACCCGCCAGTATCGCCTCCCGCAAAGCGCGATCAACATGCCCTTCGTTGACCAGGGTTTCTGAGTGCGAGTCATCCGTACAAAGCATGAAATGCCGTCCATCAAGTCCCAGCTCCGTCAGAGCGCGCACCTGCACAGCCACATCCTTCCAGCCTGATCCCTGCCGCAAGATCGCTTTCATTCCCTGGCGGATCCGCTGGACAGCATCTTCCAGGCGCGTCCCCTCGTGATCATCCTCTGGTCCTCCTGCCACATAGCCGTGAAACGGCAGGCCTAAATCAGGCGAAGCATAATGCCCGCCGATTACTTTTCCAGCCCGACGGGCTTCTGCCATCTCTGCATGTATTTTTTCATCGCCCAAGAATACACCTGGAAAATTCATCACCTCACCCAAGCCGATGATTCCATCCCAGGTCATCGCTTCGGCAACTTCAGCCGGTCCGATGGTGGCGCCGGGCGTCTCCAATCCTGGCGCAGATGGCACACACGAAGGCATTTGAACCCATACATGGATTGGCTGGCAAGCAGCCTCTTCCACCATAAGCCTGACACCCTTTAAGCCGAAGATATTCGCAATTTCATGTGGGTCGATAAACATCCCTGTCGTGCCGTGAGGGATAACCGCTCTGACAAACTCGGTAACGGTCAACATACCTGACTCGACATGCATGTGTGCATCCAAAAGACCCGGAACCAGGAAAGCACCATGCGCATCAATTATCTGCGTATTAGTGCTAATCGTATGCGAGGCATCTGCACCGACAAAAGCGATCCGCTCGCTTTTAATGGCAACATCTGTGTGAGAAATCATCTCCCCCGATTGGACACAGACCCACACCCCATCTCGAATCACCAAATCTGCTGGAACGCGTCCCATCGCCACGTCAACAAGCGAGCGAGAAATGTCCATTTCTACATGTGAATTCATATCTAAATCCTTATTAAGTCCAAGGGAGCAATGAAATAAGCAGGGCGCTGCCCTATCCGGCTAACAACCGCTGTGAAGCCCGGTTATGACGCTCTACCAGGCGAGGCAGGTCAATGTTTACAAGCTGCCCATCCTTAACGACGATTTTTCCTCCAACCACTAGATAGTCCACACCCGCCGGCGCACAGAAAACTGCTGCAGCGACTGGATCGTGCAAAGCACCGGCATAGCCCAGGCGGTTCAAGTTGATCGCTAGAAAATCAGCGCATTTTCCTGGTTCTAAGGAACCCAAATCTTTCCTGCCCAAAACAGAAGCGCTGCCGCGTGTGGCGATCTCCAAAGCTTGCCGGGCAGTCATCAATGCCGGAGACCCCTCGCCTGAAAGCGAAGCACCCATCAAACCCGCCCGAACACGAGAGGCCAGCATCGCCTGGCGAACTTCCTCCAGCAAATGAGAGCCATCGTTGCTGGCAGAGCCATCTACTCCCAGACCTATATGAACGCCAGCGGTCAGCATCTCAAGGATCGGTGCAATCCCCGAAGCTAAGCGCATATTGGAGGTGGGACAATGAGCCACTCCGCAGCCTGTTTGAGCATATAGGGCAATTTCCTCTTTTTCAACATGCACCGAATGTGCGAACCATACGTCTGGCCCGATCCAATTCAGTAAATCCATATAGGCAACCGGCCGGTGACCGAACTTTTCAATGCAAAAAACCTCTTCATCTTTTGTTTCTGCCAGGTGAGTATGTAAATGCACACCATATTCACGCGCCAGCGAGGCGCTGGCACGCATCAAATCCGCCGTGACACTGAATGGCGAGCACGGCGCCAGTACAATTTGGGTCATTGCCCCAGGATTTGGGTCATGATAGGTTTCTATCAGGCGTTGAGAATCTCTTAGAATATTTTCTTCTTTTTCAACCACCCGGTCTGGCGGCAGCCCACCTTGGCTCTCTCCCAGACTCATCGAGCCGCGCGAGGCGTGCAGACGAATGCCCAACTCTTGCCCTGCCTGAATTTCATCATCAAGCTTTGATCCATTCGGAAAAATATAGAGATGATCTGAAGCCGTTGTACACCCCGACAAAGCCAGCTCAGCCATGGCAGTTTGTGTTGAAATCTGGATATCCTCGGGCGTCATACGTGCCCAGATCGGATAAAGCGTTTTCAACCAGCCAAATAAATTTGCGTCTTGGGCTGCCGGGACAGCGCGTGTTAAAGTCTGGTAGAAATGATGGTGTGTGTTGATCAACCCAGGCAATACCAGATAACCAGAGAGATCAAGGACTTGGTCCGCAGTCTGCGGAAGTTCCTCTGCTGTACCAACTTGCTCAATAAAACCATCCCGAACGAAAAGACCACCGCCAGGAATTTCCTGGTGATGGTCATCCATAGTACTCAAGATTGAACAGCGGCTGAGGAGAAAAGTCGTCATATCAATGATTACCTGTGCCTGAAAACAAAGAACTGACAGTTAATTTGTCTGACAATTTAAGTTTAACAAACAAAGAAACTCCTGTCAATTGCCAGGTAAGCCCGTAAGCCCCTATTTTAAAAACCCATCACCATCTGTGATGAAGTGGAGCATCTTACAGATGGTGATATTCATTATCAAGATCAGTTCGATACAATAAGATCAAGCTTTCTTTGCGGCCGCGTATTGGGCAGCTCGATACGTATTGCTCAAAAGCTTGGCAATTGTCATTGGACCCACTCCGCCCGGAACAGGGGTCAACCATCCAGCCACTTCCTTCGCCTCATCGAAGCAGACATCCCCAACCCAACGGTATCCTCTCTTCGCAGTAGGATCATCAACTGCGTTCGTTCCAACATCAATGACCACCGCTCCAGGTTAATCCAGTCGCCACGCACCATCTCAGCCTTTCCTACGGCTGCCACCAGAATATCAGCCTGCCGGCAGATCGATGCTAGATCTTTGGACCGAGAGTGGCAAATAGTGACTGTGGCATCCCGCTTAACCAGGAGTAAAGCAGCAGGCATACCCACAATATTTGAGCGCCCCAAGACAACCGCGTTTGCTCCTCTAAAAGGCACCCCGGTTTGTTCGATCAAGTACATCACCCCATCAGGTGTGCACGGCACGAACAACGGTTCACGACCTTTCTGGGCCAACCGTCCAATATTCAAAGGATGAAAACCATCTACATCTTTTTCAATACTAATCGCGTTGAGAACTTTTTCATCGTCCAGGTGTGATGGCAATGGCAGCTGAACAAGGATCCCGTTCACGCGTGGGTCAGCATTCAGCTCCTTCACCAGGTTTTCCACTTCTTCTTGTGTCGCTGAAGCCGGCAGCGTATGACCAAATGAGAGGATGCCAACCTCGCCTGCCCGCTTCTGCTTCATGCCTACATAAGACTGCGAGTCTTTTCGATCTCCCACTAAAACTGTTGCTAATCCCGGTTGCGGAAGGCCTGCCTTAATCATCGCCTCAACCCCAGCGGCAGTTTCAAGACGTAGTTTTTCCGCGATTGCATTACCATCGATGATTTGAGCTGTCATGTTACTCTCCTTTTTTGATTTTTGCTCGCGATTCTTCTTCGCGCAGGTATAAGCTTTATTCATTATCTAAGAAAATCCACTTTTATGCAATGGATTAATGTCACTCTCTTACTGTAAAACCATCCTCACCTACACAATTGACAAAAAACCAACAACCATTACAATACCTGAGATTAGTCCAATACCTGGAATAAGATCATGAGAATTAACCTGCCACCGGTTGAATTCTAGTGATAAACTGCAGAGATATTTTTGAATGAAAGGAACATCCGCTGTCGAGTTGTGTATGTATCGCCAGGTCATAAAGAACAATGCTACGTAAATTAATTACCCCTGAGAATATTTTCGCTTTTCTCCTATGTATGCTGGTGATCCTGCTCATCATCATGACTGCAGACCAATCTCCGCAGTGGATTTACCAGGGTTTCTAGGTCTCACTTCTACTCCATGCCCATCCTTCAAATCTTAATTTTGTGCCTGGCAGCATTTTTTATCGGTGCGTTTATCCATGACCGCTGGCGTGCCTGGTTTTTATTGGTCCTCAGCCTGGTAGGGATTTATTGGCTTCAGCCTTTTTCTCCGATACTGCACCTGGACTTTTGGCTCCCCAGCTTATCGATCGTCTTGGCGGTTTGCGTTTGGGCCATCACCCGGCCTGAATCACCAACACCAAGCAAAGAGCCTTGGGTTACAGCCGCGATTATTACGGTGGTTGTAGTCTTGATTGGGCTTCTCAGGTATCTCGCACCGCTCTGCTGCCTGACACCTTCTCGTCCACCTGAGTTGTATCAAATTCTTGTGGGGATCATCCTGGCCACTGGGTTGGCAATCCTCTTTTGCCGCTCAGCCCGTGCCAGGCAAGGGTTGATGATCGGGTTCATCATTCTGATCTTTTGTTTATTCGCCATCCTGAAAACAGAACCTCTTGCAGTCTGGGTCAGCTCTGGGCTGCGTACGCTCGCGGGTCGTTCTACATCTGCAGCCAGCGTTTTGGACTTGCGCTGGCTGGGTTTCTCATATATTGCCTTCCGCCTGCTGCATGTACTGCGCGATCGCCAGAACGGTCGGCTGCCTGAGATCAAGCTTCATGAATTCTTGGTTTATGTATTCTTTTTTCCAACCCTTGTCGCGGGCCCCATCGACCGGAGCCAGCATTTTATCCAGGAACTCCGCAAGCCATTTACCTTTTCCACACCGATAGCCATGCAAAGCACGCGACGGATTGCCTGGGGGTTCTTTAAAAAATTTATCCTGGCTGATTCCCTGGCTGTAATCGCTTTGAATGATCTCAAAGCCGCGCAAACCTCATCAACTGGCATGCTATGGATCCTTGTGTACGCTTATGCTCTTCGTATTTTCTTCGATTTCTCTGGTTATACCGATATCGCCATCGGATCTGGTCAGCTTGTTGGCATTAAGCTCCCCGAGAATTTTGACCGGCCCTATCTGAAGCCTAATTTGACAACTTTTTGGAATAGCTGGCACATGACGCTAGCGCAATGGTTCCGGGCTTACTTTTTCAATCCTTTGACGCGCACCTTGCGGTCCAGTAGACGCCCGCTCCCAATGCCTTTGGTTATTTTTATCGGTCAGATGGGCACCATGGTCTTGATCGGTCTATGGCACGGGATCACGTGGAACTACTTGATTTGGGGAGTCTGGCATGGTATTGGCTTATTTGCACACAATCGCTGGTCTGAATTCATGAAAATAAAGTTTCCAAACTCCAATCAAAAAAATTGGGTGACGCGCCTGTTGGGAGCAGCTAGCATTTTCATCACATTTCAATATGTTGCCATTGGATGGGTATGGTTTGCGCTTTCAGATCCTGCCCAATCATGGCAGGTAATCAGTGGACTATTCGGTTATGGCCGGTAATCAAGATATTAACCAATCTCCTCAAAGTCCTGAAAAGGGAACAGGTTTTCAGGGTCTAATAAAATCTCCCTTTGTGGCTGTTTTGCTTAAGGTTGCCTTTTTATTGATCGTCTTTAACTTGGTCTTTGCCCTGCTAAATCCCACATCGCTCCTCGGAAAAATTTCCGCATATAACTGGCTGATTCCGGGTCGTCAGCGTCTACCATTTGGTGAAATTCAAGAAAAAGCTTATAACCTAAGCCTTTACCAGTTGGATGCAATGTTCCTTTCACACAATATCACTGCTCGTAAACCCACAAACGAATACCGGGTGGTTGTGATCGGTGATTCATCCGTATGGGGATACCTGCTTAAACCCGACCAGACATTGACAGCTTACTTAAATGCAGCCAACCTGACAACTCCTGAAGGAAAACAGGTCAAATTTTATAATCTCGGCTACCCAACCATTTCTTTGACCAAGGACATCCTCATCTTGAGTTATGCCATGCGTTACCAGCCCGATATGGTGATTTGGCTGACAACTTTAGAAGCCTTCCCGAATACAAAACAACTATCGTCTCCCATTGTCCAGAACAATCCCGCTCCTTTACGATCCTTGATCCGCACTAATGATCTTAAGCTCAACCCTCAAGACCCTAAATTCGTCGACCATAACTTCTGGGAGAAAACGATCATCGGTCAGCGACGCAACCTGGCTGATTTATTCAGGCTGCAGCTCTATGGTGTCCTTTGGGCTGCCACTGGGATAGACCAATATTATCCAGAGACTTACGATCCTCCCCAAACCGACCTTGAAACCGATGAGCGCTTTTACGACCTGGTTCCACCTGTATTACACTCCGAAGACCTGGCTTTCGATGTTCTCTCTGCGGGTGTAAAAATTGCCAACGGAATACCCGTTTTAATCATCAACGAGCCAGTTTTCATCAGCCGAGGTGTAAACAGCAACATCCGGTATAATTTCTTCTACCCTCGCTGGGCATATGATCAGTACCGTACGATGCTTGCGCAGTTCGTCAAGTCCAATGGCTGGGCATATCTAGACCTGTGGGATATCATTCCATCTGGCGAATTTACCAACAGCGCTATCCACATGACCCCTTCAGGAACAGCCAGTTTTGCCGGTGAAATCATCCCAACGATCAAAAAATTATTGGATCAAACTTATGCTCCTTAAACACAAAAAGGTATGGTTTATCTTAGGAATGGTGCTTCTGCTTTCTTCTGCTTGCGCGGATAAACCACCCCAGGCTGCTTTGCTGCAACCTACTGGAATGACCGAAGTGGTTCCGACAACCCTTACAACAATTTTAGAACCCACAGCCTCTCCAAGTACTGCTCCGCCTGCCTCCGTGACGGTTTCGCCTCAAGAGAACTCCTACACTTTTACCTCAGGCTTCTGAGACCCCCCCGCCAGTGACTCCCACCCATACCCCTTTGGCGCTTGAATCATGGAAGGATCTGCCCGTGATTCCCACAGTCAGCCAGAGAACCGTACAAATTTATCAAAAAGGTCTGGAATTAGGTCGCGACCCGCATCATTTTTCGAAAATCGGTGACTGCCAAAATGTTTCCTCCTATTTTCTCTCTCCGTTTGAGCACCCATCTGTGTACAGGCTGGGTGAATATGAAAACTTGCAAGAAGCAATTGATTGGTTCAACGGATCATTCTCGCGAGACAGTCTGGCTGTCAAAGGGGGGTTCAATGTAGCCGCAGTGCTTTCGCCATTGCGTGCTGATCCTAAACACTGTGAAGACGGTGAGAGCCCCGCTGCTTGCGAGCTGCGAGTATTCAACCCTGCTTTCGCGATCATCAGCATGGAAACCTGGTGGTCTGGAAAACCCGAAAACTACGAAAAATACATGCGCCAACTGATCGAATACCTCATCGACCAGGGAGTTGTCCCCATCCTGGCCACCAAGGCAGATAACCTGGAAGGAGGCAATCAAATCAACCAGGTCTTGGGCCAGTTAGCCTGGGAGTATGATATTCCAATATGGAATTTCTGGGCATCCGTTCAGTCTTTTCCCAATAAAGGGCTCACCAAGGATGGATTCCATCTGACCTTAGGTAATTATTTCTATGATGACCTCCAATCCACGAAAACCGGTTGGTCCATGCGCAACCTCACCGCCTTACAGGCTCTTGATGCTGTCTGGCGGGGAGTCACCTACCCCTCTCATCAGCCATAGTCCTGGTGAATTTAATGGTTATTCATTAAACATAAAAACGAAAGGATTAACATATGAGTCAAGATATTGCAGAAACCCTGACAAAATACATTATTAATGAGATTCTGAAACAACCAAAACGCTCGCTCTCGCCAGAGGAAAGATTAATCTCCAGTGGTTTGATTGACTCCTTCCATCTGGTCGATTTATCCCTGTTTGTTGAGGACACATTCGGCGTGCATATCGATGACACAGAATTAAATGCCGACACTTTCGATACCCTGGCTGAGTTAGAAACGTTGATCCAGCAGCGAAAAGCATGATCAATTTCTCTTAGACTAACTTTGGCTTTCAACATGAAAAACGTAGCTCAACAGCTCATCGATAATTATCAAAAGAATCCCGATCAACCGGCTTTATATTTATTATTTAACCGCCAGGAAGATCTGCCAATCACCTGGACTCAATTGTTATCCGGGGCCAAGGGGTATGCCCAGGCACTCGCTGCGGCAGGGATTTTACCTGGTGAAGTGGTCATTTTGATCTTACAGCATGGCGAGTCGTTAATCGATGCCTTTTTCGGCGCCATTTTGCATGGTTCTATTCCTTCCATCATGCCCTTTCTCACTGAGAAATTGTCACCTGAACAATACCGCCGCTCACTCTCTGCCCTCTTTCAAATCACAGCCCCTGCCGCTGTGATCACTTACCCTGCCTTTGAAGCAGAGGTGCGCCAGGCTATTGATGACTCTAAGACCGATGGTGTTCATTCAGTGAGAAAACTGCTCTTGGACGCTGCTATCCAGCCTGTGCATCCAGTGGATTTGGATCTATTAGCTGGTTTCCATTGTCTCCCAAGTGAAATTGTCCTTCTTCAACATTCATCGGGAACCACCGGCCTGCAAAAAGGTGTTGCCCTCTCGCACCAGGCAGTCTTTAACCAGCTCGAAAGTTATGCAAAGAGTCTTTCTTTAACCAGTGAAGACAAGATCATTAGCTGGCTGCCTCTCTATCATGACATGGGGCTTATCGCAGGTTTTTTGATGCCTCTCCTGCTCAAGGTACCGCTGGTTCTCATGTCACCATTTGATTGGGTACGCTCCCCTGCACGTTTACTGCAGGCTGTATCTCAATACAAGGGTTCTATCTCTTGGTTGCCTAACTTTGCTTATAACTTCTGTGCCCAGAAGATTCGTGAGCGAGATTTGGAAGGTGTGGATCTTTCAAGTTGGCGGGCCGTCATTAATTGCTCTGAGCCAATGTATCTCAAAAGTCACCAGATGTTTTATGAACGTTTCCAATCTTATGGGTTTAAAAAAGAAGCCCTGGCAACCTGCTATGCAATGGCCGAAAATGTTTTTGCTGTCACCCAGGGAGGGATCCAGTTCCCCGCCACGGTGGATCGGATCAGCCAAAACGCATATTTTTCCGAAAAAATAGCTCGTCCAGCTTCAGGAGATGAACCATTCATCACCATGCTTTCGGCTGGCTTACCGATTGAAGGCACTCAGGTTTGTATTTTTTCTGATCAACGTATAAAGCTTCCAGAACGCCATATCGGTGAGATTGCTTTAAAAAGCAACTGCATGCTGACGGGTTATTACAACCGTCTCGATGCCACCGAAAAAGCCTTTCACCAGGGTTGGTACTTGACGGGTGATCTGGGTTATATGGCTAATGGCGAGGTGTACGTAACGGGTCGAAAGAAGGATCTCATCATCGTGGGCGGGAAAAATATTTACCCACAAGATTTAGAAAACCTAGCCAGTGAGGTGCCAGATATTTATCCTGGACGGACGGTAGCGTTTGGTGTTGCTAATGAAGATTCAGGCACAGAAGATGTGGTTATTGTTGCTGAGTCGGTGGATACACTCTCTTTCCAACAGAAAGAAGGGTTGGAAAATCAGATCCGCCAGTATGTCACCCGCAGCTCCGATATTGCCTTACGCTTTGTAAAAGTTGTCGATCATGGTTGGCTGCTGAAAACCAGCAGCGGTAAGATCGCCCGCGGTGCAAACCGGGAGAAGTATCTACAAGAAATTTCCAAAGAAAATTAATCAATTCAGAAAAGGCTGGGTCGGATTCGGTTTCGCTGTTCAGGGGAGGACCGTGAGCGGCCTCCAAGCCGGATCGAATTCACGATTTTCATCGCGGAATAATGGCTGCTTTCCCAAACCATTAATGCTCATAAGATAAATATCACGGTTAAGATCAGCATAACCCGAGTAAGCTAACCAATAACCATCCGGTGAAAAATTCGCGTCTTCAGCATAAATTCCACCGGGGATCTCAACAGGAACCCCACCCTCAGGAGTAAAAGGTACTGCTACCAACTTGCCAAATGTCAGGTTGAGATCCCACTGTGTAAACACGACCGATATTCCCTGAGGGGAGAAAACGGGGTCTAAATTCCTGTATTCACT
Organism: uncultured Chloroflexia bacterium; assembly: GCA_963754615.1. Taxonomy (GTDB): domain Bacteria; phylum Chloroflexota; class Anaerolineae; order Anaerolineales; family UBA4823; genus CAVVUF01. Next base: position 69,762 of record CAVWGW010000010.1, on the reverse strand, counting down.
CGCATTACGTGCCAATAAAAATCGGTTGCTACCATCGGCATCCATCACCCGGATCTGGTAGTCATGTCCAACGTAAACGATCTGTTTTCCATCCGGAGACCAGGCCGGATTCGAATTCGCCCGCGGAGGATCCCCTGCCAGTAAAGTAATCTCATTATCTTCCAAATTTAGAACATAGATTTGCGGGAAATCGCTGTTGCGCAGCGAGGTAAAAGCAATCTTTTTCCCATCTGGAGACCAGGCTGGATCATAATCCCCACCTGGCACCAATTTTTCCATTAAAGGTGTCAGCCCACTGCCATCGGCATTCATCAAGAACAGGCTGGATCCTCGGTAGGTTTCCTTGTTTTTGGCACATGGTGAGACGAAGACCAATCGCATTCCATCTGGACTCCAGGCCGGTTGGCAGGCACCTTCAGCAATATCGGTGATTTTTTGAAACCCTGTCCCATCCAGATTGATCAGGTAAATTTCGGGGTCTCCGGTACGGTCAGATACAAAGGCAATCTGACCACTGCCGCCACCGGTCAGCGTGGGTGCCAATTCAGGTGTAAGGGTAAAGGTTGGCGCTGGGGTAGCCGTAAGTTGTTGTGGAGTAAGCGTAGCTGTTAATGCAGGTGTTGTCGTCGAAGCCAAAGTAGGCTCGATCGCAGGCGCCGGCGTAAGTGACGGTTCTACAGGGGGGTTATTTTCTGTCACTTTTAATAACCGAAGCTGTTGCAGTAGGTGAAGATGATAATCTCAAAAGACCCAAAATATTCACATGAGAAGGGACATTCATGATGTAAGAGAAAGTCACGACCAAAACCATCAAGAGTAATAATATTGAAAATAACCAGGGAGAAATCCCTTTCCTTGCTTGAGAACTTCCTTTTTTATTCTTCCCAGCATTCCTATCTAAGATCGAGCTAATCGGGAAGGATGGAGGTTCACTCCCATCCCCTTCGGCTGATTTTGGATTAGAATCGGTACTGCCCTCCTTTAGCTTTTCTCCTTCAAACGTGGGGGGAGGCTCAATGGTTAAATCAAGCGGTGTTTTTTTTCGAGTGGTTGATCTCGACTCTAGCAAGTCTTCCTGAAATTCATCTGCGCTCTGATAACGATCCTCGGGGCGGACAGCCATGGCCTTTTCGATCGTTGTTGCCAGCCGGCGCATGGTCTTAGGGTTGCGCTTTGCCAGCGGGGTTAAAACTGCTTGGTCCATTGCGCGTGCCAGCCCATCTTCAGGGATCGCATCTGTCAAAGCCGAGTACAAAGTGGCTCCCAGCGAATAGATGTCCGTGCGATGATCAGTTCGGGCTGTGCCATATTGTTCGGGCGGAGAATATCCCGGCGTCATCGCGCGCGCCCCTGTAGTCGTCGCCTGCCTGCCCTGGACAACCTTTGCCAGGCCAAAATCAACCAGGAAAATATGTCCACTGGGAGTAATTTTGACATTCCCCGGCTTGATATCTCGATGCAAAACCATAGGCTTGCGGGTATGCATATATTTCAACGCATCACAAATCGCCACCCCCAAAATAACCACTTCTTGATCCGGTAATGGTCCCAGGCGATCCATCCGCTGTCGCAGATCTTCACCTTCAATATAATCCATTACCAGGTATTGACCCTGCTGTTCAACAACAAAATGATCGGTTACCCGCGGCAGGTTGGGGTGGCGTAAATTTGCCAGGATGACTGCCTCACGACGGAATTGGCGTGCATATTCTTCGGTGGTAAAGAGGTTTTCCTTAACAGCCACTTCTACGCCCAGGTTTTCATCAACAGCCCGATAGACAGCTGCCATACCCCCCTGCCCAAGAATCTCAACGATCCGGTATCTTTTATTGAGCAGATAACCGCGTTCTAGTGTCATCCTTCCATCCATCGGGCCATACAATTCCTGCCAATCATTCGCAAATTACCTCAAACCAAGTCCACTCCTACCCATAATTCGAAACGAATAATCCTTACATATGCAATAAAACTAAAATAGTATACCATTTCCTGAAACTAATCATGTTTCATCCAGTAATCGCTAAAGGGCGAACATACCGCAACATGGCTAAATCACGATTCAGTTCCTTATCGATATCCTTTTCGTACAAACACACTACAGCCTTCAAAGATGCACAGTTCATGCCTAAATATCCAGGTTGCGCACGTCTCGGGCATGAGTTTGAATAAAACGTTTACGCGGCGGAACCGCTGAACCCATTAGCATATCAAAAGTACGGTCGGCTTCGGCTGCATCTTCCACATTTACCAAGAGAAGAGTGCGGTTACCCGGATCCATCGTTGTCTCCCAGAGCTGTTGAGGGTTCATTTCACCTAACCCTTTAAAACGCTGTATGGATGCCTTCTCAGTAGCTGAGCCCAATTCTTTCAAGATCAGGTCGCGTTCTGCCTCGCTGTAGGTATAACGCACTTGATTCCGGTACGCAATCCGATACAAAGGGGGCTGCGCAATAAACAGATGACCCTCATCGATTAGAGCCTGCATATATCGGAAGAAAAATGTCAACAGCAGTGTACGGATATGACTGCCGTCCACATCTGCATCCGTCATAATGATCACTCGCCCGTAACGTAAACCCGAAAGATCAAAATTATCTCCGACTCCTGTCCCCAACGCCGAAATCAGGGCTTTAACTTCGTTATTTGCCAGGATTTTATCCAGGCGCGCCCGCTCAGTATTCAAGATCTTGCCTCGCAGAGGCAAGATTGCCTGGAAGTGACGGTCACGTCCCTGTTTTGCCGAACCACCTGCCGAGTCACCCTCCACGATATAAAGCTCGGTCTTTTCAGGGTCGCGTTCAGAACAATCTGCTAACTTACCCGGAAGCGTGAGACTCTCTAAGGCTGATTTACGGATCACCAGGTCGCGCGCTTTTCGGGCCGCATCACGCGCCCTTGCAGAAGTCAAGCATTTTTGAACAATCGCTTTCCCTGCGGCTGGGTTTTCTTCAAGAAATGAGCTGAACTTCTCCCCAATCACCTGCTGCGCAAGAGTTTGTACCTCGGGATTCATCAGCTTGACTTTCGTTTGACTTTCGAACTGCGGATCAGGGTGCTTCACGCTGATGATCGCAGTCAGCCCTTCGCGCGTATCATCTCCGGTAAAGTTTGGATCCGCTTCTTTTAGCAGCCCGCTTCGCCGGGCATAATCATTGATCGTGCGAGTGATTGCTGCTCTTAACCCGGTCAGGTGCGTGCCGCCATCCATGGTATTGATCGTGTTGGCAAAGGCATATACCGACTCTGCATAGGCATCCGTATATTGGACCGCAGCATCAATCGTGATTCCATCTATTTCTTTCTCAACGTGCACAACCGGATGCAAGACTTCTCGGTTACGATTCAAATACCTCACAAATGATGTAATCCCCCCCTCAAAGTAAAAGGTGGTTTCGTGACCGTTTCTTTCATCCAAAAAGTGGATCGTCACCCCGCGGGTCACAAATGCCATTTCGCGAAAACGCTGGGTTAATGTGTCAAACCGAAATTCCATTTCTCCCTTGAAGATTTCCGGGTCGAACTTGAAAGTTGTGCGTGAACCAGTTTTTTTGGGGTCCGATTTTCCAATTTCAGCTACGGGGGCTTTCGGATACCCACGTTCGTAACGTTGGAAATACTTCTTTCCGTCTCGTAAAACCTCAACCTCACACCATTCCGAAAGCGCATTTACCGCTGAAACACCCACCCCATGCAGACCACCGGAGACTTTGTAACCACCTCCCCCAAATTTCCCGCCAGCATGCAAGACGGTCATGACCACCTCTAGTGCCGACTTTTTCATCTGAGGGTGAATATCTACTGGGATGCCGCGTCCATTATCCGTTACCGTTACACTGCTGTCTGTATGAATGATAATGTCAATCCGTGTACAAAACCCCGCCAGCGCCTCATCGATCGAATTATCCACCACCTCATAAACAAGGTGATGAAGAGCTTTTAGGTCTGTACCTCCCACATACATGCCCGGTCGGCGCCGAACTGCCTCAAGTCCTTCCAAGACCTGGATATCTTTTGCATCATAAGAGGACAATCCCATTCTTTCTTCCGTCACACGTTCCTCCATAAACAGCGAACCTTCAAAATTATGCAGCCAGACCGATTGTTTTTTGCAGCCATTGATTTGCATCCCGGTAAAAAATGAAGCTGGCAGCCAACAGTCCAGTGCTGATAAACGCATGCCCCAAAATGCCAATCAGGGCAAACCACAAATCTTCTTTTGGCCAGCGCCAGATAATATCCATTAATTGTGAAATAACAAGCACGATCAGGAAAAATAAGCTGGCAGCAGGTAAATTCAGCCGTATCACCCGCATACTATATCGAACGGAGGCCAGCATATTCAAGCGATATACCACAATCCCATGTGCAGAAAAAAGCAGTGGAAAAAAGATCCACAAGAGAAAACCAAATAATAAGAAAAGCGTGACTTGACCCAACGGCATGCCGCTAGCCAGGAAAAATGAAATAATGCAGCTTGCTGGAAGGGTGATGGCCAGGAAGAGAAATACCCAAAGCAATGCCAATGCTACAATCTGAATGGAGGCTCCAGGCCACTGGCTGAATGCCCGTCTCAAATTTACTTTCCCATTCAACGATGCTTGGGATACCACAATATAGTAAAATGTGCCTGCTATTAAACCAATTAGGCTGAAGAGGATCCAAATTACCAGGGCACTCACTCCTGAGGACAAGTCAATGAAAGCCGCTTCGCCTAATGGCATTTGAATTGGAGAACTTCCTGCCATCAGGCTAGGAATCCCCACCGGAACCGATCGTACCATTGTCAGCAAATTGAAGCGCTCTGCCGCGAAACTCCAAAATTCTTTACTCATTTGCGCCGATTCTGTAGAGGGTGAAAACCCCAATCCAGAATCGCGTGCAATCTGGGCATTAATCGCTTCAATCAGCGATTGGATCCGAAAATGAGGGCCCAGCCAGATGAGTAGATCCAAGACCACCGGAAATAAAATTAACCAAATATGATTTGATATGGAATCGAAACCAGCTAAAAAGGAGGCAATTGGTTTCGGATGAGCCATCGCAGTGGGAGAATCCACAGTTTTCATACAATATTCCATTTTACCATACAGCCGTTCAGGCAAAAGCTTTCAACGCTGCACCTTACAGCCTTGATAGAATTTTTTGCTTAGTGAATTTTTAGGCTCCTGATCTTGATTTAAGCATATGGCAATCATGGCAAACCTCTGTTCACAAAATTGATTTCGTAACAAAATCACCCTCCCAGGGTTAATGGAATGTGGAGTAAAGAATATGCCCAACTATGTCAACGTGCTAAAACAGGCCGATATCCTATACGGGATGACGCCTACACAGTTAGAAATGGTTGGGAACTTGTGCCATGAGCGTTCTTATGCTTCTGGCGAAATTATCTTCCCCGAAGGCGCCTCCAGTGATGAGCTTTATATCATTATCCAGGGAGAAGTGGAAATCATCGTGAAGCCCGAGCTGCTCAGCGGAAGCTCTGACAAAATTCAAACCACCCCAATTGCGACCCTGCGCAGAGGACAATCTTTTGGGGAAGTCGCTCTTGTCGATCGAGGTTTACGCTCCGCTACCGCTCTGGCTTCTCAGAATAACACTCATCTGTTGGTTATTCCCAGCGATCATCTATTGCTATTATGTGAAACTTACCCTCAGTTCGGTTACCGCCTGATGCTCAACCTGGCGGCTGATTTGGCATTAAAGCTCCGCAGTACCAATTCACTGATCCGGTCAGAACGTCTTTCCAGAAACAAGGAGTCTCAAAATATTCCCACTTGACGATCCGGCGTATTGTCAGTAGAATTTCACAATTAATACGCAGTTATCGGGGGAGAATTTACGAGAGTTTAGGTTGGTGGTCAAAAATCATTTTTTGATCAATCAAGTAAGGAGGTATGCCGCCAAACAATAATCACCAATGGAACATCTTTTCGTACCAATAATTACACATAAAATTTATGTTTTTCTGGAGGAGAAAAATGAGTAAACGTTTGTTTTCTGTACTGTCTGTGCTGGTCGTCCTGACCATGCTCCTGACAGCCTGCCAATCTGGTGGCAGTTCTGGTGGCACGGTTAAAGTTGCCATCTTAGCCCCTCTCAGCGGTGCAGTCCCGACTTTCGGTGTCTCCACCCGCGATGGTGCCCTTTTGGCGATTGATGAATGGAATGCCAAAGGTGGTGTCAATGGTGCCACAATCGAAGCAGTCGTAGCCGACAGCCAATGTGAAGCTGATCCTGGTGTAAACGCCGCCAATAAGGTAATTGACCAGGACAAGGTGAAATTTATCATCGGCGAAGTCTGCTCCAAGTCATCCATCCCCATCTCCGAGATCGCCGAAGCCAAGGGCGTTGTGCAAATCAGCCCAACTTCCACCAACACTCAGGTGACTCTGACTGCCGATGGCTCGACGAAAAAATATGTTTTCCGCGCCTGCTTCATTGACCCCTTCCAGGGTACTGTTGGCGCCAAGTTCGCCTTGGACAATCTGAAAGCGAAGACCGCTTTTATCCTGTTCGACCAGGGCAATGATTACGTGCGTGGTCTGGCAGAAGCCTTCGAAGCAGCCTTCGTAGCAGGAGGCGGGCAAGTGGTGGGTAAAGAAACTTATACCTCCACCGATACCGACTTCTCCGCCATCCTGGCAAAAGTCTCTGAAACCACGCCCGACATGGTTTACCTTCCCGATTACTACAATATCGTCAACCTGGTCACCGCTCAGGCCAAGGAAAAAGGCATTACCGCCCCCTTCGTGGGTGGTGATGGCTGGGACTCCTCTGACCTGGATGTCGTGGCCTCTGATGGTGGTTATTACACCAACCACTATTCTCCGGATGACACCCGCCCAATCGTTCAGGATTGGATCAAGCGCTATGGCGAGAAATACAAAGATGATCAGGGAAACGCCAATGTTCCTGATGCACTGGCTACCCTTGCTTACGATGCTACCAATCTGATGCTGGCCGCCATGGACAGCGCCAAGACCAATGATGATACTGTCAAAGTTAAAGATGCTTTGGAAAAGATCTCTTGGGAAGGTGTTTCGGGCAAGATCACCTACGATGCGCAGCACAACCCCATTAAAGCTGCCGTTATCTTGCAAGTCAAAGACGGCAAAGTCAACTACGTGGCCACTGTTGCTCCATAAACTTTCTTTCCTCATTTCTGCTTTAGGGGGCAGCCTCTCGCTGCCCCCTTCCCACCTGATATCCTATGCAAAATAAACTTGAAACCACCAAAAATCTCACTTTCCTCGAGCGGGCCATTAAGCATCTCTGGTTTCGCAATACGCTGTTAATACTCATCTTTGCTGGCGCAGCAATTTTTATCATTGTTAAAGCGATCCAGAATCCATCTTTCTTTTTTCAGCAATTATTGAATGGTATACAGCTCGGTTTCGTTTATGCTTTGATTGCTTTGGGATATACCATGATCTATGGGATTGTGAAGTTAATTAACTTCGCCCATGGCGATGTTTTCATGGTGGGAGCTTTTACCAGTTTTTACCTGATTGACCGTTTTAATCTCCACCGCTGGCCGGAAATGGTCTTCCCTGGAATCCCCCAAGCGATTTCCATCCTTATAGGCACCCTGACCATTATCGTGATCTCGATGGCAACTTGCGCTTTGCTGGCTTTCGTAATTGAACGCTTCGCCTACAAACCCCTCCGTGATGCCCCCCGCATCTCAGCCCTGATTACCGCCATCGGCGTTTCCTTCTTCCTCGAATACTTTGGAGCCCTCCCTTTCGTTTACACATCCAACTTCATCACCTACACAAGACCCTTCGAAGTCCCTTCCTGGTATATTAAAGATGGTATTCATCAGCTCCAACCCGGAGCAGCTGCTCCCGAAGGAGCAATCATTTTCTCCGGCATCTTGATTGTGATCGTCCTCCTTTCGCTCCTTTTGCTCGCTCTTCTGCAGTTCATCGTTCGGCGGACAAAGATCGGAAAAGCCATGCGGGCTGTCGCTTATGATAAACCGACCGCCCGTTTGATGGGCATAAAAGTGGATTCAATCATATCGATTACCTTCGGGATTGGCGCCTCATTGGCAGGTGTGGCAGGTATCCTGTACGCTACGGCATACAAACAAATCTTTGTTTTTATGGGCATCATGCCCGGCCTTAAGGCTTTCGTTTCGGCGGTGCTGGGCGGCATCGGCAGCATCCCAGGCGCTTTGGTAGGCGCCCTGATCCTGGGTCAAGCCGAAGTCATGACCGCCGGATACGTTTCCACACCCATGCGCGATGCTGTTGCTTTTGGAATATTAATTCTAGTTCTCCTGGTTCGGCCTACCGGCATCTTCGGCGAGCCAGAACGCGAGAAAGCCTAAGGAGATAATGAAATGAAAAGGTTTAATCGCGGGACTCTTTTATTTTTCGGTGTAGCTATAGCTTTCATTTTGATCATTCAGGTTCTGATCAGCTTGAACCTACTGGGCGACTTCTGGGCGACCCTGCTGCGTATTGGTGCGGTGATGGCCATTGTCAGCATCGGTCTCAATTTAATTTATGGCTTTAATGGTCAATTTTCTCTGGGTCAATGGGGCTTCTTTGCCATTGGAGCCTACACCGCCGCAGATATCACTTACCGTTGGTCAAATGACCAGAGTGCTTCAGGTTTAGTCATCGTGCTCCTGGTTACTCTTTTTGTTGGAGGATCGTTTTGGATTTCCTCTAGGCTGGTGGCACGGGCGCGTGGGCTGGATGCATTGTCTGCCTTCTTCCTTTACCTTGTCCTGGTCATCCTGGCTGCGATCGTTGCCGTATTTATTGGAAGATTTCTGATCAACCCAATCACCTCCTTCCTTATCATTCTTCCAGGTTGGTTCTCGACGCAAATTGTCTTCATCCTGGCTGTCTTGTTAGCCGGGATCGTATCCGCTGAGGTCAGCTATCTTTTTGGGCTGCCTGTACTGACCCTCGGTTCTGACTATTTCGGCATCGCTACCTTAGGCTTTACGATCATTGTCAAAGTGCTTCTCGATAATTCCGACACGATGTTCGGGTTGGTAGAAATGAAAGGCGCGCGTGGCATGATCGGGATTCCAAAAATCGGTTCCTGGCTGTGGATCGGCTTCTTCCTCCTGGCGGTGATTGTGGTCACCCGCAACTTGCTGCATTCAAGCGTTGGTCGGGCAATGGTCTCCGTCAGGGAAGATGAGCTGGCTGCGAAGGCGATGGGCATCGATGTCGCCAAACAGAAAATCTTGGCATTTGTCCTGGGTAGCCTCTTTGCGGGATTGGCTGGTGGTCTTTACGCTCATATTAACGGCTTCTTGCATCCCAACACTTTCAACTTCATCAAATCCTTCGATCCAATGATCATTGTTGTCTTTGGAGGTTTGGGCAGCATTAGCGGTACGGTCATCGCTGCCTTCGGTTGGGCGCTTGTCTTGGAAGGCGTTCTCCGCCTGGTTTTGCCTCAAGGTTTCGAAACCTGGCGTTTCGTAGTCTATCCCTTGCTGCTTTTGGTCATGATGCTGCTCCGTCCACAAGGATTGATGGGAGGTTTTGAATTCCCTTACTTACGGCAAATCCTGCCTCCCTTACCCAAAGGATTGCAGAAGTTAAAAACTGAGCAACCCTCCACAACAGAAGTACCCTCAGCAGGAGATTGAACGATGCCGAATAACCTTTCTATTCCCACTTCTGCTGATGTTTCCAAAGCCAAAACCCCGCTTGTTTTGGATATTCAGGAGCTCTCCAAGAATTTTGGTGGACTAAAAGCTGTCAAAGACTTCGATTTGTCCATCCGCCAGGGCGAATTGATTGGTCTCATCGGTCCTAACGGCGCTGGTAAGACTACCATTTTCAATTTGATTACCGGGTTATACGTTGCTACAAGCGGCAAAATTAAGTTTAAAGACCAGGAAATCATCGGCTTTCAACCTTTTGAGATTACTCAGATGGGCATTGCCCGCACCTTCCAGAACATCCGTCTTTTTCCAAACCTGACTGTATTGGACAATGTCCGCATTGCCTACCACCCGCATGCTCATTACGGCCTCCTGGACTCGCTCCTGCACAATAAGCAGTTCTCCTCAAAAGAAAAAGAATTAACAGAGCGCACTCAAGAATTTCTCAGTGTGTTCAACCTGCACGATCGGCAGGGCGAGATTGCGAAGAACCTCCCCTATGGTGAGCAGCGCCGTCTCGAAATTGCCCGCGCCTTAGCGGCCGAACCAACCCTCTTATTACTGGATGAACCTGCCGCTGGGATGAACTCAAAGGAAGTCGTGTCACTGATGGAGTTAATCCACTTCATCCGAGACCGGTTCAAGCTAACCATTTTGTTAATCGAGCACCAGATGCGGGTCGTGATGGGTGTTTGTGAATGGATTACGGTGATGGATTTCGGAGAAGTGATTGCCCGAGGGAATCCGGCAGATATACAATTGAACCCGCAGGTTATTGAAGCTTACCTGGGGCGCGGCGCAGCCGCCCTATCTCAGAAACTCAGCGAGAAACGAACCTATGCTCCTTGACGTTCAAGATATCAATGTTTTTTATGGCGCTATCCATGCCTTGCAGGGCATCAGCTTTCACATGAACGAGGGTGAAATCGTCACCTTGATTGGCGCGAATGGTGCAGGCAAATCGACCACCCTCAACACGATCTCTGGCTTGCTGCGGGCGCGTTCTGGAAAGATCTTCTTTCGTGATCAAAATATTAACCTGACACCTGCAGAAGAGATTGTCCGTTTGGGGATCGGACAATCGCCGGAAGGACGGAAGATATTCGCTCCATTAACAGTTATGGAGAACCTGGAGATGGGTGCCTTTTCCCGCTCGAATAAAGCAGAAATAAAGAATAACCTGGAGCGCGTCTTCAAAAGTTTCCCCAGGTTGAAAGAACGCCAGAACCAGCTAGGCGGCACACTCTCGGGTGGGGAGCAGCAAATGCTTGCCATGGGGCGTGCTTTAATGTCATCGCCTTCTCTTTTATTACTGGACGAGCCATCCATGGGGCTGTCACCCATTTTGGTTGAAGAAATTTTCAACATCATCCAGGAAATTAATTCCCAGGGTATCAGTATTCTTTTAGTTGAACAGAACGCCCAGATGGCATTATCGGTCGCTCATCGAGGGTATGTGCTGGAAACCGGCCGGGTTGTTTTAGAGGGACCATCAAGCGATCTGCTCAATGACCCTCAGGTTGCCCGGGCTTACCTGGGTGCTCATTAAAAAGTATTGTATCAAACAAAACGCTGCGGGAGGAACACTCCCGCAGCGTGCTATTTATTGCCTTATCTAAGAGATCGTCGACCGGATATCAGGTTTGTCTAACCGCAGCAGAAACCAAATTGAAAGGATGATCGATAGGGTGCTGGTAATAACAAACGGCCAATTCAAAGCTCCCGTCGCGATATTCTGAGCGTTTGGCAAGAGCATCATCATGCGGATGACCGCATTAATTCCTTGTAGGAATATGCTCATCGTCAGAGCCCACAGTCTCCCCCGGATCAGAGCAATACCCAATAACACAAAGATCACAATCATGAAAAGGATCGCCCACCAACCAGATGCAAAATAATCAACGGGGAATAGCAATAACGGTATAATCTGTAATACAATTATGGGCAAGATTTTCTTCTGTTGTGGACTCATAGGTTTGCTCCCAATTAATTTCAAGAATTCTAACAGTTGCCGGATTTACTGTCAATAACCATAAATCAAGCGAAAAACGATGCCATCAGCAGAAATCATCTCAATTGGAACTGAGCTACTTCTCGGCGAAATCATCGATACCAATGCCCCTTACCTGGCACGCCTCCTGCGTGATATCGGCGTGGACCTATATCGTAAAACGACCGTTGGAGATAACACAAAACGGATTGCACAAATCATCCGAGAAAGCCTGGAACGCTGCGACATCATCATCACGACCGGTGGTTTGGGTCCAACGGTAGATGACCCCACCCGTGAGGCGGTCGCTCTAGCGCTCAACGTCCAGACCGAATACCATCCTGAGCTTTGGGAACAGATCCAGGCGCGCTTTCAACGCTATGGTCGTTTGCCAACGGAGAACAATCGCCGCCAGGCTTTCATTCCCCAAGGCGCCCTGGCGGTTGAGAACCCGGTTGGCACTGCCCCATCTTTTATCGTCGATCAAAATGGTAAAGTGATCATCTCCCTTCCAGGGGTGCCCAAGGAGATGGAATTCTTGATGCAGAATCAGATCATCCCCTACCTGCGCACACGCTTCGACTTGCACGGAATAATCAAAGCCCGTGTGCTGCACACGGCTGGTGTGGGCGAATCCCAGATCGACGATATGATCGGTGATTTGGAAACCTGGAGCAATCCCACGCTTGGTCTTTTGGCTCATTCAGGTCAGGTGGACGTACGGATCACTGCCAAGGCAGACTCCGAGAACGAAGCTGACCAGATGATCCTAAATCTTGAAAAGGTGCTTCGTGAGCGCCTGGGCGAGATGATCTACGGTGTTGACCAGGATACCTTAGAAAGTAAAGCCTTTGAAAACCTTCATGCGAAAGGTTGGAATCTTGTAATCCTTGAAGCGGGCTTGAATGGCGATCTGATCAAGCGCCTGGCCTCCAATCCGGTCGTTTACCTCGGAGGCACAGCTCTAGAGAATCCTCCAGGACCCGATGAGCTGAAGGAGCTCACGATTTCCATGCATCAGAAAAACTCTGCCCAGGTATCGCTGGGTGTTAGCCTGGTCCCAGGCGGAGTAAAACAAGATATTTATTTTTACCTGATTTCGCCTCAAGGGATTCAACAGCTCGATCGTTCTTACGGTGGTGCTCCGGGGAATGCTCCGCGTTGGGCGGTTAACCTCGCCCTCGACCTTCTCCGCAGACTTTCATAAAGCAGGCTTTAAATTCTCTCTTAGGAGCCAAAATGACTCAAACGGTTGATATTCTACTCACCAATGCCATCGTTCTGACCATGGATGAGAAGCTGACCCAATACGAGCCGGGTGCAGTTGCCATCCAGGGAGATCATATTCTGGCGGTAGGCCTTGAGGCTGACCTGTTGAAGGCTTATGATGCCAAGGAAAAAATGGATTGCGGGCAGAAAGTCCTCATGCCAGGGTTGATCAATGCCCACACGCATGTCCCCATGACCCTGCTACGCGGCCTGGCCGACGACCTGAGGTTGGATGTTTGGTTGATGGGATACATGATGCCCGTCGAGAGGGAATTTGTCAATCCAGATTTTGTCAGCCTGGGCACATCCCTGGCTTGCGCGGAACTTATCCGCACCGGTGTGACCTGTTTCGCAGATATGTACTATTTCGAAGAACACGTCGCCCAGGCCACCGCCAGGGCTGGCTTGCGCGCCATTTGCTCTCAAACCGTGCTCAAGTGGCCCGCCCCAGATGCGGATTATTATGAAGAGTCCCTGGCTGCTTCACGAGAATTTATCCAACGTTGGAAAGGGCACCAACTGATCGTTCCTTCTGTCGCGCCCCATGCACCTTACACCTGTACTCAAGAAATTCTACAAGCCACTGCGGCCTTAGCTGTCGAATTTGATGTACCATTGCATACGCACCTGGCTGAGACAGCCTTGGAAGTTGAAAATTGCCGCAATGAAAATGGCATGCCTGTGATCCCATATGTTAAGAAGCAGAACCTCTTTGATGCCAAGGTTCTGGCTGCACACTGCGTTCATATTGATGATGGCGAGATCAAAACCTTGCTGCATCATGGCTCTGGCGTTGCCCATAACCCATCCTCGAACCTTAAGCTCGCATCAGGCTTTGCGCCCGTGAAAAAAATGCTCGAAGCGGGTATCAACGTGGGTATTGGCACGGATGGCCCGGCTTCAAATAACGATCTGGATATGTTTGAAGAGATCCGCCTGGCAGCTTTTCTCTCCAAAGGATTCACTGGCGACCCCACTGCATTGCCTGCCTCAACTGTGCTTTCCATGAGCACGCGTTTAGGCGCTAAGGCGTTGCATATCGGTGAGATCACCGGCTCCCTGGTGCCAGGTAAACGCGCTGACTTGATCCTGGTCGATATCACTCGCTTACACAACGCGCCTCGCTTCCGAAGAGAGAAAAACAGCATCTACGCCCAACTGGTATATTCTAGCCACTCAACAGATGTCTCAGATGTCATGGTCAATGGATGCTGGCTGATGCGCGATCGCCAATTAACCACCTTGAATGAGACGGAATTAATTTCCCACGCTCAAGAATATGCCACCCGAATCGATCAATTTTTAATTAAGCGCGAGCAATCGGTTCTCTCAAAATTGATCGCCATTGGCGGGGCAACCGAAGGTGAAAGCTTTGAAGTTCAATTGAAAGTGCGCATCCAGGACCCTGCTCCAATCTTAGAAGCCATCCAGAAATCTGATCTAGAAATCCTGCGCCATCGTCACTATCACGAGTTCGACACCTATTTCTCTTTTGAGGATCCCGACCAGGGCCATTTACGCTACCGCGAAGATGAGTTTTTGGGTGAGAATGACCAGGTTTCCACTGTTCGCTACCGCTTAACTTTAATTGGCCCAGCCAGAGAAGGATCCTTTCCAAGTGAGGTTCTCTTATCACGCAGCCGTTTTATTGCCCCAGCCCCCCACAGCCTGCGCTTTTACAGGGAATACTTTAAACCCACGTCTGAACTCATGATTGAAAAATTTCGGCTGCGCTGGCGCGTGTTATTCCATGGAACAGAATTCTTCATTAACCTTGATCATGTGACGCAGCCGGCCCTCGGATACTTCCTGGAAATCAAGAGCCGTACCTGGAGCCGTCGGGATGCTGAACATAAAGCTCAGTTAGCTAGAGACCTGATCTCTTTCTTGGGCACATCCCCAGAAGCCGCTGAACCCCTCGACTATGTCGAAATTATCAGGCAAGCGCATTGAACCAATGCAAGCAGAAGAGGTAATTTCATCTCCCGAGAAAACAATAGAAACGTTCCAAACCAGTAAAGCGCTTACCATTACTGGCGGACATTTTGTGCACGATACTTTCTCTGCATTCCTGGCGCCCTTGCTTCCTTTAATTATCGAGAATTTGTCGCTCACACTCACCATGGCTGGTACGCTTTCAGCTATGATCCAAATTCCCTCGATCTTAAACCCTGTCATCGGATACCTGGACGATAAGAAAAACCTGCGCACGCTGATGTTCTTTGCGCCCGCCCTGACCGCCACCATGATTTGTGCGATCGGCCTGGCTCCCAATTATGCTTCATTGGTTTTCATTTTATTCTTAGCTGGTCTCAGCAGCGCTGTCTTCCACGCCCTGGCTCCGCCTTTCATGGCGCGCATTTCGGGAAGCCGGTTGGGAATGGGAATGAGCTACTTTATGGCGGGCGGTGAAGCAGGACGGACTTTAGGGCCTATAATCGCTGTCACCCTGGTCAGCTTCCTGACCTTACAAGGGATTTTCCCTGCCGCACTGGTCGGTTGGGGAGTATCCATTCTCATTTTTTTCCGTTTCCGACATACTGCCAGCCTACCTGCTAAAAGTTTTAGCTTTAATAAGATCATACCGCACCTCGGCAGCTACTTTCTTCCAACCTTTTTTCTCACTCTTTCCAGAGGCTTTATCATTACCAGCCTGGGTGTTTATCTTCCAACCTTATTGAAAAGCCAGGGCTCAAACCTCTGGGCGGCAGGCACCTCACTGGCAATTTACCAATTTGCCGGAGTGGTTGGCGCCCTTTCCAGCGGCACACTCAGTGACCGGTTTGGAAGAAAACGCATCTTATTCAGCACAATGCTTATTTCATCCTTGCTCTTCATTGTATTCCTCAACTTGCACGGATGGATCATCATCCCCATCTTGATCTTGCTAGGTTTTCTCAACCTATCCTTCCAACCTGTGATGTTAGCCCTCACCCAAGATCATTTTCCACAATCGCGCTCAGTTGCCAATGGTGTATACATGGCCTTGAGTTTCATCTCTTTATCCATCGCCTCGATCGTCATTGGTATGTTGGGAGATAAGTTTGGGCTTCACGGAGCTTTTATGTGGTCAGCGATCATCAGCCTGTTCGCATTACCAGTTCTCTTCTTCATCCCCCAAAAACCCATTGTCCCTGACCCTAAGGCATGATAAACTAGATACACGATGAAGGGAGGGTCAGCGCGATGAGAGAAGCGCAAATCCTGGATATTGTAGATATTTTTTCTGACCTGACGGTACAACAGCAGGAACAGATCTATCAGATCTGTACTCTAAAAGTTGTAAAAAAAGGCGAAGTCATTGTAAGAGAAAACACACCCAGCACCGAAATTTACATTATTTTGGAAGGCGAAGTGGAAATTCTCATCGGCACTGACAAGCTAAACCATGCCAAAGAAGAAAAAATCGGGGTTTTAGATCGAGGCCAATCCTTCGGCGAAGTTGCGCTGGTTGACCAAGGTCTTCGCTCTGCTACAGTTCGCTGCCACTCAGATACTTGCCGTTTGCTTGAAATTAGCCGGGATACTTTTCTGGTTTTTCTCAAGCAAAACCCAGAAATTGGCTTCATCGTAATGTATAACCTTGCTGCTGATATTTGCCTGAAGTTTAGAGAAGCAAGTTACCGATATTAGAAAAGGAGACAGAACAATGGAATATCGTTATTTAGGTTCATCGGGATTACAAGTATCAGCACTCTCCTTAGGAGCCTGGGTCACTTACGGAGGTCAGGTCGGAGAAGAGGTTGCAAACGATTGTATGCAAGCCGCTTACGAATTAGGTGTCAATTTCTTCGATAATGCCGAAGCTTACGCACGTGGCAATGCAGAAATTGTCATGGGAAATGTGATTAAGAAAGCGGGATGGAAGCGTTCTGACCTTGTCATTTCCACGAAAATATTCTGGGGGGGTAAAGGACCCAATAACACTGGATTATCGCGTAAACACATCCTTGAAGGAACAAATGCCTCTTTAGCCCGACTGCAGATGGATTATGTCGATCTAATCTTTTGTCATAGACCAGATCGCTTTACACCCATCGAAGAAACCGTTCGTGCCATGAGCTACTTGATCGACCAGGGAAAAGCCTTTTATTGGGGCACCAGCGAATGGAGTGCAACAGAAATTACCGAGGCTTATGGGATTGCCCGTCGAGAACATTTGATCCCCCCTCTAATGGAGCAGCCTCAATATAACATGTTCCATCGTGAGCGAGTTGAATCTGAGTATGCTCGTCTATATCGAGAGATAGGTTTAGGCACCACCATCTGGAGTCCCTTAGCCAGTGGTTTGCTAACTGGTAAATATAATCAAGGGATACCTGAAGGCACGCGCGTGACGATGGAGGGTTTTGGTTGGTTACGCGAAGAATTCGAAAGTGAAGAGACAAAAAAGAATATTGAAAAAGTGAAACAGCTTGCACCGGTAGCCAATGATCTGGGCTGCTCCCTGGCTCAATTGGCTTTGGCATGGTGCCTCAAAAATCCTCATGTCAGCACAGTGATTACGGGCGCCTCCCAGCCCCAACAAGTAGTAGAAAATATGAAAGCCCTTGAATTGGCCGAAAAGCTAACCCCCCAGGTGATGAGTACAATTGAGAACATCCTACAGAATAAACCACCTGAAGAATCAGATTACAGGTAATAATTTAATCCACAAGATTAAGAATTGATAGCTATAATATAATGATGCTGAATAATCAGAGGTAACCCTGGAAACCCAAAAGATAACCCAATCGCTGCAAACTGGCTCCATTCAAAGAGCTGAACAGCTCCAATCGGGTACAACCCTGGCTAACCGCTACCTGATCCAGGGAGTGGTTGGTGTCGGGGGGATGGGTGCTGTCTATCGGGCACGTGATTTACATTTCCCAAATGTCGTCAAAAGAGTCGCTGTCAAAGAAATGATCAGCCAGGTACACGATCCCGCGATGCGCGAGACGCTTGTTCGGAACTTTGAGCGCGAGGCTAACATTCTTGCTACTCTCGAGCATCCTTCCATTCCGCGAATTTACGATTACTTTACCCAGAACGATCGCTCGTATCTGATCATCGAGTTCATCGAGGGTAAAGACCTCGA
Source organism: uncultured Chloroflexia bacterium (assembly GCA_963754615.1). Taxonomy (GTDB): domain Bacteria; phylum Chloroflexota; class Anaerolineae; order Anaerolineales; family UBA4823; genus CAVVUF01. The sequence goes on along the minus strand of CAVWGW010000010.1, from coordinate 51,783 downwards.
GGCTTTATTAGCGGAAACCCAAGGATACGTTCCTGAGGCTCAAGTAATTCAATGGGCAATTGAATTATGTGATGTTCTCGGTTTCCTTCACGATCACAAACCAGAACCAATCGTCTTTAGAGATATGAAGCCTTCGAATATCATGATCAACTCTTATGGTCATGTGGTGCTGATCGATTTCGGGATTGCAAAAACCTTTCAAGTCGGTCAAAAGGGAACCATGATCGGCACAGAGGGTTATTCACCTCCAGAACAGTATAAAGGGGAAGCGGGGCCATTGTCAGATATTTACGCGCTTGGAGCCACATTACATCATCTTTTGACCCGCCGAGATCCTCGGTTGGAAGCTCCATTCTCTTTTAATGAACGACCCATCCGTCAGCTGAATCCGAATGTCTCGATTGAGTTGGAGGCCGTGATCAACACTGCCATCCAGTACAATTCTGCGAGCCGTTTCGCATCTGCATTGGCAATGAAGGAAGCCCTATTAAATATTGTCAAGCCTGCCGGGACATCTTCACCGACCTCCAAGCCTGCGGAGACCACCACAGAAGAAGATACAACCGCCTCCGAAACCGGAAAATTGTTATGGAAATTTGAATGTGAAGATGAAGTGCGCGGCACTCCCATTTGTCAGAATGGGGTCTTATTGGTCGGCTCATATGATCACAACTTGTATGCCCTCAATGCTGAGACTGGTGAATTCATCTGGAAGTATGCCACGGATGGAGGCATCGTCAGCCGTCCAGGCATCCATGAAGGCACCATTTACTTCGGCTCTGAAGATCGCCGTTTACATGCAATCATTCAACGCTCCGGAAAATTATCCTGGACTTACTACACAGATGGCCCCATCCGTTCTTCACCCTTGATTGCAGAAAATCATATCTTTATCGGATCCGATGATGGGTTCATGCACGCAGTCAACAGTATGACAGGTCGCAGTTCCTGGAAAGCAGATGTCGGTTCACCGGTGCGATCAACGCCGATCATTTTTCACGATTACCTATTTTTTGGGACTGAAGCTGGCGACTTTTTTTGCCTCGACTTACGCGGTCAAATCAAGTGGCGCTTCAAAGCTAAGCGAGCAATTACGGGTTCTGCGATCATTTCACAAGATATCTTATTCCTTGGCTCTGTTGATGCGACCTTGTATGCCCTGGACGTCAAATCCGGGTTTGTAATCTGGCGTTTCCGTCTAGGGAAAGCTTCAATTTCTACTCCTTGCATGGTTGAAAATTTCCTGTTTACAGGTTCAATTGATAACACGATCTATTGTATTGATAAAACTTCCAACAAGGAAATATGGCGCTATTCGACTGAACATCAGGTCACTGGCTCACCGATCATTCAGAAAGACTCCCTCTACTGCGGATCGGTGGATAAAAACCTCTACTGCCTGGAATACAGAACCGGTCGCCTGCGATGGAAATTTACAACCGAAGGTCCCATCACAGGTTCTCCAACAGCAATTGAAGACAAAATTTACTTCGGATCCACAGATCATCGAATTTACGCCCTTGCGATCTGAGCCTTTGAATTATCTTGGAGGTTTATGTGAAGGATTTTCTTAAGAAACTGTTTGGAGGAACCTCAGAAAAAGAGAAAGCACCATCGGTTGAGGCTGCAACTTTCGATGTGAAAACCAATAAAGCTTCATCTGGGGTAGAGACCGAACCGATCGTCACTGCCCCACTTTCGCCTGTGGCAACCGTAAAAACAGAGAGCGATTATTACCCACCACAGATTGCCTTCGGTTGTGCACAATCCATTGGAAAGCAGCGCGACCACAATGAAGATGCCCTGTTCGCATTATCAACCGTACTGGCGAGTGATAGTACAAATATACCGTTCGGCTTATTCATCATCGCAGATGGCATGGGCGGACACCAACATGGAGAGGTCGCCAGCGGCGTAGCAATCCGCGCCATGGCGTCTTTCATCATCCGTAAACTATTTGTGCCTATGTACAGCCTCAACCGTGAGAATCCTGATAAATCTCTCCAAGAAATTCTCCAATCTGGTGTGCTTGAGGCGCATCAAGCAATTCTCAAGGAGGCTTCCGGCGGGGGCACAACCTTGACTACTGCCTTAATTGTAGGCAGCCAATTGATGATATCGCATGTTGGTGACAGTCGGGCTTATGCCATTCATCCAGATGGCCGTATCCATGTGATTACTCGCGATCACTCATTAGTCAAAAGGTTAGAAGAGCTGGGTCAGATCACCAGCTCAGAAGCAGCCATCCATCCTCAACGAAATGTATTGTATCGAGCTCTGGGGCAAGGAGAACCCTTTGAGCCAGATATAACTACCTATCCGATGCCTCGGAATGGTCATGTATTATTGTGTTCAGATGGTCTTTGGGGTGTAATCTCCGAAAATGACATAATTGAAATCATCCGCTCAACTACCGACCTGAAAGAAGCTTGCCATCAGATGGTAGATTTAGCCAATAACGCTGGTGGCCCAGATAATATAAGCGTAATCATTGTACGAACTCCTGACTAAACCTCCTACCTCGGATGACTGAGTTATTCAATTACTACAACGCGCTGGGAATACCTTTTGACGCCACGGATGAGGAAATCCGTACTGCTTACCGTGAAGCCGCCCGCCGCGCACACCCAGATACCAGCCAGAAACCTGATACAGCCGAGAATTTTATAAAAATACAAAAAGCTTATGAGGTGCTCTCGAATCCTGACCAGCGCTCCAATTATGATTTAACCCTTCCTCTCACATTCACCAAACCTCCCATTTTACTCACCACTTTTTACAGCCGGGCTTCCATACTAAAGACTGGCGAATCACAACTACTCTATGTTTTGCTTAAGCTCGCCGCTGATTCTGATCAACTAAATTTCACCAATCCTCCCTTAAACGTGTGTCTTGTGATCGACCGTTCCACCTCGATGCAAGGCATCGTCATGGATACGGTCAAAAATACAGCCATTGAAATTGTGCGTCGGTTGCGGCCTGAAGATATTATTTCGGTTGTCTCATTTAGCGATAAAGCCGATGTGATTGTGCCCGCAGGCATGAACCAGGAAAGAACAAAAGTAGAAAACAGCATCTACATGCTCAACCCGGGGGGTGGCACCGAAATCTTCAAAGGATTAGAGAAAGGTTTTGAAGAGGTAAAACGCTTTCGCACTCCCAAAGCAGTCAACCACATCATTCTGATTACCGATGGGCGTACCTACGGAGATGAGCCAGCTTGCGAGTTCCTGGCAGACCAGGCAGCTCATTTAAAAATAGGCATCAGTTGTTTTGGAATTGGCGGAAAATGGAATGATATTTTTTTGGATCGTTTGGCAGCCAGGACCGGTGGAAGTTCAATGTTTATCTCGAAGCCCAAGGATGTAGATGTTCTAATAAAAGCGAAATTTCGCGGGCTGGGTGATTGCTTTGCCGATCGTGTCTTCTTAAAATTCGAGGTTGGGTCAGGTGCAGAATTGAGGTATGCCTTTCGCCTACAACCGGAAACCAGCCCTTTGGAAAAAAACTCACCCTTACAACTAGGTTCCATCCATCAGGGCACCCGCTTAGAAGTTCTGCTCGAATTGCTAGTCCATCCAATATCTTCAGAGAAGGGGAATCTAAACCTCGTAAAAGGGAGATTATTCTTCGATATTCCCCACCGGGCTGACCCACAATATTCTATGCGGGTAGATATCTCCCGACCATCCAGTCATGATCCTGATCCGATGCCACCTCCGCAAATGATCATTCAGGCGATGAATCAACTTACCCTTTATCGCATGCAGGAGCGCGCACGGCAGGATGTTGCCAAAGGAAATGTAAAGGATGCCACACGAAGGCTCCAATATTTGGCCACTAACCTGCTTTCCCAAGGGCAGCGGGATCTGGCACGCACAGTACTTGGAGAGGCAGCCAATATTCAACAACATTCCTCATTCAGCGAAGACGGCGAAAAGAGGATAAAATATGGAACCCGAGCTTTAATGCTGCCGCCACCGAAGGAAGAGAAGGGATTATGATAATTTGCCCAAATTGCCGGCATGAAGAGATTTCAGGAGCAATATTCTGCAGCGAATGTGGAACTTTACTGGAAGGTTTAACGGGAATGACCACCCAAAATATCCCGCCCGTACCCCCCAGTGAGATCGCCGAAACAGTCGATGAAAGAATTCAAACGGCTCCTTACTTAGAAGCGGAAGTCTCTTTATGCATCGTTGAAACTGGCCAGATCATTCCGCTGGATGAAAGGGAAGAATTTACCCTGGGTCGCTCCGCAGAAGGCCAACCGATCTTACCTGATATTGACCTCGCTCCGTATCGAGCATATGAAAATGGCGTTTCCCGGCTGCATGCATCCATTAAAAAACAAGGCCGGCAGCTAATCGCTACTGACTTAGGTTCTGTGAATGGCACCCGTCTCAATGGGCAGAAAATTCCTCCCCATAAACCCTGTCCCTTGAATCATGGTGATATCCTGACCTTAGGGAAGTTAAAGATCCAAATTCTCATCCGGCATTAAAACGGAAGGAAATATGGCACATAATATCATCCTACACATCCAAGGCGAAGAACCGATTCTGGCTGAAGTCGATGAGTTACCCGATCCGGCTGCTTTAATGGTTAAAGTCAATAACCCGCGCCGTATTGATGGCAAAGATTTAACGTATCTATCAGAAAACGTTATAACTGTATATTATCCAGCTTTTCGGATTAACTTTATCGAGATTTTACCCACCCGTGAAGAAGAAGAAATCATCGGGTTTGTGAGAGAGTAAGGAAATGGTAGATAGTCAATATAAGAACCGCAAAATCTTGATTGTCGACGATGAGGAACGCATTGTGCGGTTCATCCGCCTCAATCTTGAACATGATGGCTTTCAGGTTCTTGAAGCCTATCGCGGCGTCCAAGCCATTGATCGGTTGCGCACCGGCCTTCCTGACCTGGTGTTATTAGACGTTATGATGCCAGACATCGATGGTTTCGAGGTCTTAAAGATGATCCGTGAAATCAGTGCTGTTCCCGTGATCATGTTAACAGCCAAGAGTGAAGAAGATGATCGTGTACATGGATTAGAATTGGGTGCTGATGATTACATCACCAAACCTTTCAGCCCACGGGAATTAGTTAGCAGAGTCAAAGCTGTCTTACGTCGCACGGAAGGTTCTGCAGGCACTATTCATGGTTTAATCGAAGTGGATGACCGATTAAAAATAGATTTCGACCGCCATGAAGTTTGGGTAGAAGGAAAATTGGTGAATCTTCGCCCTACCGAGTATCGTCTTCTTTATCACCTGGTTCAAAATGCGGGTTGGGTTGTATCACATGATCAAATTCTAACGAACGTGTGGGGATATGAATATCGTGATCAACCCCACTATGTGCGTCTATACATAAACTACCTTCGGAAAAAATTAGAAAAGGATCCCGCCAATCCGAACTACATCCTCACAGAAAGAAGTACAGGTTATCGCTTTATTGACTTTCGTCGAAAAGAATCTAACGAGCCTGGTTTACAACCATCAAAATGACAACAAACAAACAACGAATTTTATTGGTAGATGATCACGAAGTTGTCCGTTTAGGACTGAAAGCCCTCCTGGATCGCCACCCCAGCTTTGAAGTTATTGCCGAGGCTAGTACGGCCCGCGAAGCTGTCGAACGTGTCGAAACTTTTCATCCAGATGTCGTGGTCATGGATATTCGCTTGCCAGGTGGTTCAGGGATTGAAGCCTGTCAGGAGATCGCTGATAAATATCCCGAGTCAAAAGTGATCATGCTTACTTCCTATGCCGAAGATGAAATGCTATTCTCAGCCATTCGTGCAGGTGCCGCTGGATATGTTTTGAAACAAATCGGGGGGGAAGATTTAGTGCGCGCAATCGAAGCCGTTGGACGTGGGGAGGCTTTGCTGGATCCTGCAGTAACACAGCGTATTTTTCAAGAAGTGCGTAAAGCAGCCCGTGAAGAAGAAGCCTCTGCATTTTCATCGCTAACACAACAAGAAAAACATGTCCTCTTGCTGGTTTCTGAAGGTAAGACGAATCGCGAGATTGCCAAAGCTCTCTTCCTCGGCGAAGGTACTGTCAGGAATTATGTTTCCAGCATTCTCTCCAAGCTAGGGGTAAGTAACCGCGCTGAAGCTGCTGCTTATGCAGTAGAACACAATCTGAAGGATTACCTGTAAAATTTTCTTCCCTATTGTTTTATAGATTGAATATCAGAATCCTGCAGCCAGGTCTTCTGATGCAGAGCCTGAACCACCAGTGCCCATATCCAATCTTGAAGATAACTCTCGATATCTTGAAGTAAAAGGTATCGCGAGCTTAAAGTTTCAAACAAATCTCGGCAGTCTTTGATGATCTGCAAGCATGCCTTCTGTGTTTCATGATCATGAATTTCTTGGGTCCGTAACAGAGAAAGGAAACCCACCTGGCTCAACCCAATCACAGCCTCGATATTAGCCGTATCACCCAGGCTAACCCCATAGCTTTTTAAGCTTCCTTCCATGTCTTTCAATAATTGGCGTAAATCGTCACGAACCTGTAATTTACGCTGCTCAGTTTCAGTCAAGATCTCTCGCAAGGCGATCAAACTGCGTGGACCAGCTAGGACAAGGTTTTCAACCATTTGCTGGATGGGCAGCGAAGAGCTTTCTTCCATGCAGCGAATCAGGACATCCCCAGCTTGCATCCGCATATAAGTGCGTTCCACAAAGGAATAAACTGAACTCGAGAGGGTCTTCTTGCATCGTGGAAGCTAACCTCCTCTGCATTCATAACATGGACATAAAGCTCTCAGGTACCGCCAGGTGTAAATTCCAGCATGGTGTCCATCTTCCCATTCAATCGTTATTGCATAAGAACCAACTGCTTCAAGGTTCCGCATTTGTGCGCTTATACCTTCAGCATGGGCTTTATCAAAAACCTCTGGGGCCGGAACTGCACCCATCTTATCGTGACCACCGCGGCATTCTGCACACGGACATGCATTCCGAACCAATCCAAATGGGTATGTACTCTGATGACCATCATTCCAGGTGATCGTCAATAAAAACTGGTTGCGGTCTGCAGTAATCCCCGTAGGGCGTAATTCTGAAGACATTGCACACCTCTGATATTACTATATACCCAAAAAGCAGAACGCGGCAACGCAAATGGCTTGAAACCCAAGTAATGGTTCGGAAAATGGAAGAAACCGGTTATGAGAGTTTTGTGCTTCGCACTGCATTCTCGAAAACTGAAACCCTCATGGTTTTTCAGAAAGAGTTTACGGGGTTTGGTTCACCTGCAAATAATCCCCCACCGCCCAACCATTCAATGTTTCATCATAAGGTGCAACCAGGAACCACCAGGTATAACCATCCGCTTGCTTAGGTCCATCTTTTACCTGGAATACTTCGGCCTCAATTCCAACGAATTTTACCTGCCCTTGCAGGCCCGGATCAGTTCGGATCCTTAACCCGTCCAAGCCTGTTCCGCTGACCTGCACCAAAACTCCTACACTGATCCCCATTCCTCCAGTTGGTGGTGGTAGCTCGCTGGCCGTCGGTGTAGATGCCTCCGTCGGTTGAGGCGGTGGGACGGTATCGGATGGCGCGGGGATAACATTCAAGACCACAGTCCCCAAAGGACGATTCGTTGGTTTGGCCCGCACAGCAAATATTGTCCCAATAAGAAAGATTAACAATAAACCAGCCATGCCAATCCCCCCCATGATCACCCATGGAGAGAAAAGCCTGCGAATCGTCTCGAGAAGGTTTGATCTATTCATGCAGGTAATAGGAAAAAAGCCAATCCCAAAATAATATAAACCGCAAGCAATTCCGCTCCCTCAAGCCAATTTGACTCGCCATCAGCAGAAACCAGCGCTGCGATTAAAACTCCAGCAATTAAAGCCAAAAGTTCAAACGGATGGAAAATAAGGGTTAAGAGGGTTTCCCATGAATAAGGATATGAATACCAACAAAGGCGCAACAAATAAAGCAATCTGCAAGCTAGATGCAATCGCAATCTCGACACTTAATTCCATCTTATTACGTATTGCAACCTGCACAGCAACCAGATGCTCTGCCACATTGCCAATGATCGGGATTAAAATGATTCCGATAAAAAATTCAGAAATTCCCAACGTTTCAACCACTGGCTCCACTGCACCCACAAAAAGCTCCGAAAGGTAAACCACACCGATTGTCGAAACTGCGAGAACTACCAAGGCGGTTTTCAATGTCCAGGCAGAATGATTTGGCACATTTATGATTACTTCAGGATTTAAAGGACTTTCTGGCAGCTTCAAGCTAAATACCAATCCTAAGACATAGATGATCATCATAATCGCCGCTACACCCAGGCTGAGTGCTTCGACTTTAATACTGCCCTCTGGCCCCATCTCAATATTGTGCCCAAATAACGAGGGGACCATCAATATTAGGACGGTCAATACGAGCAAGACTGCATCATGGCTCGCTTTACGACGGTCAAATTTCTGAACACCATTGCGTAACCCACCTAAGAACATGGCCATTCCTAAAACCAAGAGTAAGTTCCCCAAGATAGAGCCAGTGATTGAAGCCTTGACCAGGTCTAACAGACCTTCACGAATGGCCACAATCGTAATAATCAGTTCTGCTGCATTTCCAAGTGTTGCATTCAATAATCCACCCAACCGTGGCCCCGTAAAATGTGCTAAAGACTTTGTTGCCTCGCCAATGAAGCCCGCCAATGGAATAACCCCCACTGCAGCGAACATGAAAACGAAGACCGGGTCCCAACCACCATATTCCGCAATTATTGCAAAAGGCACAGCCAGGAGTAATAGGACAATAGGCTTCTTCTTAATGTATATTAGCAATTTCCTAAACATATTTTTAGATTTCTCTACTCCCTTCATCATCTACCTCGATAATAATTGCCGAGGAGTGTTATCTGGAATAAATACCTTAAGCGCTCGCTGACATACCCGGAGATCGATTTTACCCTCCAAGTGGAGCGGTTCTCCATCTACCTGGAAATAAGCTGGATTTACTGATTCGACAGACAATTCTCGAAAAGGCAAATATAGAAATTGCTGAGAAGATATATGCCTGCCGTAAAGTAAATCCCAGGCTGCCCGAGCCGCATCCACAATGGTTTCCCCTTTGAAAAGCCAAAGGTCCATTTCACCATCATCAATTAATGCATTCGGTGAAATATTTACCAGCCCACCTGCATAAAGATGGATATTGCATGCTAAAGCAAGTAAGAAATGACCCTGAATATGATAACCATCGACGGCAATCTGCAAATTCATCCCATGCCAGGAGCTGGCTTCCCAAATTGATGCAGCGCCATAATGTACCATGGACAGCATTTTCTCCCATTGACCACGCGGCTCAATCCGGCTGACGATGAAACCATCCAACCCTATCCCTGCCCATAAGATAAAAGGAACTTGATTGATTATCCCAATATCCACAAGATGCGTTGGTGCTGATGCTAAACGTCGTGCACTCTCTTCTAAAGCCATCAAGCGTGTCCAATTTAACCCAGGCAGCCCCAATTCTTGAGCCCATACATTCGCAGTCCCAGCTGGAAGAACGCCCAAAGCTGTTTCTGTTCCTAAAAGTCCTCTTGCTGCCAGGTTTATTGAACCATCGCCTCCTACGATAAACATACCATCTAACGCGTCCATTCCCGCCTGGTACGCCAGTTTCGTGATATGCTCTCCTGAAAATGCTTTTTCGACCTCCATGTCCCACCCTAGCCCGTTTAAAACCAAAGCAACTCTGTCAACCAATATGCTAGATGGAAAACGACCAGCATTTGGATTATATACCAATAAACCCCTTCTTTTTTCACTCATGAGTTACAATTCTACACGATTTTCTTGGACTGGTATAATCCTCATCCTACAAAGAGATTCTGTATGAAAACCATCATTGTCGCTTCGCATAACCCGGTAAAAGTTCAGGCAGCTAAATCAGGATTTGAGAAAATGTTTTCCGGGGAGCAGTTAAGAATAGAATCGCTTTCTACACCTTCCGGTGTAAAAAATCAACCGCTCTCTGACGAAGAAACATTTCAGGGCGCGTTGAATCGATCGTACAAGGCATCAAAACTCGCCCCTCAAGCGGATTATTGGATTGGCATCGAGGGTGGAATTGAAGAACGAGGCCTCGAATTTGCTGCCTTTGCTTGGGTTGTCATTTACGGTAAATCTCCAGGTGGGAAAATGATCATGGGCAAGGGTCGGACTGGAACCTTTTTTATACCTACCCCAGTGGCAGATCTGATTCGCCAGGGAAAAGAGCTCGGTGAGGCTGACGACATCATCTTCCAACGGAGTAATTCCAAGCAAGAAAATGGCGCTGTGGGCCTTTTGACCGGCAATGTGATTGATCGGAAAAATCTCTACGAACAAGCTGTGATCTTAGCCCTGATCCCTTTCAAGAACCCCATTCTTTATGCAGAAATCATGCTAGAATAGAATTCGATGGCTGATCCAACCTTACTAAACGGGCGTTATCAAATTGAAAAAAACCTCGGCAATGGGGGAATGGCGGTCGTTTACCGTGCCCTTGACCTTACATTAGAACGAGCGGTGGCACTTAAAGTTCTGCGCGAAGATTATTCGAGCGATCCTGCCTTTCGGGAACGATTCCGCCAGGAGGCCACAGCAGCCGCGAACCTCGCCCATCCCAATATCGTTACCGTACACGATTTTGGGATTGACCAGGGGCATTTATTCATCGTCATGGAATATGTGCCAGGAACAGATTTGAACTCCATCCTTCAAAAACGCGGCCGTTTTACTATAGATGAAACTTTGCCTCTCATCCGCCAAGCCTGCGCCGGAATAGGATATGCTCACCGAGCAGGACTTGTTCATTGTGATGTTAAGCCCCACAATTTCCTCATCACTCCCGACAATCGTTTGAAAGTAACCGATTTTGGAATCGCTCGGGCTTTAGCCTCCATAAACCCGGAAGAAAAGACGAAAATTGTGTGGGGCTCACCGCAATACTTTTCTCCAGAGCAGGCAGCTGGGAATGCTCCCTCTCCAGCCTCTGATGTTTACTCGTTGGGGGTTGTGATGTACTATATGTTAACTGGAAGGCTGCCTTTCACGGCCACGACCATCCCAGAGTTAATTGAGATGCATCGCAGTGCTTCCCCCACACCTCCGCGCCGATTCAATCCAGCTATTCCTCCCACCCTTGAAGAGATCATCTTGAAAGTCCTATCAAAAGAGCCTACCGCCCGTTATCGTACTGCTGATCAATTAGGGCGGGTGCTGATGACATTCAATGAACAGCTCAGTCCACAACCAGCTAGTTTTCAACAGGTTCTAAAACCTGTACCCAGCCAGCCCATCTCCCAACCCTCTAATAAACCGCCATCCTCAGCCACTACCCATCAAGCCCCTTTGCCCGGTGGAACTGCGCGTCAAGCGTCCACACCTCCCAAACCTGCGCTGTCCGAAGCCAAACCCTTCCCATCCCCCCAGCAAACAACCACAACCGGCGAAAATCCGCTCGATATCGACTGGATTACGTTGATCTTAGGCTTGCTTACTTTCTTGGCTGTGGGCGGGCTGGTACCATTTTGTCTATGGGTCTACCTCGTCTATAATCCGCCCATAAAATAAGCTCTTCAGTATTATGCCTGGTAAATTTCTACTCTCCGCGTCAATATTATCGGCTGACTTTTCTCGCTTAGGTGAACAAATTCGAGAAGCTGAGCAAGCCGGAGTAGATTGGATTCATATCGATGTAATGGATGGTCATTTTGTCCCCAACCTCACCATGGGACCCTTTATCGTTGAAACCTGCCGGCGGGTTACCAAACTGCCCCTGGATGTACACTTAATGGTTCAAACGCCTGATTTATTTCTTGAAAGTTTCGCCTCTGCAGGCGCCAGTTCACTCTCAGTCCATGTCGAAAACGCCCCCAATCTACACCGCACGCTCCAAAAAATTCGCGAGCTTGGATGCAACGTTGGGGTAGTTCTCAACCCTGGTACACCCGCCTCTCAAGTGGAACCTGTGCAGCACCTGGTTGACCTGGTTTTGGTCATGAGTGTGAATCCTGGCTATTCCGGTCAGGCTTTTCTTCCCGAGGTTCTTCCAAAAATTGCAGTGATTCGGAAATGGCTGGTCGCCTCTCACGCCCCTACTTGGATCGAGATAGATGGAGGCATGAATACCCAAACCTTACCCCATGCATTCTCAGCTGGGGTCAGGGTTTTTGTGGCTGCTACATCGATATTTAAGCATCCTCAGGGAATTGCAGCTGGTGTAGAAAGCCTGCGCCGCTGTCTGCCGGATGACTAAACCATAAAAAAGGGTCTTGCGCGAAATCTATCGGCAAAACCCTTTCTTATGAAGAACCTTTATAATCATTAACTGGTCTTAACCAAAGTACGGATGCATTTCGTGCATAGTAATTTTTGTACCTTGCGACCGCCTTCGACGATTGAGATCGTCTGAAGATTCGGACGGAACGTTCTCCGGGTGGCTTTATTCGACCAGGGACGGTTACGACCAAACGTAGTCGTCTTTCCACAATGCGCACACTTAGCCATTTTCTGATTCCTTTCTCCAAAACCGGCCTGATCGGTTTTGATCCATTTTTGGTATAGGTAAAAAAGCAATTTCAAGCTATAATCACGTTTCGGCAACGAAAACCGCATCTAAAGCGGGGCAATCTTACCACAAATCGCATCCTCTTTCAAGTTCAGATGTTAATTGTGTCAGAGGTGAGTAAATGTCCGACGAAATATCTCCTATTGGTAGTATCAGAATCTCCCCCAGGGCGATCGCCACCATCGCCTACCATGCTGCACGCCAATCTTATGGCGTGGTCGGTTTGACTTCCAAAAACCTGGTCCATGGGATTACTCAGGTAATCGTCAAGGACCCTACCCGGGGCATCGAGGTTCATTATGATGGCCAAAACATTTTAATTGACCTGTATGTGATCATTGAATACGGCACTCGCATTACCTCTGTAACAAGCAGTGTCAGCAATACTGTGCGGTATTCTGTAGAGAAAATCATCGGTATGCCAGTAAAAGAAGTTAACGTCCATGTGCGCGGTTTACGGATCAGCAGTGTGGATTAGGAGTATACGATGTGTTCTGATTTTATTGTTAATCCATACAGTCAACCCACTAAGCAATTCCGTAAATACCCCGTCGATGGCCAGGTGCTAAAAGACCTTACCGAAGCTGCCCTCACCTGGTTGCGCACGAACCAACAGACAGTCAACGCGCTCAATGTGTTTCCAGTCCCCGATGGTGATACTGGCACCAACATGGTTCTCACCATGCAGGCAGCTTATAATGAAATTTCCAATTCGTCTGAAAAGAACGCTGGAAAAATGGCTCATGCCATTGCCCATGGCGCATTGATGGGTGCTCGGGGCAATTCAGGTGTTATCCTTTCCCAGCTTTTGCGAGGCTTCGCTCGCGCCCTTGATAGCCAGGATTTTATTGACGCAGCTTCTTTCGCCCATGCTTTAGCAACCGGTCGAGATACCGCTTACAAAGGCGTCGTCCGCCCTGTAGAAGGTACAATCCTAACCGTGGCAAAAGATATCGCTGCCGCAGCAGACAAGCTCCTTGCTGAAACTGATGATCCATATGACATTCTGACAAAAATAATCCCCGCAGCAGATGAATCTGTCCAACATACTCCCGAATTACTCCCAATTCTCAAGGAAGCCGGTGTGGTCGATTCGGGAGGCAAGGGTTTATTTTTCATCTTCGAGGGAATGCTGCGTTATATCAACGGGCAATCCTTAGAGACTGCCATAACGATGGTACGTCCATTAGCCGAATTAGATCTGCAAAACGCAAAGGAAGCTATTGAGCCGGGGCAAGATTTCGAGGTTGTGGTAGATTTCCAACCGTATACAGAATTAGATCTGGAAGATTTTTACACCAGACTTCAGGAAATGGGTACTTCTATCCAGGTTGGCGAAGGAGATGGGTTATATCGGATGCACATTCATGTGCCCGCCGAAAAATTGTATGAGCCCATCAACTACACCCAAACTTTAGGAACTTTTATTAAAGCAGCTATTGAAAATTTGAATGCACAAATGGATGATCAAGAGGTGGAAAAAAACCAAAAAATTGCCCTCACCCCTGTTGAACCAAATCAAATTGCTGTGGTAGCTGTATCGCCGGGACCTGGGATTGAACGCGTCTTCGCCAGCCTGGGAGTTGCTGCGATTGTGGAAGGGGGTCAAACGATGAATCCATCGACACAAGAGATCTTGCGTGCCTTCGAGAACTTACCTACCGATAAGGTAATTATCCTACCTAACAATAAAAATATCATCATGTCTGCCAAAACCGCTGCTGAAATGACAGTCAAAAAAGTAATTGTCGTTCCCAGTCGAAGTATCCCTCAAGGGTTGGCGGCGATGATGCACTTAGCTCCAGAAAGCGACCTTCAAGAGGTAGCCAAGGAAATGACGCGTGCTCTCGACGAGGTAGAAACCGGTGAGATTACAATTGCCACCCGCAGTGTAGAAATTGATGGCGTTACCGTTCAGGAGGGCCAAATCATTGCCTTACATAATGGAAAATTGCTACTTTCTGCATTAACTTTGGAGGAAGCTTGTTTAGAATTCTTAAAGAAAACACATGCAGATCATTTTGAGCTGATCACTTTTTTCTACGGAGCTGACTTACCTCGCCAAGAAGTTAATAGAATCATTGATACTGTTCGCCGGACCTTCCCTGAACAAGAAATAGAAATTCAAGAGGGTGGTCAACCTCATTACCAATTCATCATCTCGATTGAATAGATACTACATCACCGAAACCAGAGTCCATGTCTCAAATTGGTATCCTGACTGACAGCACTGCCCTGTTTAACACTTCCTTTCCTGGTCATGACCACATCAGCGTCATTTCACTCAGGATACAAACAGGTCAAGCAATCTTTCCAGATAGTCAAGATTACAAACAAGCCAGCCAGCTTTTCAAATCGAATGGGCAATTACCGGTCGTGTTACCCCCTACAGTTGATGATTTCTGCCAGGCTTTTCGGACTTTAAGTTCAAAGTATTCGGTAATCCTGACCATCTTGCTTTCTGCTCAATTAAATCCTGCTGTAGAGATTGCTCAGGAAGCTGCCAGCCGCATCAAAGGCGCATCCACAATTCATGTCATTGACTCCCAAACGACTGCTGCCGGATTGGGGTTTTTAGTACAGGCAGCTGCTGAAGCAGCTCAACAAGGCAAAGATGCCAACCGCATCAACAACTTGGTGCGGGGCCTCATTTCTCATGTATACACCGTTTTCTGCTTACAAAGTTTATCGTACCTGGCAAATTCAGGTCAAATAGACCAGGCTCAAGCGATGATCGGCGAAATGCTGGGGGTGATTCCATTTTATATCATGGAGGGCGGCAGATTAATTCCGATCCAAAAAGCCCGCAGTCCTCGTCATCTGGTAGATATGCTCCATGAATTTGTGGCTGAATTTGATAACCTGAAACAGGTTGCGATTGTACAAGGCTTTCCCCCTTATGAACAAGAGGCTCGAAACTTGCGCGATCGGTTATATCAAGATATTTCCCCAAATGCGTTAAGTGAATACCATATGAGTCAGGCATCTTTATCGCTTTTAGGTCCTCACAGCTTAGGGGTATTTGCCCTTGAAGAGTGGGATCAAGAAGGTTGATATGTCTATTGCAATCGTCACTGACAGTGCTTGCGATATCCCTCCTGAAATTGCGGAGCAGCTCCAAATTCATGTAATTCCAAATGTCTTGGTGATCGAAGGGCAGAGTTTTTTAGACGGTCGAGAGATATCCAGGCAAGAATTTTATGAGCGCTTGCCTAAGATGAGAAATGTTCCGTCCACCGCAGCCCCTTCTCCCGGCACATTCCAGGCTGTCTACGAAGGCTTATTCCAACAGGGATATCAACAAATCATTTCCATTCATGTTCCCGACGCGCTAAGCGCAATTTTCTCTGTTGCCAGTCTGGCTGCTCAACCTTTCGATGAACGAGTCAAAGTCATCGACTCCGGTTCGTTTACCCTGGGTTTAGGTTTTCAAGCCATCGCGGCTGCTGAGAAAGCTGTCAAAGGTTATCCTCTCGAAAATATCCTCTCTGAGATCGCAACAGCCCGTCAGCGCGTCCATGTGGTTGCTATGTTGGATTCTTTGGAGTATGTTCGTCGTAGCGGGCGCGTTTCATGGGCCCAGGCCAGACTTGGTTCACTGTTGGATATCAAGCCGTTTTTAAAGGTGCACGAGAGCAAAGTGTTGAGATTAGGAGAGGCCCGCACACGCCACAAAGGCGTCGAACGTCTCCTTCAGATGCTCCAAGACTTGGGTCCGCTGCAAAGATTGGCTGTTTTACATACCAATGCCGAAAAGGATGCCCATCTTTTTGTCCAACAAGTTAAGAATGAAATGGATACTTCACCATTGCTTGTGAATGTGACTACAGTGATTGGCACGCATGTCGGACCCAACGGATTAGGTTACACTGCGGTAACTCGCTGATCTGATTTGCTCCAGACAGCACCGTAAACGTTATCTCTCAATGGTTCTGGCCTTTTTGTTGGTACAATAAGTCCTGATGAAACCATCCTTACAAAAACTTCAAAAATTCCTCAAGCTAGAGTCTGAGCGAGGTTATGATAACCGCGCGGTCGTTGGGGGCTTAGAAAGAGTCTTGACCCATTGGGAGGCTGAAGCAAGGTCAGAAGGCGTGCCTGAAACCATCGTCCAGCAGGTCAGCACTCAATTACGCAATTATTCCGTCTTAAGCCCCACTGAACGTTATGAGATCGTCCAAAAAATTTGGGTGCAAATGCAGCGCAGCATGAACCAGCCCTTACCGCAACTGACCCCTTTTCCACCAAGCATGCCTGACACACCCTCGCACAAACCTGAACGAAGAAACCGTTCTAGTGACACTTTACCAAAACAAGAGACGCCTCTCCAAAATCAAATCCGAGGGCGCGCCTCGCCATCGTCTCGAATTACGCCTCCTTTGGTCGTAGAGGGTAAATCAACCGCTCTAAGCGCTCCAACCACAGTCTTACCCGGGGTAGGTCCACGGCATGCACAAACCCTGACTCGCCTGGGCTTACATACCTTGGGAGATATGCTATATTATTTTCCCTGCCGTTATGATGATTATTCCCAGTTGAAAACAATCAACCGCTTGAACTATGGCGAGGAAACCACCGTTATTGGCACGCTGGAATTTGCCAACTCCCGCACTTTTCGTAATGGGCGAACGCAAGTGGTCGAGGGTCTTATCTCCGATGGCAGCGGTTCCTTGCGGTTAGCCTGGTTTAACCAGCCCTGGATCATCCGAAAATTGCATCCGGGGATGCAGGTTGTACTTTCAGGAAAAGTAGATCAATACCTTGGTCGTTTGGTGATGAACAATCCAGAATTAGAGCCTCTGGAACAGGAACACCTCCACACGAACCGGATCGTACCCGTCTATCCCCTCACTGCCAACATTACCCAGCGTTGGCTGCGGAAGTTGATGTACGATGTAGTCACCCATTATGCACCGCGCCTCTATGACAATCTTCCACAATATATCTGCCAGTCAGAAGAATTGGTTGATCTTGGCACTGCCCTGCTCCAGGTACACTTTCCTGGCTCTCTAGAACAGCTCCATCGTGCCCGGTATCGCTTGGCCTTCGATGAGATATTTTTCCTTCAACTGGGTGTCCTACGCCAAAAGGTCGCCTGGCAGGAGCGCCCCGGAAGTATATTCCAGGCCTCAGATGCCTGGTTGGAAGACTTAATTTCCAGCTTACCTTTCGAGCTCACTGGTGCACAACACAAAGCGTTTCACGATCTCCGTATGGATTTAGCTTCTGGGCATCCCATGAACCGCTTATTGCAAGGAGATGTTGGTTCAGGCAAAACTGTGATTGCTGCCCTGGGAGCTGCCATGATTATCAAGGGAGATGCTCAGGCCGCGATCATGGCCCCAACGAGCATTCTTGCCGAACAGCATTATCGAAACCTGGTAAACCTGCTGTATCAAACCCCTGAAATTGATCCACCAGCTCAACCTGTACTTTTACCTGAGCAAGTTTGCCTGATGATTGGATCTACGCCAGAGGCTGAAAAAGCTGCGATCAGACAAAGCCTAGAAAACGGCACTGTCAAGCTTGTTATCGGGACGCATGCCTTGATTGAGGACCCGGTTAAATTCCAAAATTTACAGTTCGTTGTGATCGATGAGCAGCACCGCTTCGGTGTTGAACAGCGTGCTAACTTACGGACCAAAGGAAATAACCCCCACCTCCTGGTGATGACTGCCACACCCATCCCACGCTCGTTGGCGCTTACAATTTATGGCGACCTTGACCTTACAGTGATGGATGAGATGCCCCCGGGTCGTCAGCCTGTTGAGACTCAGGTATTTTATCCCAGGGAACGCGAAAGAGCTTACTCTTTAGTTCGCAACCAGGTCGAACAAGGTCATCAAGCTTTTATCATTTATCCTTTAGTAGAGGAGAATGAAAACGGTGAGGGGCGCGCTGCAGTGGAGGAGTTTACTCGCCTTCAGCAAGATATTTTCCCCAATTACCGGCTTGGTTTGCTGCACGGGCGTCTGCCTCCCGATGAAAAAGATGCCGTGATGACCTTATTCCGTGATCGAGAAGTAAATATTTTAGTCTCTACCTCTGTGGTCGAAGTAGGTGTAGATATCCCGAACGCCACAGTGATGATGGTAGAAGCGGCTAACCGTTTTGGATTGGCTCAATTACATCAATTCCGCGGGCGCGTCGGTCGTGGTCAAGACAAAGCATATTGCATCTTGATCGCCGAAACGCCTGATGCGGTCGAGAATGAACGTCTGAATGCCATGGTAGAAACTCAAGATGGTTTTGTTTTGGCAGAAAGAGATTTGCAGCAGCGGGGTCCTGGTGATTTCTTGGGCACCCGCCAAGCCGGCTTCAAATCAGAGCTGCGTCTCGCCAGCCTGACCGATGTGCACTTGATCGAAAAAGCCCGTAATCAAGCACATCAAATATTCACGCAAGATCCAAAATTAGAGCTTCCAGAGCATCTTCCCCTCGCCGAGACCTTAGCGCACTTCTGGGGGGAGGGTCAAGGAGATAAGAGTTGATATGGGAGTACGTGCATTGTTTCCGGGTACTTTTGACCCAATCCACCATGGTCACATCGACATCGCCAAACGTGCTGCAATGTTGTTTGAAGAGGTGGTTGTTGCTGTATACGACCGTCCATTAAAATCTTTAGTTTTTTCCCCCGAAGAACGCATCTCACTTGCCGAACGAGCCTTCTCTGACGTTCATAACATCCGCGTCACGGGTTACCGCGGTCTCACGATCGATTACTGTCGCAAAATGGACGTTCAAGTCATCGTGCGTGGTTTACGCGTCTTCTCCGATTTCGAATATGAATTTCGTATGGCGCTGGCGAATCGTCGTCTTGCCCCAGAAATTGACATGATCGCCCTGATTACAAATGAAGAACATACCTTCTTATCCTCATCAACGGTACGTGAAATTGCCTCCCTTGGAGGAGATGTGAGCAGCATGGTTCCCCCGCATGTAGAAGCTGCTTTGAAAAGGCGTTTCCACGAGCTTGGGGAAGGACAACAGATCGTCCCGACAACATCGATGAGGGATTGACCACTTGGTAAAATAAAAAGACAAAATCGACGGTTGACGAATTTTGAGATTGAGTGTAATCTTGAGCATGAAAGTTGCATCCCAAATAGAAATAATTCTACCGATTAACCTGGATAGATCGATTAATATAAAACACTCAGAGGCTAATCGTCGGACTCGGTTGGAGGGAGCTTATGGATATACTGCATTTAATTGATCGATTGGAGGAGCTTTTTAATGAAAGCCGTCCAATTCCATTCACCCATAATGTGATTGTGGATGAAGACCGCATGCTGGACTTGATAGATCAAATGCGTGTGGCAATCCCTGATGAAGTGAAAAAAGCACAACAACTTACCGCGCAGCGTGATCGCATCTTGGCCCAAGCGCAAGAAGAAGTGAATCGCACCTTAGCCCTGGCGCGCGAAAAGAGCGATCAGCTCGTTGAACGTGACTCAATTGTAGAGGCAGCCAAGAGTCGCTCCGATCAGATCATCGAACAGGCTCAACAAGATATCCTGGCTATGCGCCGCGAAGCGGACGTTTATGTGCTAGAAACACTAACCCGCCTGGAGATGGAAATGGATCGATCCCTCACTCAGATCCGCAACGGAATTAGCCTACTTCAACAAGAAAAAGCTCAGACAGCTCTAGAAAAAGAAGAATAAGGATCTCCAACATATTAAAGACCAGGCAGGATAAAGCCATCCTGCCTGGTCTTTAATCATTTATAACCTTTCACCTCGAACAAAGGCTTGTTCTACAATCCAATCGGTAACACCTGGAAAATGCCCCGCAAACCAAATTGCTGGCATCATCATTCTGGGGATTACCACCATCCGCCTCGGATGGTACGCCAGCTTAACGATCTCCCTGGCTACATCATCAGCTGAAAGAGTCAAAATACCTGGTGTATGGATGCCTGTCTTTCGTTTCGCTCCACTATGCCCATCAAACTCGGTTTCCGCAGCCCCCGGATAGATTCCCGAAACGTGAACCCCGCATACGCCCACTTCCCGGCGTAAGGCATCCGTGAAACCCCGCACAGCATACTTTGTCGCAGCATAGATGCTGTAAGTGGGCATCGCCACCAAACCGGCAATGGAAGCCATATTGATGATATGTCCGCTGCCCCTTTTGATCATATAGGGGAGGACCATCCGTGTCAGCTGGATCAAACCCCATAGGTTTACGCGCAGCAGTGCATCAATATCTTGAATCGGGTCCAGCTCATCCAGGAATCTTATCCTCCCAAATCCCGCATTGTTGAAAAGAAGATCGATCTGCCCCCATTCAGCCAGCACAGTATCCACGAGGTTTGAAAGGCTGTCTGGCTGGCTCACATCAGTTTGCACCGCCAGAGCTTTTCCGCCTTCAGCTTTAATACTGTTTGCCAGGTCGTTAATTCTATCCGTGCGGCGTGCTGCCAGGACTACCCGGCAGCCCTCTTCTGCGAACCTGTACGCACTTGCTTCCCCAATCCCAGAAGAAGCTCCCGTGATGATCACCACATTCTCTGATAAAGTTTTTTTGCCCATTCACTACATTATAGCTTGTCACAGGAATTCCTTCGGCATTAGGTTGAGATCTCATGCTAATGTTTCCTGAAAAGTTCCGAAAATGATTCAACCTCCTTAAGGGAAGCATGAGCTTATAAGTACCTAACAGGTTCGTTAACGGTGCCAAAAGTTTCTATTCTTTGATATAATAATATCATACCGACCGGTCGGTATCCAACACACAATTTCCACCGATCCAGTCGAAATCTATTTCTTTTTGGACTGAATATGCAGCAGCGCAGTGAAGAGACTCACGCTATCATCCTTGAATCCGCTTACCAATTGTTTTCGCGTAACGGTTATGAAGCCACCAGCGTGGCTGATATTTGCCAATCTGCAGGTGTTAGCAAAGGCGCCTTTTATCACCATTTCCCCACCAAGCAAGCCATCTTCCTGGAACTGCTGGAGAACTGGTTAACCGGCCTGGATGCTGGCCTTCAGACGGTCCGCCTGGAAACCAAGAATGTACCCCAGGCGATCTTGAATATGGCGAACTTGGCAGATCAAGTGGTCCAGTCGACAGATGTAAAACTCTCCATTATTCTCGAATTCTGGAGGCAGGCCAGTCGTGACCCTGCGATTTGGAAGACTGCCATCGCCCCGTACCGGCGCTACCAGGATTATTTTACCGCCCTCATTCAGGAAGGGATAAATGAGGGTTCTTTCCGTAAAGACATCGACCCGCATGCCGCTGCCAGGACGCTCGTTTCACTGGCTATTGGATTATTGATGCAAGCTGTTTTCGATCCTCAGACAATCAACTGGGCGCATGAAGTCCATCAGAGTGTCGATTTTATGTTAAAAGGTTTAGAAATAAGGAAATAAGGAGTTTTAGCATGGATTTAGTTACAGGAGCCACAGGTCATATCGGGAATGTCCTCGTCAGGCAATTAATTTCTCGAGGGCAGCAAGTTAGGGCCTTGGTGATGCCTGGTGAAGACCTGACCCCCATTAAAGACCTGAACATTGAGCAAATTCAAGGAGATGTATTGGATGCCCAAGACCTTGAAAAAGCTTTCCAGGGGGTGGAAAATGTTTACCATTTGGCTGGTATCATCTCAATCATGCCAGGAGACTACGAGATGCTAAAACTGGTCAATGTCATTGGAACCCGCAATATCATTCATGCTGCGCGTAACAGCGGTGTAAAACGGCTTACCTACACCAGCTCCATTCATGCCATCCGCCGCGCCCCTCACGGCACCATCATCGATGAGAACACCCCCTTCGAGACCCAATCTACTCAAGGCGCTTACGATCTCACCAAGGCCCAGGCCTCGCTGGAAGTTTTACATGCCTCACAAACAGGATTGGATGCGGTGATCGTCTGCCCAACCGGCGTAATCGGGCCAAATGATTATCGTCGCTCCGAGCTCGGTCAGATCATTTTAGGCTGTGTTCAAAAAAAACCTCAGGTATATATCGACGGCGCTTATGATTTCGTGGATGTCCGCGATGTTGCTCAAGGTCTGATTGCTGCCAACGAAAAAGGGGGCTGCGGAGAAACCTATATCCTTGCTGGCGAACAGGTGTCCGTCCGCAGGATGCTGGAGACAGTCTGGGCGTATACCGGCAAACGCTTTCCTCCGATTCGTGTGCCCTTGCACATGGCGCGCTTCTTCACAATTTTCACGCCCTTTTATTATCGTCTTCTCCGGATTAAACCCCGCCTGACACCTTACTCATTAGAAACTCTGCTCAGCAATTCCACCATCAGCCACTCAAAAGCTCAGCGCGAGCTCGGCTTCAATCCTCGTCCATTCTCCGAAACAATTGCTGACACGGTGAAGTGGTTTATTGACAATATGCATCTATTCAAACCAACCCAGGCTCGCTGAAATGACCCGTTCGGCACTCAGCATCCTGGTGTTTGGAATTTATCTTTCTATCATCGGTTGCATCTTGCTTGTGGGACCGAATCTGCTTCTTTCCAGCATCAGGTTGCCCCCCACCAATGATCCTTGGATCCGTCTCATGGGCATGCTCTTGTTGGTTTTGGCCTTCTTTTACATCCAGTCTGCCAGGTATGGTTTCAAACCCTTCTTTACATGGACTCTCTATACTCGTTTTGGAGCAGTACTTGTCTTGCTACCCCTCGTTCTTCTGGGTATACTCGATCCGATTGTGCTGGTCTTCTGGTTAGGAGACTTGGCTGGCGCAACCTGGACGTTGGTAACTCTCCTCCAGGAAAAACAGCTTATCCATGCATGACAACCCGAAAACCGCTCTGATTACAGGCGCGTCTAGCGGTATCGGCGCGGCCACAGCACGGAGGCTCGCGCAGGCTGGTTTGCATGTCGTTATGGTAGCGCGTCGGCGCGAGCGGCTTTTACAAGTAGAGAATGAAATTATCTCAACTGGAGGTTCAGTGGATATCATTCCTGCTGATTTGACTAATGCCGAGGAACGCCAGGCTGTGTATGAGCAAGTCCTCTCGCACTGTGACGGAGTAGATATCCTGATTAATAATGCTGGCCTGGGTTGGTATGGTTTTGGTGAGGCAATGCCTTGGGAAACTGCTCGGGAAATGATCGAAATTAATGTCTCTGCTGTTGTTCACTTCACGATCTTATTCTTAAATTATATGCGTAAGCAGGGCTTCGGGCACATCATCAACATCGGATCGATCTCTGGCGAGTTGCCCAGCCAGGGGATTGCTCTTTATGGGGCAACGAAATCTTTTCTGAATAGCTTTTCTACGGCTCTTTATCGAGAATTGCATGGCACGAAATTGCATGTAAGCGTCGTTCGAGCTGGGCCAGTTTTGACAGAGTTTTGCCACACTGCAGCCAAACAGCCGGGCGGTTTCCACTTACCTACTGAAAAGATCGGCGTTACGCCCGAAAAAGTTGCTGAACAAATTTGGGGGCTCATTCAACGACCCCGCCGGGTCACCTATGTCCCACCTTACCTTTATTTGACACCCTGGATTGAAGCTTACTTCGGTTGGATGATCGACCGCCTTGGACCACTTCTTCTCCGTCGACACTAGTCGCTAAATGGTATAATTAACCCTAAAGGTATCCAAATTAGCCGGCTCGAGGATGTCAACGATTCTATCTCCCCATAAGGATAAAATCCTGAATGCTCTGCAATATCAGGGACAGCGCAATGATTGTGGCCCTTTCACAACTGCTACAGTGATCAATGCTTTCCTTGGATTAAGTCTGGACGCCATCCAGTTATCAGATGAAATGGCTAAGCCTGTTTGGCGTGGCGCCAAATATGTAGTTCGCCGGGTGCCCGATTGGGCTACCTTCCCTTGGGGAATGGTCGATGTTTTTCGATCTTATGGCCTGCATGCCAGGTGGAGATTATTTACCAAGACAAGCTACATAAAAAAAGCCCTCCCACAAGGGAAAGTTCTCATGCCGATCATCGGTGAATGGCGGCCTTTTGCATGGGCACATGTTATGTCATTAGTAGCCTGGGATGATGATCAGGGTTGGGGTTTCGCCAATACACAGCATAATCACCATAACATTGATTGGAAGGCTGACGAAGTTGTCACTCGTCAATGGAAAGCCATGGGCCATTTACTGGTTGAAATTGATCCTTATTAGATGGAAACGAAAATTTATTTATGAGGCAGCGTTCTAAAGTTATTTTCTCGATCGGCTTGTTCGTCAGCCTGGTGTTTATCGGTTTTCTCTTTCTTTTCTCCTGGCTGCGAAAACCTGTTGATTTATCCATCGATGGCAAGAGTCAGCGCTTGACACTTTTTGCCTTGACCGTGGCGGATGTACTGCGCTCCGAGAATATCTCCCTGGCTGAAGCCGATTTGATTTCACCTGCCCCATCCCATTGGTTGAAGGAAGGCGAAACCATCACGATCCAACGCGCCGTTCAGGTGCCCATTTTGGCAGATGGCAAGGCGTACTTAATCCTGACTGCTGCTCGAACCCCTTCAAATATTTTGACCCAGGCGAACATCCCCTATTCCGCCGGTGATACGATCCTGGCCGATGGGAAGTCTGTTACGTTGAATGAACCTTTACAAAAAGATCCACACACAGGCCGTTTCCCCACTTTACAAATTCGCCCATCGATTTCCTTTTCCTTCACGGACAATTCTCAGAAAGAAACCCTCACATCCACTGCCCCCAACTTGGGTCAGGCTCTTTGGCAGGCAGGGATCATCATCTCAACAGCTGATGAGATCGAACCGACTTTAAGCACCCGCCTTTTCGAAGGTTTTCAAGCTATTTTACAGCGTGCCAGGCCAATCTCCATTACTTTCCAGGGTCAAAACCTTTCGGCAATGGTGGTCGCAAGCAGCGTTGGCCAGGCTTTATCAAAAGCTGGCCTGTCCATGCAGGGGCTAGATTATAGTATTCCGCCAGAAGAAACGTCTCTTCCTAAAGATGGCATGATCCATATCGTAAGTGTTCGGGAAGAATTGATCATCGAACAGACCCCTATCCCCTTCGAAAACGAATACCAGGCTACACCTGACCTGGAGATTGATAACCAGAATGTACTCCAACCAGGTGAGGTCGGCGCCAAAGCTACCCGGATCCGCATCCGGTATGAAGATGGTCAAGAGGTTTCTCGTCAGATAGAAGATGAGTGGATCGCACGCCAGCCGCAGAACCGGATTATTGGCTACGGCACAAATCTGGTCGAACACACAACCGATACTCCTGATGGAGCCATCTCTTACTGGCGGGCTGTTCCTATGTACGCTGTTTCCTACAGCCCAACTTCGGCAGGCGGCAGTATTACGGCTTCGGGACAGCCCCTGCGAAAAGGCCTGGTCGCTGTCGATACTCGCTATATTCCATTAGGTACACGCTTGTATATCCCCGGGTATGGTGAAGCCATTGCCGCAGATACAGGCGGTGCAGTCAAAGGCAGGGTGATCGACCTGGGATACAGCGATGAGGATTATGTCGCCTGGCATCAAAACGTCACTGTCTATTTCTTATGGCCGCCTCCATCAAACGTGGTATGGATCTATCCTTAACCCTCCCCCCTCTGGACATTCCCGCCCTTTTACGCCAACATGGGCTTCACCCCGATAAGCGTCTTGGACAAAATTTCCTTGCAGATAATGCCTCCCTACTAAAGGTAGTTGAAGCGGCAGAGCTGCAGCCTGGTGATCGTGTGCTCGAGATCGGTGCCGGGCTTGGCAATCTGACCCGTCAATTAGCATTACGCACTCAGCAGGTGGCTGCAGTTGAATTGGACAGTCGTCTCATCCCCGTGCTTCGCCAGGTTCTGGCACCTTTTCAAAATGTCAGCATTATTCAGGGAGATATACTTTCCATCCCTCCCTCTGGGCTCTTCCAACCATCTACTGAGACCAGCTATCAGGTAGTTGCCAACATTCCCTACTACATCACTTCAGCCGTGATACGGCATCTATTAGAAGCTGTCCCACCGCCCCAACGCATCTGCCTCACCGTCCAAATGGAAGTCGCTGAACGCATCTGTGCCAATCCAGGAGATCTGAGCCTGCTTGCATTAAGTGTCCAGCTTTATGGCAGCCCACGCATCGTCGCCCGGATTCCTGCTGGGGCTTTTTACCCTCCTCCAAAAGTCGACTCGGCTGTAGTACGTGTGGATCTATACCCCCAACCCTTCATCCCTCCCGGCCAGGTAGACGTATTTTTTCTCCTGGCAAAGGCTGGTTTTGGTCAGAAGCGGAAAACCCTGCGCAATGCCCTGGTGAACGGCTTGCATCTTCCTGCTTCACAGGTAGAGAACTTGCTCTCCGCAGCCAGCATCGATCCGCAGCGGCGTGCAGAGACACTCAACTTATCAGAATGGAAATTGCTGGTTGACCGCTACCTATCCTGCTGCCAGTAATGCTTTCTTCAGAGTTGCAAGATCCTTGACTGGGTCTTTACGAACGTCCAGGATCCCTATCCGGATAACAATGCGCTTGGATTGCATTTCTTTTTTACCGCGGTCCTTCAATGGGTAAAAATAATCCAAGGATTGTTCTAATCGCATTACGATCTTATCGCGTAAAGCAGAGATATGCGTAGAATCTGACACTACCACAAAATCAGCCGCCCCAAGCTGTCCCAAGAAATCCTCTGGTGCGCCATCATCCCGGATCACGCTCGAGATCATTAACCCGATCGCCTTGAGCACATCGTCCGAAGCCACAAATCCATAATTCTCGCGAAAGCTATCCATATTCTCTAGCTTTATGTGCAGCATCGACCAGGCTTCTTTCATTTAAAGCTTCCGATAGCTTTTCATCCAGTAAAGCGCCCTCCGGTAAGTTAGTCACCGGATTAGTAACTGTACCCAACCGGGTGCGGCTGAGGGCGTTCCGTACGCGGAGGCGCAGCTCCTGGATATCAAAAGGCTTGGTGATATAGTCATCTCCCCCCAGCTCCAGACCCTGCAGCCGATCCGACCGGGCACGTTTCTCAGTCAAGAAGATAATTGGAATGGTCTGAGTCCGCCGGTTTGTTCGCAATCTGCGGGCTACTTCAAAACCATCGATATCCGGCAAACGAATATCCAAAATGACAAGATCTGGTGGATGGCTGGAACAAGCCTTGACAGCATCCTCACCCCAATTCGCTGTCTGTACTTCAAATCCCTGAACATTGAAATAGGCGTTCAACATATCCGCCACGTCCAGGTCATCTTCTACAATTAATAAGACCGGTTTGGCTTCCAGCACTGGGCCGTCCTAGCTGATGGGAGTCTTCTGGATATAGAACTCACACACGGTTTCACCCATCGCAACGCACTTTGTCTCATTCACACGGAATTCATTTCCGCCCGAAAGCCACTTCAGGCCTTCTTGTAATAAACCAACTGCGATGTAGCATACCGGTTTGTCCAGGCCGGATCGTCCCCAGCATACTGGGCAGCGATGAATGGTGTATATAAAATCGTTTTCTACTTCTGAGACGGTCGAATACTGGTCACTGACCTGGCTGAAGATGCGTGCCATCGCAGGAATGCCGATACGCAGTTTGGTCTGCAAGGGCAGCACTCGGAACGCCAGATCCCCTACCCCCGCCAGGGCACCGAAATTACGCAGCACATCCGAGAAAGTTGCCCTTCCTGCGCGCAAAGCTAACCCGCGCCCGCCTGCGTGGGCCATACATTTCTTCTAATGCCTGATTGATTGCTGAGAGATCTGAGAAATCGAATTCCCTTGCCAGGTTGTCCGGTGGATAGTTATCGATCAGATTGGTCAGGTGAGCCAGATTAAGGATGGCATTCAGCCCATTCTTGCCCATCACGTTGACTAGCGATTCCAGGGTGATCTTCCCTGCTTTATTTGGATAGTAGTAACCACTCTTTGGGATCGGATCCATTTCAACCGGCCTGTTAGATGAGCTTCGAGAGTGCTTCAGTAGCACGACGCATGTCCAGGAAGATCAAGCCCAGCTTGGCTTGCTCTCGCGCCAATGCAGTTAATACCGCCTCTTCTCCCACAGACATCAGGATTACGTAGCCTTGCTCTCCTTTAATGTAAACCTGGTCCAGCGAACCGTGTCCCAATTCGGATGCAATGCGCTCCCCCAGCGAAAGCATGGCTGCTGACATCGCGGCGACACGATCTTCCTCAACCCCTTGAGGTAGCGCTGAGGCAATCGTTAAACCATCCACACTCACGATTGCTGAGGCTTCAATATCAGGAGAAGAAGCCTGCAGGTCCCTTAATCGTTCTACCATGAGCTGCGAGCGTGATTTTGTCAAGGTATTACTCCTCTTGAATGAAGGTGCAAAAAAACTCATCCCCAATCGCTTCCCCATACAGCAGGAAAATGGATATAAAGCATTACTAATTTAGCATAGGGGATGATTTGTGTCAAGCGAAAGCGTCTGCTTCTTGCAGGTTTGTTAGATGTTATCTGTTGTAAACCGTTTCTTCCATTCATAAATTTTATTCAAAGCTTCGATCGGAGACAGCGTATTCACATCCAAAGCTTTCAGCTCCTCTACCAACGGATTTGTCTCTGGGAACAGCGCCATCTGCCGCGGCGTCTCTGGGTTCAACCGTACAGCCTTGCCCGATGAGGTCTCTAACTGTTGGAGAATTTCACCGGCGCGTTGGACCACCGGGCGCGGCAGCCCCGCCAACTGCCCTACGTGAATACCGTAGGAGCGGTCCGCCCCCCCGGGAACAATCTTGTGTAGGAATACCACTTTCCCATCCGTCTCACTCACTGCCACGTTGTAATTTCTCACCCCTGGTAGCAGCTCTGCCAATTGAGTCAGCTCATGGTAATGCGTGGCGAACAGGGTTTTAGACCGCAGGTTTGGATGGTTATGAATATATTCGACAACCGCCCAGGCTATCGAAACGCCATCGTAAGTGCTGGTGCCGCGGCCGATTTCATCTAAAACCAGCAAGCTGCGCTGTGTGGCGTGGTGCAAGATATTGGCGGTTTCAATCATCTCCACCATGAAAGTCGATTGTCCCGCGTGGATTTCGTCTTGGGCGCCGATGCGGGTAAAAATGCGGTCCACCACCCCAATCCGTGCCGAAGATGCGGGCACAAAGCTGCCCATCTGCGCCATCAGTGTAATTAAAGCCACCTGGCGCAGGTAAGTTGACTTGCCAGACATATTGGGTCCCGTGATGATGCGGACGCGCTCTCCTTCTGCAAATTGGGTATCATTCGGCACAAAGCGCTCCCCGCTTAAGTACCGTTCCACAACCGGATGGCGTCCATCTTGGATTTCAAGCACATCATCTTGGATAACTTCCGGTCGAACATACCCACTATTTACGGCTACCTCAGCTAATGCAGATAATACATCCAGTTGGGCTAAAGCTCTCGCCGTACTCAACAGCCGTTTAGCTCTGTTTCCCAATTGAGCGCACAAATCTCGAAAAAGCCGCGTTTCAATCTCGTGGATCCGTTCTTCCGCATTTAAAACCAGGGCTTCATACTCCTTCATCTCAGGGGTGATATAGCGTTCCGCGTTGACCAGGGTTTGTTTACGGATATATTCATTCGGTACCAGCTCAGCATTACTGCGCGTTACTTCAATATAGTACCCAAAGACTTTGTTATATCCCACCTTCAAAGACTTGATCCCGCTGCGTTCACGTTCCACCGTTTCCAGGTTAGCAATCCAGTCACGCGCATGCCGTGAGCGTTCCAAAACGCCATCAAGCTCCGCAGAATACCCCGAGCGGATCACCCCTACATTCTGAAGGGTTGCTGGAGGATCTTCAGCCAGGGCTGCCTCCAATAGATGGAGCTCATCTACGCAAACCTCAAATTCTTGGCGGATCCCTTCCAATGCCTCCTCGCCTTCCGGAATTTGTTCATAAATTCCAGGAAGTTTCTGCAATGTGCTGCGCATCGCCACCAGGTCACGTGGTTGGGCCGAGCCGCCCATTACCCGCATCACCAGGCGTTCCAAGTCTCCCAGCGTCTTCAATCCAGCCCTAAGCTCTGCTCGCAGGAAGCCCTGTGTGTGAAAAAAAGCCAATCCTGCTTGCCGTTTATAAATTTGTACCACATCGACCAATGGCTTGCTGACCCACTGCCGGATCAGGCGTTTACCCATCGGCGTCACCGTGAGGTCCAATTCTCCCAGCAGCGAGCCGCGCACATTTCCTCCGCGGATTGTCTCGGTCAGCTCCAAGTTCCGCCGCGTTGCCGCGTCCAGCACCATAAATTCAGACAGGCTGTATGTGTTCAGGCTCGTCAATAGCTGCACCGCCGTTGGCTGCGTTTCACCGAGATATTGTAAGATCGCTCCCGCCGCGCTCGTTGCCAAAGGTAATCCCCGTAATCCAAACCCATCCAGCGTTGCCGCCTGGAATTGGCGTAATAGCACATCCTGACCACGTGCAGGTTCAAAACGCCAGGCTGGCAGCGCGGTAGAATGCCCGGGGATAGACTCCGGCAGCTTGAAAGCCTCCGGATAGATTATCTCAGCAGGGTTCAAACGGGTTAGCTCAGCCCGCAGGACAACCATTAAATCACTACCGCCCAGCTCGGTTACCGCAAATTCGCCCGTGGTGATATCGACATATGCCACGCCAGCGCGCGCTTCGCCATCTTTCTGTTCGCCAAAAGACACGCACACCAGGTAATTGTTCGCATCCCCAGGCAGCAAGCCTGGCTCCACCACTGTACCCGGAGTAACCACCCGTACCACCTTGCGCGGGAACAATCCATGAATGGGCTGGTCACCCATCTGCTCACAAATGGCCACATGGTAGCCTTTTTCGATCAAACGCGCCAGGTAATTCTCAGCCGCATGGTGAGGGATGCCCGCCATGGGGGTACGCACCCCCTTTGCAACCGGCCGGGAGGTAAGCACGATGTCCAGCTCCCTCGAGGCTGTTTCAGCATCTTGATCAAAAGTCTCATAAAAATCGCCCAGTCTGAAAAAGAGAATCGTATTCGGATACTGGCGTTTAATCTCCAGGTATTGTTTCCGGATCGGGGTGAAATCTTCATCAAGCGGCATATTGATCTCGCTTACAGGTAGGGTAGCTTACTTAATTCCTATATTCTAATCTTATCGCTCGAATTGCGCAGGTGAATATTTTTACCTTTTTGGCAATTTCCGCGCATGTCCCATCATAAGTACTCACAGAACACATATTTTGTCATATTAAAAAGGGGAATACTATCACTTCCGAAACTAGTTGTATTTTTCCCACAGGTTGTATATAATACCATCACCATATACAGACGAAAGGAGAAAATTTTATGGCTAGTGTAACGTACGATCACGTAACAAAGAAGTTCGGTGATGTCCTTGCAGTCAACGACCTAAATATCCAGGTTGCTGACAAAGAATTCCTGGTTCTGGTTGGGCCTTCAGGCTGTGGCAAGACCACTGCCCTGCGCTGCCTGGCTGGCCTGGAAGAAGTTTCAGACGGCCGCATCATGATCGGCGACCGTGTCGTCAATGATGTCGCCCCGAAAGACCGTGACATCGCCATGGTGTTCCAGTCCTATGCTCTTTATCCCCACATGAGCGTCTATGATAACATGGCCTTTGGTCTCAAGCTCCGTAAAACTCCCAAAGAAGAAATCAAGCGCCGCGTGCAAGTATCCGCTGAAATGCTCGGCATCGAAAATTTGCTCGATCGCAAGCCCCGCCAGCTCTCCGGTGGGCAGCGTCAGCGTGTTGCCGTAGGACGTGCCATCGTACGCGAGCCTAAAGTTTTCCTCTTTGATGAGCCTCTTTCAAACCTCGATGCCAAGCTGCGTGTTGAGACCCGTGCCAACATCAGCAAGCTTCACGTTCAGCTTGCCACTACCTTTATCTACGTGACCCACGACCAGGTTGAAGCCATGACCATGGCCTCCCGCATCGCCGTCATCAACAAGGGTATTCTGCAGCAAATCGATACTCCTCAGCACCTTTATGACTATCCTGACAATCTCTTCGTAGCTGGTTTCATTGGTTCCCCAGCGATGAATTTCTTCAATGCCAAGCTGGTCAAAGGCGATGGTAAACTATTTGTAGATGGCGAATCCTTTAAAGTCGAAGTCCCTGAAAGCAAAGTCAAAACATACATGCCCTACGAAGGTAAGGCAATCATCATGGGTATCCGCCCAGAAGATATCCACGATCCGAACTACGTTCCTACAGAAATTTTTTCGCAGCCCGTGGAAACCACCATTGATGTGACCGAGTTGATGGGTAACGAAATCTTCTTGTACCTCACCACCGGAGCTCACAACTTCGTCGCCCGCGTCGATCCCCGCTCGTGTGTCAGCATGGGTGACCGTTCTCAGGTCATTTTCAATGCAAACAATATGCAGTTGTTCGATGTGGATACTGAGCGCGCTATTCGCTAGACCTGTTCGTGTAAGGATATTTCTATAATCTGCTATCTCCCTGAAAGACCGCACGGAAACAAGCCGGGCCAGGATCGACAGGGAGATGCTTTTTAACCACAAAAAACAAGGAGTATAAAATTTATGACTGATGCAGCCTATAAATTGGTCCTCATCCGCCACGGAGAGAGCCAATGGAACCTAGAAAACCGCTTCACCGGCTGGACGGATGTTGGCCTGACCCCCAAAGGCGAGTTAGAAGCCCACACCGGTGGAAAAGCGTTAAAAGCCGCTGGCTTCACCTTTGACCTGGCTTACACCTCCGTTCTCAAGCGCGCCATCAAAACTCTCTGGATCGTTATGGAAGAAATGGATCTGGAATGGATCCCTGTTTATAATGCCTGGCAGCTCAATGAGCGTCACTACGGTGCCCTTCAGGGCTTGAACAAAGCTGAAACGGCAGCAAAGTTTGGTGAAGAGCAGGTCAAGATCTGGCGGCGCAGCTACGACACCCCCCCACCTCCCCTCGAATCAGATGACCCGCGCTATCCTCGGCATGATCCACGCTATGCCAGCTTGTCCGATACAGACCTGCCGCGCTGTGAATGCCTAAAAGATACTGTTAACCGCATGCTCCCTTACTGGCATTCAACCATTGCACCGGTTGTAAAATCAGGCAAGAAAGTTTTGATCGTCGCCCATGGCAACAGCCTGCGCGCCCTCGTCAAATACCTGGACAATATCTCGGATGATGCCATTGTCAGCTTAAATATCCCCACCGGTATCCCGCTGGTTTATGAGCTGGATGCCGCCATGAAGCCCATCAAGAGTTACTACCTGGCTGACGAAGAGACCGTCAAAAAAGCCGCCGAAGCCGTAGCCAACCAGGGCAAAGCGAAGTAACCCTAAATTTCCTCAACTTTTTGGTAAAAAATGAGCAGGTGGAATCTGCAATCTCCACCTGCTCTTAGATTCTACCCAAGCCTATATGGATCGGACTGGAAATTTTAGATCTTTTTCTTTCTCAACCCCCAACCCAACGCCACCCCGAGCACGCCTGCAATTCCTCCCACCATCAAGAAAGTATCTCTCCAGAAGCGCTCTGGAAACATCCGGATCAGAGAATCGCTGTAATAAAAAGTCCAGGTGCCAGAAGCGAAGAAAATCTCATGAAAGAACACGAAGATAACCCCAAATGCCACCAGTACGAACAGGATGATCCCTCCCAGTAATATCACCGTCAGCCACCCGCCGCGCCTGAGCCCATTCAGAAATATCCCCCACCACTTCCCAAACCACGCCCACAAGCCCAGCAAAACCAGGATCACAGCCCCAGCATAAAGTACCTTTAAAGCTCCCTGAACAACCGTCTTGACATCCAGCATATGCCCGAGCTCCCGGTCATTATAGAACTTCGTACAATCATCCATGAACTGGCAGGAAAAATCTGGCGCTTGCTGCCCTTCTGGAAAACGTAAGTCCTCCAGATAAGAAATATCCGCGTTGTTTAGCAGGTATGCAATTGCGATCTTCGAATATTTTAACCGCTCTTCCCTTGTAAACCCGTATTGATCCTGCGGAAAAAAAGGTGTCCGGTATTCGAATTCCACATACCAGGGACTCATCACAATTCGTACAGAGAGTAAAGTCAATACCACCGGGATGGTGATCGTCACGATCCAGGATAACACTTTAGCGAAAGTCAGAGGTATTTTCAATGTAACGTCTCCACTTCCCCCGAAAAAACAAATTTCAACACCATATTGTTTGTAATCCACTCAATCGGCGCCTTATCATCGGTGTACACCGTTCCACCTTGAGGCGCAGGCTGCTGGTTCAGAATTGCTTTCTTCACCACCTCGAGCAGCAAGGGATGAACATTACCCTTCTCCACCAGCATATCAAAATTCGTCGAAAGGTTCGCAAGCTCCGTCGGTTGAACCGTAGCATAAATAATGGAATTGAACGACTTGGGCAGATCCATGACGTATACCGATGGGAAAACCGTGCGCAAAGTTGCCACCAAGCCCTCGATCAAGCGCCTGTCGTCCGGGGAGCGTCCTACATTGATCGCCACCACCCCATCTTCTGTCAGGTGAGAACGCACGATCTCGAAGAATTCCTGTGTGGTCAGGTGAAAAGGAATGTATGGAGGCCGGTACGCATCAATTCCGATAATGGAATACTTGCTTGGGCTGTGCTCCAATCCCCAACGCCCATCCACTGCCAGCGCATTCAAGTTTGGCTCATTCATGTCAAAGTAATCCCGTCCCACCTGGATGATTTTCGGGTCGATTTCGAAACCATCGATCGGGATCGCTCCGAAGACTGCCGTAGCCTGGTTAGCAGTCGTGCCCGCCGCCAGCCCGACAATCGCCATATTCTTTACTTCTTCAGGGCCAAATGGAGGTGGATTAAAAAACGGAGCTGCCAGGAATTGTTCCCAGGTGCCATTAAAACTGAGCCGGGTTGGATGCCAGACCGAATGAATCCCCTGTCCCTCGTTCAGGCGCAGCAGCCTGTATCCTCCCTGCTCGATTACCTGGATGTAATTGTAAGCTGATTCGGTTTCATAAATCTGCCCGGCAGTTTTTTTCACCGGTCCGCTTCCCTGCCAGGCCAGCAAAATCAGGATGATGGGCATCCAGATATAAACCAGCGCAGCGCCCTTCCCAGCATATTTCCAAAGCCCAATTAGGGCGACAACCACCAGGATAAAGCTAAAAAGCAGGAAAGTCTGCGCTGTGCCGATCAGCGGAATGAACACCAGCACGGGTAAAAATGTCCCGATGAAAGAACCCATCGTAGACACTGCATAAATTTGTCCAGCAATGCTACCAGTTCGCCGTGAATCGACCACCGCCAGGCGGATAGCAAATGGAGAAATCGTACCCAGCAGTGTCACCGGGATGCTGAGTAAGATTACAACCGAGGCGAAAGAACCCAATAGAACTCCCACCTGGAGCTGGTCAAACGCGTCTGCGGCTAGCCACAAGACCGGTCGTGAAGCCACAGGGATCAACCCACTCAAAAACGCGCCCCAGGCTAATAGGGTATAGAGTGTCTTGGGGTAAGGAGACCGGTCTGCCCAATGTCCGCCCAGGTAATATCCAACGGTCAGGTAAATCAAGATCAAGCCAATAATACTCGCCCATACCAGGTTGCTCGTTCCATACACGCTGCCCAATAAACGTGAGGCTGAAAATTCGATGACCAGCGTGGTCATCCCAGATATAAAAACCGTAAAGTATAGGTATTTGTTCATAGGCTAAGCGATTATATCAGGCAATTTGCACGGTCGATCAAAACAGGCGTGAAAAAGCTTTTAACATTGCCCCAAATCATAACGTTGCGTATAATTGCTACATCCTACTCAAACGGGATCTCGACCATATTAAAAAATAAGGAGTTAAATATGCTCAAAGAATTTAAAGCCTTTGCCATGCGTGGAAATGTTATTGACCTGGCAGTTGGTGTGATCATCGGCGCAGCATTTGGGAAAATCATTAGCTCCCTGGTCGCCGACATCATCATGCCTCCCATCAGCATGGTGCTTGGGGGGGTAGATTTTACCAACATGTTCATCGTCCTTTCGGGTGGCAGTTATGCGACCTTAGCAGATGCGCAAGCCGCAGGAGCAGTCACGATCAATTACGGCTTATTCCTGATCGCCCTCCTTGACTTCATCATCGTCGCCTTGGTTCTTTTCCTGCTCCTCCGCCCGATTAACAAGCTCACCACCAAACCTGAGCCAGCCCCAGCCGCTCCAGCTACCAAGGAATGCCCATACTGTTTCTCAAGCATTGCCATTAAAGCCACGCGCTGCCCGAACTGTACCTCTGAGTTAAAATAAGATCAAAATAACCTCTCGATCAGTTAAAAGTTTACCCGTTCCTTTTAACTGATCGAGAGGCACAGGAGACTGAATGAGTCAACCAATACCGGCAAGTCCATCATTGACCGGCGCTGCCATACGCCAAACTTTCATCGATTTCTTCGTCCAAAAACATGGGCACACCTTCGTAGCATCCTCCTCTCTCGTCCCAGGTGGAGATCAGACACTGCTCTTCACCAATGCCGGGATGGTCCAGTTTAAGGATGTGTTCCTCGGCACAGATAAACGCCCCTATACCCGCGCTGTCAACTCACAGAAATGCATGCGGGTGGCTGGCAAGCACAATGACTTGGATGATGTCGGTCGCGACGATACCCACCATACGTTCTTCGAAATGTTAGGCAATTGGTCCTTTGGCGACTATTACAAGAAAGAGGCCATTGCCTGGGCTTGGGAGCTCCTGACCGAAGTTTGGAAGCTGCCGAAGAGCAGCCTTTGGACGACTTGCTTTCAAGATGACAAAGGGATTATCCCATCCGATGACGAAGCTGCCGCCGCCTGGCGCCAACAGCCTGGTATAGATCCATCTCATGTCCTCTCCTTCGGACGCAAAGATAACTTCTGGGAAATGGCCGAAACGGGCCCCTGTGGTCCGTGCAGCGAAATTCATATCGACCGCGGCGAGTCTTTCTGCAACAAACAAGGAGCCCCCGGGCATCAGTGCAGTGTCAACGGCGACTGTACCCGCTTCTTAGAGCTTTGGAACCTGGTTTTCATCCAATACAACCGTACTGGTCCGACCTCTCTCGACCCCCTGCCTGCCACGCATGTGGATACCGGGATGGGCTTGGAACGGATTGTATCGGTTCTGCAAGAAACAAGCTCGAACTATCGCAGCGATCTGCTCTTCCCCCTCGTCCAGGCTACCCAGAGCCTGACTGGGGATACGGATGCCCAACGGGATGCCAATTTCACTCCTTACCGGGTGATTGCCGACCACGCTCGCGCGGCAGCCTTCCTGATTGCCGATGGCGTCGTGCCCGGGAACACCGGTCGCAATTACGTCTGCCGCATGATTATCCGGCGCGCTGCCCGCTTTGGCTCAAAGATTGGCCTTCACGAGCCCTTCCTCGCCACAGTAGCCAGCGAAATGATCAAGAATTATGGCAGCTTTTACCCAGAACTGCAGCGAAACCGGGCGGCTATCCTTGACAGCCTGACCCGCGAGGAGAAGCGTTTCCAGCGCACAGTTGAAGGCGGAGTAGCCAAATTAGATCAGATGCTTTCTGAGCTGAGCCGAACATCCGATCAGGTTCTTTCTGGAGAAAAAGCCTTTGATTTGTATGCCACGTATGGGCTGCCCTTAGAAATTACCCGCGATATTGCCCGCGAACAGAACCTGGAGGTCGACGAAGCCGGGTTCCGTATCGCTATGGATGAACACCGCATCACCTCCGGCGCCGGTGATGCCTTCAGTGAATTAGGAGGCGAGGATGTGGATATCTACCGTACCATCCTGGCAGACCTGGAAGCTTCGGGCGCGCTTGCATCCTCGGGTGTGAGTTATGACCCTTATTCTGAGTTGGAAGTCAAAGGACAAGTCTTGGCGTTGGTTTCTTCTGGGCAATCTGTCCAGCAGGCCTCGCCTGGAGATCCTGTAGAAATTATCTTACCGCATACCTGTTTCTATGTAGAATCCGGCGGTCAGGTATCTGACCAGGGCGTCCTCCTTTCAATCAACCAACCCGGCTGGGAGGTGCGCATAGGAGAGATGCGTAAACCTGCTGCCGGTGTGATCGTTCATATTGGTGAAGTTGTCTATGGGTATCCAAAGGTAGGAGATCCTGTCATTGGTCGGGTGGATGTACTCCGTCGCCGTGATATCATGCGCAACCATACTGCCACGCACCTTCTGCATGCTGAGCTGCGCTCTATCCTGGGCGAACATGCCCGTCAGGCTGGTTCCCTGGTAGCTCCCGATCGTTTACGCTTTGATTTCACTCACCCCGAAGCAGTCACACCTGAACAGCTTGAGCGCATCGAAGCTGGAGTAAACCGGAAAATTTTGGGAGATTATTCCCTTCGCATCGTTCAAAAACCTCTCCAGCAGGCGATCTCTGAAGGTGCCATGGCGCTGTTCGGCGAAAAATATACCGAAAATGTCCGCACGATCTCGATCGGTGGCGAAAACCCCTTCTCTTATGAATTATGCGGAGGCACGCATGTCTCCGAAACAGGTGACATTGGCTTGTGCCTGATCACGGGCGAGGGAAGTGTGGCTTCTGGGATCCGCCGGATCGAAGCGGTAACCGGTCGCGCAGCCTATGAATTGGTTCAGCATCGCTTCCGCCTTTTGAAGGAGGCAGCATTTTCCCTTGCCGCCAGCCTTGAGGAAGTGCCACAAAAAACCCAGGCTCTCCTGGAAGAACAATCCACCTTACGCAAACAAATTTCTGCACTGCGGCGCGAAATGTCCCAGGTCGAATTCAACCAGCAGCTTGAGAATGTTTCTCTTGCTGCCGGGGTGCCAGTCATGGCTGTAGAGATCCCCGGGGCTGATGCCGACACCTTGCGCCTGATGGCAGACCATTTCCGCACCCGTCATCCTTCTGGCGTCGTGGTCTTAGCCAGCGTTAGCGATGATCGTCCCCAGCTCATTGCGGCGGTGACAGAAGATTTGGTGAAGCGCGGCCTGCATGCAGGTGAGCTCGTCAAGTTTGTCGCGGCTCCCCTGGGTGGCAGTGGCGGAGGCCGTCCCACCCTGGCCCAAGCTGGGGGCAAAGATGCCAGCCAGCTCCCCCAGGCGTTAGCAGGAGTTCAGGCATGGGTAGAGAAAAAACTGGCTCTCTGAGCCGGACCTGTGCCTTGAGCAGATTTATGATCTACCGCAGATGAAAACCCAGATTATTCAGCTGGAATCACACGATGATGTCATTTCCATCCGCGATAAAATGGGCTGGAGTCAGACCAGCCGCATCTTATTAGTTTGGCCCGAAAAAGGAAAAATCCTAAACCGGCGTTTAGACTTGGTGGTGCTCTCGCGCCATAGCCGTTCTCTCGGTTCCCAATTAGCGCTTGTCACAGACGATTCTGAGGTGAAATATAACGCCCAAAACCTTGGCATCCCGGTATTTAAAGATACCCGCCAGGCTCAAGAGACACATTGGCGTACACCTTTTCATCTTCGGTCTCGCAATCTGCGCCGGAACCCACCTCCAGATTGGGAAGTGTTAAAAGAAAAGAAGCTGCCAGAAAAAATTTCTTGGGCTGATAATCGTATCATTTACTGGCTGGCTTTCTTCAGCAGCATCGTTGCCTTACTGGCGCTGGCGGCTTTCATCTTACCGGGTGCTTCCATTGACCTGGTGCCGAAGACGCAGGTTCAAGAAATCAGCTTGCCCGTCAAGGCTGGTGAGGAGTTCACCTCTGTAAACCTGTCTGGAAGCTTGCCGGCGCATTGGACGACCATTCTTGTTGAAGGGCGCAGCACGATCACATCCACTGGAACAGTAAAAGTGCCCATATCTCCAGCTACTGGAAATGTCCGCTTTACAAACCTCACAGAGAGGGCAGTCAGCGTTCCTGTTGGTACTTTAATTAGCACGCTGGGTACAGAGCCAATTTGGTTTACAACCGTCAAAGAAGGGAAAGTACCTGCTGGAATTGGAAAGACAGCCTCCATTCCTATCCAGGCTGCCCAACCAGGTACATCCGGAAACCTGGCCGCTGGAAAGATCCAGGCGATTAGTGGACCGCTGGGGCTTGAATTGAGCGTAACCAACCTTGCCCCCACCCGCAGCGGGGTTGATAAGCCTGCTCCCGCCCCAAGTGCCGATGACCGAGCCCGTATATATAACCAGCTCCTGGCTAGCTTACAAAAGACAGCCTTGCAAGAACTGACAGACAGGTATCAAGGAGGCGCTGCCGAAAACGGCACCCCAATCATCCCTTCCCTTAGACTCGCCTCCATCATCGAAAAAACCTATACACCTGAAGGTATTACGCCCGCTGAACAGCTCCAGTTGAACCTGCGCCTGGAATTTAAAGCCCTTGAGGTCCCACCTCAAGACTTACAGCAGATGGTCACTCCTTTACTGGATGCCAGTCTGCCAGATCATTATGCTGCTTTACCAGGTACGCTGAATATCACAGCTCTCAATGAGCCTGTGCTCGACGAGAAGAACATTGCCCATTGGACCTTAGCCGCGCAGCGAAAAATTCAAGCGATAGTTTCACCAGAAGAAACGGTCCAGTTAGCCAAGGGATTGCCAATTGCAGATGCTCTTCAGCGTCTCTCGGATCATTTGGCAATTTCCCAAAAACCTCAGATCGTTGCCGTTCCATCCTGGTGGCCTTATACCCCATTTCTCTCACCTCGTATCACCGTGAATATCGAGAAATAAATGCGCATCTTAGCTGTTGATCCTGGAGAAAAACGCTTAGGAATTGCCATCAGTGATCCTTTGGAGATGATTGCCAATCCCTTGCAGATCATCGAACATGTTTCTCGTCCCATCGATGCTGCCACAATTGTCTCGCTGGCGCTTGAGCATGATGCAGGTAAGATCGTCATCGGTCAGGCTCTGGATGCAGATGACCAACCCACACCTCAGAGCCGCCGCGCCTACCGCTTAGCCGAAGCCATCCGCCAGCAGACTAGTTTACCAGTAGAATTGTGGGATGAAAGCGGCAGCACGCAGGCAGCCCGGTCGGCGCATATCGCCATCGGTGGTTCGGCTCGCCGCCGTCGGCAGCATAGTCACGGACACCTGGATGACCTGGCAGCCACATTTATCCTCCAAACCTACCTGGATGCAAATGCTCGATGAATAATCCAAAAAAACAATCTACCCACTCTATCTTCAGCTCTTGTTTATTACCTCTCATAGCTGGTTCGCTCCTGGTTTGTGTGATTGGAGGCGCGCTGATCCTCAGCTTTCCGGGGCGCGCCGCGGAGAAATTTGGCCCCCCTGCGCCAGGGATCTCTGGATTCCAGCGCTATCTGCTTTCTGTCCTTTTAATCTTAAATTCGGCGGACCTGACAACCCCTTTGGATCCGGCTGGATCTCCTGCTTATTTTCAAGTAAATCTGGGAGAATCCACCGCATCTATCATCGGAAGGCTGGCCCAGGAAGGCTTGATTGCCAATCCGACCGTCATGCGTACCTACTTGCAGTACAGCGGCTTAGACACATCGCTGCAAGCCGGCCAATACGAGCTAAGCCCTGCCATGACGCCGGTCGAAATCGCCCAGGTGATGCAAGATGCCACCCCTGCTCGCATTTCATTCACCGTCCTCCCGGGTTGGCGTCTTGAGGAAATTGCTAATGCCATACCTACCTCTGGCCTTGAAATCAGCACCAAGGCTTGGCTTTCTTCTGCCCAGATCCACTCTGATGATTTCTCTTTTCTGCAAGATATCCCTCGTGGCACGCCCCTAGAAGGTTTTATGGCTCCCGGCACCTACGAGCTTTCGCGTGATATTTCTGCACCCGACCTGGTAGAGATCCTGTTAACTCGCTTCGGAGAACAGCTCTCACCTGAGCTGCAAGCTGGTTTCTCTACCCAAGGCCTAACCATTCCACAAGCCGTCACCCTGGCTTCCATCATCCAACGTGAAGCCGTTATAGAAGAAGAAATGCCCTTGATCGCCTCCGTATTTTTAAATCGCTTATCTGCCGGAATGAACCTCGCAGCTGATCCCACCGTCCAATATGCGGTGGGTTTTAACGAAGGTCAGCAGTCTTGGTGGACGAACCCGCTGAGTGTCTCCGATTTGCAGATCGACTCGCCCTTTAACACCTACCTTTATCCTGGCTTGCCCCCCACCCCCATCTCAAACCCTTCACTCAGTGCCCTGCGCAGCGTGGCTTTCCCTGCCCAAACTCCCTATTACTACTTTTCGCGCTGCCTGCGATGGCTCAGGCCGGCATCTCTTCGCAGAAACCTACGAAGAACATCTCCAGAATCAATGCCAGCCTTGACATCCAAAGTGAAATCAAGGCAGACAATGCGCAACCCGAGCTTGTAACCATGAACCTGTCGATCAATTATTCTCCCCAGGCAGCTTCCTTGCTGAAGGAAGGCATAATCCAACTCGACTATTTTAAATGTCCTGATTGGCCTGATTTAATCGCCCAGGCTCAACAATTGCGGCCTGCTGCAGTCCACTTCGAGATCATCGCCAGTGCAGGGGGCTTGTCTCAGAAGGATTGGTCTCTCGTCGATCAACTCCTGGAAGAAACCGGCACCCAGTACATCAACCTTCACCTTGCCTCGAATATCAAAGATTTTCCTGGTTTTGATATTAATTACCAGGAGCCTACCCAACGCCGAGAGATTATCGACAAATTACTTGCCGATGTATGCGCTCTTGTCAATCGCTTCGGTCCCGAGCGGGTTATAGCCGAAAATATCCCTTACCGTGGCATCCCAGGGCACCCTATTTTGCGCCCAACTGGTGAACCGGAAGTGATTCGAGAGGTGATCGAAACTTCCGGCTGCGGCTTGCTGCTCGATATTTCTCACGCTCGCATGTCCGCTCATTACCTCGGTATGGATGAGTACGAGTACATGCAGCAGCTTCCTGTCAAGCACTTACGCGAGCTGCACTTCGCCGGCATCCATGTCATTCATGGCATC
The DNA here is from genome assembly GCA_963754615.1 of uncultured Chloroflexia bacterium. GTDB lineage: Bacteria > Chloroflexota > Anaerolineae > Anaerolineales > UBA4823 > CAVVUF01. The sequence continues at coordinate 8,402 of CAVWGW010000010.1, read as the reverse complement.
CTGCGTGATCATCTCTCGATCCAGCCTCAAGATTGGCTTGCCTTGGAATGGGTGCTCGAAAAAATCCACCGTGGTGAGTGGTCTAAACCGTGGATGTTAGCCTTTGAGTATGGAGGCGTGGGGGAAATATTTGAATGGCGCAGCGATCCACAGGTTATCGCCGAGCAGGTGCCCAGGTTATTTCAAATGGTGAAAAGCGTCGCCTGACTCTAAATTTCCCAGGCATATTGAACGAGAGAGGCGATATACGGCACTCCCCCCACATAATCAATCCCGATCACCCAAGTGCGCCAGTTCATTTCGTCCCCCGCAGGAGCCGCTCGAAAGAGCGCCTCGTAATTCAGGTTAGCATACTCTGCTGGCCAGGTGAGCGTCCCTGCTGTCCCTCCTGCCGAAGTACCGCTCTCTAAAACATTACAGTGGCGGGTGTAATCCGTTCCAACCACATCTTGCAGCCTGGGTAAGATCATATCCTTGAAAGGTCCCACCAACGGCTCACCACTCCCATCCGCAGTTCCCCAATCAAAATCGGTCGTGCTGAAGAAGATATTTTGGATCGCTTCGCTCGAATCAAGCTTGACCGCCGGATTCCACCAGTTATGCTGTATTGTCAGTCCCTGCACCGGGCTGACCAACCGGCTCAATGCCTCACCATCCTGGTTCTTTACCGCCCCTACAAAATCATCCACCAGTTTATCAATCCGCTCATCTTCGCAGAAAGCTTGAGGCTCTACTTGCTCGGTCAGGAATGCCCGGCTGACCCACCCCGGCGTGCTGGAGGGGCGCTGGATTTCCAGCCAGGTAAATCCATCACCTTCCTCTAGCTTCCCAGTTGGCTGCAGGTTTCGTATCCCAGGTCCCAGGGTTTCTAAAACATCATTGCTCGTACCCGGCCCAGAACGCACATTTAACAGATCCCCCTCCCCCAACCCCACCACTGCATACAAACCCGCCAATTCGACTGCTTTTGTCGTTGGTGTAGGAGGCTCCAGGGTTTCAGTTTGCTTGATACCAGAGGTTGGTGAAGGCAGCGCTGCATCCTGCGTTGCATCCTTCGAAGGAATACTGGTCTTCTCGGGTAGCGGCGTGATCGGTGGGGCGCTGACTGACCGGGTGCAAGCCAGGGAGGTAAACCATAACGCTAAGAAAGAGAGGATGATGGTGGTGATCTGCTTGTTGTCCGTTTTCATATCCCTTATCTCTTCAGAATATAATAAGTTGCTTTCTTATCCCCTACCTTAATAATTGCACCCTTCGAAACCAGGTCAGCCAGGTCGCGCCGTAATGTTTCGGCATGTACATCCGGGCATAATTCCTGGAATTCACGGTTTGTGATCCGCCGTTGGCGAGCCACATACTGCAGGACCAGTTTTTGCCGGGGATTCAGCTCCAGCCCCTGGTAAAACGATCCATCTAACACAGAAATACCCCGTACATCAAAGCCCAGGTCATTGAAAAGCGTCACTCGGAAAGTCCCTGCCGTTTCTTCAAAGCGCGGCGGTTTCATTCCATTCTCACGCAGCACTGACATTACCCGGTCGAGTCCATATCCCAATCGTTCGACATATCCCAGGTCTGAAAGCACCTGGGTGATCACCGCATTGCGTGAAAAGCGTGCTTCCAGCAGGTTAGCCAATGTCACCGGTCCCGGCAGCTTTCCTGGCGACTGCACCTCCAGGCGGTCCGAAAAGATATGCAGGTGAATATTATCTCCCTGGACATTGTAATCGCGATGCGCCACTGCATTCACCAACAGCTCCCGAACCGCATCAAATGGATATTCGAGTACCTCCTCATGCGCCAGCCCATTCAAGCGGGTTACCGACCTCAGGTTTACGCGAATAAAAGCTTCTGCCTGTTGGAGCTGCTCGGGGAGTGTGCCACTGATTTCCTGCCTGATGAACTCATCTGCGAACCCAGCCCCCTGAAACCGTGCTGCCAGCAAGGTGGAATTCGGCAGCCACTGCTGTGGATAGCGTCCAAACAAAAGCAGCGCTGCATAAGTGGGCATTAAATGCCCATCCACTTTCTGCAAGCAGCCGCGCCGCAATAGAACCGCCTCATAAGGCTCATCTCTGGGCAGTTTGAGAGCCTGGAGATATCTGTGTACTTTCTCTAAATCCAGGTCATCCAGGCTTGCATTCATCGCTAAACGCGTCTCGAACTGCACCATGCCGCGTTCGAGAAGGATTTCTCTCAAACGCCGCGCTGGAAGAGGATTCGTTTGGGCTGCCTCTCTCCCCCAGTAACGACCATCCACATTGTAAACATGCGGTAGCCCCGCTGGAACACTAATCACCAGGGTTTTTACACTTCCCACCTGTACTGTGCTGGGAATCGGGATCACCAACGGAGGATCGGCTAACAGGCTCGCCTGAAAGACCAGGTCCAGGGCAGCCTCCACATCATGTACACCATGAATTTCCTTTGAACACGGGGCGACACCCAGGATAACCGTTCCACCTTGCATATTCGCCATACCTGCCAGTGTGACTGCCAGGCGAGAAACCGCTACATCGGCCGGGAACCAGTGCAGGTTTTCTCCCATGCCCATCGAGAGCAGTTCGGGGATATCGATGCTAGCCGAGAGAACAGTTCTGGTTCCGGCCATGTGAATTAATCAAGCACGATTAGAAACTTCGGTCGGTCATGATGCCAGCCTTCTGATGTAGCCACCTCTAGATGCTCAGAGGCTTCTGGTTCGGTTTGAATAGTGTCATTTTGAGCTTTCGAAACCTCTTCCTCAGCTGGCTTCTCTTTCTCTTTCTTGCGTCGAGGTCGCGGTGGTTTGACTTCTTTCTTGACCTCCGGATTCAGCGCATAATCCAGCACTTGATCCATGTGCTCAACCGGGATGATCTTCAGCTCGTTGCGAGCTTTTTTAGGCACGTCGATCAAATCTTTCTGATTGCGGGTGGGAATGATGACCGTCTTCAATCCAGACCGGTGCGCCGCCAAAACTTTCTCGCGGATTCCACCTACTGGTAAAACCCTTCCTCTCAAGGTAATTTCACCCGTCATGCCCACATCCTTGTGTACCTTCGCGCCCGCTGAAAGCGGAAGCCAGCGCTGTACAGATCGTGATCCCGGCGCTGGGTCCATCTTTGGGGATTGCTCCTTCTGGAATATGAATATGGATATCGATATTTTCGAAAACCTCTGGATCGATATTGAGCTGCATCGCCCGTGACTTCAGGTAAGAAAATGCTGCTTGTGCCAATTCTTGCATCACATTTCCAATCTGTCCTGTAATTTGCAAATTCCCCTTACCCGCCAGCAGCAATATTTCCACCGGCATAATTTCACCGCCGTTCTCTGTCCAGGCAATTGCCGTCGCCACGCCAATTTCATCTTTCCGCTCTGCTTCCAGGTTATAGAACTGTGGAGGTCCCAGAAATTTCTCCACCATCGCTGGGGTAATATGCGTGGGATGCCGCTTCTTCTCCGCTTTCAGGCGCGCCACCTTGCGGCAGACCCTGCCTACCTCGCGCTCTAGGTTGCGTACGCCGGCCTCGTAGGTATATTCACGGATCATACGCTGCAAGGCTTTCTCCTGGAATACGACCTTACTTTCTAAATCGGGCGATTCGTCCAAACCGGCTTCTTCGAGCTGGCGTGGGATCAAGAAGCGGTGGCTGATTTCCAATTTCTCTTCCTCAATATATCCAGGAAACTCAATCACCTCCATCCGGTCCAGCAGTGCAAAGGGAATGGTCATGGTGGTATTCGCCGTGGTAATGAACATCACCTTTGAAAGATCAAAAGGCAGCTCCAGGTAATGATCAGAGAATGAGAAATTCTGCTCTGGGTCAAGGACTTCCAGGAGCGCAGAAGCTGGATCGCCGCGGAAATCAACTCCCAGCTTATCGATTTCATCAAGCATGAACAAAGGATTAGCCGTACCGGCTCTTCGCATGGTCTGTAAAATGCGTCCGGGCAGCGCGCCGATATAAGTCCGCCTGTGGCCGCGGATCTCTGCTTCATCGCGTACCCCTCCCAGCGAAAGGCGTACAAACTTACGCCCCAAAGCCTCTGCAATCGAGCGCCCCAGCGAGGTTTTACCAGTGCCCGGCGGACCCACAAAACATAAAATGGGCTGCTTGGAGCGCTTGGGGTGCAGGCTCTTCACGGCAATGTACTCTAAGATCCGTTCCTTCGCACGCGGCAGACCGAAATGATATCGTTCCAGAACCTCAGAGGCATGTTTTACATCCAAGTTATCATCTGTCACTTGCATCCAGGGCAGGTCAAGGATCCAATCGATGTACGTGCGGATAATCCCCACCTCAGGCGACATGGGGGTCATCTGCATCAATCGTTCGATCTCTTTCAACGCCCTGACCTGCACTTCCTCTGGCAGGCTAACCCCCTCAATCCGGCTGCGCAGCTCAATCAGCTCACGCGTCCAAGGGTCGCCCTCTCCCAGCTCCGTCTGGATCGCCTTCAACTGTTCTCGCAGGTAAAACTCTCGCTGCGTGCGGTCAACTTCGCTCTGGGCTTTGGAGTGAATCCATCTTCCAATTCCAGTACATCCGCTTCCTGAGCTAAAAGGGTTAGGAACTTTTTTAATCTTTCCTTCAGGCTTAATACTTGCAGCAGAGCCAGCCGATCTTCCAAAGGCGGAGCAATGGTAGACACGATCATGTCCGCCAGCCAGCCTGGCTCTTCGATATTGAAAGCATAAAGGTAAGCTTCTTCTGGCAAGCTCCGGTCAAGTTGCACGCAGCGCTCAAACAGCTCCAAAACAGTCCGTACAGTTGCCTCAATCTCCTTACCCCCATCTTTTTTCTCTGAGATTGGCCTCGCCCTTGCCACAATGAATGCCCGAACTTGATGTACGTCGGGCCGAGCGCCGCGAGGAGCTTCGCGAATCGTACTGGCGCGCTGTCGCCACGAAGCGCCGGATCGTCCGTAATTGGCCAGTCGAGCAGCCGCTTGCCGAGCGGCGTCTTCATCAGCAGCGGCGCGAACCCGTGACGTGCGACGATGTAGGCAACGGACCGGAGTCGTGCGAGGTCGCGCATGGCTGTGGCGGCCAGGGACGAGGAATCGGCGGACTGGTTCATGCGGGTATCTTCCTGCGAAGGCCGTGCGCCGCGGGGTCCGCCGGCGAATTCAGTAGTACCACTTGGCGACCAGCCCCAGCGCTCCGAGCGTTTCCTCCTGCGGGTGTTCGTCGTCCTGGCTCGCGACGTACAGCTCGAGGCGGAAGTGCTCACCCAGCGTGACCTCGGCGCCTAGAGTTGCGAGCGTCCTGGCCCATGCTTCGTAGCGGGTATCGTAAAACCACTCGTAGTTGAGATAGGGCACAACCACATAGTCGCGCACCATGAACTCGCGGGTTGCCTCGAGGCGGGCCCGATACCGGGTTGAATACTCATCGCCGATCCACCGCAAGTCCGCACGGGCACGTGCCTCCAACCATACGTCCGCGGGCAGGGGCGCTTTCCCGTGAATCGCGACGATCCCACGATTTTCGGCGACATCGCGACCCGACTCGTCGGTGACGTTGAAGATGCGGTCGTAACCGATCCTCGCCCAGAATGAACGACTGCGCTGCCAGTCGTCGGTACGCAATTTGCCGATCAGGTTCGGCTTGAACGAGAGATCCACATATGCAGCGAGGTCTACGGACCGCTCGTCGGATTCCTTGCCTTTGGCGTAAGCCGCGTCGAGCAACACCCTGGCCTGCGGATTGATACGGTAGAAGTAATTCAGTTCCGGCCAGAACTCGGAGATGCCCTCGGCCCTTGCCGCACCGCCGAACAGGAGCCCGACGACGAGCATCCAGGGAATCAGGGTCCTCCTGGCATTACGCATGGCGTTGTCTCGCCCGCGTCGCAACTAAGCCAAGCGGCTGTTCCGCCGCCCCAAAGACTCGCGATGCAACTTCCGCCGATTCGACAAGCCCGATGTCATTTTCACGGCGCATCTGTGCATCGCGCTGGTCATCGAAGCCCTGGGATAACATCAAGAAGTCCTAGTCCAGCACGTTCCGCCCAGGCCTGCTAGACATATCAAGACTTGCTTCGGACATTTGGAGACAGCCTGGGACAGTGATTTCCGCAGGAGAACCTGCGGAGGCCACGGCTAGAATCCGCCGAAGATACGGCTACAGTCGAGCCGAAATCGGCGCACCCCAGCGCCGGGTGAATGGGAGTTCATGCGCAACACCGTCCCGACGGTATCCAGCGTCGTAGCGAGCCTCGGCATGCTGCTGCTCGCGGGCTGCGCGAGCGTGGGTCCTGCGACCGTCACGCGCGACCGCTTCGACTACGTCGCCACCATCTCGGATTCGTGGAAACGGCAGACGCTGCTCAACCTGCTGAAGGTCCGCTACAGCGACGCGCCGGTGTTCATGGACGTGTCGTCAGTCATCAGTTCGTACTCGCTTGAAGGCGACATCAGTCTTGGCGGTCAGTTCGCCGCGTCCGGCGGCGGCAACGTCGGCACCGTGGGCGCCACCGGACGATTCGCGGACCAGCCCACGATCACCTACCAGCCCCTGATCGGCGACAAGTTCGCCAAGAGCCTGATGTCCCCGATCCCGGTCACGGGCCTGCTGTACCTCATTCAGGGCGGCTACCCCGCCGATGTCGTGCTGCGGATCGGCGTGAACACGATCAACGGCCTGGACAATGCCTTTGGCGGCGCCGGCAATCCGCGTGCGGGCGACCCGAAGTTCCACGAGTTCATGACCTTGATGCGCGAGTCGCAATCCGCCGGCGGCGTGGGATTTCGGGTCAAGCCCGTCAACGACACGCAGGCCGTCTTGATGTACATGCGCCCGGCAACGGACCCGGCGGCCGAGTACAGCCGCAGGATCGGCGCATTGCTCGGGCTCGACACGCGTGAGCGCGAGTTCTCCGTCCAGTACGGATCGTTCCCGGAGAATGACCGGCAGATCGCCATCCTGACGCGGTCCATACTGCAGGTCATGGTGGACTTCGGGTCCTTCATCGACGTGCCGCAGTCCGATGTCGCCGAAGGCCGCGTTTCGAGCGTTTCGCGCACCGACGAGCAGCAGCGCATGTTTCCGCCGTTGCTGGCGGTCCGGCATGGCCCGTCGCCGCCCGACGACGCCTATGTGGCCGTGCCGTACCGCAAGCAGTGGTGGTGGATCGACGACCGCGACCAGCGGTCGAAGCAGATCCTCACCTTCCTGATGCTCATGTTCTCGCTCACCGAAGGGGGACCCTCGCAGAGCGCCCCGATCGTGACCGTTCCCGCGCGGTAAGCCACAGGAGGTGCGATAGCGATGAACCTTCAATGGACGTACTCGAGAGCGGCTTCGCTCAAGGGTGCCGTGGTGGTTGCAGCGGTGCTGCTGTCCGCCCCTGCCCTGGGTGCCGATGGACAATGGGGCTCCACCGCCGCACCGCCCGGCGCAACCGACCCGGTGCTGGAACTGACGGAATCGCAGCGTGAAGCCCGGGCCCTGCTCAATGCCACGGCCGATCATCTTGCCGGCCTGCAGTCCTTCACCGTCAACTTCCGCGACGGTTACGACGTCGTGCAGGCGACAGGCCAGAAAATCGAGTTCGGAGAGACCCGCCGCATCACGCTGGCTCGTCCCAATCAGCTACGCGTTGAGGAAATCGCCAGCGATGGTCGACTCGACTTGGCCCTGTTCGACGGCAAGGACATCACGGTCTTCAACGCCGACACCAACCTCTTCGCCCGGGCGCCTCAGCCCGGATCGGTCGACGACGCGCTCGTCTATTTCGTCCGCGACCTGCGCATGCGCATGCCGCTCGCCAAGCTCCTGACAACTCGCTTGCCGACTGAGTGGCCCAAGCGTGTGAAGACCGTCGATTACGTCGAGAGTGTCGACATCGCTGGTGTACGAACGCATCACGTGGCCGGCCGCACAGATGCCGTCGACTTCCAGTATTGGATCACCGACGGACCGCGCCCGCTGCCGCTGCGCGTCGTCCTGACCTACGTGGGCGAACCGGGCCAGCCGCAGTTCTGGGCGAATTTCTCGGATTGGAACACGAGCCCTCGGCTGCCGGGGACCACGTTCCAGTTCACTTCACCGGCCGGCGCACGCCAGATCGCCTTTGCCACCCAGGTATCGGAGTCCGCCGGCGCCCGGCAACCGGCCGTGCCGCGCGAGGAGGTCAAGCCATGAGGTCGAGAAAGCTTGCCGGGTTCGTGCGTCGCCTGCCTGGCCGCGATGGCAACGTTGGTGTTCCTGCCAATCGGTGACGCGTTCGCCGCTCGGCCCGAGCGGGGCGGCGGCGGCGGCTTTTCCAAAGAAGGCCCAGCGGCCAGCGGCAGCATGTCGCAGCGGGGCGGCGGCCGGTCAGGCGGTCGCACTGCCCAGGCATCGGGCGGAGCGCAGCGGCCGACACCGCAGTCGACTGGCTCGTCAGCCGAACGCCAAGGCAGTCGCGACG
>CAVWGW010000009.1:0-154453 GCA_963754615.1 uncultured Chloroflexia bacterium | reverse complement strand
ATGTCCTCTGCTTCGTTACGAGTCTACGTATTGCTAATATTTATTAACCCCCGCCCGGACTGGCGTATAATAAAGAATGATGAACACTCCTTTCACTGGAAAGCATATCCTTCTCGGCGTCACCGGCTCGATCGCCGCTTATAAAGCGGCTGAGCTGGCTTCCAAGCTGGCGCAGCAGGGCGCTCTTGTTTCCGTCATTCTCACCGAGGCCGCCTGCCAGTTCGTCACCCCCCTTACCTTCCAATCCGTCACCGGTCAGCGCGCCTACACCGACGCCGACCTGTGGGGCAGCGAAGGGCATGTGCAGCACATCGGATTGGGGCGCGGGGCGGACCTGCTGGTCATTGCTCCAGCTTCTGCCAACACGCTGGCCAAGCTTGCCCACGGCCTCGCCGACAACCTGCTCTCGGTAACCGCATCTGGCGGCGCGCTGCCCGATCGTCGTTGCACCCGCCATGGATGGCGGCATGTACAACCACCCCGCCACCCAGGAGAATCTGGCGATCCTGCAAGCAGCGCGGCGTGACCATCCTTGGTCCTGGCGAAGGTCACCTGGCTTCCGGCATGACCGGCATCGGGCGCATGCTGGAACCCTCCGAAATCCTCGGGCACCTCCGCCTGGTATTTTCCAGCGGGGGTCCCTTGCAAGGCCATAAAGTGATCATCACCGCGGGCGGGACCCAGGAACCCATCGACCCGGTGCGTACCATCACGAACCGCTCTTCAGGAAAACAGGGCTTTGCCCTGGCGCAGGCTGCCCTGGATTACGGCGCCCAGGTGGTCCTGATCGCCGGCCCGGTTGTGCTGCCCACGCCCCCCGGCGCCCGGCGCATCGATGTGGGTACCGCCCAAGAGATGCTGGAGGCGGTCCTCGCCGAAGCGCCCGGGCCTCAGCCGCTGGTGATGGCGGCTGCGGTGGCCGATTTCCGCCCGGTGGCGCCTGCCGGTCAGAAGATCAAGAAGGAAAGCGGCATCCCCGAGATCCATCTTGAGCCTACCCCCGATATCCTCAAGCAGGTTGCCCTCCAGAAAGCCCAAACCGGCGAGCCACGCGTGCTGGTGGGCTTTGCCGCCGAAAGCCAGTCTCTGTTAGAAAACGCCCGCCACAAGCTCCAGGCCAAGCATCTCGATATGATCGTTGCCAATGATATTTCCGCTGCCGATGCCGGGTTCGCGGTGGATACCAACCGGGTCACTCTCCTGCATGCCAGCGGCGCGCAAGAAGCCCTGCCTCTCCTGAGCAAAGCCGAGGTGGCCGAGGCGGTGATCGTGCGCCTGCTCCACCTGCTCCAGGGCAAGCGCCTCTTGCACCTCACCAGCCGCCTCGCCTGGCAGAAAGCCCAGGAGGTGGGTGAATACCGGGCTGCCTCGCTTGAGACGGAGGGCTTCATCCACACTTCCCGCCCAGACCAGATCCTGGGTGTGGCGAACCGCTATTATCCCGGAGCGCGCGATCTCGTGGTATTAGCCATCGACTCGGCGCGCTTGCTCTCCCCCCTGCGTTGGGATGCCTCCGATGCGCAGCCTTTCCATGGGAATACTTTCCCCCATATTTATGGACCGCTCAACCTGGATGCTGTGGTTGGGTGGAAAGAGCTCGTTCCCGAACCGGATGGCATTTTCCGCGGCCTGCCTGGCTTTGAGTAAGGAATGTGCATGTTACATCCTGGTCAGAAATCGACCTCCCGTTACTTGAGTCACCCATTATCTCCTCGAAATATAGTCTTGCTATTCTTCCTTCTATGGGGATCCTGCTTCGCTTTCATGCCTGCGGCCCTGGCTGATGGAGGCGGCACGCTGCCCACCAATACCCCCCTCCCGAGCACCCCGCTGCCTGCCACTTCCCTGCCACTAGATCAATTTACCTCTACGCCTATCCCGGCTGGTATCTATCCCGCACCGGTAGACAGTACCGCGGAGGTGAACACCTTCCAAATCGTCATCGACGAGAATCAGAATACAACCGTGCAGGCAGTTACCCCTGCTAACCAGGCTGTTTTATCGCGGGCCGAAGCCCTCGAAGCGCAAGGGAGCACCTCTACACAAGAAGTAGGGATTTCAATCGCCCTTGTGGATTTTCGGATTCATCACGCTGGTGATCATCATCGCAGTGATCAATGCGTTCGCCAAAGGGATCCGTAAACAGGCGTAAATTTATTCTGAAACCTAATCCACCAGGCAAAACACAACCACGTCCCTGGGACCATGCACACCCAACGTCAGGGTCATCTCGATATCTGCTGTCCGGGAAGGGCCGCTGACCAGAGCCGCCGCCGCGCATTGGCGCAGCCCAGGCAGCTTTAAAGCTGAGGCCATATCGGGCAGGATATCTTCCGCCTTCAAGACCGCAATGTGGAGCAAGGGTAAGAGCGAAGCGGTTAATGGGCGTCCCTTACCCCCCGGCAGCACCAGAGTGCCCGTATCCGCCACACCTGCCAGCGCTCCGGTCAGTCCGGCTTCTACTTTGGGATCGGGTGTATGGGTAACCTTGATCCCTTTATCCTTCAGACATGCCAGGAGACCAACGGGCAGCCGGTCGGCTTCCCAGGCCAGGATCGAAGTAATCTTTCGATCGCTTAAGAGGGTCAAAATTTTTTGCGCCAGCTCTGCTTGCTTGGCACAGATAAAAATCCCTTCCAAAGCGGTGAGCTCAACATCAAAACGTGCGACGTGTTCCGCCAAAGAAAGCGCACGGCTGGGGATAGCGGTTGGCTGCTTTCGCCTCTATATCAGGAAGCTGGTGAACACGGGAAGATGAGTTCTTAACCCCCACCTCGCCCAAGGAGAACTGATCGTGAAATGGGCGCCGCGCCGGGCGAGGGAAATCCTTCGAATATCCCCAGCCTGTCATCGCTGGCAGCTTGATCCATTCAGCGGACGGGGCTGCCACACGACCGAAAATCCCCAGCAGCCTTTGGGCGGTATGATAGCGCCAGGGTGATTTTGCCGCCCAGGTAAACATGCGCAAGCCGAGGTTCAAGGGAAGGGGCACGTTCTTAGGGGTATGCTGAGTTTCGATCTTCAACCCACCAGCACGCACCCGCAGCAGGAGCTTCGGCAGGTCAATATCAACCGGGCAGGCCTCTTTGCATGCTCCGCACAGGCTTGAAGCACGCGCCAGGTGACTGAATTCAGCCTGCCCAAACAGGGCAGGTGAGAGTACACTCCCCATCGGTCCGGTATACGAACCCCCCCTCTCCTTTCACATCCACATAAGCGTGCCCACCGATCTCCCGGAAAACAGGGCAGGCATTCAGGCAGGCACCGCAGCGGATGCAGTACAGGATCTCTGCCAGCGCCGAGGAGCGCAGCTTGCTGCGGCCGTTATCGACCAGTACCAGGTGCCGCTGCGTGGGACCATCGGCGTCCTCTTCCCTGCGAGGGCCCTTAAGGAGACTGGCATATACAGTCATCTTCTGTCCGGTAGCGGAACGCGGCAGCAGCGACATCATTAACGCTAAATCGTCCATGTTGGGCACAAGCCGCTCCATACCCATCAAAGCAATGTGGACGGGGACGGTGGTCACCATGCGCCCATTGCCCTCATTGGTCATCACGCAAATCGTACCATTTTCGATCACGCCAAAATTCACGCCAGAAAGCCCAATATCTGCGGTCAAGAAAACTTCGCGCAGCGTCTTGCGCGCCACGGAAGTCATCTCTGGAATGCTGTCTGTGAGGGGGACTCCCAATTTTTCATGGAAAGTCTGACCTACCTGGCCGCGGCGCAGGTGAACTGCCGGGGTAATGATGTGGGAAGGCTTTTCGCCCCGGATTTGGACAATGAACTCACCCAGGTCTGTCTCCACCACGCGCAGCCCGGCCGCCTCAAGGAGATGGTTCAGGTTGATTTCCTCGCTGACCATGGTCTTCGATTTGGCGACCAATTTGGCTTGATTTTGCTGGATGATCTCCAATATGATCTGAACAGCCTGGACACCATCCGCCGCCCGGTGTACGACGAATCCATTTTCTTCGACATGCCGGATAAATTCATCCAGGTAGTCATCCAGGTTTGCAATCACATCGGCACGCACGGCATGAGCACGCTGCCTGCGCTCCTGGTAATCAGGGATCGATGCAAAAGCCTGCCGGCGACCAGCGATGCGTTTCTCGGCATTCCCATCCAGCGCCACCTGCAGATCTGGATCAGCTATGGATCGGTCAATGTGAGCGTGAAATTCGTCAGGCATTGGCTAAAACCTCAGCAATATGGACCACGGATGGTTGTTTCCCTTGCCGGTGGAGCCCGCCGTTGATGTGCATCAGGCAGCCCGCGTCACAAACGACCACCGTCGAAGCGCCAGTCGATTCGATATTGGCGATCTTCCGTTCCAACATCGCCGCAGAAATTTGGGGATGTTCAACGGAAAATACCCCGCCAAAGCCACAGCACTCATCTGCATGCGGTAAGGGTATATATTGAGCTGGCTCTAAGATTTTTCCAAGCAGTGCCTTTGGCTGACGGTCAATGCCCATCTCCCGCAGCAGGTGACAAGAAGCGTGGTATGTCAGCGGGCCTGGATAGCGTGCTCCCAGGTCCACCACGCCTAAAACATCAACCAGAAATTCGGTGAATTCGTAGGTGCGGGCTGCCAGGGTTTTGGCGCGTGGCAGCCAGGCTTGATCTTCTGCAAATAGCTCCGGGTAACCGTAGCGGAGCATGGCAGCACAAGACCCAGAGGGAACCACCACTGGATTTGGATCAGCCTCAAATGCACGGATAGTTTGGATAGCCATCTCACGCGCTTGGGAACGCATGCCTGCATTGAAGGCTGGCTGACCGCAGCAGGTCTGGTTTTTCGGAATGGTTACTTTGACCCCAGCTCGCTCTAGTACCTTAATGACTGCCTGCCCGATCTCCGGATAGAAAGTATCAAGGATGCAAGTGATGAACAATTGAACAGTGTCTGCCATGGAAAAACTCCGGTTGATCAAGATCTGGAGGTTAATTCCCCTTGAATGATCGATCAAGTTCTAATTGTAAAGGGGATATGAGAAAAGGGGTAGAGGAATGTGGAAACATAAAAAGATATTAGACTTTCACCATATGGCGTGGTAAGATATTATCCAAACAGTAAAACTCCAATTATCTATTCCTATTTCATCAAGGATTTTCTTTTTATGGATTCAATCCAATTAATCATTCCCACCAAATTTAACTTGCCCAGGCGGATTGCCCGGCTGGGAGAATTAGCCTATAACTTGTGGTGGACCTGGAACCCAGATGCCCAACGATTATTTGCGCGCATCGATCTCAACCTGTGGGAACGTGTCAGCCACAACCCGGTGCTCTTCTTACGGCAGATCAATCGATCCCAGTTAGACGAGAAACTCAAGGATCGTTATTACCTTGATTACTACGACCGTATTCTGCGCGTGTTCGATGAGTATATGCGAGCGCGGGATACCTGGTTTGATAAGACCTACCCCAACCACCGCAATCATCCGGTCGCCTATTTCTCCTCAGAATTTGGCCTTCACGAGACGCTGCCCATCTACGCGGGCGGTTTAGGAGTGCTCTCTGGGGATCATCTAAAGGGTGCAAGTGATCTGGGTTTACCGATGGTAGCGGTTGGCTTCTTGTATACACAGGGCTATTTTTCCCAAAAGATCACTGAGGATGGCTGGCAAGAAGCACGCAATGTGCGCTTGAAATTCGAAGATATGCCCATCCTGGTATTAAATGACCAGGATGGTGAGCCTCTCACCGTGTGTGTCGAGCTGCCTGGCCGAGATGTGCAGGCGCGCATCTGGCAAATCCAGGTTGGACGGATTTCACTCTTCCTGCTCGATACGGATGTTGAAGGCAATTCTTATTCCGACCGCGAGCTGACCGCCCGTCTCTATAGCAACGATCTCGATCTGCGCATCTCTCAGGAGATCATTTTAGGTGTGGGAGGGGTGCGCGCCTTGCGTGCCCTGGGTTATAACCCCAGTGTATGGCATATGAACGAAGGGCATTCAGCTTTTCTTGGACTGGAACGGGCACGTGAGCTGGTGGCAGCCGGCCGCAGTTTTGAAGAAGCCGTGAAGACGATCCAGGGGGTAACAACCTTCACAACCCATACCTGTGTCCCTGCAGGAAGCGATGAATTTCCTCTATGGTTGATCGACAAATATTTTTCACAGCTCTGGCCTCAACTAAACCTCACTCGCGACCAATTCACTGATATTGCCCTTGTCAAGCAAGCTTGGGGAGGGGAAGCCTTCAGTATGCCAGTCCTTGCGCTGCGTCTTTCTGAGCATCACAACGGTGTTTCAGAGCTTCACGGACACGTGGCGCGCAGCGTGTGGCAGTTCCTTTACCCCGACCGAGAAGTGCATGATGTACCGATCGACCACATAACCAATGGTGTGCATACTGGCACCTGGATGGCGCGCCGGTTGGGGCACCTTTATGATCGTTACTTAGGCTCAGATTGGTTGGTCCGGGTTGATGATCCACAGCTTTGGGACGCGATGGAGGATGTTCCTGACGAGGAGCTTTGGACTGTTCGAAAACACTTGAAACGCAAATTGGTCGCTTATATGCGTGAGAGGCTGCGCGAGCAATGGATGTACACCGGCATTCACCCGGTGCAGGTGATTGCTGCTGGAGCCTTGCTCGACCCATATATGCTAACGATTGGATTTGCGCGCCGTTTTGCAACATATAAACGCGCTAATCTAATTCTACGCGACATCGATCGATTACTGCGTATCATCAATCGACCGAATATGCCCGTCCAGATCATTTTTGCGGGCAAGGCGCACCCCGCCGATGAACCCGGGAAGCTCCTCATCCAGCAAGTGTACCGGGCGGTGAAAAAAGCAGAGAATGGTGGACGCCTGGTTTTCTTGGAAGATTATGATATGAATCTCGCTCGCTTCCTGATACAGGGCGTAGATGTCTGGTTGAACACGCCACGTCGTCCCAATGAAGCTTCGGGGACATCTGGACAGAAAGCGGCTTTAAACGGTGTATTGAACTTCTCGGTACTCGATGGTTGGTGGCGAGAGGGTTATAACGGTAATAATGGCTGGGCAATTGGAACAGATGAAGATTACAGCGATCCCCAGCAGCAAGATGATGCCGATGCAACCAGCTTGTATGACATTTTAGAGAACCAGATTGTCCCATTGTTTTACCGGGAAAGGTCTGCGGATGGTTTACCAGGCGATTGGATTACCATGATGAAAGAATCGCTCAAAACCCTAACGCCACGCTTCAGCGTTCAAAGAATGGTTAAAGAATATACTGACAGAATGTATTTTCCAAAAGAGGTACCTTTAACCCAAAAAGAGTAAGCGCTTAAAATTTTGGAGGCCCCGTAATAAATGGACTCCAACCTCCCCATTTCTACTCCACAAAAAGGGCTGCACATCCGGCTTATAAAAGAAATCCGGGTGTATTGGCCTTTGTTTTTCACTGCCATACTCGCTGGTCTGCTGAGCAGCCTGGCAGGCATTGGAGGGGCGTGGAACCTCAGTCAGTCAGTTGATGCAATATTTTTACGTGGGAAATCTCTTAATGAGATAGGATGGTTGCTGGTTGGATTATTGATCCTGATCTCAACCAGAAGTTTTTTGGTATGGGCTGTCGAAAAATTCGGAAGCAAGCTGGCTATTCAAATCAAGACAAGTTTACGCGAACGAGTCTATGCTCATTTTCTTGAACTAGGAGCGGGTTATACCCAGAGATACCAGACAGGAAACTTAACCAACCTGCTTGTGGATGGTATCGAGGCAATGGATGCTTATTACAGCCTGTACTTACCTCAAGCTGTGTTTGCGATCTTGATCCCATTGATGATCCTGGTATGTGTAGTTCCGGCTGATCCACTCTCTGGTTTGATATTGTTCCTGACAGCCCCGATCATCCCCATATTTATGGTTTTGATTGCCGGCCTTTCCTCCAATCTGACTCAGCGACAATGGAAAAACTTAAGTCGGATGAGCGCTTTCTTCCTGGATATCTTGCAAGGGCTTACGACATTAAAAATCCTCGGACGGAGCAAGGATCGGGCCAGCGTCATATCGCAAGTTAGCGAACGTTACCGCGAGATCACCATGAGTGTCTTGCGGGTCACATTTCTCTCTGCTCTGGTCATGGAGCTGACCGCCACCCTGAGCACAGCGATCATCGCCGTTGAGATTGGGATCCGGTTGTTATATGGCAAGCTGGAGTTTGGGACGGCATTCTTTATTTTAATCTTGGTCCCCGAATTTTACCTGCCGCTGCGCTTATTGGGTTTAAGGTTTCACTCTGGAATGGCTGGTGCGGCGGCGGCCAGGCAGATATTCGATGTCCTTGATGTATCTCCCCCAAAAGAAAAGCTTCGCCCTGCAGAAGACTCGAAAAACAAGGATCCTTTGGTATGCGATCCATCGATTAGTTTTGAAAATGTTTCATTTTCTTATGATAAAGACCAGCCCATCCTTCAAAATATTTCCTTTGAGGTGAAACCCGGGCAGAGAGTCGCGCTGGTTGGACCCAGCGGGGCTGGTAAAAGCACCCTTGCCAGTCTACTCCTGCGTTTTTATGAACCCGATCAGGGTCGTATCCTTGACAACCAGGAAGACATTCAGAGTATTCCCCGTGACCAATGGCTTCAAAAGGTAGCCTGGGTGCCTCAGAAACCTTACCTTTTCTCAGATACAGTCGCTGAAAATATTCGACTGGCGCGCCCGGAGGCCAGCCAAGACGAAGTAAAAGCCGCTGCACAATTGGCGCATGCGGATAAGTTTATTGAGGAATTCGAAGATGGATATGCAACCCGGATCGGAGAACGCGGGATGCGGTTGAGCGGGGGGCAAGCGCAGCGGATTGCCCTGGCACGTGCCTTCCTGAAAAATGCACCTGTGCTCATCCTGGATGAGCCAACCGCGAACCTGGATCCGGAGCTTGAGGTCCTTCTTCAAAATTCTATCCAAAAATTGATGGTCGGCAAGATGGTGCTGGTGATTGCGCACCGCTTGAGCACGGTCTCGAATGCAGACCATATCCTGGTTTTAGATAAAGGCAAAATTGTAGAAAGTGGAGACCATCGTGACCTTATCAAGAAAAAGGGCTTGTATTACCGAATGGTGATGGGCGGGGAAATGGACCTCCCAAAGGAGAGGGTTGAGCAGAGCCCGATTGAGGAAAACCCATCGGAACAATCTCAGCTTGCTACCTATGATGTCGTAAAAAATTATGTACCCCCTCTGCCGGAAATGTGGAGCCGAACCAACCATAGAAAAAAGCATCCTCTTATCCATCTGATTACCTTAATGAAGCCTAATAAAGGTTGGGTTCTTCTTTCGGTGCTCTTCGGTTATTTTGCAATTTTTTGTGGGATTGGGTTAGTTTCGACATCCACATATATTATTTCAGCAGCGGCTTTGCAGCCATCGATCGCCGCGCTGCAAGTAGCCATTGTTGGTGTACGCTTTTTTGGTATTTTCCGAGCCTTGTCGCGTTACCTGGAGCGGATCACTTCGCATCAGGTGACATTTAAACTTCTGGCTCAGCTGCGAGTTTGGTTCTACCAGGCTGTCGAACCCCTGGCGCCCGCCCGTATGATGACCTTCCATAGTGGAGATTTGCTCAGCCGGATTATTGGGGACATTTCTATCCTGGAAAATTTTTTTGTGCGTGGAGCAGGTCCCTCTTTGGTAGCAATTCTGGTAACGGTCAGCATGGCTCTTTTTTTGCTGCTGTTTAGCCCCTGGTTTTCTCTTATTAGTAGTGTCTTTCTTGCAGTAGGGGGCATCGTACTACCTCTTTTATCCTGGAAAGCCGGCAAGGAAGCCAGTTATCAAGCCATTCACCTTCGTTCACAATTGAGCAGGTCCTTGGTGGACGGGGTTCAGGGGTTAGCTGATTTAACAGTTTTTACCCGGCTTACCCAACATAACCTGGTTATCAAGACCGAGAACAGAGCCTTGAGCCTGGCCCATGAACAATTAAGCAAATTGACCGCCGCGCAGAGTGGATTAACAACCTTCAATGCAAATTTGGCGCTTTGGACTGCATTAATCTTCGGGTCCTGGTTGGTCCAACAAGGAGTGCTCCAACCGGTTTTATTGGGGGTGGTGTGTTTAGCCGTGTTAGCCAGTTTTGAAGCTGTGCAACCGCTGCCGCAAGTGACTGCAAACTTGAAGAAGGATTTTGAGGCTACCGAACGGCTTATGGCGGTCGTGGGATCTGAGCCAAAGATACAACTTTCAAGCGAGCAACCGCTCGAACCAATCAATTTCAACCTGGAGGTTAGGAGGTTGAGCTTTGCTTATCCATATGCGTTAAACGAACAATGCGATTTATCACTGGATGGTAATGCCTCTGAAATAAGAAAATATTCCCCTTCAAATGTTCTTTCAGATATCAGTTTCTCCATCAAGCCAGGCGAGCATATCGCGATCGTTGGTCCGAGCGGCGCTGGAAAATCAACGATCATCAACCTTCTTCTGCGGTTTTGGGATTACCAGGCAGGGCAGATCTTGTTTGGGGGGTATGAGATTTCCCAGTATGATCCTGGGTGCTTATGCCGCTGGTTCAATGTTTTATCTCAAAACGCTTACTTATTCAGTGGGACAATCCGAGAGAATTTGCTTCTAGCAAAACCAGGCGCTTCCCCTGCTGAGCTGGATCAAGCTGTTCAACAAGCCCATCTGTATGATTTCATCGCATCCCTGCCGGATGGGGATCAAACCTGGATTGGCGAACAAGGGGTGCGCTTAAGTGCTGGCGAGCGTCAACGACTTGCCTTAGCGAGAGCTTTTTTACGAGATGCGCCTGTGCTTATCCTGGATGAGGCGACCTCCAATTTAGATACGCTCCTTGAACAACAAATTTTAGTTGAAATTCAGCGCTTCTGCCGCCAGCGAGCCAGGATAACCATCACTCATCGATTGGTGGGATTGGAAGACGCAGATGAGATCCTGGTTTTAAGCCAGGGGAAAATTGTTGAGCGTGGAGGTCATTCAAAGCTCTTAAAAGAGGAAGGATTTTACAGCCGGATGTGGGGATTACAGAACCTTCCGTGGTTGTGAAAGGTTGGATATCAGAGCACCACTCGCTGTGTTTCGGTGCGCTTGTGTTCTGAATGGATTCAAGTTAAGAATTTTCCATTCCGATAAAGAACATCACCATCTACCAGGATTTCCGAATCGATCTTCATGTCACAGATCATGTCCCAGTGAATTTGGCTCTTATTTTTACTGCCTGTTTCTGGATACCCGGCTCCAAGCGCTGTATGGAAGCTGCCGCCAATTTTCTCATCGAACAGGATGTTCTTTGTCGAGCGGTCAATCTCGAAATTGGTGCCAATTGCAAATTCTCCAAGATAGCGTGCTCCTGAGTCAATATCTAACATATTTAACAGTAAATCCTGGTACTTATCTGCCGAAGCATTCACAACCTTGCCGTTTTCGAAAGATAAAGTCACGCCCTCCACCACTTTACCCTGGAAGACAGTAGGATATGTGTAGCGCACCCAACCATTGACCGAGGCTTCTACGGGTCCTGTGTAGACTTCTCCGTCTGGCATGTTATGGTGACCGGCCGAATTCAGAAACGTTCTTCCTTTGATTGACAACTTGAGATCTACATTTGGCCCGCGTAAGGAGACCTGGTCATGCCCTTGCAATCGATCAATGATGCGACGCTGCTGATCTTCTACCCCTCGCCAATAAGCTGCGGGATCAGGAGTGCCCTCATCAGCATGGCAGGCACGATAAACGAAATCCTCATAGCTGCTATAGGCCATTTCAGCTTCCATGGCATAAGCGGTGGTTGGGAAAAGTGTCGTGACCCACTTCAATGACCCCTCCGCTCCCCGCCCTCATTTGGGTTTCCAGGATTTGAGCCAATGCTTTTTGACGGCGCGTCAATCGATTGGGATCCACTTCGCTCATGGCGCGCGTGTTCGCCAATGAACCAATTCGGATCCTGGCTTCGAAGGTCTCGTAAGCTAGTTTTTGAAAGGTAGGAGCAAAATCTAATTGAGCATCCCCTGCGTGTGCCATAAAGATTTCGTCCTGGTCAGTCAGGGCTAGAACAGGATGAGGATGACCGCCTCGCTCCAGGATCAATGCATATAATTCTCGCACCAAAGGTTCAGCAAGCGTAGTTGCCTCGATTAGAACCCGATCGCCGGGTTGGCAGCGAATCGAGTGATCTACTAAGATCTGAGCTAATTTTCGAACACGGATATCTGTCATGGGTAACTCCAGGCAAAAAGGGATCTTTTGAATTTATTATAACCGATCAAGGCTTTTTCTCTTTTTGGGGTATACTGGATTCCTGCTACGATCTTTACCCTAAGAAACGGGAACTTTCATCCAGGAAACGAACTCATTCATGAAACAACTTCTTCAAAATATGCGGACTGGACAAACAACGGTTTCCGATGTACCGGTTCCAGCGCTCAAACCGAATTCGGCCCTCGTGCACACAGCTGTTTCCCTGGTATCTGCGGGAACAGAGAGGATGGTTGTTGAATTCGCTGAGAAATCGCTGGTTGGCAAGGCACGTTCGCGACCAGACCTGGCGCGTCAAGTTATTAATAAAGCCTATCGGGATGGGCTCCTGACTACTCTCGAAGCTGCATTCAACCGCTTGGACCAACCGATGGCGCTTGGGTACTCATCTGGAGGAAGGATCGCTGCTCTTGGCAGTGGTTTAACCGGATTCCAAGTGGGGCAGCGCGTGGCTTGCGCGGGTGGCAATTACGCTGTGCATGCAGAATACGCGGTTGTGCCAAAGAATCTCCTGGTGGCTTTGCCGGATCAGGTGAGTTTTGAATCGGCTGCTTTCACCACTCTAGGAGCAATTGCCATGCACGGTTTTCGCCTGGGAGAACCAGCCATTGGTGAGTCGGTGGCAGTGATCGGTTTAGGCCTTTTAGGATTGTTGACCGTGGGTATAGCGCAGGCGGCAGGATGCCGGACCTTGGGGATTGACTTGAATCCGGATCGAGTTCACTCTTGCACAACAAATGGGAGCCGAAGCAGTGCTCCGAAATCAAGCTGAGGAGGCAGCGCGAAGCTTTGGGCGCGGTCGCGGGATCGACGTAATCTTGGTCTGTGCGGATACGCCCTCGTCAGATCCGGTAGAGCTTGCCGGAATGATTGCTCGTGATCGTGCACGTGTTGTTGCTGTGGGAGCGGTCGGTCTGCACATTCCACGAAAAATTTATTACGAAAAAGAGCTGACTTTCATGAATTCTCGTTCTTACGGCCCGGGAAGGTACGACAGCTCTTATGAAGAAAAAGGGCAGGATTATCCGGTGGGTTACGTGCGTTGGACTGAAAACCGGAATATGGAAGCCTTTGTGGACTTATTGGCCTTTGAGCGGCTGAATATCCAGCCTCTCATCACCCATCGCTTTCCAATTGAGCAGGCTCCCCAGGCTTATGAGCTGATTACTGGAAAGGCTAAGGAGCCATTCCTGGGTGTTCTGCTTACTTATGGAGAAGCAGATGCTCAGGATAATGATCGGATAAAAGCCACTGTAACCTCACCAAATTTGCCCTCAAAGCCCTCTAGAGATCGCACACCCGAGCGTGTCCGGCTGGGCGTTCTAGGCGCAGGCAATTTCGCCTCAGCTGTGATGCTGCCTGCGCTGCAAAAAAATCCCTTGATCGACCTGGTGGGGGTGGTTTCTGGAACAGGTATGAGCGCTCAACACTTAGCTCATAAATTTCACTTCCAATATGCAGACAGCTCTGAAAATCGTGTTTTGCAAGATTCCGACATTAATACGGTTGCAATCTTAACCCGGCATCATTTACATGCCCCTCAGATCTTAGCTGCCCTGGCAGCAAAAAAACACGTTTTCTGCGAGAAACCCCTGGCTTTGAATGTAGATGAGTTGGAAAAGGTCTTGATAGTCTTACAGGAAATGGCAGGAGAAAAATTTCCTCCCATGCTTATGGTGGGTTTCAATCGCCGTTTCGCTCCGCTGTCCGTTCGGTTAGAGGCTTTCCTCCAACAGCGCATGGAACCTCTTGTCGTTCATTACCGAGTTAATGCTGGTTTTATTCCGCTCAGCCACTGGCTCCATGATCCAGAACAAGGAGGTGGACGGATCATCGGTGAAGGGTGTCATTTCATCGATTTCTTAACCTTTCTGGTTGGGCAGGTTCCGATTTGTGTAACAGGATTTGCTCTGCCTGACGGAGGGGTTTATCATGAAGATAATGCAGTCTTCACTTTTTCTTATCCGGATGGCTCCATAGGAACAGTCAGCTACCTGGCAAACGGTGATAAAGCCTTCCCTAAAGAACGTGTGGAGGTTTTCACTGGAGGAAGGGTAGCGGTTCTAGACGATTTTCGTAAACTCGAATTATTGGAGAATGGGAGGCGGAAAACTTTAAGCTCGCGACTGCGCCAGGATAAAGGTCACAAAGCGGAATGGGAAGCATTCGCTAAAGCAATTACCACAGGTGGACCGCCACCAATCCCTTATTCTCAACTCGAAGGAGTTGCCCGCGCAACCTTCGCAGCAGTGGAGGGGCTGCGAACGGCAGAAAAAATCATGCTCGCCTCTGGCGAGTGATCCAGGCCGCAACGATTAGTGCAAACAAGCCAAAAGCATCAAAGGCAATAAATCTAAGGACGGTGCTTTGAACAATTGGATGGTAGCCAGATAATGAAACAAGAATGAGAGACTCCCCAAAAACGCCGATAGTTTGCATTACAATCGCTTCGTATAAGGAAATTCGGAATTTAATTGGGTTCCAAACAGCAAAAACATAGGGTACATTCCACATCAAAAATAGTACGCCCAGTCCTTGAATCATGGCTTCACCCGTTTCCCCAGTTAACTCAAAACCCCAGGTGAACGCGTCTGGTTTTATAATAAACATAAGGGCGCACTCAACATTGAAGAAGAGTACACTGCCAATCAGGAGCCGGCTAAGCCATGTTTTCACAATTAAAGTGTAACTCGAACCTCTGGGTAGTGCAAGGAGAGTCAAATGTCTAGCTTAGGAATCACTTCCCTCCAAATGACTGGCTATAACGGTCAGCCAATTCCCAACCGTTTCTTTAAACATGAACAAGCTTCTGCTCTGGCGCTCATCTTCCCAGGTCTTCGTTATACCTGTGATATGCCGCTGTTGTACTACTTGACGCAAGTGCTGTTAAATAAAGGGATCGATGTTCTGCAATTAAATTCAGACTATACAACTGACTCGGTCAAGGCCCTTCAACCCGCAGAGCGTTTACAAGTGATGGTCACGGATGCCCAGGCTACCCTTGAAACAGCTTTTCCAGATCAAGGTTATTCGAATTTAATCCTTGCTGGTAAATCTATTGGGACTTTATCTTTAGCCATGCTGTTGGCATCTGGGGCAGCCGCTGAAGCTGCGTGCATTTGGCTAACCCCTTTACTGCATTACCCATTCGTGGGTGATTCGGCAATTCAGCATTCCGGTCCTGCTCTTTTCGTAGCCAGTCAGGCAGATGAGACTTTCGAAGCAGAAAGTATGGCGATAATCAAAAAGCAGAAGGATATAAAAGCGATCATATTTGAGGAAGCCGACCATAGCCTGTTAATTCCTGGAGATATTCATAAATCGCTTGATATTATGGATCAGGTAGTGCATGCCTACTTTGATTTTGTGGGGAGTCTTTTCCATTAAGCTATGCAGCTAATCTGGATGAAAGCCCTAACACAACTCGGATTCAGACAAACGAGTTTATATGCCTTGTATCAATTGAGGCTTAAATCGGGCTATTTGCGTTGGATGACAAGACCTTCCAAGCCTTCTACTGCCACCTTTCAGTTTTCGATCCCTTTGCCTGACCCAGAAGAGCTGCGCCTGGTTTTGGGAACCAATGGGCTGGTATCCCTCTCGGTCGAAGCTGATGAGATTGCCTCTGGAAAGGTGAGATTATTCGGGAGTGAACCTGTAGATATCGATTTGACTCCACCTGCTCCTGTGAAACATTGGACCCTTTACCGGGATTTGCGGCTGGGCGATCATCAAGATATCAAGTTCATCTGGGAGCCAGGCCGTTTTGGTTGGGCGATAACCTTAGCAAGAGCTTATTTGATTAACCGAGATGAACGTTATGCCGAAGCATTCTGGAAATATACAGAAATCTTTTTAGATAACAATCCAGCTTACCTAGGAGTGCATTGGATTTCAGGACAAGAGGTCGCCTTGCGGCTGATATCGCTGGTGTTTGCTTTTCAAATATTCGCGACTTCAACTCAATCAACTCAAACGAGGGTCTCTCGCCTAGCGGAGAGTATTGTGCAACACGCAAGGCGGATACCACCCAGCTTATCCTATGCCCAGGCGCAAAACAATAACCACCTTCTCACTGAGGCCATGGGATTGATCACTGCTGCAAGCGTCTTGCCCACCCAGCCTTCAGCTGAAAAATGGCGGCTGCTGGGATGGAAATGGTTCCATAAAGGCTTGCAAACGCAGATCGCGGCTGATGGGAGTTATAACCAACAAAGTACAAACTACCATCGGTTAATGCTGCAGACAGCTTTGTGGGTACACCTGATGGCACAAGTGTTAGGGCTGTCTTTTCCAAATTTATCGATGGACCGGCTGGCTGCCGCGACAAAATGGCTGCTAAGGCTGCTTGACCCAATCAGCGGTAACGTCCCGAACCTGGGGCCAAACGACGGTGCATATATTTTCCCGTTCTCAGTGCTGCCCTCTCATGATTTTCGGCCAATCCTCCAGGCAGCTGGAGAGGCTTTTCTCGGTGAAAAAGTTCTACCAGCCGGGGTGTGGGATGAGATGGGTCTGTGGCTTTGTAATAAGCAGCAAACACCAAAATTGAGAACAAGCCAGCGAGCTGAAGATGCCTCGGACAAAACAAAGAAGGTGATGCCCTCCCCTTGTGTAATAAAATCAACTTCTGATTCATGGGCTTACCTGCGCTGTGCTCATTTCTCTTCTCGCCCTGGGCATGCAGACCAGCTCCATTTCGATTTGTGGTGGCGCGGAGTCAATCTCGCCCTCGACCCGGGCACCTACCTCTACAACGCCCCTGCCCCATGGGATAATGGTCTTACAAGCACCTTTGTTCATAACACAGTGACAATTGACCAGCAAGAACAAATGCTACGAGCTGGTCGCTTTCTGTATCTCGATTGGGCTCAAGCGGAGATTTGCTCTCAAGAATATGCTCAGAATGGATGGGTAGCGCGTGTGGTGGCAAGACATAATGGCTACCAGAGCCTAGGCATCATCCACCAGCGTACGGTTGAGGCTTGTTCTGATAAATGGAAGATTGAAGATCAGCTGCTTCCAGTGAAAGGGAAGAAGACCGCAGGATCGACACAAGCCAGGCTGCATTGGTTATTACCTGATTGGGAATGGAATTTGGATGCTCAACAAACAAGCATCGATCTAAAATTAAACTCACCGACGGGATGGATCAAAGCAAAAATAAGCGCCAGGAATTCTGCAGGGGAATTAATCTCTGCCTCAGATCTTTCGATTGGGTTGATTCGGGCAGGGCAGGTTCTTGTATTGCAAGGAATCGCGGATCATAACCCAAATCCAACCTGGGGATGGGTTTCGCCAACCTATGGAACAAAATTTCCTGCCTTATCGTTATCAATCCTGTTGAGCGGATTACTGCCGGTATCTTTTTTAACCAATTGGGATCTGTGTACGGAATAAGTGGTATGCAAAAAGAATCCTCTTCGACAGTTATTTTGGATGAAAGTCATGAACATATCTTACTCATCCTACGCGAGGATTTTCGTGTTTGGGCATTGCCCGGTGGTGGATTGGAAACAGGAGAAACCCCAGAAGATGCTGCAATCCGTGAAACTTATGAAGAGAGTGGTTATGAGGTTAAAATAGACAAGTATATTGGCAGCTATCATCGCCCTCAATTTCATGATGTCCGTTATATCTTTCGAGGATGTGTCATAGGTGGGCGTGCTCTGGAATCGGGTCCAGAGACCTTGGAGGTAAATTGGTACCCAGTCGAAAAACTGCCTAAATGGCTGGCACCATCGGTTCGGGAAATTGTTTCTGACGCAATCTCAAATAGAGACGAGGTAATCGAAAGGATACAAATCTATGCATGGTGGAAGGTAATAAGTATTTGGACTATGGTTAAATTACGTAACTTACGAAACTGGGTACTAAGACGAAAGTAAGATGCATATTCTCCTTATTCATCAAGCATTCACCTCTCTCAATGAACCTGGAGGCACCCGCCACCACGAATTGGCTCGATATCTCGTAGAAAAAGGGCATCAGGTCACAGTCATCGCAAGCCCGGTTAGCTATCTAACAGGTAAATTATCTTCTTCGCAGGCCCCCTTGATAACAAAACAAGAGGAATATGGTATGACTATCTTACGTGTCTATACCTATCCTGCCCTCCATCGCAGTTTCATCCATCGCCTTTTGAGTTTTTTTAGCTTCATGCTCTCATCTTTTTTTGCTGGAATGCAAGTGAAGAACATTGATTTGGTATGGGGTACATCTCCGCCAATCTTCCAGGGTTTGACGGCCTGGTTGGTTGCACGTCTAAAAGGGGCAAAGTTTGTATTTGAGGTGCGTGACCTGTGGCCTGACTTTGCAGTTGCTGTGGGGGTTCTGAGGCAGCCAATCCTTATTCGAGCTTCTCGTTGGCTGGAGCGTTTTTTATATTGCCATGCGGACCGTATGCTCATCAATTCACCCGGATTTTCCGATCATGTAAAGGCGCGCGGTGCCAAGGCGGTTGACCTGGTGCCCAACGGAGCGGACCCACGTATGTTCGACCCAACTGAGAATGGGCTTGAATTTATACAAAAATATCACCTTTCTGCCAAATTTGTGGTTCTGTATGCTGGAGCGCACGGATTATCGAATGATTTGGGTGTCATTTTAAATGCGGCACGCTTGCTTCAAGATCGACAGGAGATCGTTTTTTTGTTTTTGGGAGATGGGAAAGAAAAACCCACCCTGGTACGCCGCGCCGAGGAGATGGATCTCAAGAATGTTTTATTCATCCCCCCTCTCCCAAAACTGGACATTCCTGCTGCGATGGCAGCAGCAGATGCTTGCATTGCGATCTTGAAACCAATTCCCTTATTCTCAACCGTTTACCCGAACAAGGTTTTTGATTACATGGCAGCAGGAAAACCCGTCATATTGGCGATTAATGGGGTGATTCGTGAGGTCATCGAAGGTGTACAGGCTGGCATACCTGTGGAGCCTGGCGATGCAGAAGGAATCGCGCAAGCGATCATTAAGTTAATACAAGATCGTTCTCTCGGAAAAGAAATGGGCTGCCGCGGTCGTCAGTATATCGAAGCTCATTTTGACCGGGCAGTTCTGGCAAACAACCTCGAGAAAATATTTATCAGTGTTGTGGAAAAAGAATGACTGCTGTGTTGGATTCGGATGCTTTACAGATCCAAAAAAGAAACTTCCGCTATGTTCAAATCGATGCGATCGGTGTTGGATTAGCCAGCGCGGCGGGTCCCTTCCTGCCAGTTTTTCTGACGCTTTCTGGTGCTATTCCTTTTCAGATCGGTCTTTTAACGGCGATGCCCGGAGTCACGGGGCTTTTCCTGGCATTGATTGTTGGGCGCTTCTTACAGACCAAAACAAAAATTGTCCCTTGGTTCAGCGCTGCCAGGCTGGCTGTACTCTCTTGTTATGCGCTAACTGGATTAGTGCCTTTTTTTGTCCCTGAAGAATATATCGTCACTGCAATTTTGATCATTTGGGCTATTGCAACCGTCCCACAAACTATGGTCGTCATCTCCTTTTCTGTCGTAATGAATGCTGTTGCTGGGCCTCATGGACGTTATGCCTTGATGAGCCGGCGGTGGTCGATATTGGGGTTGACTTCTGCTATCACGGCAGCTGTGGCTGGACAGGTGCTTGATCGGGTCGTTTTTCCGTTCAATTACCAGCTGATTTTTTTAGGTCTCTCAATAGGGGGGATAATTAGCTATTATTTCTCCAGCCACATCGTCCTGCCTGAGACCAAAGTACCTGCTCAATTTACTGGAAGATTTTCAAGGGATAGCATCAAGGATTATGTGCGCTTAATTCGTAATGAGCCAGCATTCGTATCGTTTTCACTGAAACGTTTTGTATTTCTATCGGGTGTTGCTCTAGCCGCCCCGCTTTTCCCACTATACTTTGTCAAAGTTGTACATGCCTCTAATGCCACGATTGGGTTAATCACCACGGCGTCAACTGCGGTAGCACTGCTCGGTTATTACTTTTGGCCGCGCCAATCTCGCAAGCGTGGATCGCGTTTTGTGCTGCTTTGCACCACCTTTGGAGTCTCCCTCTATCCTGCTTTGATTGCCATGACTACCAATGAGCAGACCATTATTCTATTAGCAGGGCTTGTTGGTGTCTTTCAGGCCGGGCTTGACCTCGTTTTCTTCGACGAGTTAATGAATACTGTACCTGTAGAGTATTCTGCCACATTCGTGGCATTGGCACAAAGTATGCAGCACCTATCTACAATTGCTTCTCCGCTCATCGGCACTTTTCTTGTAGGTTATATTGGTATTGGCGGCGCTCTGTTGGTGAGTGCTGGTGTCCGGTTTTCTGGTTTTGCCTTATTCGCCCTTGGCAAACACGCTAAGCCAAATCAGTTGAATTAAAAGGATTTTAATATTTGCTAATGCTAGAGGAACCCCCATGTATCGGCGAGGTATAATCGCATTATGAGATCCAATTTGCCTCCTGAAGAACTCTCGATCGATGAATTGCGCCGGCTTTTGGTTGAGAAGAGGCGAAAAGTGCGCCGTGAACGCCTGGAAAGGTTTAGGAAAACCGGGCGTGTGGTCTTATTGGCATCCGACATTCCCTCTCCAACCCTCGATCACTTGCATTCCGATACGATCGCTGAGACTGGGGGTGCCTCTTCGGCGCATTCCCGTCTACCTCGGCGTATATTTGACAGCCTCTTACTCATTATCGAGATAATAGCTGTTATTGGATTGGTTCTCTTGATGGTGAACGGGATGGAGATCCTCCGAGATCTGAATGTTCAAGTAAGTGAAGCTTTGGTACAACCCACTTTAACACCAACACCTATCATCATGGCTGTTATCCTTCCTTCTGGTCATACACCTCCCAATTCTCCTGGGGGCGCATCGCCAAATGAAGCTGAAATCCCCGAACATTTGCGACCGCTTGTGCAAACCTTAGCCAACGTGCCTATTCCTACGCCTGGCCCTCAACAAGCCGTACGAATTCAGATCCCTGCTCTTGGGGTGGATGCCCCAATTGTTCAAGGTGACGGTTGGGAGCAATTGAAGAAAGGCGTTGCCCAACACATCGGTTCAGCCAATCCGGGCGAATCAGATAATATTGTACTAACAGCTCATAATGATGTCTTTGGGGAGATATTTCGCGATCTTGATAAACTGGAGCCTGGAGATCAAATCATGATTTATACCGGGCAGCGCTCTTTCGTATATTCTGTCACAGGTACTGAAATTGTCGAACCTACCCAGGTAGAAGTTCTTGCCCCCACATCACAGCCTATTGCTACATTGATCTCTTGTTATCCGTACTTGGTGGATAATAAACGGATTGTGGTTAAGGCGACTTTACAAGATCAGCAATAAATCCATTTTAACTCCTCCTTTTTGTTCGATTTTTGTTATACTTATCTTTCGGATTTGGCACCTCAATTCAATCCGATTAAATGAATTATTTTTCTATGCCAAAGCCCGGAATTTATGAACCACAGGAGTTTTTCAAAGATGAGTAAAAAATCGAAACGACAAACACGAAAAGTCATTTCTCAGCCCATCGTGGAGTCGGCACCTACAAGTATAAGTGCGCCTAAGCAGCCGAGTTTTAATCCCGATTATAGTTATGTGAAAAAGGATTTGCGCCGTATAGCGGTACTGGTGGGTTCATTTGTGATCGTTCTTGTCGTGCTAACTTTTTTCCTACGTTAAAGACCTACTAAATAAGGGTTGAAGACGTAAAACGTAATAAAAGAGGCTCTCTCAAAATTTACGTTTTACGTTTTTGTTTTATAACCAATGGACGAATCCAGACCGCATTGGCCCTTCCAAGTAAAGGTGATCGTCAGCCTGCTTTTGCTGGCTTTTGTTATTTATTTGCTTTCGCGGTTCAAACAGGCAATCTCCCCCCTGATCCTGGCCATCATCCTGGCATTTATTCTATCTCCAGTTGTAAATTTCTTACAATCCAAACTGAAAATAAAACAAGTCTTGTCAATCGGCCTGACATATATTATTCTCCTGGCGGTGGTTTTGTTGGTTCCAGTGGTAATTATTCCAATCCTTGGGCCTCAAATAACGGGATTAAATCTAGATTTTCAACAGATTTCTCAAGAAATTCAAACGTTCCTAGGTAAGCAGTTCTTGATTAATGGAAGCATTATTGATGTATCTGTGCTGCTTGACCAATTTAGCACGGGGCTACGCGGGTTGGTAGAACCTTTCGTTGGACAAACATTCACTTTGGTGATCGAAGTCGTCTCTTCCATCGTTTGGGTTATATTTATCTTTGTTGTTTCATTTTATTTAATCAAGGATAACAACAGGTTGCAGAACTGGATTGAACATTTAATTCCTTCTGCCTATCAATATGATTTCCGAATTATTCGAGATGAAATTAACCAAATTTGGGGCGCTTTCTTTCGCGGGCAAATTGTTTTGGGTTTCGTGGTTGCTTGCATATTCTCTTCTATAGGTCTTCTGCTTGGTTTACCTTTTGCCCTGGGTATGGGGATTTTTGCTGGATTATTAGAATTTTTACCGTCTATCGGCCATGCGATCTGGTTAGTGACAGCCTCTGTGTTGGCATTAACTTTTGGCTCAACCTGGTTGCCTTTACCGAATTGGGCTTTTGCACTCATTATCATAGGCTTGCACCTGTTCTACCAGCAATTTGATTTGAATTACCTCATGCCACGTATTATTGGCAGGCGCGTACAGCTCCCTCCTTTGGTTGTAATTCTGGGAATTGTAGCAGGAGCTGTCCTGGCAGGCGTTCTGGGCATCCTCCTGGCTGCTCCGACCATCGCCTCAGCACGGGTTATTGGGCGATATATCTACGCCAACCTTTTGGATATGGACCCGTTTCCAGTAACAATGACCCAGCCAACGCAGCCACCAGAACCATATTGGTGGAAGCGGAACAGGATAAAATGACCTCATCAACACCTTCATTATCCAACTCTCCAAGATGGGGTTCATCCGTCAAGCTTGTTGTCGGATTGACGTTGATCGGCTTGATTTTCGTCCTGGTTATTTTTTTTCGCTCGATTATCGGTCCTCTTTTATTGGCGTTCATATTGACTTATCTTCTCCATCCTTTGACAGCCAAGTTAACCAACCTGACAAAACTTTCCTGGAAATGGGCGGTCAATATTGTTTTCCTGGCTCTCTTAATCATTATTATCGGTTTGTTTACAGCAACGGGGGTCGTTGTTGTCCAGCAAATTCAGAGCTTGATCCGTATCATCCAAAGTTTTTTGGGTGATTTGCCAAAAGCCCTTGATACACTTTCAAAACAAACCTTTAGCCTTGGTCCCTTTCAGCTTGCCTTTAGCAATTACCTGGATTTAAATACACTTAGCAACCAATTAATCCAGGGGGCTCAATTGGTGATTGGACGGGCTGGGTCGATCGTCAGTACCTTCGCAACTGGAGCAGCATCGACCATTGGGTGGACGTTATTTGTTTTATTAATTGCTTACTTTACCTTAACGGATCTTGGAAAGATGCCAGATGTTGTGAGTTACATCCAAATACCAGGATATGATTCTGATATTCGGCGGTTAAGCCGCGAATTGGGGAAAATTTGGGATGCTTTTTTACGCGGCCAGATTGTTATAGCAATGCTGGTTATCGTTACCTATTGGATTGTATTGAGCATTTTGGGGCTTCGTTATGCCTTAGGGCTTGCTATTTTGACCGGATTAGCGCATTTCGTTCCGTATGTAGGTTCTTGGATAGCTACTCTCGTAACCTTCTTGGTGGCTATTTTCCAACCTGATAATTATTACAACCTGGAACCACTGGCATATGCCCTGCTGGCAATTGTTATTTGCTTCATTCTAAACCAATTATTTGACAATCTAATATCACCGCGGATCATGGGTGACACGCTTGGAATAAACCCTGCTGCAGTTCTGGTGGCAGCTATCTTAGCCGCCAATTTTATCGGGCTGGTTGGGCTGCTTATCGCTGCTCCCTTTTTGGCGACTCTGAAGCTGTTAGGGCAATATGTTATTCGGAAACTCTTTGACCTAGACCCATGGCCAGAGCTTGAAACAATTCCGAAACCTGAAGAGCACTCTCTTCTCGGGCGGTTTTTTCGTCGCTTGCAGGGTACCTGGAGGTTGCGTCGAGGTTAATTTTTTTTATAACGAAAGGTTAGACCGGCCGAAGACTTGCTCGCGCACCTCGATAACCTGACGGCGCAGCCGGTCATCGCGTTCTAATAAATCGGCTATCTTATCACAGGCGTACATAACGGTTGTGTGGTCTCTGCCTCCAAGTGCATCCCCAATCTGCGGCAAACTGATGTTTTCACCCCGTAAAAGATACATCACGATTTGGCGTGGTAAAGCTACTTCACGCGAACGATCACGTCCCATGATGCGATCTATGGTTACTCCAAATACATCGGCTACAGCCCGCACAACGTCCTCAGGGTGAACATCTTTTCGGTGGGGTAGTAAATCTGCCAGGGCTAAATCAACCAGCTGAGGGGTTAAAGGCAGGCCACTCAAATCTGAAAATGCTACGATGCGAGTCAGAGCTCCTTCTAACTCTCTGATGTTGGACTGCACACGGCGTGCAATCGTTTCCGGTAAATCGACTGGTAATCGATACCCTGCCCGATCAGCTTTTGAGCGCAAGATCGCCACACGCGTCTCGAAATCTGGAGGCTGTAGATCAGCAGTTAATCCCCATTCAAATCGAGAACGGAGCCGTTCCTCCAAAGTTACCAGGGCTTTCGGAGGCCGGTCTGAAGAGATGACAATTTGCTTATCCTGACCATGAAGCGTGTTAAATGTATGGAAGAATTCTTCTTGGGTGGACTCTTTGCCGGCGATGAATTGGATGTCATCTATTAACAATACATCAATTCTGCGATATTTTTCGCGAAAAGCCTGTGTCGTATGAGTGCGAATGGCATTGATTAGATCATTTGTAAATTCTTCAGATGAGACATATAACACCTGAAGACCGCGCTTTTCGCAGGCATTTCCTATGGCGTATAGAAGATGTGTTTTCCCTAATCCCACCCCGCCATACAAGAACAAAGGGTTATATGTTTGAGCAGGTCTTTCTGCGACAGCCATGGATGCCGCATGTGCTAATCGATTACTGGCACCCACGACAAAATTTTCAAAAGTATAGCGGCCGTTCATCTTCGATTGGAAGACCTGGGTTTGGGGGGCTGGTATCTCTTCTACATCTTCTTCTAACTCCGACGTTCCATTCCCATTTTGCCACACAACAAAGCGAACGCTTACCGACCGGTTCATAATCCCCGTTAACATACGTGTGGTGGTGCTATTTAGGCGTCCTTCTAGCCAATCCCGTGCATAAGTATTCGGAACACCGATAATAAACTGACCATCTTCATAAGATAAAAACTCAGCTTCTTTAACCCAAGTATCAAAGGATGCCTTTGGCATTTCCATCTGCAATTGACCTAAAGCAGCTTGCCAGGCCTGATCGGCTTTCATATTATGCTTCTCCTTCCCAGATTTAGGTTTAAGAAACGAAAATAGACATGCAACCGCTGCTATATTAAACAGCAGCGGGAAAAATGTGATGGTATCGGAAAACAAGAAAGGCTGGCTCTTCTTGAAAAAGCAGATTTGTTTTACAAGTAAGACTGAACGCGGGCCTTGTTCACGGCTGGCTTACATATCAACATTTTAGCAATAAATACCCCGGCAATCAATACAGTTAACCTACGGTATTCTAAAAAAACTCAAAAATTTAAGATTACTGATCTTAATACATTCTCCCACAAACTTTGATTGTTTTGGTTACCTCAGCAAACTTTCTTCATGCCCATTCCTGGGATTAGGTCAATATTACCCCCCATATATAGACGATATTCGTTCATATGAGCTATAAACTCCCAGTTATGGTTCGGCAATGTTAAAGAAATAAAAAGCGGTGATTTCTTAATTCTTTCGGATTCCATCACCTTTTTTTACACGATTTAATCTGAGCAGGGTCGAGATTCCATTATTTGGGATCATTCCCTTTACATAAACGTCAAGGAGGAGAAATTGTCGAGAGTCTGTTCAAACTTAACCTTTTACCCAAAAAATTGATATCTTTCCTATATGACGTTAATAATTTTCTTTCATTACCCGAGTATGCTATTGCTTATATAAAAAAATGAAATGGAGATAGTGTCTATGTCAAAAATTATCGGTATTGACCTCGGTACGACAAATAGTGTAGTGGCTGTAATGGAAGGTGGGGATCCTACAGTGATTACAACTGTAGAAGGCTCTCGAACTCTGTCCATCTGTAGTAGCCTTCAGTAAAAATGGGGATCGCTTGGTAGGTCAAACTGCGAAGCGGCAGGCTGTCATTAACTCGGAAAATACGGTCTATTCCATCAAGCGTTTTATGGGACGCCGGTTTAATGAGGTTGACACAGAACGCAAAATGGTCTCCTACCCGGTTATTAGCGGACCGACAGGCGATGCTCGGGTCAAAATCCCATTAACGGGTAAGGAAATCACCCCTCAAGAAATTTCCGCAATGATTTTATCCAAACTAAAATCCGATGCTGAGGCTTACCTGGGGGAGCCTGTCACAAAAGCGGTGATCACGGTTCCGGCATACTTCAATGATAACCAGCGCCAGGCTACCAAGGATGCAGGAAAAATTGCCGGATTAGAAGTCCTACGCATTATCAATGAACCCACTGCTGCAGCGTTGGCTTATGGTCTGGATAAACAAGTGAATGAAACCATCCTGGTTTTCGACCTGGGAGGGGGGACTTTCGACATCAGCCTATTGGAGGTTGGAGAAGGTGTGGTTGAGGTCAAGGCTACGAATGGGGATACTCACTTGGGTGGTGATGATTGGGATGAACGTATTGTTCATTGGGCTGCAGATGAATTTGGGCGTGATTCTGGTATTGATTTACGAAAAGACCGCCAGGCTTTACAGCGCCTGCGCGAGGCAGCTGAAAGGGCTAAAATTGAGCTGTCAACCATGTTGGAGACCGATATAAATCTCCCCTACATAACTGCTGATGCTTCAGGCCCCAAACATTTCCAAATGAAGCTGACGCGGTCAAAATTTGAACAGCTAACGGAAGACCTGGTCAACCGTTTAAAGGGACCTTTTCAGGCTGCCCTAAAGGATGCAGGATTGAAGCCTTCGGAGATTGACGAAGTTGTTCTGGTTGGCGGTGCCACGCGTATGCCCATGGTTCAGGATCTCGTACGCTCGCTGGTAAACAAAGAGCCCCACAAAGGTGTAAACCCCGACGAAGTAGTTGCTGTTGGAGCTGCCATCCAAGGTGGTGTCCTCGGAGGCGAAGTGAAAGATGTTTTATTACTCGACGTTACGCCTCTCTCTCTCGGAGTAGAGACCCTTGGTGGTGTGACGACAAATTTGATTGAAAGAAATACTACCATTCCGATCAGGAAAACGGAGACGTTTTCTACTGCTGAGGATAACCAAACCGCTGTGGATATCCATGTGTTACAGGGTGAACGACCAATGGCAGCTGATAATATGAGCCTGGGGCGCTTTCGACTGGAGGGAATTCCGTCAGCATTGCGTGGCACTCCCCAAATTGAAGTGACATTTGATATTGATGCCAATGGAATCTTGAATGTCATCGCACACGATAAAGCCTCGGGTAAAGAGCAGAAAGTGACTATTACTGCTTCAACAAACCTGTCAAAAGACGAGATTGAGAGAAAAATTCGCCAGGCAAGAGAAAATGAAGCGGAAGACCGGCATCAGCGCGAACTGATCGAAGCCCGAAATTCTGCTGATAACCTGGTTTACCAAACCGAGAAGCTACTACGCGATTTGGGTGAACGTGTCCCGATGAGTGAACTGAAAAACATCGAAAGTAAGATCAGCGCGTTAAAAGATATACTGAAGACCAACGATACCTCCAGGATCCAAAAACAGGCTGAAGATCTTCAGAATGCCTTCTATGCGTTGAGCCAACAACTCAATGCTGGACAATCTCAAGGGGCATCCACTTATGATGAACCCCACGGTCAAGAAAAGACTGACCAAGCTCCTGAGGGAACTGTTCTTGATGGTGAGTTTCGAGAGATTTAACTCAAACGAAGCCCTTGATCTGATCGTATCTATAAACAGCCGGTGGCGTCTCAAAACTAGCGCCGGTTGTTTTTTTTAAGTAGGATATAATCAGAATATCTTGCTTATGAATACAACCCAAACTCCTCCTGTAAAGGCTTTCTTACCAACTGCTATCATTCTGGCAACATTGGGTTACGGGGGTTTAATCATCCTTCTATTTCTTTCTGTACCAACAGTGGGGCCGCGTTGGTTATTCTTCTTACTTGTTTTCATGGCATTAACCGGAACTGCTTTGCCTTTTACAGCTTTCTTGAACCATCGCTTTACCAGTATTCCGCCCGCTACCTCCGCAGTAATTTTACGGCAGGCGATACTCGTCGGCATTTATGGAGCCACGCTGGCATGGCTTCAAATTGGACGTGTGCTTAGCGGAGCCTTGGCGGTATTATTGTTGATTGGCCTAGGGTTGATGGAATTTCTACTGCGTATGCGAGAACGTAGCCAGTGGAAACCTCAGTAAAAAGTTTCAAGACTTGCCATCCATCAGATCACAAACAAGAATGCAAAGCCTGCGAAATTTGCCCTCTGTTGAACAAATATTACAATCTGATCCGGTTTCCATATATATTTCAACGTACGGACGCTCCCTTGTTTTAGAAGCTATCCGTCTTACATTGAAGAATATTCGCGATAATTTCTCGCTTCAAAAAAATATCCCTCACCAGGACGAGATCATTGAGCTAGTCAGGGTCCAATTGGAAGGTTGGACTGAACCGTCTTTGTTGCCAGTGATCAATGCGACTGGTGTTATCTTGCATACCAATCTGGGTCGTGCACCACTCAGCTTGGCTGCCAGGCAAGCCGTGCAATCTGTTGCGAACAATTACAGTAATCTGGAATACGATCTAGATAAAGGAAAACGGAGCTCTCGCCTGGTTCATGCAGAAGAATTACTCAAACACTTGACAGGTGTACAAGGTGCGCTGGTTGTAAATAACAATGCTGCAGCTGTATTGCTTGTTTTAACAGCTCTGGCTCGCCGGCGAGCAGTTGTGATTGCTCGTTCGCAGTTGGTAGAAATTGGCGGCGGTTTCCGTGTCCCCGATGTTCTTAAGCAATCTGGTGCCCGGCTGGTCGAAATTGGCACTACCAACCGCATCCATATTGCCGATTATGAACAGGCGATATCTGAAATGCCTGTGGCTTTAGTCTTCCGCGCCCACCGCTCTAATTTTCGAATTACGGGTTTTACTACGGAACCAGATCTTTCTGAAATTGTGGAAGTGTCCCACAGGGCGAATATCCCTGTTATTGATGATCTCGGCTCAGGTTCGTTCTTGGATACCGCCCACTTTGGCTTGGGCCACGAACCCACCGTTCAAGAGTCTCTACAAAGCGGTGCAGATCTTGTGTGTTTCTCAGGGGATAAACTTTT
Organism: uncultured Chloroflexia bacterium; assembly: GCA_963754615.1. Taxonomy (GTDB): domain Bacteria; phylum Chloroflexota; class Anaerolineae; order Anaerolineales; family UBA4823; genus CAVVUF01. The sequence continues at coordinate 124,780 of CAVWGW010000009.1, read as the reverse complement.
AGGAGGCCCTCAAGCGGGCATCATCATCGGAAAAACCGAGTACATTGATAAACTTAAAAAACATCCTCTAACACGTGCGCTCCGTGCAGATAAACTCTGTTTGGCTGCGCTTTCAGCGACCCTGATGCACTACTTGAAAGATGAGGCCATTCAAGAAATTCCTGTTTGGAAAATGATCTCAATCCCTCTGGTCAACTTGCAGGAACGAGTACAAAATTGGATTGATCTCCTTGGGCAAGGATCCGCTAGCCAAAGCCAATCTACAGTTGGGGGTGGCAGTCTTCCAGATGAAATTCTACCTACTTGCTGCCTCGCCATATCTGTGCGAAATCCGAATCGATTCATCGAAAAATTACGCCAGCAAAACCCGCCTGTGATATCAAGATTGGAGAATGATCAGATATTATTCGATCCACGCACGGTTCTGCCTGAGCAAGATCAATCTTTAATTCGCAATATACAATTACTCTTACAATCATAAATAATAACAAAGAATAGGTGAGTCCCCAATGAAAAGTGACCTGGATAAATTGATGGAGAAAAATGGTCTGGACGCATTGATCATAACCGGATCAGCTCAGCATAACCCTGCAATGGTTTATCTGACGGGTATGGCTCATATGGCTGGCGAATTGATCAAAAAGCGAGGTGCTGATCCGGTACTATTCTACCGAATCATGGAGCGTGATGAAGCCGCTAAAACGGGCTTGCCTATGAAAAGCCTGCAAAGCTATGATTTTAAGGAGCTGGTGAAACAGTTCAATGGTGATTTCGTTAAAGCAACTGCAGAACGTTACAAAAAAATGCTTACCGACCTGGGAATCACTTCAGGCAAAATCGCCCTATATGGAAAAGTGGAGATGGGTTCCTCTTATGCAATCTTTCGAGCTTTACAAGAAGCCATGCCTGAGATAACCCTGGCAGGTGAGTTGAGCGACCAGTCGACGATTATGCAAGCCAGGTTAACGAAGGACGAAGATGAAGTCTCACGCATACGTCAAATGGGAAAGATCACCACGGCAGTAGTGAGTGAAGTGGCTGACTTCCTGACATCTCATCATGCTCGGGATGGGATTCTCGTCAAGGCAGATGATCTACCTCTAACGATTGGCGAAGTTCAATCAAGGATTGACTTGTGGTTGGCAGAACGCGGTGCTGAAAACCCAGAGGGTGTGATCTTCTCGATTGGGCGAGATGCGGCCGTCCCGCACAGCGCAGGGACACCCTCCGATTACCTGCGCCTGGGTCAAACCATTGTCTTTGACATCTACCCTTGCGAAAAAGGTGGAGGATACTTCTATGATTTCACCCGGACATGGTGCCTGGGGTATGCAGCTGATGAGGTCATGAATCTGTATGAAGATGTGTTATTGGTCTTCAAGCAGATGAAGGCTGAGTTTATCGTAAATACCCATTGCACTGTTTATCAGAGCCGCACCTGTGATTTTTTTGAAGCTAAGGGGCATCCCACAATCCAAGGGACTCCCAACACAGAAGTGGGATATATTCACAGCCTTGGTCATGGGGTGGGGTTGAATGTACATGAGCAGCCCTGGTTTGGGATGAACGCCACTGAAGAGGATCGTTTGATTCCAGGCGCAGTCTTTACATTGGAGCCTGGGCTATACTACCCGGATAAAAATATGGGGGTGCGGTTAGAGGATACCCTCTATGTGAGTCCAGATGGTAAAATTCAATCGCTGGTTGATTATCCCCTCGATTTAGTGCTTCCGATAAAAGGTTAAAAGGATCGTCATGAAGGAAGTTCGCGAAACTAAAGAGAGTGCTATAAAAACAGATCATCCTGCTCCAACAGGTGATGCCCGTATTTTGGGGATCGAAACCTCATGCGACGAGACGGCAGCTTCAATTGTTGAGAATGGCAGGATTATCCTTTCCAGTACGGTAGCCTCACAGATCGACCTGCATGCTCAATATGGTGGAGTCTTTCCTGAGGTTGCTTCTCGACAACATATCCTGACGATTTATCCAATTATCGAACAAGCTCTTCAGCTGGCACATATGACCATATCTGAAGTTGATGCAATTGCTGTGACCCGCGGACCTGGTCTGCCGGGCTCATTAGTGGTCGGAATGAATACAGCCAAAGGTTTGTCTCTCACTTCGGGACTGCCTATTATTGGAATCAATCACTTAGAAGCGCACATTTATGCTGCCTGGTTGTCTTTTCTAACAGAAACCCCGAAACCAGAACCACAGTTTCCTCTATTGGTATTAATTGTCTCTGGCGGTCACACCGAACTAGTTTTAATGAAAGACCATCTCTCTTACCAACGCCTGGGTGCGACGCTGGACGATGCAGCCGGAGAAGCTTTTGATAAGATTGCTCGATTGATCGGTTTGGGTTATCCTGGGGGGCCAGCGATACAGAAAGCTTCTCTGGGGGGCAATCCTTTGGCTTATAACTTCCCGCGAGCTTGGTTGGAGGGAACCTGGAATTTCTCTTTCAGCGGTCTAAAAACCGCTGTTCTACGTGAAGTGCGAAAACTGGAAGAAAAGCAAGCTGACCTGCCGGTTTCTGATCTGGCAGCCAGCTTTCAAGCTGCGGTAGTCGATGTATTGGTTAGCAAGACCATGCAGGCAGCACGAGAGTTCAATGCGAGAGAGATCCTGGTAGCGGGAGGTGTCTCAGCTAACCGAGCTTTACGAGATCCATTTCAGATGCGGGCGAATTGTACCTTGCATATTCCTCCGATTACGCTCTGCACTGATAATGCTGCAATGATTGCCGGAGCTGGTTATTATCATTTCATCAAAGGTCAGCGCGACCCATTGAATATGGATGTTTTGCCAAACTGGCCCTTATCTGAAGTCTAATGATCTTACGTACCATTGTTGAGATTGTCTTTGTACTATTTGCAATCTTCTACATAGCTGTTTTACTGGTGAGTTGGCGAAGACGCGATTTCCATTTGGCGGGTAAACTGATCCTGACTACTGGGATTGTTTGCATCCCCGCGGTGTTGTTATGCCTGGTAACGATATCCCTCTCTGAAACCTTCTTCCCTACGCCCAACTTAATCATGCCCTTCCTTTGCGTCACCTTCCTGGTTATATCTTTGGGCGCTCTCGTCTTGGTTGTGTGGAAAAATGTACCAAAGTTAACCAGCCTGTTTTTCTTATATGGAATCTATGACTCGAACCAGATCCTGAGGGAATATAGCCGGGGGATCAGCAGCGTTACGAGCACCGAACAGCTTGCTCAAGTATCCCTTGGTCTGATCTGCCAGGCCTTAAAAGTTCAACATGCATTTCTCTTCGAAGTAGCTTCGGAACAGAAGGAAGATAACCATCTTGATCGCCTGATTGGAGTGGGAAGTATTGGAAAAGAAAAACCTGCTGAATTGATACTTACCCGCAATAGCCTGCTCCTAAAATATTATGAACACGCCGACTATCCTCAGACTAAAAAAGATCAGGATCTTATCCTGGACAAGCGGTCTCTTTCTTCGGATGAATACCGTTGGCTCCAGGATCTTTCGGGCGAGATTTTCGTGCCAATCCATTCTCGTGACGAATGGATTGGCTTGATCGTGTTAGGCTCAAAAACATCTAGTCACCCTTATCGCGCTGAAGAGCTGACATTACTGGCAACGTTAGCCGATCAACTATCCCTGGCGATTAAGAATGCGAGATTGGTCGATAGCTTAATGCGCGTCAATCATGATTTCAGACGGGCTTATCAGGCCATGGAGCAGTCAAACCAACATTTTCAACAGGCTCTCAGCCAGCTTCAAAAAATCGATCAGACTAAATCTGATTTTATCAGTATCGCTTCTCATGAGTTACTTACACCAGTTACCATCATTCGCGGCTATACAGAGATCCTGCTTGATGATCCGATTACAGTTGAAAATGATTACCAGATAAAAATGCTGAATGGGATCCATATCGGGATCATGCGATTGAATGAAATTATTGAAACCATGCTGGATATGGCCAGCATCGATGCCAGATCCTTATCTTTACACAAAATGGATGTTTCTGTCAGTTACCTGATCCGATCGCTCACGAAATCGCTAAAGCTCACCCTTGCTCAACGCAATCTTTCTCTCACTGTCGAGGGGTTGAGTGATCTACCAATTATCCGGGCTGACCAGGAAGCACTTAGAAAAGTCTTCAATCACTTGATCCTCAACGTGGTACAGAATACCCCAAATGAAGGGAAAATTAATATTGTTGGACTCCCGATCTCACAAGGTCAGGCTGGTTTGCCTGATGGAGGGATTGAGATCATAATCAGCGATACGGGGATCGGAATTAAGCGAGAACATTTGGATCTGATCTTCACGAAGTTCTATCAAACTACCAATCTACAGCTTCATTCTTCTGGCAAAATCTCATTCAAAGGTTCTGGTCCGGGTCTGGGATTGGCCGTTGCGAAAGGTATTGTAGAAGCTCATGGAGGAAAAATTTGGGCGGAAAGCCCCGGATATGATGAGGAAAAATGCCCGGGCAGCCAGTATCACGTGGTATTACCTTGTTAATGAAAACTGCCCATCAAGGGCACACACCTTGAAGAGCAGTATTTCTGAGGAGTTTTTAGGAAAATGTAATTCTTATTATACAAATTGAAGTAAACCTTGTATGAAGATTGGTTAAGTATTTGCTAAGAAATGTCTACAAAACTGCCCTGATAGCATTCAAATTAATCGGTCCCTCTCGCAAAATGACAGGTTCAATTCCCGTACAATCCACAACTGTCGAGGGAATACCACCCGGTGTTACTCCCCCATCCAATATCAAGTGAATCTTGCCTCCCAACTGCTCCAAAACTTCATGGGCTGAATTTGTGTTTCCTTTTCCCGACATGTTAGCTGAAGTGACTGCTAATGGCCCGGCTTGTTTGAGGAGTGATAAAGCGATCGGGTGGTTGGGCATGCGTACTCCGATCGTTTTGTTCGCCGATAAATTCTTGGGAAGAGATACCTGACTAGAGAGAACTAAGGTAAGTGGACCTGGCCAAAAATGCTTTGAGAGGGTTAACGCTAAGGGTGACATCTCCTTAACGATTAGTTTGAGATCTGTCATGCTGCCAATCAAGATGGCAATTGCTTTGGTGCTGTTTCGTCCTTTGGCTACATACAGGCGTTCAACCATGGTTTCTTCAAATGGATATGCAGCAAGTCCATATACAGTATCTGTTGGAAATGCTAAAACACCCCCATTTCTTAAAATATCCACAGCGTGCAAAAATGCAACCGGATGGTCAGCCAACATGATCTCAGTTTTCATTACTTAATTATACTCTTGGGCTGCATGCTATTCGTGAATTTTGCGCAAAACACTAACTCTAAGAATTTTCAGAACTTCCTGGCTTACCTAAATTTAAATCCCAAATAACGCGCAGTCCATCCAGCGTTAACCACGGTGCGATAATTTTGAGAACATCGGTTTCACGCGCAATAATATCGGCCAAACCACCAGTGGCAATCACTTTCATCGTCGGACCTAATTCATTCCGAAACCGTCCAACCATTCCCTCTACCAGGGCCACATAGCCAAACAATAAACCAGATTGCATTGAATGAACTGTGTTCCGGCCAATCACATTCGGGGGTCGCTGCAAGTCAACCCGTGGAAGCTTGGCAGTTCTCAAAAACAAGGCTTCTGAGGCAATTCCAATTCCCGGAGCAATCGCCCCGCCTAAATAATCTCCCTCAGCAGAAATTGCATCAAAAGTGGTTGCTGTACCGAAATCCACCACACAAGCTGGACCTCCATATAGCACCTGTACTGCAGCGGCATCGACAATCCGGTCTGCCCCAACAGCCTTGGGATCATCATAGCGCACGCGCACCCCGGTTTTTACCCCTGCATCCACAATCAAGCAATCCTGGTGTAAATAATCCTGGCAAGCCCTGGTAATCTTTCCGGTTAAGGGAGGCACCACTGAAGCTAAACAGATCCCTTTTAGATCATTTGAATTAATTCCCGCATGAGAAAGCAAACCTAAGAACTGTAAACCGTATTCATCAGGCATACGCTCATAATCAGTGGCTAAACGCCAGCGTGCACCTAAATTTACACCCTGGTATAAGCCCATTGTTATATTGGTATTGCCAATATCAATCGTCAATAGCATGGCGACTACTCCTTTTGTATCAAAATATTATCGATGAGACGAGTTGTTCCTACATACACAGCCATCGAAAGCAGGACAGTATCTTGGGCGTAATCAAGTTCCTGGAGGGTTAGTGGATCAGCACAGGAAACATATTGAGGTTGAGCTAAAGCCTCGTCAGCCAAGATGTCTCCCATAATTTTACGAAGCTTCTGAGCGTCTCGCTCGCCAGCCTCGAAAGCTTCTTTTGCTGCGGTTAAAGAACGGTAAAGAACCGTTGCAGCCTTTCTTTCTTTAGTGTGGAGATATACATTGCGGCTTGATTTAGCGAGTCCATCTGGCTCACGGACTGTAGGACATACCACAATCTCTATCGGAAAATTTAAATCCATGGTCATTCTGCGAATAACGGCTGCCTGCTGCGCATCCTTTTGACCAAAAAAAGCCTTTTCAGGCTGAACGGCATTGAAAATTTTAGCCACCACCGTGGTTACACCCCTGAAATGACCCGGGCGCACAGTGCCTTCAAGCGGCAACGTCATTTCATCCACCGTCACCCAGGTTTGGTAGCCCGGGGGGTACATTTGCTCTGGTAAGGGTGTCCACAGCACATGCACACCTTGATGCTCTAACAATGCCTTATCACGTTCCATATCACGGGGGTAACGCGCTAAATCTTCGTTTGGACCAAATTGAGCGGGATTGACAAAAATGCTGACCACAACACTGGCACACTGCTTAAGCGCCTGGCCAACCAAGGAAAGGTGGCCTTCATGCAGGAAGCCCATTGTGGGAACCAAGCCTACTGGAGCAGGTAAGCTGAGGCGTTCTTTACGCAAATCATCGAAAGAAGTCACAACTTTCACGATGAAATCTCCTTTATCTGCCAGCAGCGGCTTTAATCAGCAACCAAAGCGTGCGGTTCACAGTGACCGGTACCCCTTTTTTTTCACCCACCTGCACAACAGCTCCGTTGATGAAATCGACCTCGGTCTGTGCACCGCGCAAGATATCTTGAAGCATCGAAGAATAATTCGAAGCAGTCCGGCGGGCTATGGCTTCAGCAGCTAAGACTGGATCAGGAAAAGGTAAATGGACCCCTTGCGCTACCGCCACCGCGGCTGCCTCTCGTGCAGCTGAAGTCATCACCGACCTGGCACCGGCGCGTTTGAGTAATTCTCCATTCTGAACGCGCAGAAGCGCCGTCAGAGGGTTAATGGCTGCATTGATCACTAATTTTCCCCATTGTACTGAGCTGATATCTGGTACTGTTTCTACAACAAAACCTGCTTTTCCCAACAAGTCTGCCATAGGCTTTAACTGGCCATGAATTCCTAGGGTAATCACGCCATCTCCAGCCGGGCGAACAGTTGCAGGCCCGAGAAGTGTGGCTCCTAATGTGGTAGCTCCCACCGCCACACGATTAACACCCAAGAGGCGAGATAGCTTTTCATAGTTTCCGTCCCCGTTTTGCAGGGTCAGTACCAGGGCATTTGGGGCGACACATTGCAGCAATCGTTGACCGGCTTGTTCTGTTTGCCAGGCTTTCACCATGACCAAGATAAGTTTTGCTCCCTCACATGCTTTGGGATCATCACTTACTTTCACGGAATACATTTGCTCTCCTTCATCATTAATCACGTGCACACCCTGGCTTCTGAGAGCCTGCAGACCATCTACCCAGGTCCCCAGCATCATCACCCTGAGTTTAGCTGCTGACAGGCGTGCAGCAAACAAACAAGCCATGGCTCCAGTTCCCACAATGAGGATATCAAATTCTTCCATGGTCTGCTTCCCTATTCAGTTCTTCCCATTCCTCATCAGACATATCGATGCTGTGTTCTTCGGTTGGGAACTGATGGGTCTTCACTTCTTTAATATAAGAACTAAATGCTCTTCCCATCTCTTCGTGTAAGTGCGCATATTGTTTTACAAAACTTGGCGTAAAACGATCGAAGAGACCGAGCAGATCGTGAGTTACTAGCACTTGTCCATCACATCCCGCTCCAGCGCCAATCCCAACCGTAGGAATCGACAGGCGATGTGATATCAAGGAAGCCAGGCGCGAGGGCATAGACTCTAGTACGATGCTGAAACAGCCTGCAGATTCCAATAAAAGTGCATCTTCAAGTAATAGCCGTGCGGTTTCAGCATCACGTCCTTGAGCACGAAACCCTCCTAAAAGATGGACACTCTGAGGTGTGAGACCTAAGTGTCCCATAACGGGAATCCCGGCTGAAACAATGGCGCGAATTGTCTCTGCCCGTTCTTTCCCACCTTCCAGTTTAACCGCGTCCATGCCAGCCTCTTGCAAGAAACGTCCAGCATTGCGAACCGCCTCCGCAGGGGAAACCTGGTAGGAAAGGAAAGGCATATCTCCAATCAGTAATGCAAATTCTGCCCCGTGTGCAACGGCTTTGCAATGATGGATCATCTCTTCCATTGTGACGGGCAAAGTATTTTTGTATCCTAAGACAACCATTCCCAGAGAATCACCGATTAAGATCGTGTCAATGCCGGCATTGTCTAAAACCATTGCGGTTGGATAATCATATGCAGTCAGCATCGTGATGGGCTCTTGACGCTGCTTCTTTAGTTGAAATACTCGTGTGGTTACTTTTTTTCGAGCCGCTGTGGGTTGCGGCTGGGTGAGAGGTGTTGTAGACATGGTACCCTCCTTAGCACTGGGTAGGGGCCGATATGAGATAAAATTTTCAAAGCAGTCTCGGTCTATGAAAGGTCCGAGCGTAAAACAATTATCACCAATAAAGGCCGTTTCTGCAAGGTATCCAGTATAATTAATAATAATTCTAAATTACAGTGAACGTGAATAAAGGAGGCACACATGCGTAAATTCATCGCTTTTCTGGCTGGAGCAGCCCTGGGTGGTTTAGTGGGTGGCACACTGGCGGTTTTAATGGCCCCCTATTCGGGCGAGGAACTGCGCAGCAAAGCTCAGGATCGTTTTGTGGAAATCAAGTCTCAGGTAACGGAAGCCGCGGCTTCACGGCGGGCTGAGCTCGAGCAGCAGCTTCAGGCTTTGCGGTCACCGAACCGACCGATGGAACCTTGATAAATGATTTAATCAGAGAAGGCGCCGGTTCTTGATTCACCGGCGCCTCAATTTTTCATCGCTGCGCATACTCTCGTACTCGCAGTAATAAACTTGTTTGCTACGGCCTCAGCTCAAATTGATAATTTGCCTCCTGGCGAGTGAAAAGCGAGGTAGCGGCAACCATTAACGTGGCCTCATCAATGTCTCCGCTCAAATTAAGGGTGATATCAGCGACATTGCCTGATGTAAGAGGAATGTATTCGACGTTGGTTGTGCTTCCTTTGGTAATCAAAGCCAACCGGTATGTCTGCGGTAAGATGTTTTGAATACGCACCCACCCAGCCGGTTCCCAACCACCTTGATCGGTCTCAAAATCAGAAAAATAGTTGATCTGTGGGATTGAGATATCATCCAATAAAAATCCTTCACCATGCACAGCCGTATCTGTAACATATTCAAACCGTAATTGGACGCTTTTACCAGTATATTCTGAAAGGTCCACACTTTCCTCGATCCAGTCCGCGTTATTTCTCCCACCGCTCAATCCATTGTAGCCCCAACCGTAACTGTTCCCTGATGGATCTTCATCGGTTCCAGATGGGGTTCTTAGAATCTTCCAATTTTGACCATCTTCTGAAACGGTCAAGTACAGGTAATCGTAATCCTTCTCCAGATCGTACCAGGTATGGAAATTCAATGTTAAAGGCCCCGAAACATTTGTGAAATCAAAAGTTTGGGTCAAAGTCATGTCTGATTCGTCGCCCTTATTTGACCAAAAGGCATAGGAACCGGAATACGCGTCGACGGGCAGAACCCCAACCTGGTCCGCCCCATCGAAGCGGATCGTAAAATTTCCCGAGCAGCGAAACCGGATATAATCCACGCCGAATTGGTGAACCTGACGATCTTCTACACGACCACCACAATTTCGGAATGTCTCCGTATCTTGAACCTGGGGCGCATTTGTATAGCGATAATAATCAAAACGCCCATCGCCCACGGCCGAATCACGGACGTAATTTGTGATTGCCCAATCGGTAAAAACATCATCTGCGCTGACTGGCTGGCTCGTAAGTGTATCCAATGCTCCGATATTTTTAAGGACTGTGTCCACACTTTCCATATCATTATTTGGTTCTGCTACCAGGCTTTGAGTTGCTTGTTCTCCAAATCGGTCCAGGAAGTAAGATACGAACAGGAAAGATGCTCCATAATGGGGAGTGGTGGCATTTGGATCGTTGGGCCAATCATTTAGCTGCATATCAGGCTCCTCAACATATAGGTAATCAAAACCACTATCGTAATATCCATTCAATAAAGCAGCCAATTCCGAGAAGCCTTCATTCATCCAGGAGGATTCGTTGCGATCACGATACCAATAAATCATGTGTTGGAATTCATGGGCAAGCGTGCTGTAGATATAGCGCTCGTCTAATCCCACGTTATCTGAGTTAATCAGAAACATTTCGTGGGCATTGGAATATTCATGTGCTATGGGATTGTATTCATCAGCGGAGGAAAAATATCCAGCCAGGTTTGAACCCAGGTTCCCTGCATACAAGATATACAAGTGCGGATCGCCATCGACCCCAGGTGTCCATTCGCTGCCAAAAAACTCACGATTTGTAGGATATATATTTGTCTCAAAATTTTCCGCTAAATCTTTCAAATCGTTTCGGTTAAATAAAACTCCATTTTCAATCCAAAAATAAACATGGTCGGTTACATACTGTAAGGTTGCATCTAACTGGAAATTTTCGTTTGTATCTGTGTTCGAAGCCCAAAAAGATTGGGTATCTCCGACCTGGTATGGTTGTTCAGGAGGTGGTACTGTCGCAGGAATATCCTCTATCCCTAAAAAACGCCGCGCCAAGTCGGTTAGATCGTTCACAGGGACTATGGTGTTTTCTAAGATCGATAATGTATCTGTCGGGACCTCCGTTGCCTCACTCTGTGGCTCTGAGACAGGAGTTTCAGTATTATCAGGAGTGTTCACCAGGCTACTCACCTTGGTGGGTGCGGGGGTCGCGGTCACCAATTCTGGGGGCTCGAGCGTTGACGATGGGAGTGCAAACGATGTGGGGGTATTTCGAATTTCTAATTGTTCTGGGGTCGGTGAGTTGCCAGAGCGGCTGAAGATATTGAGTGAGGTTAACCCAACCGTCAGCAGTGCGCAAACACAAAGAACTGCTATGAAAAGGGCAATACAACCACAAATAATAATAAAGGGACGCTTCACAAAATCTCTCCTAATGTACTTTACCTGGTTTAGGGGTAATGGTCTGCCATCGATTTTTTATTATATCCGCCTCTCCAAGTCTGGTATGATTAGGATATCATGAGGAATTCGCAAATCGAAGAGGGTGAGCATGAAGCATCGACGAACACCAGGGAACTAAAAAAAAATTCTTGGATGCCTGATGTTCTCAAAATTGTCAGTGGAACAGCCATCGCCCAAGCTCTGAATGCCTTGGCGACGCCAATCCTCTCGCGCCTTTATCTGCCAGAAGAGTATGGGGTTTTTGGAACTTTTACTTCTCTCAGTCTTATACTGAGTACAATTATCTGCTTGCGGTATGATGTTGCTATTGTATTACCCAAGCGGGATGAAGATGCTGCCGATTTGCTGAGGGTCAGCCTGGCATCTAGCCTGGTCCTGGCGCTTATGATCGGCCTGGTGTTCTCCCTGAATATTGTGAGCCTGCCTGCCCAAATCATCAGTACATCGCTCCTTAAATTCAAATGGCTGCTTGCCCTCAACCTGGTAGGAATGGGTTTTTTCCAGGCATTCAATTATTGGAGTACACGCCACAAGCGTTATTGGTGGCTTTCTTTTGCTCGAATTGGGTCGACAGTAGTAACAATTATTTTACAAATCGGATTTGCCCTTTTTTATGGGTCCAAGGGTGGTGGATTGATCTTTGGATTTTCAGCCGGTTTTGCCATCAGCGCGATTATTCAATTCATCCCCATTTTACGAGAAGATTTTCAAGTCGTCTTCCGTTCTTTTTCGGGATCTAGATTAGTTGCCAACCTTAAACGTTATCGTAAATTTCCCCTGGTAGATAGTTGGAACGTGATCTTGAATGCTGCCTCTTGGAATCTTGTCCCGGTGCTCATTTTTGCCTTATTTTCGACCGCCCAAGCTGGGTACTATGCAATGGCTTATCGCTTGATCCAAATGCCGGTGGCCTTAATCAGTGTAGCAGTTGGGCAGGTTTTTTTTCAGCACAGCTCTAGAGTAAAAGAAAGTGAAGCAGAGCTGGTCAAAATTGCTAGTTCCGTGTTACGCCGATTGACCGCTTTAGGATTATTCCCCGCCCTACTTCTAACCATTATCGGAAAAGATCTCTTCATTGTTTTTTTGGGTGAAGCCTGGGCTGAAGCGGGGATTTATGTGCAAATAATGGGCTTGTGGTTATTTTTTTGGTTCCTTTCAAATCCATTTAGTGTTCTGACCAGTGTCAAGGAACGGCAGGGGCTTGCCGTGGCAATTGAGGGAATTAACCTGACTTGCCGTGTACTTTCAGTGGTGATTGGCAGTTATTTTGGGAATATTTATCTTGCACTGGCATTATTTGCCGGTTCAGGAATCCTGATCTTTTCAGGTTATGCTCTTGTTTGCTTGCGTTTGATCCACATGCCTGTCCGTTTGATCCTTAGACCCCTGGTAGAATTTATTCCCATATCCATTTTCTTAGCTTTGGTCCTGTTGTTGATCCAAATCATATTTGACCCCTCTCCCATTCTGATGACAGGTATCGGCGGGTTTACTGCGATCGGTTATGCAATCTTTATCCTGCGTAGAGGGATTTTCAAGAACGTGGATTAGAATAGCAGAAATATTCTCCTGCCGTGTAAAATATAACGGCTACAGGTGAAATCTTTGAATAGAAAAATTTATTCATCCTTTATAAATTTGATCATCCAAACCGGTCTGGTTTTATTACCTTACAGTCATTTCAAATGGCTCCCTGAGCTAGGTACAACCCGACCGGTGAGCAGTGTTTTGTTTGTGATTACTTTTGGTTTAACTTTCATTTCCTATGCATTTAAAGAAAAATTTCATCCTGTCCGCACAATAAAGTCCTTCTATTACGAGCATCTGGTCAAACTCCAGGGCTGGCAAGCTCTTCGAGTATGGTTATTGCTCATTGGGCTTGGTACGCTTTCAGCATTAATCACGCCATTTTATGGGAATTTTTTTCAAGCGTTAAACCGCTTATTAGGGTATTGGATCATCTTTGCGGTGCTGTACTGCGGCTATTATGCCATCCAAGCGTTCGGCATTCGCCGAACCTCTTGGTGGATTTGTGTCGGATATATCCCGGTTCTGGTGTATGCTGTCGTTGAGGCTTTAGCAATTCTAAATTTCACTCCCGCTCTTTCCATTGTTTCGTTCATCCGGCGCTGGTTTATTGTAGATTTCACCTGGGCATACCGTATGACCTTCTTCGCAACAGAGCCATCCTTTATCGCTTTCCAATTACTTCTATTGATAGCAGTTTTTCCTTTCGTATCCAATAGATTATTGCGGATTAGTACAATTCTACTGGTCGGAATGGGGATTCTCTTCTCAAAAAGTGGTACGGTTATCCTTATTTTGGGCTCCTATTTGGTTTTTTGGATTATCTTTTCCCTGAAACGGTCTGTTCTGGTCCGCCTCGTGATCGCCCTATTGGTTCTCGGTCTATTGTTCGGAATCGCATATGCCACGCTTCCAGCCTTGCGTTCCAACTTGCAGGAATTGTCAGCATCTGCAATGAAAATCGACCGGTTGCGTGGGATGTATTATTCATCTCTAATCCGTTCCAGTTACTCAAGAAATCTTATCTACGCTCTGATCGAATCGCGCGGTTTGGGGTTGGGCATTGGACAATACGGTCAATTTTGGAGAGAAATATATTTAAGGAATATTGACTATCACAGTTTTGATATATTGGGAGAGGTCACCAATCAGCTTAAATCGCAGGATTATATGCGCCCCTGGTCGGTCATCTTGGGGTTTGGTTCTGACCTGGGGATCTTAGGGATGATCATCCTGGGTTCCTTTTTCTTTTTTTCCTTCAAACCTGTGTTCTCACCCCATGGGCGAGCGATAATCCTCGCTGGTATTATTGCCATGCTGGGGGCGTATCCGATTGTGACCCCCCATGTGTGGTTGGCGATTGCGATGATGACAGCCCATGAACTGCAACTAAATCCAGACTCAAAATGATCAAAATCATTCACGTTACTGAAGATCATTCAAACCATAATACAGGGATCACCAGTGCGGTAGATGCGTTGACCTGCCAATTGATTCAGGCAGTCGATCTGGAAGTACTCAGTATTGGTCCAGAAGCTGTGACTGTCCCCAAGGGTGTACAGTTAACTTTGCTCAAAGCCAGCCTTCCACATAGGATGTGGCGAGCAGCCCTCGGACAACAATCTATCTTGAGGGAGAGCATCGCGCAAGCGAATATTGTTCATTTGCACGGTATCTGGATGTGGCCGCAATGGGCGGCTGCCAGGGAAGCCCAGCGTATCAAGCGCCCGATCGTCCTCTCAACACATGGGATGTTAGAACCTTTTATGTGGCAGAGGCAAATCTGGCTTCATCAGCTGAAAAAAAATACTTACTGGCGTTCTGTAGCCTACCCGGCTTTTAAATACGCTACGGTCATCCATGCTCTGACAAAGAAGGAAGCTGATGATCTAGTGAACTATTTTCCAGGACAACGGATTGAAATTCTTCCTAACAGCTTAGACTTAGACCAAATTGATAAGAACTTGAGTGATTGCCCTCAGGAACAACCAACCAATCCCTACATCCTCTTTCTCGGAAGACTCCATCCTAAAAAAGGGATCGATCTGTTGATCCAAGCTTTTGCTCATTTGCGAAATACAAAAATGACACTAAAAATTGCTGGAGCTGTGCAGGAGAAAGATAAAGGCTTTGATCAATATTTACTCGGCTTAGTACAACAATTGAACCTGGAAAATCAGGTGGAATTTCTCGGCGCTGTGCAAGGTCAGTCGAAATGGAACCTGTATCGCAACGCCTGGGCTTTCTGCCTTCCATCTCATTCTGAAGGCTTAGCGATGGTAAACCTGGAGGCATCAGCCTGCAGGACACCTGTTATCACTACATTTCAAAGTGGAGTCACTGAACTTTGGGCTACACACGGGGGGATGCTAATCAATCCCAATGTTGAGGCTGTTGCAGAAAGCCTATCGCGGGTAATCCAATGGTCTAGAAGCGAACGCGATCAACGTGGAAATTCTCTACGGCAACTGGTTGAAAGCACTTATAGCAGCAATGTGCTCGCTCCGAAGTGGATTGCATTGTACAATGAGCTGAGAAGGATGTCGCATGAGTGAACAATTGCCATATCAGGATTTAAGCCGATTTCAGCTGCCTCCAAACTTCCGCGGCCGGTCAAGCGGCTTGGTTCAATTGTGGTGGTTGGTTCAGTGGTTTCTTTTTCGACCTTCGCCACAAGCTTTCTATGGTTTTCGTCTTTTTCTCTTACGCTCCTTTGGAGCAAAGGTCGGAAACAAAGTGCTTATCCGTCCAACTGCCTGGTTCACGTATCCCTGGAAAATAACGATTGGAGATTATTCCTGGATAGGAGATGAAGTGGTGTTATATTCTCTGGGAGAAATTCATATTGGGTCACATACTGTAGTTTCTCAACGTTCCTATCTCTGCACAGGTACTCATGACTTTACCCAGCCTACTTTTGATATCTCTTCTCAGCCAATTCATGTGGGCAACCAGGTCTGGATTGCCTCTGATGTATTTATTGCCCCAGGCATCTGTATCGGTGATGCAACGGTGGTAGGCGCAAGAAGCTCCGTTTTTAGTGACCTTCCGGCTGGTATGCTCTGCTATGGAAACCCGGCCCGCCCAATTCGACCAAGACCTCGAAAATCTACAGAAAATCAACCCGCGCCTGGATGATGGAATGCGTATCCTTATCTACGGGATCAATTTCACACCGGAGTTAACCGGTATCGGTAAATATACTGGCGAGTTAGCTCAATTTCTTGCCCAACACGGCCAACAGATTCGGGTGGTTACTGCCCCACCGTATTATCCCCATTGGAAAATTATGCCTCTTTATTCTGGATGGCGTTATAAACAGGAGCAGATGGATGGGATGCGGGTGTTTCGCTGCCCGATTTGGGTGCCTGCGAAACCATCTGGCTTGAACCGAATTCTCCATTTGGCGTCTTTTGCCTTATCGAGCCTGCCAGTTATGCTCGGCCAAATACCATGGAAACCTGATCTTGTGATTTGTATTGCACCTGCCATTTTCTGTGCCCCTGTCGCCTGGATCACAGCTCGCCTTTCAAAGGCACAGGCCTGGCTTCATATTCAGGATTTTGAGCTGGAGGCAGCAGTAAAATTAAAATTTCTCCCAGGTTCTGGTTTTCTTGTTTCGATGCTTAGAAGAATTGAAGCGGTTTTGCTGCGGCGGTTTGACATCGTTTCCACAATCTCGCAGCGTATGCTGCAGCGTTTGTGGCAAAAAGACGTTCCTGATCAAAAAACATACCTACTACCCAACTGGGTAGATTGTAAAGTGATCTTTCCACTTTCTCGGCCCAGCCCTATCCGGGATGAAATCGGCGCTGCCCCTGATCAAATTGTCATCTTATACTCAGGCAACCTTGGTAAAAAACAAGGGCTTGAGCTGCTGATTGCAGCAGCACAAGCCCTTCAAAATGAAACCAGTTTGCTTTTTGTGATCTGTGGAAACGGCTCGGCTCGCTCTCATTTGGAAAAGCAGGCAGAAAATGTGCCCAACATTCGTTTCATGGATCTCAAACCTATCGAACAACTGAATAATTTATTGAATGCTGCAGATGTTCACGTTCTTGTTCAGCGTGCTGAGACGGCTGATCTGGTGATGCCCTCGAAGTTAAGTGGTATGTTGGCCAGCGGTCGGCCAGTTATTGCGACTGCGACACATGGGACAGAATTGGCTGCAGTAATCGAAGAAACTGGTGTGTTAGTCCCTCCTGAAAACCTTCCAAAACTTACGCAAGCTATTCTCTCACTGGCTCAAGATGCGTCTCGACGAGAGAATTTGGGGAAGCTAGGCCTTCAATTTGTGTTTACGCATTGGGAAAAAGAACTGGTTCTTGAAGGACTTCTCTCAAAGCTTAGGTATAATACCGTCCGGTAGTCTTTCAAGGAATGAAAATAAATTATGATAAATGGGAATTCTCATCCATCTTCTAATCGTCAACAGAAATTGTCCAAAATCGGTTTTATTCGAGGGAGGTCTCTCTTCGTAATTGCCATTCTGCTGGCAGGCGATATCTTGAGCCTGATCCTTGCTTTTGCATTTGCAACTCAGATCCGGAGAATGTTAATTCCCTGGATTGGTGGGGTGATCAATTGGGATGTCTTTTTTCCTCTCTTGCAGCTCAACTTGCTCAGTGTACTCATCTCGCACGCCTTAATCGGACTTTATCCAGGCTTTGGAAAAACCGCTGTGGAGGAAATGCGGCAAATCTTTAGTTCGGTTACACTTGGGTATGGGCTGTTAGGATTGGCAGTATATTTTCAAAAAGCTGGACCAAACTTTCCTCGATCTGTTTTTATTCTAGGTTGGTTCTGTGCCTGTATATTTAACTTAATTGCCAGGTTGATCATCCGCAACCGTGCTTCGTTGTTCTCTTGGTGGGGGATTCCGGGGGTGATCATTGGACCGGGTGATGAAGCTAAAGATGTGATCGTTCGCTTATTACATAGCCGCAGGATGGGTTTACGCCCTGTATTATTTCTCGATGAGTCGGATTCAATCTCAGAGAGCCATATACTCGGCGTGCCTGTTATTCGCTCCTGGGAAGCCCTCCAACAGATCACCCCGGCAAAGCGAATTATGTTCGCTGTTTTAGTTGAGTCGCACGACGAGTCGAGGGCTCTTTTTAACTCAAAGGTTAAAACTGGCCAGTAAAATGTTTCAAACTGTTTTGGTGGTGATGTCCGACTCTCCCTTAGGATCTTTGTGGGTGCGCACCATGGATCTTGAGGGTCGCCTGGCGCTTCGTACCAGCTATCATTTGCTCGATAAGAATTCGATCATCTTTAAACGCGTTTTTGATTTGGTGATTGGGTCTTTCATCGTGATCGTTTCTCTTCCCTTATTCGTTTTTATTGCATTGTTAATCAAGGTTGAATCACGTGGCCCGGTGTTCTACCGCCAGGAACGTTTGGGGCTGCGAGGAAAAACAATCCATTATTTGAAGTTCCGGACGATGCGACTTGGGGCAGAACAAGAATTAGAAAAACTTTTGAAAAGAATCCTCTGAGACCCGGAGAGAATTTGAAAAGCACCACAAATTAAAAAGGGATCCTCGTGTGACCCGCATTGGGCGGTTTTTGAGAAAATTTAGTCTCGATGAGCTGCCTCAATTTTGGCATGTGCTGCAAGGTGATCTGAGTCTGGTCGGTCCAAGAGCCTACATGATCGAGGAGATCAAGGATATCGGAGATTACGCACCGCTTATTTTACAGGTTCGTCCGGGAATCACAGGTTGGTGGCAAGTCATGGGCAGGCACGCGACAACATTTCAGAGACGCCTGCAATTAGATGAATATTACATCAGCAATTGGTCTATCTGGTTGGATATCTACATCTTATTGAAAACAGTTTGGGTGGCGGCAAGTGGTGTCGGAGCCTGATGCCCTAAAAGAACAGGATACGATCATGAATGAATTCGTCCTTTTAGATCATTTCTATCTTTTTATCCGCTACTGGTGGGTTGTTGTTATTGTCACAATCATCGGAGGTGTCGCAGGCTTCTTATTCAGCCGAATGAATACACCCCAGTATGAAGCAGCGGCAACCTTTTATATTAACGTAGATCTAAGTAAGGTGAAAGAACTGCCCCTACCTCTTCACGATGAGGACATGGCGCTCTCTATGATACAGGGAGCCCTGCTCCACCCTCAAGTTGTCGAGGATCTTGTCCAGGAATTGAAAAAGAGTAATCCTGAGCTAGATACCGTAAAGTTTCTTGCTAAGCACTCATTAGAAAGAAAAAACGCTTTTTGGGAACTGCGTTACCGAGATCCTGACCCACTCATGGCTCAGAAAATTGTAAATCTTTGGGCAGAAAAAGGTTATCAAGTATATCTTGCTCAAAAGAGTGATGGAACAATTCCATCCTATGTCATCTCTACAGAGCCTTTGTTATCTGGCAAACCAGACAAACCGATTGTTTACCCACCCAATCAACTCATCTTAGCAGGAAGTGCGCTGGGTTTTGTGATTGGCTTGCTGGTCATCGAGATTGCAAGCTAATTCGGGAAAACTAAGGCTTAGATGAAGTCAAATCCACTCTATTTTCGTTTGATCCAAATTCTCCTTGCGGTGAGTGTCATAGGTCTGCCACTCACCAGCTTTCCCTTGTACAGCTCTTTCTCTCGGTCGCTTGTTGCCCCCTTTTCAGCACTGCCGGTTTTCCTTTTAATCTTGATATGGTTTATTCCATATGTGATTAAACGCGGCAGCATGCCTATTGAAAACCAACTAATTGTCTATTTTATCCTCATTACCTTCATTGCCAGTGCCGCAGGACTCTTTCTCGGTATTCCAACCTTTAAAAGCGCCTCGCCGTTCTTTCAAGAAATTCGGGCATTGATGACATTGGCAATTGGCGTGGCGTTTTTGATTGTTTTTTCCAGCCTTCCCAATAATGAGAAAGTTTTAGGAAATATCTTAAAGTATATCAATATTGGTGGGGTTATCATGGTTCTCTTCGCATTGACTTCAATCCTATTTCATTCTAAATAAAGCAGACTATCCCACCTGGTTTTGGCACCTATTAGATTGGCTTTCCGTCAAGCCATCAGGTTTTTACTTGAATCCTATTCGAGTATCTAGCCTTGCATATGAAGCATCGTGGTTTGCACATCAGATGGCATGTTTTTACTTACCATTTTGGTTGGCCGCAACAGTGGAACGAACTTCAGCCTTTAAAGTTCGTCTGTTGGGGTTGTCTGCCGAAAATATATTGTTGCCGCTAGGATTTTTGACTTTTTTCATGAGCTCGCCGCGTATTTCATTTCTTAGCCTGGCATTGGTAGGATTGTTTCTAGCGACGATTGTTCATAAACGGATCACAAGATATGTTTCTAATCTAATCTTTCACAAATGGTCATTCCGCAGCGTAAAAGCCGCATGGGTTAAAAATGCGGTTGGTATATTATCTCATCGCCAGCTATATTGTGATCCTTTTGGGAGTTTTTTTCCTGGCTGCTCAAAGGGATTGGCGTGTTCAAATGCTTATCTCTCAACCCCCTTCGCTGGCAGAAATCAAAGACATATTCTCATATAAAGAAGTGCCGTTGCTGAACCTGGCCAATCGTTTAGCGTTTTTCGAGAGGATGCTCTATTGGTTAACGGGTTTGCGTACTTTCAACCAACACCCCTGGCTTGGAGTAGGGTTAGGCAACGCCGGCTTTTACCTTCCCCAAAATCTTCCGTCCCTCGGTTATTATTCATACGAAATTCGAGAAGTTCTATATCGGCTGTCAACATTGCCGAATGTCAAAAACCTTTGGATACGGTTGTTGGCTGAAACCGGGATCATAGGATTTTCGGTTTTTTGTTTATGGCTTTATAACGTATGGCGTTCGGCGCGTCAGCTTTACAAAGCAGGTTCCCCCATCCTGCGCCTGGTAGCCCTTATGGGACAATTTTCCCTGCTGGCTTTCATTGGAGAAGGATTCAGTATTGACTCCTTTGCAATGCCTTATGTGTGGGTTTTCGCTGGCTTGATTTCTGCTGCAGCGTTCATCTACCGGCAGCAAATCAGGGGAGCAGAATCCACCAGAGATCTTACCAGTGAAAAAGCAGGACAAGATCAGGCCGAGCCAGAGATCAAGATTCCGAAGCTTTCGCCAACAAAGCCGTAACAATCCGTCCAGCTGCCTGGCCATCTCCGTATGGATTTACAGCATGAGCCATCCTTTGGTATGCTTCCTTTACAGTGAGCAGCTGGGAAGTTTCAGCAACGATTTTCTCAATATTTGTACCCACAATTTTCACGGTGCCCGCCTCAACGCCTTCAGGTCGCTCTGTGACACTCCTCAACACCAAAACGGGTTTGCCCAGTCCAGGCGCCTCTTCTTGAATACCTCCCGAGTCGGTCAGCACAAGATAGGAACGCTTTAGCACCTGCACTAAAGGCAGGTAGTCTAGCGGTGGTAGAAGGTGAATATTCCTCGAATTTCCTAAAAGGCGATAAACGGGTTCTTGAACATTCGGATTCAAATGAACTGGGTAGATAATGTGGATGGTATCTCCATATATTTCAACCAGTTTCAGCAAAGCAGCACATATATCGATCAAGGGCTGTCCAAAATTTTCGCGCCGGTGAGCTGTCACCAAAATAAACCGCTGCTTTGGAGTTGAGTTCTGGATCTAGCGGCATCCCTAGTTGATTGAGGAGCAGCTTCACATTCGGAGTGAGGGGTTTTTCCATCACATAATTTAAAGCATCGATTACCGGATTTCCAGTCACCTGGATGATTTCGCTGGGAACGCCTTCCCGGAGTAAATTTTGGCGCGACCATTCAGTGGGCGCAAAATGCAGGTCTGCAACCACACCCGCAATTCGCCGATTGACTTCCTCAGGAAAAGGCTGCCACTTATTCTGGGTCCGCAACCCGGCTTCTACATGCCCAACACGGATCCGGTTATAGTACGCCAATAAAGAAGCCGCCATCACGGTTGTGGTATCTCCTTGCACCAACACCCAATCAGGCTTCATCTGTTGGAGAACAGGGTCAAGGTGGATGAAAATTTCTGCGGTGATGCCAGCGAGGCTTTGATCGGGCCGCATCAAATCCAGATCTACATCTGGCACAATCTCGAAGAGCTCCAAAACCTGGTCCAGCATTTCGCGATGCTGAGCAGTCACGCACACCAAAGACTCAATCCCTTGGGCCTGTCTCAAAGCTCGAACAATGGGCGCCATTTTGACGGCCTCAGGGCGAGTGCCAAAAACCGAAAGGACGCGCAAAGGTTTCATCATTTCATGGCTAGTTTCAGGGCAGTCTGCCAGGCGGGGAGACGCAAACCAAAAGTTTGGTAAAAATGCTCACAATTTAGAGCGGAAAAGAGGGGTCGTTGAGCCGGGGTTGGGAATTCAGCTGTTTTTGCCGGGATAATCTGTTCAACAATCTGCTCATCTCGCTTGGGATCGTTTTCTAAGATGGCCCTGCCCCATTCTAAACGGCTGGCAAACCCATCACCAGCCAGGTGATACATACCCTTTCGAGCTAAGATCCAGCCATAAAAATCATCGCCAGCTTTTGCCAGGAGCTGTGCATTGACCTCAGCCAACATACGGCACCAGGTCGGGTTGCCGACCTGGTCGGATACCAACCGAAGCTGGCGCTGCTGTCTCCCCCAGGCCAATACCTTGGTGACAAAGCTATATCTGCGCAAGCTGTAAACCAAACTTGTGCGTAAGATCAGGTAGCTGCCCCCGACTTGTTCAACCGCTTTTTCACCTGCTAATTTGCTTTCTCCATATACATTGAGAGGGTGAGCGACATCAGTCTCAAGATATGGGGTGCCTTTTTCCCCGTCAAATACATAATCGGTTGAGTAGTGAATCAGCACTGCCCCCAGCCGGAGAGCTTGCTCAGCTAATAAACCCGTTGCATCTCGGTTGACTGCCAACGCCAATTCGCGTTCGCTTTCAGCCCGATCCACAGCAGTGTAAGCGGTCGCATTCACGATTACTTGCGGCGCCACGGTGGATACAAATTCCCTGGTTACCTTCGCATCTGCCAGGTTAATCTGGGGATAATCCACTGCGACCAATTCGCCCAGAGGAGCTAATGCTCTTTCCAACTCCCAACCAAGTTGACCTGTATTCCCTAATAATAATATGCGCATAGATTATTCACCAGGAAGCTTGTCTTCAAGTAAGCGCAGCAGATACGCGCCATATTCATTGCCGCGCATGTCGTTCGCCTGTTTGCGCAGCTGTTCTTTACCAATATATCCCAACCTGTAAGCGATTTCCTCTGGGCAGGAGATCATCATTCCTTGCCGGTCTTCTACGACTTGGACAAAACTCCCTGCCTGGAGCAGGGCTTCATGTGTTCCAGCATCCAGCCAGGCTACACCACGCCCAATCACCTCTACCTTGAGCTGCCCTTTCTCAAGGTAGACACAATTAAGATCGGTAATTTCCAACTCTCCCCGCGAGGATGGTTTTAGATTCGCAGCAATATCTACCACCTGGTTATCGTAGAAGTAGATCCCAGGAACTGCGTAATGAGAGCGAGGCTGTTTTGGCTTTTCTTCGATACTGATTGCTAAGCCTTTCTCATCGAATTCCACCACCCCATAACGTTCTGGGTCCTTTACCGGGTAGGCAAAGACGGTGGCTCCTACTTTTAGCTGGACAGCTGTTTGGAGTTGAGCGGGCAAATTATGGCCAAAGAAGATATTATCGCCCAATATTAGACAAACTGGGTCGCCCCCGATGAATTCTTTTCCAACAATAAACGCATCTGCCAACCCGCGTGGATTGGCTTGTTCTGCGTATGTGAAGCGCAATCCCCATTGACTGCCATCGCCAAGTAAGACCCGAAAAGCTGGGAGTGCTTCTGGTGTACTGATTACCAGGATGTCTCGAATGCCAGCCAGCATCAACATGGAGAGTGGATAATACACCATGGGCTTGTCATAAACAGGAAGAAGCTGCTTGCTCACTGCTGTGGTTAACGGAAACAGGCGCGTACCGCGTCCACCCGCCAAAATAATTCCTTTCATCACTTTTTACCTCCTCGCTTTTCATAATTTCGAACTACCCAACTTTGGTAGTCGAATTTATCCTGGATGGCTGACAACCAGTCCGGGTGGGTAAGATACCACTCTACGGTTTTCATCAGACCACTTCCCAGTGATTGGCGTGGGCTCCACCCAAGGTCCCGGTTGATTTTACCGATGTCGATTGCATAACGGCGATCATGCCCTGGACGGTCGGCAACATACTGCATTAAAGAGCGGTGGGGAACATAAGGGGATTCGGGTAAATACTCATCTAAAATTCCGCATAATTGTTCCACAACAACCAGGTTTGTCGGTTGTGAGCCGCCCCCAATATTATACGTTTGACCTGGCTGTCCTTTGGTCAGAACTAACCAGATGGCTTCACAATGATCTTCCACGTATAACCAATCACGGATTTGACCGCCATCACCATAGATTGGCAATGGCTTTCCCTGGAAAGTATTGAGGATCATTAAGGGGATCAATTTCTCTGGAAATTGATATGGGCCATAATTATTTGAACAGTTTGTTATGGAATAGGGTAAACCATACGTATGGCCATATGCTCGCACCAGGTGATCTGAAGAAGCTTTTGAAGCCGCATATGGTGAATTTGGTGCATATGGAACTGCTTCTGTCCAGGCAGGCTCCTCAGGTTTCAAAGTACCATAGACTTCATCGGTAGAAATATGATGAAAGCGCACCTGCTCCACCGGGAATGGTTTTTCAACCAACCAGAATTCGCGAGCAGCTTCTAATAGGGTAAATGTGCCAACCACATTCGTCTGAATAAATTGAGCTGGTCCTAAAATTGAACGATCTACGTGGGTTTCTGCAGCAAAATGCACAATTATGTCAATTTGAAACTGCCGGAGGATCTTACTCACCGTTGAGGCATCGCATATGTTCCCATTAATAAATGTGTGTCGCTGAGGGTCAGGCAGCTCTTTAAGATTCTCCAAACTCCCTGCATAAGTAAGGGCATCTAAATTAAAAATCTGTACGTCTGGGTCGTTTGAGAGAACATAACGAATAAAATTTGAACCAATAAAACCTGCCCCGCCAGTTACCAAAATATTTTTCACAGGGAACTCCTTTGAATATTATTTGTATAATACCTTCAAACGTTAGGTTTTCGTCTTTATTACTGGATTTTTATTTTTCTTGAAAGCTCGTTCACAAGCCGTATGCTCTTACGGGAAAATATCCTCATCTTGGAGCAGTTTGAAGGATCTTCCATTCTGATCTTTCGAAGATAGAACAGGAGATTGTCCATTCAGAAATGGCCATTGAATACCAATATCTGGATCATTCCATAACAAAGTTCGCTCAAATTCGGGAGCATAAAAGTCAGTTGTTTTATAAAGGAAATCTGCCCAATCGCTGAGAACATAAAAACCATGTGCGAAACCTGGCGGTATCCAGAGCTGGTATTTATTCTCTGCAGACAAATGGGTCCCCACCCATTCACCAAATGTGGGAGAACTTTTTCGTAAATCAACAGCAACATCAAAGATCTCACCAACAATCGTTCGCACAAGCTTCCCTTGCGTATGATTAATCTGGTAATGCAGCCCTCTTAAAACACCTTGCCTGGAACGCGAGTGATTATCCTGAACAAAAGGAGCAGAAATGCCAGCTTCACTGAACTTTCTGGATTGGAAAACTTCCATGAAAAAACCCCGGTCATCGCCTTTTACATCCGGAATTATCAAAAGCACATCTGAAATTGCCATTGGTCTGAATTGCATATTAGATCTCCCTTAAAAGTTATCCAATTTTACCCTATCTGTCAGGCAGGCTTGTAGTAATCTTTTGCAGTGTCCGATTCCCGACGTATCATTAACAACCTGCTTGTTATGGGATTATCTTTCTCAACCATATTTTTAGCCGGAGCGGCAACCAAGAATAAATCCAGGGGCGAATCGACGCTTTCAGGTACAACAGTGAGAACTTACTGCCTCCTTCCCGAAAATGCACGCGTAACATCTCTGGATAACATCGATCATCACTGGCTACAGATTTTCCCTGCCCATGCAAGCGAAAATTTGCCCACATTCTAGGCTGGTATTTTAAGCTCGAGATTTTAGCCAGGCGCACCCATAGATCATAATCCATGGCAAAGAAAAATGATGGGTCCAAAGGACCTACTTGGCGCCAGAGATCCGCTCGGAAGAAGGCAGCTTGTTGTGGAATATGCACATATCCGCGCCTCAGCTTCCGATAACTCGTTTGTCGGGCTGGAAAATGCCCTAATATTTTCCCGGTCTCATCCACGAGGGCGGCATCTCCGTAAACCATACCGACCTCAGGGTGAGAGGCCAGATATTCTACAGCTTCTGAGACTGCCTCAGGGTAGTAGGTATCATCAGAATTAATCCATGCCAGGATATCGCCATGAGCTCGCAAGAATCCTTTGTTGATCGCGTCGGTTTGCCCTTGATCTGGCTCAGAGACCCACCAGGCTAAGGAGTCCTCATAGCGCTGGATGATCTCCGCGCTATGATCTGTGGAACCTCCATCTACAACCATGTATTCAATGTGCGGGTAATTTTGTGATAAGACAGATTGGATTGTCTCTTCCAGAAAGCGCGCCTGGTTGAAAGAAGGAGTTACGATCGATACTAAAATAGGAGAAAGATCATTTTTCATCTTCCCACCTTACTCCCAGGTTATCAACGATTAATTTTCGAGATTGGAATTGATATTGTCGCCGTATTTTTCGGTATGCTAAATAAAACCTCTCCAAACCCAGGCTGCCCAGCATGGCTTGAATTACCTTATACCAGAAATGAAACACTGCCCCTGGGTGCAGCCGAAAAGCCTGGCCAAAATGTTTTAGAGCAGACCTGGGATTTTGATTATCAATCAGGCGCCTGCCTGCATACACATGTAAACCTGCATAGATTTCTTTCTTGTGCTTGGCAAAAACTGGCAGAAATAATGGCTGAGTCTCCAGAGATGGAATCAGTCGAAAAGCCTCCTCGACAAACTTAACAATTTGGGCGCTGGTTTTCGCATCCTGGTGGGTGCGTTCTGCTGCCCAAACCTGATCTACATGCAAGATTGGATAACGCGCAGCAATTTGAATCCACAAATTGTGATCGAGAACCATATGGTAATCCGTGTTTAAAAAACCAGCGCTTTCTAAAGCTTCTCGCCGCATAAACACAGCTGGCTGCAACAATACTCGAAAGGATAACAAATCAATCAGTTCGTACTGCCGATAGGGATGCCAATCTAAAAGTCCGCCATCTCCATCTACCATGACGCCATTACCGTAAACCATCCCCAGCTCAGGGTGAGCCTGTAGGGCTTGCACTGCCTGGCGGACCGTGTCCTGGCGAAAATATAAATCGTCCGAATTAATCCAGGCCACGATATCGCCGCTGGCTCGTCGGAAGCCTTTATTGATCGCATCGGCCTGACCCCGGTCCGGCTCTGATACCCACCACGCCAACCGGTCTGCATACTTGCGGATGATATCCACACTTCCATCCGTTGACCCACCATCGATGATCAGGTACTCAACCTCTGCATAATCCTGCCACAATACAGAAAGGATGGTCTGTTCTAGAAAGTGCGCTTGATTATAAGAAGGTGTAATAATCGAAACTTTCATACCGATCTCTAAGGTTCACTGTTTCCTAACTTACTCAATCCAACGTACCCCAGCTTTATCTGAAAAAAGTCGGCCTTTTTGCGGATGCAGCCAGCGGCGGGAATTACGTAAATTAAGAACGAAATCACCTAAGCCCACCAAGCCACTTACAGCCTGGAGGATCTTAAACCACATCTTTATTGCTGCAGATGGAAAAAGCCGGAAAGCCTTCCAAAAATGTTTCAAAGCCTCGTATGGCTGGCGGGCATCGATTAATCGCCGAGCCGAAAATATATGTAATCCGGCGTAAATTTCCCGTTCATTTTGTTTAATGATTTCGCGAAGAAGAGGCTGTGAGCGTAAGTCATCCATCAGCGCAAAAGCGTCTGGACCATAGTGAGCAGCCAGCGAGATCGTCTTCGCCGTTTCATGGCTGCGCTCAACTGCCCAAAAACCATCCTGGTGCAGAATCGGATAGCGAGCAGCAATCTGTATCCACAGTTCATGATCCAATAAAAGGTGCGAGTCAACAGGCAGGTATCCTGCTTCCTTCACCGCTTGAGAACGCATGAACACGGTCGGTTGCAGCAACACCCGAAAACTGAGTAAATCAATCAACGACAGCTGCGGGTAGCGGTACCAGGCTAACAGCTTCCCAGCGCTGTCTATTTTCAACCCATCAGCATATACCATGCCTGCTTCTGGATGAGCCATCAACATCTCTACAGCCTGTGTCACCACATCGTTTCGATAATAAAGGTCGTCAGAGTTAATCCAGGCGACGATCTCTCCTTTTGCATGCGCAAACCCTTTATTGATGGCGTCCGCCTGTCCTCGGTCTGGTTCAGACACCCACCACGCCAGACGGTCATGATAGCGCTTGATCACATCCACACTACCATCGGTAGAACCACCATCTACAACGAGATATTCCAGGTTTTGATAATCTTGCCACAAGACCGATTGTATGGTTTGCTCCAGGTAATTTGCCTGATTGTAAGATGGCGTAATGATGGAAACCAAAGGAGGCATATGCTATTGATCCCATCCGGGTTGATTCGCACTGATCGAGTCAACCCCATAGTACCCGGCTGCACATTGGTTATACCAATATCCAGGATCAGGATTCAATTCCCCGACATCTGGTATGACGTGATCCAATTGCATTACCTCAAGGTTCGCAACATTCTGCCTGCTCGCTGCCCGAATTTTCAGGTCACGCTCATCCCACAACAGCGCCCATCTTTTGAATTTTGGTTGTTCTGCAAGAATATTCGGAACGGTCCAGATGATATAAAAAGCAGTCAGTCCGAGAATGCAAATCGTCACAGCCCATCGTATGTGGGATGCTGATATAACCGGCTGGACAAGTATAACAATCCCTTGCCCCACCAACCAACCGGAGATGGCAATAATTAATACCATCACAAACCGGGCGGGGATTAATGCCCTCAATCCCGGGTAGCTTGATTGGATATAAGCGCTCGGCAAGAAACAGGCACATAGCAAAATGAAACCCAAAACCAATCCCAAACCCATTCTGATCAGGACCGTTGTGACTTTCACCGAATTTTGCGGAAGTCGATTGGTAAAGAACAGGATGCTCGCTCCAAGTGGGAGGAAAAAACCTATGATGGTGGGTAAAAGTAATGTTTTAAGGGTAATAACGGAAAATATTCTCACATTTTGGATGGTTGATTGGATCATGTTTATCCAATCTGGTCGAGGAGGTAAGTCAACCAGCCTGGCCTGGTTCGTGGGCGAAAGGGCTAATAAGAATCCTGCCAATATCGTTCCAAGCAAAGCCGAAAGGCAAACCCACAGGGGCCACAGCTCCCTACCTTGATTTCTCACCAAGAAAAGTGCATATCCTGCGCTGAGCATGACCAGGTAAGTTATCTGCAAGGCAAAACCTGTTTCAGAGAACCCTCCAGCTAGAACCGCCAAGATAAACACTGCAGCCGCAGCTAACCAGCTTGAGCGGTTCATTTCCCACTGCCAAAGAATTAAAGCTATTAAGAAAGTGTTGGCAATTACAGGTGCCAGGTAGGTGAGCATCCCTGTTCGCCAGTAAAGGATCTGGTAAAGATCAGGCGCTTGCGAGAGGGTCATCACACATAAAAATTCTGCTCCGACCAAGGCGATAAGCCAATGGATTGAAGTATTAGCCAAACGGGCAGATTGCCATAGAACCAGAGCGATCCCCACAACAAATAACGCAATTACCAATCCGGGCAGCCATCCATTCACAGTGGGTTTGCTCAGATCAGCCAGGAAAGAGAAAAGCGATAGTGAAAAACGATTGCCATTGTATATGGATACCTGAAGATAAGATACTATTTGGGCTTTCCAAAAACCGTTTTGTTTCAGAATCCATGCATAACAATAATCATCCCCAATCAGGCGCATAAAAGCACCCATAAAGGTATAAGCAATTAGAGGAGCAGCCAGTATTAAAGCTAATAACAATCCCAAATATTTGGAAATGGCTAATGGACCTTTGTGACGATTACTCAAAGCAGGGGAGGAAATCATGGGGTTGGGCTTTTCTTTAAGGCTGTTTCTGCTTTAGATCGTACAGCCGATAAGCACTTTCATCCTTATAGGAGTACTCAGATAAAATCTCTTTCAGAACAGGTTGTTGTTCAAACTCAGCCAAGTTGGTTACAAGGAAGCTGGTTCTTCCATGGACGCTAATAATTCTGGGAGCCTCTAAAAAGGTCTTCATAGGAAACCTTTGGAAAGACAGTTAATTTTCCGCCGATGGTGGCATCCAGAACCTGGCGTCCGGCCTTTGCATAGGCTTCGCGTGCCAAAACGTAGGCGCGTTCTGATCCTTCCAGGTCAGGGAGCTGCCAGCGGAAACCTTTACCAAAATAGTTCGCCGCGAAATGGTTTGGGTCATCACCGCCCGATACGATGGTGGTGTTTGCCGGCCCCTGTGTAGTGAAATTATGGTCCACCCCAACCAGTATCACCTCATCAAAGCCCATAAAAAATGCCAGCTGAAGCGCAACAAAAGTCACTGTAAATCCTTCATAGAGCCTCCCGGTGGCATCTCCTGAAAACCTCAGCCTCACCGGTGTAATCGGTATCCAGGAACATCAAGTTCGGATCTTGCGCCATGTACCTGGAAAACCAGGATCGCGCCCGCCAGGTAAAGAAGCGCGGTAACAGTAATTTCGTGAAATCATCCACGCATTGTTCCAGCACCAGTGTGTTTACTGAGACCAGGTAGGTGGTGGTAAATCCCATGTCGGGGAAAGCCAGGTAGATACGATTCACCCCGATCGTAATTTCATTCCTGAGCTTGCTCAAGTCGGTCTGTTTTAAGCTGGGACCATTGCCCATGACAAAACAGCGCCTACCCTGGTGGTTATCTTTATAATCTGCGACACGTTTCTGACTATCATGCCAAACAGGGCTGAACTGCTTTGCCACAACATGCTGACCGCGGTTATGCCAGGCCCAATACATCCCTGATGCAGAATTCCAGATCGGCTTTGGAGTGATTTTCTTCAGGTTGGTTTTAAGCATATGCTTTATTATTCTGTGCTCAGTCGCGCGGTAGCCCCGCCATCGACAATCAAAGCCTGCCCGGTCATAAAAGAGGATTGGGTTTCATCTGCCAAGAAATAGATGGCGTGGGCAATTTCCTCCGGCCGACCGACCCTGCCGTTGACGGTTTTACGCGCCAGGTTGTCCAGGCGCTCCTGGATATTTCCACTACCCACATGCCCGCGGTTAAATCCGGCCCGCAGCATCGGCGTATCCACCGCACCCGGGAGGATTGCGTTGACTCGGATATTATCTGGGGCAAATTCGATCGCCATGGCGCGCGTCAGTGCCAATAAGCCTCCCTTGCTGGCAGCATAAGCGGCGATATTCACCGAGGTAGCTACTGCATGCACTGACGAGATGTTCACAATAGCCCCTCCGCCTGCATTCTTCATAAGCGGGTGCGCCAGCTTCACTCCGAGAAAAACCGACCGTAAATTCGATGCCATGACTGCATCCCATTCTTCCACACTCGTCTCCAACATTGGTTTTGAGATTTGGATTGCGGCATTATTTACCAAGGCATGCAGGCAGTCGGTATATTCCTGGGCACGCTTGTAGATCCCCTCGAGATTTGCGCCGACTGAAATATCCGCTTCTATATATAATCCCTTTTCTGGAAAAGGCTCACCAAAGGGATTTCGATCTACTCCAATCACCTGCCAACCATAGTCTGAAAACAACTTTACAGTGGCACGGCCTATCCCACCACCAGCCCCTGTGATTAAGACTGTTTTACCTGTGTCAGAGCTGCTCATCATTTCCCTTTCTATAAAGTGCTCAAATATTCAGCATCATAGGGTAAACTCAGCCCCCCCATCAAATTGCGCAGGGTAT
Organism: uncultured Chloroflexia bacterium; assembly: GCA_963754615.1. Classification (GTDB taxonomy): domain Bacteria; phylum Chloroflexota; class Anaerolineae; order Anaerolineales; family UBA4823; genus CAVVUF01. The sequence goes on along the minus strand of CAVWGW010000009.1, from coordinate 92,846 downwards.
TTTGATGCACCCTTTCCCAGGCTGCCGGGCTGGAATTGGCATTATGGGGCGCCAGCAACACATGATCCATCTCCAGTAACGGACTGTCTGTTGGCAAAGGCTCCTTTTCAAATACATCCAATGCAGCGCCTGCAATGGTTTTGGATTGCAAAGCCCTGATCAAGGCGGGTTCATCAATCACTGCTCCTCGGGATGCATTGACCAGTACTGCGCTTGGTTTCATCAGTGAAAGGGTGTTTTCATTAATCAGGTGGAAACTGGTTGGGTTAAGATCGCAGTTTAAGCTCACAAAATCGGAGCGAGCCAGCAAATCATCCAATGAGGTCATCTCAACCCCATTTTCCAAGATGAAATCCGGTGCGATGGGGATAATATCATTCCCCAATAGCTTCATTCCAAACCCGCGCGCCCTGCGCAAGATTGCTTTGCCACAGTTTCCTACACCAATGATGCCCAGCGTACACTCGCTCAAAGATACTCCTGGGATTTTATCCCAGTTACCTGCTTTCATGGCTCGATCCATCCAGGGTTGGCAGCGGGCAAAAGCCAAAAGGTAACCCATCACTGTGTCCGCAACCGGCAGCGTGAACGCGTTCGGGGTATTTTGGACCTGGATCCCCAGCCGTTTCGCTTCTTGTCGGTCAATCGAGTCGATCCCTGTTCCCCATTTAGCAATCACCTTCAGCCGAGGTGCGCAGGCTTGTAATACCCGGCTCGTATACCGATCATCGCCACAAATTGTGCCATCAAACTGGCCAGCATATTTCATTAAATCAGGCTCTTCTAACCGTTCATTTACATCGGGAATGATCAGATCCAGATTATATTGCTCAAAAAATGGTTTGAATCGGGGAATCAGGGGGATCATATAAGGAGCCGTGAATAAAATAGTGAAATGAGTCATACGAATAATCCTTCAATTTCGGGGGGAGTGATCGATAAGAAACTCGACGAGTAAAAAATCCAATTCTTCATCGATATCCCATGCTTCTGAAGCGTCGATCTCGAACATCATGGGCCGTTCACCTAATCGGTTGCGGCGGGATAGCAAAGTTTGGCGAGTAAACAGGTACATGCAAGAGTTTTCTTCATAGACAGGTGGTAGATCTTGGGTCTGGAGCAAGATGGAAGGGTTATGATTGATTGCCCGCCCAAGCTGGTCCCATAAGCGAGTTTGCAGGCGCGTTACAGAAAAGAGCGAATCATACATCGGATAGCTTGACAAAAAGGTTTGCAAGGCACGCTGGATGGACACGGGGCTAAGCAGGGGATTCGTGCTGTGCGTTTGCAAATAAAAATCAGCCTCTACCTGGCTGGTATCATAGGCCAGGATCTCGTTCATAGGGATTGTGTCTGCGCGTAAGGACTCGGGGCGTTCCAATAATTTCACTTGTGGAAAAACCTCCCGCAAGCTCTGCATCACAGGCTGGCTATCTGTATCTACAACCACCTCATCAATGAGCGGGCAAGCCAGAAGAGTTCCAATAATATGGTGAAATAGAGGTTTTCCTGCTAATAACCGGTAATTCTTTCCCGGTACTCGCTGCGAATGATGCCGCATGGGCACCAAGGCTGCTAATTTACTCATGCGTATGCTCTCTCCTCTTTACATCCGTGGCATCTCCGAAAGGATGTTCGGATCGAATTAGATAAATTGGTCTACGCTTCACCTCTTGGTAAATATACCCAATATAAGCGCCGATCACCCCTAAATTGATCATCAGAAAACCGCCTACACATAAGACTACAAACATCAATGAGCTCCAACCAGGAGCCAGACTAAGGCGATTTCCCCCAATCCATAAGCTCAAAACGTAAATCACTTCCAAAAAAGCCAAGAAGAAGAAAAACAATCCTGCTGCCAGGCCAATCTGCAGAGGTACCAGTGAAAATGAAAATATCGCATCTATCGCCAGGTTAAGCATTTTCTTGAAAGTATATTTTGACTCCCCAGCAATCCGTGCAGATGGCGTAAATGGCAAAATGATGGATTTATAACCGATCCAGGCAATCATACCTCGTAAAAATCGGTGGTATTCTGGCATTTGTTTTACTGCATCTACAACTTGCCTGGACATCAAACGAAAATCAGCTGTACCTGGGGTGATTCTTGTATCCCCCAATTGGTTGATCATCCAATAGAAAAGGGAGGATGAAATTTTCTTAAAAGTTGTTTTCTGGGCATCAATTCTTTCTGTCAAAACCAGATCATATCCCTGGAGGTAAAGGTCGATCATTTGAGGAATGAGGACAGGAGGATGCTGCCCATCGCCATCCATGCATATCACGACTTCGTTCTGGGCCTGCTCGAGGCCAGCTGTCAAGGCAGCCTGGTGACCAAAATTTTTGCTCAAGTTGATTGGTTTTACGCGGGGATCGCTCGCTGCCAACTGCTCAAGATTTTCTTGCGTGTGATCTCGCGAGCCATCATTTACATAATAAATCCAAAATTGATACGGAAGTTTATCAAGCACGGATCGGAGATTTTGATGAAAAGGCATCAAAACTGCTTCTTCATTGTAAACTGGGATGACGAGATCCACATCGATTAGTTCGTGTGACATATACTCCCTGCGCGGTTCCGTTTATGGTAAATCCAGCTCGTAAATTTTCCAACCATAAGAAAACTCGCGAGTATCCAGAAGAGGGGCTGATCTCTCACAAAAATTACGCCCTTTCAAAAACGGACAGAAAATTCTTGAAAAATCTACAATCAGTAATGGGAATTGATACTGAGAGCTGGAGATCATTTGCCAATCATCCAAAATCAGGTAATTATCCAAAAGGCTTAGCCATATCTCTTGTGTAGGCTCCACGACTCCCATTCTGACCGTTAAAATAGGTTGGTTTTTCACCACAGGCGTGATGATCAAGTTGTGACCTGTGCCGCCGCTGGCTGTATCCAAGGGGGATTGGGAACGGAAGTAATCCACTTTGATATCTGGGCGTCCTAAAATGGTATTGATATACATGGGTATTTGATTAGTATATTCATTGGGGTATTGAATATTAATCATGACATAACTGCCGGGGGGAGCGGTTTTTACCAGGTTCTTTAGCATTTTCGCGTTGGCAGCATCTACGGCAAGCTGAATCCCAGCATTCGAGGCATTATTGAATAGAGTCACCCCGAATAATAAAATTGACGTGCCCAGGCAAGCAACTGTCACCCAGCGCGTCCGGCTTCGCGCCATTGACAGTGACTCTCGGGCAATTTCGAAAACAGCGCCCAAAAAAATCGCCACACCCACAGTAAAGGGCAGCATGTAGTATTCAGCCATGAAGTACCAGGGCAAAAATATCGCTGCCCAGCCCCCCATCCAGATGATCGATTCGATCATGAATCCCCTGTCAGCAGACTTTTTTCTTGCGATCAGCCATAGAATCGCTAACAAAACTAAAGGCAGCAGAAATAGAAAATCCCTGAGCAGCCAACCAAACCACCGCACAAGCGAGGCCAGGATTGTCTCAACCTGAATGGCATAGTCATTGGTGTAGTTACCCTCAGTCAATACTGCGTCGATCATGAGCCGGCGGAGTGTCAGGAAAATTCCAGCGCTGACTGATGAAATTACCACCAGCACACCTGAAGCCAACTTACCCCAAGCCATCGGAATTTCTTTCTCCACAGGTTTTCGACTGCGTATCCATGCCAGAGCCAGCCATGCCAAACTAATCGGAATCATCACAATGGTCGTTTCTTTTACTGCCAAGGCACAGACAGCAGCCAACATCCCCAGTACCGCGTACAGCCCTCGCTTCCAAAGGTTCCGAGTTTGCACAATCCAGGCAGAGAACAGCATGGAAAGCAATAGCAACACCACTTGAAGCGGTTCACCTTTCGAAAGGGTATAAAAATTTTCGATCACTGGCCCTGAGAGCACAAAAAATAATCCTGCGATCCAAGTCTGGATCCGTCTCCCAGTGACCATTTGGGTGAAAACCATAAGCAGCCAGGTGGCGAGGATTAATAGGGTGGTATTTCCCAAGAAAAACCAGAAGGGGCTATCACCAAAGATCCAATTGATGGTACTGAAGTACAGCCAGTAGATTGGTCGGAAGCGACCTTCATCAGCTTCAAAGGTAAAGTAAGAGAGATTCTTGGCCATCTCTTTTGCTGCGATGATGGTCTTACCATCATCAAAGAGACCGAACTGCGGCGAGAGCAGGCGTGGCAGCATCAGTAAAACACCCAAAATCAGCGGTAGATAAAACAGCCAGCCTTTTAGGAGCTTTTCAAGATTTGTCTTTTCCTTGGGCATCACCATGATTTACCCATCCCATTTACCTCGATCGATCCTTCCACATGAAATCTCCGCCTTCCAGGAGCCCTTCCTGAACCACTGCCATGGTGGCAGAATTTTGAGGCAATACCTGTCTCCAGTTGAAGGAGCGTAAGCGGACAAAACCGGGCCAGACTCCGTCTTCTTCAAGGAATTCTCCAAACGGTAAAGACGAATAAAATAATTGATAATACAAAAACCTGCGGGCATTCAGCTGAAACTCAGCTGGAACCTCTATTGAATTTGCATCCAGGAATTCTCCTGTCATTTCCCTGTATTTCTCTTGGGATGAGGGAAAAAATACCGTCGGAATCTGTGTAAATCTTGAGCGTCCGCCACATAAGACTGGCTTGCCCAAGATGGAAGCTTCCAATCCGATGGTGGAGTTATAGATCAAAATGAACTTCGAGCGCTGGATCAGTTCATAGGAGCTGAGCGGTTTTTGCGCTTCGACAAACAAAATATTCGGTAACTTCTCAACCTGGTTATCCTGAACCCATTGATGCACGCTCTCGCGGCTTTCTTTACCTGGGCGAGTTTCATCTGGGTGAGCCCGAATTACAAACAAGGTCTCTGTGTGCTGTCGAGCAATTTCCAAGATCATATCCAGCCAAGCAAACATATGCGGAAAGATGGTGTTGGAATGCGGCTGGCTGGTATCAAAGATAACATTCGTAAATACAGGGACGATTTGCTCGAAGTTTGCAGCAAGATCTAGAAAATCTTGACCAAGCGTGCTCATCTCAGACCAGAAACGAATGCCCGCCATTGAAAACTGCCCCTGGAATCTTTGAGCCAAGTATTCATTCAACTGGGCGTTTTGTGCTTCCGAAAGCGTTAAATCATGGGGTATGGTCAATGGGTAAGCAGTGGCTTCCCCTTCTGTGAAAAAGGCTGTCAAAGGTCTCAAGCCAACTTCGTGTGTAATCACGCGAATCCCACGCTGGACTGAGATCCACCGCACCGTAGCTTCTGGGAAAAACTGTCCATTAAATACAAGGATACACTGCGGATCAACCGCATCCAAAAACTTTACAAATTCTCGGGCCACGTTGTATGCGGACAGGATGTATTCCCGGTAAATGAAGCGAGTTGGCTCATCATCGATCAGGTGATGGCGGCGAAGAACCCAGCGCAATGCTGGCGTCACCAAATTACCCAGAGGCAGCTCCATTTCTATATGTTCTCCGATCTTCAGAGGATATTGAAAGGTGCTCAATTCTGAGATTCCCATCTTCTGGATTTCTCTGGCAAGCTCTGAGGATTTTTCATAAGAGAACCAGATCACCGGGGCGCTGACCAGCAATCGATTGGTTTGAGCAATGCAAGCCTGGCAGGGAGGTAAGGATGTCTCATCGTCTCGATTGGTACCCAAAACACAGCGGCTCATTCCCGCTTTACACACAAAATGGACCACCGGAATGCCGGCAAGCTGTAATCCCCAGGCTGTCAGCAGAGAAAAGGCTGCATTCAAACTGATCCGGCTTATGCGAGTCGATGCATTAAAAACAGCTACCGGTTTCCGTCCCTTTTGTGGATGAGACTGGTAAGCCACCCGCAGCCCGGTCCTCATCAGACGCAGATTGCCACGCGTATCGCGCCACCCGCGCATCAGGCGATTTTTGATTCGAAAATACAAAGATCTCAAGCTAATCTTTCCATCAGATATAACAGCCGTTCTGAATCCTGCACCGGCATCAATTTGCGAATTACAAAATTTCTTTGAAAAGCTTGTTCAAATCCTTTTTGATCATAAACCGGAAAAATATCTTCTCGAGTAGCCAGAAGCCGTTCCACCTGAGAATCTGTCTTTGGCACAAATTCGATGATCAGCCAGGGTGCGATACTCGCAAAAAAATCTGCCAGACTCTCAAGAGGAACATTATTTGAGATTGCCAGGTGATGGATTAATGCCAAAGCCATTACTGCATCTGCCGGGCCACGTTCCATTAGAGACATACGCTCTTTGTTCTGCCACCCCAGGCTCGGGCTGGGATTGGTCAAGTCAAGCACAAGGGGTAAGATGTGGGTCTCCTTTTTGCGTGCAGCTTCCTGGTAATTTAAATCAACTGCGGCCGGGTCAATATCAAAAGCTAGAGTTAAAGCCCCTTGATCGCAGGCAAGTCGACTGAACAATCCAGTATTCGCACCTAAGTCCCAAACCTTTTCTGGATGAACTAAGTCCAGAAAATCTTTGACGATTTGACGTTTATGTTCCAAAGCCTTCTCAGAGTAATTTGTTTCTTTGTAATAACTCCCCCATTCTGTGCCTGCCGGTTTCCAGGCCAGTTTACGGATCAATGTTTCCAGACTATCCAGCAGCCCCAAGAAAGATATTTTGCTCATTTTGCCTGACAGGGTCTCTTTTTTCACTGCTTTATTTGCATACCGCTGCTGCGCAGAGGCATGCAAATGTATATGCGTGGCAATGGAGAAGTTGAGGTGTGTCTTAGCTGGGAGCATTTTACTCGCCAAATCTAAAGGTACTCCATCAATGTAAATTCTCAATAATTGGTTTAGACGCACATCGCGCATGGCCATCAAAGCCAAAGGTGCCAGAAAATGCTGGCAAAACTGCCGGTATGCCACCCAGGGTTCACCCTCCTGGTATGTTTCAAAGGACAGCGTATCGATAAGGACTGGTTTATAGCCGAGGAACTGAATATTGTATGCACTGGCATCTTTGAGCGACATTCCATGATCCAGGGCTGCTTTTTGAACTTTCAAAGTCAACAAGGCGGCAGCCTTTAGTTGAGAGAAACTCCATTCATAAGGGTATGAAATAAATGGGATCAGCTCTGGCTGAATTATTTTGTATGCTGCTGCCTCTGCTGCGGGCGAGTCTGAACTTTCTGGCTTAAGCTCTACTTCTTGGTGACGAATAAGCGCTCCCGAATTCACCAGCTTCTCATACAAGCCCGATTCCATCAAGCGTTCATAATTTGCCTGATAGGATTGGTTCACCTGACGGTAGAGAATCCCATCCCGCCGGAAAAGAAACCCGCTTGGGTCACGGAACGAGGCTGAAATCTTACCGCTATTGACCATTTTGCCCTAATTGTTGCACTCTGCGTAATTTACGAAGGGATGGCAGCTCGCTTTCGTACACGCGCTTGATGCCATCTCCCATGGAAGCTTCAGTCACACGGACATATTTAACCAACCGCTCAAAACCACCCGGCTCAACAGAGGCTGCTTGGTCACTGCCCCACATCGCCCGGTCCAGGGTGATATGGCGTTCGACTATACAGGCGCCCAATGCCACGGCAACTACGGATGGAATTAAACCCACTTCATGACCAGAATACCCGATCGGGCAAGAAAAGGTTTCACGGAGTGTTTGGATCATTTTTAAATTCAGCTCGTCTGGTTCACAAGGATAAGTGCTTGTAGCGTGGGCTAAAACCAGGTAGTCTTCGCCCAGGATATGCACTGCTTCCTTGATCTGTTCAAGGGTGGACATCCCGGTTGACAAAATCAATGGACGCCCAGTCTTTTTCAGGTGACGGAGCAGATTATGGTCAGTCAGAGAGGCTGAAGGTATCTTAAAGCAACAAGGAGCAAAAGGTTCTAAAAAGTCTACCGATGGCTCATCCCAAACCGAAGCAAACCAGGTAATTCCCTTCTCTTTACAATGCCGATCAATTTCCTGGTATGCTTCTTGATCAAATTCGACCTTGTAACGATAATCCATATACGTGATGTAACCCCACGGCGTCTCGCGCATTTGATTGCGTTGATCCGGAGGTACACACAGTTCTGGGGTCCTCTTTTGAAATTTCACGGCATCCACGCCGCTATGTACAGCTGCATCAATCATTTGTTTTGCAATTTCCAAATCACCATTATGGTTGATCCCAATTTCTGCAATGATTAAAGCGGGTTGTCCATCACCGACCAAACGATCGCCAATTTTCACTAACCTGGTCATGTAGAACTCCTTCCTAAGGTTTTTCCATAAATCAAATCACATATTTCACGCACTGCTCCATGCCCGCCTCGCTGCTGAAGAACCAGGTCTGCTTGTTCGCATACTTCAGGCAAAGCATCTGCAACTGCCACCGCGCAGCCTACAATCGGGAAACATGGCAAGTCATTAATATCATTCCCTACATATACCACTTTAGCGGGGTCGATTTTACGCTCGATGAGAAGAGTTCGCAAGGCACTTGCTTTATCTGTCTCACCTTGAATATAAGGCAGATTTAGCTTTCGGCAGCGCGCCGCTACCACGGGGTTTATCTCTCTCGACAGAACAAAGGCTTCAACTCCAGCCCGGCGCATGCGGGATAACCCCAAGCTATCACTGCGATTAGCAGCTACCATCTCCCGACCGTCCTGGTCGACCCATACCCGGTTATCCGTCATAACCCCATCGAAATCGAATACGACCAGCTCTACCTGTTCTGGAAGGGAGCGTTTTTGAGGTATCATTGGAGAACCTGGCTGAACGAAGCTTAATTCTCTCTGGAAAATCATCGATTCCGCCCGCTGCCAATCCTTCAGCGTATCAATGTCGATGGTATAGCGCGAATCAAGGATCAATGGAAAAATTATCTTTCCACTTAAGGATTTTTGCTCATTAACTGTCTTTGTCCATAGCGCGTCGATATGTCCTGTCTGCCAATACGTGGCTGGTAAAGCCTGCCGGGGAGAATTAAATGGCTCCTGGATTCCAGGGACTGACAGCAAAGGATTCATTCTGCCCTCTTCGTCAATCCGCCACATCTTGAAGGGATTCTGACCAGATGGCACCACTCCGCGTACTGAGTCGGCACCAGGATGCTCAATCAATATTTTCACTGCCTGATCTACACAATCTGGAGGCCTGATTGGCGAGGTAGGCCTTAGCTGGACAATGATATCAGGAACATACGCCTCGTTCTCTGCCAACCAGGCCAAGGCGTGCTGGAACACCGGCAGATCAGTTGTCTGATCTTGAGCAAATTCTGCAGGGCGCAGGAAGGGTGTCTCCGCGCCATATTGACGTGCCACTGCAGCAATTTCTTCATCATCAGTAGATACAATTGTCCGCGTCACACACTTTGCTTGAAGCGCTGCAGCGATCGAGTAGGCAACCAGAGGATGTCCTGCCAATGGTTTAATATTCTTTCGGGGGATACTTTTAGAGCCACCCCGGGCTGGGATAATTGCTAGTACTTGCATTCTCAACTCACCAGGCTGTCCAGCCACCATCTACAACAAGGTTAGCTCCGGTCATATAGGATGAAGCATCGGAGGCCAGGAAAAGAAGCGCGCCATTCATTTCGTCTTTATTGGCCATCCGTCCCATCACCGCCCGGGAACTATAAGCTTTCAAAAAGATTTCGTCGTGACCATTAAAGACACCTCCTGGTGTCAGGGCATTGGCGCGGATATTTTTGCCAGCGTAATAAGTTGCTAGGTAGTTTGTCATGCCCAAAACACCCGCCTTTGTCACCGAATAATACACGGGTTTGTAAGAAGTCTGTTTTCCATCTCTCTGATATAAACGCTGGTCAGGCCCCACCAGCCCATACATCGAGCAAATATTGATCAGCACACCCTTACCCTGCAATAACATAGGGCGGACGGCTGCCTGGCAGCACAAGAACATGCCGGTCAGGTTCACATCTAAAGCCTGTCTCCAGGAATCAACCGGGTAATCTTCAAAACTTCCCAGGGGAGTGGAGCGCGCAGCCAGGGCTTGAGGATCGAACTTTGGATCAAGAGCTGCACTGTTCACCAGGATATCCAGCCTTCCGTATACCATTAAGGCCTTGTTCACCATTGCCTGGACGGATTCTGGATTCGTTACGTCTACCTGTACCCCAAGAGCCTGGTTACCTGCCTTAGTTAATGATTCTGCCTCGGCAATTGCCCCCTCTCCATTGATATCGGCAACGACCACTGCAGCCCCGGCTTCTGCCAGCGTCTTACAAAATTCTTTCCCTAATAAGCCCGGCCCACCAGTGACAATCGCCACGCGACCAGCCAGGGAAAATTTTTCAAATATCTCACTCATATCACTCCTCTAATCAATGACTTTGATGATAGCTTCAGGCTCAAAATGGTTGCCTGAATAATTGGTTGAGGTCAAGATGGCTCGTGCTGTAATATCATTGGAGTATACCAGACCATTCCTCTTAGATCTCAATTCACCATTTGGCACAGTAACGAAATTAAATTTGCAAGCCCGCAGGCAAAGAGGATTAACGGTCATATACTTCGCTATCTGAAAATTTCTCAAACATGGTTAACCCTGATCTCAAATCTTCTAGCCAGGCTCGGTCCTCGGGTTCTGTCTGCTCGTCTGGCCCAAAGAATATCAGCACAGCTTTTTGGGACAATATATTTTTGCGGATTTCTGCTAATTGATCTTCATAATTGTCACGTGGTTTTAATGTTACTGGATCCGTTCGAGAGAGAAGACGGTATGAATTCCGACCTGTTTGCAGGAAGACCCCGGTATTTTTATTCGTATAAATGATTTTTTCTGGCGGTAAATTTCGGATATATTCAATGGTGGGTGAGTTTTTCCAGGTTAAACTGGCATATCCCTGCCCATCTTGCCCAAGAAAATCAACCGAATATCTGCCTTCACGAGCCCAGAACCAGGTAAACAATACCAGAAAGACAACCACGAGAATCTTTTGATATAGCAGTCGTCTTTCTGACCACTTCGCAAGGGCTGCCAGGATCACAATTAGAAATGAAACTTCCATTGGAGCCAAGATCCGATTTTCAAACCGGGTACTGGCATCGAAGAAAACCATCGTCGCCAGGATGGCTCCAAGATAGATCATCACATAAGCCAGGTGATATACAAAGAGCTTTTCACCTGCTTCTGCTTTTCCATCCGGTTTGGGGTCACGGGATAAGCTTCGCAAGGTTGTGATGACCAACCATAAGAATACGAAGCCAATGAACACTGTCAAAGCATAGGCAAAATACTTCTGCGCTTGCAGCCAGGACAGGAAACTTCTTGGAAAAATCCAGGCCAGGAAGTTAAACAAACCGAGCTCAATATTTGACCAGGACGGCAGATGCCATAGAAGCTGGCGATTGGCCACTGTTCCGGTTAGTAATTGGTTACGCAGCCCCCAGCTAATTAGCAAAGGCAAAGCGCCTAAAACATAAAACAGGGTATCTGAGAGTACTAATTTAACCTTGCGCCGAAAAATATAAATTGTCAGGAGAGCGGTGACAACGGATGCCAGACCTGCATAACGTGTCAGGGTTGCACAACCAGCAAACACACCTGCTATCAGTAACCATGTGCGCCGGTTGTGGCGAAAAGAAACAACCAGGCAGAGACTGCTGATTAGGCTCAAAGTAATAAATAATGGTTCACTCATCAGCATTGAATGTGTGCGTAGGAACCCGCTGCTTGTAGCGCTCAAAAATGCTCCCAATAAAGAAACCGAGTACCTTTGAGTGATCGCCAGCAGCGTTATTCCCACCAGAATCACGTTGAGCCCGAAAAGTGATAGAACGACCAGCCGCGCTTCAAATAAGATGTCGATCTTGATTAAGTCAACCAGAGCCAGGAGGATCGAAAACATCGGCGGGAAATGGGTAATCGGTGTAACTTCTCCACCTCCTGAAAGTTGTGAGTAGCCATTCCCATTTAATAAATTGATTGCACCACTGACATAAGCGTACGAATCATTGACCAACCCCAACCCATAGAATGTGCTGATCTTGAGCCACCAAAATCCCAGAAATGCAGTCGCGAACAGCAAGAAAAAGAAGATCACTGGCTGTAAATACTTCTTATTTGTTGGAAAATGCAACGCTTTCACTTATAACCTAATCTTTACTCCCGTTTCGATTGATTTAAGCGCTGATAATGCCAGCCGCTGTGCCCAGATCCCATCTTCTAATGTGCAAAGGGGGGCCTCTTCGCCCCGCGATACAGCCAAAAAGTGTCGTATTTCATCCTGGAACAGCCAGTTTCGTTCAAAGCCAATTGGAACTGGGAAAGTCTCCCAGGGCTCGCCAGCCCTGGAAAGCTGAACTGCCCCATCTGCATTGTCCCACCGCACAGTACCTCCCGTGCCCACAATCTCCAGCTTGTGTACTGGAGGGCGCTGATTGTAATTCAAGTGGACACTGCCCACAACGCCATTCGCGAAATGTAAGCTGATCTCGGCTGTATCTTCAACTTGTAATTCCAGGTCACTTAAATGCCCGCCAAAGGCGAATAATTCCTCTATATCTCCCAGCAACCAACGCAGATAATCCAGCGGATGACTGAGCGTCAAGATGACCCCACCTCCCAGGTCTGACCGAGCGGCATATCCCTGGCGGTAATCTTCCCAGGGATGCCAATTGGGGAGATATTCACCCCAATGCACGCGGACTGACAATGGTCGTCCAATTGCTCCTTCTTTTAGTATCTTTGAAATCTGGTTCAACCCCGGGTGGTAGCGGAATTGGAAACCAACCAATACTTTCCCTTTACCAGCAGCCACTGCCTCGCTTAATTGCGCAATACCATCCATGGAATTGGTCAGCGGTTTTTCCAGCAAGAGATGGCATCCGGTTTGTGCGGCTGGAATCGCTACATCCAGATGCAGAGCAGTCGGATTGGCGACGATCACCCCGTCTGGTTTCTGCGCGAGGGCATCTTTTAGATCAGTGGCAACTGGAAAGCCGGCTAATTCCTCATCTGTCAAGGTAGCCTGGTGGGTCCGGTAAAGTAAGATATCCTTTTCACCCATGCTAACCAGATTTTTTAAGTGGCGCCTACCAATTGAACCTAATCCGGCAATTAAGAATTTCATCGTTTCTCACCTTATTCGCAAAAGTTCTGCTTGTTTTTCAGGACAGCAGTTTCAATAAATATTCTCCAGTGCGTTTTCCGGCTGTCCCATCGGTAAAAGTGCATTCCTGGTGAATAAATGCCCTGCGAGCTTCCAAATCAGAGTTTGGATTCTGCAGATATTCGTCCACGGCATTTTTAAGTCCTGCTTCATCGAACACCACCTTCCCTGCTTTAGCCTGGCGGAACCGAGAATGGGTGGGCCATTCTCCAATTTCGGAAAGGGGGAGTGAAAATTTCCGCGGCCAATTCCAACCGCCAGGTGTATCCAGGCACAGGCTCACAATCGGGCGCTCGTGGACTGCGGCTTCCACGACCATCGTTGAATAAACGGTCAAGAATACATCAGAGTACGCCATCATAGATGTTTTTTCAGGCATATCTTCTCCAGAATAATAGCCCAGGGAACCTCCTAAAGGTACCGGTTCAACAACATGCACGTTTGGGAGCTCCTGAGCAAGCTGGTGGATCTTCTTTCTCTCCTCCGCATAAAGGTGAACATTCATGAAATGATTCGGGTGCAAGCGTACCAGCAACTGCGATGGTTTTGACAATCCATCGGATGCTACCAGGCGAGCCAACGCCTCAACATTGCGGTAATTGGGGGCAAAGCTAACAAAACTGGCTGCATATGAAAGCAGCTTACGATCAGGGTCGAGATTATGCATCCGAAAATATTCTTCACGCGGCACCAACCACTCACCGCGAAAATAACCATCATAAGAGGGGATACCCCCAATATGGACGCGTTCTTCGGGCCAATCTGAGCCTGCTACCAATTCCTTTTTTTGAATTTCAGACCAGCAATTGATCCAATTTACCTTTGCGCCAGGAATACTGTAGCTGCTGGGATTGTCCCAACCAACAACCACTGCTGCAGTGTTAATGCCTCGTGCAGAAGCCTCGCGCAGCAGGTAACGATCAATCCGCCAGCCTGGCGTGCTGGCAACCACCAAGCCAGGGTTGTACTGTTCAAATAAATCAGAATACAAGCGCGGCATATAGCGTCCTTGCATAGCGATCAGTTTCCTGCGCGCCCGCTTGGATCGTCGAAGAGCTGCAATCGTTAGATACGCGGCAGGCATCAATATCCGCCGCCTCCAACCTTCTTCTACAGCGACCTGGCGGATATAACTGTCCATGGCCTCTGTATTGATGCGGTTTGAGCTCCCCACCCTGCGGAAGAAATTTAACCACCACTGTGTTTCAGAGGCATGATTTGAGAAATAATCATTTGCCTCCTTCAGACGTAATCCCTCAATATCAAGATTCGATCTTCCAAAACGCGCGTGAAGGGAGTCTTTGAGCCCATCATCCGATAAGAGAACCACATGGTGTCCCGCGTCTAATAGAGTCGGGACAACATCGGATTGTAAGAAATAAACAATCGCTAATCCATGATCGGCGCTGATAAAAATTGTCTTTTTTTCCATGTTTAGAGTTCTTTTCTGTAACGATCTATCCTTATTAGGGTGAAGCATACCGGTAAATTACGCCATCCGATAAGCGTTGTATGATGTCTAATTCCTGCAACATGCTATCCAACCTGGCTTGAGTACGATCTCCGTATATCGGAAATAACTGCCAGTAGAATGTGGTTGGAAAAATAACCAGAATAGCTTTACCTGTTTTGAAAAGGCGCTGGGCTGTATCTTCCGGATCTTCTCCATAACGCGTATAAGTTTCGGCGGGAGTGGAGAGAAAACGCTCGTTAACATCGTAAGCTGGGCGACCGGTCAAAAATAAGATGGCGGAGCTTTCATTTGATATCAAGGCAGTATCTTTATCGAGCGCTTGTATGGCCTTGATGACCGCTGAATTTTGCCAGGCTTCGCTCGTATAACCAGAACCATTCAAGTGATTGTCTTGTAAAAATTTTATACTATTATCAAATCCGCTAACAACAAATGTGCCCATGATAATAGCAGGAATCCAGGCCAACCAACTTCCCGACTTCCCATCTGATAAGTCCCAGGTTAGCAAAGGAAAAACGATCAAAAGAAGTGATAAATAAACAGGTGACAGCAGTCTGCCATCCAGGTCATTTCGTGGAGTCGAAAAGAGGTAAGAAAAGGTTATAAATAAAAGATAGATACTTCCAAATAGCGTAAAAACAAATGGCAAGCGGAGGATCTCGATTTCCAAAATTTTCTTATCATTCGAGCGGATTTTCATTAAAGTAATGATCAATGAGGTAATCCCAAGCAATACCAATAATGCAATCATAAACCAGCCTCGAAAGGAATATGAAGGTAGCGGATCGATATAATTCGTGAACGGAATCCAGGACCAACCCAGGTCGATCAAGCTTACTTTTGCTTCTTGAAAGGCAGTGAACAAATCACCACTAAGCTGGAAAGAACGGGCGGCAAATTGTTGAGTCTTAAGGAAAACCGGTACCAGCCAGATCGCAGACAAAATGCCCGCTATACCCAGAAAAATTGCTGCATCGGTCAAGCGCTTTTGCCAGCTCGTTTTCGAAGCGATCAACAAGAGTAAAACGCCGCATAGAACGAGCGTGAAACCAATATATCGAGTTAAGCATGCCAAACCGGCGGCTATTCCAGCCCCGATCAATAATCCCCGGCGCTGGTCACGTAAAAATTCGGCAAGCAGGATTAAACTTAATATTCCCAAGAAGAAGAATAGAGCTTCGGACATCGCTCGCGAAAAAATGGACAGAAACATTGGAGAAGACAAGATCACCAGTCCCAGAAGAAACGAAAGAACGGACCGGTGGCTGAAATGATAGACACTTCCACTCACCAAAACGATCATGCCTCCAAAGAGAAAAACATTAAGCCACCGAGCACCTTCCAACGGATCCATCCCTATCGAACCCAAGCCGGCCAATACCAGGGGATAAAAGGGTGGAAAGTGGGTCAAGGGTTGAAAGGATCCCCCAGGCGTTGGAATCCCCAAACCTTTCCCGGCCAACAAACTGCGCGCTGAAAGAATGTACGCGGTTGAATCGCTGTAAACAATGGCGCCCCAGCGTGTGCTGAAGATAATTGCCAATGCTCCAACCAGTCCCAATAGAACAAAGGCCAGGTAAACCAAACTTTCCTTTCTAATATTTTGCCAAGTCTTCATTTCGATCCAAATGATTTTTCAATCGTCATAATACCAACGAAAAATCCGATCATGTACTCCAAGTAAAAGCTTTTTAACAAAGGGTCTATTCAAAATCATTTTCCCGAACCGCTTCTCGGATTTGGGAGTGATTTTGGCTTCTTCTGGAGAATGGATCCAATCCAAACGGTTACTCATATTCTGAGCCAGGAACTCCACCGGCATTAATCGAAGGTAACCAGCCTCATTGATACGCTGATCCAACTGCCTTACCTGACCCATCGGCCGCTCCATATCAAAGGGAAGGAACTGCTGCATCACCTTTTTGTAAGCCAAAAACTGCCAATGACTGGCTCCAACCTGAGCGGTCAGCCCAGCATAAATCAGCCGGATATCCTCGGTCTTCTCATATCGTTCCCGCACTTCTTCCTCTGGCTGTCCCAGGCTCATATCGAAAGCCCTAAATTCCTCCCAGGGAATAAATTGACCCCTTTCCATTTTTACTGATTCGGTTACTTCTGCCCATCGGAGCGTGCTCTGATAGAGATCAGGCGGGGTACGGAACGGACGGCTGGTTACCATGCCCACACGGGGAAATGATTCCAGGATTTGTACGGATTTCGAGAGCCATCCGGGATAAAAATAGGCATCATTATCTGTATAGGCGATGATCTCACCTGGAGCAGCATTCAAGATAACGTTCCACGCACCTCCCTTTCCCAGGTTCTTCTCTGCCAGGATCAGATATTGGATTTTCCCCTCATCTTGGGCATCTGTTAAAAAATCAATCGCTTCCTGGCAGCTGCCATTATCAAACACTAATAAATCATACGGCATGTCGGTATGAGCCCAAATGCTCCCTAAGCAAGTTTTCAATACATCCAGCGTTTGAGCGTAGAAACCACTCAGGAAAGGGATGTAGTTCAATACCGCCACCGTAATCCGTTCTGGCTTGGCGACCTGGCTAACAAACTTTGCGGGATTCTGACCTTTGCGCATTCTGCTCTCCTACCTTCTCCTTAATTTATATTGAATCCGCCCGCGCCACTCATTCCAAGCTTTAACCGGATGGAAAATCGTAAAGGCCAATTCTCCCAGTAAAAAGGAGTGAAATTTCACTAAAGGAAAAATTTCCATCTCTCTTAACAGTTTCTTGCCCTTCACTGGAATCTTTCTCAAATTTCCATCCAGGAAGGTGTAATCGGCATCTAAGAGTGTGAAGATCGACCGTCTTCCACCTGCCAGGCGAACATTTTCAGACGTCTCTGGAAGACGATAGTGAGGCTGACCTCCGGGTAGGTGACTGTAATCATGATCCTGATGAATCACCGGTAAGATGGGGGTGGCGTCAATCACAGGCCAGCCCTTTTGTCGTGCCTGAAAGAACATCCAATTATCCCAACCCGCGCGCCCAATCGCAAACCGGGGCATCTCTTGGAAACATTGGCGGGGAAAGATGAAATAATCACTGCCTGAGGGATGGTGAAGCCGGCCGCGCTCTCGAAGGTCATAACGCAATTGTTCTTCCCAACCTGCCTTGAATTCCAAAGGCACTTTCACTGCCAGGTCCCAGCGCTGCCCGACGATCAGGAATTCCTTGACTTGTGATGATCCTTTGTCGATTACATCCATGGTTTCTGGCAACAAAATAACATCTGTATTGACGCAGGCCAGGTAAGGACTGTCACTGTGCTGGCGGGCTAACTCAAACATCGAGCTGAGCAAGGGTGTGCCTTGCGGATTGCGCTCCACATCCGGCAGGTAAGCGATCCCCAGCTCACTGGCAAGATTTGCCAGTCCCTCTTCTTCACCCAGCAGTAGAACTTGAACCTGGTCGCTAAGATGAATCCAAGATTGGATGGCATTTTTCTGGATGGTAGCGATGTGCGGATTAGTGAAAGCCTTTGGAGCAGTGAAAATTGTCAGGTATGCCATATCCAGTAATTTTCAGTCCTTTGCCCGCTGATCGAAATCATACACGTTTTTATGGACCACATTTGCGTTGATCTCTCCAAGTGCCGGGTCCCGTTTGATTAATTCCACAACGTCCAACCATGAAAAGTCTTCTCTCCCAACAAAATGCGAGAAAATTCGTCGGACTACCTCCAAGTCGATGGGTGTATCTACTGTCCAACGTAATGATCCAAGGTTCTGTTCATGATCTATTTGCAGCACTCGGAACCGGCAAGGTTGGTCAAAATTTACGCCTATATCGTCATATAAATAAGGCATCACATGTTCACGCTGATATTTCTGGCCCGCCTCCCTCCAGGCGCGTGCCAGAGCCGCCATTGAACAAATCTCCGTATCCAGTCCGATGGGATAAGTGCGGCTCCAGGGTGGTGGAAGGCGGTTCGCAGTGAAGTCAAATGGAAATGCCTGTCCTTCTGTATTCAACAGCCGCTGGCTAATCCTACCAGGCAGCCCTTGTTTTTCACCCCAGAAAGCTCGCAGAGTCAGATCAATGAGTCCAGGATCAATCAACGGGCAATCTGCTGTGATGCGGACGATTACACCTGCCTCGTATTGGCAAGCTGCCTGATAGAAACGATCCAATACATCGTGCAGGCTGCCTCGAAAACAGGCATAGCCTCGCTTTTCACACAGTTCTGCAATTGGATCATCCGAAGGATCAGTGGTTGTAGCAACGACGACCTGATCGATTAATCCAGAACGTTCGGTTCGCTCTACAACATGGGCAAGCATTGGCTGACCAGAGATATCTTGCAGCACCTTACCTGGAAGCCTGGAAGAGGTTGTTCGGGCTTGAATAATTGCTAGAGTTCGACTCATTTCACTTATAACCCTCAATTTAGCCCAGCCAATCGGTAAGCGCTTAATATTTCTAGACTATTCTTGTTCCAATCGGCGCGTTTTTCAGCCAGGCAGCGCGCTTCACGCCGCATACCCGCTAAAAGCTTTTGGTTTTCGATGGCTTCGATTATTTTTTCAGCCAGGTCGAGTGCATTTCCAGTACGGAACAGCCACCCTTGTTCTCCAGGCTTTATCCATTCCAGATTACCTGGAATATCCGAAAGCAGTACAGGGCAGCCGCAAGCCAGGGCTTCTAACATCGATATGGAGGTGCCATCGCTGTGCGAGGCACTCACATACAAATCTGCTGCGCGATAATACTTCGGCAATTCAGCCTGTTTCACCTGTCCTGGATATACTACGAAGTCGGCGACTCCACCTTTCGAAAATATTTGATGTACCCTTGCTGCGAGAGAGCCATTGCCCAGCATCATCAAACGCAGCTGCGGATGCTGCCTGGCTGCCAAAACAAAGGCTTCCGCCAGGATATCCACTCCATAAATGAATTCCCACGAACGGGTAGAAAGCAGAATAAAGGAGTCTTTTCCCCACCCCAAACGAGCGTGAAACTCTAGGGTAGGATCCTGCTGTTCTTCATTGCCCGGAGAAAAATGTTGCAGGTCGACCCCCCATGGAAAGGTGACAATCCGACCTTGCGGCATTCCGTATGAAACAGCGGTTTGGCGGATGGTTTGACAATCTCCAATCATTACCGAGCTGTGCTGTAATGCATACCGGGTAGCCCATGTCCAGGGTATGCTTTTTTGAGCGTCGACGAGTAAATCATATCCCCATGACATACTGACTAATGGCTTGTAACCGGTCAGGGCAACTAAAAGCGCAGCCGTTTGGATTGGGCCTGCATGAACAAGATCCGGGTTGATCTTCTTTAGCACTTTTTTTAAGTGCAATAACAAGCGCAAACCATCCTCAAAGCGCACAGGTCGATTGCCTCCAACCCATTGGACTTGCTCCACAGTGTGTGGAATAGGACGATCTTCAAGGGCATGACCGCGACTTTCCAAACGCAAGAAATAGATCTTATGACCGGTTTTCTCCAGGGCTGTCAAAAACCGGTGGTCATGTGTTGAATAATCACGGCTAAAATAAAGAACGCGCGCCATTTTGAAAAAACGATTATCCTAAGTCGACCCAATGCAGCTCTTTCCCAAATGGGATATCGACCAAGGCTCGAGTTCCCACTACGGCAGCAATTTCATTGGGTTTAATCGCACCCTGCACAGCGGGGCGTAATACATCTATCATATCGCGCTGGAAAACTTCACCCGCTTTGATATCGCGGGCTGCGCGCAGGCAGCGCCTTTGAACGACTGATGTCTCGCGCTCATTCGCGGCGATAAATTTGTCCCCTGAACCCAGTGCGCTTTCCAACTCGCGTGTCCGCTCAACCATTTCCCGCCAGGAGGCAGGGTTCATTGCAAATTTATGGTCCGGTCCGACTCGATCATTATTGTCGGTAAAGTGCTTTTCGACCACCCTGGCGCCTAACGCGACAGCGCCTAGAACGGTTGCATGCCCTGGTGTATGATCTGACAGGCCGAGGACAACTTGAGGGTACATACTTTTGTAAGTTAATAAGACGCGCAGGTGGATATGCTTGAAGTTTTCAAGGCTGGCTGTATAGTTGGTGTTACACTGCATCAAGATAAGCTGTGGATTATATTTTAGAACGGTATAAACAGCCTGCTGTACTTCACCAATCATAGACGCACCCGTTGCCAAGAGCACGGGTTTGCCCTTTTGAGCGATCCAGGCAATGGACTCTAACCAATCAATTTCTCCAGAACCTATTTTTATGGCAGGCACATAAGGAGCCAAGAAATCTGTTGCTTCAAAGTCGTAAGGTGATGAGAAATAATCGATGCCAACCTCATCGCACTCTTCGCCCAAAACGGGTGTCCATTCAAAGGGGATCGAAGCTTCCTTGTATACTTCAAATACGGGTTTTTTCCAGGTAGCCTGGTGAGAAACCTGGTCACCCATGGTTTGAAAGCCATAATCAGAGACGATTTGAGGTGCACGAAAGTTCTGAAATTTGGCCGCATCCGCGCCAGCTTCTTTAGCCAGGCGTATGAGCATTTTGGCGCGATCAAGATCCCCATCATGGTTAGCAGCAATATCCGCGATGAAATATGTGGGGTGGTTCTCGCCAATCTTATGCTTGCCTATCTGAATTTCCATAACAGCCTCCTTGGGTAATCCTCTAGGACAACCGCTTGTTGATCGCAACTGCAATTTGTTGAATTAATGAATGGTCGCGTTCAGGGTCAAATTTTTGTTTCTCAATAATCTCTGGCGCATAAGACCAGGGCATACCCTGGCGCAAGTGATCTGGTTCTGATAAATAGCGCGGCACGATATGAGCATGCAGCGCGGGATCCACATTACACATGATGGCATAATTGATCCGATAAGCGCCTGTCACTTCCAGAAGTGCATCACCTACCAACGCCATATCACATAAGTATTCTGTACGATGTGAACGGTCGAGATCATTCAAAGAAGATACCACTGGGTCAGGCAGCAAGATGCAATAACCAGGCAGGAACTGCATATCACTAAGCACCACCCAGCCAGAGGGAACACGACAGATCAGATCGGGTGCTGTACCCTGGCGGGCAGCTTCTACTTGTTGATGAATAATGGTTGTCATCATTTTGGAAATCTCCTGAAATTCATTTCACAAACCCTTGCAACATTTGGGGATAAGCTTGTTGATAAAGCTGAAATAAACGTTCTATGCCTGGAGATATGGTGGGTAAAACCACCCCAAGCGCTTGAGAGAGCTTATCGGTTCTCAAGGTTAAGAGGGGGGAGCGGGGCGCTTTCAGGCCAGCCTCTTCAACCGATGAGGGTCGGATCAGATTTTCATCCAGGCCAAATTTACGAGCTATTCGCAAACCAAAATCATACTTTGTCAGGCATTCACTGCTAACCGTGTGATAGAGCCCTTTCAATCCCTTTGAAAGCATTGCGATGAAAATAGGTGCCAGGTCGTTCGCCAAGACTGGACAAAAATACACATCCGTAAATCCTAAAACGGATTTTCTAGCTTGTAAGTTATAAAAGAAAAATTCAGCCAGGCTGCGCTTCCCAGAAATGCTCCAACCATGTAGATTAACCCTGGCCACAGCCGCCTCAGGGTTCGCATCCAATACACGCTGCTCCCCATCCAATTTACTATGCGCGTAGATGCTTAAGGGATTCGGGAGGTCTGTCTCATCATAGTCGCCCTTTTTCCCATCGAACACAGCATCAGTAGAGATATGGATCAATTGTGCTCCAGAGCTGGCTGCCAGAGCGGCCAGCTCACCAGGCACTTCTGCATTTAATCTGTGAGCTAATGCTGGATTTGATTCGCAAGCATCCAGGTTTGCCAGTGCGGCACAATGGATAATCCAATCCGGTCGAATTTTTTCAATGATCAACTTCAAGGTGCCTGGGGTCGTCAGGTCAGCCTGGAAGATATCAAAGACTTTCCCTGCCGGTAAAGCAGCCATCTGCAAGGGATGATCATTTACAACTCCAAAAACCTTGTGCTCTTTCGCTAACTCCAGAGCAAGGTTGATCCCTAAGAGACCGCTGACGCCTGTAATTAAAATCTTCATGCGCAATTCTAAAATTCGCCGTTTTCTGAGAATTCTTCGGTTTCAAAAGGAGCAACCATTTCTTGAATCTGCTCCAGGCTCAACCACTCTGGATTATTATCACTGCCATAGCGAAAGCGATCGGGCAAGGGCTGGCCTTCATAATGTAAATTTCGCTGCCACAAAGGGGTTGAAGGGGTAACGACAAACATATCCTCCCGCTCCAGTGCCAGGCGGGCTTCGTCTTCTGAGATCAAAACTTCGTGTAGTTTCTCCCCAGGGCGAATTCCTACAAATTCAAACTCGGCTTCTGGCGCAATCGCTTTCGCCAGATCGACAATCCTGGTGCTGGGGATCTTGGGCACGAACACTTCTCCGCCTTGCATCAAACCAATACAGTGGATGACAAAACGCACCCCTTGTTCCAGAGTTAACCAGAAACGTGTCATCCTTTGATCCATGAGGGTTAGCTTGCCAGCCTGGCGCTGTTTGATAAAGATGGGCACCACACTTCCACGGCTGCCGACAACGTTGCCATAACGCACACAGGCAAAGCGCGTAGCTGTGCCGGCTGCGTAGGCATTGCTCTGCACAAAGAGCTTTTCAGCCGCCAGCTTTGTAGCGCCATATAAATTCACCGGATTGACCGCTTTATCTGTGCTGAGGGCTAAGACTTTCTTCACACCAGCATCAATGGCAGCCTCGATCACATTGCTGCTGCCCAGGATATTTGTTTTTATTGCCTCCATGGGGTTATATTCACAAGCTGGAACCTGCTTCAAAGCAGCAGCGTGTACCACGATATCTACCCCATGCATCGCCCGGCGCAACCGCTCCAAATCTCGCACGTCTCCAATAAAATAACGCAAGCTGGGTTGATTAAAACCAGCCACGCGCATCTCATGCTGCTTCAGCTCATCCCGGCTAAATACAATCAGCTTAGAGGGCTGGTACTCTTTCAACATGATTTCCACGAATTTTTTACCGAATGAACCCGTACCGCCGGTTACGAGAATAACTTGCCCAGACCAATCCATAAACACTCTCCTACTATCCATTTGTCTTTCTAATCACGATCAACGGATAAACACCTTTTTCTCCCAGGTAATGAGGAAATAATTCTTCCAGCCTGAAAATTATTTGCAAAAGCCAATGCCCCATTCGATTTTCATGAATATAGGTCCGCATGATCCCCACACTTACACTCCGCCATACCCATATTTTATAAGGCAGATACTTCCCCACCGCTTCCTTAAACCAGGCCGCATCATACTTGCTGACAAATGTCTTTCCTTCTGATTGATCTGCTGGGGGCTGATTGGCATTGAGAGGGTGATTGGCACTTGAATTTTGCTTTTTCTGCCAGATTTTTCCTGCTATTCTTCGAGAAGCCTTCACCCAACGTTCGACCGGTGGGTTTTTCCAGCCATTGACTACCACCATTGAGCTGCCGGGGATAAGCACTCGAAAGAGCTCTTTATAAGCGGTTAAGTGATCCTCCAAAGGTAAATGGTGGATCGTGTGTAAGGACACCTCTCCATCAAAGGCATTGGCTTTGAAAGGTAAATTGGCAACATCAGCGACAACGAATAACCCATGGGCACCGATCCGCTTGCGTGCTTCCTGTAAAGCGACCAGGGAGATATCGACACACACCCGATAATGGTAACCTTTCGAGTATTCTAGATATTCGGGATATTGGATAGGTCCAGAGCCAGCATCCAGTAAATATTTTCCTTGAGTTTTGATATGCTGAAGGATGCGTAAATGACAGCGATGGATATACTCACGCGAGACCGGGCGTAAATCTTCAAAGGTCGCGTTCTGGTAAACGCCCTCGCTGACCTCCTGCCAGCCAACCTGGTTATAGAAATCTTGAACCTGCTGCTTGATGTTCACGCTTTTCTCACCATTGAACGGGCTCTCCTACCAGGTATCGGAATGTCTGCCCAAAAATAGCCTGACCTTCCTGGCTCAATACCCGTTTGAGAGGCCAAAGCGCCTCATCTTTCCAAAAGTGAACCACATGCCAGGGAAAAGCATGCGGATATTCGAAAAAGAAGCGGAAGGCATAATTCCAAGCCAATTCCACTTGTTGTTTTGATGGGCGAAACTTTGCTGGATTTTCCAAAGCCTTTCTGAGGATCTCAAAATAGGCTTCCCATGTATCCGGGTCGAGGGTGAAGCCTTTAGCCCGGTAATGGGTATTCCCAACAGCTATCACTGGTATCCCACTCATGACCATCTCCATACCCACTGTGGTCGTATAGACTAATCCCAGATCAGCAATCTCAACAATGTCATAAGTATTAATCTTTGCATCCGCAGGGATCAGGTGAATATGCTCGGGGATTTCCACCATTTTTTCGGCTGACAAACCTAAGGCACGTAGAACCACATCTGCTACAGAAGGGCCTTTTGTGACCAATTCACCTGGGTGAATTCGAATAACAAACTGGATATCTGTCCTACCAGCCAGGTACTGCACGGTCTTTTCAATCCACGCTGTCATTGAATTGCTGAACACCTGCCGGCCTAATGTCAGGCTATCGCCAATCACATTCGTTGCCAGAAGAAGAACAGGTCTGTGGTCCAGGTTCAGAAGCGTGCGAACACGCTCCCCTCCTTCACTGGGTACACCCTGCCAGCGCCGAGCAAAATTCTCCCACAGGCTGGCACGCTGGCGGGCAGAAAACAATGCCCTGGCTTGATCCAATTGCTCCGAGGTCAGAGACTTGTCGCGGCGTGCTTCCCAGAGCGCATCCGTATCCTGGCGCATGACCTCTGCATTTTGCGCCAACCAAGCCCTCTCGCGCTGCTCGCCAAACTCATAAGTCACAACCGGTGTTTGACAATACTTTGCTGCCTGGTACAGGGCACCGAATTCCAAGATGGTCCCATTCGGAAGGATAACAACATCTGGCTGGTTCTCCTTGATCCACTGCAGGGCTGCCCAGGCAGCCTGGCGGTTACGATCCAGGCGCAACCGGAATAAATCACTGTCCGAGGGCACGTCTTCAACTTGAAGCGTGTACTGTGTATCTCGTAAGGAGAGCTGTTGAATTGCTTGATCTAACTCTGCGGGCAGTGGTTCTGGCTTTGTGTTCAAGAATGGAACGATATTTAATAATGGTCCGGACAGCTTAAGAACTTCTTGGGTATAAACATTTTGCCTGCGGAGATCAAAATGACTTATCGATTTTTGCCATGTTCCATACGGCAGATAAGCAAGTGATACTGTATGACCTTGACCAGCCAGAGCTAACCCTAAGAGCGTGGTATGCTCCAGCCAGTAGCGCAACGTGCCAAAGATCAAAACCTGTTTGCCAGGCTGCAGCAGAAATGGTGAAGCCTCGGCTTGACTTCGCCAAGCTGGAAGTGTTTTTTGCAGCTGGGAGAGCGTGAACTTATCCGAAACCGGCTTACCTGGCTGGCGTAAGCGCCAGTAAACCTCCGCGGTATAGGGTAGATCACCGAGGATCTCTTTGATTGCTTTCTTGCTCGCTAAGGTCATACTTCTAATCTCTCGATCTGCCATTCGAGCCTGGGTCGAACAGGTCCCAGGCGCGGTTCAGGCCATTGTTTACCCGGCGCGCCGGTGCCATCTACCGTGATGGCCAGCACATGATCGTCCTGAAAATACCTCTTCATACGAAATGTGCTGGCATTTATCGCCAGAACGTATCGCCCGTCGTTCAAGAAGTCGCCAGGGATGGTACAGCGGCTGAGGTAATGTCCACCTGGTCTTATACTGTATTGCTCAAATTTCTCGGGCTGGTCGATATCAAATGAAGTGAACACATATTCTCCTCGCAGCGTGAGCAGGTATATGCCCACTCGTAAGCCAGTGATCGAGTTGCTCAGCTTGTACTCGACCTCAATCATTATCGGCTCTGTTGAACGCAGCGTATCAAGAACACGTCCCTTTTGATCTTTCACCCTCAGCGCCAGGGGAGTGAACGGTGCAGAATCCATTGGCACCTCATCGGGCTGCCACACGCGTTCGCCTACGTCGGAGAAACCAGAAGACATGTAATAATCGATCGCTTGGGCGGTGGGTGCCTGTAAAACAAGCTTGCCTTTTTCCAAAACAATCGCTTGCTCAGTCAAACGGAGAATGGCTGACATATTATGGCTAACAAACAGCACCGTTCTGCCTTCTTGTGCTACATCGCTCATTTTCCCCAGGCACTTACGTTGGAATTCCGCATCTCCTACAGCCAGCACTTCATCGACCACAAGAATTTCGGGTTCCAGGTGAGCAGCGACCGCAAAGGCCAGCCGAAGATACATACCACTGGAATAGCGTTTGACTGGCGTGTCGATGAACTGCTCTACTTCGGAAAAATCTACGATCTCTTCAAACTTTCGATCGATCTCTGTGCGCCTCATACCCAAGATAGCACCATTCAAGTAGATATTTTCACGCCCAGTCAATTCCAGGTGAAAACCAGTGCCCACTTCGAGTAAAGCGCCAACACGCCCACACAGCATGACAGAACCTTCACTGGGCTCTGTAACTCGCGATAAGATTTTGAGCAAAGTGGATTTTCCAGCGCCGTTTCGTCCAATGATCCCAAAAATTTGCCCGCGTTGGATCTCAAAGGACACATCCCGTAATGCCCAGAGGATACCCTTGCTGTTTTCAGGCTGGAGCATCGGGCCCGCGAAAAGTCTTTTGGCGGCATGGAAGGGCAGAGAGACTGTTTCTACCACTGTATCGCGCAGCGTTCGATAACGGTCGGGTGCCAGCCCGATCCGGTACTGCTTGCTCAATTTCTCAACCCGAATCACCACATCATCCATCAGATTTCATCCGCAAAACTGCGCTCCATCCGGCGAAAATAGAACAAGCCCGTCACCAAAAGGAAAAGTGTTACGAGTGTTGAAACAATGATCATCGGACCAGGCGCCGGGGTACCCAATAATGCCCAGCGGAACCCCTCAACTACGCCGGTCATAGGATTGATGGAATACAGGAATTGAAGCTGTTCAGGGATTTCAGATATTGAGTAAACGACGGGCGTGATGAAAAACCACATATCAGTTAGAAAAGGAAGGATATAACCGACATCACGGTAAATTACATTCATCGCCGAAAGCCACAGACTCGCGCCCAAAGCTGTTGCCATGGCTAAGAGGAGTAAGAGAGGTAATGTCAGCAGCGCCCATGACCACACAAAATTAAACCCACTGCCTGGTTTCATATCGTAATAAATGATCATCCCAATTAAGACCATGAAAGCGATCATAAAATCTACCAATCCGCTTAGAACGGATGCCATTGGAATGATCATACGGGGAAAATAAACCTTGGTGATCATATTGCGGTTTGTAACCATAGAACGCCCGGCATCTCCCAGTGCCTTTGCGAAGAGGGTCCAGGGCAGCAAACCAGCAAAGCTAAACAATGGGTAAGGTAAACCTTCAGAAGAAAGGTTAGCGATCCCTCCAAATAGAAAGCTAAAAACCACCATCCGCAAGAAGGGCTGTAAAACAGCCCAAACAACTCCCAATGCGGTTTGTTTATAACGGACTTTTAGGTCACGCCAGGTCATGAAATAAATTAACTCACGGTACACCCACAAATCATGCAGGTTGAGTGAGCCAAATCCGCGGGTAGGCCGGATGATTAAGACGCTGTCACGTTTTTGAGCAGAACCTGGCGAAGAGGACATATCCTTACTTTTTCCGGTTCTCCAGGTACCAGGCAATGGTATGCTGCAAACCTTCTTGGAAGGGGACCGCTGCTTTGAATCCGAAGAATTTTTCAGCACGGCTGGTATCGAGTGACCTGCGCGGTTGTCCGTTTGGCTTGGTTGTATCCCAAACAATCTCACCTTGGAAACCAGTCAATCGTGCAATCATTTCCGCCAGATCTTTAATACTGATCTCTTTACCTGATCCTAGATTCACCGGTTCGCTGCCGTCATATTTCTGAGCCGCCAGTAGAATCCCTTCGGCAGCATCTCCAGCGTAAAGAAATTCGCGGGTTGGAGAACCATCTCCCCATAATACTACCTGCTGATCACCATGTTCTTTGGCTTCCAGGCACTTGCGGATCAAGGCAGGAATTACATGGGAGCTTTCAAGGTCAAAATTATCTCGTGGGCCATACAGGTTCACGGGCAGCAGATAAATCGCATTGAAGTCATATTGCTCCCGATACGCCTGTGCTTGAACTAAGAGCATCTTCTTGGCTAAGCCATAGGGAGCATTGGTTTCCTCGGGATATCCATCCCATAAATTTTCCTCACGGAAGGGTATTGGTGTAATCTTCGGGTAAGCGCAAACCGTTCCAATGGCAACAAATTTACTTACGCCGCGCCTCCAGGCTTCGTGCATTAACTGCACCCCCATCATTAAGTTGATGTAGAAGAAATCCGCTGGACGCGCCTGATTAACACCAATTCCACCGACCAGCGCCGCCAGGTGAATGACGATTGTCTCCAGGTTAGCATTGGAAACCGACGCATCCTCAAACATACGTTGAATTTCAGAAATTTCCACCAGGTTATACTGCTCGATCAGCGGTACGAAGATCTGTCCAGCGCCTTTTTCCTGAAGTTTTTCAGTTACAAATGACCCTAAAAACCCCGCTCCACCTGTCACAATAACACGCTTGTTTCTCCAAAACAACTCTGAAGAAGTATTAGTTTGCATAGACTTCACCTCCATCTATCCTTTCCTTAAGATCAAGCGAGACTTTCAATCCATTTATCACCAATCCGGGTACCTCTGCCTGGTCGACGACTTTGATCCCTTGTTCAAGGCACGTGAGCCGGCAAATATCGGCAATGTCGCCATCTCCTACAATTTGGACCCGGTCAAAACCATTTTGTTTTACCACGCCGATTAATTCTCCTACATGCTGGCGAGTGTTTCGATAGAGCAGCATCGTTTGGTTGACATAATCTACAGTAAGGTGAGTACGAAAAGCAATCCCCTCTGGCGTGATAATATAACGCAGCTTGCGTCGTTCAGCACGCTTAACCTTCACATAACCCTTGGCAATCAATCTCTTCAAGAGGAAATTGACTGTTCCAACGGCTACCCCCAGGCGTATCGCCAGGGAAGCCTGAGTTACATCAGGATTTTCGGCAATCTGTTCTAGAAGAACAAGATTACGTACGGGTTCTTGGGATTTATCCATAATCCAAAATTCAATTATTGAATTATAACCAAAGATTGATCACGGTCAAGTGGCAGATCGATCGAGGTGCGTTGTTTACACTTTACCAAAACTACCCACAATGCGCTGAATATCGAAGCCCTCTGCTAAGGGGAATTCTGCGAGTGCTCCATGCCGGATCAATGTAGCCCGAATCAGCTCTGGTGAAAAATAATATTTGTCGTTGTAAGTTTTATATTGTGCTAAGGCGGCAGTTTTACGTTCTAAATCTTTCTCGGTCACTTCCACAATGAAATGGGGAAAAAAGCCATAGCTGCTGCGGGTAACATCATAACCCAACACGGTTGTACCGCGAAAAGCTCGTAATACTTCCTCGGTTACCTGTACATGATCCTGATGAATATCAGAGCGTGTATGGGTGAAAACAATTTCCGGGTGGAATTTCTGATTGAGGTTGTACAAATATTCGAGAATTTCCTGCCGATCTTGTGGGAAGCGCCGCGTGGTAAAGTTTTCCAGGAGAACGCTTTCACGGGGGAGCCCTAACTGGGCCATACTATTGTAATGTTCTTCAACTAAGTTTATCAGAGCAGGATTTTTCTGGTTATCAGAAAGTGTCACGCACAAAATTTCAGTCTGGTTGATTATGTTGGAAATCAAAGCACCACAACCCAGCTCAATATCATCTGGGTGTGCACCGATAAAACAAACTCTTTTGCCATAAAAAAGCATTCCCGCCATTGTAAACTACTTTGTGGCTACAAAGCCACCCACAACTTTTGTCATTACTAATTGACCATCTTGTTCCAAACGCCGAGTGGCTACCCTTTCAATCTGGCTCATTACTTTTTCGAAATCATCCTTCGCCTGAAAAAGACTTGTCCACAGTTTTCGATCTTCACTTAGAGAAGCACGTGTATATGCCAGGAAAGGATCGATCTCAACAAAAGTCAAGGGATTCTCAAAGATATGGACATCAACTTTGGAGAAAGTTGCTTTGATGGCATTTAAGATCAGGCTGCCATAGCGGGAGCTGCCAGGCATGGGAGGAATCGTTTTCTGAGTGGCCTCTTGGATAATGTCGTAGAACAAGCGCTTATTTTCTGGCATGGGGCCAGTGGTAAATAATCGTCCGCCAGGCTCTAAAACCCGATGCATTTCACGGATTGTGAAGGGAATATCATCGGCGTAGTAAATCGTGAAGCATGCAGAGAGTAAATCAAACTGATCATCTTTAAAGGGGAACCGCTTGTTGAAATCCAGGTCAATGAACTTCACACGGCTGCCCAGTTTATCATTTTCCTGGCGCGCCTTCTCGAGCAATTCCACAGATACATCGCCACCAGTAATATCGGCCTCACCTGCCAATGCTTTATCAAAAACAAAACATTGCTTGCCTGCCCCACAGCCCACATCCAGGATGCGTGAACCTTTTTGAACCTGGAGCAACTCCAGCATCCATTGGTCAATATCGCGGCTGCCGAACTTTTGATGAATATCAATTCGCGTGAGTAGGTCGCTGGTGGTTTCTTGATAATTAATTTTCATGCTTCCTCCTGTTAAACGGCAGGTATTATATCACTTACAGGGTGTCTCGCGAGGCAAATAGATAACCAGATTAATTCCCTCCAATTCGGTGCTTTTCTGATAATAACACAACAGCGGCTCTGCCACTTCTTTCACCCAGGCATCATTCTCTTCACCAAACGCATAGGCACTACCCTGACGAGTTGTCGGTTGCTCCCCACTGACGATCGCTGCAAAACGTTGGTTTTTCACGTCGGAAACAAATTTGTCAAGGTAAGGGCGATTTCCGGACATTACCATTTCCATCATGAAAACCACCTCATAATCTGGGACTAATGGAATATCTTTCAAGTCCCCGAAAGTTAATAAGTGACGCTGGTCAATGAACAAGATTTTTCCGTTTTCCTGGGTAATCGGTTGAAGGTTTTCTTTAAGCAACGCAAGATTTTTTTGAGCAGTTGCGAAGTCGTAAACTGGAGGGCGTCCACCTGATGTTATCGCAAAAAAGATCGGAACACAGACCGCGAAGTAGACAAGCGCTTTTAACGGTTTGGGATTTCCAGGTATAATCTTCGGTTTCCTTGCCGAATTTTTCGAAATAGAGGTAACTCCCCACGATCATCAACATTACCAGAAAAGCGTCCATGTTATGTAAGTTACTACCACCACCGATCTTTACGCTAACGATCAAGCCAATGATAAACAGGGCAACTAACCCTGCCCACAAGCCCAAATGACGCAGCCAATGCAATTGTCTTCTACAAAACCACATTCGGACAATGATGATCAGCAACAATGGCAGCATAACCCAAACGAGGTTTCGCAGGATGCCTCCCGGGTAGGTGGGGCTGGGATACAAGCGGTACCATAATAGATCTGAGGTGAAACCAGAGCCAAACTGGTCTGCTGGATTCCCGGACCAAAGGATGTACAGGCGCTGAGTCAAAAACGCTGTTCCAGTGCCCAATAATATCCACAGAGCAGGAGGTATGCTATAACGCCAGATCGATTTCTTCTCTACGGGAACCTCGAGCAAGTACAAAGCTGCAGCCAATACACCTGGAACTGGGAACCAATTTACCCGACTGATGCCAGCCCAAACTGAAGCTACCAGGACTACCGCCAGAGAAAGCCTAAATCGACGCGGCTTTATTCCCCATAAAATCAAAATCACCATTACCAATAGATGGTAATAGACCGGTCCCTGCAATAAAAATAAGAAAGCCCAAAGAGCAAGTACCCAGCCTTGTTTCAACCGGCGCGCCAGCACAAACCCTGTGCCCATGGTAAAGCCAATCCAAAGGAAAACCTGCCAGAGCCGGTGGAACCAGAGCGGTAAACCTGTTATCAAAAATGGAACCGCCTGCATCAAATATCGGCTGGGGTGCAGGATGCTGGGTGGGACATGCAGGTTATACAGACGCTCTGATAAAAAAAGCGAAGCATAATAATACCGGCTCGCCTCGGACCATCCCAAGGAAAATGGGAAGGTAGAAACATCCGATATAAAAGTAAAGACCTTATAAAAAGCGGCATACCCTACCAATGCCATTAAAGAAGCAGGGAACCAATGGATCTTGTTAAAATGTGCAAGCAATCCTGTGATGATGATTATTATCATCAGGAATACTACCCCTCGCCGTCTGGGACCGTCGATTAGATTCCCGTATGGCCCTAACAACAGCCAGGTATAAAGAATGATTGGGATAAAGAAGAATCCATACACCAGGGATGTTCGAATTCTCACTTCTTATCTCCTGCCAGCATACCAGGGATAAAGATGGCTCCGGGAAGGCTGGCAAACATGGGCAGGATGCGCATAAATAGGGCAATCGTCAAGGCGTTAGCAGTCGAAATTCCCCCAAAGGTGGTGAAGAAAAAAGTCATCGACAGCTCTTGCACACCCAGCCCATTTACTGAAATGGGCAGTAAGGTGACAAAGTAGGTTAATGCCCATAGCCCTGCAATTTGCCAGAAAGGCATTGTCTCTCCTAATCCGGGTAGTAGTATCCAGATCGAGCCAAAAACACACAGCATGTGTCCCCAGGTGAAAGCCAGCGCTTCAAAAATCGACTTCGGCTGTGATAACCATAATCGCAGTGCATCATAAATGCGGATAAAGGCGCCCTTCAGGCGTTCCTTCGTTCTATCCCACCAGCCAGCTTGCATGACAAATATGCTGGCAGAGAAGCTAAACTTAAGAGCATCAAAAAGGGCTGGCAAACTGAAGATTAAAGTCAAGGCTGCCATTCCCATGCCAGCCATACCCACTAACCGGTCTACAACCAGGGAAGCTAAACTGATGGGCCGGTCATAACCAAACCGGATCACACCTCCCAGGCGGATTACATCTCCACCAATGGTGGTGGGGAGGAAGTTTGAGGCGAACAAGCCAGCGAAGGTTATCTGCAATGTTTGGTTGAAAGGGATTTTTATTTCAGCTGAACGCAATAAGACATGCCAGCGCCCAGTTACAGCAAATCGAGAGATGAAAGTCAAACCCAAGGCTAATAAAAAACGCCAAAGAGGCACCTGCCGAAAAGCATAGATGATCTCATCCCATCCCTGCTGGCTGAGCAGGTAGATCAACAACACCAAAGCCAGCAACGTACCCACCCAACGAAGAATATTTGGTAAATTCTTCTTGGAAAACAAACTGCTCAATTTACTCATGAGGATTCATGATCGGGTTGTTTGCGAA
Source organism: uncultured Chloroflexia bacterium (assembly GCA_963754615.1). Taxonomy (GTDB): domain Bacteria; phylum Chloroflexota; class Anaerolineae; order Anaerolineales; family UBA4823; genus CAVVUF01. Next base: position 58,903 of record CAVWGW010000009.1, on the reverse strand, counting down.
TCACGCGCCGTACAGTATAAGTCGGTTTATCCTGCGCCTCATGATACGTACGCGCCAACTGTTCTGCAATCAATCCCAAAAGAATGGATTGGAATCCCAGGCTAAATAACATTACACTCAAAGTAAGCAATGGATTTCTATTCAAGTGAAGACCGGTGATGAACAACCTGTCAATAATCGCATAAAGCAAAGTTAACGCACTTACACCCATCAAGAAAATACCAGCCCCGCCGAAGAGATAAATGGGCTTGGCTGCATAGCTCAAAAGGAATTTGACCGTGAATAAATCTAAAACCACTTTAATCGTTCGCCCAAGTCCATACTTGGCTTTGCCGAATTGACGGGCATGATGGTGGACGGGGACCTCGATCATTTTTGCGCCTACCATGCGAGCATAGACCGGTATGAAGCGGTGCATTTCACCGTATAAGCGAAACCCGGTCAGAACCTCACGACGGTAGGCTTTGAGCGTACATCCATAATCATGCAAGTGAACACCTGTAACCCAGGAGATCAATCCATTGGCCATGCGAGAAGGCAGGGTACGCGTTATAAAAGTATCTTGCCGGTTGATACGCCAGCCGCTAACGACATCATATCCTTCATTGATCTTTTCCAACATCATGGGAATGTCTGCCGGGTCGTTTTGCAGGTCGGCATCGGATAGGACAATGATATCTCCCTGAGAATGATCTATCCCAGCCGCGATTGCAGCCGTTTGTCCAAAATTACGACGCAATAAAACTGCTGTCATGTGTTCCGTATCTGCTTCAGCCAGGTCTTCTAATACTTTCTGGCTCCCGTCTGTACTTCCATCATCGACCAGAACAGCCTCCCAGGCAATGTCAAGCGGATCCAGCGCTTGATGAATCGCTTGATTCAATAATGGCAAGCTTTCGACTTCATTGAAAACAGGAATAATGACAGATAGTTTCATCAATCAACCTTAATCCTTTTTTTGTGGTCCCATACCAATCCTCCAACCAGGATGAGGCCACATCCCAGCAACGTCAAAATGATCATTGTCCAAATGCTCAAGTGTGGGATGGCTGGATAATACCGGCTGACATACCATTCTAAGAAAGCCAGGACAAAAACGCCTTCCACTGCTAACCAACGCCAAAACCAAGAGTCTTTGGTATTCAGCGCCCACCAAATTGCCCAAGCGGCTAATAAAGCCTGGTAAACCAGAAACATCGTCCGGTAGCGGGGATTATCCCACAAATCACCGCCGGCATTAGCAGCAGATATCAAAATCCAGGCAAAAACTACCAGGGTTAACCAGATGCGCACCGCTTGTTTTGGATATGTTTTCTTTGTAAATGTAATTACCAGATTATAGATCAAAAAGAATGCAAGAACATACCAGCCTAGAGAGCGTAAAATATTAAATATTCTCCAAAACCAAGCGGCTGGATCGACAATCGTTGCCGGGAGAACTGGCTGCGCAAAGCCATATACTAAAATGATTGGCAGCATAGCCTGCTTCCCCGCGCCTTGCACGAGTTTTTGGATCATGCCTGACTGCCGTTCTACCAGGTAGGATTGGAACCCAAAATTATGCTGCAGCCACTCTTTGAATATCATTAGAGGCTGGGCAGAACCTAAGGATGGTAAGTTCATCCAATTCCAGATTAAAAGCACGGCACCTAACAGGAAAATGCTGGCAACGAAAACCCAAATTTTCCAATGAAGATGAAATCCATATTCCAGCAATAGAAAACCAATTGAAACAACGACTACAGCCAGAGCAACCGGTAATTGAAAAAGAAAAAGAACAAGAACTGAAAGGGCGAATCCCCACCATCCTCGGCGAGGTTCATTCCGTACCTGTGTCAGGCTAAGGAAGATGAAAGCAGTACTCGCCAATACAATTGGCTCTCGCATATGAGCAGAGCCCAGAAACACTGCCTCTGGGTATAAGGCATAAATCCATGCGGTGGTGATCGGGATGAATAATACCGGTAAAAGTTTCCCCCCCATAGAGTCAGGTGGATTTTCATTGCTCAACCAATTCTGAGCTGCTTTCCATAACCACAGAACCCCCAATCCTGATACTGCAGCAGTGATCAATAATACCAACCAAGGCCTGTGAACTCCAAAACCCAGGTATCGATACACCAGCGCACTGAAAGCCAAGAGACCCCCGTATTGATCTCCGGAATAGGCCCCTGAAAATGCATTCAATAGTGGACTGCCCGATGCTGCCAGGTCCCAGGCCTGTTGGTCGCGAATAAAAGCATCTTTATAAAGATAGCCAGCTTGAGATGCAGGATTATCCTGGTAGCCAACAACCGGTAAGGTTAGCATGAATAGAATTCCCAATCCTGCGCGGAGAACAAAGGCTGTCAAAGCAATGTTGCCTACCTGGCGATTGCCTTTTACCTGCTTCCAAACAAAAAAAATGGCCAGGGTTGATAGCAAAAGCACAAGAGAATACCCAAGCCATCCTGCTAACCAATCCTCTCTTCCATCCAGCACAGCCAGGAGTGCACCAGAACCAAGAATTACGGTTCCAGACAAGATCACATGCTTCCTATCGAATGAATTGGTCATTTGAAGATATTTTTTCTTGAGTTTCTATCCATACTTAGATAGGTAATCAGAAACCACAAACCCCATAATACCACTAACGATTGCATGGGAATTAAGAAACGAGGATTATCACCATGATCCAGGAACGACTGCAGGATCGAAGTGCTCAGGATTACCCCCATAAGATATCCATGAATCGGAGTTGGACGGAAGTTTCTACGAAATGGAGGCCAAACCAAAAACAGCGAAGTGATTAGAAAAAGGCTGTTAAAAGCCCATAAAAGTAACCGCTCCAAGAAAATGAGTACATCCAGGATCGGAGACAAAGCGCTGTACTTGAGCGCGTCCGAAGACCAATAAACTGGAGCCCGCCAGAACAACCACCATCCCTGCATTACGTTCTTAAGGTAAAGATCAGGGTGTTTTCGAATCAGATCAACTGAAATTTTTCCCACCAGGCGGGAAAGATCATAAAAACCCAACCCCGAAACATCCATCATTTCCGGGATGGCCTTCCAGATGACATTGGTTTGTGTGCCGGATTGATCAATTTTGGCATCTCGATACATCAAATACGTGTCTCGAATAGCAGCGTACTCATCTGGAACATATTCAAAGAAAGTACCCGTATTCTGAATCAGGTGAAAACCTCCCATTGTCTCCAATCCCCACTGGTTGTAATAAAACCGGATGAAGCCCACCCAAGAGCCGATTAACAAAGAAAATGGGATCAAAAAAGCCAGCAGACTTGGGAAGGCTTTTTTCAGCCGGGTGAGCATGGCTTGCCAAATTAGCTCCAGATTTCCTTTTCTCGAAAGAAGCTTTGAAAAGTCAGTTTCATGGTCGCATTGGTTTTTCAACCCAATAGAGATAAATCATTAAAACGGTCCAGAATGGCAGCAGAATAAATAATCCTCGCGTCAAGATTGTCAACGCAGAGGCCAACCCAAGCGCACCCGATAACCAGATATTCCGCGCCTTTGGCACACGAAAGCCCAAAACCCAACCAGCGATGGTCAAGACTAAAAAAAAGGTCGCCAGTGTTTCTGAGAGCAAGCTGGCTTCAAAAAGCAGCTGACCGACATTCAAAGTATGAGCCAGGGCAGCTAGCGCGGCCAGGTAGATGCGTTTCTTTTTCGCCAGACCAGCCCCGAGCTGCCAACCGAGATAATATATCAACAGCGTGATTACGATGCCCATGCCCATCTGGACAAACCAAACCGCCTGATCTGTCCTAATGACTGCTAGAAAGGCTGGATAACCCGGTGTACGTGTGCCATCATAGTTACTCCACCCTTGCAAGATCTGCTCGGCTAAGCGTTGGTAGGTTCGGGAGTCGCTAAAAGAAACCGGTGCGTAAAAAGTAAAGAGCGCCAGGCGAATGATAAAAGCAATTCCGAGTACAATTCCCAGGAGCCAATGATCAGAGAACCAGGTTTCTTGCTTATTTGTATCTTCAGAGATAGGGGTTGTCGTCATTTTATGGAAATCCTGCCAGAGCTCTCTCGGCACGTTTTAGCCAGGTGTACCCTTGAACATCTTGTTTGCATTGAAACCCCAACCTGTTCCTGGTATCTGAATTCTCGAGCAGCATCTGCAGCGCATTCGACCAACTTTCAACATCAGCGGGAGGGCAAAAGACACAATTCGAATCATTCATTACTTCGTGGATGACGGGCAGGTCGCTGGAAATAATGGCTCGACCACACGCCATGTATTCGAACATTTTCATCGGGCTGCAATACTCAGCCGAATTTCCTCCACTGCTTCCAGTAATTACCTGCTCATATGGCATGAGCAAGATATCAGCAGCCGCCTGGTACAAAGGCAGGCTCTTGTTTTCAATAAAACCGGGTAATCTTACATTGGTGATGTATTCTTGCTCAAGCCGCTGTTTCCAGAGATGGACATCAGGTTCTTGGCCTCCTACCCATAAGAACTGTACTTGGGGAAAGCGGCGTGCCAATTCTAACAATAACCCCATGCCTCGACCTGAATAAAAGTGGCCGGTATAACCCACGGTGGGAATTTGGGGTATCTGCAAATGATGGCGTGCCGTGGATGGTTCCGGCAAAGACTGATATCGTTCTAAATCCACACCATTTGGTGTGATCACAACTTCCCTATCCCGAAAGGGTTTTTGATCTAGGCGCAGAAGCAAATTCACCAGGGCGCTCGTGATCGATAGAAGACGCTTTTTGCCAGGGATTCTGCGCAGCAGCCAGAATAACCTCACCCCAAATTTGCCCTCGGGTGGGCCATGAAGTTCCAAGGCGACCGGTATATTCAATGCGAGTCCAAATACGGCTGCTTGAGGCGGCCAAACATATAATAGATCTGCTTTCGCAACTTTAGCTTTAAGAACAGCATTGAGTGAAAAATCATAACGGTGGAACTGAGAATAAGCTGGAATTGATCCCACCTCGAAACGAGTTTGAAGTCCGTAAAAAGCGGCTAATCGATCCCAATCAAGACTAGTTTCAAACGCGGGCACCCACAATTTCACTTCATGCCCCAACTGCCTTAAAGCCTGGCAAGCTTTCATCATTTGAATGCTGTTTGCAGTCGTAGAGGGTATTCTTGAGGCAGAAATGCAAACGATGAGCATAAGTTATTGAACCTCAATACCGGGCTGTTTATCGACGAGCTTCAATTGTCTCAACCCACGCCATACATTTGCGAGGACCGTGATGATCAAATATCCAGATAAGATTGCTGCTTCAGCCAGGTATCCCCATATGGGCAGAAAATATAAAGTCAATACCGTTTTTACCAACCCCACCCAGGCTGAAATTTTCAGTGGATAATCTGGCAAGCCCAATGCCAAGAGCAGTGGTCGATTCCAATTGAAAACATTGGCACAACCGTACCCAAATAAAAGGATAAGCACGGCAGGGTAAGCTGGCTTAAACTCAATTCCATACACCCAAGGGATCAGCCAATAGCCAAACAGCATCAGGAAGCCACCCGAGGCTGCAGACCAGCTTCCAGTTATCAATGTAACGCGTTTTAATAACCGCTGGGTCAGTGAAACCTGTTTTTGAGTAATTGTCCGGGAGATCTCTGAGTAGGTCGTTGCAATGAAAGGCTCAACAGGCAGCATTACAAAATTAATCACACTCAGTGCAATTTTAAAATAACCCGCTTCCGTTGGGGATCGTAAAGCGGTAATAAAAAGCGTCTCACTATCGCGCACGATCAGGTTTACCGTCCCCTGTAAGTTTGTGCTCACGGCGAAGCGCCCTAATTCTTTGAGGTCCGGCAGCCAACTGAAGGGTTCTTTCCACCAACCCTCACCCAGCTCCTGTTTTAAGCTGCGGAAAGCGATCCCGTATAAAAAAAATGCTCCACAGACCTTACCGATCAGATATGCCAGAACTACCTCTAACATTCCTCCATGGGTGAAAAAAGCAACTAAGATCAGAGATAACGTAATCCCATTTTGGAGAAGCTGAATCTGGGCAATATGGGCGAAACGCTTGGTGGCCTGCAAGATTCCAATTGATGTTTCATATACACCATATCCGAGTAAAACCAGGCCATAGATGCCAAAAAGATAGGCGGTGTTGACATCCTTGGCCAGATAATGCGCCGCAAAAGGCAGTAAGAGAAGCAATACAAGATACGCTAATGTGGAGGTAAGCAGCTCAACCAGCGCAGCTCCCTTCACTACAGCAGCGGCGCGCTCTTTACGCCCGTCTGCCAGGGATTGCCCCAAGTATTTGACAACCAACTCGCTCATACGAAAGGAGAGCAGCCGGTTGATGCTTGATGTAAATGGAATTACAACCGCTGCGACGATCCCATATGCCTCCGCCCCTAATAGACGCGCTGCCAAAATACCCTGAAGCATGCTCAAAAGGATTGTAACAGCATTACTGCTGAACAAGTAACTGCTGTTTTTGATTACCCCTCTCAGTAAGCTGTCCTGGGTCCAGGAGCGGAGGCGCTGCAGCATACTAATTGGTTTCGATGTGCTGCACCCAGGAGCGCTCAGCACGGTACCAGTCCACAAGATGCTGAACACCGGACTGTAAGGAAAATTGCGATTCCCAGCCCAATAATTCTCCAGCTTTACGTACATCGGCGTGGTTTGCCAACATGTCTGCTGGATTGAATGGATAATACTCAACTTGTGCCTTACGACCGATCAACCCTTCTAGCATATGGATCAGGTTGTTGATCGAGATCGTCTCATGTCCACCCAGGTTGATGATCTCATATCCCAGGGGCTTCAATCCCAAGATTGTGCCGCGGGCGATATCGTCGACATAGGTAAAACCGCGCGTTTGCTCGCCATCCCCGTTTAACTTTACCGCTTGACCCTCGGTGATCCACTTGGTAAACCGGAACATCACCATATCTGGGCGACCTGCTGGACCATATACTGTAAAATACCTGAAGATAGTCACATCGATTCCGTATAAATGATGGTAAGCATAGCACATCGCCTCTGCCCCTTTTTTACTGGCGGCATAAGGCTGCAAGGGATGGTCACTGTCTGCTGTTTCGGGGGTGGGTAAAGGCGCGTTCGCTCCGTAAATGCTGGATGTGGAAGCCAGGATGAATTTCGGAATTTGCAGCTGCCGGCACAAATCGAGCAAATTCAACGTTCCTGTCAAGTTTGTGTCTATGTAGACCCATGGATTTTCAACCGCCTGGCGCACCCCGGCGCGTGCAGCAAGGTTGAAGAGTGCAGAAAACGGGCCTAAAGCTTCTAAAGACCGAATCTCCTCTCGTACAGCCACATCGCTCTTCTGAAAGATAAATTGTGGGTGCCCAAGTAAACGCTTAAGGCGGTATTCTTTCATCCGCACGTCGTAAGCGTTGTTCATATTATCGATCCCTACTACGGTGTGGCCTGCCTGTAATAACAATTCTGTGATACGAGAGGCGATAAAACCGGCCGCGCCGGTCACCAGATAACGAGCCATTCTACCTCCTGACGAATCGGGTTGTCCGACCAGACAAACCGCTGGTATTACAAACGAACGATCTTTGGGTTGTTCTTAGTGTACTTTCCCAGTGCATTCCGAGTATCGACAACTAATTGCGCGGCTTCTAAGATGGCTGGATAATCATACTGGCTGTGGTTCGTCACGATCACCACGCAATCAGCCGCGCTGACTGCGGGCAGCAGTTCTTTGACGCTCTCCATTTTCTGACCCTCGTGATCCAGGAGAGGGATAAATGGATCGTGATATGTGACATGAGCACCCTTCTGTTCCAAAAGGCCAATTACATCCAAGGCAGGAGACTCTCGCAAATCATCGACGTCAGGCTTGTAAGCTGCTCCTAACACCAAAATAGAACTATCCTTCAGCGGCTTACCTTGCTCATTGAGCGCATCTTGTACTTTACCGAGCACAAAGCGCGGCATATTGTTATTAATCTCTGAAGCCAGTTCGATAAAACGGGCTGTATACTTGAGTGAACGCAGCTTCCAGGACAGGTAAAGCGGATCAATCGGAATACAGTGCCCGCCGATGCCAGGCCCTGGGGTGAACTTCATAAAACCGAACGGCTTGGTGGCGGCAGCGTCGATGACTTCCCAAACATCCACACCCAGCTTGTCGCACATCAAAGCCATCTCGTTGACCAATCCAAGATTGATCATGCGGAAAGTATTTTCCAGGAGCTTAGCCATTTCAGCTGCTTCTACAGACGAAACGGGCACAATCGTCTTGAGCGCCTGCGAATACCATGCAACGGCAACTTCGGTGCAGTCTGGCGTGATACCACCGATTACTTTGGGGGTATTGTAGGTTGTCCAATCCTGGCGGCCCGGGTCGACCCGTTCGGGAGAGAAAGCCAGGAAAAAGTGCTCACCCACCACCAAACCTTTTTCTTCACCTAGCTTGGGCATGAGAACTTCACGAGTTGTACCCGGATAGGTAGTCGATTCCAGGACAATCACCACGCCAGAGTGCATATATTTGGCTAATTCATTGGTGGCAGATAAAATATAGGAGAGGTCAGGATCTCCTGTTTTACGCAGAGGAGTTGGGACACAGATACTGACCGCATCTACATCTTTTAGAATTGAAAAGTCCGTTGTTGCGGAGATTTTCCCTTCCGCCAATAGACGGGCAACCTGTTCCGACGGCACATCCTTAATGTGGCTTTCACCCCGATTAATGGTATCTACTTTACGTTTATCAGGATCGATGCCTGTAACTACAAAACCAGCTTCGGCAAAGGCAACCACTAAAGGTAAACCTACATAACCAAGCCCTAGCACAGCCACAGAGGCGGTGCGATATGACAGTTTGGTCATCAAAGTCTGTTTCACTGAGTTATTCATGCATATTTTCCCTTTGTACTATAGAATCTGGTAAAACGATCCCATTCTACCAGGATTAGAAATGATTTGGCTGCGAGCAGTTAACCATTAAATATTACCGGGCTGCTCCAGGGTGAACCAAAACAGAAACCAAGCCTAAAAGAGGCTCAGCTGTTTTGGCTCTCGTTTTACTTCTTGAACCTTCTCCTCACCAGGATCGACTGCTGGAACTGCATGGGCAATTAAGTCGGGCAGGCGCTTGAAATCTTTCTCGACCATGGGGCGGAGCGATGGCTGGTGCAGAGCTGCTGCCGGGTGGTACATAGGCACAATGGTGCGTCCTTTCAATTGATAGGATTGACCATGAACATCGCTGATTTTAGCATTTGGCAGGAAACGCGCCATGGAAAAACGTCCCAGGGTCACAATCACACGCGGATTAATAGCCTGGATCTGACGCTCCAGGTATTCACCGCAAGCTGAAAGCTCCTCGGGCAGCGGATCGCGGTTGCCAGGAGGCCGGCACTTCACCACATTGCCTATGAAAACCTGCTCACGCTTCAGGCCGATAACGGTCAGCAGCTCGTCGAGGAATTTGCCGGCTTGACCCACGAATGGGCGACCTTGCTCGTTTTCATAGAAACCGGGTCCCTCACCGATAAACATAATTTCCGCGTTGGCTGGGCCCTCTCCTGGAACTGCTCTCTTGCGCGAATGTTGCAAAGCACACTTTGTACACGCCGCGGTTTCATTAGCAACCTGTTTTAGAATCTCATCAGCTTTCACAGTGAGCCTCCTGGCTTAAGATCATGGTGTTCTCTGTTGCATGGACCCAACTCGCAAGGTTATCAAGACGAGCGGTCATAAGCATGGCATCTTCCTGGTTATCCTGGTAATAATGCAGGCGGATCCGGCGATCGCGAAACCAAACTGGTGATACATGGTTTGAGCAGCCCGGTTGCCGGCTCTCACTTCCAAGGTAGCTGTGAGCATTCCCTGTTGGACGGCATCTTTTAACGCGTAAGCGAGCAAATGTTTTCCAATTCCAAGCCGGCGATAGTCGGGATGGACGGCAATCGTGGCAATATGCGCCTCGTCCACAATGTTCCAGACAACAATCATCGCCACGATCTGACCAGGCGAACCATTTTCGAAATGTTCAGAAACCCAAAGACGCGAAGTCTTGTTCTCAAGCAGCTCAAAACGGTATGAGCTGGTGGGCCAGGGCAGGCTGAAAGACAGCCGGTCGATGGCAACCACCTGTTCGATATCTTCCATCTGCATTGAACGGATGAGAATCAGGGGGCTACTCATGCAGGGATTGGCTCCCCGATGTGGAGATAGATGGGCGCCAGTGTGATAGGATCATCCACCTGACCAGCCTGCAGGCGCTTCCAGGCCAGCTCTGCCAGGAAGGAAGGCCTCCGCAAGCATTGGGCAGGGGAAGCCAATAGCACATTTTTACGCTTGCGGGCCAGGATCGCCCGCTCCTCTTCTGATAGCTCGCCGCACACCAGGGTAGGTGAATGGATGCTGTGACCCAAGGCGGTGACATCCTTGATTTGCAGTTTCCCCACCTGGCTCCAGCCATCAGCAACGACATTATAGTGACCGACCGCCAGGCGGTTGCGACCAGCCTGCAATACCGCCACCAGGGGGAGGTCGCGGAGGGGCTGGGCAGCAGCCAGGATATCCAGCGTGGGAATGCCTAACAGGGGGAGATGGGCGCCGAGTGCCATGCCCTTTGCAGCAGCCAGGCCAATGCGCAGTCCGGTAAACGAGCCCGGTCCCAAGGCTATCCCCAAAGCAGTCAGGTCGGTGACTTTTTTCCCGGCACGCTGCAATACCTCAGCAATGACCGGCACCAGTTCCACCGTATGGTGGTCCTGGCTGATCCATACCACTTCACCGGTCACCTGGATGCCGTCATAAAGGGCGACGCCTGCATAACGTGTCGAGGTGTCTATCGCCAGAAGCATTCAGCCTCCAAATACACCCTTGCGGAAAGCGGTCAGGAGCGTCTCATAGCGTGAACCGTGGGCGTCGATGAGCAAATCGCGCTGGTTCTCATCTACCAAGGTTAACTTTACGCTCATAAAGTCAACCGGCAACGCTTCGCAAATTCGATCCGCCCATTCTACGAGCAGCGGACCATTCTCAAACATCTCATCCAAATCCAACTCCCAGGCATCCTGAGCGCCTGATAACCGGTAAGCATCCAGGTGATAAAGGACCTGGCTGTCAGGACGGCGGTAGACGTTCACCAGCACAAAAGTTGGGCTCGTAGCCGGGTCTAAAGAACCCCAACCAGCGCTGACACCCTGAACAAAAGTGGTCTTGCCCGAGCCCAGCTCGCCAATCAGGTGGATTACATCGCCTTGCTTGAGGAGGGTGCCGAGGCGCATTCCCACGCGGCGCGTCTGCTCTGCGCTGCGGCTGATGATTTCCATGGAATGGGATGAGAGGATCGGCATGCCAAGATTATAAGCCGTAACCCGCCGTAGGGGGAAGAGGCTTTAACATCTTTTTTAACGTTTGACTTCCAAGTGAGCCAGTGAGGCGGCTACACGCTTCATGCCCATGCTGTCGAAGAAGATATCGACTACCTCATCGTCATCCTGGAAGCGACTGTTGAGCACCATGCCCTCACCCCACACCGGGTGAATTACGTGGGTTCCGGGCGGGTATTGGATGGCCTGCGGGGGCTTGATCGCTGCCTTTTCTCGGGTTGAAGGCTGCCAGGTTTCGGCCCGGCGGTAGGAATCTCGCATGCTCCTGCCAGAACGACCTGTACTCTCCTCCCATAGATTGTCGGGGATGTCATTCAAGAAGCGGGAGGGCTCGCTCGGTTCAGCGTATCCATACAGGCTGCGGTTCTGGGCGAAAGACAGGTAGAGGCGGTCCTTGGCGCGGGTGAGGCCAACGTAAAACAGCCGGCGCTCTTCTTCCATCGAGTTCGGGATCATCGAAGGAGCGCGAGTGGGGCAGCGTGCCATCGTTCAGACCGACGATGAAGACGACGCCAAACTCCAGCCCCTTGGCAGCATGCAGGGTGAGCAAGGTGGGCACATTCGCCTCACTCTGCAAGGTATCCTGATCAGAAACCAGGGCGATATCTTCCAGGAAGTCGGAAAGACTGCGATCCTTGTATTCAGCTGCCAGGCGGCGCAGCTCCATCACGTTATCCCAACGATCGCTGCCCTCTTCAGTGCCATCGTCGATATACATGCGATATTCCACATCCGTCAGGATGCGGTCCATCAGCTCCATGGGGGGCAGGTCCGCCGCTTCGGCTCGCCAGGCGGTCAGCAGCTTTCCGAAGCTTAGAAAGGCAGATAGCGCCCGTGGCTGGAAGACCTTTTCACACTCGTCGTCCTCGCCTTTGGCCATGGAGAGCAGCAGCGTGGAGGGAGTGGTCCCTTTCTTGCGCGCGTAGGTGCGCAGGGCGACCATGCTTTTGTCGCCAATGCCGCGCGTGGGGGTGTTGATGACGCGCGTCAGGCTGATCTCGTCCTCGGGGTTGTAGACCAGGCGCAGGTAGGCGATGGTATCTTTGATCTCCCGGCGTCCATAGAAGCGCTGGGCACCGACCAGCCGGTAGGGTAGATTGGCCTTCAAGAAGGCTTCTTCCAGGGTGCGGGACTGGGCGTTGGTGCGGTACATGACGGCGAAGTCGCCTGGCCTGGCATCTTCCTTCGCCACCAGGCTGGCGATGGTGTCGATGACAAAGGCGGCCTCGCCGCGATCGTCGTAGGCCTCGTGCAGTATCGCCCGGCGGCCGCCGCCCCGTTCGGTGAAGAGGTGCTTGGGCTTGCGGTGCGGGTTGCGGTCGATGACCGCCATGGCAGTATCCAGGATGGCCTGGGTGGAGCGGTAGTTCTGCTCCAGCAGGATCACCTGGGTATCGGGGTAGTCTTCTTCGAAGCGCAGCAGGTTGCGGTAGTCGGCGCCGCGCCAGGCATAGATGGATTGGTCGGTGTCGCCGACCACGAAGATGTTGCGGTGGAAGGAGGCGACATGCTTGAGAAGCTGGTACTGGGCCAGGTTGGTATCCTGGAACTCGTCGACCAAGACGTGCTCGAAGCGCCGGGCGTACCTTTCACGCACGGGCTGGTTGGTCTCGAAGAGCATGGCGACCCAGTAGAGCAGGTCATCGAAGTCCACGCCGTTATTGGCTAAGAGCAGCTCCTGGTAGCGGCGGTAGACACGCTTGACCACCTCGTCGCGGTAAGTTTCGATGGGGTAATCGTCCGGTTGGACCAGCTCGTTCTTGGCATTCGAGATGGAGGCCAACACCCCCTGCGGCTTGTAGCGCTTTTCATCCACGTTGAGGTCCTGCAGGGCACGCTTGACGATGCCGATCTGGTCATCATCGTCGAAGATGACAAAGTTTGAATTGAAGGGCAGGTGCTCGGCTTCACGGCGCAGGATGCGGGCACAGGTAGCATGGAAGGTGCCCAGAGTGAGACCCTGAGCCGCACCTGCAAGCAGACCCTCGACGCGGTGCTCCATCTCGCGGGCGGCTTTATTGGTGAAGGTGACCGCCAGGATGTGGTAAGGACGCACACCCAGGGCGCCGATCAGGTAGGCAATGCGTTGGGTGAGGACACGCGTCTTGCCGGAGCCGGGACCAGCCAGGACGAGCACGGGACCGGTGCCGGCGGTGACGGCTTGCTGCTGCTGAGGGTTGAGACCTTTGAGGAGATCCATAGCCTTCCCATTCTACCCGGAGTTAGAGAGCGGTGCAAGAAGGGAAAAAAGTTTGACTCACGGATGAACACGGGTTTCACGGATGAAAAGATGGACACGGAAAATAACTGAAAGAGGGAAAAGGCGGATAAAAAGAAAAGATAATGAGGCTGAAGGACTTGCTGTATACAACCTATTGATCATGGCTATAATTAAGTAACTCTGAAACTCAGATTTCTTTGATTTAAACTGTTTCACAATAAATGATCAAAGAAGAGGTGCTATTACCACTATGTCTATCCATCGGAAATATCTGACTGCGTCTGTGAGCGTGGTGATCGTCCTGGCAGGCATCAAGCTGCTGCTGCACCTGCTGACATCCGGAAATTATGGGCTGTTCGTGGATGAGCTGTATTTCCTGGCCGCCGGGCAGCACCTGGGCTGGGGGTACGTAGATATGCCCCCGCTGACGGCGGTTTTAGCATGGCTGGCGCGCCTGATCTTTGCTGACTCGGTGGCGGGAATCCACGTGATCCCTGCGCTGGCGGGAGCCGGGTTGGTTTTGATCAACGGCTGGCTGGTGGCAGAATTGGGCGGGAAGGTTTTCGCACAAGCCCTGGCGGGGGTGTGCGTGATCAGTGCGGGAGTCTTTTTGACCATCTACAGCTACCTATCGATGAATGCGGTGGAGCCGCTCATCTGGGTGGGAGGCGCGGCACTGCTGGCGCGGCATGGTCAGGACGGGCAATACACGGCTGTGGATTTGGTTTGGTGTGCTGGCGGGGATTGGGCTGATGAACAAGAATACGATGCTGATGTTCGGGGCGGCGATCCTGGGAGGGCTGCTCCTGACCCCAGCCAGGAAATTGGTTTTCAACCGCTGGTTCGTAGCTGGCGGGGTGATTGCGCTGTTGATCTTTTTACCGAACCTGGTCTGGATGATCCAGCACGAATTCCCGATGTTGGAGCTGCTCCGGAATATCCGTGAGAGCGGGCGGAATGTGACATTAAATCCGCTGCAGTTTATTTTGGATGAAGTCCTTTTTCTGCACCCGCTCACACTGCCGGTCTGGATGGGAGGCCTGGGATGGCTTTTCTTCCATCCTGTGGGGAAACGCTACCGCTTCTTGGGATGGACCTTCGTCTTTATCCTGGGGATCTTGCTGGCTACCCTGGGGCGGACTTATTACCTGGCGCCGGCCTTCCCAATACTGTTCGCAGCCGGAGCGACCTGGATGGAGGCGGGACTGGTTGGGAAACTGGCCTGGCTGAAGCCAGCCTACCTGACCGTTTTGGTGATCGGTGGATTGGTCACGGCGCCCTTATTCCTGCCGGTGCTGCCGCCCGAAGCTTACATTCGGTATACCGAAACCCTGCGACTGCGCCAACCGAAGATCGAGACCTTCCAGGAATCGGCGCTGCCGCAGCTCTTTGCCGACCGGTTTGGATGGCCAGAAATGGCGCAAGCTGTGGCAAGGTGTACCGGTCCATACCCACAGAGGAACAAAGCAAAGCAGTGATCTTAACCGGGAATTACGGGCAGGCGGGCGCGATCGATTTTTATGGCTCCAAGCTAGGGCTGCCGAAGGCGATCAGCGGTCACCAGAATTATTACTATTGGGGACTGAGGGGTTATACAGGTGAGGTGGTAATTGCGATGGGGATGAGATTGGAAGTGCTGCGGAAATATTTCGAGGATGTGGTGTATGCAGGCCAAACCTACCACCCCTATGCCATGGCTTACGAAAATACACCAATTTATATCTGTCGAAATCCAAAGGTGCCATTGCAGGCGGTGTGGGAAGAGTTCAAGGACTGGAGGTGAGGGAAAGAACCTCACCTGGGAAAACGCCAGGGTGGATGCCATCCACCCCTACAGGAGGGGGACACACTTATTTGAGTGTATTGACGAACATGCCCAGGTATTCTTTTAGAGAACTGGTGGTGGAAGACAGGTTGGATGCGGATGGAAGCAGGTTGTATATCTGCGTCAGCAGGTTAGCATGGGTGAGGGACTGCCAATCCTCTTCAGTAAGGTCATAATCCGTCGGGGCGGGAATCACCTCGAAGCCCTGGCCTTCGAATAGTTTTACGGCACGGGGCATGTGCGCGGCGGAGGTAACCAAGATGATGCGCTGGATGCCCTTGGGGTTTAAGAATTTCTTGGCTTCGATCGCATTTTCAGCGGTGTTGAGGGAACGCGGCTCCAGCCAAAGGGCGTCTTCGGGAACGTCCATGAGAGCCAGGAGAGCAGCCATATCCTCAGCCGGAGAGTCACCCGCGCTTAGCCAATCGATGCGGCCACCGCTGAGCAGGAGGTGAGGGGCGGCGCCTTGTTTATAGAGATAGGCAGCGTACAGGACGCGGTCCCCGGCGCCATTGACTTCGACGAGGGGACGCGGGGCGAGGAAGGACTCCGTGCCACCACCCAGGACGACGATCACATCGGCAACGGGGGTTTGACGGGCCTGCATGCTGGCAGGGGTGAGCTCGGATGGGGTAAAGTAGCGCCACTCGATGGAACGCGTCAGCCAGGGCGGCTGTCCAGCGGTTGCTGAAAACAAGCAGGATGACGAGGGAAAGGATCAGGGCCAGGCGCTGCCAGCGGACTCGTTTGTAGAGAAAAAGCGAGAGCAGGATGAGCAGGATGATCAGACCGAGGGGGTAGACCAAGGGGGGGATGATTTTCGAGAGAAATACGTACATGCAATTCTCCGGGCAGGGTTACTCAGGGAGCTGGATGCTGATCAGGCGGTCTCGACCGGCCAGGTCAGGCAGGAGGCGGATGGAGGCGGCAGGAAGAACCCGCCTGGCAAGGGCAGAAGCCGATTGACCCTGGGAGGCCTCGATCTCGAGCAGCAGCAGCCCTCCTGGCGCCAGGCGAGACCGGGCAGCGTGCAGCAGCCGGTCAATCCACTTCAGGCCATCCGGTCCACCGTCGAGAGCCAGGGAAGGCTCGTGCTTGAAGACCGGCAGGCTGGCGAGAGCCGCCTGAGGAATGTAGGGAAGATTAGCACAGATGAGGTGAAAGGTGGGTGTGGGAGCGATGGCGTCCAGCAGGTCGGCTTGCAGGAAGCGTGTGCGGTCAGATACCTGGTGGCGGAAGGCGTTGAGGCGGGCAACTTTCAGGGCAGGATTGGAGATATCGGTGGCAAGAATTTGAACGCCGGGGAGGTGGTATGCCAGTGAAATGGCGATGCAGCCGGAACCTGTGCCGATATCGGCGAGGCAAAGCTGCTGCGAGGCGGTGGAAAGCAACTTTGGCCGGGCTTGCAGCGCCTTTAGGGCCTGCTCGACCAGCAATTCGGTTTCGGGGCGGGGGATGAGGACAGCAGGGGTGACCTGGAAGCTTAACCCGAAGAACTCCCATGCTCCGAGCACGTAGGGTAAAGGCTCGCCATTTTGCATGCGTTCCACGGCGTGGGTTAAGGATTGTTCCTGAGCATTGGTGAGCAGGGCTTCGGGATGAGCCAGCACCCAGGCGCGCGGTTTTTCGAGGAGGTGTGCCAATAAGACCTGGGCATCCAGGCTGGCGGTGTCGCTAAAGGATTCGAGCTGCTGGCAGAGCAAAGAGAGCCGATTGCCGATCATGCCTCATCTTCGACGCTAATAGCTGATAAGCGTTCGGTTTCATCGCGGGTGGAAAGCTCTTCGATGAACTCGTCCAGGTTGCCAGCCATGAAGCCGGAGATATTATAGGTGGACAGGTTGATGCGGTGATCGGTGACCCGCGATTGAGGGTAGTTATAGGTGCGGATTTTTTCGGAGCGCTCGCCGGTGCCCACCTGAGAGCGGCGGTCTTCTTCGATGGAAAGGCGGCGTTTTTCTTCCTCAATTTCGTAGAGACGGGCGCGCAAGATGCTCATGGCGCGCATTTTGTTCTGGAGCTGCGAACGCTCGTCCTGGCAGGCGACCACGATGCCGGTGGGGAGGTGGGTGATGCGCACGGCGGTAGCATTCTTCTGCACGTTCTGCCCGCCAGCGCCTGAGGAACGGAATACATCAATATTGATATCGCCTTCGGGGATGTCGACTTCGACTTCGTCCACTTCGGCCAGCACGGCAACCGTGGCGGTGGAGGTATGGATGCGACCGGAGGATTCGGTGACGGGCACGCGCTGGACACGATGGACACCCGACTCATATTTCAGGCGGGAATAGGCGCCGCGCCCTTTGACATTGAAGATAATTTCCTTGTATCCCCCGATGCCGATCTCGCTCGAGGACAGCACATCGATCGCCCAGCGGCGGTTTTCAGCGTAGCGGCTGTACATGCGGAACAGGTCGGCGGCAAACAAGGCGGCTTCATCACCGCCGGTGCCAGCGCGGATTTCCATGATGACATTGCGCGGCATCGCGTTCGTCCTTTGGCAGGAGCATATTCTTCAGTTCACCTTCCAGGCGAGCAGATGGCCGGCTCAAGCTCGAGAATCTCCGCCTCAGCCAGGATGCGCAGGTCCTGATCATCGCCATCTTTGATGAGCTGAGCTTCTTCTAAATGCTGCAGGGCCTGGCGGTATTCCACGCATTTGTGATAGACCGGCTCCAAATCGATGCGCTCTTTATTCAACTCGGCGGCGCGCTGGTAGTCGTCCCCAACCTCCTGAAGAAGTTTGAGGAGTTCTTGATAACGGTTTTCAATTCCAGCAAGTTTGTCTAACATTGCAACCTTCTTGTGATTTATTGATCATTTTTGGCAAGGGTTGATTATACCACCGGAACTTTTTGGGATTGAAGGGCGTCTTTGGGATGGGTAGCAGCAACACACCTTATCCCTTGTCCTGCTGCATCAGGGGGCAGGGGATAAGGGACAAGAGAAAGTTTGTCAGGAGGCATAAGATGAAACAGCAAATTTACCTGGTTATATTTTTTATTTTTGCAGGTTTGGTTTTCGCATTTCCGCGGCCAGCACGGGCAGATGGGATTATTATCCCTGACCCGCCGATCTGCGACCCGGGACCATGCCCGCCGGGACCGATCCCGATCGAGCAGCTTGAAATCCGCTACCACCATGTGACCGTGACAATTCAAGACCAGGTAGCGGTCACGCATGTGGACCAGGTTTTCTATAATCCCAATGCCTATCCGATCGAGGGCACCTATATTTTTCCAATCCCAAGCGATGCGGTGGTGACAAATTTTACGCTGTGGATCGATGGGAAGGCGGTGGAGGGCAAGGTATTGGATGCGGAACAAGCACGCAGCACTTATGAAGAGATCGTGCGAACCCTGCGCGACCCAGCTTTGCTGGAATATGTGGACCGCGGGGCGGTGCAGGCGCGCATCTTTCCGATCGACCCGGGCAGTGAGCGGCGGATCGAGCTGGAGTATTCGCAGGTATTGACCGCAGACCAGGGATTGGTGCGGTATGTGTATCCGCTGAGCACGGAAAAGTTTTCGCTGACTCCCCTGGAGAGCGTATCTGTGAATGTCGATATCCGTTCGCAGGAAGCCATTCGAGCAGTATACTCCCCCTCGCATAATATTGTGGTTTCACGGGAGAATGACCGGCATGTTACTGCAGGGTATGAAGAGAACAACGTGCTGCCGGATACGGATTTTGCAATCTATTATTCCTTGGGCGAGAGCGAGGCTTTTCATTTACTTACTTATCGCGATCCTTCGGATGCGGTTGATCCGGATGGGTTCTTTTTAGTGCTCCTGGCGCCGCAACCGGATGCGGGCACGCAGACCCTTGCCAAAGGATGTGCTGCTGGTGCTGGACCGTTCGGGGAGCATGGAGGGGGAGAAATTCAGCCAGGCGCAAGAAGCCCTGCGGTATATCTTACAGCATCTTGAACGAAGAGGATCGTTTCAATATCATTACTTTCAGCACGGGGCTGGAAACGTATGCACGCAGCTTGCGACCGGCCTCGGAAGCCAAGGAGGCGCTGCCCTGGGTGGACCGGCTGAGCGCGATGGGCAGCACGGACATCAACCGGGCTTTGCTCGAAGCGGCTGCCATGGCAGAAGGCGAGCGGCCTACCTACGTGATCTTTCTGACGGATGGCTTGCCCACCGAGGGAGAGACCGACAGCCAGAAGATCCTGGATAACTTCCAACAGTCTGCTCCTGATAACTTGCGCTTGTTCGCATTTGGGGTGGGGTACGATGTGGATACTTTCTTGCTCGACTCGCTGGCGCAAGAGCAGCATGGCGCCAGCTCCTACGTGCTTCCGGATGAAAAGCTGGACGAGAATCTTTCGGCGTTCTATACCAAGATCAGCACACCGGTGCTGACGAACCTGGAGCTTTTGTTCGATAATCTGTCCACCTACGATCTCTATCCATCGCCTCTGCCTGATTTGTTTTTGGGCAGCCAGATTGTGGCTGTTGGGCGCTACAAGCAGGGGGGCACTGCCACGGTCACCCTGACAGGAGAGGTCAACAACCAGGCACAAAGCTTCCGCTACCCCGAGCAAGTCTTCGAACGGGACAGCCGCGCGAGGAGTGAAACCTTGCAGGCACTGCCGCGCCTGTGGGCGACGCGTAAGATCGGATTTTTATTGAACAAGGTGCGCCTGGAAGGCGCCGACCAGGAGACGATCGACCAGATCGTGCGCTTGAGCATCCGTTATGGAATTGTAACGCCCTACACCTCTTACCTGGTGACAGAGGACATGGCACTCGGCGCAGCCGCGCAGGAGGAGATTGCCAAGGAAACCTTCAATCAGATGAACGCTGCCCCGGCTGCGGTCTCGGGACAGGACGCTGTGCGCAAGGCGGCAGACGAGGGAGCTATGGCGGGGGCGGAAAGTGTGCAGGCGCCACCGGCCGAGGCGGCTGATGTGGTCCGGGTAGTAGGATCGCATACCTTTGTGTTCGCAGACAATGTTTGGACGGATACAGCCTATGACCCAGAAAGCATGCAAACAGTCAAAGTTGCTTTCTTATCTGAGGATTATTTTTCACTGGCCCAGGGGCAAGCCGAGGTGGGAGCAGCGTTTGGGTTGGGTGAGAGGGTGATTGTCCTTTATGACGGTGTGGCTTACGAAGTGGTGGGAGCAGATGAACAGGTGCACCCTGTCAGCCTGCCAGCAACGAAGGTGCCGGAACCGACGGCGGTGAATCCTGCAGCCACACCCATCGCGGTGAGCCAGGCGGAAACCCCCGAATCACCCACAGAAACATCGGCGATATCCAGTGCACCTACCCAGCAGCCTGCTTCCCCAAGAAATGGGATCTGCGGGGCGGGCTTACTGCCCCTGGGGATGGTGATGGTGGTTGGATGGCTGCGGGCGAGAAGAAGGATGTGAAAGGAAACTAGCAGCGCAGGAATAAGAAATCAAGGGGATCGATGTTTTCTCTCGCCACCTGATCCTTTCATGGGGTAAAATGTGAGGGTTGGCTGACCACCTGATTTATTATTTCCTGGAGGATTATTGAAAAAGAAAATTCCTGATTATGCTTTCCTGTTGTTCATTTCAGGAAGCATTATTATTCTTGACCAGCTTACCAAGTGGATGGTACGGGATAACCTGGCTTCTGAGGAGGTGTGGACACCCTGGCCCTGGTTGATGCCTTATGCACGAATTGTCAACTGGCATAACACAGGGATTGCTTTTGGGATGTTCCAGAATATGAATACGCTCTTCATCATCCTGGCAATGCTGGTTTCAATCGGTATTGTGTATTATTTCCCAAAAGTACCCCGCATCGATGTATTTCTGCGGATAGCCCTGGCAATGCAATTGGGCGGTGCGGTCGGGAATATGATCGACAGGATCCATCAAGGTCATGTGACAGACTTTATCTCTTTGGGATCTTTTGCGGTTTTCAACGTGGCGGATGCCAGTATTTCGGTTGGTGTGGTAGTCCTGTTGGTGGGGATGTACATCATGGATTTGAAACAAAAAAAACTAAAACAACCTGCTGACCAGGCAGGTGAACCTGAACAAGCAGCGGAGAAAACGGAGTGAATGAAAGGCGGGAGACCTTTCACTTCGAAGGACAGGAAGCAGTTAGGCTGGATAAATTTTTAGTCAGCTCTTTACCGGATTACTCGCGCTCTCGTCTCCAGAGCTTTATTAAAGACGGGCTTGTGCTTGTTAATGGGGAACCTGCGCATAAGGGCGGACAGATCCTTGACCGCCCGGCAGCCATTGAAGTCTTGATCCCTGCACCTGTGCCAACCAGCCTTGTGCCTGAGGAGATCCCCCTGGAGATCATCTTTGAGAATAGGGATTTGATGATCGTCAATAAGCCGGCAGGGATGGTGGTTCACCCATCAGCCGGGCATGCGACTGGAACTCTCGTTCATGCTGCGCTGGCACATGCGCCAGACATTGAAGGTGTTGGGGGGAGGAAAGACCAGGGGTAGTGCACCGTCTGGATAAAAATACCAGCGGGTTGATCGCCCTGGCGAAAAATGATAAAGCCCACCGCTGGCTGCAAGAACAGTTTCGTTTGCGAAAGGTGAAAAAGATTTACCTGGCTGTGGTGGATGGACACCCGCCAACCCCATCCGGCCGGATTGAGATTGCGATCGGGAGAAGTTCTAAGGAACGGAACCTGATGGCGGCAGTGCCTGACCATAAAGGCCGAGAATTGATCACGGAATATCGAACACTCGAGACATTTCGCGAGCATACGCTTCTGGAGATTCACCCGGAAACGGGACGCACACATCAGATCAGGGTGCATCTTCAATACCTGGGGTGTCCAGTAGCTGGCGATACCGTATATGGACGGAAGAAAGCCTCGATAACTCTGGAGAGACATTTTTTACATGCGGCCAGCCTGACGATCCAGCTTCCAGGTGAAAAATCCCCACGCACTTTTGAAGCAGGGCTGCCTGAAGAATTGATACAAGTCTTAACCGATCTGAGACCGAAGGAGGCATTATGAAATTCATCGATCTGCGTTCAGATACTGTGACGCAACCGACTCCACTTATGCGGGAAGCGATGGCCAACGCAGAGGTGGGAGATGATGTTTATGGGGAGGATCCGACCATCAATCGATTGCAAGAGAAGGCGGCAGACATGATGGGGAAGGAGGCGGGCTTATTTGTGCCTTCGGGTACCATGGGAAACCTGGCGGCTGTGTCTGGCACACTGCCAGCGTGGGGATGAAGTGATCCTGGGAAATAAGGCGCATACTTTTCTTTTTGAGGCGGGAGGGATTTCAGCCCTGGGCGGCGTGCATTCCTGCCAGCTGCCGAACTTGCCGGATGGCACCCTGGCGCTAGAAGATATCCGAGAGGCCATCCGACCGGATAATCCACATGATCCAATCTCTCGCCTGGTTGCGCTTGAAAACACTCAGAATCGCTGCGGAGGTGTGGCGATAACGGGTGAATATACTCGTAAAGTGGCGGAACTGGCGCATGAAAATGGGCTGTCCGTACATATCGATGGGGCGAGAATTTTTAACGCGGCGGCTGCCTTGGGAGTTCCAGCCAGGGAGCTGGTTGAGACGGCTGATTCGGTAACGTTCTGCTTGAGCAAAGCTTTATGCGCTCCAGTCGGGTCGGTGCTTTGTGGATCAAAGAATTTTATCCAGCGTGCTTTGCGGGCGCGGAAGATCTTGGGTGGAGGCATGCGCCAGGCTGGAATCCTGGCGGCAGCGGGCATTGTGGCCTTGGACACGATGGTGGGTCGGCTGACAGAGGATCATGCAAGAGCCGATCGACTTGCGCAGGGGTTGAGGGCGGTACCCGGCCTGGTTATGGACCCAGGAACACCTTATACGAATATGATTTTTTGTGAATTAGATCATGTGGTTCCCATGAATGCTTCTGAGGTGGTCAGCGAACTGGAGCGGCGGGGGGTGCTGGTAGGGGATACCGGCCTCAGGCGTTTTCGATTGGTAACGCATTATTGGATCGATGATGCAGCCGTTGATTTGACGGTTAAAGCTTTTACTGAGGTGTTAAGCCAAGCGGTTTAACTGCCCATGTTATAATCATTTTGATTGGGGAGTGATTGTCGATAGTAAAAAAGAAAGGCAGTTTTAAGAATGAGCGAAACCTATACGATTACTCAAATCGATGAAATTGCGAGATTTATCCGATCTCGGGTTGAATATCAACCGAGCACAGCGATTATCTTGGGCTCGGGATTAGGGGAGTTGGCGCGCTCGGTAGCTGACCCGATTGTAATTCCTTACGAAGCAATTCCTGATTGGCCAGTATCAACCGTGATTGGTCATAAAGGCAGCCTGGTGATCGGAAAAATGGAAGGTAAGGATGTACTGGTGATGCAGGGGAGAGTACATTACTATGAAGGATACAGCATGGCACAGGTGACGCTCCCCGTGCGGGTTTTCAAGCGATTGGGAGTCAATAACCTGATTGTGACCAACGCGGCTGGAGCGGTAAACCCGGAGTTTGAACCTGGCGACCTGATGTTGATCACCGATCACCTTAATTTAATGGGGATGGCCGGGTTAAGCCCTTTAAGAGGCCCTAATATTGAGGAATTTGGTCCACGTTTTCCAGATATGAGCCAAGCTTATGACCGGCAGCTGGGCAAGTTAGCGCGAGAGATTGCGAAGGAAAAAGGGATCGTCCTGCACGATGGCGTGTATGTTTGCCTGGCAGGCCCGTCTTTTGAGACTCCAGCCGATTTACGGTTCTTGCGAATGATCGGGGCGGATGCGGTGGGAATGTCAACTGTGCCTGAGGTGACGGTAGCCAGGCATGCCGGGATGCGGGTTTTGGGGATTTCAGGGGTTAGCAACAAAGCAAACCTGGATGGAAATACGCTTACAACGCACACAGAAGTCTTGGAAGCTGGCAAGAAAATTGTACCTAAATTGACATTGTTGGTTCAAGAGGTGCTGCGTCGTTTGATAAGTTGAAGGTGGTTGGGCTGTTTCCCCCCAAGAAAAAGGAAATCCACATACGATGGCAGATGTTCTCCGATTTTTTAGGTCATATGAAATCTGGATTTATCTTATTTTGGGGGTTTTAGCTCTATGGCAGATCCGGAAATTTGTGATTGCATGGGAAGAAGTACGCGGGGCAGCTTTTGGCCTGGAGCGGGAAGCTGCTCAATTTCGCTTGAACCAGGCGGCGATCATGCTGCTGTTATTGTTGTTGATGTCCGTGTCTGAATTTACGCTGGTTTATATAGTAGCCCCTTCTGTCCCAGGAGCTATTCCGATCCCGTCGCCAACTTTGAATTTGCTGGCAACCGCTACCGCGGTTTTACCCCTTGAAACACCCAATCCTGACCTGATGGAGACACCTACGTTGAATCCAGCTGATAGTCAGTTAATAGGACAAGGTTGTATGCCTGGATCGGTGGCGATCACCTCACCCAAAGAAGGAGAAACGGTCAGTGGAGTTGTGAAGGTAGAAGGGACAGCGGACATCCCCGATTTCGGATTCTATAAGTACGAAATTTCCCGCCCGAATGATTTAATATGGTTATCACTCAATGCGGGAGAGGCGCCCGTGCGGGATGGCGTTCTCGGCGAGTGGATTACTGACATGCTTCCAGAAGGGGATTATATGTTACGATTGGTTGTGACAGATAACAAGGGACAAACGCTGCCTGCCTGTGTTATTCAGGTGCGTGTGTCTCAACCTCAAAATTAATCGAGTGAAACGATATGCCAGAAATTGAAATACGCCACGCAGTTGCTGAAGATATCCCTAAATTAACCGGCCTAGAACATGATTATGTTAGCGATTATGTCTGGCAGATGGAAGTACAGTATCCTGAGGATGGACGGATCGAGGTCGCTTTTCGACAGGTGCGACTGCCGCGCTCCGCGAAAGTTGAGTATCCGCGTTCTGTGCAGGCACTGACTGAGGGGTGGACTAAACTCTCTGGGCTGTTGGTGGCAATCCATGCGAACGAATTGGTGGGTTATGTTGGCCTGATGCTTGAAATGGCCGCACAAACTACGTGGGTGACCGACCTGGTAATTTCCCGAAGTATGCGCAGGAAGGGGATTGGCAGCGTCTTGGTGTTAGCAGGCATGACATGGGGGAACCAGCACGATAGTTACCGGTTGGTTTTGGAAATGCAGCCCAAGAATTATCCTGCAATTTGCCTGGCGAAGAAACTGGGGTTTGAGTTTAGCGGTTATAACGATCGATATTATCCTAACCATGATACTGCCTTGTTTTTTGCTAAAGTTTTACGCTGAAGTATGTACCAGCTTGTATTAACGGGACTGGAGACTTTAAATCAACTCTTGACAGCCGGGATAGCGATCACGGCTTTTTCGCTTTTACTGTATGCACTGACATTTAATTTACGGGATCGGGTAGCGCGCTCGTTTGCAATTGTGTTGATGTGCGTTGTGATTGTGTTTGTAAGTGACGCGATTAGCAGCACCGCAAGTAACGAGCAAGATCTTGAATTGTGGCTGCGAATTCAGTGGATAGGGATTATCTTTTTGCCATCCGCTTATTTGCAGTTTTCTGATGCACTCCTGGCGACCACTGGCAGGCCTTCACGCGGTAAGCGACGATTATTTATTCGAATAACTTATCTTATCTCGTTGATTTTCTTGATCTTATTGCCATTTTCGATCCTGGTTGGTCCACTGGTAGGATCTGACATGACCGCCCCGCACCTGGAGAGCACTCCGGTGACCTGGATTTTTGTCTTGTTTTATGTGATCAGTATGGTTGTTTCATTTGTAAACTTTTATCGCGCCAGCCAGAGAACCGTCACGAGCGCAAGCCACCGGCGAATGCGCTATTTACTGATCGGCGCGGTTGCACCTGCTTTAGGGTCTTTTCCATTTCTTCTCTTCGGATCAGCTTTAGTCGAAGTCCACCCATTGATATTCTGGGTAATCGCAATCCTGAGCAACCTTGTTGTTTCGGTTTTATTGGTGATCATGGCTTATGCTGTGGCCTTCTTTGGTGTTTCCTGGCCGGACAGGGTGGTCAAAAGACGCTTGTTTAAGTGGCTGATGCGCGGCCCGGTGACGGCTTCGTCTGTTTTAGCAATCACTACGATTGTTCGTCGAGTTGGTGAGCGTTTTGGACAACCTTATAGTGCAGCGGTGCCGGTGGCCATGGTGGGGAGCTTGCTGCTTTTTGAATTTTCAATTACATTGGCAGCTCCCTTATGGGAGAGATGGCTATTTCACGGCGGGGAGCGGGAAAAAATTGCTTTGCTCCAGACATTGGAAGAGCGGCTGCTGACATCCAGTGACCTACGCCAGTTCCTTGAATCTATCCTGGCAGCAGTGTGTGATCGTTTGCAGGCTTCGCAAGCCTTTATTGCCGTGATGAATTTTGGAGAAGTGGAAATGGTCGTGCCTGTGGGGAATATTTCCTCTTTCCAGGAGAATTTATCCACAGATTTCATGCAAAAGGCGATCCAAAATGGCAATGGAAAAGGTTTATTTTCATGGGGGGCTTATTGGATCTTGCCTTTGAATGATTCGAATGTGGAAGACCCACAACTTTTAGGGATTTTAGGTATCTTAAGGGGAGAGGGTCAAGAGATTGATCATGAACAACGCGATGCTTTAGAACGACTGTCGAGACGAGCAACGCTCGCCTTGGAGGACCGAGCCAAGCAACAGCAGGTTTTTGTTTCTTTGGAAGCCTTGAATCCCCAGGTCGACATGATCCAACGATTAAGAGCTGCGTCGCGATATAATGGTACCAGCGTGTTATCCGCACCCGATGAGATTCTCGAGCGGGAGGATTTAACAAAATGGGTGAAAGAAGCCCTGACGCATTACTGGGGAGGTCCTAAGCTAACATCCAGTCCATTGATGGAATTGAGAGTTGTTCAAGATTTGTTGAAAGAGAATGAGGAGAACCCGGCAAATGCATTAAGGGCTATCTTGAGACAAGGCATTGAACAGGTGCGCCCTGACGGAGAAAGACGTTTCACAGGTGAATGGATCTTGTATAATATACTTGAAATGAAATTCTTGGAGGGTCGGAAAGTGCGGGAAATCGCAATGCGATTGGCGCTCTCTGAGGCTGATTTATATCGAAAACAGAGAGTAGCGATTGAGTATGTAGCCAATGCGATCATCGAAATGGAGCGGAGGGCTCGAGAGGAGGTGAAAGTAACCGAGTGAGATTTTTTATTTTCAAGTGAATTTTTGTTGGATTTATTTCAAATTGAAGAAAACCAGTGTGTATTTTATAAAACCGAGTGTATTTTTGTCTAATTAAAGAGGCAGGGTGTTAATGGTGGCAAATCGAACTACGCAACCTGCGGACCAAACGCAGCAGCCAATGGATGAGGCCTGGTGGGAGACTCTCCTGGCTGAAGAAGAAAAGTATTCCCACCCGATTAACCAACGCGCCAAACATGAGTTTTTGTCTGAGACGACAACTGATAATAGCACTACTCTCAAGCAGGTTGAGGTAGATTGGGGCTGTGTACAACATTTATATGAGTTTGATGAAACGATCAAGCTAACCGTAAGCAGTTTCAACCGGGGTGGATTGTTGGTCGATGGAAATCAGCTGCATGGATTTGTGCCAATCTCCCATTTGGTAGAAGTTTCTTGTGAATTGAGCGAAATGGAACGCGAAAATCTTCTTTCTAGCTACATGGGACGAACCTTATCTTTGAAAGTGATTGAATGTGATGAGGCGCGGGGGAGGATCGTGTTTTCTGAAAGGGCTGCGTTAGCCCAGGCTGGGCGACGTAACCAATTATTAGATGAACTCAAAGTAGATACTTGTGCTCACGGGGTGGTCACGAACGTCACAGATTTTGGCGTTTTTGTCGACTTGGGAGGGGTGGAGGGACTTATCCACGTTTCAGAGATTTCATGGGGGCGCGTCAACCGTCCAGGTGATGTAGTGCATGTGGGCCAGGAAGTGAATGCATACATCTTGCAGGTCGATAAGGAACGTTCGTGTATCGCATTAAGCCTGAAGCGATTATGCAACAATCCATGGGAGACGGCTGAAGAGCGGTATTACCCGGGGCAATTGGTCACGGCGGTGGTTACAAGTGTGGTTCCATACGGCGCCTTTGCACGGCTTGAGGAGGGCCTGGATGGGTTGATCCATATCACCGAAATGGGTTTGGATGAAGGGCAGACACCTGCGGATTCTCTCGAGGAGGGGCAGGTTGTCAGGGCAAGGATCCTCCATATTGACCCATCGAAGCAAAGATTGGGGCTTTCGCTGAGTATGGAGAGAACCTTGGTCCAGTGAGAAGGAGCATTTCGTTTATTGAAGCGCCTGATTCACATTTGAGCTGGAACACAACTGGAGGGACTTGCTGAAGAATTCCTGGTGGATGGTTGTATACGGCGTGGTATGTGGATTATTAGGTGGAGGTATTTTGTTCCTTCTAACCCGCCCAACCCGTGGTCAGCCTGTGCAGCTGCTTCCAGCACCAACGGTGGCTTTACTGCAAGTTTATGTGGTTGGAGAAGTCAGCCAACCGGGCGTATACGGGCTGGCACCGGGAAGCAGAGTGCAAGACGGGATCCAAATGGCGGGTGGATTTTTGCCAGATGCGAACCCTCAAGCGTTAAATTTGGCTGCTTTGCTGGAGGACGGAGAGCGGGTGTTCGTTCCCAAGATTACTGAAAACCAGGTTTCAGGGAACGAAAGTATGCCTGAAAAATCATCAACGGAAATTCAAATCCTTGTCGATATCAATGTTGCTGACCAATCTGAATTGGAAAGCTTGCCAGAAATTGGTCCAGCAACGGCGCAGGAAATCATTGCTTATCGAGAGAAGAAGGGGGCTTTCACCTCTATAGAAGAGATTGAAAATGTCCCGGGAATTGGTCCAAAAACTTTTGAAAAAATCAAGGATTTGATTACCGTCGAGGGTCAATGATGGCATTAAGAACGGGCTCGGGGATGATTGCAGGAGCCCGTTCACTTTGATCTCCAAAGACTATAACTTGGGCAGGACGATATTCTGCTGTTTTTGGTATTTCCCTTTTTTGTCAGCGTAGGAAACCTCACAGGTTTCATCTGCTTCAAAAAAAAGAACCTGAGCGATGCCTTCATTGGCGTAAATTTTCGCTGGAAGAGGGGTTGTATTGGAGATTTCCAGTGTAACGAACCCCTCCCATTCTGGCTCAAAGGGAGTAACGTTCACAATAATACCGCAGCGCGCATACGTGGATTTTCCCAAACAGATGGTTAAGACACTGCGTGGGATGCGGAAGTATTCGATCGTGCGGGCCAGGGCAAAGGAATTGGGAGGAATGACGCATACTTCACCTTTATAATCCACCATGGAACGAGGATCAAAGTGCTTGGGGTCAACGATGGCAGAAAAGACATTTGTGAAAATCTTAAACTCATCTGCAACCCGAATATCATATCCATAAGAAGACACGCCATAAGAGATAACGCCATTGCGAACCTGGCTATCTGCGAAAGGCTCAATCATTTTATGTTCCTGCGCCATTTTCCGAATCCAGTGATCAGGTTTCAAACCCATAATCATCTCCTTTAAGTAAGTGAATTTACCAACCGCTTGCAGCAAAGATCGTCTTTAAGAACTTGGCTTGTTCTTCTGGAGTCATTGGCCTGGAGCGCGCCAGATCGACAAAATGGATGGGCAGCAGCTCCGTGCCAATATATGCTCCATCATAAAAAATATGGCGGTCAATGAAAGCATTATCTAGCTCAGGCCCGGGAAAGAAGCGGAATTGATCAAAAAAGAGATTCCCCAAGCCATAATGGATGAAAGTGCCGTTTAAAAATTCCATTCCATGGGGCTGGTGAGCCTGACTGCCGCTGACTATATCTGCGCCGGCCTCAGTGACCGTGTGAAAATCGGAAATCAATTTTGGCTGGGCTTTGTAGGAATAATATTCCTCATCCTGAAAAGTCACGATCACCAGGTAACCTTGCTCTTTGAGGTTAGCAATATCTTTTTGTAAGAGGTCAAAGTCGCAGGCGGCCGCACCGGGTTTATCCTCGCCTGCGGGTGCATAAAAAGATATTCCTTTGGCATTACACCCCAAAATAGCCAGGCGGTTGCCGTTGTGTTCCAGAAGCAGCGGCTGGCGACCTTCGGTGAGGTTGGCCCCCCCTCCGTAATAGGGCCAGCCTCTATCCTTGTAGAGCTTTAAGGTTTGGACCATTGCTTCGGGGCCATAGTCACCAAAATGATCGCCGGAGAGCTCGACGATATCGGTGCCGATGTCTTCGAGAAGGCCAACATAACTGGGATTGCTGCAAAACCGTAATTCGGCGGGGTATAACTCGGGGTAAGGACATTGATCGTAAAACGGTATCTCGTTGCTGATATGCAAGATATCTGCCTCACGCAGCCAGGGACCGATGTCTTGACCCGGGTATGTTACCCCCCTATGTTCCATCGTCAAAGCAGTGCCGCGAACCATCGCAGTAACCCCTGTTAGAATGAGTGTGGTCAGCTTGCCAGGGTCACGGTTGATGGCAGGATAAAGAGCAGCCAGTTTATCAGCAGAGTCAGTAAAAGCTGGCTGCCCGAGGAGGGAAATGGGAACTGATAAGGCATCGTTTTCAGGTGCGAAATCCTTGCGCAAGGGAGAAACACCGTCAATTTCCAGCACTTTCCAACGGGGTTCCAGATTCTCGAAGGGAACAATCGCCCAGGCGGGACGGTTATTCCAGGCGTATTCAACCAATTGATCCTCGGGAAGAACTTTGACAGCATTTTGGGCAGGCGCACCCCACCAGGCGGAAAGTACCTGAAAGGTGTTTTCACTTAGAAGCAGAGGTAATCCGGGAAAGGCA
This sequence comes from uncultured Chloroflexia bacterium, assembly GCA_963754615.1. Taxonomy (GTDB): domain Bacteria; phylum Chloroflexota; class Anaerolineae; order Anaerolineales; family UBA4823; genus CAVVUF01. The sequence continues at coordinate 27,752 of CAVWGW010000009.1, read as the reverse complement.
GCGGGAGAGACACCTTGCCAGGTTTGATGCAGCTCAGGAGAAGTGATCCCATTTGGGATGGTAGGGAAAGGTGCTACCAGAGCGAGGATCCAATGACTGATTGGCTGTGTTTCACTGACAACCAGCTTTAATTCAGCCTGGTCAGGGCTGGACGCATGAACAAACCTATCTGGTAAGGTTACCTGATGGAACGGCTGGGGCAAGGCTGGATCGATCCATAAACGGGTCGGAGGGACCAAGGTCGGAGAGGGGAGAGACGTGGCAGTTTCTGTGGGTAGAGGCAAAGGAGAAGGCTGGACAGTGGCTGAGGCAGGTGGCAAGCTGGCTGCCTCAGGAGCGGCATTTGTCTCAACCAAGGAAACCATTCTATCCTGACAAGCAGCCAGGGAGCAGAGTAATAACAGTGTGAAAGGAATGATGAATATGATATTCTTTTTCATTAAGTAAGTATCAAGCTGTGCGTTCTACCAAGGTTTTTTGGATATGGGTTTCAAGCTCATTAGCACATGCCTCTAAATTGAAAAGTTGATCTAGAATTTTTTGAGACCGATCGTCCTGGGGGAGTGATTTTAAGTTGATGCGAACATTCAGCCCGGCACCGGTCAGTGCGGCACGTGCCAGTGCAGCAGCGGAGCAACCATCGCTGATGGCATTCAGATTTCCTTCTGTGATTACCTGTGCAGCCAGGGCGAGAACGTCGACAGCCTGGCGGCTTACTTCGAGGGGAATGAGGGTGGCCTCCCAGGTGGCCTCTGCGATGGCAATTTTCCGATCTGTCTGTTGCTGAGGGGTTTCTTTGGGAAGCTTGAAAGCAGCCATTACTTTTTCAAAGGCTGCGGAATCTTTTTTTACTGCCCTGGTCAGATCGGCGCGCAAGCGTTCGGCTGCGTCAAGGATGACCTGCATCTGAGCTTCAACTGAAGCGTATTTTTTCTTGCCGATGGTCAGGCGCGCTACCATCGAAACCAGGGCGGCCGCCGCAGCGCCGCTGTAGGCAGAAGCGGCACCACCACCCGGCGCAGCAGTCCCTGCGGCAAGGCCATCCAAAAATTCTTCTGAAGCGGCTCGAGTCTCATCTGTGGGCAAAGCACCTTGAGATGAGCTGGTCAACTTACTTTCCAAGATTTGATCCGGTTCGAATTGATCGAGCTGGAGATACCAAACTGCTGCGTCAACCAGCGCGGCTTGAGGGATGAGCCCTACCAGCTCGCTGTGGTGCACACCAACCCCATATCGGAGCGCTTCGCGGCGAATCATCTCTACAACACGGGCGATGGGTGTAGACTGGAAATTTGTCAGGTTCATCGAAACCTGGGCGCGCCCTTCTACCAGCATCCCCAAGGCTTTCACAAACCGCAAGCCTCCGGAGGAATTGCGGATGGCTTTGGCAATTTTGTTTGCGATGGTAATATCATCGGTTGTCAGATAAACATTGTAAGCGATCAGTGGGTGGCGCGCGCCGATGACAGTAGCGCCGGCTGTGCCAATTTTTTTCGGTCCGAAGTCGGGCGCACGCTCTGGAAGCGTAGCGATCTCTTCTTTGAGAGCCTCATATTGCCCTCGGCGGATATTTTCTAAATTCTGCCTTTCGGGCTGCGTAGCGGCCTGTTCGTAAAGATAGACTGGAATGCTCAATTCGTTGCCCACGCGCTGACCCAAATGCCGGGCCAGGGCAACACATTCGTCCATCGAGATACCACGGATGGGAACAAAAGGAACCACATCGGTGGCACCGATGCGAGGGTGCTCACCGGTATGCTGATCCAGGTTAATCAACTCGGCAGCCTTCTGGATTGACTGGAAGGCTGCTTCTTCAACGGCTTTAGGGCTGCCAATGAAGGTGATGACTGAGCGATTATGATCTTGATCGGAGTGAAGATCTAGGACATGCACGCCAGGAATGGATTTTATCGATTGAACAATGGCTTCGACAACTTCGGGGCGGCGAGCTTCAGAATAATTTGCGATACATTCAACAAGTATATTTGACATATTTGATCCTGCAGAGAAATGGTTTGATGACCAGCTTAATTTCCACGCAATTATACTCTTCTCAATTCTCCTCTGGTTAGAATTTGTGGGGTGCGTTGGGATTTCCCGTGAAAGCTTTAAATGGTATTGAACTTGTAACTGACTGGAGGTAAAAGATGAGGTTAAAGGTTCTTAAGCTTATGATGCGGTTGTTGACGGGGGATTCTGTTCACGGTAGAATGTCAGAGGTAAGGTTTATGATCCGTCAGAAATTGAATGTAAAGCACATATCCGTGGTCTTCCCAGTGTGTGTGTGGTTGATCATCTCGCTGGCGTGTGCGCGCAGCTCTCAAAACATTCCAGACCCCTGGCGAGCATCTAACCCCGGTCTACCGCAAACAGCAATTGCTCGAGCTGTTACCCAAACGCCGCAGAACATCGATCAACAATCTGTCAACAAGCCTATTCTGACACCAACGCCTGATCAACCGCGCGTCCTCCCAACCTTGCGGGCTAACCCAGAACAATATGTGGTTGAATCGGGGGATACGCTGGCGACGATTTCCAGAAAGTATTCTGTTGGTTTACAAGCTGTGATTGATGCCAACCAGATCAGCAATCCAGATCTATTGGATGTCGGTCAGGAACTGACCATTCCTGCGCCTGTGCCTGGAACCCCTGGAACAGGTTTTAAGGTGGTACCGGACTTGGAGCTGGTGTACAGCCCTTCATCGGTTGGTTTCGACATTGCGGAGTTCGTATCCAGTCAAGGGGGATATCTGGCAGGTTATGAGGAAGAGGTCGATGGGCGCGTTTTGAGCGGTGCCCAGATTGTGGAGCGAGTTTCGCGAGATTTTTCTGTCAACCCCCGGATTTTATTGGCTTTGTTGGAATACCGCAGTGGATGGGTAACGCAAACGAATCCTGCAGAAAAAACCTTAACTTATCCCCTTCTCGATACTGAGACCTGGCGGAAAGGCCTTTATTACCAACTCACATGGGGGGCCAATAATTTGAACCGCGGTTACTATTTATGGCGGGTGAATGCTGTTGGAGCCTGGTCGTTAACCGATGGGTCTTTGGTGCCCATTGATCCAACCATCAATGCCGGAACAGCAGGGGTCCAACATATGTTTTCGCTCCTGTTTGACCGAGCGAATTGGGATGCAGCAGTTTCTCAAGCGGGCTTGTACCAGACCTATGATAAATTGTTTGGATTCCCGTTTAATTTCGCGATCGACCCCGTGATCCCCGGAGGACTGATCCAACCTGAGATGCAGCTTCCAATTGAACCAGATCGTTCTTGGGCATTTACGGGCGGGCCCCATGGGGGCTGGGGTGAAGGCTCAGCCTGGGCGGCCTTGGATTTTGCGCCTCCAGGAGAGGCTTTGGGTTGTGTACAAAGTGATGAGTGGGTAGTTGCCGTAGCGAACGGCACAATTATCCGTTCAGACTTGGGAGCCGTGATACAAGATTTGGATACGGCAGGCGAAAAAACCAACGATGGGTTGGAACAGACGGGCTGGGTGGTCTTGTATATGCATATGGAAGGTCGAGATCGGGTGCAGGCAGGTGATTATGTGCGTGCAGGAGAAAAGATAGGCCATCCATCTTGCGAGGGTGGGGTTTCGACGGGAACCCATGTTCACCTGGCCAGGCGGTATAATGGGGAATGGATTGCAGCAGATCAAACGCTGCCATTTGTGTTAGATGGGTGGGTTTCCCGAGGATCTGGCAAAGAATATGACGGCACACTCCAGAAGGAAGACCAGGTCGTAGAAGCCTGGGAGGGTTATTTCACTTATAATACTATCCAGCGCTGAGTGGTGGTTCTAAGGACGGTTATTGGTTTGGAGATATAGATTGAAAATTGCTCCTTCTTTACGGATAAGTTACAGGTATATTCTGGCAGGCCTGAGTATCGCATTCGCTTCCTTGTCGTGCTCTATTGGCGCATCTCAACCAACCGGACCTTTCTTTACACCACCAAGTAATCAAGGAGCGGTGCTTAGCACTACGCAGATGCCTGTGCAGGAAACACAGGAAACGCACCTGACCAGCGTGGAGAATCAGGTTACCGAAGACACTCCCGTCATTTTGCCAACCCCCGAAGTGACTGAAACGAGCAGACCGCCGCTCTTGTATTACACACAGGCAGGCGATACCCTCCCGGTCGTTGCGGTCCGCTTTGGGGTCGAAGAGTCAGAAATTACTTCACCTGATCCAATTCCAGCTACGGCTCTGTTCACGCCCAACCAGCTTTTAATCATCCCTAACCGCCTGGCCAATACTACCTATCCTGAGAAGTTATTACCGGATAGTGATGTGGTATATTCACCTTCGGCTGGAGATTTTGATGTCGATGCTTTTGTGTCAGAAGCTGGGGGATTTCTAAGCACACACAAAGAGTGGCTTGGTACAACGAATTGGACAACGGGGGCTGAGATTGTGGAGCGGGTGGCGCTTGAAAATTCAATTAATCCTCGAATTCTTTTGGCGCTCTTGGAATACCAAAGTGGGTGGGTTTATGGTCAACCATCCAACCTGGCATTGACGGATTATCCAATGGGAGTCATCGAATCCAATCACAAGGGGCTGTACCAACAATTGGCCTGGGCGGTCAACCAGCTCTCGATTGGTTATTATGGTTGGCGGGAAGGATTATTAACTGAAATCCAGTTTTCCGATGGCGTCACGGCGCGCCTGGCGCCAGAACTTAATGCAGGAACAGTGGCTCTTCAGTACTATATGGCTCAAGTATATGATACAACTGGCTGGGTCAGTGCTTTAGATGCCTCAACGGGATTTCCAGCGCTCTATGAGAAAATGTATGGAAGTCCTTGGATGAGGGCTTATGAGGTGGAACCTTTATATCCCCCTGACCTGACACAGCCGCGCCTGGTTTTACCGTTCTTTTTCGGCCAGGTTTGGAGTTATACAGGCGGACCTCACGGTGCATGGGAACATGATGGGGCTCAGGCAGGGATTGATTTAGCTCCTGCTGCAGATCATCCGGGCTGCTATGATTTAGATGTTTGGGCTTTAGCCTCTGCGCCAGGTCTGGTCGTTCGCTCGGGAAATGGGGTCGTAACCATCGATCTCGATGGCGATGGATTGGAGCAGACGGGATGGGTGCTACTTTACCTTCATCTCGCTGACAAAGATCGCATACAAGCAGGAAAATGGGTAGAATCAGGTGACCTGTTAGGGCACCCATCCTGTGAAGGGGGTTATGCATCAGGGAATCATATCCATTTCGCGCGTAAATACAATGGAGAGTGGATTGCAGCAGCTGGTCCTTTACCGATCAACTTGAGCGGTTGGATTGTCCATGCAGGCACGAAACCTTATCTAGGGACCATGACGCAAGATGGTGAAACAATCACTGCCAGCACAGTGGGTTCTTATGAGTCACGGATCATCCGCAGCCGCGAAGAACCCTAATGTTGTCGTCGCATATGAAAAGAGCAACCCTATCAAGAAAAAACTTCATAAAACTGGGTGGTCTGGCTGTGGCCGGAGGCTTCCTGTCGGCTTGCGCCTCGGAAATTAAGGCAGCGAATGCGCCTGAGAGTTTGCCAACTGTCACAGAAGAGCGAAAAATCACAGCGACGACCCGACCGCCAGTGATGCAGACGGAAGTTTCTACTCAAACGCAACCTTCTCCCACGCATACACCGACTCCAACGGCGACAATCACAGCTACGCCAACTGTTGAGAATATTCGCGAATTGGTTGGCGAGGTTTTGACAGCAGAGCAAGAGCAGCAACTGAGAGAAGCAGCATTGAAATATGTGGCTGGCACGGAGAAAGATGCTATTCAGGTGGCGCGCTCTTTGGAGTATTTGAAAAACGATGGGCATCCTGCAAGCGTATGCGGTCCATTGGCTGTGGCGATTTTACGCGAAGCTGGGCTGATCAGCAGGTATGTCGATCTGCATGACTTCTGGTTGTTGAATCCTCGTGATCGTATGAACGTGAAAATCTTGGAGCGCACCTTTCCGCGGGATGAGTTCATGTGGTATCAGAACAGAATTTCAACAGCGGAATTCGATTTTCAAGCTTTTCCCCTCGAAGCGGGCGATTTTATATATTTATATGCTGGCGACCCAGGAAGTTTTGAACATATGTTGACTGTGTCGCGCGTGGACGAAAATGGGAGAGCTTATTCGGTCACGAACTTTGATACCCCTGATGGTTATGTGATCCAGGAAGTTGTGTTGTATGACCCAATACAACCTGGAGTAGGAAAATTTTATGATTGGACGAACCGAAAGAATTACCGGTATGGTTTGACTGGGTTTGGGGGATTTGACCTCTGGCGTTTTACGAAACCAGTTCTTGAGGCTGGTCCTCAGGAAGAAGGATTAATCAACGCAATCGATAATGTGATTGCAAAGAATGGCGGCAAGTGGTTTGTATTGATCAGAGAGATTGGAAGACCCAATCTTTATGCCCGTGAAATCCGAGAGCCCGTTCACCCGGCATCAACCATTAAAGTGCCGATAGCCATGCTATTTTTCCATTGGCTAACAAAGAAAAACCCTCAGAATTTACAGGAAGCTCTAAAACTTGGCGTTGATGGCAGATCTTATGAACAGCTTCTCAGAGCTATGTTAGTGGTCTCGGAGGAAAAGGCGACAGATAGCATTCTAAAAGCTCTAGAACTGGCAAGAGTAGATCTCAACAAGGTTTTGAATGAATGGGGTACGGATACAATCGATGTGATCAGGCGCATTTCATCAGCGCATGATATGGCAATACTCTTTGAGGGATTATTTGGAAATTACCTCTCGGAAGAGGCGCGTCGATTTATTCTAGATGCTTTGAAAGTTTATACACCTGGAGATGACACCCGTTGGGGGGTCATCAGGAAGAAGCTGCCTGCAGGATATCAATTCTATAACAAGCGGGGAACGATTACGGATGATTTTCTGGCATTGGCTGATTGGGCGATTATCGAATGCCCAACCTCTTCAGGAAAGAAGACCTATATCCTGGGAGCTTTTGGATTCAAGGGGGAAAAGGCGGACACCTACGAGGCGCTCTTAAAGACGAACGAAGAGATGGCAGGGGTATTCTGGAATTATGTGCAGGGTTTGTAGTTAAAATGAAAATCTCGCGTTTATATGCCGGATTAGCCCTATTATGGATCTTCCTGGCTGCCTGCCAACCGCTAAATTTGGATGCGGTTAATAACCCTGCGCCAACAGAACAACCAGCGAGTTTGGAAACACAGCCCAGCGTTGAACAAGCGCTGCCCACTTCCAGCCGTCCAATTTATGAACCCGGCGAACTGGTCGACTACCAAGCCCAGTCAGGAGATAACCTGCCAGCTCTGGCTGCCCATTTCAACACGACTGTAGATGAAATCTTAAAGGCAAATTCGTTTATCCCGGCTATGGCAACCACCTTGCCTGCTGGGATGCCGATGCAGATCCCCATTTATTATATGCCTTTCTGGGGATCAACCTATCAGATTATCCCAGACAGTTTATTTATTAATGGCCCCGCACAAGTTGGGTTTAACACTGAGGAGTTTGTATCTAATTATTCAGGATGGTTGAACCAATATACGGGATATGCTTCTGATGAAACCCGCAGCGGTGCTCAAATTATTGATTTAGTGGCTCAAAATTTCAGTGTCAGCCCGCGCTTACTTTTAACCCTCCTTGAATACCAATCACATGCTTTGACTGATCCGCAAACCCCGGTCAACGTGAACGAATATATCCTTGGATATGAAGATTGGCAAAAGAAAGGATTATACCTGCAGCTTGTTTGGGCAGCTAATACACTGAATAATGGGTATTATGGTTGGAGAACGGGGGATCTGCGCTTGATTGAGCATCTGGATGGGAAGGTAGAAAGACCTGACCCCTGGCAGAATGCGACTAGCGTTGCCTTGCAGTATTATTACTCACGCATATTGGACGGCGAAAATTATCAATTGGCCATCAGCGCTGAGGGATTGGCAAAAACCTATCAGACTTTGTTCGGGAATCCCTGGGAAGCAAACCAACCCCATATTCCGGGCAGCCTGGAACAGCCTGCACTCACTTTACCATTTGCTCCTGGGTTGACCTGGGCTTATACAGGTGGTCCTCATACAGCCTGGGGAGATGATGTACCCCTCTCTGCGCTAGATTTTGCTCCAGGTCTTGAGCACAGTGGATGTGTGTCCACGGAAGTATGGACTACAGCGATGGCTGATGGAGTTGTGGCGCGTTCAGAACCGGCTTTGGTGATTTTGGACCTGGATGGCGATGGGGATGAGCGGACCGGCTGGACAATTTATTATTTTCATGTGAGCGCGGAAGGTCAGGTGCGTAAAGGAGCGGTATTGAAAAAGGGAGATCCAATCGGTCATCCTTCCTGTGAAGGCGGACGCGCAACTGGCACACACATTCACATTGCGCGCAGATATAATGGGGAATGGCTCCCTGCTTCTGGAGTTTTGGCATTCAATCTTGAGGGATGGGTTGCTCACGCCGGAGCAGCCCCCTATCTGGGAACACTGAAGCGAAATACTCGAGTGGTTGTAGCTTGTACGTGTTCTGATATGAACAGCCAGCTCGAGTCTGAAAGTAAATAATTTTATGGCGGAATCATCAACTTTGCGCTCAATTTTCATCGGTCAGCTGCGCCGGGATTTTTATTTTATACCAGACAATCAAATGTTATTGGATGTGCCTGGGGGAAACTCATTATATGCAGCAGTTGGATATCTGACCTGGGAAGCTGATCCAGCACCAGGGATTGTTGCACGCGTCGGTGAGGATTATCCACAACTGTGGTTGGATCGTATTGCCCGGCATGGGATTGATATATCTGGGATAAGAGTCATGCCAGAAGCGGTAGATTTGCGTTCCTTTTTTGTGTATCGAGACCGGTTCACGCGAGTAAACGATGATCCGGTAGCTCACTTCGCCCGCCTGGGGGTTCCATTTCCGAAAGCTCTTTTAGGATACCGGGCTAACCAAGAATCTCCTGATAGCCGCACACAGCTCAGCTTGACATCCTTGCGGCAAGGGGATATTCCGGAAGATTATCTCGATGCACAATATGCGCACTTGTGTCCAATCGATTATCTAACCCACAGTTTAATCCCGGCAGTTCTAAGGCAGGCGGGTTTTACGACTGTAACGCTCGATCCTTCTGCAGGGTATATGACGCCCATCTTTTGGGGAGATATTCCGGCATTAATTACTGGGTTGACGGCATTTCTGCCGGCGGAAGAGGAGCTGCGCAAGCTTTTCCATGGGCGCAGCACCGATATCTGGGAGATGATGGCAGCAGTAGCGGCTTATGGATGTGAATTTGTGGTTGTGAAGCGGGGAGCAAGCGGGCAACTGTTATATGATGCGAGCGCACATACCCGTTGGGAAATTCCAGCATATCCGGCGCGTTTATCGAACCCAAATGGGGCAGGGGATGCTTTTTGTGGTGGATTTTTGGCCGGATATCTCAAGACCTATGACCCGCTGCAAGCTGTGATGCATGGGAATATTTCAGCAGCGCTGGTAGTGGAGGGAAATGATCCATTCTTTGCCCTGGAGGTGTTGCCTGGGCTACCCCTGGCGAGGTTAGAAGCTTTACGAGAAATGGTGCAGAAAGTATGAGGTGGTGTCTTGTATAAAACCCTGGCTGAAATTACGAGTGAAACAATCGACCTGGCGATAAAAATACAACAAATACCTTCTCCGACTTTTTCAGAGAAACAAAGAGGCGTTTTCTTGCGAGAGCTGTTTGTCCAAAAAGGGTTATCTGATGTCGATGTCGATCCAATCGGAAATGTATATGCGTGTGTAAAGGGTACGGGAAACAACCCTCCGGCTGTGTTTACTGCTCATCTGGATACCGTTTTCCCAGAGACGACAGACTTGAGTATTCGCCGTACAGAGGATCAGATTTTTGGACCTGGCATCAGCGATAATTCCTTAGGCCTGGCGGGATTAATTGGCCTGGTTGAGCTACTACGGGGGAAAGGGAACCCGGAAGGGGATATCTGGATGGTAGCCAATGTATGTGAAGAAGGGCTGGGTAATTTGAGGGGTATGGAAGCAGTTGTCAATCGTTTTGGGGAAGATGTTTTGGCTTATATCATTGTGGAAGGCACTACTTTGGGAAAAGTATATCACCGGGCTTTAGGCGTCCAGCGCTACCGGATTCAGGCGGAAACTGCTGGAGGACATTCCTGGGCTAACTTCGGCCGCCCATCGGCTATCCATGAGCTAACTTTTCTGGCAGGAAAAATCGCCCGACTGAAGCTGCCAACCAAGCCCCGTTCTACGCTGAATATTGGCACTATCCAAGGAGGTTTTTCGGTCAACACGATTGCAGGCGAAGCTCACCTGGAGCTGGACCTGCGTTCTGAGAGTGCCAAGATCCTTTCAGATTTGGTGGAGCGGGTAAACGAACTGGTGAAGGATGCTAATCGAGGTGGGGATGATTACGTTCGTGTGCAGGCAACACATATCGGTCAACGACCGGCCGGCGAACTCCCCCAAGACCATCCCCTTGTTCAGCTGGCCATCCACTGTCTCGAAAAGCAGGGAATCATGCCTGTATTAGGAATTGGGTCAACGGATGCAAATATTCCAATCAGCAAGGGACTGCCTGCCATTTGCGTGGGATTAACCCAGGGCAGTGGAGCGCACACCATCGACGAGTGTATGGACCTTCAACCCATTACGCATGGACTTCAATTGTTAGGGTCGCTTGCAGAAGGGGTTTTCCAGCAGCTTTGAATTTGGCGACAGGAAGTGAATTTCTAGATCCTGGCGCGCGCATCCAGGGCATAAACACCCTGTCCTTCTCCTAAAACACGCAGGGGATTGATTTCAATTTCCCTTATTTCGGGAAAATCTGAAGCCAGATGCCCCAGTCTGGTTAAGATTTCGATGACGCCTGACCTGTCTGCGGGGGGCAAACTGCGATAACCAGATAACTTGCGACCAGCCCAGGTACTTGCAAGAAGATATTCGATATCTCTGCAGTCCAGAGGAGCCAGAGCAAAGGAGATATCCTTCAATCCTTCTACCTCTACTCCCCCTGAGCCAAACATGACAAGAGAACCAAACTGAGCATCTTGGACAGCCCCCAGAATCACTTCTTGCCCTGGGGGGATAACCGGTTGGACGAGAACACCCTGGAGGCGGGCGTGCGGAAAAACGGAGCGAGCATTGTCAATGATCTTCTCGAAGCCTTCTTCGATCGAGGAGGGATCTTTCAGGTTCAGCAATACTCCACCTATATCTGATTTGTGGAGAATATCAGGCGATACCACTTTGAGAGCCATTCCCCAAGTTGATTGCGATAGGCCGAATCGTTCTGCTATCTCAACGGCTTCTTGGGACGAGGATGCAATCCTTGAGGGAGGGATTGGAATCCCATAAGCAGTGAGGATTTCTTCAAGAACATTTTGAGGTAACCAGGGTTTCGATTGATCATCGTCGATCGTAAAAGCAGACAAAATTTCCTTCACTTTATCGTGGTTCATGCCAGTGAAGCAAGTGGTTTTCTGCGATATACGTTCCCGGATGTGGGCATGTTTTACCAGGGCAGCCAGCGCAGAGGCAGCCTTTTCGGGGTGATGGTATACGGGGATATGGGCTTTCTGAAGAGGTTTTACCGCTGGTCGTATCGAATGATCGCCAATCAGGGCAACGACAGCCGGCTTTTGAGCTTTTCTCAGGATTGGGAGCATTGCCTGAACGATTGATTTGGCAGTGCCAACTGGGGGAGGGGGGATGATGATTAAAATGGCATTTACGCCTGGGTCACCCAGCAGCATCTTCAGGCAGCCAGCATACTGTTCTGGGGTAGCCGAGCCTAACATATCCACCGGATTGCTAACACTCGCCGCGGGAGGCAAGATGGAGCGCAGCCCAGATTGGGTTTCCAGTGCCAGGTCAGCCAGTTTAAGTCCATAACCTTCAACAGAATCGGAGGCGATGACCCCTAGACCGCCTGCATTGGTCAGAATGGCAATCGAAGCTCCGTGGATGGGAGGGCACCAAGCCAAGGCTCTTGCCCAGTCAAAGAGCTCCTCCGTGGTTCCGGCGCGGATCACCCCAGCTTTTCGAAAAGCGGCCTCGTAAGCATTCTCTTGCCCGACAAGGGCGCCGGTATGCGAAGTGGCTGCACGCTGACCTCCAGAAGACTTACCTACCTTAAGAACCAAAACCGGTTTTTGCTGCACGGCTTTCGAAGCTTCGTTGACAAACTGGCATCCATCACGAACACCTTCTAGATACATCACCAGAACGCGCGTGTATGGATCAGCAGCCACGGGAGCAAGAATATCACTTTCGCTGACATCAACTTGATTGCCCAGGCTGACCAGCCAGGATAGGCCAAATCCCTGGCTTATTGCCCAATCAATGGCAATATCGCAAATGGCCCCGGATTGCGAGATAAAGGCGATTTCGCCAGGGGGGAGGTGCGTATGAGGCAAGAAGGTTGTGTTCAGCGGCTGATGGGTACCGATAAGGCCAATGCAATTGGGTCCGATCAGGCGCATGCCAAACTGCTTGGCAATATCCAGGCAGTCTGCCTCCAATTTTTCTCCATCAAGGCCTGTTTCGCGGAAGCCTCCTGATGAGATGATGGCAGCCGGGATGCGGCGCTCACCGCATTCTATAAGGCTGCCTGGGACTGCTGAGGCGGGGAGAAGGATCACTGCTAAATCTACGGGGTCGGGTATCTCCTCTATCCTAGGGTAGATTTGCCTGTCAAATAGCGTTCCACCCTTAGGGTTGACAAAATGAACGGTACCTGCGTAACCACAGTGGGTGAGGTTGTGAGCAAGTATGTAACCAAGTTTCGCTGGATCTTGCGATGCACCGATCAGGACAATACCGTTTGGGAAGAAGAAATGATGTAATGAGCCCATTGTTGAGAACCTTTGTGTTATGATTTTATCAGTTATACTTTGTTCTTGTGAGAACTTGGTTTAACTTGATCAGGCAATATGCCGGTCGGATCCATTGTAACCTTTTCTCGAGGAATGCATCTTAATGATAGATCAACCTATTGAAAAAAGCACGATTGTAAATGACGATATCTCCTTAGAAGCTCTCCGAAATGGAGACCGGGATGAATATTCTCGCCTGGTTGAATTATATTCTGGAAAATTATACCGGCTGGGTCTAAAAATGCTTGGAAACCCTCAAGACGCAGAGGATATCCTTCAAGAGACATATCTGAAAGCATTTCGTGGCATTAAGAACTTCGATGGACGGGCAAGCCTTTCCACCTGGTTGTATAGGATTGCAGTCAATGAGGCTTTAATGCATTTGCGTCGAAAACATCCTGAGATGATCTCTATCGAAGAACCTGGAGATGCAGACGAACAAGAACAAGAACCGCTACAGATTGTAGATTGGTGCTGTATGCCAGAACGGGAGCTGATGTCAGGTGAAGCAAGGAAGAGAGTAGACCAGGCGATTGAAAAACTGCCAGCTGGGCTAAGGACTGTATTCGTGCTTAGAGATATAGAGGAATTATCTACCCTGCAAACCGCGGAGGTGTTGGGCTTGAGCGAGACTGCAGTTAAAACGCGTTTATCGCGCGCTCGATTACGTCTACGAGAGGAACTTACGACCTATTATAGTGAGAAGATGGTTGGAGGAAGTGGTAATGAAGCACGGTGAAAGGTGTAGCGATTTACTGGATTCTATTTCAGAATATGTGGATGGTGACCTGGCAAGCGAGTTATGCATTGAGCTAGAACAACATTTAGCTGGTTGTGAAAACTGCCGGATCGTTGTGGATACGCTGAAGAAGACAATCTATCTTGTGCATGCTAATAATGACAAAGCTGATCTTCCTGAGGATGTCCGAGGTCGATTATATCAATGCCTGGATTTGGAAGCGCATTTAAAAAAATAACCAGACTATGCAACTTTTTGACCGATGGGGCATCTAAGGTTTATGGATGAGCGTTACAGGAAAGCTCAGGAATTAAATTGGCCTGATCATGATCTATGGAATATTCTCGATTACCACCTTGAGCTGCGCGCTGGCGACCTTTGCCCGGCATGTGCGAAGGGCAGGTTAGATTATGATGGGATGTTAAACTTGAGCTGTGAGGAGTGCAGTTTTTCGCTGGCAGGTTGTTTTACCTGATAATAAACCATGACCCGGTCTGGGTAAAAGGAATTTATTGTGGCTAATTTTTTGAATGAGTTGATTCGAACACAGGTACGGGATGTTTTTGAAAACCAATTGAAACAACCCGTGGGAGTTATTTTGTTCGAAGGGAAAAAAGATTGTGAAACATGTGCAGATACCCGGCAGCTTCTCGAAGAGGTGTCGGGTCTTTCTGATAAGATATCTTTAGAGGTTTATGATCTGGAAGAAAAAGCGGATGTCGCAAACCAGTATCATGTCGATAAGGTGCCTGGGATTGTGTTTATTGGAAAAGATGGCGATCAGGTCATTGATTATGGTGTGCGCATGGCGGGTATTCCATCGGGACATGAGTTTAGCACTTTAATCCACGACTTGATCCTGGTATCGGGGCGCGATTCGGGCCTGGAGCAAAAAACACGCGATGAGCTAAAAAAATTGACCAAACCGGTCCACCTACAAGTCTTTGTCACACCTACCTGACCCTACTGCCCGCGAGCCGTGGTGCTCGCTCATATGATGGCGATGGAAAGTCCGCTGGTGGAGGCAGAAATGGTGGAGGCAATGGAGTTCCCGGACCTGGCGGATCGATTTAATGTCAGCGGCGTGCCGCAGACAACGATCAACCAGGGAGCAGGAACTGTGGTTGGCGCGACACCAGAAGATTATTTGTTGAGTGAGATCAAACGCGCCATGGGTTGAGGATTTTTATGACCGAAAACCCAATTAAGAAAAATATACCTGGGACAAAAGTGTGGGGATTGTTCTTTTTGGGGATCGGGCTGATCTTGGCCGGAATTGTGGTTGGGCTGATATTGATCCCAAAGGCTCTCTCCAATCAGGAGCAAAACGATCCGCGCAATTCAGTTGTTCCAGTCAAAGTAAATTATCCGGCGCCTGAACTGGCGCTGAAGGATGTGACTGGGCAGCCAAGCGCCTTAAAAGATTACCAGGGTCAGATTATCTTGGTGAATAATTGGGCTACCTGGTGCCCTCCATGCAAGGAAGAAATGCCGGCACTTGAGGAGTTTTATACTCGACACAAAGACAAGGGATTTGTATTGGTTGCAGTAGGGGCCGGAGAGCCAGCTGAGGAAGTAGCCCAATTTGTAAAAGATTACGGCCTGACTTTTCCGGTTTGGCTAGACCCACAAAGCAAATCTATCCGGGTTTTCAAAAATTACAATTTACCGAATTCTTTTGTGATCGATCGCGAGGGGGTTGTCCGTTTTGCCTGGACCGGGGGGATAAGCCTTGAGAACCTGGAAGAATATATCACACCGCTGTTGGAGGATTAGAAAGAAATGGATGCAAAGGTAATCTGGAAAGGACGGATGAGTTTCGAGGGCAGTGCAAATTCGGGTTTCAAACTCCCTTTAGGCACAGATCTATCGCTTGGGGGTGATGAGGATGGTTTTCGACCGATGGAGTTATTGGCAATTGGCCTGGGGGGGTGTACGGCGATGGATGTGATCTCGATTCTCCAGAAGAAGCGCCAGGATATCACTGGTTTTGAGGTGAATATTGCAGCAGAACGCGCTGTAGACCATCCAAAAGTATTTACCCATGTGAAAGTTGAATATGTTATCCACGGGCATCAGGTGGATCGTGCTGCGGTAGAACGTGCGATTGAGCTCTCTGCAACCAAATATTGCCCAGCACAGGCAATGTTGGAGAAGGCCGTGGAGATCGAGCACACGTATCTGATCCATGAAGCACAAGGATAATATTTTTACTTGAACTGTGTGAACTAACTTGAATGGGTAGGGTGGCAGCCCAAAGAAATCAACATTTGTTTGCTTGCGATCTGTCCATTCACGTGCTATAATGAGCGAAATATATCCCCGAAGGTAATTGAAAAATAATAATGCTAGTGTCTTGCCTGCTGTAAAAATCTTGGCAGCAGTCCTGAAACCCCCCTTTTGAATATCAATTCGATCATACGCGAGAAGCCCAAAAATGAAAGTCTTAGAACTTGAAAGTGTTCCCTTAGCTACACTGCGTCAAATGGCCAGGGATTTAAACGTGGCTGGCGCAAACTTGTTAAAGAAGGAAGATCTCATCTTGCGAATTCAGCAAACCGAGGCTGAACGCGAAGGCATTGAGATGCGCGGCGGTGTGCTAGAAATCATGAGCGATGGGATCGGTTTTTTGCGCTCCGGCCGTTACCAGCCGGGGCCATACGATGTTTATGTCTCACAATCTCAGATCCGCCGTTACAACTTACGAAATGGCGATCTCATCATCGGGCATGTTCGCCCTCCGCGCGAATCGGAACGACACTATGGTCTTCTAAAGGTGGAGACTGTCAATGGAATTGACGCAGAGGAAACCAGGCAGCGACCTTCTTTTGAGTCTCTGACGCCAATATTTCCCGATGTACGCTTTGACCTGGAAACAGACCGGCATACACTTTCGACACGCTTAATCAACCTGGTTACACCGATTGGCCGCGGGCAACGTGGTTTGATCGTTTCACCACCGAAGGCTGGCAAAACAACGATCTTGAAGCAGCTTGCCAATGCGATTTCTACTAAATATCCTGATGTCCATTTGATGATGGCCTTGATCGGAGAACGTCCAGAAGAAGTGACCGACATGGATCGGTCAGTGGATGCGGAGGTCATTTCTTCTACATTTGATGAGCCAGTTACTTCTCACGTGCGCGTGGCCGAGATGGTCCTAGAACGAGCTAAACGCCTGGTGGAGAATGAACGGCATGTGGTTATTCTAATGGATTCGATCACTCGTCTGGCACGTGCTTATAACCTGGTGGTTACGCCATCGGGACGCACGCTTTCGGGCGGTATTGATCCATCTGCATTGTATCCTCCAAAGCGTTTCTTCGGCGCGGCGCGCAACATTGAAGAAGGTGGCTCATTGACGATCATTGCTACTTGCCTGATTGATACAGGCTCGCGGATGGATGATGTGGTATATGAAGAATTTAAAGGTACAGGAAATATGGAATTGCACTTATCACGCCGATTACAGGAGCGGCGCGTCTTCCCAGCGATTGATATTGAGCGTTCATCCACACGCCGGGAAGAAATTTTACTTGGACCTGATATTACCCCGCGCGTCTGGCTGATGCGGCGGATGTACGATCAGATGATTGCCACACCGCCTTATGGCGCTGGTCTTGATCCTTCTACAGCTGCGGAGGCGATTCTGCAAAGGTTGGCGCGGACAGAAAATAACCAGGATTTCCTGGAAAGGTTGAACGAGGACAATTAGTGAAATCAGACCGTTTTATTGTTACCGGGTTGTGGTTGATTGCAGCCAGCCTGGTCTTATTGGTTGTATATCTTGGTTGGCAAGTGAAAGGGACCGCAGCAGCAACACCAGTTCCCACCATGGTAGCGGTGATGACGACACCGACCATTTCCCCCGAGGTTTTAGCGGCAGAAATACCGGATTTTCAGCAATCCAGTACTTCACAGTTCATTCGGCGAAATATCACGCTCAACACGATTATTCCGAACAGGTCCCGTGAAGAAACTGTGGAGTACACTGTTGAAAAAGGGGATTCTGTTTTTGGGATCGCCAAGAAGTTCAATATCTCACCTGAAACAGTCCTGTGGGCAAATGAGGATCAGCTGAATGATAGTCCAGACATGTTAAGCCCGGGTATGGCGCTTAAAATTCCTCCTGTGGATGGGGTTTACTATAAATGGAAGGAAAACGATACATTAGAAAGCGTCGCACAGCAGTTCAAAGCCAAGGTAGAAGATATTATCAACTGGCCTGGAAACAAGATGGATCTAACGGATCCAAATGTCCAAGTTGATGAGTGGGTGATGGTGCCTGACGGTGAGCGTGAGTTTCGTTCTTGGATCGTCCCGCAAATTGCACGAGGACAGGCAGGGGTATCCAAGTCAGTGTATGGTCCGGGCGCATGTGAGGGTACATACGATGGTGCTTACGGCTCTGGGTGGTTTGCCTGGCCTTCAGCCAGCCATGTGCTCTCTGGCAACGATTTCTGGTCGGGTCATTTGGGGATCGATGTCGCTGCATTTGTAGGCGACGCGGTCTATGCGTCTGACAACGGCGTAATTGTTTTTGCAGGGTGGTCAACCGGTGGGTATGGCTATATGGTGATGATCGATCATGGGAACGGCTACCAAACCGTTTATGGGCATATGAGTGCAGTGGCCGTTAGCTGCGGACAAAGTGTGTATCAAGGGCAGTATATCGGCGCGGCTGGCAGTACAGGTAATTCCACCGGCCCCCATCTTCATTTCGAAATCCGTTTATACGGTCAATTTATTAACCCCTGGTATGTCCTACCCTAAAGCTGACAGGATGGTTTTTATGCCAAAAGACAAAGAACTACCGGAGCCCAAAACAACCGAAATTGCCCAGACAGAGAATTACCTGGTCTGGAGTGCAGACGAACCAGATGGCGAGACAACATACCATTTGGAATTAGGGAATGTCACTATTCACTTTTTTACAGAGGAGTGGAAGGAATTCCTTGAATTGATCCACTCTATCGAAAGCTGATCTTACTTCGTCACCTGGTTGACATAATCGATCACACCCTGGCAGGGAGTGGTAAGATAGGTCGAGATGTGCTCCCAATCCATGGGTTCTCGGCGCTGCCAGGTTTGGTTCATCGCGTATGAAAGACAACCCGGGCCAATATGATAGTTGGCAACCGTTAATTTCCATAAATTGACATAATCGGAAACATCTGCAGGTCTGTTGTCGGTGGTATTGTAAATCATCCGGCTGACCTGCGAGCAATTGGCCAGGAGGGTTTGAGCAAATAAATTTATGCTGAAGCCGATCTGATCCAGATCGATGCCCATACTACATGAAGGACAATCAACGCTGGATTTGGATGCCAGGGCTCCGCGCAGGAGGGCGCGATTTTCGTCGCTCAGGTAAACGTAGCCGCGCTCACAGGTCGATTTGTCTAAAACCTGAGGGCAGAATTGGTGGAAAAAGGCTTGATTCCAAAGCAAGATTGTCTCTGCGCCATTATCGGTAATTTGACCCAAGCCAAATTCCTTTATGTCTTTAAAAGCGCCAGGCCAGAACTGACTCTCCTGGGCAAAAATATTCTTCATGAGATTTGCAGGGACTCCTGTGGATGCGGAAACATCCAAAATTTGGCTATCGAAACTATTCTGCCATTCTTGGACGATTGGGAGGGCTTTCTCCAACCCACAAGTGTCTGCATAACCATTCGAGAGCAACCCGCCCCCAGGACAATCGGCAGCATTAACAATCCCTTGAGAGATCAGACGTCCTGCCAGGTATTGGAAGGGGACATTGGTTGTTAGTAATGCCTGGGCATCAGGTGTGGTCAGCCAGGTAGGCAAGCCTTCAATGGGAGGAAATACATCCCAAATTTGCGCGCAGCTGGCAATGGGTTTGCCATCTGATTGAGGGCTGATAATATCTACGATCCACCCTGCCCCGCCAGGAGTGGACGATACCCCAGTATCTACTACCCTAACCAAGGCTGTGAAATGAGGGCTGGAGTCACCGTAGCTGGAATCAACCCAGAATTCAACCGGTACACCCGAAAGGGTGGTGGGGGAGAGCGGAACTTTACAAGTCGAGCCTGGACAAGTGTATTCTTGACCATTTAAATTTACATGAACAGTGGTAATCTGTTCGTTTGGCAGAGGCTCGTAACCTGTGACCAGCAGCGAAGGAATCTGGCTACAGCGATTCGAGGAAGTGACGTTATTACAATCAACCAGGCTGATCTTGGCTTCTGCGAGCGGCAACTCAACTTCAACCGTTTTTTCGGAGGGGCATTGTTCACCAGGTGAAGATAAAAACCTGGACACTGCCTGGGATCATTTCCTTTTTCAACCGACAGGGTACATGCTGGAGTGGTACTCCACTGCGTGTAGATGGCTTTTCCACAATCATCAAAAATTTCAGCGTGGGTCGGTAAACCTTCATGGTCAACGGTCACTGTGCAAACAGGTAAATTACCAGACCAAGGAGTGAGCCACCAAACATAATCAGTCGTCGGCACAGTAATGGTTGTAGTACGCGAGACTTCGGTCTCAGGAGTGGGGTCTGCAGCCAAAGCGAGATTATTAAATGGCAACATGACTAGAATAGCCATAACTGCAAAGAACGCTTTGATGAATTCCGTGACCCTGCGCATCCATATGAAAAATATCATGTTCGATCAAAGTTGTCAATAAGGTAAAGTTTACAGTTTCCTTGCTTACCCGGAAACCCCGTGATACACTCTGTCGGTAATGGAAAATATTCTTCTTGTTACAACTCCGCCTTCTTTTGGGGAATTAATTCAACAAAGCCTGGAAGAGACTGACCGTTATCAGGTCGTTTTTGTCACTACGGGGACGGAGGCCGTTGAGTTTGCCGGTCGAACCCCGTTTGGTCTGGCGATTGTTGATGCGGAAGTGGAAGATATTTCAATCACCGAGCTGGTTGAAGTTCTCAAGACAGCTTGCCTTGGAATAAAATTTATTCTTATCCCCCTTGAAAATCGGGCAGGTGATCCATCTTTCTCGAACTTACTGATCCATGATTATCTGATGAAACCGTTCTATCTGCCGGACTTGCTTGAAATGGTTGATCGGGCTCTTCCAACCAGGATAAAAGAAACGCTCCCTACAAAATCAGCCGAAAATATTGCAGATGATTTGTCATCGTATGAAAACTCTACATCTGTATCATCCTGGTTAGGTGATCCGAAAAAAACTGCCCAGTTTTTGACCAGCCTTGCACTGGAATTTGCTGCGCAAGGGATCTTGGTGTTAAGAGGCACGGAGTTATGGGCTTGTGCGGGTCAAATGGGTCAGCCAGCGGCTGAAGAAGTCGCGCGGATGGTTTCTAATTATGCAACTTCATCTAAAAATGGATTGCAGGGAAAGAAGCCTGACCTTGCTCGTTTTATCCGATTGGGGTCGACCGGCGGTGAGTATATGCTGTTCGCCACACCCCTGTGTGGGAACATGGTTTTAACGCTACTCTTCGAAGCTGAAACGCCTTTCAGCCAGATTCGTGCTCAAGTTTACCAAATGGTTCGCTTATTAAATTCGCCGGCTGATGTCATTCGAGAAAAGCAAGACAGCCATACGATCGTTTTCCCCTTGGCTGCGACGGCCTCTCAACCTCAATCACGATCTGTGGGAAGGGAAAAGATCGGTGCAGGTGGAACGACTGAAAGGGTGTTTTTTAAGCCGTTGTTAGATAATGTTCCCGCACCGATGCCAATAAGAGATCGGAAAAATGAAATTGGTGTGAAGGAAAACGAGCAGGCTCCGGACGTACGGAAAATAATTGATCCTGTACGAGTGCCAGCGAAACAGGATTCGAGGCCGGAGTACGTGGATGCTTTTGTGCATGAGGAAAGAAAACAGACTTCATTACCCGTGGTTTTTGATCTGAGTTACTTTTGCGTGCTGATCCCTCGGATGCCGTATCACAAGCTGAATGGCGACTTGGCTGTTCGACTCACTGAGTGGGTTGGACAGCTGTGCATGGCGTATGGTTGGAGGCTGGAGCATTTATCCATTTATCCAGATTATATGCAGTGGGTAGTGAACGTTGTTCCAAGCGTTGTCCCTGATTACCTGATAGATACAATCCGTAAGCAGACCTCTGAGAGAGTCTTCACAACTTTTCCTCAGCTCGGAAGAGATAATCCTTCAGGGGATTTTTGGGCGCCGGGTTACTTGATCTTAACACGTCATGAGCAGCTCTCTGAACAGATGATCCAGGACTTCATTCACCAGGTCCGCCAATACCAGGGAGCTTCATCCGCGAATTCATAACGAATGCGAAGGTAAATTATGCCTCCAGTAATGTATCTACTCGACGGTCACGCGTTGGCCTACCGTACATATTTTGCATTGACGCGCGGCTCAACCGGGGGGTTCACAACCCGAAACGGAGAGCCGACAGCAGGTGTATTTGGGTTCACCAGCGTGCTGCTGCGGATACTTGAGCAAGACCACCCTGATTATCTTGCCGTAGCATTTGATACGGGTAAGACCTTCCGGGATGAAATCTTTCCGGATTATAAAGGTACTCGAGAGAAAATGCCTGATGACCTTCGATCACAGATCGAGCGCATCCGCCAGATTGTGGACGCATTTAATATCCCGCGCCTGGAATTGGAAGGCTTCGAGGCGGATGATGTTTTAGGGAGTGTAGCCAAACAGGTTGCTTCAAGTGGAATTGGCGTTAAAATTATTACAGGGGACAGAGATTTACTGCAGCTGGTAAGCGACCGCATTTGGGTGTCATTGCCTGGGAAGTCATTGGGGGATTCCAAAGATTACCGCGCGCCAGATGTGCTCGAATATCTGGGTGTACGCCCTGACCAGGTGGTGGATTATAAAGCGCTCACGGGGGATAAATCGGATAATATTCCTGGAGTGCCAGGGGTGGGCGAGAAGACGGCTGTAACTCTCCTGCACTCTTATGACACTTTAGATGGCGTTTATGAACACGTTAATGAAGTTGCTGCAGGCGTCAAAAAGAAATTGGAGGAAGGTAAAGAGTCGGCTTACCTGAGCCAGAAACTCGCCACGATTGTTACGAATCTAAATATACCTTTAGATCTTGACCAGGCTCGAACAGAATATTTTGATCCTCCCAGGGTTGAAGCACTATTTCGAGAACTTGAGTTTCGTACGCTCATCCAGCGCCTGATTGCCCTGTATCCTTTATATGGTAAAGGTCAAACCCGCAAGGCAGGGCAGCTCTCTTTCCTCGATGCAGCTCCAACTTCAGTGGAAGTATCACGGGCAACGGTGATTGAAACAGAAGTTGTGGATTTACCCCAGGCTCTAGGGGAATTAGTAAAGCGGTTGAATTCGGCAAAAGTGATTTCCTTTGATACTGAAACTACCTCGACAGATCAAATACGGGCTGAACTGGTTGGCATATCGTTAGCCATGGATGAAATGCACGGATTTTATATCCCGGTAGGGCATCGAGCAGAATTGGGGAAACAGCTGCCTTTAGAAGATGTTTTAGATGCACTCCGCAAGCCCATGACAAATCCTGCGATACCGAAAGTAGGGCATAATCTCAAGTATGATTTTGTGATGCTGGCGAGGCACGGGATCAGGGTATCGCCATTGGCATTCGACACGATGATTGCAGAATGGTTGATAAATCCGGCTTCTCATAACCTGGGTTTGAAAAACCTGGCTTGGGTCCGGTTGGATTTTAAGATGACTGAAATTGAGGAGCTGATCGGAAAAGGAAAAAATCAGCGATTAATGAGCGATGTTCCGATCCAAGATGCAGTAGCCTATGCATCTGCGGATGCCGTTGCTGCCCTAAGACTGATGCCCGTTCTGCAAGCAGAGCTGGAATCTTCTAATTCGATCCAATTGTTCAAAGAGTTAGAGATGCCCTTGATTAGTATTCTGGCAGATATGGAGATGGCAGGGATCAGCTTGAATACGGCTTTCTTGTCGAAAATGTCTGGTGAACTTAGCGGACGGATGAATGAAATTGAGCAAAAGGTATACGAAGCTGTTGGGCATCACTTCAATATTAACTCTACGCAACAGCTTTCGGAAGCTTTGTTCACAACGTTAAAATTAGAGCCTCCTGACCGGACGAAACGAACCGCCAGCGGTCATTATTCGACTTCCGCAGATATCCTTGAGCTTCTGAGCGGTGAACATCCTGTTGTCGATTGGGTTTTGGAATACCGAGAGCTGGCTAAATTGAAATCGACTTATATTGATGCCCTTCCCATTGAAGTCAATCCGGCAACGGGACGTGTTCATACCTCATATAATCAGACAGGCTCGGTCACTGGCAGGCTGGCTTCTTCTGATCCAAATCTGCAAAATATTCCCATACGCACCGAATTGGGAAGAAAGGTGCGCCAGGCTTTTGTGGCTGGAAAGGGCCTGCAGCTCTTATCGGTCGATTATTCTCAAGTGGAGCTGCGCATTGCCGCGCATATGTCAGATGATGAGGCCATGCTGGCTGCTTTTCAAAATAACCAGGATATTCATGCAACGACTGCGGCGGCAATTCTAGGGATTCCGATCAATGAGGTGACAAAGGACCAGCGCCGTCATGCAAAAGCGATTAATTTCGGTTTGATCTACGGAATAAGTCCTTTTGGTCTCACGCGCACGACTGATTTGACGCTGGCGGAGGCGGAAGATTTTGTTGAGGCTTATTTTAAGCGGTTCCCTGGTATTAAACATTACCTGGACCGCGTTCGGATTCAAGCGGCAGAAGTTGGGTATGTGGAAACATTGTTAGGACGGAGAAGGTATTTTCCGGGTTTGAAAACACAGCAAAACCAGAATATTCGCAACCGAGAAGAACGGGAAGCAATCAATGCTCCAATCCAGGGGACAGCCGCAGATATTATGAAATTGGCAATGATCAAAGTGGTGGAGGCATTAAAGGAGAGTGGTCTTTCAGCAAGGATGCTGCTGCAAGTGCATGATGAACTTGTCTTGGAGTGCCCTGCAGATGAAATGTTAGAGGCCGCTCGCCTGGTTCAGCAAGTAATGGAAACAGCATATCCTTTGAAAGTCCCTTTACTTACCGAAGCGCGCAGCGGTACGGATTGGGGAATCATGAACCCCTTAAGAACTTAGGGTGTAAAATATGTTTGCTGCAATGACCAACCCTGCTGGTGAATCGTTCCCAGCAAATGGTCTAACTCTGTAAGAATTAGGAAGTTGCTATGCCCGGAAATACAGAGCGTTTTGAAAAAGCAATGAGCCAGGGTCATTCGGAAGCCTGGGATCAAAACTGGGATCGCGCAACATTCTTTTATCGCCAGGCATTAGATGAAATTCCGGATCACCCCAAAGCGATAACCAGCCTTGCTTTGGCATTGTACGAATTAAAAGCATATTCAGAGGCTTTAACTTATTACCAACGTGCATCTGAGATTGTGCCTGATGATCCGCTTCCATTAGAAAAAACCTCTGAATGCCTGGAAAAGACAGGTAAGGTGAGTGAGGCAGTTCAAGCTTATATGCGCAGCGCGGAATTGTATATAAAAAATAAGGATGTTGAAAAAGCAATTTCGATCTGGAAGCATGTCTTGAGCTTATCGCCTGAAAATCTTATGGCGCATTCTAGACTGGCGATTGTGTTTGAACGATTGGGACAAAAACCAGAGGCGATACGAGAGTATTTGAGTATAGCGGCTTTGTTGCAAAATGCGGGGCAGGTGGCAAAGGCAATCCAGGCAGTAGAACGTGCTTTACAACTAACCCCTGAAAGCCCTGAGGCCCAACAGGCACTTGAAAAGATAAAGGCAGGGCAGCTGCTTCCAAAACCTGCTCTCAGCAAGGGACAATTTTCGGCACAGCAATCTCTCTCTGCAGACCAATTACCTGAACCAAGGGAACTGCCATTAGGAGACGGTTTAGATCCGATTGCCTCCGCGCGTCAAAGAGCGCTCTCTAGATTAGCAGGCCTCGTTTTTGAGCAGATGGAGAGCGAGCCAGAGAGTCAAGCCTCGGGGAAAGGTATGCAAGCGATCGTAAAAGGGAAAGGTTTATTTGGGTTTGGCCGCGCAGATCAAACAAAAATATTGCTGCATTTGAGCCAAGTCGTCGATTTGCAGGCTCGGAAAGAGGATGCCCAGGCGCTTAGTGAATTGGAAGCATCTCTTGATGCAGGTTTGGATGAAGCTGCAGTATATTTCGACCTGGGTTATCTCTATGCAGAGGCTAATCGTATCGAAAGTGCCCTACGTAATTTGCAGAAGTCCGTCTTGCATGCAGATTATGATCTGGGATCGCGGCTGTTGATGGGACAAATCCTCCTCAAGATGGGTAAGCCGAAGGAAGCTTCGAATGAATTACTCGAGGCGTTAAGGATCGCAGATATGCAAACGGTACCAGCAGACCAGGCAGAGGAAATTAGCCAGTTCTACGATCCCGTTATCGACGAGCAAGGAAGACAGTCGGACCCAGAAACAGCTTCTAAATTATGTAATAGCATTATTGAGCTGTTGTTGCGTGAGAATTGGCAAGAAAATTTGGTGAAAGCCCGGCAGCAGCTGCAAGGGACATCCAATGAGGTAGTATCTGCGCCGATTATTGACATGTTAGTTGGCGAGGACGGACCTTTTGATATCCGGCTCGTTGAATCTTATCAATCATTAGCTATTGACCTCGTTACCAATGAATATCTTGAGAATGGACTGGTGGACAACATCCAGTTTACCCTTGCATGGAAAGCAGGTGATACGGAAATAGCCGAACTGCTGAACGCCTTTACCTCCGATTTCATGCTTGCTCCACAAGGAGATGCATACCAGGTAGATGGCGTAATGCATCGGGTATATGTTTCGGTTACACCGGTCAATTTGCCGCAGGAATTCAATGAAGGCGACCAGGTAACAGTGATGTCATTTGTGAATACTTCAGGACAATCGGTTTCGGGCAGATTATGGATTGCCGATGACGACTTCACCAACGAAAACAATGCGATGTACTATGTTTCGGTGTGGGGTACAGATTTTACAGGTACGATCCTAAGTCTGGCAACCGGACTGAATGAAATTCCTGAATCCGGATCGGTCAGCATTTATCCGAATCCTGTTATGAATGGGATGGTCAATATTGGACTCAATCTGGAAGAAATGCAGGATGTGACGATCACGCTGATGGATATGCAGGGTAAAGAGATCTTCTCGAATTCAATCCTGGTGAATGCCGGATTAACGGTTAACACCATCGAAATGAAAAATCTCCAGCAGGGCATTTACTTTATCAAGGTTAAGGCCAATAAGCTGAATACCATTGAAAAATTATTAGTAAAGCAAAAAAATTAAACAAGATCATCCATCCCCTTTAGATAAAGGGGATGGATGTTATAACCAACTTAATTATTAATTAAAATTAAACATCATGAAAAAACTATTACTGCTTGCAATGGTGCTGTTTTTTACAGCAATGATTGCGCGGGTTCAGGCTGCCAATGAAATTGACATTGGACTCTATGCAACCTCATGTTCCGATTTTGAGGTTCGGCTGAGTTCCCAGTTCAATATCTCGAACACCTCGCTGACAAATGTTCAGTTTGCCATTAAATATCCGGCATCGGTAACCTCGGCAATTTACTTATCCTTATCCCGTTTTGACTTCAGTACACAACTACGGTTGGAACCTTTAAGTACTCAGTTTTTGTCGGAGAAAATATTCCGATAACAAACTGGGTTGCAGAAACAGAATACACAATCATTACTTTCGGGATTGACCATGCTACTTCTTCTGCCATTGAGTTAATTGTCGGAAATGATACATGGACATCCAACAATAATGCCATGTATTATGCAGAGCTACTGGGCTTAGATAAAACAGGCAGATATTCTTACTGGTGCCTCGGTAGATTTAAGGGTACACAATATTGACCTAGGAAGATACTACTGCAAGATTCAGCAAGGCATTGATGATGCCGGAACCGGTGGCGAAACCATTGAAGTTTCCACCGGAACATTTGATGAGAATGTTATCATCAATAAGGTGGGTTTGACATTAATAAATGCTGCTTCAGCTCTTCCTGTCATTGATGGCAAGTAATACGGGAACAGTCGTTACCATCTCTGCCAATAACGTAATCTTACAGGGCTTTAAAATACAAAACTCCGGGGCTACGGCAATTGATGCAG
This sequence comes from uncultured Chloroflexia bacterium, assembly GCA_963754615.1. Lineage (GTDB taxonomy): Bacteria > Chloroflexota > Anaerolineae > Anaerolineales > UBA4823 > CAVVUF01. Next base: position 25 of record CAVWGW010000009.1, on the reverse strand, counting down.
GAATCATTCTCCGAAATGACGGGAT
>CAVWGW010000008.1:0-544345 GCA_963754615.1 uncultured Chloroflexia bacterium | reverse complement strand
GCCGCGCCGCTCATCAGCGCCGAGACCAGCCAAAACGTCCAGTCCACCCGCACCGGAAAACCCATGAAGCTGAAGCGTAACATCCGGATCGCGCAGTGAGGGATTTTGGGGTGGGGAAGGCGCCGGGTCCACCGGGCGGTTTCCGATCGCACCCTGTTGGATTGGCGACCTAACAGGGTCACATGGGAAACCGGATCACTCCCGGGCGCGACCGGTTCAGATGAATTCGTTGATCAGATTCTCCAGGAATTCCTGGCGGCCGCTCCGGCAAGGACGACGCCTCGCCGTTGGCGAGCATGCGCCTTCGCCAGTTCGGCGAAACGTCGCCTTTCCCGCTCTCGATTCTCGCGCGCCGATCCCGGAGTCGAACGATGCTGTAGCGCTGCTTCACGAAGTCCGCGAGACCGGCCGTCCTCGATGATCGCATGGGCGATCTTGAGGCCGCGGGCGAAGGCGTCCATGCCGCCGATGTGCGCGTGGAAGAGATCGACCGGCTCGAAGCTCTCGCGGCGCACCTTGGCGTCGAAGTTCAGGCCGCCGGTGGTGAAGCCGCCCATCTTCAGCGACACCGAGCATGATCTGCGTGGTCAGGTAGATGTTGGTCGGGAACTGGTCGGTGTCCCAGCCGATGAGCTCGTCGCCGGTGTTCGCGTCGATGGAGCCGAGCGCGCCTGCCGCGCGCCGCGACCTCCAGTTCGTGCTGCATCGTGTGGCCGGCGAGCGTGGCGTGATTGGTCTCGATGTTCAGCTTGAAGTGATCCATCGAGGCCGTACTCGCGCAGGAAATTCAGGCAGGCCGCCGCGTCGGAGTCGTACTGGTGCGTGGTCGGCTCCTTCGGCTTCGGCTCGATGTAGAACTGGCCCGTGAAGCCGATCTTCTTCTTGTAATCCACCGCCATGTGGAGGAAGCGCGGCCAGGTGATCCAGCTCGCGCTTCATGTCCGTGTTGAGCAGCGTCGAGTAGCCTTCGCGCCCGCCCCAGAAGGTGTAGCCCTCGCCGCCGAGGCGGTGCGTCACTTCCATCGCCTTCTTCACCTGCGCCGCCGCGTAGGCGAAGACGTCGGCGTTCGGGCTGGTGGCCGCGCCCTGGCTGTAGCGCGGGTGGGCGAAGAGGCAGGCCGTGCCCCAGAGCAGCTTGATGCCGGTGCTGCTGTCTGCGCCTTTTCCAGCTCGTCGGCCACGGCGTCGAGGTGCGTCGTTGCTCTCGGCCAGCGTCGCGCCCTCCGGCGCCACGTCGCGGTCGTGGAAGCAGTAGTAATCCGACGCCGAGCTTCTGCAAGAACTCGAAGCAGCGCCGCGACGCGCTTCTGCGCGTTCTCGATCGAGTCCGGTGCCGTCGTCCCACGGCCGCTCGCGCGGTGCCCGGCGCCGAAAGGATCGGACAGCGGGTTGCGCATCGTGTGCCAGTAGGCGCAGCCGAAGCGGATGTGATCGCGCATCTTCTTGCCGCCCACGACTTCGTCCGCGTTGTAATGCTTGAAGGCGAGCGGGTTTTTGGAGTCGGGGCCTTCGTATTCGATTTTGGGGATGTCGGGAAAGAATTCGTCGCTCATGGGGCACGATTTTCGGCGGGTCCTCCGAAAACAAGCGCATCGTTGATATATCCCCTTGCTGCCAGGACAGGCTGCTTGCAGCAGTCAGCAACTTCGTTCGCCAAATCGGATTGGAGCTGCCAGCGCTTTGCAGCGCTTTCTTCAACCAAAGATATCCCTCGCTGACATAACTGCACATATTCCAGAACCAACCCAAAGCCCCAGCCAAGCGAATGCCAGAATTTACATTAAACTCAAAGAACCATGTCAGCGCTGCTCTCAAGTTACCACTTTCGATGTGCAGTCTCGACAACCAGATGAGCTGATCAGCAGATCGTAAATGCAGATCGGCTTCCTCCGCCAGGGCTAAGTAGTATTCGGCATGGCGCTGACGCAAAGTGTTTTCTTGTCCTTTTTTGGTTATCTGCTCTAGTGAAAAGAAACGGATCACTTCAAACAAAATAAAGCGCGCCTCACCATTATGCTCATACTGCACAACAAGACTGCTGTTGACCAGTTTTGACATGGCGTTTAGTATTTCCAAAGAGCCTTGTGCCAACTTGTCACTCATGATCGCTTGCGCTGCATCCATTGTCCAACTGCCGGAAAATATACCTAACCGTTCCAACAATATTTGTTCCAATGGTGATAGAAGGTCATAACTCCAGCGGATGGCAGTATACAGCGTGGTATGCCGTCGAGAGGCATCGCTTAGGCCTTCGATATGGAGCGTCCACTGACCGTCGATCAGCTCCAGAAGCTCCTGAGGGGTGAGGACTTTTACCCAAGCGGCGATGAACTCAATGGCTAATGGTAATCCATCCAGGCGAGCGCAAATCGAAGCGATTGCTCCGGCATTTTCGATGGTAAGAGTGAAATCAGGCCTGGCAGCTCGGGCGCGTTCGAGGAATAAGGCTATAGCAGGATAACAAGTCAGCTCCACAAGATCAGATCTCACCTGCAATCCTGTAGGCACTTCCAAAGGTAGGACGTGGAATTGACGCTCATAACGCAACCGCAATGGTATCCGACTTGTCACAATGATGCTCAACCAGAGGCATTCAGCCAATAGCTCATTCAGGAACGAGGAAGCGGGTAAGACCTGCTCAAAATTGTCTAGAACAAGCAACAGATGCTTATCGCGCAAGTACTCCTTGATCCGTTGGGCATAGGATTGAGTAGGAGTTTCATTTACACCAAAGAATTGAGCAATTATTGCAGCGACAAAGGTTGGATCAATGGTAGAAGCAAGAGAGATAAAAAAAGCTCCATCAGTGTATTCATTAAGAAGGCAATGTGCTGCATTAATTGCCAAGCTGGTTTTTCCAACACCGGGTGGGCCTATGAGAGTAAGCAAGCGGACCCCATCGCTTAGCAGGCGTTTGCGGATTTCTGCCAGATCCTGGTCTCGCCCAAATAAACCCTTCAACGGCTCTGGTAAATTATTTACGTGGCCGGCCGAAAGCGTCCAAGAAGTGTAACCAGCAGGCTCATTCAGATCTCGCCAAGCCCGTCCATGAGAATTGAGGCGGGCAAATCGTATAAAAGACTGAATATCCGCGGGAGGAATCTCCAATTGGTCAGCCAGCAATTCTGCCATTTGTTTCGAGGGACGTCTTCTATCTGCTTCAATCTTTTGGACCGTAATCACAGCACACCCAATACGCTGAGCCAACTCAACTTGGGTCAAGTCGAGTGCTTTACGCCGTTTCTTCATCCAAAGCCCAAATGATGATGCGTTGTTCATCTTGATCTATACATACTTATTTTAACGCCCCATTGGAGGTTCAAGAGTCGAGGATGATTATACACTTTTGTGTGAGTAATGGTATGTGCTCTTGTATGGGTTACGTATTCTATCCGGCAGTACATTTTAGTAATCTATAAACAATAGTAACTTAATTTCAAACGGGAAAATTATTTTTAAGGAGGCATCAAATGAAAAAGATTATGCTCACTCTCATTTTAATTGTGGTTTTTGCTTTTCCAGGATTGGCAATAGCCGGTGTGGGAAATAATCCCAATAATTTTGAACTATACCTTCATTGCGAAAACGAGAACGTGCATGTCATCATCCCTAATTTAGCATCAAATGGCGGGCGCACTACCGAGGCAATTGAAAAGGTGGTTGGGCATGTTCGATCTCATTATCTCGATTTTAATGAAGATGGTGAGTTCACGTTGGACGAGCGTGTCCACTACGTTAACGGGCTAGGGTACCAAACAACCTGGTGTACATTTACTTGGGATAAAGATCCATATGTCCATGGTATGGATATCCAATTCGTACCTCCCAAGTAGAAATTATGATTGTCGATTGATGTAGGGGCCATCCATTAATTGGATAGCCCCTAATGTGATTTAAACATCAAACCAGACTCAAGGCTTGGGGGTATCTGTCGGCTGGTGAGTGTTGGTAGGCTTTACAGGCGAGGGGGTATAAGTAGGGGCGTGGGTGAATGTCGCCGTAGGCGTCACCGGTGTATACGTGGGCATGCGGGTAAAGGTGCTGGAGGGCGTTAAGGAAGGCGCCTTGGTCTTTGTGAGCGTGGGCGTGTTGGAAGGACGAGCCGAGGTGGATGTAGCTGAGGAGCCTGGGGTCCTGGTTGGGCTGGGACCAGGGGTGAAGGAGGCCGTAGCGGTTGGGCGGGGCGTGCTCGTGAAGGTAGACGTAGCAGTTGGGCGGGGCGTGCGTGTGAAGGTGGCGGTGGGGAGAGGCGTCACCGTAAAGGTTGGGGTGGGCGAAGGAGGCGGGGTGGGCGCCTCCCCCTCAACGGTGAAGGTGCCAACAACTTTCCATTGCTGACCGACAAAGACTTGTACTTCATATAGACCTGGCTGCCACTCATAAGCCTCAGGATTCCAATCGGTATAACCGATCCCACCGGTGCCGCCATTCCAGGGAGCGGTCTCATAATTCACGAGATCGCTGCCACGGTACCAGATGGCAGTCCACTGCGATCCAACCAGCATGCCATCGTAGGTGAATTGGGCGTAAAGATGGCCGACCGGATTCTGGAAGACAATAGCCGGTTCGATGGGTACAAAATTCTCATCAAGGGCTTGCGCAAACTGGAGCGGGCTGAAGATGGCTGAAGGATTGGGGGTGACAACGCTGGTGAACTGGATCTCGATGGCAAGGGGAATATGCGGCGTGGGGCTGGGCGTGGGGGTATCGGTGACGGAGGGGGTGGAAGTAATGGTGGGGGTGAGGGTGATGGATGGCGTTAGCGTGATGGTGGGGGTGAGGGTGATGGTGGGCGTGGCGGTCAGCGTGGGCGTGGGTGGGAAGAAGCTGTAGATGACCGGCTCGGCAAAGCGGTTGAGGATGAAGGCTAAAATCACGAGCACAAAGGCGGCGAAGATCATGCGCCAACCGCCCACCATGCGATCGCGACGCATGCGGAAGAACTTCAGGGTGTGCGCCTTACGAATGGCTCGTACGCCAGCCCAAACGAATAGATTGCAAAGGCAATCGACAGGACAAACCCGGTCAAGACCGCAGTATGAATATCGAGGTTCAGATTGCTCATGAGAAGGTTCAGCCCGGGTGAGGTCCCTCGGCAGCGACAGGGTTATGCAGAGTCCCCAAGCGATCGATCTTGACATCGACTACATCGCCGGGGAGGAGCGGGCCAACGCCAGCAGGCGTGCCCGTGAAGAGCAGGTCGCCAGGCTCAAGAGTCATGACGCTGGAGGCGAAGGTGATGAGCTGATTGACATCGAAGACCATATCTTGGGTCGAGGCCATTTGGCGCATCTCACCATTGACATGGCAGGTGACCAGGGCATCGGAGGGGTCAAAGTCGGTTTCGATCCAGGGACCGAAGGAACAGAAGGTATCGAAGCCCTTGGCGCGCGTCCACTGCCCATCACGGCGCTGCAGGTCGCGGGCGGTGACATCGTTGCCGACGGTATAGCCGAAGATGAAAGAACGGGCTTCGTTCAAGGAGATCCAGCGCCCACGCTTGCCGATAACGACGACCAGCTCGGCTTCATGCTCGACCTGCTGGGACTGCGGAGGGAGGAGGATGGTATCGCCGGGAGCGATGATGGAGGAAGGAGGCTTGAGGAAGATCAAGGGGATCTCGGGGATATCGGCGCCATGTTCCTTGGCATGTGCAGCGTAATTGCGCCCAACGCAGATGATCTTGGAAGGAAGGATGGGCGGGAGGAGCTGAACCGAGTCGAGAGGTAAATTCGCTTCTAAACGGCGGAATTCACCCAGGGGATTGCCTTCAACCGGGCCAACCTTATCTTCTAAAATCCAGCCAAAGCCTGGAGCGCTTTTCTTGGTCTGATAACGGACGAAACGCATGATAACCTCTTAACAGGAATTTTTCAGGGGATATGCTCCTGGTACATGCTAAGGAACTGCCTGGAAGCCTGTTCGGCTTCGGTGAAACGGAGAGCATATTTGCGGCGCAGGGCTTCGAGGAGGACGTAAACCAGGGCCTGCACCAGGAAAGCGCCGGCAGAACCGGATAGATGGGTATGCGCCGCCAAAACAAGGTTAGCAGGACGGGCAGCCGGCAGCGAGGCCGTGCTGACAAGGGCGACGGTGGGGATGCCGCGCGAGTGAGCTTCGACCAGGGCATTGACAATTGAGGGGGTTTCGCCCTGGACTTCGAGCGCCAGGAGGAGGTCTGCAGTGGAGGCTGTGTAGAGCAGGCGGGCGAGATCGGCAGGCAGGGGGGAGGCCTCATCAACCAGGAAGCCTGCCTGGCGCAAGGCGTAAGCCAGGGTCTGGGCAGCAGGCTGGGCAGGCGGATCGGCAATGAGCAGGATGCGCCGCGAGGTGCCGATTTGTTCAACGAGCTGCTCGAGGGCCAGGGTATCCAGGGTGATGCGGGTTTGCTCGAGATCTTTGGCGAGGTCGCGCAGGGCAGAGGCAGCAATACCGGGGATGGACTGGCTGATTTCAGCCTGGCGCGGGCGGATGAGCAGGTCGTTTTTGACCTTTTGGCGGATCTCACGCTGGAGCTGAGGGAAGCCCGTGTAACCGAGCGACTGGGCAAAGCGCACCACGGTGGCGGCATCCAGGTTGAGGACATGGGCCAGCTCGCTGGCGGTCATGAAGGAGGCTTCGGTGTAGGAATCCACCAGGAAGTCGGCCAGCTTGGCAAAGCTCTTGGACATGGTTGGGCGTTCGCGGCGGATTTGATCTTCGAAGGTCATAGGCAAGTGATTGGCGAGGCTGGGAGTGAAAAACACAGCTTCTTACAAGAGTTTATCATGGGATGGGGAGAAATTGCAAATTAATTTGCGGTTAATACCCTCATCCCCTGCTCCTTCGTTACACTCAGGACAAGCTCTTCTCCCGATGGGAGAAGGGGAAACAAGCACAGAATAATGATTTTGGGGTATAATTTTTCCGCCGGGCGCTTAGCTCAGTTGGTTAGAGCGCTTCGTTTACACCGAAGAAGTCGGGGGTTCGAGTCCCTCAGCGCCCATCCCTCACCCTAGCCCTCTCCCAAGTCTGGGAGAGGGAATTTGTTTTCGGGGAAGTCGGATGGTCGACAAGTAAAAAACAACCAGCCCTGTTTCGCCTATCCTGTTTAAGAACTATCCAAATATTTTAATGGTGTCCAGACCCACACGAAAAATTATCTATTTCCATCGAGATAGGACTTTGTGTGTGATGCCATATTCCCGACTGGCTGCGTCAGCCCTTCATTCCAGCCATGGTAATACCCTTTGGGGTATATTTTTCTGGCTGGGAAGATCATTTCAGATGCCCGAATTTGTGAAAGTGGATCTTAACAAAAGGAAGCAAGCTGGAGGAAATGATGTTATAATTGTACTAAGATGATCAAAATCATCACCTTTCGAGGTGAAATAGGTATGTCGCCAAGTCTACCCGTCCCGCATTCCAAAGGAGGAAGAAATGAGTGAAGAAAACATCGCGTTGCTCAGGCGAGCCTGGGCAGCCTATGATCGAGGAGATGAGGAGGAGTTTGCTGCATGCCTAACACCCGACTGGAAAGAATACGGTAGTCCCAACGCGAGCTCTTATGGAACCTTGGAGAATGAGCGCCGGACTATGCGTGAGCACCGCATCGCCTTTCCGGACAAGCATACTGAAATACACATGATCCTCGCGGACGAAAACACTGTGGCTTGCTTCTGCACAGTCCACGCCACGCATAGCGGCAAGTACTTGGATGCTGAACCAACCGGCAAGATTGTCATTGAGCATGAAATGATGTTCAACCGCGTGCGCGATGGCAAGATTTGCGAGACATATGCAATGGGAGCCGGCATGGGCTTCTATGAACAAATCACAGGCAAAAAGATTCCAGAACAACTAGATAATCTGGCGTAACACTCCTTCGTCCACGTGCAACTGCGTAAGGACGAACTCAGACGACGTAGAAGATATCCAATTTGGAATAAGCAACAGCTGAAATACCCGAACTGGGCGTAGCACCGATATCCACCGGCAGTTCATCTGGTTCGATATGGTTGATACTTGTTAAAACTCTTTCACGTGAATTCATCATAATATCTAAAAGTATACGATATTTTACCTATTCGAAAGCTTTAAAATTGTTAATACCCTCCTGTACGATTATAATTAACCCAAGTTGCTACCTTTTTAAGGTATACCGCATTTGTCATCCTGAGGGAGTGCACTTTACGACCGAAGGATCCCCATTGAGTGACTTTTCAGGGATTCTTCGCCGCTGGGAGATCATCAGCGGCTCAGAATGACAGAAAAGTGATAGCCAGAGAATAAAGTAGCAACTTAGGTTAATTAAATTCAACCCTATAGAAAGCTGGAGCCACCCAATTTTCGGATAAACGCAAGATGACTCTTCTGGCTAAGCCATTCGAGCCTTTGCCGGGGAGACTAACTTAACAATTGGGAGAAGAATTGAGGCCAAGCCAGCGCAACCTTGGCGACCGGCCTGGTTATTGGTTACGAGATTAGCCTGAGGTGCAGCATTGGAGAAGGAATTATGGTTTACACAAGCTACGAACGTGTCTTAGCCGCCCTGCAGCACAAAGAACCTGACCGGATTCCATTCGATATGGGTGCAACGGCTGTCACCGCCATCAATGTGAATGCCCTACGGAATTTGAAACGCTATATGGGCATTCCGGGGGATGTGACACTGTGGGAAAAGATCACCCAGGTAGCTGTGACCGACAAAGAAACCTCCGCCCGATTGCAGGTGGATGTCGGAAGCGTGGGACCCAGAGCCCCCTCCAATCCCAACTACGCGAAAGACCTTGGTTTGGATGGTGATCACTACCGGCTGATCGACGAATGGGGGATCGGCTGGCAGATGCCCAAAGACGGCGGTCATTACTATGACCTTTACCACTACCCTCTGGCAAATGCAGAAACGGCCAAGGATTTAGAGGCATTCACTTGGCCAGATCCATTGGACGCGGCCCGGTTTGTCGGGATGCAAGCCGCAGCGCACAAACTCGTTCACGAAGAGAAGAAGCTCTTCATTTTGGAGCGGATGAGCTCCGGGATGTGGGAGCATGCCATGTGGATGACGGGTTACGAGAAATTCTTTACGGCGATGATCCATAACCAGAAGCTGGTGCATGCCATCATGAGCAAGATCCTTGAGATCAAGATGGCCTATTGGGAAAAAGCCCTGGCGACGGTGGGCGATTACCCGGTGGTGGTCTCTGAGGCGGATGATCTGGGCCAGCAAGCCGGCCTGCTGGTCTCGCTGCGCATGTATAAAGAGCTCATCTGGCCTTATCACAAACAGCTTTTTGAGTTTGTGAAGCGCAAGGCCAAAGGCAAGGTGTTCATCTTCTTTCATAATGATGGGGCCATCTATGAGACCATTCCTCTGCTCATCGATGCGGGAGTCGATATCCTCAATCCCTGGCAGGTAAGCTGCAAGGGCATGGACGACACTGCAAAATTCAAACGCGAATACGGTAAGGACCTGACTATTTGGGGGGGAAGCTGTGATACCCAGAAGATACTGCCCTTTGGCACCCCGCAAGAGGTCAGAGAGGAGACCCGGCGCCGTATCGAAGACCTGGCTCCAGGAGGGGGGTTCATTTTCGCTCCGATCCATGTGATTCAAGGCCATGTACCACCCGATAATATCGTGGCCTGGTGGGAAACACTTCAAGAATATGGGAAGTATTAGGGTAAAGTCAAATTCCCAGACTAACCGGTGGGAGTAATTAGCGAAGTTCTTCGCTGCTGTTGGCGCTTGGCGGGAATTGTGCATCCAAACGAGATTGGATTTCAGCAGAAGCTTTCGTGCTGCCAAGTCCGCCATGGGTACAGCGCAGAGATTGCGGAAGGGACAGGCCGATTTCGTAGATTGCGTCGATCGTTTGTGACAAGGGAATGACCTGGTCAAAATCCGCAAGTCCCATGGTTGCGCAGGCGAGGGCATTGACTCCAGCCATGACGTTTTTGTTTAAGCAAGGCGATTCGACGCGGTCGGCCACGGGATCGCAGGCTAAGCCGGTGATGCCTTGAAGGGCCAGCGAGGCAGCAGCCAGGCACTGCCGGGCTGTGCCGCCAAACAGCTCGGTTACCGCAGCGGCGGTCATACCGGAGGCTGCGCCGCATTCCACCTGGCACCCCCCAACTTCTGCGGCAAATGTAGCTTGATCGCAGAAAAACACCCCGATTAATCCGGCTGAAAGCAGGGCCCTGATGAGCTCACTACGCTCGAGGTGTAATCTCTCGGATAAAGCACACAGTACACCGGCAAGGCAGCCGCAGGCACCCGCTGTGGGCGCGGCAACGATGGGCCGCATAGCGCTTTTGGATTCCATGACGGCGGTAACACAGCGGACAACATCTGTGACGAGCTCCATGTGTGTAAGGGGAGGCTTTTGATTGAGTCTGTAAGCTTGAGATCCCAGCATTCTATTATCGTATTTAACAATATCCTGTCCGGCTGCACAAGCGCTTTCCATGACGTGGAAAATATCATCGGCAAGTTTTAACACCGTAGCGTGGGAGATACCCCCCCGGGCACTTTCATACGCTATGGCGAAGTCAGAGAGCGAGCGCATATCGCCATCCGCAATAAGGTCATAAAGCTCCGAACAGTTCGCAAAAGGCAAATCGTATTTATCCTGCGATAGAATGGGGACAACGGGCGCAAGAATGACAGACTCAACAGCCGGATATTCGGCAAGCGCTTCTTTGGTTGGGGGTTCGTCAAACGAAAGCTCCACTAAGGCAAGCTTGTCACTTTCATGGATGGAAGCTTTACAAGACAAGCGTGCTGCTGCGGTATGGGCGATATCGTTTGCTTCGTGGGGCTTACATAACAATAAAGCTGCGTGATGATCACCGTAGAAATGCAGGGGTACTCCGCAGAACTCCCAAAGCTCGATCATGCCACCGCCAGTAGAGATGGCTTGGAAAGTCAGCTCATTTTGGTCTGTTCGCATAATACGAACCAAATAGATATTGGGATGGGCTGCCAAGCCATCGGTGATGACGAAGCGCAGGGGAATGAAATCGTTTGCAAGACGCACAGCATCGGGTACACGCGCATCATCCATCGGCAATCCAATGAGCCCTGCCGCGAATCCCATATCCGAGCCGTGACTGTGATATGTAAATGCGAGAGCACTATTTTGACAGAACTCAACCTGGACTGCGGCTGTATTCTGTGTAAGACAGCAGGCTGCAATGCGGCCAATGCGTGCGGCGGCTGCCACATGAGAACTGGAAGCGCCTACCATCACGGGCCCCAACACATCATTAAAGATACTTTTATAATTGTCTGGCAAAATTATCTCCTTTGATGAGATTGCTCGACATCTTCGGTCACATGCTCCAGATGTTCAAGCATGGCATTGCGCGCGCCGCATGCATCCCGTTCACGAATGGCGTTAAGGATGCGGAAATGGTGAGTGATTTGAAGCTCATGCTTTGCCTCACCCGCTTTTGAGAACTCAACATAGGCTTCATTGGCAGTGAGCAGCAACTCGAGGGTTTTTAACAGTGTACGATTGTTGTTGATACGCGCAATTTCAAGGTGAAAATTGAGATTTTCCTCATTACCAACCAGACCCTGAGAAAGGGTGTATCTGTGCGCGAAGGCGAGATTCTCCAAGTTGTAGATGTCTCGCTCGTTTGCACGTTCGGCTGCGCCAGCCGCAGCATAGGGTTCGAGTAAGGCGCGTATGCGAAGGATTTCGAGGAGCGTATCAGTGTCTCGATCGATAGAGAGATTGACAAGTTCTTTCGCAAGCTTGCTTTTACTGTAGTTAATGTCTTCTAATTTGAGGAAATTCAAGCCCTCCGTCGTGAGCACCCGGCCTTTGTTGCTGACCTTTTTCAAATATCCTATTTTTTCAAGATGAACAAGCTGTCTTCCAATGGTTGCCTGAGAGGAGGATAAATTGTGATAAAGGGATGAGGCACCAACCGGACCTGCTACCTTATCAATTTCTTTCATGAGGAGAATAAGATCATTCTTTTCGGTCATAGATATTCTCTAAAATTCAACGAATGATTAATTAATGATCAAGCATGAGCAATGATTTATCTATGTTAGCACACTTAAATCTACCTGTCAATTCGATTACCGCGGCTGATCCCACAAATGTATGTGTGGAAAGCGGTTTTTTGTGCATTTTTTTGAACAAACATTGCTCAATTTTTGCTATTGACGGGAAAATGGGCGGTTAACTTATTGACGATCTCCAACAAATATGCTAGGATAAATCATTAATCTATTCAGATTAAATACTAATCATGGATGATTAACAAACTATTTTATAACCTGAATTCAAGGTAAGGATGTGCCGATGGAAAAAAGGTTATACGACGAGAATAGACGAAGAATAGCTGCGCATATGGCGGGGGGTGAGGTTATGCTGTTCTTCAGCGGTGAAAATGTGCGAAAGACCGCAGATGAGAATTATCCATTTTTCACAAACCGAAACTTCCTGTATCTGACAGGCGTAAAACAAGAGCAGTCGGCATTGCTGCTGCAAAATAGAGACGGCAAAATCAGCGAGTGTCTGTTTGTGCTTAAACCCGATCTTGCGCGTGAGGTATGGACTGGCAGGCGTTTCACGGATGAAGAGCTGAACGAAATCAGCGGAATTGAACGAATTGAAGATATCAACAACCTGAACAAGACATTCGATACGCTGCTCTCTTCCCAACATGTGAAGACCCTTTGGCTGTGCTTTGATGCACTGGCGCCAGAACGGTCTTTCGATATTGAACGTGAATTTTCGAAGGGCATACGAAGCAGATATCCTCATATCGTGATCAAGAACAGCTATCCGTACGTCTGTGCAATGCGCAAGATCAAGACGCAAGGCGAAATCGAGGCGATCTGCAAAGGTATGCAGATCACCGAGGCAGGCATTCGCCGAATGATGCAGGTTGCGAAACCGGGCATGATGGAATATGAGCTCGAGGCTGAGTTTCATTCTGAGCTGGCTGCACATGGACAGCGCAATACTGCATTTCCGTCCATCATTGCAGCCGGTGAGCGGATCTTTTATCTACATTATTCGCAGCCCTTTGGTCGGGTAGCGGATGGCGAGTTAATCCTCAGCGATGTCGGTGCAGCTTATGATGAATACTGTACGGATATTTCGCGTGTTTTTCCCGCAAACGGCCAATTCAGTGAACGGCAGGCACAGATATACCACATTGCATTCGCAGCCAATCGGGCGATCATGGCGCAGGTTCGTCCAGGTGTGCCGTTTAGCGAGACGAACCGCATATGCAGGGAAGTATCCTTCGAAGGGCTCAAAGCTTTAGGTTTATTGGATGACTTCGCTGATATTGGCAAGTACGTCTGGCATGGCACAACGCACCATATCGGACTGGATACCCATGATGTGGGCGGATATGAAGAGCCGATGGCTGAAAATATGGTGTTCACAGTGGATGCAGGAATTTATGTTCGCGAGTGGGGCATCGGACTGCGGATTGAGGACAATGTGCTCGTGACAGCCGGCGGACTGCAAGAACCTGTCTGAATCGATCCCGGCCACGATTGAAGAGATTGAGAACGTAATGGCGCATCCACTTGGGTAACTGCCAATCACTAAAAAACGCCATGGAGGCACCTATGAATCACAGCTCATGTTTGACAAACCCTCGCCAAGGTTCGATGAGGGATTACCGATCGGAAATGGTAGGTTGGGAGCTGTCGTAACTGGCGGGCTGCCGGAAAAGCATATATTTCTCAATGAAGAGACGATTTGGTATGGCGGTCCGAGAGACCGTAACAACCCGGATGCCATCCACTATATGAGCAAGATACGCTCGCTGATGCGAGAAGGGCGCGTTCGGGAAGCACAACGGCTTGCGGTGCTGGCGCTGACCGGGACACCCGAAACACAAAGACATTATTCCACTTTAGGCATTCTGCTCATCGAATTCTTCAACCATGACGGCAATGTTGAGGAATATAAACGCGTTCTGGATTTTGATTCTGCCATCGTGACCGAAAGCTATGTGGTGGAGGGCGTGTCCTTTGAGCTTACTGCATTTGCTAGCAGCCCTGACTCAGTAATTGCAGTACGCGTCTGCGCTTCAAAGCCGGTGCTGTATTTTTCGGCTGGCATTGAGCGGGGAGAACGGGTCAGTAATTTTAGCTATGGTACGCATGAGGATGAAATTATGCGCTATGCACCCGCGGGAGTGGTCATGCAAGGGACCTGCGGAGGCGAAAAAGGGCTGCGTTTTAGAGGCGCATTATTCGGAACAGGAAACGGCGATACGACCATCATAGGCGATAAACTCGTGTTTGAGAACGCGAGCGAAGTCGTCCTATACTTTGCGGCTGGGACAAACTTTGAAGACGAAGATATCGAAGCGATTTGTGTCGCACGCAGTCGCGCCGCAATGGCAAAAGGATTCGATGCCTGCCAGCATGATCATATTACCGAATGGCGTGCTTACTATACCAACGTTTCAATCAGCCTGGAAAGCGCAGAAACAATCTCCAGGCCGCTGCCGATGAATAAGGTGTTTGAAGCTTTTGAAAAAGATGATCTGAGCGTGCTCGATCTACCAGTGTCCTGGCAGGCATTGGATGATTACCTAGTGATGCTGCTGTTCTCCTTTGGCAGATACATCTTGCTCAGCAGCAGTCGGAATTGCGTGCTTCCAGCCAATCTTCAAGGCATCTGGTGCCGCGATTTGCTTTCGGTGTGGGATGGGAAATTTACGACAAATATTAATTTACAGATGGCATACTGGCCGGCAGATTCCGCAAACCTTTCTGTATGTTTTGAACCGTACATCCAGCTCGCAGAACGCATCCGGCAAAATGGATTAATCACCGCACAGCGGATGTATGGATGCCGCGGCTTCGTGCTGCATAACAACACAGATATTTGGGCCGATACGGCGGTACAGGATGCAGGAACACATTGTTCTTACTGGTTCCTCGGTGGTGTATGGATCGCGGCTGACATGTGGGAACATTATCGCTACACATTGGATACTGATTACCTTGTGCGTGCCTGGCCCATCATGCGGGACGCCCTGCTCTTTGTCCTGGATTATATGGAAGAAAGTGATGGGGAGTTAGTGATGGGGGTTACGACCTCTCCGGAGAACACCTATATTTCCAAAAATGGCGATAAGGTTTCCTTCTGCCGCATGTCGGCTATGGACGCTGAATTGATTGGTTTGTTGATGAGCGACTGCCTGGAGGCAATCGCGGTTATTGCGATCCGCTGGCAGAACTGGATGCAGAGATTCCCGATGGATTGGAGGAGGAAATCAGAACTGCTGCTGGAAAGCTTGCCCCTCCGAGGATCGGAGCGGATGGGGCGATACTGGAATGGGGGTTTGAAGCGCGAAGAAGCCGAGCCAAGACACAGGCACCAATCTCATGTGATCGGCGCATATCCGTATCATGCGATTACAGCACGCGATGCGGAACTGTTTGCCGCAGTACGCAAAAGCATCGAAAAGCGAATACGCAACGATGGCGCAAACACCGGATGGAGCCGTGCGTGGGCAGGAGGGTTGATGGCAAGACTTGGCGATGGTAATACCGCGCGGGACCTGGTAGGCAGCATGGCGCGTTACTCGGGTTTACCGAACCTCTTTAGCTGTTGTAATATCAAGCACGTACCGAAGCTGCTGGAAGATGACAAGCCCATGCAGATCGATGGCAATATGGGAACCGTACAGGCAGTGATCGAGATGCTGCTGCAAAGCCATGACGGCGAGATTGTTATCTTACCGGCGTTGCCTGAGAGCTGGAAAAAAGGGAATTTCCGTGGGCTTGTTGCACGCGGAAATGTAGTGATCGATGCCTGGTGGGATGCAGGATGTCTTACGTGTGCCCGTGTGGCACCGCGCGTCGATGGAGAAGTTGTGATCATCACGGGACCAGGCTATTGCCTGCGGTCAGATGACGGGCCCGTTTTCGACGATAGCGAAGGGCGTTTCAGAATTCATTTAAGCAAAGAGAAAACCTATTTGATCGAGCGGAAAGAGGAAGGGAAAAGAATGCTGAAGTATATTGCCAAGCGATTCGTAATGATGGTGATCACAATGTTCATCATCATTACAGCTACTTTTTTCCTGATGCGGGCAATCCCTGGAGGTCCGTTCTCTTTTGATCGGGTTCTTCCACCCAGTGTAAAAGAAGCTCTCGAAGCAAAATACAACCTGGACAAACCCGTTATCGAACAGTATTTCGATTATCTATACGGAATAATGCGCTTCGATTTCGGCCCATCGTATGTTTACTTCGGCCAAACCGTGAACGAAATGATGGCGGATGGCTGGCCAGCATCGGCCAAACTGGCGGTTGCAGCTACGATCCTGATAATTGTATTGGGACTGCCCATGGGCATCATCGCAGCGCTCAACCGCAATAAACTTCCGGATCGTATCACCATGGTCATATCGACGGTCGGCGTGGTGGTGCCTTCCTTTGTGATGGCTACGTTCCTGCTTTACTTCTTTTCGGTAAAATTTGAACTTTTACCGACCTTTGGTGTGGAATCCTGGAAGGGTTATATTTTACCCGCTATATGCCTTGCGATCGGTCCGATATGCGGAATAGCAAGACTGTCTCGTTCCAGTATGCTGGATACGCTTAATCAGGATTATATGCGGACTGCGGAATCAAAAGGACTTTCGCGCTCCAGAATTATCTTTGGACATGGGTTACGCAACTCACTCATCCCAGTGACAACTTCTCTGGGCATGACTTTTGCCGCCTTACTCACCGGTACTTTTGTGATTGAGAAAATATTCGCAGTGCCCGGACTGGGTCAGATATTTTGTCCAGTCTATCACCAACCGCGATTATACCGCTGTGATGGCTCTAACCATCCTGTCTTCTGCCATCATGGTCGTAGCGGTATTTATCATCGATATCGTTTACATGATCCTCGATCCCCGCATCAAGCTCTACGATAAATAAAGCGGAGGAAACTGATATGACCGAGAACCATAACCGGATCAGATTGTGAAGGATTGGACACTGCTGCAGGATGAAGAGAAAAATCCTGAAACTACCTCAGGGGTGACGGTGAGTTATTGGCAAGATGTTCTCCGCAGACTGCGTCAGAACAAATTAGCCATCGGCTCGATTTTTGTCATTGCAATGATTTTGCTTGCCTCCACGATTGGTCCGATGTTAACAGGTAAGGCCTATGAGACACAAGAGCTCGCTCTACGCAACATGCCCCCGCGGATCGAAATACTAACCGCTAAAGATGGCACAAATTTTTTTGTACATCCGGATTTGAAGGTGTTTCTGGCGGAAGATAATGGGTATGTGACCGAAGAGTTGAAGCCGGTATCCGCGAAGTTGGCAGATAAACAGTTCATCTTTGAATACAACGACGAAACCTATTATCTTGTTTTTTCTGCAGAGGGTATCAGGCTCTTGGATGAAAACCTTGAGCCTCTGCCGCAGAGCAAAACCGTTTGGAATAAGAACTATCTCCTTGGCACGGATTCGATCGGTAGAGATATGCTAACCAGGTTACTTTACGGCGGTCGCATCTCCTTAATGGTGGCGTTCATCGTTACGATTTGTACGCTGGTGATTGGCGTACTCTATGGAGGGATCTCGGGGTATTCTGGTAACAATACCGATATCTTCATGATGCGTGTGGTCGAAATCCTTATGGCTATACCGAGCGTGATTTATATCATCCTGTTAATGGTTTATTTCGGGCAGGGAGTATTCAACATATTGATTGCCATGGCTGTGACATCCTGGCTGGCGATGGCACAATTGGTCAGAGGGCAGGTCCTTTCACTAAAAGAGCAGGAATACATTCTCGCGGCGAAATGTGCCGGCCTATCCCCGCTCAAAATTATTCTACGTCATTTGCTGCCCAACAGCATCGGGCCGATTATTGTTTTCGCAACTCTCAGTATCCCGGCAGCGATTGCGACGGAAGCCTTTATGAGCTTCATCGGCCTCGGTGTGAGACCCCCAATGCCTTCCTGGGGTATTTTGAGCAACGAAGGTATCGGGGCAATTCGTTCTTCTCCCTATCAGATTCTATTACCCAGTATCGCGATTAGCCTTACGATGTTCGCCTTCAACTTTTTGGGCGATGGCTTGCGCGATGCGCTTGACCCGAGATTGCGGAAATAAGGATGATGGCTGTGTCTGCTAAAAAGCTATTGGAGGTTAATCATCTCCGGACCTCATTTTTTACGTTTTCGGGTGAGGTCCAGGCGGTTAGAAATATCAGCTTTAGCTTGATGCATGGAGAGATCGTCGGAATCGTGGGAGAGAGTGGTTCGGGCAAATCCGTGGCTTGCCTGTCTGTAATCCGACTTCTGCAGGATCCGGGCAAGATCGTTGACGGTGAAATCCTTCTCGATGGTGAAGATGTCCTTAGGATGTCTAAAGTGGAACTGCGCAGACTGCGAAACAACCAGGTCGGAATGGTATTTCAAGAACCGATGACGAGTTTAAATCCGACCATTCGGGTTGGTACGCAGATCGTGGAGCGTATCCGGTCTTTCAATAAGGAAATCAGCAAAAAGCAAGCGAGAGAGAAAGCCGAGAAGCTGCTGGAGATCGTGAAGATCCCCGAGGCGAGACGCCAATTGGATGCCTATCCGTGGGAAATGTCCGGTGGCATGCGCCAGCGGGTGATGTTTGCGATCGCAATCGCCTGCAATCCTAAACTTCTGATTGCGGATGAACCAACGACAGCACTGGATGTTACCATACAGAACCAAATACTGAAATTGATCCGCAATTTGCAGCACGAGACAAATGCTTCCATCATCCTGATTACCCATGATTTGGGCGTGGTGGCGGAAACCTGTGAGCGAGTGATCGTCATGTATGGGGGCATGATTATGGAGGAAGGGCTTGTGGATGAAATATTCTACGAGACTGCCCATCCATACACGGTTGGCTTAAAAAGTCTATCCCCGATGTGAATAATGTTGGAGGAGACCGCCTGTTTTCGATTGCCGGATCACCTCCCAGTTTGATCAATCCACCCAAAGGATGCCCGTTCTGCGCACGGTGCGATAAAGCCATGAAAGTGTGTCTCGAGAATTGTCCGCCTTATTTCCAACTCAGTACGACGCATCGGAGTATGTGCTGGCTCTTAGACCCCGAGATGCCCGAGCAATTGGGCGGAGGAGGGTCTTAGATGAACGAACAGAAGTTCATTGAGGTAAAAAACCTAAAGAAATATTTTGGCGGTGGCGGGATCATCAAAAAGAAGCCATTTGTAAAAGCAGTGGATGATATCTCGTTTTCGATTACCAAAGGAGAAACATTTGGTCTTGTTGGCGAATCGGGCTGTGGTAAATCGACTGCAGCACGCACGATGATTCGCTTATATAACCCGACGTCTGGCTCGGTGATCTTTGATGGAACGGATATCGCAAAGCTTGGAGAAAAAGAACTAAAGCCATATCGCAAGCGCATCCAGATGATTTTTCAGGATCCATACGCTTCGCTGGATCCACGCATGACGGTTCAACACATTGTCGCAGAACCACTCACCACCCATAACGCTTATTCCAGAGTCGGAATATAGGGATCGGGTGGCGCAATGCCTGCGCATGGTAGGACTTGAGCCAGAACATATGGGGAAATATCCACACGAGTTTTCGGGCGGTCAGCGGCAGCGGATCGGTATTGCCCGGGCACTGGTAACCCAACCAGATTTTATCATTTGCGATGAACCGATTTCCGCGCTGGATGTATCGATACAAGCACAGGTCGTGAATATGCTTCAATCGCTTCAAGAGCAGTTGGGATTGACCTATTGTTTCATCGCACACGACCTTGCGATGGTCAAATACATCTCGAAACGCATGGGCGTCATGTATGTGGGACAGCTCGTTGAAGTTTCGCCAAGCGAGGAGTTGTACCGAGAACCACTCCATCCCTATACCATCGGCCTAATGCGAGCCATTCCAGTAGCCGATCCTCGCCTTGCCAGACTGAAACAAGAAGTATCGATTGAAGGTGAGATCCCAAGCCCATTCAATCCTCCATCGGGATGCCGGTTCTCGACACGCTGCCCGCATACGATGGATATTTGCAGGGAGATAAGCCCTGCGCTCAAAGAGGTCTCGCCGAACCACTTTGTGGCATGCCACTTGTTTTAGACGGCCTGAATGATGTGAATCCGCTGAAAAGCTGATCCAAAAAAGCTTCGCATAAAAAGAAAGGAGAAAAAGTTGCTGGGAAATATGCCAAATTGTCAATCAAACACAGAAGAGGAGAAAACACATGAAAAAACAGAACCTGTTTGTCAAAAATAAAAATAAAAGAGGAGAATACACAATGAAAAAAATAATCATGTTCGTCGTAGCATCGATTATGATGCTTACAATGTTGGCTGGCTGTGCCCAGACACCGACCGAGCAAGCAACCAGCCCCACGGAAGTGCCCGCTGAGCCTACGGCTGTACCTGCTGAACCCACGGCTGTTCCCGCTGAGCCCACGGAAGTGCCCGCCGAGCCTACGGCTGTACCTGTTGAACCCACGGCTGCCCCCGCTGAGCCGGTTAGCTTCCATTATTCTTATGACAATGAGCCCCCAGGAATCGACCCCGGAGTATCTCAAGGCTCAGTCCAATCCACTTTCTATGCTGCGCTCTATGATGGGCTTGTGAGTGTAGATGAAAGTGGAAACATCATCCCGAGCTCAGCTGAAAGCTGGGACATCAGTGAGGATGGTTTGGTTTACACGTTCAAACTCAAAGAGGGACTGAAATGGTCCGATGGCAAACCGGTAACCGCAAAGGATTTTGAATATGCCTGGCTGCGCGTACTACGACCGGAAACCGCTTCGACCTACAGCTGGTTTGTCGAGATGTTCATTAAGAACGGCAGCGAATATGCTAAAGGTGAAGTTGGCGCTGAAGAAGTCGGTGTAAAGGCAACGGATGACCAAACTTTGGTTGTTACGCTCAAATTCCCGGCTTCGTATTTCCTGCAAGCGCTGCTAACCGGCGTTTGGCTGCCTGTGCGCCAGGATGTCGTAGAAGCGGATCCTGAAAAGTGGCCTTTCAACCCTGAAACCGCCATCTCCAATGGCCCGTTCAAGCTTACCGAATACAAAATCGGCTCATACATCACGGCTGTGAAAAACGAGAACTACTGGGATGCTGATTCCGTCACGATCGATAATCTGAAGTTTTCCTTCATTACGGACGTCAACACTGCCTACTCTGCATTTTTAGCCGGCGATGTCGATGGGATCAATAGTGTCCCTCCAACCGAATTCGTCAACATCCTCACCACGGATGACAGGCTGCACACCTATGACCAGCTCAGGATCAGTTTCCTGCGCCTGAACAATAAGTCTGCAGGTCTTGACAATCCAATGGTGAGAAGAGCCATCAACCTGGCATTTGACAGGGAAGGCTTTCTGGCTGGTCTGGGCATTATTACTGCACAGCCATTGTTAGGTTCCGTTCCCAGCGGTCTCTTCCTTGACGGACAGGAGTTCCGAGAGGTGTCTGGTGACAATGGCCTCGCGGCAACCGCTCAAATTGAAGAGGCGCAAAAAATGCTCGCCGATGCGGGTTATCCTAACGGCGAAGGCCTGCCTACCTACGTTCTACATTGTGCGGATAGCGCGGTCAAAAATGCTGAGATCGTTCAGCAGATGCTGCTAACCAATCTGGGTATCAAAACCGAGATCAAGCCGGTTGACTACCAAGCTCAACTTCCCCATGATGGTTGAAGGCAAATATGATATCGCCTTCGGCGGCTGGGGGGGCGACTATAACCATCCCATGACCTTCCTTGAGCTCTTCACCTCTACTGCATATGACAACGCCACCTTTTGGGCAAATGCAGAATATGATGATCTGATTGCGAAGGCTCGGGTCGCTACAGATGAAGCAGAAGCGCTTGATCTGATGGTTAATGCTGAGCACATCTTGATGGAAGAAAGCCCAATCGTGCCCATTTCTGTTCCTTCTGGTGCACTCATGATGCAGAAGCATGTAACGAATTGGTTCATCACACCATCAGACACACTGTATATCTCGAAAGCAGTCATCACGAAGTAAACACATTCCTTTGATTGCGGCCGTTTCGTTTATCGCAAGCGGGACGGCCGCAAGATCAATTGTTAAAGTTGAGAAATTCACCTGGATGGTGAGCTCGTCCGGAAAGACGGGTTGTGCGTGCTTCCAGAGGTGCTCATCCTTATTTGATCGAAAATCGAGATTGCTTCGCTTTGCTCGCAATGACAAGTGATCGTTCTTGCAATGACAAGTGATCGTTCTGCGTGTCTCACGTAGTGCGAGCAGCTTATCAGCACTTAGTTCTTATACCAGGAAGAGAATAACAAGCATGAAGAGAATCAATAATGTTTTTTGCGCGGCGGTGACGCCGATGAATGCAGATTATGCGGTGGATTATAAAGGCTTCGAAGCCAATATTGAATGGTATATCAAAAATAACCTGGGTGGCATTCTAGTATGCGGCGGTACCGGCGAGTTCGTAAGCCTTACCGCGCGTGAACGCATGAAGATCGTAGATCACGCGGCGAACAAGATTGCTGGACGCACTGGTCTGATGGCGGGCTGCTCCGCTGAAACGACAGCAGAGGCGATTGCCTATGCAAAAGATGCTCAGGAAGCAGGCGTAGATGGGCTGCTGCTGATTGCATCGTATTATTTCAAACCGTCGGAGGAAGAACTTTATCAGCATTTCAAGGCCGTTGCAACTGCCGTGCATATCCCATTAGTGCTTTATAACAATCCGGGTGCTTGCGGGAGCGATTTGAGCCCTAATTTTTTAAAGCGCATGAGCGCTTTTGAGAACGTCAAGCACGTAAAGGAAGCAACAGGCGATTTACTGCGGGCCAGAAAGGTCCGGGAGGTCTGCGGAGATAATTTTAATGTGATGGTTGGTTGTGACGCGCTGGCATTCGAGATGTTTAAGAATGGCGCCAGCGGTTGGATATCGATTACTGCCAACGCCTTGGCAAGCCAATCGCAGACTATATTCGAAAACATGCTGAAGGGCAACGAGGCGCAGGCATGGAAGGTCTATGAACAATATCTGCCCCTCTACACGATTTGTGAGGAACCCTATAAGGCGATACAAACCATCAAATATATCATGGACCGCATCGGATGCTGCGGTGGTAAAAGCCGCCTGCCAAGGCTTGCCTTGACCGTGGATGAGAAGGCACGCGTGGATGTGCTATTGCGTAACAGCGGATTAATTGAATAACGATCGGCGCTTTACTCCCAACCTCTCTTTCAGCTGGTGGCACGGATTCTGTGACATTTTCATTAAGCCTATTGACTTAATATTCGGTTTTGTTATAATGTAACAAACCGGTTGCGTAACTGGTTGCGCAACCGGTTTGTTGTCAAATATTTTTCCTCCTATTTTTGCTTTTATCCTCCAATTCGATATTCCCCCACAAGGCAGGACTCCAATGAACCAAGCGACCATTCAAGATGTGGCAGTCAGGGCAGGGGTCTCCAAAACCACCGTTTCGCATGTGATTAATGACACACGCTTTGTTGAGGAAGAGACACGCCAACGCGTATTGCAGGCCATCCAGGAGCTTCAATACCGGCCGAGTGCTGCTGCTCGCAGCCTGACGACAGGGCGAACCGGGACGGTGGGTATAGTCGTTTCGGATACGTCTAACCCATTTTTTGGTGAGCTTCTGCTTGGTGTTGAAGAGGTGCTCCGCCCTCAAAACTATGCTTTGATCATCTGCAATACGAACGAAACCCTGGAATACGAGGCGCATTACCTTAACCTCCTGTTGAATCAAAGAGTGGACGGCATCATTACCGCAGCCACGAGCCAACCCTGGATTGAGTTATCTAAAGCGGAAGTGCAGCAAACGCCAGTTGTTTTCGTGGATCGAACTTTTGATAACCCGGATAGTTATTATGTTGGAGTTGATAACAAAGCCGGAGCGTACCAGGGAACGCAGCATTTAATTCAATGTGGATATAAAAAGATTGGAATTTTGGCCGGATTGGACCGCTTATCGACCATGCGCGAACGGCTGGATGGATACTGCCAGGCGCTACAAGATGGAGGACTTGCAGTAAACAAAGACTGGATAATCCCATCCCAGTTAAGCGTAGATGGCGGCCGGCAAGCGATGCGCAGGTTGTTCAGCCAATTGGATATCCCCGAGGCTGTATTCATCAATAACAACCTATTAACCCTAGGCGCTTTGCTAGAGATGCGAGAGCTTGGTCTAGAATGCACTGAGGACATCGGCATCGTGAGTTTTGATGATCATCCTTGGGCGGCAGTCTCGTGCCCACCCCTGACTGTCGTGCGGCAGCCCACCCGAAAACTAGGACAAGCCTCGGCAGAGATGATCCTCGCACTTATCAACGATCATCCGGTGGCAGAAAGGCGAATTATTCTAGATTGTGAAATCGTCATACGACAGTCCGCTAAATCCATTAAGAGCACTCAGGAACTTATAAAGTGAGAAATTAATAGACCTATTTTCCTGGTGGAATTTTGCGATTGTGAACTGATTTTGTTACAGCCGTGTATGGTCCGAAGTAGCTGCGATGATTCCTTTACTCGCTTGGAGACTTTATGAAAATGACAATCCCTGCTCCTGTGAATGCAAAGATAACCTGGCTTAGGATCATACGTAACTGGCAACTGTACGTCATGATCGCCCCTGCCATCATCTTGATATTTATCTTCAACTATATTCCCATGGCAGGTGCACAGATCGCTTTTCGTGACTACAACCCCATTGGGGGAATTTGGGGAAGCCCCTGGGTGGGATTAAAAAATTTCGATTGGTTTTTCTCCTTACCAGAAGCCTGGCGGATGATCCGAAACACCATCGTGCTGAGTGGACTGGGGATCGCCCTTGGATTTACAGCTCCAATTATCCTGGCTTTAATGATCAATGAAATCCCGAATGAGCGTTTCAAAAGGTATGTCCAGACGGTAACTTATGCTCCGAATTTTATCTCTGTTGTGGTCATGGTCTCGATCATCCTGACCCTCTTGAATCCGAGAATTGGGGTGGCTGGGCACATTCTTGGCTGGTTAGGGCTGCCAGTAACCGATCTGATCGGTAAAGCTCAAGCTTTCCCGTGGATTTACGTTCTTTCGAATATTTGGCAATATGCTGGATTTGACACGATCGTGTACCTGGCAGCTTTATCAGCAATCAGCCCTGAACTATACGAGGCAGCTCGAATGGATGGAGCGAGCCGTTTGCAAAAGATGCGGCATATTGATATTCCAGGGATTTTGCCTGTGATTGTGATCCTGTTAATCTTAGAAATGTCGAATATCTTGGGAATAGGTTTTGAAAAAATCTATCTGATGCAGAACCCACTGAATTTACCGGCATCAGAAGTAATTTCAACTTATGTTTACAAAATGGGATTGTTAAGATCCGATTTTAGCTTTGGTACGGCGGTGGGTTTATTCAACTCAGGGGTAAATTTCATCTTGTTAATTTCTGTGAACTGGATCGCAAAACGAACACAGGAGGTAAGCTTATGGTAGCCCAAACCCCCGGTAAAAAATTATTCGCGCGTGAAACAAAAGGCGACATCGTGTTATTGATTATTCTCTATATATTGCTCATTATCGTATCTCTTGCCGTCCTATATCCAATCATTTACGTCATCAGCTCATCCTTCAGCTCCCCCAATGCGATCAATTCCGGTAAGGTAGTCCTTCTACCCGTTGAATTCTCCACCCTGGGATACGAACGGATCCTTCAATACAAGCCCCTTTGGATGGGATTTACGAACAGCGCAATTTACGCCCTTGGGAGTGGTCTGCTGAGCACAACTTTGACGCTTCTGGCTGGATATCCCCTTTCACGGAAAAATTTTGTCGGCAGGAACGCAATCATGGTTTACATGGTTTTCACCATGTTCTTTGGGGGTGGTTTGATCCCCTACTATTTACTATTGAACAAATTGGACCTGATCGACACGCGTTGGGTCATGATCCTACCAGGAGCGGTGTCTGTATTCAACGTGATCATTGCGCGAACTTTTTTGCAGGCAAATATTCCGGATGAATTATACGATGCTGCCACAGTCGATGGGTGCAGTCATTTTCGGTTCTTCGGGAGCGTCGTGCTTCCATTATCAAAACCCTTGATCGCGATATTGTTCTTATTTGCGGCGGTAGGGGCATGGAATTCATATTTTAACGCCCTGGTCTTTCTGCGAAGTCAGGAGCTGATGCCGATCCAGATCGTTCTACGAAATATCTTGATCCAAAATCAACAGTTTGGAAATTATGGGTTGGTCTCCGTCGAAATGCAAAAGCTAAAAATGAACGATTTATTGAAGTTCGGCATGATTGTGATTGGCACACTGCCGTTAATGATCGCTTATCCATTTGTTCAAAAATATTTTGTTAAGGGGGTGTTGATCGGTTCGATCAAGGGATGAAAGCGGGGAAGCTATTGGATGAAAACCTGAAGCAGAGAAATAAAAAAGGAGGAGGTGTAATGGAATAGTGAAGTAAGGTGAAGAACGGTGCTTGAAAAGCATTGTAAAAATATAAAAACCTAGATTGATGTAAAGGAGAAAGATCATGAAACACCTGCGAAAACTAATGTTTGTCTTTATGCTGCTGGCATTGCTCTTGAATGCCTGCGCTCAAGGTCAAACAGAACAAGCTGCACCCACCGAGGCTGCGCCCGCTGAAGGCGAGCCCGCAGAAGGTGTGCCCGCCGAAGCGACTACGCCTATCACCCTGCAAGTGTTTGTTGACACAGGAGGGGAGGATGCCGCATTTGTCACCGAGAGCCGCTTGACAAAATATCTGGAAGACAAATTCAACGTCAAATTTGATTTTGTCACCGGGACAACTGCGGAATCACTCACTTTGATGCTGGCCAGCGGGGATTATCCCAAGCTCATCTATAAATCCTGGTACAGCATGCTCGAGGTGGTCGATTATGGCGAACTGGGGATATTTGTTCCCCTGGAAGACTATATCGCTAAATACGCCCCGAATGTGACTGCAGCCTTTGAGGAAAATGCCAATTTAAAAGCCGCAGTGTATGCTCCAGATGGGCATATCTACATGATGCCTTTCTGGGAGGAATGCTATCACTGCGAGATGGCGATGAAGATGTGGATCAATACCGACTGGCTGGAGGCGGTTGGGATGGAAATGCCGACCACCACAGAAGAGTTTGAGAAAGTATTGATCGCCTTCCGGGATAAAGATCCCAACGGTAATGGACAGAAAGATGAAATTCCGTTGACGGGATTTATCCAGAGCTGGAATGGCGACCCCTGGGCATTCCTGATGAATTCGTTCACTTACAACACAGGAACGGGCTCAGATTATACCTATATTGAGGGAGATAAAGTAGCTTTCGCTCCGATTCAGCCAGAATGGAAAGAAGGCCTGAAGTACATCCGAAGCTTATTCGAGCAAGGCCTTTATGACCCTCAGGCATTTACACAAAGCGCAGACCAATTCAAGAATTTAGCCCTCGGTGAGGACGAGGTGGTTGGAGTCTATGCGGCAGGCCACTTGGGGATGGGGGCAGACCCCTGGGTAAACCTGGAGCGCGCCAACAAATACGAACCAGTACCGCCTCTAAAAGGACCCGCGGGGGCGCAGTTAACAGCCTATTGGCCGAATAGAGGCATGGATGGCAGTTATGCCATCACCAATAAGGCCACGGAAGAAGAAGCCATTGCCTTTATGAAATTGCTGGACTGGCATTATTCTCAGGAAGGCTCGGTTTCGGCCTGGTATGGACCGATTGAGGAGGGTTGGACCTGGGCAAAAGCAGAGGATGGGGGCCTGGGTATCGATGGTAGCCCCGCAATCTGGAAAGTGCTCGAAAGCGGTAGCGCGGATATTGCGACGGACTTGACCTGGAATCCGATCTTCTATATGCCAGCCAAGCTGTTCCTGGGTTGGGAATCGAGCCAGGATATCTATACAACCGATGGTTATGAGCGCAGGCTGTACCTGGCTACCAAAGACTATTATGAACCGTATAAACCAGAGCAGATCCCACCGGGTGGTATGTACATGACTCCAGAGGATAGTGATACATACTCCAAATTGGTGGTTTCAATCCAGAGCCAGGTAGAAACCAATACAGCCGCTTTCATTACAGGCGAAAAAGATATTGATAAGGAGTGGGATGCTTACGTGGCTGGATTTGAAGATTTGCAGCTGGATGAGTATCTGGCAGTACTGCAAAAATATTACAAACCATAGCCCATTAACCTCGTATATTCGTTTTGGTAATTAATCGGCAGGGGCTATTGTCCCCATAAGAACAATGGCCCCTGCTTCGATATACCTTGGAAAGAAACAATTAAGGAAAAGTCGATGATCATTGCCAAATCCTTTCAAATAAATAATGGCGAAAAACAACTGCTGCGCGACCTGGCAAAGCAGTACCTGGAAATCTGCCAATCCGACCGAAACCAGAGTGGAAAATTGCTCTGGGAGGATCATAATAGCTTGAGGAAAACGCGACCACCGGTGACGATCCACAGTTTTTGGCATACGGGTCCTTCAATCGATCAATTTCTCCCGCCCAATGAAACGGAGGCTTTTGGATGGGTTGAAAATTGGCTTAAAAGACAGATCTGGCAAGGAACGAACATCCAGGATGATACGGTCTTCTTACCCTGGTTTACAGTCAGAGCACCTTTCCAGCAGCCTTCCCGAGGGATTTGGGGGTTCGATCTGGACATTGCAGCCGATAAAGTGAGCGGTGGAAGACGTTACCTGCCCGTTGTAAAGGAGTTGGGACAACTCAACAAGCTTGAGGCTACCCCGCATAAAGTTTTGGTTAAAGATGGCGAAACAACTAATCAGCTTCGCGATATATTCGGCGACATCCTGCCTGTTCACGAAGATAGAAGCACCTTTTATCCATTATGGGGCGGGACGGATTTATCAGAAGCGGCAGGCGCCTTATTCGGGCTGACTGAATTGATGTACCTGCTGTATGACAATCCTGAAATAGTCCATACTTTAATGACTTTTATGCGAGATACTGTAATTGCTAACCTCAAGCAGGGCGAAGCTGCAGGGGATTGGTCATATGCAGAGCACCATAATTATTTCATGCCCCCTTTTGTCGATGATTTACCAGATCCGACGCCAAACTCTTATGGCGCGAAGCTGAAAGATCTATGGTTTTTTACGCATGCACAGGAATTTGAGGGGGTAAATGCCAAGCTGCACCAAGAATTTTTATTGAATTACCAGATGCCAATCATGGAATTATTTGGATTGGTAGCTTATGGATGCTGCGAAACATTGGATAAGAAAATCGATATATTACGAAAAATTCCGAATCTACGGCGGATTTGTATTGGACCAACGGCCAATGTGGAATTGAGCGCTGATCAAATTGGCAGGAACTATATTTTATCCTGGCGACCGAATCCTTCGATGGTAGGCCAGGGCTATGATATTGAGAAGTGCCGTAAAATCGTTCGCCAAGGTTTTCAGGCCAGCAAAGCGTGCAACATTGAATTAATGTTAAAAGAAATGATGACGATTGAAAATGATCCACAAAGATTAATTGATTTTGCACAGATGGCAAGGCAAGAATCAGAGAATGGATAAATAAATTCTATGGAAGCTGGAAAATTGGACATGGCTGAAATATTTACACATAATTTCTATGTTTCACCAAATGGCAGCGATGAAAACCTGGGGACGAAAGAACAACCTTTTGCCACGATTTCAAGAGCAAAGGTAGCGGTAATCCAGAGTAAACAGATGCGTAAAGGGCCAGTAAATGTATGGATACGAGGTGGAACATATTATCTCAATCAACCGATTGTTTTTGAACCGGACGATTCAGGAACTGAAGATGGGGAAGTCAGTTATGCTGCCTATCCTGGGGAGAAAGTAGCAATATCGGGAGGTAAGAAACTGAATTGTAATTGGTACCCATACCAGGGGGGAATATGGCGGTGTGAATTGCCGGGAGCAAGCGAAGGCAAATTAAATTTTACTCAGCTTTTTGTTAACGGGAAGCGGCAGATCCGGGCGCGTTATCCCAATTATGATCACTCTAATCCAAAGAACTACTCTGGGTACATCCTCGCTGCTGGTCGCCTACCCGATGATATCACCCAACCCAACCTTGACCCCAATCAAGACATGTCTTTTTCTAGCGGTGCACCGCGAGGAGTGTTCTTTGATCCCAATACTTTCTCGAAAAAACGCTGGAAAACACCGAACGAAGCGATCATTCATATTTATCAAGCCATGTATTGGGGCAATCTACAGTGGCAGATCCGAAACATTGATTGGGAAGAACATATCCTCTGGTTCGGTCACGGCGGTCAGCAGATGGGGGCTAAATGGCATGAAGATCCTTGCCGGGTTAACGAAGACTCCTTCTTCTTCATCGAAAATGTTTTCGAAGAATTAGATGCACCAGGCGAGTGGTATCTAGACAGGGAAACAGGCACCCTGTATTACCTGCCGCCCGAAGATGTAGACCTGGATACTGCGACCGTGGAAGTACCCGTCTTACAGAGGCTAGTCGAATTTAAGGGCACCCAAGACAACCCGGTGCAGCATCTCACGCTGCAAGGTTTTCGATTTGCACACACTACATCTACTTTCCTGGAGACTTACGAAGTCCCTTCACTCAGCGATTGGGCTATCCATCGCGGCGGAACGATTTACCTGCAGGGAGCACACCACTGCACCATCAAGGATTGCTTCTTCGATGCCGTCGGGGGAAACGCCGTCTTCATGAATGAGCACAACCGGGGCAACCTCGTCACAGGCTGCAAGTTCACGGAGAGCGGCGATAGCGCCATCTGCTTTGTAGGCTCGCTGGAACGCAGCGTGGGTACTCAACGCAACTTCCCTTATGAATGTTCGGCGGTCAACAACTTGATCCACGATTGCGGCGTCTTTGGCAAGCAGATTGCGGGGGTGTATATCTCGCGCGCCAAGCGCATCCGGGCTGCTTACAACGAAATCTACAATATGCCCCGCGCCGGAATCTGCATTGGAGACGGCACCTGGGGTGGACACACCATCGAAAATAACTTTATCCACGAAACCTGCCGTGAGACCGGTGACCACGGACCCTTCAATGCCTGGGGACGGGATAAGTATTGGTGCCTGGGACAATCGCATTTGCCTTATACCAGCCACCGCAGCCATGACGCTGGACTGGTAAAAATCGATGCCATGGAACCGGTCATCTTGCGAAACAACTACTTCAAAGAGACCTCTGGTTGGGGATTAGACCTGGACGACGGCGCTTCAAACTACGAAATCTACAATAATCTGTGCGTGGGGGTCAGCATGAAGCTGCGCGAAGGCGCCTACCGCACAATCTACAACAATATATGGGTCAATGGGGCGAATTCGCCCTGCTTCCATGTCGGCAATGAAAATAACCACGACCGGTATTTTCGCAATATCACCGTCATGTCGGTGGCGGAAATGAAGCCTGAAAACGACTTAAATTTCGAGATGGGTGCCGCCTATGGCGAAATTTACACCTTAATTGCACCACCAGCCCATACCACCTGGCTGGAAGAGGTCGATTTCAACTGTTTCTACAGCGACTTGGGGGAATTTGTGGCTCGCGTAACAAATCGTTCTGAGGGTATGTTCACGGAAGACTGGCGGTCGAGATCACACCAAAGGAAAGCGCGGAAATACTCCCTGGCAGAGTGGCAAGACCTGGGATTCGACCAACATTCGGTATTTGCCGATCCCCTGTTCGTCGATCCTAAGAACGGCGATTACCGCGTCCGACCTGAGTCACCCGCGTTGAAACTCGGCTTTATTAACTTTGACGCACGGGAAGCAGGCCTGACCGCCGATTTTCCCACACAATGGCTTGACCGTAATAAAAGGAGATAATCAAGATGGAAACCATGAAAAGAGCCGCAATTACAGGCGTTCAACAGGCGAGGCTGCTGGAAACCCCCATTCCTGAACCGAAGGAAGATTGGGTGTTAGTGAAGGTGCATGCGGTGCCGTTATGCACCGAGTACAAGGGCTGGCTCAACGGAAGCGAATATTCAGGTCATGAAGCGGCAGGAGAGGTTGTTAAGGTAGCGCAGCCTGGGAAAGTGAAGGTGGGAGACCGGGTGGTCGTCATGCCGGGCGCTCCCTGTGGTAAATGTTCTTATTGTATCTCGGGGGAATACATCCACTGCCAGCATATGGTGAACACCGCCGAATTTTCGGGCTTGAAACACGGCAGTGATACCCACGTGCAGTATCTCATCAAGCAAGATTGGCTGTTGGTGCCCATTCCCGATGGGATTTCCTACGAACGGGCTTCTTTGGCATGCTGCGGTCTGGGACCCACTTTCGGAGCCATGGAAAATATGAATGTATCATCCTTTGATACCGTGCTGATCACCGGTGGGGGGCCAGTTGGGTTAGGCGGGGTGGTCAATGCAAAGTACCGCGGAGCCCGAACCATATTGGTTGAGCGCATCCCCTACCGGCAGCAAAAAGCCAAGGAACTGGGCGCCGACCTGGTGCTGGATCCGGATGATCCTGACATCAGATCGAAAGTTATGGAATTTACGAATTCCAGCGGCGTGGATGCCTGCCTCGAAACTGCGGGCGTCGTCGAGGCGCAAAGGCTGTGCATGGATGTTACCAGGCGGAAGGGTCAGATTGCCCTCATCGGAGAATGCGGAGATGATTTGGCGATCAAGGCCAGTCCCGACTTTATCCGGAAAGGAATCGTCCTGATGGGTCAGTGGCATTACAACCTGAATGGCATCTTTAAGATCATGAAAGTGATCTGTGAGTCACCCGTGGTAGAGAAGCTGATTACGCATGTGTTTCCGATGAGCAGGATTCAGGAAGCATTGGAGATCAGTGCATCGCATGAGTGTGCAAAGATCATCCTTAAACCGTGGGAAGACTAACGGGTAATCGAAAATCAAACGATTTGCTAACAAGGAGAGAAAAAATGAGACTCGGTGGTCCAATATTCAAAAAAGTCAACAGCTTTGAAGAAGAAGTGGCTTTGCACCAAAAGCTTGGCTTTGGTGCAGCCTACTGCCGGTACTTTGAAGATCGTTTTCAAAGAGAGGAATATAAACAGGCATTTGCCGAAGCCGATATCGTCCTGGCTGAATTTGGCGCTTATTGTATCAATATCCTGGATACAGATAAGAACTTGCGCCAGAAGAATATTGATGAAATCTGCAGGCGGCTGGAATATGCCGATGAAATGGGAGCACGCTGCTGTGTGATCCATGGCGGATCGGTGGAGACTGGTGAATGGGGAAATGCCAACCCGCTGAACATGTCGGAAAAAAGCATTGCCGAGACGGTGGCGATCGTTCAAGGGATCGTCGACAAGGTCAAGCCTGAAACGACGAAGCTGGTCATGGAAACCGAATCCTACCTGCTGCCTGACAACCCAGAAGTATATGCCCGCCTGATCGAAGCCATCGACCGGCCTGGTTTTGCGGTGCATCTCGATCCGGTGAACATCATCGCCAGCCCAAGGGATTTTTATTTCAATGCCCAGTTTATTAAGCGGTGCTTTGCGCTATTGGGACCCTGGATCGTGAGCTGCCATGCCAAGGATCTGAATATGCCGCCGAAGCATGCGACTGTGCAAATTGATGAGACTTTCATTGGCGATGGTGTTCTGGATTACGATACCTATCTGAAAGAAATCGTAAAGTTAAGCCCTCCCCCAACACTCATGATCGAGCATCTGAATGAAAGCCAGCTGATTCAAGGTTTGAGGTTTATCTACAAGAAAGCTGAGGAAGCAGGCATTGTATTTGAAGGTTCTGAGCAGCGAGAGGAATTGTTGGATGTGGTCGATTCAAACGGGGAGTGGTTTGCACCCCATCAATAAGCTAAAAGAGCCTATCAAACTTCATGTATAAAACACTTACTTCACGAGAAAGGGTAATCCGTACGCTTAAGCGCCTTCCTGTGGACCGCTACCCGATTGACCTAGGCAGCCACATGTCCACCGGCATTTCTGCTTTCGCCTACTGGAATCTGCTCGAGAAAATGGGGCTGCCCACCGAGGATGTGTGGGTGCCGGATGCTGTGCAGATGCTGGCGATGGTTGGTGAGGCGGTGCGCAGGCGTTTCCATATTGACTGCATCTTGTTGGAGCCGCCCTGGGCAGAAACACAGCGCTGGAATCCATGGGGAAAGTATCACTTCCATATCCCCACCACCATGCAGCCTAAACGCAACCAGGATGGCGAGTGGCAAGTCTGGCAGGGAGAAACAACTATGCGCATGCCCGCGGGCGGTTACTTCTTCGACGGGGATTGGCTTTCCGACTGGTCCGACGAGGATGAAGATGCCGCCATTGCCGGGTATGCACAGGAGGCTAAACGGATTTATGAGGAGACCGACTATGCCACCAATTTTGTGGGATACAGCCGCGGCGAGGGTTTTAGCGCATTCTTCGGTGATTTCGAGCGCCAAGTGATGATGCTGCAAGACCCGCAGCAGGTGATGGATGAGAACCAGATGCAGCTCAAACAGCACCTGCGCCGAGCAGGTAAAATCATCGACAAGATGGGGAGCTGCATCCAGCTACTGACCATTAGCGGCGATATGGGCACCCAGAATGGACCGATGTGCCGCCCAGCGCTTATCGAAAAATGCACCGCGCCGTATATCAAGCAGTTCTGTGATTTCATCCACCGCAACAGCGACATAAAAGTTTTTCTGCACTGCTGCGGTTCGATTAAACCGCTCATCCCGATGTTGATCGACAGCGGTGTGGATGTGCTTAACCCGGTGCAGATCTCGGCCAAGAACATGGACCCGGTTGAATTGAAGCGCGAGTTTGGTGAAAAAATTATCTTCTGGGGCGGCGGAGCGGATACCCAGCATGTGTTGGGGCAGGCAACTCCGGCAGAGGTGGCTGAACACGTTCGTTCATTGGTGCGGGTGTTCAAGCCGGGCGGCGGGTTCGTCTTCAACCAGGTGCACAATATCCTGGGAAATGTACCCCCGGAGAATATCATTGCTATGTTGGACACGGCTTATGATGAGAGTTCTTATGGGTATGATCAAGAAGTGCTGAATGTAAACAGTGAGACAGTTATAAGCAAGGAATCATAAAATAAATTACTATTTCGATGAGTATATTGGATATGGTTTCATCTTAAAGGAGAATAAGTAATGGAAACTCAAAAGCACTTTGAACCAACTTGGGATTCTCTTTGCAAACACCCTACCCCGCAGTGGTTTAAGGATGCCAAGTTCGGCATCTACACCCATTGGGGTGTTTACTGCGTGCCAGCCAAGGGACCGAATGCAACCTGGTATCCTTACAATATGTACCGCGAGGGCACCTCACAATGGGAACACCACGTCAAGACCTATGGTGGACCGGAGAAGTTCGGTTGGAAGGATTTTATCCCGATGTTCACAGCCGAAAAGTTCGACCCGGATGAGTGGGCGGAGCTGTTCAAGGCATCGGGTGCACAGTATGCTGGTCCGGTCGGAGAACACCACGACGGCTTTACCATGTGGGATACGCAATACAATGATTGGAACGCGGCCAGGATGGGGCCAAAAACGGATGTGGTTGGCCGTCTAGAGAAGGCCATCCGCAAGCAGGGGATGCGTTTCCTGGTGGCTCTGCACCACGCGGAGAACTGGTGGTTCTATCCTCACTGGCGCAAGGAGTTCGACACCTCTGATCCGCGCTACGACGGGTTATACGGCAAGGCGCACGACCTGGAGGGTAAAGTCGGTCAAGTCATTCTTCGAGCAAGAGCGTCCCAGCAAGAAATTCCTCGAGATCTGGAAGGCCAAGATCCATGGAAGTGATCGACAAATACGACCCGGATGTGCTCTGGTTTGATTTCGGCCTGCGCGGTTTGCCAGATAAACCCAAAGAGGAATTTCTGGCCTATTACTACAACAAGGCCATCGAGCGCGGCAAGGAGGTGGTGGTCACCTATAAAGACT
This sequence comes from uncultured Chloroflexia bacterium, assembly GCA_963754615.1. Taxonomy (GTDB): domain Bacteria; phylum Chloroflexota; class Anaerolineae; order Anaerolineales; family UBA4823; genus CAVVUF01. Next base: position 508,453 of record CAVWGW010000008.1, on the reverse strand, counting down.
ACGACCTGGCTCCCGGCAGCGGCGTGGTTGACCTGGAACTGGGCCGGATGGACAAGTTGACCTACAATGAGTGGATCACCGATACGACGGTGGATGACGGGCAGGGTTGGGGCTACCTCAAGGAAACCCCTTACAAGACGACGACTGAGCTGGTGCACTACCTGATCGACAACGTCAGCAAAAACGGCTACCTGCTGCTCAACGTAGGTCCCAAACCGGATGGGACACTGCCCGAGGAAGCCAAAGAACTGCTGCGGGGCATGGGTAAGTGGCTGGCAGTCAATGGAGAGGCGATCTACGGTACTTCCAACTGGATAACACACGGGGAAGGCCCGACACAGATCAAGAAAGCCGGCGCTTTCAATGAAGACGAGAAGCCGGGATACGGACGCAAGGATGTGCGCTTTACCTTGAAGGGTGATGCGCTGTATGCCACCGTATTGGGTTGGCCGGGCGAATATGCAGTCATTGAAACGCTCAAGTGCCTGTACCCGGATGAGATCCAATCGGTCAAGATGCTGGGCGTGGATCAGGAGTTGGAGTGGAAGCTGACTTCCAATGCAATGGTGATCAAAGTTCCCGATCAGAAACCCTGCGAGCATGCTTATGTCTTCAAGATCGTAAGAGGACAACCGTATCGACAATCATAAGCTGCTCGCACAACGTGGACGACTTGCAACGCAGGTTCGAGCAAAAAGATCCCTCACCCCTACCCCTCTCCCGGCGGGCGAGGGGTAAGATCAAAGAAGTGAGGCCGCAAAAGATGCCGCCTTTATAACTAGATAAACTCAAGGAGATGCTATGAAACAAGCAATGATGACCAGTCCTGGAAAGATCGAATTTAGGGATATTGAGCGCCCACATCCAGCCGCTGACGAGGTGCTCCTGCAGGTGAAGCGCATTGGTGTGTGCGGATCGGATATCCATGTATTTCACGGCCTGCACCCTTACACCAGTTACCCGGTCGTGCAAGGCCACGAAATTGGAGCCATAATCGCTGAAACCGGTGCCCAGGTGAGCGGCTTTGCACCCGGAGACAGGGTGGTCTTCATGCCCCAGGTGACCTGCGGGGAATGTTATCCCTGCCGGCATGGGATGTACCACATCTGCGACAAGCTCAAAGTAATGGGCTTCCAGACCGGCGGTGCGGCACAAGAATTTTTTGCAATCAAAGCGGAGATGGTTCTCAAACTTCCTGAAACCATGACCCTCGATGAAGCTGCTCTGATTGAGCCTGTTTCGGTAGCGGCGCATGCCCTATCACGCGCGGGCAGTGTGGAAGGCCTGAATGTAGTTGTATTGGGCGCTGGCACCATCGGCAACCTGGTGGCGCAGGTGGCACGGGCTTCGGGGGCAAAAGGTGTGATGATCACCGATGTCAGCGAGTATAAGCTTGAGAAGGCGCGTGCTTGTGGCTTGCAGCATGTGGTTAATCCACAAGTGGAAGACCTGGGCCAGGCCATTCTTAACACATTTGGACCAGATAAGGCTGACCTGATCCTGGAGTGCGTCGGCGTGCAGGATACGATCACCCAGGCAGTTTCAAATGCGCGCAAGGGCAGCACGATCATCGTGGTCGGCGTGTTCGGGAAAAAGCCTTTGGTCGATTTGGGTCTGGTGCAGGACCGCGAGCTCAGCCTGGTCGGTACGCTAATGTACCAGAAGAAGGATTATGCCCGGGCTATCGAACTGGTTGGAACCGGTAAGTTATCCCTGGACCAGATGGTGACGCACCGGTTCGTCTTCAAAGATTACCTGAAAGCCTACGAGGCAATTGAAGCTTCCGGTGGTAATTATATGAAGGTCATGATCGATCTCTAAGAAAGGATCAACCAAGGAGATGCAGGAATCACCGTTGAATAATCGTGACCGTTTCACCCGCCTTTTCAGCGGCAAGAGCGTCGATAGGGCACCTTTCCTCGATATATTTGGCTTTTGGAACTCCAGCCTGGAACGTTGGAAGCAGGAGGGTCTGCCCCTGGATGCTACTCCAGCGACCGTGCGCCGCCTGGTCGGTTTTGATGGTCGGCGTGGATTTTACCTTCCAGTAAAGGCTTTTATCTGGCCAGAGTTCGAGCCGCAGGTGATTCGCCGTGATGGAAATAAGTTCTACACCCGCAATTGCTGGGGTTCTATTGAGGAGAATATTTCTGGTTCAGAGTTGATGCCGATCACGATCGAGGAGCCGGTGCAAGATCGCAAGAGTTGGGAACAGATCAAAGCGCGCCTGGATCCTGACACACCCGGCCGCCTGCCGCAAGATTGGCTGGATATGTGCGCCCAGGCGCGGGAGAGCGGCGAGACGGTCTACGCGGGCGACCTGCCGATCGGTTTCTTTGGTGGGGTGCGCGAACTTCTCAGTTTCGAGCGCCAGGCTACCCTGTTCTACGAAGACCCCAGTTTGATGGAAGATATCCTGGATACACTATGCGACTTGTGGATTAAAGTCTTCACCCGGGTTCAACAGGATATCGTCCTGGATTGGTTCTACATTTGGGAGGATATGTGTTACAAGGGAGGCTCGTTGATCAGCCCGCGTATGTTCGGCCGCTTTTTATTGCCGCGCTACCAACGCCTGACTGCAGCATTGCGTGAGGCGGGCTGCCTGCATATAATTGTCGACAGCGACGGCGACGTGCGACCGCTGGTGCCTCTGTGGTTAGAGGGCGGGGTAAACGTCGTCTTCCCCTGGGAGACGCAGTTTGGCCTGGATATAACCGCTGTACGCCGGCAGTACCCTACGCTGGGGATGATCGGTGGAATGAATAAATATGCCTTGGCTCTTGGGCGAGAAGCCATTAACAAAGAACTGGCCAAGCTGCCTTTTATGCTTGAACAAGGTCGTTTCATTCCCAGTCTCGATCACAACGTGCCTAACGATGTCTCCTGGGACAATTACTGCTATTTCTATGACCGTTTGCACGAGCTGATCTATAAATATCCTCCAATGTAAAGAGTTGTTGGAACAACTTCAACTCATCGTAAAAACTTAAAAACATCATATAAGCATCAACCGTGAGGTAATCAATATGGTCACAGGAAAAGTTTCTACAGAAGTGAATTTTGACAAGAGCATAAAAGGTTTAGACCCAGAGTCCGTGCACAAAGTGAGGCTTGCCAGTGGGGCGGTTATGCCGATCGCGGCGTTCGGCACCTTCCATTCTGACTGGGCACAGGCATACATGAAGGAAGCAACTGTTGAGGCGATCAGGATTGGCTGGAGGCATATCGATACCGCCCGGGCCTATGAGAACGAGGACGTTGTGGGGGAGGCCATTCAAGAGGCCATCAGCCGGGGATATATCTCATCACGTAACGAGCTGTTCATTACCGCGAAGCTCTGGAACGGGCACATGAGCAAACAGGATGTTGAACCGGCGCTGAATAATACGCTGCGCGCTCTGGGAGTGGAGAAGGTGGATATGTATCTCAATCACTGGCCCTGGCCCAATGTGCATACACCGGGCGCATCAGGCCACTATCGCAATCCCCATGCCGTTCCCTACATTCACGAATCTTTTATGGAAACCTGGGGGGAGATCGTCAGGCTTAAGAAGGCTGGAAAGATCGTCGATATTGGCACGTCGAACCACACGGAAGCTACCTTGAAGCTGTTGTTAAGGGATACAGATGGTTTTGAGCGGCCGGTGCTGAATCAAATGGAGATGCATCCGCTGTTTCAGCAGACGCACCTGCGCAGATATATGGAAAGCCAGGGCATCACATGTACCGGGTATATGTCTCTTGGCTCTCCGAACAGACCGGGACGCGACCGGTTCAAAGAGCATCGAGCCGACATGCTGGACCCGGTAATTCAAGCCATTGCCAACCAGAACGGCATTTCGACCCGCAAAGGTTTGTTTGAACTGGGCCTACATGCGGGAGAACAAGTCGGGGGGATACGTGGCCATGTCAACGAGAACAGATTGGATCGTGGAAAACCTGATTGCCGCTACGAAGGAATTCCTGACCCCCGATCAGATGCTGGCGATATCGGGCGATGACACCCTTGAGCATCCTGGGATTGACGTCAATAACAGGCTCATCTGGGGACAGGTGTTCTTGTGGCCGGAAGCTTTGGGCGACTGGCGAGTGTTGTGGAACGACAGTCAAGTCTTTGAGACAAGGGCTGGCTATGAAAAGTTCAAAAAATCGTTCGCAAATCACTACACCGTTTGGAAGGAAACAGCCGTCAGGGTGCCAGACCTGTAGCTTCGTCCCATGCGCATTGACTACCAAAAGCCGATAAGCATGAAATTGCACTCCACAGCCATGTTCTGACACATAATCAATAATTATCCATTCATCGGCAAACCTTTTAGAGATTGATGCCCTGCTGGTTCACAGTTAAGCGAGGATACAACATGAAAGAAACTGGATTGTTAAATATTGAAATTTCGGATGCCATCGCCCACCTGGGGCATATGGATGAGCTGATCATTTGTGATGCTGGTTTTCCAATTCCCACAGGCATCCGCACGATAGACATATCGCTCAAGGCCAACCAACCCACCACGCTGGAGGTTTTGACCGAAATATTGCAACATTTTTCGGTAGAAAAAATTGTGCTGGCGAAAGAAACACAAGAACACAGCCCAACCATGTTTACCAAGCTTACCGGTCTGTTCGACAAAAGTGTGGCAGTGGAAACCATGCCCCACGCCGATTTCAAGCAACGCAGCCGCGGCGTAAAAGCCGTTGTGCGCACTGGAGATTTCACCGCCTATTCAAATATCCTACTGGTCTCAGGTGCTGGTCCGCGCTGGTTTATTGAGAAGGAGTAAAACTGCCCCGGTTTTCACTGTGTATGCTATGATTAACGAAACAATTAAACTATGGCGAATAGTACATTGCTTTCGACAAAGTTCTTTGTCCCACCCGTTCGTCCCACACTTATTTCTCGCCCACGCCTGCTCGAACGGCTGGTCCACGGATTGGACGGACCTCTCACCCTGATCTCCGCTCCTGCTGGCTACGGAAAAACAACATTATTCTCAGAGTGGCGCACCGGGCCTGGCGCCTCTATCCCGCTCGCCTGGCTTTCGCTCGACGTTGATGACAACGACCCGCCCCGCTTTTATCAATATCTTCTAGCTTGCCTGGATTCTATCCGACCTGGCGCAGTGCAGGATCTCTTGCCACTCCTGCAATCCCCTGAACCACTCCACCATAGAAGCTATTCTGATTCCCCTGACGAATGCTCTGGCTGAAAACAAGCAGGACTTTGTGCTGGCACTCGACGATTACCATGTCATCGAGACGGATTCTATCCACGGCGCACTGACCTTCCTGCTTGATCACATCCCTCCACACATGCACCTGGTAATCCTTTCCCGCACTGATCCGCCCCTGCCACTCGCTCGTCTACGGGCGCGCAGCCAATTGATTGAAATCCGCGAGGCCGATCTGCGGTTTTACACCGGATGAAATTTCCGCTTTTATCAACGAGGAGATGGGCTTAAGCCTCTCCGCTGAGGATTTAACTGCCCTGGAGAGGCGGACAGAAGGATGGATCGCCGGCTTACAATTGGCAGCGCTTTCGATGCAAGGCTGCCAAGACATTCACGGCTTCGTATCGGCGTTCACCGGCAGCCATCACTATATCATGGACTACCTAGCCGAAGAAGTGCTCAAACTTCAACCCAAGAAGGTGAGCGCTTTCTTGCTGCAGACCTCAATCCTGGAGCGCCTGTGTGGATCGCTGTGTGAGGCCGTCGTCGAAGCGGATCCGGCCGAACCTGTCGATGGGCAAGCCATGTTGGAGGCTCTGGAAGAGAAGAACCTGTTTGTGATCCCATTGGATGATGAGCGGCATTGGTATCGCTATCATCATCTCTTCGCGGATGTCCTGAAGAAGCGCCTGGAAAACCAGTTTCCGCATTTGCTTCCCCAACTGCACCGGCGCGCTTCTCTGTGGTATGAGCAAAACGGGTTCATCTCCGAATCCGTTCAACAGGCCATCTTGGCAGGAGACCAGGATCGCGCGGCTCAACTGATCGAGCAAAATGGTTGTTTTCTTCTCATCAGCGGTGAGGTGGCAACCCTTTTGAATTGGACCGAGCGCCATCGAGTTTCAATCAGAAAACCATCCATGGTTGGCCATTCAAAAAGCCTGGGCACTCGCCCTCACCGGTAATCTGGACCAGGTCGAGCCGACTTTGCAAGCTCCTGAGCAACTGCTTTCTCCACTTGAACCCACCATCGAGGTCAGGACATTGACGGGAACCATTGCAGCGGCTCGGGCTCATTGTGCAAACTCGCAAGGGAATACCCAATTAGCTGCGGAATATGCTCAACAAGCCCTGGAGCAGCTGCCCGACTGCAGCTCCATCTCTCGAAGCATACGCAGTGTAGCTACCTCAATCCTCGGAGATGCCAGCTGGATCAACGGAAATTTGGAGCAGGCTATGCATGCCTACCGCGAAGCCATTCGCATTGGGCGAGAGGCCGACAACCTGCACATGGTCATTATTGCTAACTCGCAATCTTGCCGATATTTTGATGGAACAGGGGCAGCTCAACCGGGCAGCCAGCACATATACCCAATCCTTGCAAATGGCAGTTCGCCCGGATGGGCAAAGATCGCCATTAGCGGGAAGCATCTACGCTGGCTTGGGCAGATTGGCTTATGAATGCAATCGATTGAATGATGCAGAACAGTACATTCAGCAGTGCATCGATCTTTGCCGAAAGTGGGGGGATACCGATCTTCAAGCTGCTGCCTACGCCATGCTGGCGCGGCTGGAACAAGCCCAGGGCAATCTGGAACAAGCCCAAGAAGCCATGCGGAGTGGCGGAGCAATTAGCCAGTGAGCATCCGCTTTCTCCCCAAAGGTCAATCCTGGTGAAGTCTGATCTGGCGCGCTTATGGCTGGCTCAAGGAAATTTGGAAAGGCTATCGCAACTCATTCAAAAGAGCGGCCTATCGATTGAGGACGAAATTCCCTATCAGCAAGCGCCTGAATACGTTATCCTGCTGCGAGTGCTCCTGGCTCAAAACGATTATGAGGCTGCCCTGACGCTTTCCAAACGATTGCTTCAACAAGCAGAGACAGCCGGGCGGATGGGATTGGTCATTGAAACCTTGATCCTCCAAGCGCTCGCTTTCCAGGGGAAGAAAGAACCAGAGGCTGCCCTGGCGATTTTGGAAAGGGCCCTCTCGCTAGCCCAGCCGGAGGGATATGTACGTGTGTTCCTGGATGAAGGCGAAGCGATGACGAGATTGCTCTGCCAGATCCAGTCACGTCAGGTTGGAAGAGGTTATGCGACCGACCTGTTGTCACAGATAGGCAGAATCTCCGGTATGACACAACCATCCATGCAGATCTTGATTGAGCCGTTAACCACGCGTGAGCTGGAAGTGCTGACGCTCATCGAAGCTGGTTATTCCAATCAGGAAATCTCCGAGAAATTATTCATATCCATTGCAACCGTGAAGCGGCATATCAGCAATATCTACGCCAAGCTGGGAGTGAAGAGCCGGACACAGGCCATTGCCATCGGAAAAGAGCTAAGACTCTTCGAGTGAGCGGCAGCAAGCCGCTTGTTTCATAAGACCGACAGTGACAGTCACTGACGGTCTTTTTGTTTTTCGACTATGGGAGGAAAGAACCGGTGAAGATCAACCATCTTATGGCAACTGAAATAATACAACCCCAGATACAACCTTCAGACGATGATCTCGCAGCGGGAAACTGCTAAATTAGGACCAAGAGGAAACATGAGCAAACATGAAAAATGAAACCGACGAAGACAAAAAGAACGCATTTTCCAACAGCACTCACGGAGGATTCTTCGAGATCCATGTCAAAGGTCATCTCGATGACAGCTGGTCGGATTGGTTGGAAGGTCTGGAGGTGAAGTTATTAGAACCTGAAGAAATGATCCTTTTCGGGCACATCAGTGACCAGGCCGCTCTGATGGGCATCCTAAACAAATTATACAGGCTGAACCTTACTTTACTCTCCTTGAGTGAAGTCAATCAAAAGAAATGATAAAAAAAGTAAGTGAGGAGATTTCAGAAATGGAAAACATTCGTAAGTTAAACCCCGATCTTGAAGCAATTTCACGGAGCGCTTTCCTTATTGATAAGGTGCACAGTTGTACAGATTGCCCTATCCGGCAATTGGCGATTAAGCGACCGCAGTCGGTATTCGCACGGATCCACATCTGGCACAAGACCTGGTGGCCGGGCTGGAAGGCCCATCAGGCGAGGGCGTGCGCCTACAATGCCAGAGCACGCCAGGCCAATCAATAATCAATGATTCTGGCCCAGATAACTCATATCCGGAGATAAAATGGAAAACACACGTAAGTTAAATCCTGGTTTTGAAACGATCGCATGGGGGGCGTTCTTTCTCGTGTGGGGGATCACAGAGATGTTCAAATTCTTGCCGGATGGCACGGGCGCGATCGGCATCGGCCTGATCTTGCTCGGTTTGAATGCGGCCCGCTATTTCAACGGCATTGCCATGAGCGGCTTTACAATCACACTTGGCATCCTGGCGCTCTTATGGGGTGTTCTGGAGCTAGCCGAGGTAGCCCTGGGCTTGCCATTCGAGCTGCCTATCTTTGGCATCTTGCTGATGGTGCTGGGCTTGATCGTGCTGGTACGTGGACTGAAAGTAATCCAAAGCTAATGAATAGTGGGTATGCGACGTAAGATGGAGGCATCGGACATGGAAAAAACGCTTCAAGGCCCTTGGCTGACGAAGGAACACATCACCAAAGTCACTCTCCCCAGAGGGATGGGTTGGGGATTGATCGGAGGCCTGGCTGGTACGATGGTCATGGACCTTGTCCTCACAGGAGGATTATCGGCGGCAGGGCTGCCAGCTCTTGCTTGCTTCTCAATCGTTGGAGATACGGTGGCTAGTTTCTTTTCGAGGCTGGGCATCGGGATGGCAGGCGGCGTTCCAACAGGCGCAACTGACGCACTATTTGATCGGCCCGTTGGTCGGCGTAATCTTTGGCATCTTTGCGGCTCAGGTAGAGGCTCTTCGAGTGGAATCAATGAAAAAAAGCATATTCCTCGCGGTTCTATATGTAGAGATCTTGAGTCAACCAATCCTGGCGACGACGCCCATCTTATTGAAGATGAAGGCCCCCCAAACGCTGCAGTGGTTCGGTGTGTCCTTCGTGATGCATTTTATATTAGCTGTTGTTCTTGGTGCAGTCGTGGGTTACGGGCTGCGAAGGAGGATTATCAAATGAAAGTTTTGACAGTATTTGCTCACCCCAATCCCAAGTCCTTCTGCCATGCTATTCTTGAGCAGTTCACCAAAGGACTTGAGGATGCCGGTCATACCAGTGAAGTGGTCGATTTATATGCCATCCGTTTCAATCCGGTCTTCCGCACGCTGGATTTTTCCAGCTATGTTCATGAAGACATGCCGCTGGAAATCCTCGAACAGATGAACCTGAAACAACATGTGCTCGACTCTGCCGGGGGGCCGATTCAACAGTTCATCGCCAAACGCTGGCTGCAGGGTAAGGATTCACAGGCGGTGGGGAAGTTCATCCACGACCACAGGCCTAAAGATGTCAGAACCCAATGGGAGAAGGTCAAAAATGCTCAGGGACTGGCGTTTATTGCGCCTGTCTTCTGGTGTCACTTTCCAGCGATCATGAAGGGCTGGTTCGAACGGGTCTTCTCCTATGGAGATGCTTATGCCCTGACGCCGGATGGCTGGCAGGGGGAAGTAAAAGGGCGGGTGCCGCTGCTTCAACATGAAAAAGCCCTGATCATCAACACGACGCTCTTCAGCGAAGAAGATTATAAGGCCGGTTTGGAAAAACCGATGACGCAGATTATTGATAACTGGGGATTGCGTTATCCGGGGGTCAAAAAAGTGGAACATGTTTATTTCTATCGTGTGCCTGTAGTTGATGATGAAACCAGACGGGGCTATCTGGAACAGGCTTACAATTTGGGTAAGGATTTTGACCAATAAATGATTGGCTGTACCCTACCCTAAAGAACATGGAGCGTTGGTTCAAACGGGTCCAATCCAGCGCGTGCGTTACCCGATGTAATGCGGTGAGATATAGATTGTCTTTGGATGGGCTTTTCTGGTGCATGGCTGGCTGACGATCGGATACGCGGTTGTTCTGTTATTGTTCTTTGATGTCAAATCGCGACGGGAAGATGTAAGATTTTCCCCATCCTACCCCATAACGACAAGCACCGTACATATGCCGCCATCCTGCGAGAGAGGGATCACTTTGTCCGGCAGCAGCTGGCCATTCAAGGACACTTGCTGCACTCCTTGGTTGACGTGACTCGGATTCTGCACCTGAAACTCATAGGTTGCCGGTCCAAACCGGTAAGTAAAGCGAAAGCCAGGCCAGTCCCGGGGAATGCATGGGTTCACTTCAAGCCGGTCTCCCCTTTTTTTCAAACCCAGAAACCCTTCCAGACCCAGGCGATACATCCAACTGCTAGATCCGGTGTACCAGGTCCAGCCGCCCTGCCCGGTGAAAGGTGGAGCGCCGTAAACGTCTGCCGCAACCACATACGGTTCTACCCGGTAGTGGACAGCTTTTTCAGAGGTGTCGGCGTGCAGGATCGGGTTCAGGAGCTGGAATAATTCAAAACCTTCCTCGATCTGTCCCAACCCGAGAAAAGCCCAGGCAGACCACAGGGCAGCATGTGTGTACTGTCCACCGTTCTCGCGTACACCGGGAGGATAACCCTTGATGTAACCAGGGTCGCGCAGCGTCTTGTCGAAGGGAGGCGTAAACAGCAAGACCAGCCGCTGACTGCGTCGCACCAGGTGTTCAGAGACTGACTGCATAGCCTGAGTGAGGCGCTGCGAGTCCCCGCCGCCGGAAAGGACCCCCCAGGATTGGGCGATTGAATCGATCTGGCATTCCTGGTTCTCTGAGGAACCCAGGGGAGAGCCGTCATCATAAAAAGCGCGCAGGTACCATTCGCCGTCCCAGGCGCTGTGTTCGATGGCCTGAGCCAGGTCGGAGGCGCGCTGGCGATAACCGGCGGCTGGCTCATCCTGACCGCGCCGCTCACACAGGTCAGCAAAGCGGTTGAGGGTGCTATAAAGAAACCAACCCAGCCAGGTGCTCTCGCCGCGGCCTTCAATCCCCACCCGGTTCATACCGTCATTCCAATCCCCGCCACCCATCAAGGGCAGGTTATGCTGCCCAGAAGTCATCCCCTTTTCCAGCGCACGGCGGCAATGCTCGAATAAGGTATAAGTTGCGCTGGTTTCCGGGTACTGCCCATAGCGCTCGTCCTGACCTGGTTCCAGCAGGGGCGCACGACGGAAGGGGACCTTCTCGGTCAAGACTGTATCGTCGCCAGTGAGGCTTACATATTCGGCGGTCACATAAGGCAGCCAGAGCATATCGTCGCTGATACGGGTGCGCACACCGCGCCCGGAAGGCGGGTGCCACCAATGCAACACGTCCCCGGCCTCGAATTGGTGCCGGGCGGCGCGCAACAGGTGCTCACGGGCCAATTGCGGAGCGACATGCAGCAGCGCCAGTACATCCTGGAGCTGATCACGAAATCCATAAGCTCCGCTGGATTGGTAGAAGGCGGTTCGACCCCAGATGCGGCAGGCCAAGGTCTGGTAAAGCAGCCAGCGGTTGATCAGCAGGTCAAAAGTGGGTTCGGGGGTGTGAACCTGCACCGCTCCCAGCAGGTCATTCCAAAACCGGTCATTGGACTCCCAGGCAGTCTGCACTTGCTGCGGGTCCTGGTAGCGGCGTACCAAAGCCAGGGCTGCATCCCGGTCATCAGCCTGACCCAGCACAAAGTAAATTTGTTCTGAAGCGCCAGGTTGGATATCGATGTGGAGTTGCAGGGCAGCGCAGGGGTCCAGCCCCGCCTCCACTGTCCCTGCCAGGCCAATGCGTTTGAGGGCAGCCGGATCCTCCAGGCTGCCCAACCGGCCGAGGAACTCCGTCCGGTCAGCGGTCAGGCCGTGCAGAGGGTTGCTGGCTGAAACGAAGGCCACGCGTTCCGAGAACTCGGTATTATACGGGTTGCGCACCAGCAAAGCCTGAGGATCGCTATTGAATTCCGGGATCAAATACTGCTGAGAGCTTTCTCGATTTACTCCCAACACCCATTCGACGTAATAAGTGGCGGTGATGCGCCGCGCCCGGTCCCAGGTGTTTTCCAATTGGAGCTGCAGGATTTTAAGCGGAGCATCCGGCGGGGTGAATACCCGCAGCCGCTGGCGCAAGCCGTGACTGTGGTGCTCGAAGATCGTGTATCCGGCGCCATGGCGTGTCAGATAGGGAGCCGGGGCAGGAGCAGGCTGTGGGGTGGGTGACCAGACGATAGCCGTTTCTTCATCCCGCAAATACAAAGCTTCGTGTGGCTCATTGGAAACCGGGTCGTTTCCCCAAGGACTCAGCCGGTTTTCGCCGCTATTTTCAGCCCAGGAAGCGCCCAGCCCAGACTCGGATGCCAGGAAACCGAAGTGCGGGTTTGCGATCACGTTGACCCAGGGAGCAGGAGTAACCTGTCCGGGTGCGAGGTAGATGCAATACTCGCTTCCATCCGGGCTGAAACCGCCCAGGCCATTGTCATAAAGCAGGCCTTGTGGACGAGGCAGGGGAGCGGTCGGCTGCGGGTCTACTCCGCCGGACAGCGTCGGAGAAAAGGGTGGCAGCCGGGACGGCTTATGGTCGAGCGCCGGGGTGTGCTGAAGATGCTCAGCCAGAGTCCCCTCGGGCACCATCCAGCACCACTCGTGCCGCCGTTTCCAAGAGGACTCGGTCCGCCTCTCCCATCTGGTCTGCATGGAGCAAGAAGATACCCCCGCGGCGGTTAAGCCATCCTTCACTCTCCGTACTTGCGACCAGGCGGTAGAGCTGCGAGCTGAGCTCCTGGTTATAGCTGGTGCCTTGCTTGTCCAAGAACACCAGATCGATCATGAGCTGGCGCCTGCGCCAGTAGGTGTGCGCCTGGAGCAGCTCCCGAGCCAGGGTAAGCTCCTCTTCGGTCCCAATTTCAACCAGGAGGATGGGGTAATCTCCGGAAATCGCAAAAGGCCACAACCCTGGCTGGCTTTTCTGATTAGCAGCCAACCGCTCAGGGCTGGCCCGCAGAGCAGGAGACGGGAAAACCAACAAAGACAACAGGGTTTGAAAATCCTTCAACTGGGGGCTGGAGATCTCCAGATCGTTCATTTCTACTTCAGCGAGCACCCGAGCCTGATCAAGAGCTGCCTGGATTGCACCCAACGATGAGTAGCGGTCTATTATGGCCTGGGAGCCCTCCGCCGAGCGTGCTGCGGCTGTCAGGAAAGCCAAGCGAAAGGTGCCATGTGGCGGCAGATAGACTACCTGGCTAATCGAAAAGATCGGGTCCAGAGAAGCCCCGGTCCCAGATCGTGATCCAGCTTCCAGGGCAGCTGGATTTCGGGCAGTACGACCGCGCCCCAGGAACCGGCCGCGGTCCGTTTCCAGCCTGGGCCGCACAACCGTTATCTTCGCCTGGGCTGGTCACCACTGCATGGGCCAGATAAATCCCTTCTTCCGACTCGGAACGCGGCCGGCGGTGGAACAGCAAACCATTGCCCCTTGGCAGCGGCTCGCTTTCGATGAACATCTTATTGAACGCTGGATGGCGGGAGTCAGTAGCCTGAGGAGCAAGGACGACCTCTCCATAGCTGGTCAGCCGCAGACGCCGCGGCTGGTCCCCATGGTTTGTCAGGGTCACCAGGCGAACTTCCACATCGTCTTCCGGGGCGACGAAGACTTCAGTCACCTGAGCAAGGGAGCCGTCTTGGCGGCGGAAACTGGCAAAGTGACTGCTAAAGAAGACCTCATGCTCATTGCCAATCACTAAAGTAGGCTGGAGACCTGACGACCAGGTCGCGCCGCTCTCCTGGTCCTGGACATAGATCCAGGACCCCCAGTTATCCAGGGTGGTATCGGGCCGCCAACGGGTCAGATCAATGTCCTCCCAGGCGCTGTATCCGCCGCCTGCAGCGGTAATCAGGATGCTGTAATGGCCATTCGAGAGGTAATGCAGCCCTGGGCTGCGGCGCCTGCGGATCCACTTGCCATGGGATGGCAAGGTTGCGGGGCTGTATAACTTGCAATCCCGGCGAGCCTTCGGTATTCGGCTGCTCGATAGGGGCATCTCTTGGAATCTGCTCCAATAACAGCAGCTCTACACTTTGGATACGCGGGTCGCGATGGAAGCGCTGGACCATCGCATCGCCCTGCAAATAATTGACCAGCGAGAGCATGATCATCCCCTGGTGGTGAGCCATATAAGATTGTACGATCGCTATACTCCTGGCCAACGGAGAGGCGCGCGGGGGTGAAATCGGCTGCTTCGTAAAAACCGTACATCCCCAGCATGCCCAGCCGTCTGAGGCGCTCCATATTCTGGAGAACCGCGTGCGGGCGCAGCGACAGCGCGAGCAGCGAAGCGTGGGGGGTGATGACCAGGTCATCGGACAAACCGCGCTTGTAACCCAACCCTGGCACCCCAAAGGCGCGGTATTGATAGAATTGGTTCGCGTCAAAGCGATAGTACCCCGATTCTGAAATTCCCCAGGGGATTTTTTTCTCACGTCCATATTCGATCTGGCGGTCGGCTACCACTTCCAGGGTTTGGCCAAGCAGGGTGCCGGGTTCGCTGCGAACCATCAAGCGCGGCATCAAGTACTCGAACATGGTGGCGCTCCACGAGATGAGCGCCTGCCGTCCGTCTATTCGCGTGAAGGGGCGACCAAGGTGCAGCCAATGACTCTGCGGGACCTCGCCCTTGGCGATAGCCACCAGGCTGGTGAGACGAGCTTCCGAGGCCAACAGGTCGTAATAATTCAAATCCAGGTCTAGGTTGGTGACATTGTAGCCAATATGGAAGACCTGGCGCTGAGAATCGAACAAGAAGGAAAAATCCATCGCCTGGAAGAGCGCATCGCTGCGACGTGCCAGTTCTTTAAAACCGATCACGAGGACCTCAGCCGTCATCCCGTCATTATCCAACGCATCCTCCAGGCTTTGAACCCAATGGCGCGCATCGTCCCAATCTGCACCGTCCTGAGTTTTCAGGGCATCCTTGAGCTGTTCCAATGCCAGGCGGCCTGCGTGACAGGCTGCAGGGATCTCCGCCAAAGACGGCTGCTCGGGAAAAGCCACCTTCAGCGCTTGCCAGGCTTCAGCCAGGCTAGGCGGTAAATCTCCATCTCGAAAGAAGACCGGTATGTCCTGGAAAGAGAGGCGCCAGGGCAAGAGTAAATCAATGCAACGCTGGATACTATTGAGCTGCTGCCGCACTCCCCGGTTGTAATACCGCAGGCGGCGCAGGTTTTCTGGCCCCAACTCTGGGGCGTTGTTTTCCACCAGCTCCACGATGAGACGGTCGAGCTCGGACCAACTGCGCTTTGAAACCTGACCGTTCCCACTGCTTCCTAGATCGGAGAGCAAATCCATCCAGCGTGCAGGCTCTTCTTTCACAGATTGGATGGCTTGAATGATTGAGCTGAGAGCACTTCTCAAATCATGGATCGCTGAGCGTAGAGAAGGGGTATCCAGGTCATGGAACACCGCATCGAGCAAGTCGATGGCGTCCAGCAGCCCTTCAAAGGAATCCCAGCGCAAGACTGGATGATCAGGGATTTCAAGGCAGCCCTGGTGCATCGCCAACAGGCAGGCCGCCAGGTTTCCGCTATCCACCGTGGAAACATAGCGAGGCTGCAATGGATCCAGACTGCGCGTGTCATACCAGTTTAAGAAATGACCCCGATAACGTTCCAGCTTTTCGAGTGTGTCAAGTGAGGATATCAGACGCGTGGAAAGGGTGAGGGTCTCAAGATAGCCCAAGTCGTAGGCCCCCAGGGCAGAAAGCAAGGCCAAACCGATATTGGTCGGCGAGGTGCGGTGGGCGACGACCCCCAGGGGCGCCTCTTGAAAATGGTCGGGGGGCAACCACTGGTCCTCAGGGCCGATGAACTGTTCAAAGAACAACCAGGTTCGGCGAGCCAGTCGGCGCAGCTCCCGCTTCTGACTGCCGTTCAGCTCCTCCACGTGTTGCGGCAGAGGCCGGCTGACCCACACGGCCATCCCGGGAGCCAGCAACCAGGCTACCAACAGAGGGACTGCCCATGCCAGGGCGGTCGGGCGAAGCAGGATCATCAGAGTAACAACCACGATTGCCAATAGCGGGGAAAAAGCCATCCGCCGCCAGGTCACACTGGCATCTCCTTCTCCAAAACGGCGAGCGGCCTGAGCGCTGGTTGTCCAGCGAAGCATACTTCGATGGGTGACAGCCAGCCTCACCAGAGTCCTCAGAATGGCGTCTACCGCCAAGCCCGCTTCATAAGGCAAGAATACCAGAGCCAACAGCCAGCGGAAGAAGCTGTTTTTTAGAGAGGCCTCAGTCTGGTGCACCGGCTGGCTGTTCAGGCGCCTGCGCAGCGCTGTCCAGAACCCGATCAAGACCGGGATGGCCAGGACGAGTGCTCCAGCAACCGTCCAGACCCCGGGAGAGCCAGGCAGGATCAGCCAACCAGCCAGGATAAACAACAGAAGGGCCGGAGCCACGAGGCTCCGCCGCAGGTTATCCAGGATCTTCCAACGACTGATCTCCGACAGACGCGGTGAGAACAGCCACGGCAGGAGCTGCCAATCGCCACGCGTCCAACGGTGCAGACGGCGGGCATGAACCAGATAGTTCGGAGGCATGTCTTCGATCAGAACAGTACTGGTCACCAAAGCAGTCCGACCATGAATACCTTCTAGCAGGTCGTGACTGAGCAGAGAATTTTCAGGGATGCAGTTCTCCAAGCTGCGCTCGAAGCTCTCGACCTCGTAGGCTCCCTTACCGACATAGCTGCCTTCTCCAAAGAGGTCCTGGTAAACATCCGATACAGCCCGGGTGTAAAGGTCAAGGCCGGTATCCCCCGAAAATATCCGGGTGAAGTAAGAGGCTCCGCTGCTGAGCGGATTGATATCGGTGCGCGGCTGGAGAATGGTATATCCCGAAACAACTTCTTCGCCGCATTCACCGGCACTGACTGGGTTGAGACGGGCACGGTTGAGGGGATGAGCCAGAACCGCGATCAATTCCAGGGCAGCGTCGCGGGGCAGGATCGTGTCAGCATCCAGGGTGATGACGTAGCGCACTCGCTGAAGCATTGATAGATCCCCCTCACGGATTGGGAATGATGACTCGGTATCAAGCGAGTTGCCCGCCCAGGGAGATGCCTTGCGCTGCCAGGATCAAGCGATTGAGCTCATGCAGTTTGCCGCGCTTGCGCTCCCAGCCCATCCAAACACCTTCGGAAGGGTTCCATTGCCGCTCCCGATGAAGAAGGGCAAAGCGCCCTTCAGGGAAACGACCCGACTATCCTGCGGGTATTTTTCATTCAGACCGCGAATCCCTTTGCTGCGCCCATTCGACCAGGTCAGTATCAGCGGGCTGGTTTTCCTTCGGTGAATCCATGTAATCGGTCACCAGGGCAAAGAAAAGACCCGGGTCGGGGTTACGCAGGTAGTGCTGCTCCAACTGCCCGACCAGTGAATCGACCTCTTCCGGTCCAGAGAGCATGGCCGGGATGACAACCATGGCCGCGCACTCCTCTGGTAATCCCCGGCTGAAATCCATGTGCGGTAAGACCTCAGGCTTGACGACCTGGGTGACCGCCCAGTTGACCAGCTCCACAGCGATCGTTAGCGCTGGAACCAAGGAGAGAATGAAAACCAACAGGAGTCCGGCTGCCGTTGCCCCGACGATGGCGGCAAAGACCAGAGTGATCATCAATAATCCCAGCGAGAGGCTTGCAATCGACCCCAGGTAAAGTGGGGTAGGGTGGCTGCGGATGAAGCGCTCCAACCGCTGCCAGCCTTTCGGGAGTGTAACCGGCAGCCTGTTCCAAAGCCGGGCGGCCCTGGACCCAGGAGATAATACCCGATATGTTCACCAGGCTGAGAGCGAAATCCATCCCAACCTTCTGGTTGATCTTTCAGCGTCTTTATTGCTTTCAGGTTCCGGCGATTCTGCGAGGCTCGCAGGCTGCAGGGTAAGCTGGTCTGCTCGCAGCGCGTGCCAGGCTTACGGCAGTTCGGGCGACTGCCAGCTCATCAGCCTGCCCAAAATTGGCAATTTCTTCCACGACCTTCCGGTAACGGTCACGTGTCTCAAAGTCCATCCCGGTATACAGCCTGGCCGGGTCCTGGCGCAGGGTAACATCGACCAGGCTTAAGGTTTCAAAGAAGCGCTTCCAATCATAGACTGCCAGGGCTCGCAAGCTGCGGATACTGTTTTCAACGATGAGTTGGTCATCGAGTTGCCCAGGGGACTTCACACTGGGTGCAATCTCTGTAATCCCTCCCCCGGTGAGCTCTGTGAGCCGGGCAACCGCTGCCAAAAGGCACTCCAGAATCCCCAGGCGCAGCATGGTCGGTAATGCCCACAACTCACCCATGGTGAGCGGGAGCACTTCCTGGTAGGCTTCTACGAAGCGCTCGACATGTCCCAGGTCGAGCAAAGCATTCTCAGTTTGGATAATCTCTGCGGAAAGGTCGTAAATGCGTGGGTGCCCTGATTGCAAGCGGGGGAGCTGGCGCTCATAGTATGGCGGTAGATCTTGCTGCACTTCGCGAAGCGCCTGTGCTGCAATGTGATAATTATCCAGCATCCATTCAGCGGCCGGCGAGAGCTGTCCGGCTTTCGAGGTTTGCGCTTGCAAGCGACTGGCAGCTTCTTTCAATATTGAGGTAAAACGGGGGAGACGCGCCGACAAGAGCACTGTTGGGCCTGGTGAGCCATGATCGAGACGAGACGAGCCGCTACGTACACCGGACGAATACCTGGGTATGACGACGGTGATCTTCTGCCAGCCAGCGACCTTGAGCCTGCAAGTCGACAGGTAGGTTGTCCGGCTGGGTCTCTGGCTGCGGCCCTGCCGGCATGATGGGAGACTGGTCCAACACGGGTTAGTGGCCTCCGGTGTCCCGGGCGGCGATCTCCGCCCGGGTTGGCTCGATCCGGTTGGTCGGCAGATCCTGCAGGATCAGCAGCGGTGTGCTGCCGTAAACGATAAAGCCAAGCCCCACGCTGCCATAAGGCCAACGGGTGTCGCCGGAATAACCGTGGGCACTTAAAATTGTCAGGTCTACATCGTTCTCATCCGCGATCTGGTGCAAGGAGCGGCTGATACTCGGGCTGACCTCCAGTTTTGTCTGGATGGGTACATCTATCCGGATTTTCAGGTCTTCCAGATACTTGATGGCTTCGGCTCGATTCCGCTCCGTCAATTGGTTGACCAGCAGCAAGTCTTCCTGCGAAGCGGAGGTCCGGCGAGGCAGTTCCGGCTGCCGAACAATGTGGGCAGCCAGGATCTCGGCTGCCGTGGGCACGTGCCAGAGATTCGGCTAACGATCAGAGGCATTTCCGCTCGCTGAGAACCATCCAACGGAAGAAAGATCTTGCGGTAATGCAAACCCGTCAATTCTGCAGTCACGGGTTGATAGGCTCGGATGATCATCAGGGAACGGTGCGCCCGCAGGATGACCTGCTGCACAACGCTGCTGACATTCCATGGACTTATACCGCTCTGTCCGTGGCTGCTCATTAAGATCAAGTCGGCATTCCAAGAGTGGGCAACTTCAATAATCTGTTCAGCGGGTTTGCCATCATAAAGATGCGTGGATACCCGCAGACCGGCATTCTGTAAGTGTTCAGCGATACCAGAGAGATAACTCTCTGCCTCAGCTTTACGGATCTGCCAATCCACCGGGTCAATCATGCGCATGCGCGCAGTCACGCCAAAAGGTTCTAATACGCGCAACAACTGCACCTCTGGCTCACAGATCTGCGCAATCGCGACCAGATGTGGCAAAACACATTCCGCCAATTTTGAACTATCCAACGGGAGGAGGATCCGTTTAAACATTGCCCTTCCTTCTATCAGTAAAATACCTGCGGAGAAAAGGGCCTGGTTTCCTGATGTTCAGCTTTAGGGATGACTTTAAAGAATTAATTTTTAAAGGCAGGGATGGGTTGGTTTAGATCCCTTTTCTGGACTTTTAATTATACCCCTATACTGGCGCTTACTGGCTATTTGACTGTCGTATTCAACTAAATTTCTGTGACCGAGCGAAGCTCACCGAGTAATTGTTGGGACAGAACACCTTCTTTGAAGGCGGCTTTCACTAAAACAACCAATTCTTTCTCTGTCAGGCTGAGGGGGCGTGGCAGCAGCTTATCCTGGCTCCAGACCGAAAAACGGATGTGCTCTTGCCCGTCTGCGTCGATCGGGAGTCTTTCAATCTTACCCACCTCGTTCCCCAGACTTACGCTTGCAGAGACTGACTTTTTCGCGCCCGCAGATTCCTTCATGCTTGCCTCCCAATAACGCTAATCTTCAAGATAGACTGAGTCGACGATCCCGACGATCACTGAAATCACACAGGCATCGGGGTTCTTAAGCACCTGGCGAGCGCCATTTCCTTCCCGGTTCACCAGCACCGTATCCCCAATGCCGGCCTGGGTGTTATCCAGGGCAATAAAATCCTCGCCTGGGGCTTCGCCTGGCAAACACAGGGGCTGAACGACCAACAGCCGCCGGTTCTTGTAATCCCGATGGCTGATGGTTGTCACCACAGTCCCTAGAACTTTTCCTAAAATCATTGCTGCCTTTAAGTGAAATGGTTCCAGCCGGGCTGCATCGTAAGATCGAATGTATCTTCGGCGACGACAGTCAGCTCATCCACAATACCCACCAGAGCCAGGTCAATCGGCACAAATTTCACGTCCGGCATCGCCAGGGCGGCCTCGCGCGAGCGCACCATCACACACAGGTCGCCAATACCCGCATCCACCACATCCGCCGCCACCTGCAGCGGTCCGACCGGTTCCAGCTTTTTATTCACAGGCTGAACAACCAGCAGTTTCAGGCCTTCTGTGCCGGGGTATTTGAGCGTGCAAACCGCCGTGCCGCGAACCCTGCCGAATAACATCGTCGTTACTTGACCCCCGTGCTGATGAGCACACGCTGGATGATGAGCATCCAAAAGAGCCGGGTCAACCTGGTTCCCCAGGCGGGCCATCACTGCGCTGCGGATGCGCTGGGCAAGATCGCTTGGCAGCAGGCGGCGAGGCAGCAATAGCCAGAGGTAGCTTCCTTTGGCCTGGGGCATCTGCTGCACAACATAAGGTCGCACTGGGGCTGCCGGTGGGTTTTCCGGTTTATCACGCACCAGCTTCAACCCCAGGCGGTTGGCTTTTTCGTAGGCAAGGTCGGTCAGCACCACGTTATCATTAATTTCTAACGACAGAGTGCCACGCTTCACCATGTCCTCAATGTCTTTTTCAGTATAGAAAACTTTGGGCATCGTTCTCTCCCTGGAAAATCCAACCGGGCTCAGGCGCCCTCTCTTCCGCTCCAGGCTTTCCAGTGCCCGGGTAGCGGCATCGCGTGCCGTTAAGATCTCGGCTTCCGACCCGCTCAGCCACATGCGGCCAAAGCGACCCACAGAAGAGACATGCACGATCTTGATGCTGGCTTTCTTTTCGGCTTCGTTGCAGGCATAGTTAATATAAGCAGCCGGCGCACACTCCAACACCAGCAGGGTTTCGCCAGGCACCAGCATGCTGCCCCGGCGAAAGCGGTTCAGCAGCTGGGATTGGTAGGGATCAATGCGCGTGATGACCTGAGTGGAAACCACCTGCGGGCGGATGCGGTCTTCTGGCCGCAAGCCAAGCCGTGAGAGGACAACATCACCAGCTTCCAGCACCGCAGCCTGGCTGAGCGAATGCACCTCAAACATGCCAAACTCGCGTTCGACAATCTGCGCACCCGGCCGGGCTTCTGTGGCTTTCACAGCAATATCCACCACCCGAAAGACCTCATTCCCAGGCGACATCTCCACATACAGCGCCGCCATGCCTTCGGTGGGCAGGTCGCCCTGGGTGACTGTGCCCACAAAGGCGGCATATTGTGGCTGCATTCGATCAAGGTAACAATAGCAGCGTAACGAAAAAGTATCGCTCATCAGCTTCTCCGTGTATCCAAAGTTCCTTCAGGGGATCGTGGAGGGACGACCCCAGCGGGGTGACAAATAACGGGGGACGCACCACCCAGATTGGAACCCCGATCGGGAGTCGATTAACGGCTACTTGGAACCTTCAGTGGTTCTCCCGCTGATGCTGCCTTTTGAACTCTTCGGCAGGATCATTTCAACATCGGAATGAGGGCGTGGGATCACGTGCACCGAAACGACCTCACCCACCCGCTTGGCAGCGGCAGCGCCGGCATCCGTGGCAGCCTTCACTGCACCGACATCGCCGCGCACCATGACGGTGACGTAACCACCGCCCACGTATTCCGAGCCAATCAGAATCACGTTGGCAGCCTTGACCATTGCATCGGCTGCTTCAATCGCGCCAACCAGGCCGCGGGTTTCTACCATTCCAAGAGCAATTAGAGAAGTATCCAGTGCCATTTTCTTCCTTCCTTTTTCCTTTCAGTTTTACGAATAGGTTTGTTTGCTTTCCAATATTTCACTCACAACCTGCCTGACAACCCGTTCAATTTCATCGGGCGATGGACCCGTTGGAGGATGGACCCGGTTGAAATGCTTCCAACGGAGGGCTGGACATTTCGTACGCCAGGCGTTTGACATTGATCAGGTGATAGGCAGTCACATTATCGCCGGTGATCGAACCGCCCACCCCACCTGACCCGAGGGTTAACGAAGGCATCAAGCCGGTGGTCAATCCGATTGCGCCCAGGGTACCCATGGTATTGACCAGGATGCGGAATACCGGCTTTTCCAGGCCAAAAGCCATGATCACGCGTTCATCGGTGGCATGGATGATTTGGGTATGGCCGCGTCCGCCGGTATCGATCAGAGCTAACGAGGTTTCGCAGCCCTGCTCCCAACCATCCGCCTCGTACCAGCCCAAAACAGTGGTCAATTTCTCGTGCGAAAGGGGTTCCTGTTTTCCCACCTTGGAGAGCGGTGTCACCAGGATGCGGGTTTCAGCGGGGACCTTGAAATTCGCAAACGCGGCGATATAAGGGGCAGACTTCGCCACCAACGGCGTGTTCATGCTGCCATCGGCATGGAAAACCAGGTGGCGCAAGGACTTCGGTCTCCTGCTCGCTGGTAAAGTAGGCGCCTTCCTGGCGCATCAGATCAGCCAGGCGACGGGCTACAGGCCGGTCGGCAATCACGGCTTGTTCGGTGGCGCAAATGGTGGAGTAATCGAAGGCTTTGGAAGCCACAATATAGCGGGCTGCCTTTTCAACATCCGCGCTGCGATCTACATAGACCGGCACATTCCCCGGTCCAACACCATAAGCCGGTTTCCCGGTGGAGTGGGCGGCCCGCACCATGGGCGAGCCGCCGGTTGCCAGGATGAGAGCTGTGCGCCGGTGCGACATCAGCTCCTGAGTGCCGGGCAAGCTAATCTGCTGCATGCAGCTAATGAGATCACGAGGGGCTCCGCTGCGCTCCGCCGCCACAGCCATGGCTTGGACTGCTTCATAGGTGCAGCGCGCTGCGGAGGGATGGGGAGCGAAGACGATGGCGTTCCGCGCCTTTACAGCAATGAGCGCCTTGAAGTAAGCTGTGGAAGTGGGGTTGGTGGACGGAACCAGGGCAACCACCACACCCATCGGCCAGGCAATCTCGTACATGTGCCGGTCAGCATCATGCCGGATCACACCCACGGTTTTCAAATCGCGGATGCTCTCCCACACCAAGCGTGAAGCAAACTCATTCTTTATCTTCTTGTGGGCTGCCACCCCAAAGCCAGTTTCTTCCTGCGCCAGGCGACCCACGCGTTCGGCTGCCTGGTAACCGGCTTCAGCCATGGCTGCGCAAACCCGATCCACTTCAGCCTGGGAGGCACGGCTCCAGCTTTTCCAGGCCGCATGTGCCTTTTGCGCCAGATCGCGTGCTTCTTGTATCGAAGAAAGATCCTTATCCAGTGTCATTGGGGTATTATCTTGATTTCTTGAACACAACCTCACCGTTGACCTGCAGTGAATCGATAATCGACATGATCACAGCATCCACCGGGGTATCTTTTGTGGTCGCAGTTTGCCGGGCAGAGGATCCAGCGCAGGTTAGAACCAGGTCACCCACACCGGCATCGACGGTATCGATGGCTACATAGGGCTTGCCAAACGCTTCGCCATGCTCATCCGTTTGGCGAAGGATGAGCAATTTCTGCCCGGATAATTTGGGATCTTTGATGGTCGATACGGTGGTTCCAATCACTCTGGCGATCAACATGGTGCCACTCCTGAGATCAATAACTCTTAGCGCTGGCAGCACTGGCAATGCTTGCGGCAGCTGGTTTACCTTCGCGCTGGGACCCTGCATGATCTTAATCCCGGCGCTGGCTCCAATGCGGGTGGCTCCGGCCTTGATCATGCTCTCAGCATCTTCATAAGTACGCACGCCGCCCGAAGCCTTCACGCCAATTTCGGGTCCCACCACCCGGCGCATCAAGGCTACATCGTGTACCGTCGCCCCACCGCCAGCAAAGCCTGTCGAGGTCTTAACAAAATCCGCTCCGGCCTCTTTTGAAAGCAGGCAGGCGACGGTTTTCTCCTCATCGTTCAACAGCGATAGTTTCCAAAATGACTTTGACGATGCATGCCGCGGGAATGGGCAGCGTTGCACCACGCCGCGGATATCCTGAGCCACAAATTCCAGTTCGCGGGCTTTCAGCGCGCCAATATTGATGACCATATCGATCTCGGTGGCACCCTGATCGATCGCATTGTTCGCCTCAAAGGCCTTTACCTCGCTGGCGGTAGCTCCCAGGGGAAAGCCGATCACCGTGCAGACTTTAACCGGAGAGCCTTCGAGCAGCTGGGCACAGAGTTTTACCCAGGCGGGATTAACGCACACCGAGGCGAACTGGTACTTACGCGCTTCAAAGCAAAGCTGGGCAATCTGATCTGGGGTTGCGTCAGGTTTAAGCAGCGTATGATCGATCATCTTTGCCAGGTTGGTATCTTGGGGGATCATCGCCAATGGAGGATGAAAGCCGCTCTGCTCCTGCCTCCACCACCTTCCCAGCCCGGTCGAAACAAGTGCGTACGCACATTCCATCGGCGCAGTTGAACTTGCACTGCCCGCCTTCGGGTACTTCTGCCCGCTGCTGCTGCTCAGCCATGGCGATCAGCACTTCGCGGGTGATAATTTCGACAAGTTGTTCAACGGTCTTCACATCGGGGTTCATTGAGCCTTCTCTTTCTTCAGTCAATCTTGCTTCATGAGATGGACCCACTTGGTATAAAGCTTTTCAATGATGATGATTTTATTCACTCTGCGCTCGTGGCGCCCACCCCCAAAAGGGGTTGAAAGCCACACCGTCACGATTTGTCTGGCAAGGTTCACGCCAATCAGCCCGGCGCCCAGGGTCAGAACATTGGTGTCGTTGTGCTCACGGCCATTGACTGCCGAAGCATAATCATAAGCCAGGCCGGCGCGCACCCCCGGAACCTTGTTCGCCACAATGCAGCTGCCAATCCCGGCGCCATCAATCACGATCCCGCGCCAGGCGCTGCCCGAGCTGACGAGCGCGCGCAACTTCGTGCGCCAGGTCTGGGTAATCCACCGGCTCTTTGCTATGGGTGCCCACGTCCATCACCTCATAGCCCAAGGCAGCCACATCTTTTTTAAGGATCTCTTTCAGCTCATACCCGCCGTGGTCCGCGCCCATGACAACGACTTTAGGAGCGACTGCTGCAGATGGACCCTTGGCGGCCTCTGCCGCAGGAGCTTGCCCGGCTGGTTCAGGTCGCCTTGGGAGGCGGAGCTCTCTTGTTTTGAAAGCCCCATTAGCTGGGCGACAACTCGCTGCACAATGGATCGAATTTCCTCGTCGGATTGTTCACTCATCCTGGGTCTCTTATTTCAATTGACTGACGAATGCGTTCTGGAAATGGCTTTGGTAATTATCGACCCTTCCACCCCCTTTGTCAAGTTTGCGGTTTGCCCCGTTGACCTGGAAGGGCTCCAAGCAGGAGGTTGGGAGGCTTCATACACAGAGGAGGAGGTATGGTTCTGATGGTAAAAATGTGTGGGAACGAGTGGTGCGAAAAAAGATATTCCTTGCTGATAATCTGCCAATTTTGCGGAGATGTTTTATAATCTGACCTATCTATAGAAACTGTTTCGCTTCGAGGAGGTGAGACGAGTATAGAATATCACCCTGGTATAAATCACAGCTAATTCACAAACCTATGGAGGAAAAGATGAAAAACAAATTCTACAAATTGCTAGCGTGGTTTGCAGTAATATCGATGATCTTAGCAGCTTGCGGCGGAGGTGGAACTGCAACCGAAGTGGCACCCACCGAAGAAGCACCAGCCGTAGAAGCGCCTGCAGCAGGCGAGAAAGCTAAAGTGGTAATCTTCGTTGGCCTAGGGACAGGCACTGATCCCGACCAGATCACCATGCAGGAAGAACTGGCGAAGAAATTTAATGATACCCACGATGATATTGAGATAGAATTCCTCATCGTGCCCACCGAAGCAGCCATTGAACGTCTGATGGCCATGCTAGCCGGTGATGGCGCCCCACAGCTTGTCGGTCCGATGGGTGTGGATGGTTTTGCCCAGTTCTACGATTACTGGGCGGATGTGACACCTTTTATCGAGGCTGATAATTACGACATGAGTGATTTCTATGGTCCGGCGGTTGATATGAATACCTACCCGGAAAAGCAAGTCACGATCCCACTTGGCATTTACCCTTCTTTCATTTTCTATAACAAAGATGAGTTTGATGCCGCGGGTGTGGCTTACCCCACCCACGATTATAACGACAAGGCTTGGACCATGGCAGCCCTGCGCGAAATGGCTATGAAACTTGCCCTCGATAAGAACGGTAAGAACGCCACCGAGCCAGACTTTGATCCACAGAATATTGTGCAGTACGGTTTCGATGATTCTCTGGATCAACACCCGCGGTCAGCTCGTTATTTGGGACGCTCCCGATGTGGGACGCCCGACCAGCGCGGATTATAAAACTGCCTCGGTCAATTCACCCGAATGGGTGGAAGGTTTGCAGTGGATCAGCGACGGCATCTGGAAGGATCACTTTATCGCCGATGTAAGCGGCCAGCAGGCCAACGAAACCATGACCGGCGATCCCTTTGGCGGCAAGTCTGTTGCTATGTTCTATTCGCATACCTGGTTTATGTCTGAAGGGTTGGTGGACCTGCCTTTTGAGTACGATTTTGCCCCCCTGCCCTTCAACAGCAAGGGGACACGCGTTGCCCGAGTGCACGCCGACGGCTTTGCGATGCCATCTAATGCCCAAAACCAGGAGGAAGCCTGGGAAGTGTTGAAGTGGTTGACCTCCCCCGAAATTATTTTGGATGTGTGCGCCATCTACGGTTGTCTGCCAGCGCGCAAATCTGTCGAGGATGCCAACCGCGCCCAAATGGCCGAGCGCTACCCCAACACTGACCTGGATGTGGTTTTCAACGCCATCAACTATCTCGACGTCCCACAGCACGAGTCTTACGTGCCTGAATACAACAAAATTGAGGATGCTCTCGAGAATGCGCGCAGCCTGATCTACTCTGGCGAGAATAAAGATGCCAAATCGGTGCTTGACCAGGCAAACGCCGAAGTTCAAAAGATCCTAGATGATTACTGGGCGAACCAGTAGCCAACCATTGAAGCACAAATAAACGATATTTAAATTCAGGAGGCAGCGAGATACCTGCTGCCTCCTGAAAGGATAATCTGCATGAAGAGCTCAAATAAAAAGAGTATGAGCCTCGCGCGAAAAGAAGCGCTTTATGCTTACCTGTTTATTGGTCCATGGCTCATCGGTTTCATCATTTTCACCATCGGACCGATGCTGGCGTCCTTATATTATTCCTTCACCGATTACAACCTGGCCTCTCCCCCTAGATGGGTAGGGATTGACAATTATATCCACCTGCTGACCCAAGATCCCTTATTCTGGAAATCGCTGCAAGTGACCCTCTATTACGCAGTACTGTCACTACCCCTCGGGCTGGCACTCAGCTATACCATCGCCATTTTGCTCAACCAGAAAATCCCCTTCGTTAATATGTGGCGTACCATTTACTTTTTGCCATCCGTGATTGCTGGCGTAGGTGTCACGCTTTTATGGGTGCGCATCTTCAATCCGCGGGTGGGTTTGCTGACCCCAATCCTGGCAGCGGTTGGCATCCAAGCGCCTAACTTCCTGCAGGATTCCAATTGGATTGTGCCTTCCTTAGTGATGATGGGGTTATGGGGCATCGGGGGCGGTATGATCATCTACCTCGCCGGGTTGCAGGGTGTGCCCACCGACTTGTATGATGCCGCCAAGGTGGATGGCGCTAATATTTTCCAGCGCTTCCGCAATGTCACCTTGCCGATGACCACGCCTGTCATCTTCTACAACATCGTGATGGATTTAATTTTCACCTTCCAGTATTTCACTACCGTATATGTTGCCACCGGTGGCACGGGTGGACCGAACCGTGCTTCGCTCTTTTACAACCTCTACCTGTACCAGAACGCCTTTAAGTACAATCAGATGGGTTATGCCTCCACCATGGCCTGGGTACTGTTCATCATAGTTGTCAGCCTGACTCTGTTGGTGTTTCGCTCTTCAAGCGCCTGGGTTTACTATGAAGGTCAACTGCGCGGAAGGGCATAACCCATGCAAACAAACGGCTCAAAGCATTTTCACAGTTCTTCTATTCGCCGTCTTATCAGTGGAATCAAGGGACAGGAATTAATCATCAAGGTGGTCACCACCTTCCTACTGGCTGCTGGATCCATTTTCATTATTACACCCTTCCTCTACATGGTTTCTACCTCGCTCAAAGATGTCAACCAGCTTCGCTCCAACCCACTAGCAATCATCCCTACCGAATCGAAAATGGCGAATGTCGCTGGCAAAGATGAACCCCTTTATGCGGTAATCATCAATGGTGAGAAAAAGGAGATGGCGCTGGTCAAGAACCTGCCTGAAGGCAAGGGTATTTTTGTCGACCCAATCAATCCATCGGAGCAGTTGACCCTGCCCATAAAAGATCAAAAAGAGCTGCGCGTAATCGAAATCCACTGGGAGAACTACCCCAAAGCACTCACGAGTGTGCCCTTCGACAGGTACATCCTGAACACCCTGTTAATCACCTTTGTCACCATGGCGGGCATGTTGTTTTCCTGTTCAATGGTGGCTTATGGTTTTTCACGCTTCAGAGCGCCTGGGCTCAATATATTGTTCCTGGTACTGCTTTCCACCATGATGCTGCCCGGACAGGTGCGCTTGATCCCCATGTACGTGTTTTTTCAAAAGATCGGTTGGGTTGATTCTTTCCTACCGCTGATGGTGCCGGCTTTCTTTGCCAATGCCTATGATGTGTTCTTGCTGCGCCAGTTCATCATGACCATCCCATTGGAGATGGACGAAGCCGCCCGGATCGATGGCGCCAACCCCTTCCAGATTTTGGTGTATATCATCTTACCTCAGGCGCGTCCTGCCCTCATCGCCATTGCAATCTTCCACTTCTTATGGGCGTGGAACGACTTCTACGAGCCGCTCATCTACCTGCACAGCCGCAGCAATTGGACCATGGCGATTGGCCTGCAAACCTTTGATGCCCTCTATACAGTCAACACCCACCTGATCATGGCAGCCTCACTGGTGATGATCATCCCGCCGATTGTGCTATTCTTTCTGGCACAAAAGGTGTTCACCCAAGGCGTTGTGTTCACTGGGGTCAAGGGGTAAAGCCATTATGAAAAGAATTCCGAACCTGCCAAAAATCGATCTCCTGCCCCTCGCTGAATTCGAAGATCAGCGACCTGCCCTGCTGATCACTTCACCGCCTGCCTGGAAGTCAGTCAAAGATCAGCTGCGTGGATTGAATATCGTCCAAACGATTGAGGTCAGCCAAGCAAACACAATGTACTGGGACTCGTTTTTGCCCGCAATCCGTGGTTCATTCCCTGAGGTGGTCGTTGCAGTCGGCGGCGGGCTTGTGGCCGATTCTGGAAAATATCTCTCCTGCAAGCTCAATCTCCCAATTGTCTGTTTCCCAACCGCTTTATCTGTGGATGCATTCCTGACTGCGGCTTCTGGTATCCGGCGGGATGGCTGTGTCTTCTACATCGATACCAAAGTACCCGAAAACCTGGTGGTTGACTTTGAGGTGATCGGTAAAGGACCGCGCGCGATTCGTGCCGCGGGGATCACGGATGTCTTGTCCATTGCCACCGGTGCATGGGATTGGAAGTTCGCCCACGAACATGGTAAGAATCCTCCCGGCATGGAATTCATCGCGTGGGTATACGATAATGCCCAAAGCATCCTGAATGGTGGGCTTGGTTTCGCCGAGGCGGCTGGTCGCGGCGACAGTGACGGGCTCAAGGCCCTGCTCGACTGCCTGTGCATGGAAGTGCAACTTTGCAACCAGGTTGGACATGCCCGCCCCGAGGAAGGCAGCGAGCATTACTTTGCCTATGCCGTCGAAAATGAGATGGGGCATGGGCTCCCTCACGGCGACCTTGTTGGTCCTGGCATTATGCTGATGGCTAAACTGCAGGGACAAGACACAGCGAGATTGGAACGAGCCTTGGTCGCCTGTAATATTCCGCTGAACAATATTCCTGCGGATATGATAAACCGGACGCTGAGAATTTTACCCGCCTATTGTGGACAGCATGGTTTGGCGTTTGGCATTGCGCACACAATTTGACAGCTGACCCTAACATCTATTGCATTCAAGATTTGGAGAGAAAATGACCATAGAGAGCATACTACCAACCCCCAATATCTTTGCTGCCAGGCGCATTCTCTGCATACAGCCGCATTATGATGATAACGATATCGCGGCAGGCGGTACCCTTGCCCGGTTGGCGAAGGATGGTGCGGAGCTGTACTACCTCACCACCACCGATGATCTGATGGGCGTGGTGGACACATCTTTGTCAAAGGAAGATGCCGCTCAAGCCCTGAAGCGTGACCAATACGCTGCGGGCAAGATCATCGGCGTGAAGGAGCAATTCTGGTGCGGGTATCCAGATGCAGGGGAATACAGTCATTTTGCCTTGCGGCGTGACTTTCTCAAGCACATCCGCATGCTCAAGCCCGACTTCATTTTCACCCCAGATCCCTGGCTTGCCTACGAAGCACACCGTGATCATGTTCAAACGGGGCTTGCCGCCGCTGAAGCCGTGATCCTGGCAGGTGCGCAAAAGATCCCCTCCTCCGATCCGAAAGTAGATGAAGCTTACGAAGGTCACGACATCCAGGGGGTTGCGTTTTACTTCACCCGCGAACCGAACTATATCACCGATATTACCTCCACCTGGGAAACCAAGCTGGCGGCGATGCGTTGTTACGAAGCACAATTCGATCCCCAAGGAATGGAACGACTGCTCATGGGGGTGGAAGTAAAATCCCGGCAGGTGGCGCAGGGAAAGCCATTTGCGCAAGGGGAACCGCTGAAGATCTTTCATCCCAGCGGTCTGCACGGTGGAATATAAATGATTACAAAAAGTGATGGAGCGTGAAGGCAGGATCCCTAATTCGGATGAAGTGAGTTGGGAAGATGAGATTATCAACCGCCAAAAGGATTATTTAACGAAAGGGTAAAGGTATGCCTACCAACGAATTTAGAACTTCTACAAAGACGCGGATCATGTATGCCCTGACCAGCCTCGGCGTGTCAACTCCTGCCGAAACTATTTCGGGAGTGATTGCCTTCTACATTGTGGATGTAAAAAACCTTCCCGTCACCTGGTACGCCATATTCTGGTTTTGTTATACGCTCTACAATGCTCTCAACAATCCCCTGCTGGGTTATGTTTCGGACCGTACACGCTCACGCTGGGGAAGGCGTCTGCCGTATGTTCTCTTTGGCGGGCTGCCCTATGCGATAGCATTCGCGTTGATATTCAGCATACCTTTTGACGGGAAAGACAATCCTCTAGGCCTGCTCTTGTGGTTTGGAATTGCAATTATCGTTTGGGAAGGGCTTTATACTGCGCTGGCGACCGGCTACTATGGATTGCTGCCCGAAATGTTCGTCAAGCACGAAGAGCGGACGGATGTCGCCGCGAAAATGAACATCTTCCAGACAATTGCCCTGGTGCTGGGTGCCGCGCTGCCTCCCATGCTGGCAAGTTTGCTGGGGTGGGGGGGCATGGCAGCTGTGCTGGCGGTCATATCTGTGATTGCAATCTACCTGGGCTATCCCTTCTTGTTTGAGAACAAAGAGCTGATGACGGATACAAATTTCCCGTTTTTGAGCTCATTGAAAGCGACCTTCCTTAATAAAAGCTACCTCCTGGTGACAGGTTCTCAAGCGATGCGTTTTTTTGGAACGGGCGTCCTGCAGACCGGTATTCTCTTTTACCTGAAATACAGTCTAAAAGTTGATGAGGGTCTCGCTACCGTTATCCTGGGGATTGCTTTTCTTATCGCCATGTTCTCGCTGTACCCGTGGCGCAACTGGGTAGCAAACAAAGTTGGCAACCGCAAAACCCTGATGATCGCCCACGCCTGCATGATCCTTGGGATCGTGCCCATGGGTTTCTCACCCAATATCTATTTCACGTATGCCACTGCGGTGATCCTTGGGATTGGTCTGGGTGGGTTGGTGCTGATCGGCGATGTCATAGTCGCCGATGTGATTGACGAAGACGAAGTGAAGACCGGTCACCAGCGCGCCGGCATGTACTTTGGGATGAGCGGATTCATCATCACCTTGAGCGGTTTGCTGGTTTCATCCGTATTCGGTCTGATCATGCCAGCCTTCGGCTATAATACATTGCTCGAGGTTCAACCCGCCTCCGTCGAGATGGGTTTCCGCATCTTTCTGACCGTGCCAACTACCATCGGTTTCCTGCTGGCAATATTACTGCTCTGGTTGTTCCCACTGCACGGGGACTATTTGAAGAGCATCCAGGCTACCTTAGCCAAGAAACGAGAAAGCCAGGAATTATTGAAGGAGGAGTAGATGCAGATCGGTTATGCACAAACCATTATTACGCCTTCCCTCGATAAACCCGTCTTCCTGGCCGGTTTTGGGAGCAATCGCCGCGCCACAACCATCCATGATGACCTTTACGCCCGAGCCTTAGCCATCCAGGATGGCAGTACCACGCTTGTGCTGGTGGCGTTGGATTTGATCGGTTTCGTTCGATCCGATGTTTATGAGGTGATCCTGGGTGTTCACAGGACACATCCCGGGGCGCAAATTGTGATCGCTTCGACGCACACTCATCATGGACCCGACACGATTGGACTTTGGGGATCCGATAATCAAACATCCGGGGTGGATGGGGAGTATGTATCGGCAACGAAGGAAAAAATCACCTCAACCATCCTGGCCTCATTGTCAGATCTTAAACCGGCTGCTTTTAAAGTAACATCGGTACAAGTCCCAGGTTTGGTGAAGAATCCCCGCAACCCTGACATACTCGATGACGAATTGACCCTCATGCAGTTCTTGACTGCAGATGGAAAACCGCTGGCAACGTTATTTAATTTTCCCTGTCATCCCGAGGTGCTGTGGGAACTCAACCCGAACATTACCGCCGATTATGTATACTCGCTGCGTGAAGAGGTGGAAAAGCAGACAGACGCGCCCTGCATCTTTTTCGTGGGAGCGCTGGGCGGTATGTTGACCCCTGATGTAAAGGACCATTCCTTTGCCGAAGCAGAAAGTATGGGTAAGAAACTGGCTGAGGCTGGTTTGGAGGCACTTCGTGAAGTCGATGATGATCCATTGCTTTTCCAGCAGAATAACGGAAGGTCTCTAGTCTGCATCGAAAAGAAGATCATCAAAGCAAAACTCACCAACATTCTTTATAAAATCGCCTTTAGACGAAAGCTGTTGCAAGATGTGCGCGACCCGAAAGGATATGTCACCAGCGAAGTCAATCTCATCAAGATCGGTGACTTGTGGTTGGTGACCGTTCCTGGAGAGTTATTACCAAAGCTCGGCTTGCAGCTGAAGGCATGGATGAAAGCGGCGGGGGCGCAGGTCACAGGCGTTATCGGGTTGGCAAATGATGAGCTGGGTTATATCTTGCCGTTGGAGGATTTCAAGTATCCGTGGAATCCTTTTAGACCCGGTAAGCATTACGAAGAGACAAATTCTATTGGAAAAGATATTACCCTCAAGGTTATGAATGCCTTGAAGGAGACCATTTGATAAAGGAGTTTTCTATGTCTGAACTAGCCATCCTCGGTGGTCCTATGATCCGCACCGAACCCTACCCGGCCTGGCCCGTCTGGGACCAGCGCGATGTTGACGCCGTCACCGAAGTCGTCAAATCTGGGCGGTGGGGCGGCTACCCCTATCCCGGCCCCAAGACCGAAGCGCTTGCCAAAAAGTTTTCCGAGCTGCAGGGCGGCGGTTACGCCGTCCCCATGATCAACGGCACCGTCACCATGGAAGTGGCCTGCCGTGCTGCCGAAGTCGGCTGGGGAGATGAGGTCATCGTCCCCGCCTACACCTTCCAAGCCACCGCCGCGGCTCCCATGGCTGCCGGCGCCATCCCCGTCATCGTCGACGTTGATCCCCTCACCTACTGCCTCGACCCAAAAGCCGCCGAGAAAGCGCTCACCTCCCGCACGCGCGCCATCATCGTCGTCCACCTGGCCCACCAGATGACCGACATGGACGCCATCCTGGCCCTGGCCGAGAAGCACAATTTGATTGTCATCGAAGACTGCGCCCATGCCCACGGTGCCAAATGGCGCGGCAAGGGCGCCGGCACCCTCGGTCACTTCGGTTCCTTCAGCCTGCAGTCTTCCAAGATCCTCACCAGCGGCGAGGGCGGCATCCTGCTCTGCCGCACCCCCGAGCTGGCTGCCAAAGCTGCCAGCATCATCGACTGCGGTCGCCCGCATGCCCTGGGCGGCGGACCCGAAGACTATTCCGCCGAGTACCTGATGGGCGCTAACTACCGTTTGAGCGAGCTGCAGGCTGCCCTGGCGCTGGTTGGCATCGAGCGCTTCCCCGCCCAGGCGAAGATGAGAGAAGAGATGGCCGCCTATATGGACGAATCCCTCAGCGAGATTCCCGGCGTGCGCGTCTTGAAGCGCGACCCTCGCCACACCACGCGTTCATTCTATCGCTACATATTTGCCATCGACCCGGGTCAGTTCGGCGTTGAGCATGACCTGCTCTGTGCGGCCGTGAGTGCCGAGGGTGTCGACTGTGAGACTGGGTACCAGGCCATGCACCACTACACCCTCTTCCAGCCTCAGAAATCGAAGTTAGCCGTGCCCAATGCCTTCCCGGAATACTTCCAGTTCGATAAAATGTCGCTGCCCGCCGCCGAGAATGCTTGCGAGCACGAAGCCGTCTGGCTCGATGAATCCATCTTCCGTGCTGGACAAAAGGGTGTCGATGATGCCGTGGCTGCCATCAAGAAGATCCAGGGCCATGCAACTGAGCTAAACAAGGCTGGGGAGGAAATTCGGAAAAAGTCAAGTTAGATGGCAAGAATAGATTAGGTTAATTGGAAGTTACCTTGGAATTGTCCGTAATTTGGGGGGTGTGCGTACGCACACATCCCAAATTACGGGGGTCATCCACGGCAATTACTAAAAACTCATAGATTAGCCGCCCAAATAAGCTTCTTTGACACGTGGGTTACTTAATAGTTCTTGACCGGGGCCGCTCAAAATAATCCGTCCGGTCTCCAAAACATGGCCACGATTAGCCAGGCGCAGCGCCATATAGGCATTCTGCTCGACCAGCAAAATTGTCGTGCCAGCCTGGTTGATTTCCTCTGAGAACCGGAAAATTTCGCGCACCAAGACAGGCGCTAAACCCATCGAAGGTTCATCCAGCAGCAAAATTTTGCCGTGGCTCATCAAAGCCCGCCCAACCGCCAGCATCTGCTGTTCACCGCCCGACAAAGTACCGCCGAGCTGGTTCTGACGTTCCTTCAAACGAGGAAAAATTGAAAAGACGCGCTCGTAATCCCGCAGTATCTCCGGTTTATCCTTGCGCTGCCAGGTGGCCAGCTTCATATTTTCCATAACGGTCAGGTTGGCAATGATACCCCGCCCCTCCGGCACCTGGGCAATACCGAGATCGACGATCTTATCCGCCGGGATATTATGTAAATCCTGGCCGCGATAGGTAATGGTACCTTTATAGGGAATAATGCCGGAAATCGCGCGCAGAGTAGAAGACTTCCCGGCACCATTCGCACCGATCAAGGTCACAATCTCGCCTTCGTTCACATCGAAGCTGATCCCTTTGACGGCGCTGATCGCGCCGTAGGAAATGCTTCAAATCACTGCACCGTAAGCAAAGCCTGGCTATCTCACTCATTGCTCTGCTCCTTCACCCAGATAAGCTTCAAGGACTTTCGGGTTATTCTGTATCTCCAACGGGGTACCTTCGGCAATCGTAGCGCCAAAATCCAGGACTTTGATCCGTTCACAAATCCCCATCACCAGGCGCATTTGGTGCTCAATCAGTAAAATGGTCAGATTGAACTCCTGGCGAATCCACTGGATGAATTCCATCAGTTGGTCGATTTCATTGGGGTTAATCCCGGCCGCCGGTTCATCGAGCAGCAACAATTTGGGCTTGGTGGCCATGGCGCGGGCTGATCTCCAGGCGTCGCTGCAAGCCATATGGCAGGTTTTTAGCTAATTCTCCGGCATAGTTCTCCAGCTTGAAGGAAGCCAGCAAGTTCATCGCATAATCAATATATCCCAGTTCTTCCTTGTTAAAGCGGCCAACTCGAAACATTGCTTCAAATGAGCTGTAGCGCATCTGGTGATAAGCTGCAATGCGCACATTGTCAATTACCGTCAAGTCATTGAACAATCGGATGTTCTGGAAAGTGCGAGCGATTCCAGAGGCAGTGATCCGGTCCGGGGATTTGCCAACGATATTCTGCCCATCAAAAACCACGCTCCCCTGGCTGGGTCGATACACGCCCGTAATCAAGTTGAATACAGTGGTCTTACCCGCCCCGTTTGGACCGATGACACCGACCAATTCGCCTGGTGTTCAATTCCAGGTTGAAATCGGATACAGCCAACAGCCCACCAAAGTACTTGGTCAAGCGGTTAATCTGCAGCAGCATTGGTGACCTCCACTTTTGGCTTTTTGCTGAGTTTTGTTGCCAGCAGTTCATATCCTGGAATGAACCAGCGGAATTCACGTAATCCCATAATGCCGCGCGGCCGGTAGATCATCAGGAATACCAGCAAGAGAGGCATCAGAACAAACCGCCATACTTGCAACGGACGCAAGACTTCCAGCAGGACGGTATAGGTCGTAGCACCCAAGATGGACCCAGCGATCGAACCAATCCCTCCCAGATAAACCATGATCAGAAAATCTGTCGATTTTACAATGTCGAATACTCGCGGGCTGATGAACTGCAGGAGATGTCCGAACAATGCTCCGCCAACACCGGCAAAAAAAGACGACACCATAAATGCCAACACTTTGACCTGGCGAGAATTAACGCTCATCAGATTGCTGGCAATTTCATCTTCTCGGATCGAGAGTACACCCCGTCCAAAATTTGAGTAAATGAAGTTTCGGGTCACCCACAACGCCAGCACCGTCCAGATAAATACCCAGGGCAGCGTGGTCAAACGGTCGATTCCGGGGATGCCACGCGGTCCGCCGATGGCTTCGATGTTTTCTATCAGCGATTTGACGATGAACAGAAAAGCTAACGTAACGATCGCCAGGTAGTCGCCACGCGTTTTGAAAGATGGGATCGCTACCACCAGGCCAATCAGGGCGGTCCCCAGCCCGGCGATAATGACGGTGAGGGGAAACAGCCAGCCGACCAGGGTTCTGCGGCCAGACATACATGGTCAACAAAGCCGCGATATAGGCTCCAACCGCCATAAATCCTGCGTGCCCAACGGAAAATTCGCCCATATAGCCATTAATCAAGTTCAAGCTGACCGTCATAATCGTGTTGATGCCGATATACATCAGGATCAATTGGTAGTATGGCGTGATCAAATTGAATTGGGGGATGAGCAAAGGAAAGCACAAAGACCAACCAAGACCAGGATTGGCAGAACTTTACGGTTGGCCATCAGCGTTTCCCAACGCGCCTTCAAGCGCATACGCAAGTTATTATTTTTCACGGTTTGGGATGTCATAACTTACACCTTTTGCGTCTGGGGTCGACCCAGGATGCCGTAAGGTCGGAAGATCAGCAGGACGAGCAGCAACGAAAACGCAATGAAATCACGGTAAGTGGAGGGCAAGAATGCAGCCACCATAATTTCTACCGAGCCCAAGATAAATGCCCCCAGCACTGCCCCACGGATATTACCGATGCCTCCCACCACTGCGGCAATAAATGCCTTCCAGCCGATCAACACACCCATATACGGATCAATGACCGGAAAAGCCTGACCATACATCACGCCGGCGGCCGCACCCAGGCTGGTGCCGAGCAAGAAGGTCAGTGAAATCACCAGATTGACCGGCACACCCAATAGCGGCACAATCGACTTATCCCACGAAATGGCGCGCATCGCCATCCCCACCATCGTGCGCCGGACGATGAAATCGAGCAGCAACATCAATCCCGAACGACAACACGACGATGATCACCTGCAACGATGAAATCGTTACGCCTCCAATCGTCCAGGTGACATGGGAAGCAAAGTCGGCACACTCTGTGGATAAGGGAAAAAAACCAGAGTCAGATTTTCGAGGAAGATTCCGACTCCCAAGGCAGTGATGACAGCAGAAACACGCGGTGCGTTACGCAGAGGTTTGTAAGCCACACGTTCAATTCCCACCCCCAACAAACCCACACCTAACATCGACAATAACAATGTAGGAACAAATGGCAGTTTGCGCAAAGGTGGCAATCATGAACGAGAAAAAAGCCCCTACCATGAACAAATCACCATGGGCGAAGTTGATCATGCGTAGGATGCCATAGACCATGGTATAGCCCAAGGCAATCAGGGCGTAAATGCTGCCTAGTTGCAAGGCATTCAGAGCTTGCTGGAGCAGGTATGTCATATTGCTGATCCCTAATAAAACCAAGATTGGGCTGATGAGCAGCCCAATCTTGATTTTTATTGAGATTTATGGATTGGCGTTGGC
This sequence comes from uncultured Chloroflexia bacterium, assembly GCA_963754615.1. GTDB lineage: Bacteria > Chloroflexota > Anaerolineae > Anaerolineales > UBA4823 > CAVVUF01. The sequence goes on along the minus strand of CAVWGW010000008.1, from coordinate 469,383 downwards.
AAAGAAAGTGAACTTGCCGTCCTTGATCTGCAGGATCACGGCACTCTTGATCGGGTCGCCGGAGCCTTCCTGGAACTGCATCGTTCCAGTAACACCTTCAAAGTTTGGAATAGTGGCTATCGCGTCGCGCACAGCCTGGCGATCGATCTTACCAGCCGACTGCAACGCCTGCCAAAGCAGTCCAAATAAATCGTAGGTCAAAGCAGCCACATCATCTGGGGTATTGCCGTACTTGGCTGTATAGGCGTCAATGAATTTCTTGGCAACCGGGGTGGCATTATCAGCCGCGTAATGCGTGCTGAAGTAATAGCCCTCGCAGTCCGCGCCGCACAGCGTGAGCAGCTCCGCAGCTGCCCCACGAGTCGCTGCCGAGGAAGGGGACCGTGATGCCCAGGCGATGAGCCTGTTGGATTTGCAGCGGAACTTCACTGTAGTAGTTGGGCAGGAAGATCACGTCGGGATTGGTATCCTTGATCTTGGTCAATTGGGCGGTGAAGTCCTTATCACCGGTGGTATACGTCTCAAAAGCCACGACCGTGCCGCCGTTCTCTTCAAAGGTCTGCTTGAAGAATTCGGCGATGCCCTTGTTATAGTCCGAGGCTACATCATACAACACCGCTGCATTCTTCGCCTTCAAGTTATCCAGGGCAAACTTGGCCACCACCCGACCCTGGAAGGGATCGATAAAGGCTGCCCGGAAAACGAATTGCTTCGGTTCATCGGTTTTTGCATCCAGGGTGGTCTTGGGATTGGTCGACCAAGGGCTGATCAGAACCGTCTTACTGCTCTCGGCAATCTCCGAGGCAGGGATCGCATACCGGCTGGCATTCGGGCCAATGATCGCAATGACGTTATCCTGGGTGATCAGCTTCTGAGCTGCGGAAGCAGATTGGTCGGCTTTCCCGGCATTATCTTCAATGATTAACTCGACCTGGTATTTCTTTCCGCCGACCTCCAGGCCGCCAGCATCATTTATATCTTTTACTGCCATCTCGGCTGCATTTTTGAATGAAGCGCCGACTGCAGGAATATCACCAGTCAGCTCGCCAATGCCCCCGACCTTGATTGTGTCACCGGCACCTGCGCCTCCACAGGCAGACAAGAGTCATCGTGATGACTAGAATCAAGCTGAGCAGAAACAAAACTTTCTTCATAACTCACTCCTTAAACTCAAACTGTTCTGGTTGATAGAATTCGAAAGATCATCTGTTACCTACACGCATCACTCGATAAGATCACCTCCTTTGAACAGGTCCGAGCTGCTGAATTGCGGCGTTTGTTTATGAACCTTGGTGCAAGAAAAAAACTTGTCCTGCATTCTATTTTTGCAAACAAACCAACAAAAGTCATGTGATATTTATCACAAAATTATCATAATTTGGCTATGACCGGCGGTGAAATTTCCTCCAAACTATAATTCACCACTTTGAAACCAAGGAAATACCATAAAATGATTCATACCATTCATCGTACCTGGGTTGGCTCCACTTCTTTTTCATACCTGACTTCCAAAACACGGATTTGGGATTACATCATAGTTGACAAAGTAAGCATTTCGATGCAAAATGGATGAGGGGTCAAAATCCCGGCCTTTATTGACTGAACCGTAGGAGGTATAGCAGATGACTTCTAAGTTTCGTGGTTTACGAAACGGGATGTGGAGTTTATGGCTTATCGTACTTCTTGCAGTCTTTGCAATTCCCGCGGCCCGGGCATCCCCATCCGCTCAATCCAATCTAGATGGTGAAGCCATCTTCAAAACCAATTGTGCAAGCTGCCACACCATCGGGGGCGGTAAGTTAGTTGGTCCAGACTTAGCCGGCGTTTCGCAGAAGCGAGATCGACAGTGGTTAATCGATTTCATTGCCTCTCCTGACAAGGTTTTGGCTGCAAACGACCCAATTGCCAATTCCTTACTTCTTGAATTCAATAATATCCCCATGCCGAACCAGAATCTTTCTCAGGATGAGGTGTTGGCTGTTATTGGTTACCTGGAAGCACAGGAGAAGGCAATGGGGGCAGCGTCACCCGGCGAGGCCCCTAAGGAAAGGCTGCCTAACGGTGATCCTGATCAGGGTGAAGCCCTGTTCATGGGAGAGGTCCATTTTCTCAACGACGGTCCTCCGTGTATGGGCTGCCACAACATCGATAGCTTCGGCATCTTGGGTGGTGGAACACTGGGACCAGACCTGACTCAGACATTTGCAAAGTATGGCGATGCAGGCTTGGCGTCAGTCCTGGCCAATATTTCCTTTCCTACCATGAAGCCCATTTATAACGACCATCCGCTGACCGTGGAAGAACAGGCAGATCTGTATGTCTTCATCCAGGCCGCTGCAAGCAAACCGCAGTCGGACAAAGAAATCATTGTCCTGGCATTAAGCCTGGCTGGGGTTCTGGCAGCCATGTTCCTGGTCGGATTTGTTTGGCGCGGCCGGCTGAAAGGTGTACGCAGCCAGTTGTTGGAGCAAACACAAGTTAAGAAGTGAAAGACGTGGCAGAGACGGTTCAGGGGCTTCAAACCAACCGCGAGGAGGACATTGTGAGCTGGATCCAAGAGATTGCAAATCCCAAGGCACGCCAGTGGGAAGAGTTCTACCGCAACCGCTGGCAGCACGACCGAGTGGTACGCAGCACACACGGGGTCAACTGCACCGGCGGCTGTTCATGGATGGTGTATGTAAAGGACGGTATCGTCACATGGGAGATGCAGGCTACAGATTATCCCAAAATAAGAGCCAACCTGCCGCCCTATGAGCCGCGTGGCTGCCAGCGGGGCATCTCCTTTTCCTGGTACATGTACTCGCCTATGCGGGTAAAGTATCCATATTTGCGGGGAGCTTTGATGGATCTCTGGCACTCGGCCCGCAGCCAATATGCCGATCCGGTCGAGGCGTGGGCATCTATTGTCGAGGACGAGGCCAGCCGCAAGGTATACCAGCAAGCGCGCGGCAAGGGGGGATTCCGCCGCTCCACCTGGGACGAAGTGCTCGAGATTATCGCTGCATCGACGATCTACACGGTAAAAAAACACGGTCCCGACCGTGTGGTGGGCTTCTCACCCATCCCGGCTATGTCGATGCTGAGCCATGCGGCAGGCAACCGCTTTCTTCAACTCCTGGGTGGGGTAAGCCTGAGTTTTTACGACTGGTACAGCGACCTGCCGCCTGCTTCGCCCGAGGTATGGGGCGAGCAAACCGATGTTGCTGAAAGCGCTGACTGGTTCAATGCCAAATATATTGCTACCGTGGGATCGAACATAAGCACAACCCGTACCCCCGATGTACATTTTGCTGCTGAGGCGCGGCATGGCGGGGCTAAGTTAGTGGTTTTTTCCCCTGATTTTTGCCAGACCTCCAAGTACGCAGACTGGTGGGTACCTATCCACGCCGGGCAGGACGGTGCCTTCTGGATGGCAGTGAACCACGTCATCCTGAAAGAATTCCACCACGAGCAGCCAACCCCCTTCTTCTTAGAATATGTAAAGCGCTACACCGATGCACCCTTCCTGGTGGTGCTTGATAAGGTAGGCGAAGCGTACAGTCCAGGACGCATGCTGCGTGCCGGGCAGGTCAGCCGAACGCATGACGTGGAACACGCCGATTGGAAGTTCCTGGTCTGGGACCGAGCAAGCGATCAGGCGCGCATGCCCCAGGGAAGTATAGGCTTCCGCTGGCAGAAGCAGAAGGGACAGTGGAACCTGGAGCAAAAGGATGGCTTGAAGGGGGACAACATCGATCCACAGTTAACCTTCCTGGAAAACCATGACGGAGTCCTGCCAGTGACCTTCACTGAGTTTGGAGAAGGCAAGGTCTTCCATCGGAACGTGCCGGTGCGTATGGTGGAAACCCCCGAAGGACGAGTTCCGGTAGCGACAATCTACGACCTGCTGATGGGGCAGTTCGGTGTGGGTCGCGGCCTATCTGGCGACTATCCGGCAGATTATGATGATGGGTCAAGTTACACTCCGGCCTGGCAGGAGCGTTTCACCGGTGTGGACCGCCAGACAGTGATCCAGTTTGCGCGGGAATGGGCATCCACAGCAGCCAAAACAGAAGGTCAATGTATGATCATCATTGGCTCGGGGGTCAACCATTGGTACCACAACAACCTGATCTACCGGGCAGGCATCTCTACCCTCATGCTGACCGGATGCGTGGGACGTAACGGGGGCGGACTGAACCATTACGTTGGTCAGGAAAAGGTCGGTCCTATCTCGTCATGGGCTGCTTTAACCTTTGCCCTTGATTGGTCGAAATCACCCCGGCTACAAAACTGTCCATCTTACCACTATGTCCACAGCGACCAATGGCGCTACGATCGAAAAACCCTCGAGCAGAATATCATTCCCCCACATTCCGATGTTCAAGGTTGGGCTCAAACCCTGACGCAGCAGCACACGATGGACACCCAGGTCCAAGCCGTACGCATGGGCTGGCTGCCTTTCTTTCCCCAGTTTGACTGCAGCTCTCTCGAGCTGATACAGCAGGCGGAACAAAGCGGGCCAAAGAGCGAGGCTGAGGTGCGGCAATGGGTCGTCGGGCAATTGAAAGCGGGGAAGCTAAACTTCGCGGTGCAAGATCCCGACGCACCGGAGAACTGGCCAAGGCTGTGGTTCATTTGGCGGGGAAGCGCCCTCAACGCCAGCGCCAAAGGGCAAGAGTATTTCTTTAAACACTACCTGGGAACGCATACCCAAACCATCGCCGATGAGGTTTCCGCCGATACTGTAAAAGAAGCTGTCTGGCACGAAACCGGGCCACGCGGCAAGCTGGACCTGGTAGTAGACCTCAACTTTCGGATGGACACCTCAGCGCTTTATTCGGACATCATCCTGCCTGCTGCCACCTGGTATGAGAAGGACGACCTGAATTCCACAGATATGCATTCTTTCATCCATCCCATGTCGGCAGCTGTTCCCCCTTGCTGGGAGTCAAAGAGTGACTGGGATATTTTCAAAGCAATCGCCCAAAAGGTGAGTGAGCTTGCTCGGGAGCACTTACCAGTTCCGGTGAGAGACCTGGTCGCAGTGCCGCTGCAGCATGACACCCCGGGCGAAATCGCACAGCCAACGGTGAGAGACTGGACCAAGGGGGAATGCGAAGCAGTTCCTGGTGTGACCATGCCTAACCTGGTTGTGATGGAACGAGACTATGTGAACCTGTACAACCGGTTCATCTCCCTCGGACCAGTGGTACAGCGGGATGGTATCGGTACGCATGGCATTCGTTGGTCGATCGAAGACCTTTACCAAAAACTCCTGGAGGGAGGCTCAACGGAAACTTGGGCTGGTCAGAGTTACCCTTCTTTAAATGATGCGCGTCAAGCTGCTGATGTGATCCTCTACTTGGGACCTGAGACCAACGGCGAAGTTGGCTGCCGGGCTTACGCAGCAGAAGAGGAAAAAACAGGCATGCCCCTGGTTGACCTGGCTAAGCCAACGCAGGGTGTGCGCATGACCTTCAAGGACCTGGTAAGTCAACCCAGGAGATTGCTCAACAGCCCCATCTGGACAGGCATCACCAATGATGAACGTACCTACTCCGCGTACTGTTTGAATGTGGAACGCCTGGTGCCCTGGCGTACCCTGACCGGGCGGCAGCATTTTTACCTGGATCATGAAGGCTACCTGGCTTTTGGTGAGAACCTGCCCACTTATAAACCCCGACCTGATCCACAAGCTATCGGTGACCTGGAAAAGAGTCGGCCCGAGGGCAGCACCATTCAACTGGACTATATAACGCCGCATGGCAAGTGGCACATCCACTCGACATATTACGACAACGATCGCATGCTTACGCTATCCCGAGGCATAGAACCACTGTGGATGAATACCAGAGATGCTGAAGACATCGGCGTGCAGGACAACGACTGGGTTGAGGCGTACAATGACCACGGGGTGTTGGTAACACGCGCGGTGGTCAGCTCACGCATTCCGCCTGGCTTGTGCTTCCTTTACCACTCGCTGGAACGCACCATTGGCATTCCCAAATCACCGCAGCGCGGCAACAAGCGCGGCGGGAGCCATAATAGCCCGACACGCGCCCGGCTAAAACCGGTCTTGATGATGGGCGGCTACGGTCAGTTCAGCTACGGCATGAATTATTGGGGACCGACAGGCGTCAACCGGGATACCTTCGTGCTGGTTCGTAAGCTCCCTGGCACACCGCAGTATTAGAGGAGATATCATGAAAATACGCTCACAAGTATCGATTGTCTTCCACCTGGATAAATGTATCGGCTGCCATACATGCAGCGTGGCCTGCAAGAATGTCTGGACAGAACGCAAAGGCGCTGAATACATGTGGTGGAACAATGTGGAGACCAAGCCGGGCACCGGCTACCCCACCTTGTGGGAGGATCAAGAAAAATATAACGGCGGATGGGAGGTTGCCTCAAAGGGAAAATCACAAAAACTGCGCCTCAAGCTGCAGGACCGGTTGAGTGCACTGGGAAACATTTTCTATAATCCATCGCTACCCTCCCAGGATGACTATTACGAGCCATGGACCTACCGCTACCAGGACCTGTTCAACGCTCCCCCCGGAAACGATCAACCCACTGCCCGACCCATCTCACTGCTCGACGGGCGTCATATGGAGATCGAGGCTGGACCGAACTGGGACGATGACTTAAGCGGCTCGTCGATCTACGCCACCAACGATCCTTTGCTCAAAAGCATGAGTGAAGCGGAACGGGAACGACTTTTAGCGATTGAGCGGCTGGTATTTTTCTATATCCCGCGCATCTGCAACCACTGTTTGAACCCCGCCTGCCTGGCTGCCTGCCCTGCCGGCGCGATCTATAAGCGCGGTGAGGATGGCATTGTCCTGGTCAGCCAGGATAAGTGCCGGGGGTGGCGCATGTGCATTTCTGGCTGTCCCTACAAAAAGGTTTATTACAATTGGTCGAGTGGCATGTCGGAAAAGTGCATTCTATGCTATCCGCGCCTGGAGACCGGCCAAGCACCGGCTTGTTTCCACGTTTGCGTGGGACGGATTCGCTACCTGGGCGTACTGCTGTACGACGCCGACCGTATCGAGGAAGCAGGGCGGGCGCCTGACGAAGAACTGGTGAGTGCTCAACTGGCAACGATCCTCGATCCGATGGACGCGGAGGTGATAGAGGCTGCTTATAAGAGCGGCATTCCCGATGCCGTGATCGCAGCCGCCCAGAAATCGCCAGTCTACCGTTATGTGAAGGAGTGGAAGCTAGCGCTACCCCTGCATCCGGAGTTTCGCACATTGCCCATGTTGTTCTACGTACCGCCATTGCTGCCTATAATATCGTCTGAACAGAATGGAGAAGTGCAACGACTGGCGGGTGATTTGTTTAGCTCGCTTGAGAACGCTCGGATGCCGATACGCTATATGGCCAGGCTTTTTGCAGCTGGGAATGAGGAGCCGGTGACGGCGGCGTATAAGAAGCTGATCGCCGTGCGGCTTTATAAGCGCAGCCAGGCTGTAGGTGACGTGTCAGACGACCAGGTGGAGAAAGCCCTGGCTGAGGCAGGCCTGACCGCTCAGGATGCAGAGGCTATCTACCGGCTGACCACATTAGCTGCGTACGAGGAGCGCTTTGTCATCCCACCCATGCGGCGCGAGGTGGCTATCGAAGCGATCACTGACCCAAAAGAGCACGTCAAGAAAACCGGGTTCGGCTTCAACCGCCCGGTGCGGCGGGGACCATAACAGATGATGGAAGAGACGAGCAAAACCTTGTTCCAGCTTTTTGCTGTTCTGCTCGAGTACCCCACCCCAGCTCTGAACCGACAGGCCAAGGAGTGCACTGAGCAGCTGTTGGATGTTTGCCTTCCCGCAGCTGAACTGCTGGCAGGATTCTGTCAATTTGTGGAGCATGAACCGTTGACCCGGCTGGAAGAGATCTACACCAACACCTTTGATATGCAAGCTGTGTGCTACCCTTACGTTGGGCATTACCTGTTTGGGGAAAGTTATCAACGAAGCCGGTTCATGGCTCGGCTCAACCAAGGGTATCGGGAAAAGGGCTTTGCGATAGGAAATGAGCTCCCAGACCACATGGCAGTCGTCCTGCGCTTCCTGGGGTTTTGCAGCGAAGATGAGTTCAGCCAGGTGCTTCTGGACGAGGGACTGGTCCCGGCTGTGGACAAGATGGTCCAAGCCCTCGGCAAGAATGGAGACAATCCATACGGTCAGGTCATCCGGGCTCTCTTGCTCGTGCTACGTGATCCTAACCTGAGAGGATATCGGAGCCCCGATAGGGTAGAAATGGAAGGAAAAGACCATGCTTGATACGATACTTTTCGTTGTTTTCCCCTACGTGGCAGCCACCCTGGCGGTTGTTGGCAGCCTGTACCGCTACTTCCATAGGCGCTCCACCTTCTCAAGCCTTTCTTCAGAGCTCATGGAGAAGGACCTGCTATTCTGGGGTATCGTGCCGTGGCATTATGGGGTTCTGCCCACGCTGCTTATCCACTTAGCAGGTTTTACCATTCCCGGTGTGATGGCGATCATACATGGCAACGCCAACCTGCTGTACATGGCTGAACTCGCCGGCAAAGTGTTAGCGTTCCTGGCCCTGGTGGGGATCATCATCCTTTTATTTCGGCGTTTGAGCCGCTCAGGCATCCGCTTGATCACATCTCCCATGGACTGGGTCGTGTTGGTTTTACTGTTTAACCAAATATTTCTTGGCTTGTGGATGGCTTTTTTCTACCGTTGGGGCGCGGCCTGGTTCATCTACACAGCCACACCGTGGGTGGCTTCCCTGGCTACCTTCCAACCGCAGCCTCAATATATCACCGCTCTACCCCTGGTGCCTAAACTACACTTCTTGAATGCTACACTGCTCATCTTACTTTTCCCCTTCAGCCGCTTAGTGCACATGTTGACATTTCCAATCACCTACCTGTGGCGCCGCTTCCAGGTGGTCATTTGGAACAAGCGAACTGCTCCCTAGAGGGTATTGCTGTGTGGAACAAGCTGTCGATCGCTGTTAAACAGGGGATCCGCGACCTCTTTCCCGGTTACTTTTCCCTGGTGATGGCCACTGGCATTGTGTCGATCGCGGCACATTTGCTAGAGTTGGAAGGTGCAGCTCAGGTGCTCTTTGATATTAATAAAGTCACCTACGGCATCTTATGCTTCCTGATCCTGGTTCGCGTTCTGTTCCACCCTCGGAGGCTGTTTTCTGACCTGACTGACCATATCCGTGGTCCCGGTTTCTTTACCCTGGTGGCAGGTACATGCGTGTTGGGCAGCCAATTTGTGCTGCTGAGCGGAGATAACACCACTGCGAGCGTGTTATGGGGAGTGGGGTTCATCCTGTGGCATGCGATTATGTACACCTTTTTCGCTGCAATGCTTGTAAAAGCATCCAAGCCAACTTTGGAAAATGGAATCAATGGTGTATGGCTGGTTGCTGTTGTTGCTACACAGTCTATCTCGATCTTGGGAACATTGCTAGCGGGAAGCCTGGGTATATGGAAAGAAACACTTTTGTTCTATACCCTGACCATGTACTTATTGGGGGGCATGCTCTATATTATGTTAATCGGTCCTATCTTTTACCGTTTTCTATTCTTCCGGCTGGAGCCGAAACAATTGATGCCGACTTATTGGATTACCATGGGGGCTGTCGCCATTTCTACCTTAGCCGGTGATACGTTGATCTTGAATGCTGGTCAGTGGACCTTTTTAGGTGAACTGCTGCCATTCTTAAAAGGGTTGAATATTTTTTTCTGGGCTACGGCAACGTGGTGGATCCCACTGCTCGTGATCCTGGGATTCTGGCGTCACATCATCAAACGCTTTCCCTTGCGCTACGATCCGCAGTATTGGGGCCTGGTCTTTCCTTTGGGGATGTATACGGTTTGCACGTTCCAGTTAGCCAGGGCTCTGGAGCTGCCTTTCCTGTATGCAATCCCGCGCTTTTTCGTTTACATCGCACTATTTACCTGGCTCGCTGCCTTTGCCGGGCTGATCTACCATCTTCTAAACAGTCTAAGCGTAGCCTTGCGCAGCCCGCAGCCCGGCCCAAATGAAAACCCGCCTGGCCAAGCTGATCGAACCGAACCGCCTGTCAGGTGACCCGAACTTTGGGAATATAGGCATCCTAATCGTGATGGTTTGCCCCTGGCTGACAAGCTGGGCGGCAAGCTCAGCCAGCCCGAAAGAGGAGTTGAAAGGTAGAGTGCTGCTAGTTGTGGAAAATCCTGCCAGGGGAAGGTTCGTCCAACTGCCACCTGACAGAAAGATCGAAGCACCACCCTGGCTCTGATCGTTAAGGAGGCGCTGGATTCTGGCCTGGACGCGGCCTTGATTGTCCAGGGACAACCACTGCCCCAATTGGAGCGGCTCAGTGGAGGTGCTCGAGGCTGTCAAGGAGTTAGCCTTTGTAGGAAATTGACGGAGGATGAGGTGGAGCCATCCTGTTGTGTTTGGAACCAGGTCTGCTTGACGCTGGGCAGCGATCAAGCAGCCGGCATTGGCTCTGGTTGGACGATAATGTCCAGAGCCATGATCTTACGCAGGATGAGGTTCTCGCGCCACGGCTCAATCCATTCATACACCAGCCTGTCCCAAGGATTCCACACCGTTGACCAGATGAATATGGTTACGACGCCGGTCAAGATAACTTTTACAGCATCGGTCGAGGAGGCTAAAACGGTATTCGTCAAAACAACAAGAACCGCAAGCAGTAAGGTGGCAATGATAATCGCAATGCTCAGCCCGATCAGGCTGCGCCGGCGCGAAATACGTATCAAAGCTTCGTTTTGCGTTTGCTTCGCCTCGGCATACTTACGCACCGCATTAACAATCTGCGACTGCAGACCGGGACTGATCTGATCGGAGGGTAATTGGATGATCAAGCGACTCCCACGCCAATCACGCGACCCACGGCCTAATTCCTTCTGGATAAAATAGGGAAGCGCTGCTTCGCCCAAGATCACCGCAGGCTTATCCGAGAAAGGGTTGACCGCTGACCCATTGAAGAGTTGGTCAATCGAGTCGATGCGAATCAGAATATCTGCTGTGGAGCTCATCGGGTACATCCTCCTTCAATCATCAGCTATTTCAGACAATAAACGTAGTAGGTACCGTCCTTATTTTCCACGCCGTGTGTCTCGTGACCGAAACCAGGGAAACGGCTGTCCCAGGCCTGCAGGGCACGCAGATAACCGATATAGGGACTGTCATCGCCCCCAGCATTCTCACCCGGCATGACCATCGGGATGCCAGGGGGATAGGGCACGATGCCAGTGGCAAGGATTCGGTTAGCCATCTTGTCTACTGGGACTAGCTCGATCTCATTGTGCACCAACCTGGAGTAAGTTTCAGCAGGGGTAAACACGGGCAGTGGGAGCGCAGAGAATGCCTCTGCCTGCCACTTCAACAGGTGCGAGCTTTTCATCTGTTCAAACATCTCGTCAGCCAGCTCTTGCAGACCCATACCTGTGTAACGTTCAGGTGCACTGGCGACGATCGACTTCAGCACCTCAACCAGGGGGGTGTTGGCATCGTAATCTTCCTTGAACCGCAGCATCGCATTGATCAGCGTGCCATACTTGCCTTTGGTCACGCCAATCGAGAAGAGGAGCAAAATCGTGAAGTCGGTGGTCTTCTCCACTTCGATGCCCCGCTCGTCGATATAGGCGGTAACCAACGCGGCAGGGATGCCTAATTTCTCAAACGAGCCATCATTTGCCACCCCCGGCGTCACCACCGAAACCTTGATCGGATCGAGCATGCAATAGTCGTCTTCGAGGTCCTTGAAGCCATGCCAAGCCTCACCAGGATGCAGCACCCAGCAATCGGGGTTCGTAATCAATAATTCATCTGGGGCATCGGGGAAGGCGATCTTCTTCCCAGTCGCCGGATCAGTCACTTCATCGGCATTCCAAGTTTTGAACATCCAATCACCCTCAGCTTGAGCAAAGCGGTGGGCGCGGCAGACCGCTTTACGGAATGCCACTGCTTCTGTGATCGCTTCTGTGGTTAAAGTGCGCCCGCCGACGCCGTCCATCATGGCCATCGAGATTTCATTGGAGGCGATAATGGCATATTGGGGTGAGGTGGTGGCATGCATCATCAAAGATTCGTTAAAACGGGCGTGCTCCACCGGTTTCCGCCCATCGCGTACACTGATCAGAGAAGCCTGCGACAACGCAGCTAACAATTTGTGAGTGGAGGTGGTCGCGAATATGGTGGGCTTGTCGGCAGGATAGTCTTTCGGATCACCGTACATGGCATGGCGATCCTTGTAAATCGGATTGAAACGGGCATAACCGTACCAGGCCTCATCGAAGTGAATGCGATCAACACTGGCATCGAGCAAGTCGATTACTCTCGGCACGAAGTAGGTCAAGCCATCATAGGTGGAGTTGGTGATGATGGTGTGAACGGCTTTTTGTGATTTATCCTTGGCTAGCGGATTCGCCGCAATCGAGGCTTTCACAGCCTGCGGCGCGAGGCGCTCGGGGTAGATCGGCCCGATGAGGCCGAGGTGATTGCGCGAAGGCACCAAATACGTCGGGATCACACCCGTCATGGTGAGGGCTTGCTCGGTCGATTTGTGGGCATTGCGATCACACAGGGCATAATCGCCGCGCGTGACCGATGACATCATGATTACCCGATTTGACATGGAGGATCCGTTGGTCACCGTGTACGAGCGATGGGCGCCATACACGCGCGCACAATACTTCTCACTCTCCCCTATTGGCCCGCTGTGATCCAGCAGCGATCCCAATTCACCGACCGAGATCGATAGGTCCGAACGGAACAGGTTTTCGCCAAAATAATCATAGAAAACGCGACCGACAGGTGACTTTAGGAAGGCTGTACCTCCTGCATGGCCGGGCGTGTGCCACGAATATTCATACCTCGTCGCAAATGCCAACAGCGCCCTGGTCATCGGGGGTGCGAGGGCTTCGCGGTAGCGGCGCACCGCTGCCAAGATACGCCCACCAATGAAGAAGGGCGTGTCTTCCAGCATCCAGATTAACTCATCCACCTGGCGCATCACCGCGGCGGTGAGACTCGCCATGTCGCCACGTTGAACCATGAGAAAGATTGGAACGTGGGCATTGCGCTCCCGAATCAGCGTCAATAAGGCTTTGGCTTTGTCGTGCTGCACGTCGTCGTCACTCAAGGTCCAATCCAGCAAAATACCCTGAACCGAAGGATCGGACAGAACCACTGAAGCCCCGTCGTCCGCTGAGATCGCTTCGAGGACGATATTCTCCCCTTCACGCAGTTCTTGTGCCAATGCACGGATTGCGCGCCCGGTAGCTGTCTGAGTTGTTAGCTCATCGTTGATGATGAGTATTTTCATCGAGATCAATCGCTCACCATGTATCATCGAATAACTCCTTTAAGTTGTATATTTTGCGCATCGCTAGATCGGAGGTAATATCGCATCTGTTGAAAACCAAGCCCGATCGCCTAAATCTATCTGAAACCGAGCTCTGCCCTAATTTTACCGTAGATTTATGTCCGATCAGCTTCCTTTTTCGGATCGAGTAGTTCATACTTCGAAGACGGGTTCTTCCAAAAAGCTTAACAGAACCTTAGAGAAATTGGTATATAATCTAAAGTGAGAATTCCATTCCGGTCGATGTTCCTCAGGAGGAGTAATGATACTAGGTCCAATTATCTTCATTGTTCTTGGTTTGATAGTGCTGGCGTTTGGGTCGCGGTTGGCAATATTTGGGGCGGGGGTTGGCGCGCTGCTGGGGATTGGCATTTTAAGCATCTTGCCCGGAGTGCAGGAAGGCTGGTTATGGTGGATCATACCGATTGGCCTGGCGATCCTGTTTGCATTTGGAGCAGGGATTGCCAAAGCCCTGGTCGGATTGGTCACCCTGGCACTCGGGGCACTGGCTGGCGGTGCGATCACATTAGGCCTGCTCAACCTTTTTGGGCTGGATTGGGGCCTGGTGAACTGGCTGCTGGCACTGGTAGGCGCAGTCATCGGTGCTGGATTGATGTCTCGCTTCAAGGATTGGACGGTGATCGTCCTGGCGGCAGTGGTCGGCGCGCTGCTGTGCACGCGCGGCTTGCAGATGCTGATCCCAGCGCTGAATGGGGCAATTGGCAGCCTGATTGGGCTGGTGTTGGCTGGGACCGGGATCGCTTATCAAGGCGGGTTGTTTGGACGAGGTAAAAAAGCCAAGTAATAAAGAATAGGAGAAAATATGTCGAACGAAAAATCGCTAAATGAAGAAGTTGGTCTGCCCTGGTGGCTGGTGCTGCTTTCGGGATTATCGGCTATCCTGCTCGGCTTGCTGCTGTTCGCCAAGCCGGCGGCTACTTTACTCATCCTGATCCAGGTGCTAGGTGTTTACTGGCTGATCACCGGGGGGCTCTCCATCGTTTTCCTGGTTAAGGACCGCAGAGAGTGGGGCTGGAAATTGTTCAGCGGAATCTTGGGGATAATGGCGGGAATCTTGATCATCTTTAACCCGCTGTGGAGCACGCTGTTAGTGCCTACCTCGCTAGCGATTCTGGTGGGGGCAATCGGTATCGTGCTCGGGGTCATGGAGCTGGTGTTTGCTTTCCGCGGGGGCGGCTGGGGGGTGGGGGTCCTAGGCGTACTGAGCATCCTGCTTGGCCTGCTGCTTTTATTCCGGCCGGTGATTGCTGGGCTGGCCTTGCCCTTTGTGTTAGGTGGAATATTTGTCGGAGGGGGCATCCTGGCGCTCATTTGGGCTTTCGGTCTGCAAAATGCTGAGAAGAAAGCCAAAGAAGCCGCAGCGCTGGCGGCGACCCGCGTTCAGGCGGTAGAGACAACAGCATACGTCAAAACCGAAGCGGTCAGCAGCGTGGGCGAGGCAGCTGGAGTGGCAGCGACCCGCGCTCAAACGGTGGAGGTTCCCAAAGAGGTGGTGGAGACAACGGCTTCTGTCAAAGGCGCAGCGGCCGCCGTCATCGATGAGGGAGCAGGAATAGCTGCAGCGGGGGCTGCCGCAGCAAGAGAAATGGAAGCCCGTGCTCCAGAACCGGCTGCCGCGGTTGAGCGTGCAGAAAGTGCTGTCCAAGAGACAAGCAATGCCGCTGAGGAATGGGAAGCAACTCGATCTGAAGCGATCTTGATCGGAAACGTGGATGCCACAGATGTCGAAGAGATGGGCAAGTTCAAGTATCCCCTGGAATACGTGGAGGGCATCGGTCCGGTCTATGCCGAGAAGCTTAAGTCAATTGGGCTGGTGACCTGCCTGGACCTGCTCAAGGCTGGAGCAGCGCGCAAGGGCCGGGAAGAGATCGCTTCAAAATCAGGGATCGCGGGCAGCTTGATCCTGAAGTGGGTCAACCACGTGGATCTGTACCGCATCAAGGGGGTTGGCTCGGAATATGCTGACCTGCTGGAAGTGGCTGGAGTGGACACGGTGGTAGAGCTGGCGCAGCGCAACCCGGCCAACCTGTTGGCTAAGATGACTGAGGTCAATGTGGCAAAGGAACTGGTGCGCAAAGTGCCGACCGCAGCCAATGTTGAGGACTGGGTCTCGCAGGCAAAGGGCTTGCCGCGGGTTATCACGTATTAACCAGAGCTGACACCTGGCTAATCATTAAAATATGTGGGACAGGAAATCCTTTCAGAGGAGACCAATGAATGCTGCTTAAAATCATCACCATCCTGGGTTTGTTGTTGGGAACTACAGCCACAACAGGCTGCGGAGGATCTCCCGATGAAGCATCGGTGACTGGAACAGTCACTTATCGGCAACGCATCGCCCTTCCACCAGAGGCGGTCTTAACTGTGCGGATTGAAGATGTTTCCTTAGCAGATGCTCCGGCGGAGGTGGTCGGAGAGCAGGTGATCAAGACGGAAGGTGCACAGGTTCCGATCCCATTTGTCGTTTCCTATGAGCCTGAGAGCATTATTGAAAATCATCGTTACAGCTTGCGCGTTCGGATTGAAGATGGCGCTGGGAGACTGCTATTTATCAATGATACCAACATTCCGGTGATAACCAACGGAAATCCAACTGAAGATATCGAGGTTGTTGTTATTCCAACTGGTGGTTAACAGAGCCTGGATAGGCTGGAATAAATCCCGAAATTACTCTCCTGGATTCCTCCCTATCCTGACTTCTACGCCAGCCTGGGGAAACTGTTCATCGAGGGTATAAACGACTGTCGTGTCTGTAGCTCTTGCGGCAGCCCAAACCAAGGCATCTGCAAAGGATATTCGACCGGATGGGCGACAGCGTAATAACGCCTGGAGCAAAAAATCTTTCTCCAGAGCGAAAGGGCGTATGTTCTTCTTCTGATGAAAGAGGATTAAGGTATCTACAACAACCTCTCTCGGAATTTTGTAAACAGAAGTTATATACCAAATCCATCATTAAGATAAAATTGGGAGGTGGGTATCTACGGATTATCAGATCATTCACATAACCTATTCGATCCCAAAGGACACATCCATGCCAATCCCACCATCCGAGCAAACCATTGAACCTATCCGCCCAAAGTGGAAAGGCACAATGACCGATCGCGAGCGCTTCAACCGCCAGATGCACTACCAACCGGTAGACCGCTGCTTCAACATGGAGTTCGGATATTGGGATGAGAATTTCACCGAATGGCCGCTCTTCTATAAAAATGGGATCTCTAACAATGAAGAAGCCGACATCTTCTTCAACTTCGACCGCACGGCCACGATCAATGGGGAGATTTGGATGTCACCGCCCTTCCCAAAGGAGACGATCGAGGTACGCGAGACGACCAGGGTGATGATGAATGAGGATGGGCTGCTGGCAGAAGTGCCCCTGGATGGGCATGACACCATCCCACACTTCATCAAGGCATCCATCATAACCCCAGACGATTGGAAGAAAGTTAAAGCCGAACGCTTCCGGCTGGAGGATCCCGCCCGGAAAGTAGATGTTGAAAAGCTCAAGCGAGAGCACCCTGCCGACCGCGATTACCCGCTGGGGATTTGGGTTGGCTCGATGATCGGCAAGATCCGCGACATGCTGACCTTCGAGGGGCTGTCTTACGCGATCTACGATTACCCGGCGATGGTGGAAGACATGGTCGAGACAGCCTGCCAGCTGGTGGAGCAGGCTCTCGACCAGATCCTGCCGCATTTCGAATTCGATTACGCGGCAGGATGGGAGGATATCTGCTACAAGTCAGGGCCGATCGTCAATCCACGCTGGTTCCAGCGCGTGATCACGCCGCGCTATAAACGCATCCATGACAAGCTTGACGCACATGGTATCGATATCTGGTGGATCGACTGCGACGGGGATGTGCGCCCGATCTTGAAATCGATGATGGAAGGCGGGGTGACCTGCCTGTTCCCATTCGAGGTGAACGGCTGCGCCCACCCAGCGGAGCTGCTCAAAGCGTATGGCAAGGACCTGCGCATAATGGGCGGGTTCGACAAGATTGAGATGGGCAAAGGCCGCGAGGCGATCCGGCGCTATATGGATACACTGGTGCCGCTGGTCGCACGCGGCGGGTACATCCCCTTCTGCGACCACCGCTGCCCACCCAACGTGCAACCGGACGATTACCTGTACTACCTGGATTTGAAAGAAGCATATTTCGGATTGAAAGGATAGAGACTCATGACAACGCCACGCGAGATCGTTTTTGACGCCATCCAGCACCGCCAGCCTGCCGAAGTGCCCTACACCCTGGGGTTCGAGAGCGAGGTCGACAAGCCCCTCAACTCAGACAGTGACGTTGAAGCACGCCTGGACGAATACTACGGCGGACCGCACTGGCGCGAGCGCTTGAAACGCTACATGACCGGGGTGGGTGCGGTGGATACCGACAAGAAAGAAGCGATCAGCGCAGAGCGCTGGCAAGATGCCTATGGGGGAATCTGGCGGATTGATCGGCTGCCCTGGCACCTGGAGACCCCGCCTCTCAAAACGCCTTCTTTCGAGGGCTATACCTTCCCTTCCCCAGAGGTCTTTTACCGCCCGGATTGGAAGGCGAACGCTTACCAGACGATCGAGAAGAACCAGGACACCTTCATCGTTGGCAACCTGGGCTGGGGGCTGTTCGAACGCTCCTGGAACCTGCGCGGGTTCGAAAACATCTTGATGGATGCCGTTGAGAACCCGGATTTCTTTGCAGAAGCCCTGGATAAGATCATGAACCTGTACTTGAACTTCGTCGACTATACCTGCGAGCTGCCAGTGGACAGTATTCTATTCGGGGATGACTGGGGCGACCAGCGCGGGGTGATCATCGGTCCAAAGCGCTGGCGGCAGTTCCTCAAGCCGCGCTGGGCGCAGATCTACGAGCGCGTGCATGAGCATGGGAAAATCGTGATGCACCATTCCTGCGGTTCGGTAGCTTCCATCCTGCCGGACATCATCGAGATCGGAGTGGATGTGCTGGAAAGTGTGCAGCCGGAGGCAGCTGGGATGAACCCTTACGAGCTCAAGAAGAAGTTCGGCGACAAGATTACTTTTTGGGGCTGCCTGGGCAGCCAGAGCACAATCCCCTTTGGCAAACCCACCGAGGTGCGCGCAGAAATCCAGCGGCTGCGGAGCGAGATGGGCAAAGGAGGCGGGTACATCCTGTCACCAGCCAAGCCGCTGCGCTCCGAAACCCCCACGGAAAATGCGGTGGCAATCGTGGAGGCGTTTGCTGAAGGCGGGTGAGGATAAGAACTTTTTCGATTAAACCGAAAAATTCGATAAAAAGGTGAAAAAATGAGAAAATACAATCGAACAAACCTGAGGGTACTGATATTCAACCTGATCATCGCTGGTGTCCTGGTTTTGAGTGCGTGCGGTCCGGCAGCCACACCAGAGCCCACCCAGGATGTAACGCTGATCCAAACCCAGGCTGCTCAAACGGTGGTGGCAGACATCACCAAAAACGCCCCGACTCAAGCACCTGCTCCTCCAGCGACATCTACTGCGACACCACCGCCTCCCGGCCCAACCCCCGATCCGAATATCCCAGTGGCGGTCATTCCTACCCCCGCATCCGGTGAACCCACGGCGATTGCCAACTTCAATACGACCATTTACAGCGGACCGGGCACGAATTATGTGGTGTACGCCTCCTTCCTGGGCGGTAGGACTGCTAAGGTGGTAGGAAAGAGCGAAGATAGCTTGTGGTGGGCGATCAGCGTTCCAGTAGCTCCCACCGGGGCTGGCTGGGTAGACGCTGGCTGGGTGACGGTGAGCAACGCGGGCAGCGTCCCCGTGCTACCCACCCCTCCGGTGCCCCCCACCGTCGAGATGGTGCCTCCGGGTGCGAGTGACCCACAGGCTACAGCTATCGTTAATGTGTTTGTGCGCACAGGCCCGGCTGCCAATTTTCCGGCATTCGGTATCGCCCCGGCGGGCGCAATCGGGAGGGTGATCGGCAAGAGCGAAGACGGGCAGTGGTGGGTGGTGCGGTTGAACCCGGAGAGGGTCGGGGCAGGCTACGGTTGGGTGATGGCCCAATACACCCAGGCCCGCAACGTATCGAATGTCCAGACGATAAAAAACCCGGTGACTTACGCATCCGCACCACCACCAGCACCGCCGGCCGGAGCACCGTCTGCTACTGCGGTGGATTACGTCAACATCCGCAGCGGACCCGGTACGAACTACCCGGTGCTGGTAGCAGCTCCTCCTGGCACAACTGGCGAAGTGACCGGTAAGAGCGCCGATAGCACCTGGTGGCAGGTTAAAATCTCCACCCAATACTCCGCGGATGGTTTTGGTTGGGTGTCAGCAGATTGGGTCTTAACCCAAAATACAGGCAATGTACCGGTGGTTGCACCACCGGCTGCGCCTCCAACGATAGAGGCCACTCCTCCAGCGCCCAGCCCAACCTTTGGTTGTGTCTTGATCGCGCAGTCGCCAACGGATTACACCCAATTCACCCCTGGAGCCGGATTCTCGACCACCTGGGTGCTGCAGAATACCGGCTTCGGAATCTGGACAGCCAATGATGTGGATGTGCGCTATGCAGGCGCAGTAGCAAATACGCCCATGCACCAGGGCTCGGACACTTACGACCTGGGCATCGATGTGCCGACCGGAGCGTCTTACAACTTCAGCGTACCGATGATTGCGCCCTATACTAGCGGGACCTATGGCGAGCTCTGGGAGATTGCCTTGGGAAATACGGTGCTTTGCCAGTTCTATTTATATATCCAGGTGAAATAATCGGACATCAGCATGGTGGATTTCTTGGCGATCTCATGCTAGTACAGACATCAAAGAGGTGTTAATGGACGAATGAAAGCCGTCCATCCACAGTTCGGATCAAGTTTCAACAATTGTCGATAATCAGGCAGCCGACCTCCGCTTTTCGTTTATGGGAGATCATCAACCTGACGATGACAAGCCGGTAAATGATCGCTATGCTTAGAATAGAAACGATTCTAAAAAGAAAAGGAGCATTACACACATGAGTGCAAAACAAGAAAAAGGGGTAGCGGCAGTTGGATTTTTGGTGATGGCATTTACGGATGAGAAAGCTGGTGACGAAGCCATCAAAGCCATGAAGGAAGCCAAGAAAAAGAAAGCGTTCTACTTCGAAGACGCGGCTGTGATCCGCCAGGATGCGGAGGGCAAGATCACTTTCAAGGAAACCGGTGACATGCGCTCCGGTAAAGGCGCGAAAGCGGGTGCGCTGATCGGCGGCATTATAGGCGTGTTGGGCGGCCCGGCAGGAGTGGTGATTGGGTCGAGCACAGGCGCCGCCATGGGTGGGTTAGCTGCGAAAGGCGACGCAGGCTTCAGAGATGAGAGCCTAAAAATGGTTGGCTACGGGTTGAAACCCGGGACATCCGCGGTAACAGCTATTACCAGCCGCGCTTTTCTTAAGGCTGTCCAACAGCAGGTCGATGTGGAGGATATCCGGCAGTTCGTAAGCAACCTGGCCACAGAAATCTACACAAAGCTAAATGAAGACAAGAGCGTCGCCCTGGGAATCATCCTGGCTGAAACAGGTCTGGTTTTTAAAGAAGTGGCGATTGGCAAAGATTCCACAGAGGTGATCGGAATGGCGATCACCGATGAAGCGGTAGTTGCCGGAGCGGCAGTGATGACAGACGATCGAGTGGATTATCGAATGGCTGGTGTTACTGCAGAAGGGGCCGTCGTTGAAGCAGGCGCTATCACCAAAGAGGGGGCCTTGATTGTGGACAGCGTGATTACTCCAACGGGTGAAGCCACGGTTGCCACTGTCATCCTGCCGGAGTCGGCCGATGAACCCCCTGCGGAAGAAGGTAAACCAGCAGAAGCTGGCGATGCAAAGGGAAAGTCAACCAAAAAGTAAACGCATCTTTATGGTTGTCAATACGATCATAATCGATGCAGTTTATTCGCCTGATAACCAGACGAAAGCCGAAAAACGGCTATTTGTAATAATAAGGAGGAAGGTATGTGCTGTTTCTTTTTAACCCTGCTGTTTTTAGGACCCCGCTTCGCATTGTTGATTTACTGGCTGATCCCCTACGGCCGCGCCCAGATTGCCCTGGCGTTTAATGGCTGGTTCTTACCCCTTTTAGGCCTGATCTTTTTACCGTGGACAACCTTGATGTGGGTGCTGGTGTATGGCGCAAACGGGATCGTCGGTTTCGACTGGGTTTGGATTGGCCTGGCATTGGTGGGCGATATCGCCACCTATACCAGCGGCGCCTATAAACGCAAAGAGATCCCCTACTACCCGACCACTGCTCCATAAAACACAATACCGCTTGATCTTCTCAGGAGGATCGAACGCTCTCCTCGCTGCTTAAGGGTGTTTGATGGTTTTAAACCCCATCAAACACCCAATTCTTCATCAGCTTGCCCCTACTCCAAAACCAAGAACAGGATCGAAGTGATATCTAGAAATCCATTCAAACCCATTCGACAGGAGTTCAAAATGTCCGAAGAAAGCCTGATGCCTGAACTAAGCCTGCCTAAATTGACCAAAGCCCCCATCCCGGTGCAAACTCACACCCTACAGTTGGAAGAGCGCCTCGCCAAAGGAAAAGCACTGCGTGAAAAGGCTCCACGGAAAGCGCAGGCGGAATGGCAAGCACCTGCTAATCGCCGTGATCCGATCGATCTGCTGATCGAAAACAGCAAAGGCCGCGTGGAAGAGCTGCTGCCGATTCGCTACGGCAGGATGATGGTGAGCCCATTCACGTTCTACCGCGGGGCTGCCGCAATCATGGCCTATGACTTATCGCACACCCCCTCATCTGGTCTGACTCTGATTGCAGATGGCGACTGCCACCTGTTGAACTTCGGCGGCTTTGCCACAGCCGAACGAAAGCTCATCTTTGACATCAACGACTTTGATGAAGTCTCGATCGCCCCCTGGGAATGGGATGTCAAGCGGTTAGCAGCCAGCTTCGTCATCGCTGGACAATCAAATGGCTTCGACCCGGCTGTCTGCAAGGAAGCCGCCTGGCTGAGCGCGCAGAGCTACCGGCAACGCATGGCGGAATACGCTGAGATGCCGGTGCTGCAAGTGTGGAATGATTACTTCGATCTCGAGGCAATCATCAAAAGCATGCCCGATAAAGAAAGTAAGCGCTTTTATACCAAAAAACTGGCCAGCGCTTACGAGCAGAGCGCCCATGAGAGGGAGTTCGCCAAGCTGACTTTCACGGCCGGTGATACACCGCGCATTGTTGACCGCCCTCCCCTGATCTACCATACGGATGACCAGCGCGCTTCGGAATACCGAAAGGTTGCCGTGTCTACACTGCAAGGATTGAAGAGGAACCTTAGCCTGGGCGTGAGTTTGCTGCTCGATCGATTTACTGTCGTGGATGTGGCTGTCAAGGTGGTGGGGGTGGGCAGCGTGGGCACAGCTTGCGGGATCATGTTATTGATGTCTGGTAGGGGTGATCCATTATTTCTGCAGTTCAAGCAGGCGCGCCAGTCTGTGCTAGAGCCATACTGCGGAGCCAATCCGTATGAACATCACGGACAGCGCGTGGTGGTGGGCCAGCGCGCCATGCAGGCGGCGGGTGATTTGTTCCTGGGATGGACAACCGGGACTGGAAAACAAAGAATCCAATTTTACGTTCGCCAGCTCAGTGATGCCAAGATCAAGCCCGTGATCGAGATCATGAATCCGACGAATTTGAAACTTTACGCCGGCTTGTGCGGCAGGGTGCTGGCACGCGCCCATGCCCGTAGCGGTGACCCGGCAGTATTAACCGGCTACATGGGCAAGAGCACAGCTTTCGAAGACGCAATCGCTGATTTCAGCGTTGCCTATTCCGATCAAAATAAACAAGACCACGCCGCCCTGCTGAACGCAGTTCGCGCAGGGCGACTGGAGGCGCGCACAGAAGAATGAGGAAAATAAAAAGAAACTAATGTTTCATTAAGGTGTTGTATAATTTAGCGATCAAGCAAAATACCTTGTCGCGCCTTGGCTTCAGTGGGCCGCAGGTGAAAAATGATGCAAAGGAGGACGAGAACCAGATCTAAAGAAGTTGAAGTGCAGTTCGTCTTGGGCACAGAGGGCGGCGTGGTTCCCCGCACAGCATTTCCCCGAGGCAGAAAATTCAAAAATCATTAATCAAATAGAGGAGAAAAATTAACATGAAAACAATCAAGTCCGTCAGTGTTGGGTCGTTCGCCGCTTACGGCGCTGTCCTGGCAGCCTTCTGGGTCTTTGTGTTTGGACTTTACTACTGGATCCTGGGCTGGCTCTTCGGCGCTCAATCCTGGTGGGTCGATATGAACCTGGGCAGCTGGACCATGTATACGATGATGACATTTTGGTCCGTGTTTGTGCGCGCCCTGCTGGCAGCAGTAGGCGGCGCATTAGCCGGGTTGGTCGTGGCGCTGGTCTACAACTTTGTAGCTGGCGTAATGGGCGGCATCAAACTGAATGTAGAATAGGCTCTCTCTGGAGGAGAATATGGCTACCGAATCATTCTTTGCTCTGGCTTGCGGGGGGCTGATCGTCTCGATCTTCGGCGCGCTGATGTGCTTCTTTGGCTACCGCCTGTTCATCATTCTGCTGCCTCTGTGGGGCTTCTTCTTTGGGTTGTCGCTAGGCGCCCAATCGATGCAGGCTCTCTTTGGCACCGGCTTCCTATCTGAGGTGACCAGCTGGGTGGTAGGCTTCATCGTCGGCCTGCTCTTCGCAGGGCTCTCGTACCTGTTCTATGCTGCAGCTGTGGCGATTATTGCTGGCTCGCTGGGTTATGGGGTGGCGGTTGGGATCCTGCTGGCGATTGGCATGCAGATGGGCTTTTTGGTGTGGCTGATTGGTATCGTGGTCGCAGTGATCTTTGCTGTCGTCACCATGGTTTTGAACATTCAAAAATGGGTGATCATCATCGCTACATCACTGGCGGGTGCTGCAGTTGTGTTTGGCGCTTATTTTGCCATGTACAATCCGTACCCCAATTTAATCGAAAACCCGATCAAGGCTTATTTGAATGCCTCGCCATTCTTAATGATCATGGCATTCCTCTTAGCCGCGGCTGGGATAGTGTTCCAATTCCGGAGCACGCGCAGCTATACGGTCGAAAGCTACGAGCACTGGTCTGAAGTAGGATAACCAGGCCAAATGAACTTGAATCCCCGCACCAAGCAATCTATGGAGCGGGGTTTTTTTATTTTGCCCCATATACGAATTGATATATAATGGATGGAAAATAAGGAGGAATACCCTATGACCATTGGCCCTTTACAACTCATACTCGTTAAGTTTTCAGATGAAAAACGCACGCTGCCTGTCTCTGAAGCACTCAAAGCGGTGCGGAAGAACGGCGTCATCCGGCTGGTAGATTTACTATATGTCTATAAAGATGCGGAGGGAATCATCCACTCCAAAGAAATCAGCGACCTGGCGGAGGCCAGTAAAGCCGAATACGGCATTATTTTGCAGGGATTGCTGGGTATACGCGCTGCCCATAAAACAGAAGGGGATATCGATAAGATCACCGCGGCAATGTCACTCACGGCAGGCGATTTTGGACTTTCCAGCGAGCAGGTACAAAAGCTGGCGGATGAGCTGCCCAACGGGGGATTGGCGATGCTGTGCTTATTTGAACACACCTGGGCGGTAAACCTCAAAGAGGCTCTCTTAAACGCAGGGGGTGAGCTGATAGCACAGGGGTTGATCTCTCCAGAGGCGATGGCGCTGGGGGGGACAACGCTGGAGGAGGCGATCGCGGCGGCTCAAAAAATCGAAGCCGAGGCAGCACAAACCGCAGCTGCCGGAGTCGCCGACGCGGACACGAAACTGGCCCAGGCAAAATTGGATGCCGAAGCGAAAATCGCAGAAGCGCAGCGCGTCCTCGACGAGGCTGAAGCACAGGCAGCGGCCAGGTTGGAGCAGGCCAAGCTGGTGGCAGCCGCGGCGATTGCAGCGGGCGTGCGCACGGCTGCAGGCCAAATGCAAGAAGCCGACCAGACGCTAGAACAAAGCAAACTGGAGGCTGAACAAACCCTGGCTTTAAGTAAAGAGCAGGCCGAGGCCGAAGTCCTGGCTGCGGAAGAGCTCGCCAGGCAGAAAGTGGAAGAAGGTATCGAGACCGCTCGAAAGATCAAAGAGGCAGCCACACTGGAAGCCTTGAAAATCTTGGTGGAGGCACGCTTGATCAAGCGGGAAGCTGCCAGGGAGGCTATTTCCACTCTGACGGATGCTGCGATGCTCGAGCAAGGATCAGAGGCGAAATCCTTCAGAATGCTGTTTTCTGAGAGCGCTTTACCCGAATAGGAACGCTTTCTTTGCCTATCAACTTAAGTGACCGGACCCTGCTACGGAACCTGGCTCAACGAGTAGCGGAAATTGCGCAGCAGCCCGAGATGACTGAGCGCCGCCAGCGTTGGATGGCACATAATGCCCTGCAAACCAGCGAGCCGATGATGCTGGTCTTTCCTGAAGGCGCCTGGGAGGAGCTCATCCTGCCTGATGATCTGCACTGCGAAGAAGCTGAAGCGCGCGGGATCGAATGGGAGCTGCGGAGGCGGTTGTACACCTTTGAGCACTTCCAAGATGACTCGGTCATCGAGGCGGAATGGGTCGTAGATGGCAGCGTCCAGGACACCGGCTGGGGATTGGAACCGGTGAAGGAATACACCTCCGAAAGGCGCGGGGCGTTTGCCGTACAACCGGTGCTGCGTGAGCGTGCGGACCTCAAGGAACTGCGTTTTCCTGAGCTGATCTATGACGAGACAGCCCACCTGCGCCGCCTGGAAGAGATGGAAGCTTTGTTTGGCGATATCCTGACCGTGCGGCGTAAAGGCGTGGCGCACATCTCTTACCACCTGTGGTCACAGTACCTTTACCTGCGCGGTGAAACCGCCTACCTGACCGATTTTATCGATGCGCCGGATATGGTTGATGAGGTGATGGCTTTCTTTACCGAAGGGCACAAGCGCCTGCTGAACGAGATGATCGATCGTAACCTGCTCAGCCTGAACAACGACAACACCTACCACTCCTCGGGCGGCAACGGCTATATTGCTGAGCTGCCCGCGGAGGGTTTTGATCCCCATCACGTGCGCCCGTGCGACCTATGGGCTTCGGCTGAAAGCCAGGAGCTGGCAGGCGTCTCGCCGCGCATGCACCGCGACTTTGCCATGAATTATGAACGCGAGCTTCTGGCTCCCTTCGGTCTGACCGGCTACGGCTGCTGCGAGGACCTGTCGCGCAAGATCGATGATGTGATGGAACTGCCGCACATGCGGCGGGTATCCATCTCGCCCTTCGCAGATGTAGACCGTTCGGCTGAGAAGCTGCGCGACCGGGCGATCTTCTCCTGGAAGCCGCAGCCCGCTCACCTGGCCGGCACGGCGTTTGAGCCGGACCTGGTACGCAGCTATGTCCACCACACGCTGGAAGTGTGTCGGACAAATGGCTGTGTGCTCGAGATGATCCTCAAAGACACGCACACCTGCCAACATGTTCCCGAGCGCTTTGACGAATGGACGCGCATCGCGCGGGAAGAGATCCAGGCGGCTGCGGGATAGCAGGAAAAGCCGGGTTATTTCTAAGTCAAAAACAAAAGCGCCACCAGGCCAAATGAGACCAGGTAGGCGATGGGGTAAATGTAATTAAATGGCGCTTCAAGGCGGTCGGCTTTCTCGCGGTCGCCCTTCTGCTCGAGGTACTTAAAGTAAACATTTAATGCCACAACCAGCGTGTTGATGATAAAGGTGATGGCCATGATGGCATCCAAGAAGGTCAGGTAACCCATGCGCGGGTAGTTATCACCCAGGCTGAAGCTGAAGGCGATGAAGAGCAGCAGGTTGCCGGTGGCGATCTCGATGCGCTTGACGTAATCCTTTAAGAAAAACGTAATGTAAGAAACGCTGATGATCAGCAAGATGGGGACAAGCAGGCGGAAGATATAGTAATCCAGGTGGCGCGGGGCGGCGAAATGGAAAGTAAAGCGGGAAATCGGCGCCTGGGTGCTGGAGATTTCTGAGGTAATTTGTGTGTCAAAATCGGTCAAGATGAATTCATCTTCACCGTGATTGGGATCGATTTCATTAAAATCATCCATCGGGGCGAAGACATACGCTTCTTCGGGGTAGAGCATATCTACTTTTATGTAAAAATCTTGCGTATCGAAGGGAAAGGCCTGCCAGTCAAAGTCGATCTGGAGGTTGGTCGAGAAGCGTTCCAGGTAGGTGACATGGCCGTTTGATTCGATTTCGATCAGGCGGTTCTGGGACCAGCGGTTGCCCTGCTGGTTGAAGAAAGTGAAATCAGGCCAATTCCCTTTCACGTCTTCGAGAAACTTATTGTAGCTGTTCTCAGTATAGAGCTTGGAGGTGCAGTTACAATCATCCGGGTTGAACGCCAGCGCTGGATCGGTCCATTCAAGCTTGAGGGTGCCGACATCGTTCATAATCTCGTTGGGCTGGTCGATATTCACAATTTGCTGGAGCTTCATCCCAACCTTGACCGGGATTGCCAGCATCAGCAGGCTTTCGCTGTTGGGTTGGCCCTGGCCTTCCAGGGCTTCAGGCGCATTGACCCCTACTTGCAGGCGGAAATCCCCGCTGGTCACCTGCCCGTTTGGCGCAGCGGCATTGATTTCCAGGGCATAGTTCGCGCCGCCTTCTGGAAAAGGTTGTTGGAACGAGGCCTGGCTGGCTTGCCCATTGAGATTGGCGACCCGGACCGGTTTTTGACCGTAATCGCGCAGCGCGAGGATGGGCTTCAGGTCACCGCTAGCAGCCTGCAGGTTGACATAGAGCGTATCGCCCGGATTGAAGTCTCTCAGTTTGAGTATGATGTAAGGCTTGTCCTTACCCAGGCTGCCATTAAGTTCTTGAACGAGTTGAGAGCTTAGAGCGGCTGGTTCATGCACGGCGATGACCGCCCCCGTGGCCTCAGCGGTTCCATCCAATACCTGTGCTGCGTCCAAACCAAGCAAGAGGCGGTAGTCACCGGCGGTCGAGCGCCCGGCGGCAGAGAGCGAGCTACTTACGAGCAAATAATAGTCGCCATCTTCCGGCGCGACGAACTGCAGGGCAGCTGAATAGCCGGGACCGCCGTCGTCGTCCCAGGCCAACGCGTATTGATCTCTTAACGCCGGCAGATCGAGCAGCGGCTGCTCAGAGCTGGCCGCCAGCTCAGCCACTGCCTTTTTGAAGCTTTCGAGTGTGGCAGAGAGGTCCTCGTCAGCGGGCAGG
This sequence comes from uncultured Chloroflexia bacterium, assembly GCA_963754615.1. GTDB lineage: Bacteria > Chloroflexota > Anaerolineae > Anaerolineales > UBA4823 > CAVVUF01. The sequence continues at coordinate 440,810 of CAVWGW010000008.1, read as the reverse complement.
ATAGAGAGGACAGGATCCAGGTTTCCTGAGGTGTTTTCCATAAATGCATCCAGGGTCTGCCCTTTTTCCAAGCCTGCAATGAGAAAGACATCGTTTTGGCCGGGCGCCAGGGAGCCGTGCAGCTCCTGGACGGGGGGAATATCCTTCGCAAGGACGAAGCCGAAGGGCAAAAGCAGGATGAAAGCGAAGGTGAGGAGGATTGGGAGCGATAAACGCATAACGGCAACTCCGTTGAAATTAGATGGATACGTGATTAAGTTTATCATATGTAGACAATTGTGAATAACACATTGAGTTTAATAAATCCACAAGAACTGAGATTGTATTTATCACGAATGTGCGATAATAGAATCATCCGTTGATTAATCATCACCCGAACAGAAAATACCTGATCATCCTAACAAAATGAAAGAAAGTAAATGAGCGCAATCTTTGAGGCCTACAACTTACCGGTCGACCGGATGGCTGCCTTCTATCATCGGTTGAACCAGGTGATTACCTACCCGGATGGGATGACGACATCTTTGGGGATCATCTACTGGGGGAAGGATGAGCATCTGGAGGATATCCAACGAGCGATACCCAAATTAATAGAAAATGGCATGCCACGCTTCCATGATGTTTTGCTGGCAACCAAGACTCCGAAGCGATCCTTACAATTTTCTGAGCAATCAGGATTCTCCAAAGAAATCATACGGATCCTCAAACATGATATTGGATTGTGGCTCCCGGAAGCGTTTTCGCTGGATCAGATGGATTGGTTCCAAGACCATCCGGGTATCTCAAACAGATTATTGCAGGTTAGTCTGGGTGATCAATTAGCGATAATCTCAGCGGGGCAAACGCCTGTACAGCGAGAGCAGATTGCTCTTCAAGCCAATCTGGAGGCTGCCACCGTAGATGAGATCGTTAAATATTGTGATTATTACCGCAGCGGGAAAAACCTGAAGCACATTCGGGCGAAGATCTACTATGACATGGGCATGGACACCTGGCAGAAATGGACGGAGGGAACTTCGGAAGCTATCATCGCCAGGTTTGCGGAATACATCCAAGAAATCCATCTGAAAGAGGAGCGTTTGATCCCCTGGCAAAAAGAAGTGAGAAACGGGATCGAATGGGCAAAGCTGCATTCAGAAATTTTTTCAGTCCAATGGAGATGAAGAAATGCAGAAAACAATCTCCAGCTTCCTAAGAATACTCGGTATCGCCTTCATCATCGTCGGCCTCGTGGCTGCTTATTATGGACCCTTAGAAATTTTCGTGTTTTATCTTTTTTCTGAAGACGGGCGTTTTTATTATTATGGCTTTGGGATGGGATCTTTTTGGTTTGCTGCCCTGGTGGTGCAGAATATTGGATACTACATCATCGCTGCACTTTGCCTGCCGGTCGGAATCGGCCATGTGAGGCTGCGCTGTTGGGCATTGACCCTCACGCAGCTCTTCCTCTGGTTTTGGTTAGGCGCAGGCATCTGGCTGATCGGAAACGGTGTGCTGCTGATACCATCTTTATACAGGCTTTTCAACTGGAGCTTTCTTAATCTACAATTTACTCTCCTGGGTGGTTCTTCATTTCTGTTTTTGATACTTCTTCCAGTCCTAGCGCTCTGGTTCTATAGAAGCAGAAGGGTCAGAGCGGTGTTCGAAGCGCATGACCCACATCGATACTGGACGGAAAGCTACCCATTCCCCTTGCTGGCCATATTGCTGCTGTACTTGAGCATGATCATCGTCCTGCATCTGGCGATCTTCTTCCAGGGAATATTTCCGATGTTTGGGCAAATCATGCTCGGCCGCCCGTCCGCTTATGTTATCGCGCTTTGTATTCTGATCCTGGGCATCTTAATTTATGGGACGGTGAGGTTGAAAATGTGGGCGTGGTGGGGATCACTGGTATTCGTGTCGCTGCTCACGCTATCAGCGCTCTTATCTTTTTCAAAATATCGTTTTTACGACATGATTCTGATGATGGACCTGCCAGCCTATGAAATGGGGTTGATCGACAAAATGGTCTTTCTCCACGATTATCCCCTTGTGGGTCTGTTTGTTTTTCCGTTATTGGTTACAATGGGTCTGATCATTTACGCAAAGCAATATTTTAATTCAGATGGAGGAAAACCCAATGGAAGATTCTCGAATCAAAAACCCTAAGCTGGATGAACAGATCAACGAGGATCAGGTGGCATGGTATCGGTACCTCTCTCCCATCACGGAACATTATGCTCGTCAAATCGCTCAACGAGATTACCGCGGGAAAAGATTAGCTTATTGGGGACATATCACCGGCCAAAATCTTCTTACGATGATGTTGGCCTTGAAACAATCCGGAGCTGAGATCGTGGTCGGAGCTTGCAATGTGGACAGTACCGATGATGTGGCCGCAGCCTATGTTGTCTCGAAGGGTATCCGAGTTTATGGTTGGCAGGGGATGAGCCAAGCAGATTATCAGGAGAACCTGGCCAGCGTGCGAAGCTTCGAAGCGGATTATCTCTGCGACATGGGCGGAGAGCTGTGCGAGGCTTACCTGGATAAAAATCCCCCGGTCAAGGGAGCGCTTGAGGCAACGACGAGTGGGCTTCATCGCTTGAAAAACCACCGGTTACCATTTCCAGTCTTCGATTGGAACAGCATCCCGCTCAAGGACCTGCACAACCGGTTCCACGTGGGGGATACCGTGTGGCCGGCCTTCAATCAAGTGACCGGAATGAGCCTGTACGGCAGGCGGGTGCTCGTGGTGGGGTGCGGTCCCGTTGGTAAAGGGATCGCTGAGAGGGCGCACGACATGGGGGCGATCGTGCAGGTGACTGACCTGGACCCGGTGCGCCTCTTAGAAGCACGCCATCTGGGGTGCGAGGCGGTTAGCCTGGAAGAAGGGATTAAGCATTGCAGCATCATTGTAACCGCCACAGGGATCGAAGGAGTCTTCCGCGCAGAACATCTTGGCAAGGTGAAGCCCGGAACCATCCTTTTCAATGCCGGTCATTCCAACCGTGAAATCGACATTGGCTGGTTATCCCGCCAGCCTCACCGGCGCATGAAGGCGCACATCGAACGGTATGAGATTGAGAATACATACCTGTTCCTATTAGCGCAAGGAAGCCTGTTGAACCTGGCGGCAGGGGCGGGTCCTTACGGCATGGATCAGTTTGACCATTACACCGCTGTCATGCTTCTGGGAATTACCTGGATGTTTGATAGCCTTCCAGACGATATCAAACCGGGGCTGCAGCGCTACCCGGCTCATCTGGAACGCGAAATCGCTGAGATGTCGGTCAAAATCTATAACGATAGGTAATTTGGTGCGAAGTTATGAAAGGAGGTCAAAATGATCGGGGATTGGATTGATAAGGTCGAATATCCTCAGCTGCCTGCCTTGACCGAAGATGAGCTAGTCTCTTTCTTCGAACAAGCTCAATTCGCCAGGCTTGGAACAATCAACGAGGATGGCACGATTCATATCGCCCCTATCTTTTTCAAGTACCAGGATGGGCAAATCTTAATGGCAACCCAGGCACCCAGCCGAAAAGTCAGGAACATCAAACGCAATAAGAATGTTACCGTGCTGATTGATAAAACAGAAGTGCCTTTTAAAGGCGCTTTGATCTACGGCACCGCGGAATTAGATGATGAGGATGTCATCACTAAACGGATGGCCATCTTCGAGCGAAGGCTTTCCCGAGAGGACGCTGAAACGTACGCAAAGAGACTGTCATCAAAATGGCCATGTGTGATCATACGCATCACACCCGTACATATTGCTTCATTTGATTACTCAAAAGCCTAGGATAGATATATGGGTCTTTAGGAGTTACCGTAACTGCGATCGTGAGAAACAGGTTGGCCGCAAAAACCTATGATCAAATATTTCGTAGATATTATTGAATTCGAATAAATCGGAGGGCATTATGGGGAAAGTTACTAGTTTAATTGGAATTCCTGTTGGTAGTATTGATGAAGAAGGTGGGGTTCATAATATTCTTGGAATTAAAGTAGGTTGGATAGATGATGAAGGTGAAGTGTACAATTTATTTCATATAAAGGTTGGAAGTGTTGATAATGATGGGACAATAAAGAGCGTTCTAGGTATAAAAATGGGGTCCGTTCAGCAGGATGGAACAATAAAATCAATATTAGGAATAAATGCTGGAAAAGCAGATCCTAAAGATGGAGTAAAGAGAATAGGAGCTGCGGCTTTATTATTAATACTATCAAATGCTGGCGGGAAATAATAAAATTTATTATAACTTGCAGTGCGCCCAACCCGCGGTTGGAACCGACCTGGCCTTCGTCCAGGTGGTAAGGCGCTTGGTGTCTTCGATGGCGCTTGTTGTATACTGAACCTAAAGTGGCACAGCCGGCCAGGCAGCTCAACCGCAGACCGTTATATACATAAAGGATTTGTAAATCTACCTTCGATTGTACGATACACCTACCGCATTAAAGCAGTGATCGAACCCATGCCTGAGACCCTGAAATCACAATATCCTTCCGAAGATAAGACACGCGAAAAAAAGCATGTTTCTCAAAGCAGCTCATGGAGGCAGCTCTTTTTCTATTTCACATATGTGTGGCGTTTTGTGGTGCTGCAGCGCCAAGAGCCGCTCATTTACGGCATTGCTCTGACGGACCGCTGCAACCTGGCCTGCCGCGGCTGCCACGTTTCCAACACCGGGCGCCGCGACATGACCTGGGAGCAGGTGGTGGCAGCCATGCAGGATGCCTGGAGGCGGCGGATTCCGCGAGCTGTACTTCAGCGGTGGGGAACCGATGTTATGGCGCGACGCAGAGCATACCCTGGCGGATGCGATTGCTGCAGCAAAGCGGATTGGCTTCTTCCACGTGCACGTCTATACCAACGGTTTGCTCGGACTCGAGATACCGGCTGATCTCGTGTGGGTGAGCATGGATGGCCTGCCTGGTACTTTTGATCAGCGACGCGGGAACCACTTTCAGCAAGTTCGAGTCCGCTGTCCGCGAGGGTTCGCACCCTAAGATTGCCGTCATCTACGTGATCGATCGCCATACGGCGCAGGGTATCGAGCCATTCCTGCGCTGGGTGCAGGATACGAAATTCCCAATCACGGGGGTCATGTTTTACTTCCATACGCCCTACTACGGGCGTGATGAATTGTTCTTGACTGCAGAGGAGCGCGCCTCAATCCTTTCCAGCCTGCTGGGTTTAATTCGGGCCGGGCTGCCGGTCATCAATTCACGCGCAGGTTTGCTGGCGTTAAAGATCTGGGGATTGGCCTCGCCGTTTCCGCGTCGCTTCGGTAGTTGATGTGGACGGCGAGTCGCTGTGCTGCCGAGCTTCTGATGAGACCTGTGCAGATTGCGGTTACGCAGCCTGCACCGAGCTGACGGAGTTCCAACGCTTACGCCCGAGCGCAGTACTCGGCATGCTGAGGTATTGGTGAACAGCCCAGGTCCCTGGCTGGTACACAACACCACGCGCGCAATCCGCCGCTACCTGGTGGGACCTGAACAGCGTTGGGTCTTCGAACAACCGCCTCCGACCTGGAGTCCGCTGCCCAGCGAGGGTACCTCGCTTTACCTGCATGTACCCTTCTGCCGCCACCTTTGTCCCTATTGCCCCTATACGAAGGTCCCCTATCGTGAGGCGCTCGTGGAGCCCTACACCAGGGCGGCAATCGCCGAGCTAGACTGGTGGTCTCAAACGATCGGGCGAGCAGAGATAACGAGCATCTACGTTGGCGGCGGCACACCGACACTGGCGCTGGGCAGTGTCACCAGCGTGTTGGCGCATGTGCGTGAACGGTTCCACCTGACAGGCGATATCTGCATCGAGACGAACCCCGCTGATGTGGATAAAGAAACCGTGAAGCGGCTGCAGGATATGGGGGTGGCACTCGTATCCCTTGGCGTGGAATCATTCCAGCCTGCGAACCTCGCCACGATCGGGCGCGACTACCAGCCAGTCGTCGCCGAACGTGCCCTGGCGCTCCTGGCGGAGAGCGGCTTCGCCTCGGTCAATGCGGACATCATGTTCGCCCTGCCGCGCCAGGCTGCCGGCGATGTGACCGCCGATCTGTCAAGGGCGGCGCAGCTAGGCGCAGATCAGATCACGACCTACCCACTGTTCACTTTCCCTTACACCTCAGTCGGTAAATACCTGCGTTTGAAAGCAGTCCGGATGCCAAATTTACAAATGCGACGGGTCCACTACCGGGCTATCAGTAGTTGGTGCAGTGAACACGGCTTCGAGCGGGTTTCGGTGTGGGGTTTCAAGCGCGGCGCCGTCCCCCGTTATTCTTCCGTCACCCGGGATGGCTATATCGGGATCGGCCCCGGCGCCGGATCGCACCTGCCCGACGGGTTCGTGCTCAATACATTTGATCTCAATCATTGGATCCGAGCAATGGACGAAAGGCGCACAGCCATCGCCCTGCGTATGCCGTTCACCCATTCAATGGCCGGTTGGTGGTGGCTGTACTGGCGCTTTTACGACACAAGCATTCCACTCGACCATCTCGAGGCAGCCCTTGGCAATGACACTCCGAAGGCCCGCCGGTGGCTGGGAGTCATCGAAGGAGCTGGATTAGCAATTCGGCACGGTGAGCGTCTTGAGCTGACTGAAACAGGCGCGTTTTGGCTGCATCTGGCGCAGAATTATTTCGCGCTGAATTATGTGAATAAACTGTGGACCCAGGCAGCGCCAGGAGCCGTGGCCAAAGTCAATCGCGATCTGAATTGCGCTGGAAAGAAATCTTCTATATACTAGAACCAATTATCGGTGGAATTTAAAAGCGTAAAGCAGACGAGAATGCAAACCATTAACGCGCGCCCCACCCATTCGACATTTTTTATCGACCTGCCCCTATGCCGGTTGAACGTGATGCGTTCCGGTCAAGGTGAGGCGATGATCATGCTGCCTGCTACGATTTCAAGGTTGGAAAATTGGTACGACCTGGTGGATTTTATGGCGCAATGGTTCGAAGTGTACTTCTTCGAGCTGCCCGGACACGGGGAATCCAGCCCATTTCAACAGCCTTTCACAACCGCGCTCATCGGCCCCTTGGTCGAGCAGCTGGTGGATGAGCTAGGGATCCAGCGCTTCAGCCTGATGGGATTTTCCTTTGGAGGCATCCTGGCAATGCAAGTTTTCTCGCGTTTGCAAAGGCGGATTGACAACCTGGTATTGCTCTCGCCCTGCTTGACCTGGCGGTCGATCCAAGTATCAGCGATGCGGAGGGAGGTGCTCTTAAAAATTGTATCTCTGCTCAAGCATGCCAGCCTGAAGAATAAGCTGTATCATCTCCTGCATGACCCTCCTTACCTCCCCTACAGTGCCTCTTTTTTGCGCCGCTTAGGCAACATCGAGGCGACCATCCCGGTTGATGACGTTCTAAAAAAGATCCAACCCACAACACTCGATATATTGACAGCCCAAATCTTTGAATCCCTGAAGTTTGAAATTACCCCACCTCAAGAACCTCATTCCACACCCTGCTACCTGGCGATGTCCGTTTTTGACCCCCTGATCGATTTCAATGTCACCGTAGCTACCTTGCAGCGTTTTTTTGCTCAACCGGAGATCATCCAATTGGACTACCCATTCCACCAACCGCCAAAACCGTTCACATTTGATGAATTGAACGAGGAATTCGGCCCGACGGTCGAGGCTTTCCTGGCGGCGAGGCGGGAGGATATTCGATGCAGTGATTCCGATCATCGCATTTACGAAGAATAAAGATAGGAGAACTTATGGATTTTGGAATGCCTCTCGATGAGGCCATGGAAACACAGCGGGCAATCCGCCGGTTAAAACCCGATCCAGTGGACAATGAAATCATCCTGCGCTTGATCGAACTGGCATTAAAAGCACCTACCGGAAGTAATGGTCAGAATTGGGAGTTTATCATCGTCAAAGACCCGATGGTAAAGAAAGGGCTCGCCAGGATCAACCGGCAGGTGTGGGGACTGTATGGCTGGATTGGGCGACGGAGGACACAACATGACCCGAAGCGCCGGAAGATTCTGGAGGCTGTGCAGTGGCAGGCAGATCACTTCGAGGAAGTCCCGGTCATTGTGGTCGCCTGCTTGAAGGGCCGTTACAACCCCTTCATGCACCTCTCTGCCAGTACTTATTTCGGCTCCATCTATCCCGCCGTGCAAAACCTGCTCCTGGCAGCGCGCGCCATCAACCTGGGAGCGGCCTTGACAACGATCCCAATTTGGAACCTCTTCGCTGCCCGGAGATTGCTCGGCTTACCCTGGAACATCACCCCCTGCGCGGTGATCCCTCTGGGGTGGCCGATGGGGAACTACGGTCCTACGAGGCGTAAACCTGTGCACGAGGTGGTGTCTTTCGACCGGTTTGGGAACCGGTCTGCCATGTGACTTTTAATGAGGTGGAACATGTCTCAGCACATGAAAATGTCCTTATGCAGCACGTTTCTTATGTTTTCAGCGTTAGCCTGCAATATCCTTCAAACATCCAACATTACCCCTGCCCCATCGAGCACGCCCACGTTAACGCTTACGCTCGAACCAACCCCGACACATCCTTCAACCTCTACCCCCACGCCGCTACCTAGCCCAACACCCACCTATACCCCTTCAGCCCCGCAGCCTGCGGAAAAGGCAGGCCCTTTCAGGCGTGTGACTTTGCTGGCAGACCTGCTGCCGGACCCGGATACAGATGTGCAGGTGAAGGCTTTGGCAGACGACACGGCATGGATCATCACCAGCCAGGAGGCCATGCGTTGGGACGGTCAGAATTGGGAAACTGTGATTTCTGAGGTCGAAGATATGCTGGCTACCGTGGATGATGATGGGCAGCTGTGGGTGGTGCGGCCGGATACGAGCGAGATCGCTGCCTGGCAAGACGGTCAGTGGACAACCTATGGCGTCGACAGCGGCTGGACGAGCGCGTACCTATCTGGGATAAGCCGCTATTGGGCACCCACACCCTGGCGTGCAACCAGCGGCGCAGCGGACACACTCTGGCTGCCGATGGAGCAGGATGTACGCCTCTTCGATGGCAAAACATGGAACCTTTATACTCTGGAGGACATGGGGTTCCCACCCATGGATTCGGAAGACATCGGCATTGCGCATGCCCTCGCTGTGCCAGAAGACGGCACAGGTGTGTGGGTCGGCGAATGCTATTACTCCGGACCCGGCCCAATGGGCGGGAAGGGCGTGCGCTGGTTCGATGGGAAGACCTGGCAAGGGGAGACGGCACCGGTAGGCTCAAGCTGCGTGCCAGTCATCGAAGTGGATTCAGCAGGGAATGTGTGGCTTGGGGCTCCAGATGTCGTCTGGCGTTATGAAACCACCAGCCAGACGTGGACACCCTTTTACCTGCCAGAAGCCTTACTGATGGACTTCAACTTCACCCACCCCCGCCAGCTGATTGTCGATGGGGGTGGAGATGCATGGGTGATGATGCAAATGTGCGGAGGGGCAAGCTGCGACAACCCGGCCTATCTGTACCGGATCCACAATGGGGAATGGACGCTGGCCATCGATTCACAGGACTGGTCCATGCCGCCCAAGCAGCTGGCTGTGGACGGCAGCGGACAGGGCTGGCTGTTCTGGGATGGAACGGTTTACCAGCTTGAAGGGGAAACCCTGCAGCCAGCTGCCACACTCACAGCGCGCAGCGTAGATGCGAGTCCAGATGGAAGGGTGTGGGCGATAGCCGAATACGAAGATGACCTTGCCTTATGGGTTCTTGAACCGGAGGGCGAGGAGTAAATCCTGTCTTAGTACTACAAAGGTGAGAAATCGCAAAAACGTATCCCCATTTTGAGTCGGGTGAAATCATCCACTGCGCAAAATTGTTGTTGGCGGAGTACGAAACCATCTGCCCGGCTTACTGCTTAAAAGCGAAGGCAAGCTATCCAGCAAAGAAGGTGGACTTTATGCACCAACTCATTCACGAATTCGAACAGCTTGATTGAGCGAGGAGAAAATGGATTTTCCACAAAGCATTTCTTTTACAATTACCAATGCGTGTAATTTGCGCTGCCGCATGTGCGGTCAATGGAGCGAAGAAGGTTATATCCACAACCGGGTGAAAGATCCTACCGCACCCTTGAAATTAGAGGATTGGAAGCGGCTGGTCGATGAAATCGCCGACCACCATGCTCCGTTTATTTTACTGAGGGGCGGAGAGCCTTTTCTCTTTGCCGGAATCCTACCCCTCCTGGAATATATCCATCAGAAAGGGATTTTTATCTCCATCGACACCAATGGGACATTGGTTGAAAAGTTTGCTGAAGCACTTGTCCAGATTGGGAATATGCACCTCACCTTTTCGGTGGATGGTCCAGAAGAAATCCATGATACTGTGCGGAGCGTGGCAGGGAGTTTTCAGAAGATCAAAGCAGCCATCGCTGCCTTAAATATGTTAAAAAAGAACAGCGGGAATAAGCTCAGTAAAAGCATCTGCTTTACGATCAGCCCCTATTCCTACAAAGGTTTGGGGGAGATGCCCGATGTGGCCCGAGACATGGGCATCTCTTCCATCAATATTGTCCCATACTATTACTTTCCGACTGCGGTCGGTCAAGAATATGAAGAAGAGCTAAGGGAGCATTTCAACTGTTCAGCGTTTTCATGGAAGGGCTTCCATCATGATGAATCTGGAATTGATGTCAGCCTCTTTCGGGAAGAATATCGAAAATACCTGGCAAGCCTGAGGGAGATTGTTGATTTTCCGTACATGAAACTCACCGAGGAGGAATACGGCGTCTGGTTCAGCGACCCACTCCCCCCGGTTGGAGCCCTGGCATGCCATAACGTGGAAAGATTAATCGATATCCAACCCGACGGCGAAGCGAATTTCTGCGTGGATTTCCCGGATTATTCCATCGGGAATGTGAAGCATGCCTCTATTGAGGCGCTCTGGAATGGGCCGCGGGCAGCCCAATTTCGCAGCTACAGGCGGGAGAGGCCATTAGCGGTATGCTATCGCTGCGGATCGAAGTATATGTCTGAAATGTGAACATCTATCGGAGGGATAGTCGAGACTGTTTGAGCACAGAAACAGGATAAAAGCGTCAAGGGAAATCTGGATATTAAAACCTGATATTGGGGTAGTTGAGGCTAGACGCAGTGAAAAATCGACTCGCCACGTTCGGCTGTTCGTGCGCGTCTATATCGGAGATCGACCAGCAGTGGGCACCCGCATCCTGGAGCGCATATCGCTGGCATTACGAGCCCACTGGTTGCAAATAAACACCCGATAACTTTCAAAAAAACCTTGCCTAAATTGGATAAATATGATAATATATATCCCCTATCACTAACAACCCTTACTATCTCATTGGAGACCTCTATACTGCAGGGGCATTGTCAATCAAAAAACCGCCTAATTCATAAGAAGAATTGGGCACCAAGCACAAGATGAGCCTTTGCATTAAGAATCATCTTTCGACCTTTTCAGTTCACCAGAAACCATTTCTACAGGATCAGGAGGTCCCAAATGAAAACGAATTTTAAACTTTTTTCCAAACGCAACATTCGCTTTGCCTTAGGTTTCATTATTATCGCGCTGATCGTTGGCATTTACTTTCTCTTCAAGCCATTCCCAGCAGGCCCCACACTGAATGTTCAGGCCAACGCTCCTGGCACGACGAGAATAGAAACAGATAATTCTGTGAACCGCCCAGCATTAGCGGCATGGGCAGCTCGTAATCAAGGCCTGGCCGATTTCTACGCTGCCAAGGGCGGGTCTTTGTCGCCGAAAGCATTGGCTGCATGGGCGGCTCGTGAACAAGGCCTGGCCGATTTCTACGCTGCCAAGGGTGGGTCTTTGTCGCCGAAAGCATTGGCTGCATGGGCCGACCGTAATCAAGGCCTGGCTGATTTCTATACTGCCAAGAGCGATGCAATTTCCTCGAGAGTATTAGAAGCATGGACTGCCCGTAATCAAGGCCTGGCCGATTTCTACACTGCCAAAGGCGAGTCAATGTCTCCGAGAGCATTGGAAGCATGGAGCGCCCGTAATCAAGGCCTGGCTGAATTTTACCAGGCAAAATCCAGATGAATTAATCGTAAAAAGCAACTTCATATGCTTTGAAATAACCAACTGGCGGAATGACTACCGCTAGTTGGTTATTAATAACAGTAAAGCCAATTTATTTATGGATTTTCCTGATTACTCAACCGGCAAGGTGAAGGATACCTCTCATAAAGAGATATGGAATGGGAGATTGGCCGTCCATTTTCGCACCTACAGGCGGGAGATACCTTTGGCAGTCTGCTACCGGTGCAGATCGAAGTAATAAAGGAGAGAAACAGTTTGGACAAAAAACAACCGCAGGTTTGGCATCACGGCCTGGTCGCTCGAGAGTGGGGCGAGTTTTCAACAGACATGGGTAAAGAGGGACCATATTTTAAGAAACTAATTGATACATCTGGGCAGCCTGCGCTCGACCTCGGCTGCGGCAGCGGACGCTTATTAATTCCCTTGCTGCACGCGGGAATGGATGTGGACGGCTGCGAATATTCAAAAGATATGCTCGGGCAGTGCCAGGAACGCGCAACCCGGGAAGGACTCACTCCCCTGCTCTACCAGCAAGCCATGCACGAGCTGGACCTACCGCGCCGCTATCGAACCATCTTTGCTTGCGGAGTGATTGGCTTAGGAGGCGAGCGCCAGCTCACCAGGCAAGGCATGCAGCGCTGCTATGAGCATCTGCGGCCTGGAGGCATGTTCGCGTTCGATTTCACACCGCGGTGGAACGACCCACCCGCTTATTTGAGTCGATTGGCTGAAAACAGACATGCTTTACCCGAGGAATGGCCTGAGTCCTCTGAGCGCAAGCGCCTGGCTGACGGCACAGAGCTGGAATTAACAGCCCGAACTGTGTCGGTGAATCCTTTAGAGGAGAGCCAAACCCGCCAGCTGCGAGCGCGGCTGTGGCGCAACGGAGTCCTGCTTGAGGAACAGGTTCAAACCATGAGATACGAAGAATACGGCATGAATGAGCTTATCTTGATGCTGGAACGCGCCGGGTTCAGCGATATCCAGATCTACGGAGATTATAGCGAAGAACCAGCCACGTCAGATCACAGGGAACTGGTCTTCGTAGCCAGAAAATAAAACGGGGAGACTATTATAGAACAAATGTTTGACAAATTAGGTCTTTTTTGATAGAATTATTCTATTGAAACATGAAGATAACACCAATTTCAATTCAACATACAACCAGGAGGATTCACATGAGCAGTGTCCGTCTTTTAGTCGGTACCCGCAAGGGAGCCTTTATCCTGACCGCAGATGGGAAGCGGGATCATTGGGAAGTCAGCGGACCGCACTTTGCGGGGTGGGAAATTTACCATCTCAAGGGATCGCCTGCTGACCCAAATCGGATCTACGCCTCACAATCATCAGGCTGGTTTGGACAGATCATGCAGCGGTCTGATGACGGCGGGCAGACCTGGAGCACAGTAGGCAACCAGTTTGAATATAAAGGCAACCCGGGAACCCATCAATTCTACGATGGCACACAGCACCCCTGGGAGTTCAAACGCGTATGGAAGCTTGAGCCTTCTCCCAGCGATCCAGACACCGTATATGCGGGTGTTGAAGACGCGGCCTTGTTCCGCTCGCAAGACGGCGGCGCGACCTGGCAGGAGCTGGCAGGGCTGCGGGAGGTCAAAGGAAATCTCTGGCAGCCAGGCGCAGGAGGGATGTGTTTGCATACGATCCTGCTCGACCCGCGCAACCCCAAGCGCATCTTCACCGCCATCTCAGCGGCAGGCGCCTTCCGCAGCGAGGATGAAGGCCAGACCTGGAAGGCAGTGACACATGGCCTGTTATCTAATTTTGAGCTGCCCGATCCCTCGGCTGAGGTGGGGCACTGCGTACACAGCATCGCCATGCACCCCTCCCAACCAAACACCCTCTTCATGCAAAAACACTGGGATGTGATGCGCAGCGATGACAGTGGAGACAACTGGTACGAGGTCAGCGATAATCTGCCATCAGACTTCGGGTTCCCCATTGCGGTGCACGCGCACGAGCCAGAAACAATCTACGTAATCCCGATCAAGAGCGATTCGGAACACTTCCCCCCTGAGGGCAAGCTGCGTGTTTATCGCAGCCGGTCGGGAGGCAATGCCTGGGAGGCGCTGACAAACGGGCTGCCGCAAGAAAACTGCTATGTCAACGTTTTACGCAGCGCCTTATCGGTCGACAAGCTCGACCCCTGCGGAGTGTATTTCGGCACCACCGGCGGTCAGGTGTACGCTTCGGCGGATAATGGAGATCATTGGACAGCGATCGTTCACGACTTGCCAGCCGTACTTTCAGTGGAAGCCCAGGTGCTGGCATGATCCGACTCCTCCTCCCAACCCACTTGGGGAGGCTGGCCAGCGTAGGGCGGGAGATTGAACTTAACGTTGAAGGACCGGTGACGATCAACGCGGTGCTGGATGCGCTCGAGGGGCAGTTTCCGATGCTGCGCGGGACACTGCGCGACCCGTTGACGAAGGAGCGCAGGGATTTCATCCGCTTCTTCGCCTGCGGAGAGGATCTTTCGCTCGATCCACCGGATGCTCCGCTGCCTGAAGCGGTAGTGAAAGGCAATGACCGCTTACGGATCGTTGGGGCAATGGCAGGTGGCTGAGCGAGGCGAACGAGATTACTGGTTGAATGGGGAAGAGCGATTTTGATAATAAACGATATCCAACCTATTGAGCCACATCAAGTCTTAGATGCCAAACGGGTTATACTAAGTGTGGCACGCAACATCTTTCAATGGCCAGGGTCCCTCGAAGAGATCATCCAACAATTTGACGAACGAGGCGAACTGTGTGACGTTGACCATTACCAATCTGAATATCTTGACAGACAGGGTCTCTTCCTCGTGGCGATCGATCAGGATCAGGTTATCGGCACGGGAGCAATTCGGCATTTTAACAAAGACACAGCCGAGTTGAAGCGATTGTGGTTGTTAGAGGCCTATCATGGTCAGGGGATCGGGTATCAACTGGTGCAGACTCTCCTTGACTTTGCGAAAAAGGCAGGTTACAAGCGCGTCCGCTTGCTGACCGATCGCAGGCAGAACCGAGCGATCCACTTCTATCAACAGGTAGGATTTCAGCCTTCCGAATGCCAACCAGAAGATCCAAATGATCTCTACATGGAAATGAGGATTTAAATATCCTTCTTCTCATTTACCAGAAGCATCAAATCATGGGCAATTATTGAAAGAATTGATGTCGAAGTCAAATGAATACCATACGCGAGGTCTCCGTTGTAACCCGGCAAACCTGCCAGGAGGCTGCCGAAGTACTGGGCTGTGCCTTTGTAGATGAGCCGGTATCACTGGCAATCTACAAACAATTCTCTCCGGAGAAAAGGTTTCGAAACCTGACAGTCGATTTCTTGGCTGAGATGGAAATCTGCATTCGATACGGCTGCCCGCTCCAAATTATTGATAACGGCAAGGTGGCCGCAGCGGCGATCCTCTACCAACCCGGCGGCTACCCTCTGCCCTGGCTCGTGCAAGCGCGATTACTGATGAAATCGATCCTCGGGCATGATTTTTATGACATACGGCCTTGGCTGCATTGGCTGAAAGAAATCGACGAAATCCACCCGCAGGATCCACATTATTACATTGAATACCTGGGTGTCCTGCCCGAATACCAGGGGCAGGGGCTTGGTTCAACGATTCTGCAATTTATCACAGCCAGAGCCGATGAAGTAAATAGCGGATGTTTCCTGGAAACCGCCAGCCCAAGAAATGTGCCTTTATACCAACGGTATGGTTTCGAGATCCTTGCTGAAAAACAAATTATCGGGCTGAATACGTGGTTCATGTGGCGACCTGAAAGCCTGATGAGAAATGGCTTTTTAAGCAAAACTTGACGTTATAATTGTGTTATGCGTTTGAAAGCGAGAGCCCTATGGCTTGCCAGCATCCTGCTGATCAACAGCTGCCTGTTATTCGTAGAAGGTGCGCAAGCTGGCCCACCCATCTCACAACCTCATCAATCCAGCCAGGTGACGGCGTACGACCTGATCGTGGCGATGAATACGATGCGCGTTTCGTACGGGCTGCCGGCGTTGATCGAAGATCCAATCATCAATGCGGTGGCTCAATCGACGGCCGACATCATGGCAGCAAACAATATGTCCTGGCATATCGGGGATGTGCGCGGGCGGCTCCAGGCGGCGGGATACGGCGGGGGCGATAAAGTATGGGCCACCGAGAACTTCGCGGTGGGCAATATGAGCATCGACGAGATCATGCTGGTGTGGTCTGATTCAGAACATATGCGCCCGGCGTCCATTCCTTCTTACTGCAATGTGGGGGCGGGGGTATCCCAGACTTCTGATGGTCAGTATTATTACGTCTTGCAGGCAGCTTATACCACCAATCAATCGTGCGGAGAATACAAGTCTGTCGTGCCGACCAATGCAGCGGGAGAAGCAAGCATAGCCCCGGTGGCGCCGGTTTCGCAGCTGATCATTCCCGTGAAGATCGCCACTCCCGACGCAGACGGCAAGACCTACCATGCGGTCGAGGCGGGGCAGTCATTCTGGGCAATTGCGATCGCTTATAAGGTCACCATCAAAGATATCGAAGCCTGGAACAACTTATCCAGGAACACGCCGCTGCGCACCGGGCAGCGCCTATTTATCCCCGGTCCAAACACAGTGGGCTTTGCCACACCCACGCCGGTGGGCATGATCGTGCCCAGCACGCCCGACGCGGAGGCTAAGATCATCCACGAAGTGCAGTATTACCAGGCGCTGATCCCCATTGCGGCAGCATATGGGGTGACAGTGGATACCATTCTTGCGTTGAACGGTCTTCAAGTCGATTGGCCGCTGCAGATTGGTCAGAAGCTGCTCATCTCACCCGGCAATGTCACCCCCAGCCCCACCCCGCGCCCCTTGACGCCGGTCGAAAAACTCACCCCCGCCAGCGATGGCAACTACTACCACACCGTACAAAGCGGGGAGACGCTTTCTTGGATTGCCAACCTCTACTCGGTCACCCTCAACAACTTAATGACCTGGAACGGGATGAACAATGATTCGATCCTCCATCCGGGAGATAATCTGCTTCTGCAGGTGACGCCGCCGGCCACACTCACTCCCACGCCCGGGCCGCCAACCGTCACACCCACGGCTACGCGCACTCCGAACCCTCCCACCAGCTCCCTGACGCCCAGCCTGACCCCTCTCAGCCCGACCGCCACACCCACACCAGAAGCGAAGGTTGGAGGGAATCCAGTGGGATGGCTGGGTTTGGGGGTATTGGTGATTGCAGGAGGGATTGCGGTTGGGGTGATGAGCCGTAGAAAAACTGGAAAATCACACGAGTCATAATCTACCCAATGGCCTGGAGAACGCTCGATCTGAGAGATATTCTTGAGCTTGTCAATTCATTTTCAGCAATCGCCCATTTACGTAGCATCAAGTGGTCGCCTAAAAGCACTAAGCGGTTCTTCATATTAGATTTGAGCTCGGTGATTAACTGGATGTAAAGGTTCAAAGGTAAAATCTCAAGTCGATAAAAAGTGGAATGCTTACCACTGTGATGAAATTTACAAAACAAGGGTGGGGAATTTAATGATCATAAAGTATAATTTTAAGTACGGTGGTTTGATCTCGTTTATAGATTTATCAAACGCAGGATTTTTTGCACCAGGAGGAAAATGTCTCGCTTCACCGGCTCATTCTTTTTGCTATTTGTAATTATTTTTAGTATCTCAGGATGCGCACCGATCCCCTCTGCGCCTAAGGAAGCCTTTCGTCCATCTCAAATGACTCCAGAAACCAGCTTCGCTGGCAATCCTACACCTGAAAGCAGCTTATTCTATTCACTACCGCTGCATAAGGTCAATGAGCAGGTGACGGCAGGAGGTTATGGGATTAGCCTGGATGGGTTGAGTTTCGATGATACCGCTGGCACCATAACACTCGATCTAACCATCACCAACACGACAAACAGTCTGGTTGACCTGGGATGGGCAGTGCAACTGCGTGATGGAAATGGTGGGCTCGTAAAACCTCAAAAGGGAGGTAAGTTTCCAGAACTGCTCAGCAGCCTGCCAGCAGAGACTACCTTCTCCGGCGCATGGGTATACCCTCAAGCTGCAGATGCCGAGGGCCAAAATCCAGCGTTGCTGAATGTATACGAAGACTACCGCCTAGTTTTTGCCCCAAAGGGTTGGTCGGGACCGGTGATCGTATACCTGCTTACACCTTGATCTCAACAACAGAACTACGTATAACAGGTGGAATATGAAAAGCTTCTTGCTGACAATCTTCAGTTTGCTCCTAATTGGTCTGCTCGCTCAGCGCGCTACAGCCCAGGAATTCTCCGACGCGACTACAGGAGATCCCTGGAAAGTGCTAGTATTGGTCTACCTGCAGACGGATGTCACTTATGTGGACGTAGACGACGTCACCAAGCACCTAACAGCTACCATGCCAGCCTCGGATGCCACGGCAATGATCAATGCTTTTCTCAATCAACCGCACCGCGGGGTGGTCTACGACTATTCTGACCAGACTGCTGAAATGGAAGCACATATTGTGTATTCACCGCGACCCTTGACGCACGTCAGCGAGGTTGGTGGACCATATTCATATTGGCCTGACCCAGAGGATACTCACATCGAAATCGATCAGTATGCGCCGGAAGGGATGTATGACTCGGTGATCATTTTCTGGCAAGCCTCTGACCCTGTGACAGGGCAATCCATCCCCTCAGGAGGCTGGGGGTGGGGCGGTTGGATGGGAATCCACAATATGACCTACGCCACGGTGTACAATCTTAGTTGGTACTGGCCTGGCGATCCTTGCAAGGGTGAGGTTTTCTTGCACGAATGGCTGCATGGCGTGACAGGATTCTATCAGTGGCTGGGTTTTCCCTTCCCCGTCGAAGATCTGCACGGGGCTGAGGAAGCGGGTTATACCCAAGACCAAAATGGCTGCTGGGAAACCTGGCTGCGAGATTATTTGCGGGGATTAGTCTTGGAAAATGGGCAGTACAAGGGTTTGGTACCGGCAGCCTGGCAGCGGGGCTCAATTACCACGTACAATATTCAGGGGTGGAGAGGTGAATATTACAATAATGATGCCTTGAGTGATCTGCCGATAGTCGTGCGCGACGATTCGGCGATCAATTTCGAATGGCAAGATACATCGCCGCACCCGCTGCTTCACGTCGATCATTTCTCTGCCCGCTGGAAGCGCCAAATCCTTTTTGAAAATTATTCCTACGAGTTCAACATTTTCCACGATGATGGTGTGCGCCTGTTCGTAGACGGGGAAAAGAAATTCGAGAACTGGTGTATTGACTGCAGCCAGACAGATATGGTGACTCTGCCTATGACTGCGGGGAACCATACCATCGAGATGCAGATGTGGGAAAACCAGGGTTGGGCGGCTGCATCATTGAGCTGGAAGTTTGCGGATAGCCTCCTTCCGGGGGGTTCTGTCCTTCTCCCCACAACTGACGGAAGGATTGAGCCAGGACCAGTGGATTTTACGGCAGAAGCCTGGGATAATCCCGGTGGTGCCGGCGTTGATCGGGTGGAATTCTTTGTTTTCTACAGCGGTTCCTGGCATCCCGTGTTTACGGATAACACCGCCCCTTTTGGATTCGTGTGGACTGCACCGGATGGCTTGCCTGACCAGTTGATGGATTTCACCATTCATGTTTATGACCGCGCCGGGAATGTCACCATCGATCCGGGAGGCTATCGCAGCATCCCATACGCCGAATGCAAGAATTGCAATCTCATACTCAGCGGCTGGCCTGTCTGGCGAGGAAACCTAGAAAAAAATGGGCGTAGCCTGTATCCTGCTCCCCAAAAACCAAGGCTGGACTGGACGTTATTTGGTAACGTTGAGGGCGGTACTGCACCGGTGGTTGGACCTGATGGAATAATTTATGTTGCACAGGGCAATCGATTCAAAGCTATTCGACCAGATGGCAGCACAGCCTGGAGTTATACGGCGGGAAAAAAGTTCACTTCTTCAGCCGCGCTGACTACCAACGGGAAGGTTTTTCTAACAAATGAGGATGGAAAATTATATGCTTTTTCCACAACCGGCGCTCTGGTATGGACTTACCCGACAGATGGCTGGACCATATCAGCCCCGGTAGTTGGCCAAGATGGGGTAATTTACTTTGGATCTTCGGATAATATGCTGCGTGCCTTGACCCCCAACGGAAAGCTCAAGTGGATTTTTCCTGCCTGGTCGTGGATCAATTCGTCTCCTGCTCTTGGGCAGGATGGCACCATTTACTTCGGCTCCACCGATTACCAATTGCGCGCTCTAAATAAAAATGGCTCACTCAAGTGGATCTTTGATACTGGTGCTTTCGTCGATGGCTCGCCCGTTATCGGCCCCAGTGGGAGTGTTTATATCGTGACGGTCAATGGCAAATTGTTCTCGCTGAATCCGGCCAATGGCGTAAAGGCATGGGAATATCAATTGCCTTGTGATGTCGGTGGAGCTTCTCCAGCTGTGGGGAGCGACGGGACAGTGTACATGGCTTGCAACGACCGAACTCCTGAAAATGGTTTTCAAGAGGCGGGACTTTATGCCATCGGTTCAAATGGCAGCTTGAAATGGAAATACTCCTTAGCCGCCAATCCGAATAGCTCACCCAGCCTTGACGCTAATGACGACATTTTTGTGTCAGTAGATGATGGCGCATTGTATGCGCTTTCTCCAAACGGCACCTTGAAGTGGAAGCTGATACTGAGTCCGGGCTTAAGATTATATAACAACCCAGTAATTGCCTCCTTTGGAACGATCTATGTGCATTCATCCTGGCCATCGGCGTACCTGTTTGCGATCAAGGAAGCTATTGATAATTCCATTTTTATTCCATCGGTATGGAAATGAAAGACTGGAAAATTTACCTGCAAGAATCCTGATCAGGAATATTGTCTTACAGTAGCGGCGCACTTGGATGCACTCCTTGAAAGTGTAGGACCGACACTGCAGAAGAATACGCAGGTAAAAGGGCAGCGCTAACATTGTAGCGCATACCCCCAAATCCGATCATACCCTCAATCATCCCACCACTGGAACCGCCAATGGTGGGGATACACGCTTAGTAGATTTGGTGCGCGCCACATTAACCAGCAATATCGAAGAAAAAATAACCGGGATGGCTTCAAGGCGTTTTCGTAAGAGATGAGCGATTTTTAAATCTTCCCTTAACAGCATAATTCACCTGACTCGATTATACAACAATATTCACTCTTACTCTTCTTTACTATTGAACCTGCAAACTTATCAATTCCTCGGCCATCCTGATCTCCAGGGGGTCACCAGCCAATAACCTACACTCCGCCCCCGCTTTCGTCACGCGCACACCGACCAAACGCCCTAGGTAGTGCACCTTGAAAGCGTAGGAGTGCCACTGCGGAGGGATGCATGGGTTGAAAGACAGCCCATCTTTTGCGCGCATTCCGGCAAAGCCGAAGACGATGCCCTGCCAGGTACCCGCCATGTTGGCGGCGTGGATGCCGGCCTGGGTGTTGCCGTGCTTGTTTTCCAGGTCGAGGGTGGCGGTTTCGGCAAAGTAACGGTAGGCTTTCTCGACATCGCCCAACTCGGCAGCCAGGATTCCGAAGATGGCGCCGGAGAGAGAGGAATCATGGGTGGTGAGGGGCTCGTAGAAGGCATAATCGCGCTGCTTTTGAGCGAGGTCAAACTGGTCGTGGAGCAGGAACTCAGCCAATGAGCGCGTCAGCCTGCTTGCAGACCTGGTAACGCATCACGACCAGGGGATGATAGTGCAGCAGCAGCGGATAATTCTGCTTGGGGGTGCCCGCAAAATCCCAGGCGGGCTTGCCCAGGAAAGTATCATCCTGAGGGATAATGCCACGCTCGTCATCATAGGGGATGTACATGCTCTCAGCAGCTTTCTGCCAGGCTGCCGGCTCATCTTCCTGTAAGTCAATCTTGGCAGCCAGGGACTGGTAAGCACCCGGAGCAGTTTGCTTGAGGATTGAGAGAGTTTCACAGGCGAAGCGCAGGTTCTGGCGCGCCATCAGGTTGGTGTAGGCGTTGTTGTTAGCCAGGATCTGGTATTCATCTGGCCCCGTGACGCCATTGATGCAGAAGCAATTGCCCTTGGCGGGGATGTAAGCGCCCACGTCCACCCACAGGCGGGCCGTCTCGCAGAGGATCTCCGCGCCGCAGCGCTGCATGAAATCCAGGTCATGGGTAGCATCGTAGTAGCGCCAGATGGCGAAGGCAATATCGGCATTGATATGATATTGAGCGGTGCCGGTAGGGAAGTTGGCAGAGCATTCTTCGCCATTGATCGAGCGCCAGGAGTAAAGCGCGCCGCGCGGATGCGACATCTGGCGGGCACGCTGGCGAGCTTTGTCGAGGATGTGGTAGCGGTACTCGAGCAGCTTCCGGGCAATCTCAGGCCGGGTGTAAAGGAAGAAAGGTAAGATGTAAACCTCGGTATCCCAGAAATAATGTCCTTCGTAGCCCAGGCCGGTGAGACCTTTGGCGGCGATGTTGGTGCGCCCGTCCTGCCCGGTGCCCTGCAGCAAATGGAACAGGTTAAAGCGGATGCCGCGCTGCAAGAGGTCGTCACCCTCAATGACGATATCGGCCACATCCCAAAAATCCCTCAGGTAACGGATTTGCTCGAGGCACAAGGCCTCATACCCCACGGCTGCCACCTCGTTCAGCTCAGCCAGGACTGCTGGAAGGATCTGACCAGGTTCGCTATCCAGGGAGGTGGCGTAAGCGATGAATTTGTCCAGGGTGACCGGCACGCCACGCTGCGCGTCCAATTGATAAACAAATCCGATCGAACCGTCAGCGTTGTACGGCATGCAGACGGCAGGGGTATCAATCAGGTTACGCATCCCACAACCAACCGCGAATTGGGTCGTCAGCGTGCGATGGAGCATCAGCGCTAAATCGCTTGCAAATTCTTGTTTCTCCAACCGCAGCACTTCTCCCTTAAATTGGGTACCCAGGCGGGGATCGTCTTCGGCGTGCTCGCTCTGGCGGATGGCGCCATCGATGAGCGAGGTGAGCGCCAACGGACCGTCGAAGTTGAGCGGAGTCAGGCGGCAGCGGATCAGGGCTACATGGCGGCGAGTGTGCAGCACAAGGCGTTCCACATCCAGCTGGATCTGCTTGCCCTGGGGAGATTCCCAGCGCAGGCTGCGGCGCAAGATTCCCTGGCGAAGATCGAGGGAACGCCGGTAGGAGAGGAGCCTGCCGGTGAGCAGGTTGAAATCTTCACCTTCCAGCGAGAGGCGGATCACCTTTGCATTAGCCAGGTTGAGGATGGTCTGTTTGTTCTCGGCGTAGCCGATGAACTTTTCGCCGTAAATGATCGGAGCGCTTTCGTAAAAACCATTGATGTAAGTCCCTTCTACGGAGGAACGCCCCAGCCCTTCTTCGAAGGTGCCGCGCAAGCCCAAATAGCCGTTGCCCAGGGCGAAGAGGGTCTCATAGAGCTGGGCGTCTTCCGGGCGGAATTCAGGCTCGACGATCTGCCAGTTTTCGGTGTCGGGAGTGGGATATGTCATAGGTTCTCCTAATGCTCAAAGATCAAAAGATGGACACAGAAAGAGAGAAAATTCGGAAAAGGCGGATACATTAAGAAGCTCACGGATGCTTACGATGAGTACATCGTTTCGGAGAAACACAGATTTTTTTTACTAATTTCATTATGTTCTGGCAATTATCACTTTCTTTCCAAGAAAGAGCAAGTACAGCCATCCTTGCAGAGATACTTTCCCTTGGAAAGAGCGTAAGTGGAAGAATGACAGAAATCGAGGAAGTCTAATAACTACCTAATACCTTGGCGCGTTCCACGATGCGGCGAAAATCTTCCAGGCTGACACTGGAGGGCACGGAGTGGTCGGAGGAGAAGATATACCCGCCGTTCTCCTTCATCACCGGGATGATACGCTCCATTTCTGCCTGGATCTCCTCGGGCTGGTCCCACAGCACCGCATTCACCCCACCGTGGAACACCAGCTCGCCTCCGAACTGCTGCTTGAGCTGGATTGGATCCATCCCAGCCTTAACCTCCAGGGGGTTGAGGGCATCCAAGCCCATGTCCACCAGCTCCGGCACAAATGGGCGCACGTCACCACACGAATGCAGATGCGCTTTGATCCCCCTGGCATGCGCCCAATCGATTGCCCGCTGATGGAAAGGCTTTAGTAAATTCCGGTACATGCGCATGGAAAAGAACTGGTTGTATTTATAACCCATATCGTCGTACCAAAGAATACTGTCGAAAGTGTAGCCGGCCTCCCAAACCATATCGAGCAGGGTCAGCTCTGTCTCCAGCTCTGTATTCCACATATCCACCAACCAATCTGGATCTTCCGCCAGCGCCAGCAGGACCCGCTCTGTACCCACCATCCAGGAGTGGGTTACGTCGAAGCCGAACCAAACGATCGGAACAATCCAGGCACCCTGCTCCTTCCAATGTGTATACTCTCTCTTCAGCAAGTCCCAATTCACCCGGTCACGGCTGGGGGTGATGCGCTCCCTGGCTTTTCGCCAGGCATCGGCATCCACAATCGTATGGCTTAGAAACTCGGGGGTGGAGGAGGCATGCTTCCACTGGCGCATGGTCACCCCCCACTCGCTGGTGTAAGTTACATCGGTCTCCGACTCCGACAGGATCTGGACAGGATACTGAGGAGAATTATCGGTTAGCTTGACTTGAACAATTTTATCCAGGCCGAAATAATCGACAAAGCTCTGCCCGACGGGCATGCCTTCGCGCTGCCAGCGCTCGATGGTGGCTTCCCAGGGGCTGTCAATAATGGGGATGCGGTCGGCATCCTGGTGGGCAAACATACGCTGGAAGCGTTCGTGCGAGGTCATTGTTTTCATGTTTTAATCTCCATTATTCAAACAGGATTTACAGGATAAACACGATGAAAATGAGGGATCATTGTGCTTGATCTTCTCCAGAACGAATCGCGTTTCGAGGTTGCAGGCGCAGCAAGACAAAAGCCGCAGCGGCGGTGAGCAGGCAGAAAACCAGGTTCAGGCTGAAGCCGAATTTGATCCCGCCAAGATCACTGGCAATCCCCACCAGCCAGGGGCCAAAAATGCCTCCAAAGCCGGCGAAGGTAAACAACAAGCCGAGCAGGCTGTTGAGATTGGCCTGGTAAGTACTGGAGACGGAAGCAGTGATGGTTGGGAAGATAATGGAAAGGAAGAATCCGCTGGCCGGCAGCATCCAGAAGAACTGAGCAGGACCAAACAGGCTGAGGGCAAGGCAGGCACTGGCTGCCAGGGCGGCAAACAGGACAGAGCGGAGATAACCGAACCTTTCGACAAAAAAGCTGCCCACGAAGCGGCCCACCATGATCAGGCCAAAAAAGATGGAGAGTGCCAGGGTACTCTGGCTTACGCTTTGACCATACACTTTTTGAAGAAATTCCACCATCCAAGATGCGATCCCAATTTCGACGGCCACGTAAAAGGCATCCGCAAAATAAAAGGCCAGCATGGTGGGGGAAACAGCAGTTTTGCCAATGTGTTTAAAATCGATTTTCTCGCTTGAGCCTGCCTCCCGTTTTGGGAAAGGCACCAACACGAAAAAGACAATAAGCGAGAGGATCAAAACCAGGTCCCAACGATAAACAGCCCGCCACGAGCGGTTCGCAGCCAGCAGCCATCCGGCAAAGAGCGGGGCAAGCATGGAGCCCAGGCCATGCATCACCGCCAATAGATTCAAATAACGGCCTTTATCAGCGGGATGTAAAAAGACAATGAGGGAATTTGCACCGAGCTCGATACATCCCAGGCCGAAGCCAAGCACTACCATGAAAGCGGTGAGTAAGAGGGGAGCGCTGAAAACCGCAAAACCGATCACCCCAGTGGCCAGGCATACGCCCGCCAGGACCAGGACCGCTTTTTGCCCGAGGGCATCTGCCAGGAAACCTGTGGAGAGGGTGGCAGCCATGAAGCCCAGGTAAATACCCAGCAAGATCGTCCCGCCAAGCGAGTAGCTCAACTCCAGATCATCCAACAGAGCCGGAAGCGTGGGGCCTTTGAGATTATCGGTGAAGCCAAAAATGAAAAAGGCAAAGAATGCGCCCACAGTTAGGAGCCAGATGAGATTCTTGGTAGGTGGGGCTGTTTTATGCATGCGTATCCTCAAAGAAGTCGAACTGACCAACCGGTGATACAAATGGGATTTCGATTTGGAAGGATCTCGATTTGATTTCCGTGAATGGAATGGGCAGCCCATTCCACAAGGCGACATACTTACCGCAAAGAGAATTTTATGTGACCGCCTCAGGCACGACTCCTGGTACCCACTGCATGGCTGGTTTTATAAAGGTTTTAACAACTTTCAACCCCAGGCCGTCAGGGCTGATCAAACGATAATGACCGGTGCCGGCTGGGATGACGAAAGTTTCTGCATAATTAAAGGCGGCGCGTGTTCCGTCTGCAGTTTCAACGCAAACGCGCTGCCCCTCGACCAGGCTGAGGACATGGCAGGAGTCAAGAGTATCGACCTCGATGATTTCGTTGAACTCAAGACGGTGCACATCGTAGAAATGGTTCGCGTGGGTAGGAAGGTGGATCACCCGCCACCAGGCTGTGCCAGCGGTACCCTGGCTGAGCAGAGTTGGACGCGAGATGAATTCCCACTGGAGGCGCTCCCCCTGGCGGTCGAAGTACAGGTTCTGGAAGGCGCGCTCGATATTGAGCGCCCGCGGCACTCCGTCCAACCCCATGCGCAGCCAGTCGTACATCTTGAAGGTGAAGATATAGGGTGTGGCGGAAATCTCCAGCACCAGGTTTCCGGCACCCGAGCCATGGATGGTGCCGTTAGGGATGAGCAGGAAATCGTGCTTCTCTACCGGGAAAGATTGGACAAAGTAATCGATATCCACCGCCGCGCCGGTTTGAGCGGAATGGAGGAGCGCGTCTTTAAACTCCTGTGGATCAATACCGGCCTGGAAGCCCAGGTTAACGCGTGCCCCGGGGATGCAATCCAGGATGTAGTAGCATTCATCCTGGGTGAAGGTTTCGCCAAACTCAGAGCGGATGTACTCAGGGCGTGGGTGGCATTGGATCGACAGGTTACCACCGTCCAGCGTGTCAAGGAAATCGTAGCGGATGGGAAACTCAAAGCGGAAATTCGGGGCGCTCTCACCCAGCACCGCCTGGTATTCCTGGAACATCAGGGTATCAAATGTGACTTCGAGCAGATAATCGCCCGCTTGGAAAAGCAAACCATTCTCAGGCACAATCAGCTCAAAAGACCAGGCGTAATTGGGCACCTTTTGGGGTAACTGGGGGATGTGTTCTTTAATCCACTGCCCCCCCCAGGGACCGGGCTCAAACCAGGGACGCACGCGGAAGAAAGTATGCGCCATGCGCCTCAAACCCTCCCGCAGGGTCTTGCCTGGCATGAAGGTGGGCTGCTCGGGGCGTTGTTCGTCGATCATCCAGTCAATCTTGGGCAGGAGGGCAGCTTTGTGCCGGTTGGCAGCCGGCCAATCGATGAAATAGCTGCGTTTATAGGCCACTTTAGGATCCAGCGCCGAGGCTGCACCCAGGTTGCTAACCGCCTTGGCTCGCGCACGGAACTGGATCTCGTTCTTAGGCACGTCGATATAGAGCAATAATCCTTCCCAACCTGCCAGGGCAGCGCCACAGCCATAAAGGATGTTGAGCTCCGCATGAGGATCGGGAAGCAATCTCTCCAGGCCTGTCTTGTCGAAGAAACCAGCCAGCTCGCCCGGGTAGCGGAAACCAAACAAAGGATCGTTTCCGCCCAAGTAGGGTTCGATGAGACGATCCACCGCAGCTGAGGGCAGCGCCGCATCTGCCACAGGTATCCAACAGGTGCGCACTCCGTGGGTAAGCAGGGCTTCTTCGAGGTGGATGCGGAAAGAATCCCATAGGACTCCAGGGTAGCCATCGATGATCACTCTGCTTGCCGAGGAGAGCATCTCTGCCAAGGCAGCAAAACCCACCTGGATCTGACCAGGCGCCAGCGGATAAGCCGGGTAGATATCATATTGCCCGGATTGAACCGGAGGGGAAACTGCCGGCATGAGCGCCTGGGTGGTCTGGCGCCAGTTCTCAGGGAGTAAGTTTGGCCTCATTCTCTACGCTCACAATCGTTGTAATCATCTTTGGGTAATGTCATCTCACTGCCAATTGCCAACCACAGCTTGAGGGGTGCGCATGCGTTTCCCGGTGCTGTCTAAACAGTGGTGGGTATTGATGCGAATCCAAATTTTCTCCCCAACCCAGGGATGGTAGATTGTACCATTTTCCCAATTCTCTTTGCATTCGTATAAGATGGCTCATTGGGAGTTACCGTGGAAGTGTCCGTATTTGGGGGTGTGTGCGTGCGTACACACCCCCAAATACGGGGTTCCATCACGGCAATTCCTAAAGAACCAGAATAATATTATAATTTGTAAGTTATCCAATCAAGTTCCCGTGATTTTTCCACAACGATCTGAAATCCATTTTTTAACCGGAAAGGAGCAGTGTAAATACCATGCCTGGTTTATCTCACCGGGAACGGGTCGTGATGAGCTTGAACCATCAGCAGCCAGATCGTGTCCCCCTCGATATGATGGGAAATGCGACGATGCTGCTGGATAAAACATATCTTAGGTTGAGGGACTATCTGGGATTGTCGCCGATCCCCCCAGTTCGTTCTGGGTCCAGCGCAAACTATTACGATGAACGCATCCTGGATTATTTCGATATCGACTTCCGGCGAGTTTTCCTGAAGAAAGCCCCGAATAACAAGACACTTTTTCATGAGGATGGTTCTTACACCGATATCTGGGGGATCCGCTACCAACAGCATGGGATTTTTGTGAACATCATGGAGAGTCCCATGAAAAATATCCAGACGATCGAGGATATCGACGCCTACCCCTGGCCCAAGGCAGAAGATTTATATACCGCGGAAGATCTCGAAGTAACCGCCAAACGGTTGTACGAAGAAACCGATTATGCGATCGTTGCCCGCAACCCTTTATCCCCAGGCTTCCTGGATCTTGGCAGTTGGATGGTTGGCATTGCAGATTTCTTAATGCTAATGGCTGCAAAACCTGAAGTGGCTGGAAGAATCATCGCCCGTATCCTGGAAATTTATAAGGGTGTGTACAGCATTTTCCTGGACGCCGTTGGCCCATATGTGCAAGTGGTGGAAGCTGCGGATGATTTGGGCGGGCAGCAGCAGCTGTTAATCTCTCCGAAGATGTACCGTCAGCTGATCAAGCCAGCCGAAGTCGAGCTGTATGCCTTGATCCACGAAAAAGCCCCGCAAGCCTTTCTGATCCACCACTCGGATGGCAATATTTTTCCAATCATCCCCGATCTCGTGGAAGCTGGGGTCAATATCTTGAATCCAGTACAGACCTCCACGAAAGGAATGGATGCGATCACCTTGAAGGACACATACGGGCAGATGATCTCTTTTCACGGCGCGATTGAAAAGATGGAGGCAACGAAAGACGAATTGGTGGAAGAAGTCAAGGAAAAGTGCCAGATATTAGGCCGGGGGGGAGGGTACATCTTGGCTTCATGCAACCATATGATCGATGTGCAACCCGAGAATATCCTGGCCATGTTTGAAACGGCGCGCGAGTGCAGCCAGATGCGTTGATACCAGTCCTTTACCAGGGATAAAATGAATCGGGCTCTGCTGAGTGTTGAGCTGCACAGGAAAATTGTCAAGATTATCAATCCTAATGGAACCTGGCTTGATCAGGTTTCAACCAGAACAATTCTGAGGAGGCATCAGATGGACATCGATTTTTCAACTGCCAAGTGGTTGAACCAGCCCAAATCTTTTGAAATATCGGACCGGATGGTGAAGATCATTACGGATCCGGGGACTGATTTTTGGCAGCGCAGCTATTACGGATTCCGGAACGATAATGCTCCTGCTCTTCAAGTGGAGAGCAAGGATAACTTTACCTTTACCGTCAAGGCAACCTTTGAGTATCGGAATCAATATGATCAGTGCGGCCTGATCATCTATCTCAACTCTTTGAATTGGTTCAAAGCCTCCATCGAATATGAAAGCGAGAAATTCTCGCGCCTGGGCAGCGTGGTGACGAACCTTGGTTATTCGGATTGGGCAACGACCGATATCGCCACACCGACAGCGATGTGGTACCGCCTCAGCCGGCGCGGGCCTGATTTCCTGATCGAGGCCACACCCTCTGGGAAGGATTTTTAAGCAGATGCGCGTCTTCCACCTGCACAGCCTGGGCGAGACGACACCAGAAATGGGCAAGCTAGATCCTCCCATGCCACCTGCTCAAGCGATAAACTTTGGCCTGTATGCGTGCAGCCCGTTGAATTCGTCTTTCGAAGCCAGGTTTGAAAACTGGTCGCTCGAACCCTGCCGATGGATGGGACATTCATAGAGCTGGGAAACAGAAAGAAGGGCAGTATGCTTTCGGGCGCCCGCTGATGTCCACTATTGCAGACGCCGAAGAGCGGTTGGATCCAGGCCTGAAAGACGTGAAAAACGACAGACAAACAGGGAGGGATGACGATGCACCTTTTCTTTTTAGGGACAGCGGCGGCGGAGGGATACCCGGGCATATTCTGCCAGTGCGACCACTGTCAAACAGCACGCAAGCTGGGTGGGAAAAACCTGCGCTACCGCAGCGCCATGCTGGTGAACACAGACCTGCTGATCGATTTCGGTCCAGACCTGCTGGCAGCCGCGCAGCGCTTCAACCTGAGCCTGTGGGGGGTAAGAATTGGGCTGGTGACGCACGCGCATGGGGACCATTTTCACCCGCCCAGCTTCGGGATGCGGGCAGATGCTTTCACAGGCAAGCTGCCGCCGCCTACATTACATCTTTACGGACCGCAAGATATCGCCGAAATCCTGGAAAAAACCTATCCAGACCTGGCCGCACTGCATGTAGAAAGCCATACTGTACACGCCTCCAATTATTGGAAGCGCGGCAAGTATAACTTCACAGCTTACCGGGCCTTTCATGCGGTGGAATCCCTGGAAGCACTCTTCTACAGCGTTGATGATGGCAAGCATGCCTTTCTATATGCGACCGATACAGGAAGATTCCCGCCCGAGACGCGGCAGGCACTGGTCGGGCGTTCCTTCGACGTGATTATCCTAGAGGAGACACTTGGAGATGGGAAGTATGACCAGCACCTGGGCTTCGACTCGTTTTTAGAAGAGGTGCAGTGGATGCGCTCGGAAGGACTGCTGCGACCCGGCGGGCGAGTGTTCGCTCACCACTTTTCGCATTCAGGCAACCCATCTCATGCAGAGCTGGAGGCATTCTTCAGCCTGCATGGGGTGGAAGCGGCTTATGATGGGATGGAGATCACTTTGTAGGTGATCCTGAAGAAACCTGAGCAGGAAACCTGCACCGCACAACCTGATCCATCAGCTCGAAAACGGCCTGGTCAGTTCCACTTTCAAGCGCATCTTGACATCGTTATCAACGAAGAGTGAACCGTGGTACTGCTGCACCGGGTGGATCTCGCTGCCATCCAGAACCGTGCTGAATTCGAGGATCGTAGAATCACCGTTTCGCTCTGAACGGTAATCTACTTTCGTGATCTTTCCCAAAGCATCCCTTTGAAGGGACAGGTTAGAAGGTGTCTTTAACCCATATCCGAAAATGGAGACTGCCGGGATGCTGGAACGCACTCCCAACTCGCGACGGAACTCGCGTCCGATGCGCAGCATGGGCAGAAATTGCTCGGGCAGCCAGCTTTCATCCTCTAAAAAGTTAATTTTATTCCCGCTGGCATCTACCGGTATTGGGTAAGTTGGAAGAATTTGGTAGCTCGATGGAAAGGTCATACACACCCGTCGCAAGCGTTCACCCATGATCCCAAAGGGCAGCAAATCGGGAGCGGCGAGGAGACTGGTGAGAGCCTTCACTACACCGCGGTGCGGTCCGCCCAGGAGGATCACCCGCTCCACGCGTCCTTTCCCTCCCAGGCGTTCGATATAATAGCGGCTGACCAGCGTACCCAGGCTGTGACCGATGATAACCAGGGGCTGGCTGCGTGGCAGGCTTTCGATCAATGCCCCGAGCTGGCGGGCTGAGGTGCGCACATCCTGACGCCAGTCGTAAGGGAATTCAAAGAAGTCGACCCCACGCTGGTAATTGAGCTCTTCCACCAAATAGTCACCCAACCGGTTGTACTGGTCTTGCTTGATCAGGTTCGGGACGATCACGACTTCTTCCAAAATCTTGCGGGGCTCTAGCGGTAGGGGGTATTGAAGTACTTCTGGGGTGGTAAACAGGGTCCTGATATGGGGGAAGATGCGCTCACTCCCCCGCCACATCTCACTGCCCATCAACCCAGGTACGAAGATGACAATCCGGCGGGTATCACCTTTGGGCAGAGAGGTATCTGCCATGGTGAGTGATTCTTCATGGAAACCGGACTTGAAAACGATCGTGGCATCACCGATCCGTAATTCATCGTTATCTTGTAAAATGAGCTGTTCGACCCGCGTATCTGACTGCCAGGTTCCATTGGTCGAATTCAAGTCACGCAAGACGAAGCTGTCGCCTTTACGCTGCAGTTCGGCGTGTTTACGCGAGACCTTAAGATGATCCAAGACAAGCTGGTTTTCGTCGGTGCGCCCGATGGTGAGATTATCCACCTCGCCTAAGGGCACTTCCCAGGTACGGTGCGGCCTCACGATCACCAAACGCGGCTGGCTAGTTTCGTTGATCGCAACAGGCAAACTTTCATCTTGTAGGGCTTTGTCGAGGTCAGCTTCCCCATCAATCACGGTCATTCCGACCTCTTCAATTGACCTGGAACGCTCAAAACGAAATTGGCAGTTTCCCAGGGAGATGTGATCGCCAGAGTTCAAGGGCATGCGCTCAACGCGCTGATTATTGACGTAGCTGCCATTGGAAGAACCTTGATCGACCAGGGTGCAGCCTGAAGAGCTGCACTCGAGGCGGGCGTGATTGCGTGAAAGGCGGGAGTCTGTAAGGATAATGTCATTGATCGCCGCACGACCCAGGGTTACTCTTGATTTCCCCAATTCATACTCTTGTTCAGGGGTGTCATCTTTAAGCAGAACGAGTTTTCCGAAACTATTCTCCATAATTATTTTATCCGTGATCAATTTTCCAAGCGTACTTCAAAGTTATCAAACTCCCAGAGACCTGAATCACCTGAGATGGAGGTGCCTACAAACAAACCAGCCTGGCCTTCAGCCAGAACTGCCTGGCGAAGCGTAGCAACCAGATCGCCATTCAGGTACAGGTAGAGCAGATCGCCTTGGGCAATCACTTCCATGCGGTTATCCGCACCCTTCAGGACCGAATCTGTGTCGCTCCAATCAATCAAGGCGGTCCATATCTCATCCTGATACAGGTAAAGTGCATATTGGCCATTATCACTGATCTTGTACACCAGGTAATCCTGGTCATCATTTTTGCGAAAGATCAGTCCATACTCGCCAACCTCAGAGCCGAAGACCTGCCTGACTGTGGCAGCCAGGTAAAAGTCAGATGCACTCACCTGGTCAGATGCTGCCCACCAAACCGATGGATCTTTACCCAGTACTTCCCAACGATAGCGGCCATTTTCTACCCGGCGATTGATGGAGCCAAACTCCGCCGAGTTTGACATGCCGGTAGGCCAGCTGTTCTGGTTGTTATCAAAGCGATCCTCGAATGCAACCGGCCACAAACTGGCCTTACGAATGACCGAAGGGTCAGCCTGGGAGGTGTCTTCGACAGGGAGCTGGAAGCAGTTTCCACTGCTGCCGATTACGGTATGGTCAGGGTTAGCTACCAATACGCAAAGCTGCCGCGCTTCTGGAGGGTGGTCTGCCTGAGTATAGTCGGTGAAGGGCGAGGCGCCTCCGTAAATATACCGTTTGCCAGTGGCATACCCCGTCTGTTCAGCGGCATAAATATCAAAGAAGAAATGCATATGCATCCCAGGCAGCGCCGGCGTGAAACCGAGGGGGGTGAAATCTACAACATAATGGCCTTGATCATCGAGATTGATCGCATTAATCTTGACAGACAGCGCTGCCGGACTGTCTGCGGGAAGTGGAGGCACTTCAGCCAGGGGCAGGGTGCTCAAATCCCCGGTGAAATCGGAGCGGCTGCGCTGCAGCCAACAGGTTTGACCGGCTTCAGCGGGATGATCCACCACCCACCAGGCTTCATCAGGGGAGATGCCCTGAACGTGCAGCACTTGTCCAGCTTTTAATTGAGCCAGAACAGGGTAAGCGGCGTCAGGACCAGCCAGGCAGGGATCGGCAAAGTGCGGTATGGCAGTATTAGCGTCCGGTATAATAGCACTGGGCAATACGGAGGGAGAGGGCGTCGCGGCTGGTTGGGTGGCCGTTGAGGTTAGCGTTGCCAGGGATGAAACCGGGAGGGAATTAACTCCCTGTGCGGCGCGCAGCAGCATAAAGATCAGGACGATGCCCAGCAGCCCCACCCCGAAGATCCCCAGAGCACATCCTAGTTTGAACCAAATCGTTGAATAGATGGACGGTGAGACCGATGGGAGCGGTTTCGATTGGCTTTGGCTTATGGGTGAGACAGGCAGCGAAGCAGCCTGGGAAGCCGGTTCAGCCATCCGCGAGGGAACAAGCGCACCCAAAGGTAAGGCATCGGACTGAGTGGCCAATGGATCACCATGCGCGGCAGTTTGATCGACCAATGTGGCCACAGGAGGCGTGGTCTCGAGCGAAGCCAGCACTCCGCGCAGCGCGTTCGCAAATTCCGTCATGGACGGATAACGGTGCTCCCGTTTTTTTGACAACGCCCTGGCAATGATATCGACCAGAACAACCGGTACATCTGTGCGCAGTTGACGAAGGTCGGGTACAGGATCGTTGAGATGCATCATCATCAAGGTCATGGCCGAAATCAGCTTCAAATGGCGGGCGACCGCTGACGGCCTCGAAGAGGGTGATGGCCAGCGAATATTCATCCGAGCGCGGATCGGGTGTTTCACCGACAACTAATTCGGGAGGCAAGTAAAGTGCCGTCCCTACGACCGCGCCAGTGTCGGTGTGCTTTTCGCCGCCTGCGATTTTCACGATACCAAAATCCATGAGGATCGCCTGACCTTGCGAGTTGATCATGATGTTGGCGGGCTTGATATCCCGGTGGATCAAGCCGCGCTGGTGGGCATATCCGGCAGCATCACAAATGCTCAGAATGATACCGATGGCATCACTCAAGAGCATGCGCTGACCGTGCTTATTCAATTGACGCAAACGCTCCTGCAGCGTTTCCCCCTCCACAAATTCCTGCACCATGTAATAGAGGTCAGCCTCATGATTGAAATCGTAGACCTGGACAATATTTGGATGGCGTAATTTGGCAACTGCCGCGGCCTCTTCCGTAAACCTGACCACAAACTTTGGATCATCTGCCAGGTGGGCATGGATCATTTTCACCGCAACGGTACGTTTCAAGTTTGGGTCATAGGCTTTATATACCGCCGACATTCCCCCCTGACCCAGGATATCATCAATACGATAGCGCCCATCCAGTGTTTGCCCAATCCAACTCGGACGGGTCATGGTATCCCTCCCATAAACGAACCTATGATATTAGAGTAATTATGTGAAATAAATCATATTATAACTTATCAAATGAGTGTGTCAAGGAATTAGGCGGGCCAGCTTGCACCTGAGCTATTCGACCACTGATAAAATGCGCTCGATCAACCATTCTGTATAGACTTGCGCGCCAGAAAGAATCAGGTGATCGGCAGTCTGAAGCTGGGTGGCGGGAAAGGTCTTGATCTCAGGGATCAGGTGAACGAATTGGCTCTCACCGACGATAGAATCGATCTGCACGTAAACTTCTGCCAGGAAAGCCTGGAATCCATCGTCAGCAGATAAACCCTCATACAAGGGGCTGTTCACCAGGTAGATGGGCAGCTGATAGGCATCCGCAATTTCGACGAGTCTTTCCAGGGCTTGCTGGTTGATCGAAGAAACAACCGGATCGTTTTCGCGCACAAATTGCATGTGATCTTGCGCATCTTTAATTGCATTCTCGGGCTGAGCTTTCTCGCCGCTCAGAAAGCCGTGTTCATCCATTTTCCATTTGGGCTTAAAGGGCATCAGCTGACCAAACATAACCGAGCGCAGAAGCGAGGTCAGCGTCAAGCGCTGAGAGCGGAGCGGTACATAGTGTTCATCGAATAATTGGGAGCGGATGTCAGGATTATCCAACAAATCACCGCCCAAGGTGTGCTCCTTCCAGAAGCCCCATCGTCGCGGGATTTGGCCCAGGATCACCGGTTGGAGATCGCGCGGCCAGACATCGTAGACATGCCCGATGACCACCCCTTTCGGCGGACCGAAGCGCTGGATATATTCCTCCAGCATCCAGACATCATTGAGCGCGGTCACGCTGCCGATGGTACATAAATTGATGGCAGTCTCACCCAGCTGTTCCTGGATGAAGACTGGAGACACGCCCTGGTTGCAGCTTGAGTCGCCCAGGATCAGCCAATCTACCGGCGCGTCCATTTTCCCCAGCAGAGCCCACTTTTGATGAAGGGTCCAATAGCCATAATTCGGCGAAAAATTTCCCAGGTACCACAGGGCAAAAAAATTCAAAAGCACCAAAACCACCAGGCTGCCCAACACCTCCAAGGCAAGGGTAACGAATTTGCCCGAGGGCGGTTTTTCACGGAGACGTGTGCGCCTGGCAGGGTTGGCGATATTCTCAGAACTGGACATAGATAAACTCGGTTGCCTGGCGTGCATTCAGCAGCACGATCCCCGCCAGCAGGGTGCCATTGAGCAGAAGGCGCGCCACAAAGGGTAAACGCGCGAACAGCAAGAGATCCTTGCGGGCGTAGGTAATCACTTCAACCAGGCCCCAGGGCGCAGTATAGAAGACCAGATCATAGAAAAAATTCAAGCTTTGAGAGGAGGGAGCCAGCGACAGGTTCCCAAGCAGATAACCAGCCTGGCTCAGGGAGCTGCTCCGGAAGATGATCCACCCCACCATTGTCAGGAGGAACATCAAGGTGAGGCGCAGGACCACCCAGGGATAGGCCTGCCCACTCTTCCAGGGATCCTGGTGGATGGGTTTCTTTTCTAGCAAACGGTACAGGATGATCAGACAGGCATGGTACACTCCCCAGACCACGAAAGTCCAACTGGCTCCATGCCAAAGCCCGCTCAGACTCAAGGTCAGCAGGGGAGGCAGGACCAACCCAAGGATGGGAGGAGCCTTTTTCCAACGCAGCACAGCCCGGCGGGCGGGAAAGAACACATAATCACGCAGCCATTCTGAGAAGGAGATGTGCCAGCGCTGCCAGAAGTCGGTCGGGTTGAATGAAAAATAAGGCCAGCGAAAGTTCAGGGCGGTATCAAAGCCCAGGAGCAGGGCAGCCCCGCGGGCGATATCGGTATACCCTGAAAAATCTCCGTAGAGCTGGAAGGTAAAAGCCAAACCGGCTAACAAGATATCCAAACCTTGGTACTCTGGGGAATTGCTAAAAACTGGATTGACGATGCGCACCGCCAGGTTATCGGCGATCACCAGCTTTTTGAAATAACCCACCAGGATCAGGTGCAGCCCAATTTTAAGCTGCTCGGGCGTCAGGTGGCGCGGGGCGGTGATCTGCGGCAGGAACTTGCGCGCCCGATCCAGGGGGCCGGCTAGAAGGATGGGGAAGAAAGCAAGGAACAGAGCATAGTCCACCAGGCCGCGCACCGGCTCCTGGCGATTTTGATAGACGTCGATTGTGTAGCTCATCGACTTGAGGGTCCAAAAGCTGATCCCTAACGGCACAACGAGACTGAGGGTGGGCGCATCCAGGCTCAGGTGCAGTGCATTGAACGCCACCTGCAGGTTTTCCGTAAAGAAATTGTAATATTTGAAGATCCCCAAGATAGTGAGGTTGCCAAGGATGGAAACTGCCAGCAGCAGCTTACGCAGCCAGGCTGTCCTACCTAAACGATCTACCTGGCTCCCCAACAGCCTCCCGATCGAATAATCCATCAGGGTGGGTACAAGCAAAAGCAGGACCCAACGCCACCCGCCCAGGCTATAGAAGATATAACTGGCGGCCAGGAGAAGCAGGTTCTGCAGCTTCCACCAGCGCATCGTCAAATAGTATAAAATCAGAACGATGGCCAGGAAATAGATAAATGAAAAAGAATTGAAATGCATTATTCGGTTAGAGCATTTTTCCTTTACTACACTGCATGCCAGGTAGCAAATTCTAGCATAGATCATCCCCAGGAAAGTTTAGTGCGTAATGAGAGGGTTATAATAGAACCAGAAATCCTATGCCCGAGTCTCGCAATCCAAACCTGAACAGTGCCGCCGAAACGCTTATGCTCCCCCTGCAGGGAAGGGATTGCCGCCAGCTTACGCTCGCGGATGTAGAGGAAGCAGCAAGCGTTATTTCGAAAGCAATCACTAATGGGGCGCATCCACCTTTTTGAGTTTACAGATCTAGCCTGGTATCCGCAGACCTTCCGGCAAATGCAGACCGATTACCTGCAGTTCGCGGCGAGCATGGGTGCAGGGCACAAGAACCTGGTCCCGCTCTTTCAAAAAGCGCTGGGGCATGCCGGGACGCTGGAGATTGTGGATCTCTGCTCCGGTGGGACAGGCCCCTGGATCCGGCTGAGGGAACAATTGAGGCAAGCTGGCTTGCCTGTCACGGTGAGGCTCACCGATAAATATCCCCACCCAGAAGCCATCCAGGCATGGAGGATTGATGACCGCCTGGGGATCGAATACCTGGCAGAACCCGTGGATGCCATGCAGGTACACGAACACCTGAAGGGGATGCGCACAATGTTCGAAGGTTTCCATCATTTCAAGCCTGAACAGGCCCAGGCGATCCTGCGGGATGCGGCTGAGAAAAAGGCAGCCATTGGGGTCTTCGAAGCCAGCTTTAAGGCGCCATTCGGGATTGTTCTCCTGGTTATGTCACCCTTGATCACTTTCCTAACCTATCTGCTGGTCACCCCTTTCCTCAAGCCGCGCACCTGGCAGCGTTTTTTCTGGACTTACCTGGTGCCCATTGTTCCAATCGCCACCTGTTGGGATGGCATCATCTCGATGCTGAGGGGGTATTCTCCCAAAGCTATGAATGAGCTGACCAGCGAAATCCATGTGAAAGGCTACACCTGGGAAGCTGGATATGCCTCAACCGGAACACCCTTGTTCGAATTCACCTACCTGATTGGGTTTCCAATGTGCGAAGCCGCGAGCAACCCGTAAAGGTGGTGATCCATTGACTGAGGATCAATACGCCACTAGAAAACCTTCACCACTAACTCATCATGGAGGATAAAAAATGTCAATCGACCGAAGCAGGCGGATCACATTTGAAGAAGTGGCTGATCTCTATGACGAGGTCAGGCCTGGTTATCCTGATGAGCTCGTGGGAGACGTGCTCGCTTTATCAGGCATTCAAGCTGGGGGTCGCATCCTGGAGATCGGCTGCGGTCCGGGAAATGCAACCATTCAATTTGCTCAACATGGTTATCAGATCCTGGGCATTGAACTTGGAGAACGCCTGGCTGCCCTGGCTGCCAAGAACTGCCAGGCATATCCTGGGGTGGAGATCGTTAATTCCTCATTTGAAGATTGGGAACTCAAGGAGGCTGCTTTTGACCTGGCGATTTCAGCCGATGCCTTTCATTGGATACCACCAGAAGTTGGCTATCCGAAGGTGAGCAAAGCTTTAAAAAAGTCAGGTTCTGCCGCTTTTTTTTGGAATATGCCTGTTGACCCAAGAACAGAATGGTCCAGGGCAATCGAAGAGGTATATCAGAAAACATCTCCCGGTTTGGAAAATCCGGACAAACCATCTTTTACAGCTGAACAATTGACCGAAATTATCTGCGAAAACTTTATTAACAGTGCTTGTTTTGGTCAGGTGACAACCAGGAAGTACTCAGGGTCAGTTACACTATCAAGCGATCAATATCTAAAGCTTCTTCGAACCTTTTCAAGCCACCATGAACTCGACGAGGCAACGAGAAAGAATCTCTTTGCAGAAATTCGAAAAGTACTTGAGCGATATGGCGGACAGGTGAACAAACCCCAAGCGACAATATTGTTTATTGCGAGGCGAACATGATTTTGCGAATCTGGCATGGATGGACGACACCGGGCAATGCCGACCGATATGAGGCCTTGCTGAAAGAAGAGATTTTCACCGGCATCCAAAACCGGCATATGCACGGCTTTAAAGGGATAAAATTGCTGAGGCGCATCTCGGGAGACGAGGTCGAATTCGTTACGATCATGACGTTTGCATCCTGGGAGGCTGTGCGAGCGTTTGCGGGGGAGGATTACGAAGCGGCGGTCGTCCCACCGAAGGCGAGAGCTGTGCTTTCCCATTTTGATGAGCGGTCGCAGCATTATGAAGTCAGAGAAGAGAGAGGCGGGGAGGTCGAATGACAACAGTCCAGGTAAGGTTGATTGAGACAGGGTTATTTTTGCTTTTGATGTTCTTGTCTGGCTTCTGGCTGAGCCGTGCAGGAAAGCCCTATCCAGGGGGTAAGTTCAACCTGCATAAATTCATCGGGTTGGGGACCGGCGCTTTCTTGATCTTGATGGTCTACCGGGCGCAGCAGGCAGCTCCCCTCTCCGCTTTGCAGGTGACAGCTGTGGCAATCACCGCCCTGCTTTTTATCACCAACGTCATTGCGGGGGGGCTGGTGAGCCTTACAAAGCCCATGCCGGGAGCGGTCAAGCTGATCCACAAAGTGTTTCCTTATATATGTACCATTGCAGCGGGGGTGACGGTGTATCTTTTGTTAACGCCATAGTGACGGGCGCCGGTCCAGGCGATGAAGAACAACTGATCTGTCCATTTCCTCAATCAATTTCCAACGAAAGAAGGGTCTGTAGGAATTGCCGTGGTGGAAAATTCCACGGTAACTCCCAATTAACCCAAAAGAACGATATCCCATAATTAGATATACATGATATAATATATCTAGTTATATGGGTTAACTCCTCTTGGAACAAAGAAATTTTCCGTTTAGAGATGGGATCTAACCCACCCAACAGTAAAGGAGGTGGACAGGCAAATCTTTACAATTCCTTTCGCATGACCGAGACAACGCAATAAACCCATCAGGGTCAATCAGCATCATTCAGAGCCTTAAAAAAAACTTATTGTTAGCGTTCGAAAGGAGCTTTAATGTCACGTAAACCCTCGTTACAAAGGATATTTACCGTTCTCGCCATCGCTGCTGTCCTTTTCTCGCTTTTCCCCGCCTCGGGACTGGCCTCCAGCACAATGCCAGCCTCCCTCAGCGGAAAACCCAATGAAAAAGTAATCTTCTTCGCCGCGGACGGGATGCGCCAAGACCTGGCAGAAGCATATGCAAGCCAGGGTCTGATGCCCACCGTGGAAAAATTACTGCGCTCTGGCGCAAAAGCCGCCGATGGCGGGCTGCTCACCCAGGCGCCG
The DNA here is from genome assembly GCA_963754615.1 of uncultured Chloroflexia bacterium. Lineage (GTDB taxonomy): Bacteria > Chloroflexota > Anaerolineae > Anaerolineales > UBA4823 > CAVVUF01. The sequence continues at coordinate 399,379 of CAVWGW010000008.1, read as the reverse complement.
CCCAATACGGGCGCGGGCTGGTACAGCCTGGCAACCGGCGCCTGGTCAGGCGTGCACGGCTCGACGAATAACACTTTCACGATCAACGGCCAATCCATGGGCAACCGCACCGCGGCTTTCGACGCGGGCGTGCTCCAAGCCGAGACCCTGGCGCAAGCCGCTGAGCGCGGCGGCAAGCGCGTCGCCCAGATCGAATGGGCGGGCGGGCGCGTAGGCGTGATCAACGGTCCGACTGTTGATTACCTCAGCTTTTTCTCTGGGCGCGGCGTGGCGACCAATTATATCAGCCCCACCGATGACCCAAACTTCGTGGCTTCCTTCGGCCTGCAGTTTGACCATCCAGCCGGCTTTGCCGGTCAGCCTGCCTTCGCAGGTGCCGCTCCAGCGGCTGCCAGCGGCTGGTCGAACACCCCCAAGACCTACAGCCCAGCCAAAGAGATGCGCCTGCGCATCCTGGATTTTGGTGTTGATAAGTATGGCTTCTACGCTTTCATCTATGACTCGACGAACGATACGGTGGTCAATTATGACCGTGTCCTGTTTTCGCCCAGCAAGGATGGCGCAAATCGGATAGCACTCTTGAAGCGCGGCCAATGGGCTGACATCAAGGTGAAGATCAGCGGTGGAGCGCTGGATGGGAAGACCGCCGGCGTGCTGCTTAAAGTAGAAGAGCTGACTGGCGACTTGAGCAAGGTGCGACTTTTCCATACCTCCGTGGCGCGTGCCAATGCCTCATGGGTTGGATGGAGTGAACCTGGTTTCAGCGGAGATTTCGCCGAATACATCGCCCAGAAGTTTCCGTCTGCCACTGCAGCCGATTACGCCGTCTTGGAAGCCGGCATTGTCAGCGAAGAGACGTATGCTGAGCAAGGGCTGTATTGGGAAAAAGGACATTTCCCCATCATTACCTATATCCTTAAAACCTACCAGCCTGACCTGGTGATGGCGGGTTACCCCACCACAGATGAATTCCAGCACCAGTTCCTGGGCTTGATCTCCCCCACACTGCCGAACGGCGACCCCAACCCGGCTTATGACGATGTGCAGGTGAACGGCACGCCGGACGGGCGTGTAGCGCAGCGCACCGCTTTCATCCAGCGCGCTTACCAGGGCGCCGACGCAACGCTGGCGCTCATCCAGTCGCGGATGCCTAAGAATATCTCCACATTCGTATCCTCCGACCACGGCTTCGCCCCGCAGTTCCTGGCGATTGACGCCAGCAAAGTGCTGGTCGACCTGGGCTTGCTCTCCAAACCGCAGACTTCCAACTGCCGCCTGGCGACAGGCGAGACAATCGGCAAAGCCAAAGCCTGCTGGGCAGGCGGGACGGTGCAGATCTATTTGAACCTGGCAGGGCGCGAGCCAGTTGCCTCCGGCTTGCAGCAGGTGCCCGCCAACCAGGAAGCAGCCACGGTGGCTCAGATCAAGGCCGCCTTCCTGGCACTGGCGGATCTCAACGACTGGACCGGTGACGGGCAGCCCGAGGACTGGATGATGATCGACCGCCTCTTTACCAAGGCGGAAGCACGCTACATCCCCAACGGCCCCGACAGCTCCGCCGATATGGCGCACCCCACGCGCACCGGTGACCTGGTGGTCTTTGCTTATCCCCCTTACCAGTTCGATGCCGCTACCCCGGGCACGCTGGTAGCGCGCTCAGCTTTCTTTGGGCAGCACGGTTATGTACCCGATGTGCAAGACCTGAGTGCAAACATTAACATGCGCGCGGCTTTCATTGCCGGCGGCGGTGTAGTGCTGCCGAATGTCATCGCCAGCGGGCTGCGTACCATCGACCTCGCCCCCACCATCGCTTACATTTTAGGGATCCCAGAGCCGCAGCACTCCCAGGGCAGCGTGCGCCTGGACCTGCTGCGCGGTGGCGAAGCCCGCACCCTGGTGCCGGTCATCGGGCTGACCGACTTCCACGGGCAGCTTGATCAGACCAACCTTACCATTGACGGCAGAAACGTCACGGTGGGCGGCGCAGCCCAGCTTGCGACGCTCTTCGACCAGGAAGCCGCCCAATTCTCCGGAAACTCTTTCCTGTTCGCTTCAGGCGACAACGTGGGTGCTTCGCCGGCCAACTCTGGACTGCTGGAGGATATGCCCGCCATCGATGTCGAGAATGCGTGGGGGCTGAAGGCTACTTCTTATGGCAACCACGAGTTCGATTACGGCGTGGCGCGGCTACTGCAGCACCAGGCGCGTGCCAACTTCCCCTTCCTGGGAGCCAATATCGTCGATGGAACCACCCTGCAGAACCCCGATTGGGTGCAGGGCACGCACATCTTCGACTATGGCAACCTGCGTATTGGTGTGATTGGCATCGAGCTGAAGCAAACGCCAGAGCTGGTCAGCGCGGGCGCAACGGCTGGCTTGAAGTTCCTGGATGAAGTGGAAACCATCCGCAAGGAATCTAAAAACCTGCGCCAGCAAGGCGTCAGGGTGCAGATCGTGCTGATCCACCAGGGGACTGCCCAAGGTTCGAACGCCGTGGACGGCGCCGCACCGGTGGCGTGGGCCGGACCGATCATGGACATTGTCCAGGGTATCCAGGACACGAGCGTGGATGTGGTCCTGGCGGGTCACACCCACCGGGTTTCCAACCTGATGGTCGGCAACATCCTGGTGGCGGAGGGCATCAATGCCGGCGCCAGCTACTCGGTGGTGCAGATGGTCGTCCAGGGTGGTGACGTGGAATGGGCTGGAGCAGCCACACGGATTGCCAAGAACCTGGGCGTCGCCCAACGAGCGGATGTGAAAGCGATCGTCGATGAGGCCAACGCCCTGACGGCGGTGCTGCGCAACAAAGTGATCGGTTCTCAGCAGTTCGATATCAAGCGCGCCCCCAACCGTCTGTATAAGTCGGCCATGGGCAACCTGGTAGCGGATGCAATGCGCTTGAAATACCCCGGTGTAGATGCAGCCTATACGAACTCTGGCGGTCTGCGACAGGATTTGCTGGTAGCGCCGCCCTCGGCAGGTGAGCAGCCGGGTGAGATCACCTGGGGGGAGATGTTCGCTGTGCTGCCTTTTGGAAACCGCACGGTGATCCTGACACTGACCGGAGCTCAGCTCGAGCAAGCGTTCATCAATGGGTTCACGCCTTTCTGCTTCCCAAATTTTCCAGGTGGAACCGGACGGTTCCCGCAGGTCTCAGGTCTTAAAGTCACCTTTGCCTGCAACGGCACCACCCCCGTCGTCACGGGCATGTGGAAGACCCCACAAGGCATCAATGGTCCAGCGACCCCCATCGGGCCAACCGATTCGGTGCGCTTCGTGACCAATGACTTCATGTACACCGGCGGAGATGGGTACACCGTCTTCACCCAGGGCACCAATGTCCAGCAGCCAGGCGATGACCTGCTGCAAGTGAGCATCGATTACGTCACAGCCAATTCGCCCGTGGGGCCGGTGGTAGAAGGCCGCATCGTCGGTCCATAAACTTAACCAGCACTGTTTCAATTGAGCCAGGGAGGGCTGCCTAGAGGACCGGGCAGCCCTCTTTTTTTTTTATGGCAATTCGTGAAAAGCGAGTTTTGCTGACCTATTTGTGGGGCGGCTTGAGTTAGAATTCTTGTATATCGAACTCAACAAGATAAATCGCGATTATCATCATCATGATTATCTTCTAAAGAAAAATTGATAATCGTTGTCAATTCCCTGTTTTTATACTTAAAACAGGGATCTGGTCTCCCTGTTTTTGACTTCTTCCTGGTATTGGCGTATACTGTAAGTATGTATACACGCGTTTATGAACCCCTGGATGAACGGCTGATGCCCAACAAGGTGCTGGTGATCTATGGTCCACGCCGGGTTGGTAAGACAACCCTGCTGCAGAATTACCTGAAGCAGACCACCTTGAAATACAAGCTTGAACTCAGGGGATAATATCCGAACCCAACAGATCCTCAGCTCACAGGATTTCAATCAAATCCTCCCTTACGTTGAAGGATACGAATTACTGGCCATCGATGAAGCTCAAAATATTCCCAATATTGGAATGGGACTAAAAATTATCGTTGACCAAGTCCCGGATATCCGAGTGGTGGTAACAGGATCGTCATCCTTCGAGCTGGCTGGCCAGGTTGGAGAGCCTTTGACCGGGCGGAAATTGACCCTGAGCCTTTATCCAATGGCGCAATCCGAGTTATTGTCAATTTATAATCGCTTCGAACTGAGGGAAAAGTTGGCAAATTTTTTAGTATTCGGTACTTATCCGGAAGTACTCCAAGCAACCACCCAGCGCGCTCGCATCGAGACGTTGACAGAAATTGCCAATGCCTATTTGCTAAAAGACATCCTGGCCTTTGACCGGATCAAGAATTCGCGCACACTGGTTGATTTATTGAAGCTGATAGCTTTTCAGGTCGGCAGCGAATTAGCCTTCACAGAACTAGCCACTCAACTGGGTGTGGATGTCAAAACGGTGAAACGCTATCTCGACCTGCTGGAAAAGGCCTTCGTCATCTACCGCCTGAATGGGTTCAGCCGAAACCTACGCCAGGAGGTTGTCAATAAATCAAAGATTTATTTTCTGGATAATGGTATAAGAAATGCCATTATCGCCCAATTTAATGGCTTGGACCAACGCAATGACCTGGGGGCGTTGTGGGAAAACTTCTTGGTAATCGAACGGCTCAAGGCGCGCACATATCGCCCGTTATATGCCAATACTTATTTTTGGCGCACTTACCAACAACAGGAAATTGATCTGATTGAAGAGCATGATGGAAAGTTGTATGGATTTGAATTTAAGTGGTCCTTGAATAAAATTGTTCGTGCCCCTTCGCAGTGGACCGAGACTTATCAGAATTCGGAGTTCCAGGTTATTCGCCCGGACAACTACCAGGAGTTTATTCTCCTTTAACAACAAGATGGCATAACTTACCTTTCGTTCCCCAGCCAGGATCAGCGAGTCAAAGAATGAATATCCGACAATATTTTTCATGCTCGTCTCACTCCAAACTTTCATTTGACTGGTAAAATCATGCTCGGAAAGGATCAATTTCAATGGAACAAATGATAATGAAAAAGCGCTCTCTCGGAGCGACAGGGATCCAGGTCACACCGGTTGGCCTGGGGGTAATGCAGTTTTCGGGTGGGGCAGGGATGATGGGCAAGGCCTTCCCGGTGATGACCCAGGAGGAGAAGACTTCCCTGGTGAAGGCCGCCCTGGATGGGGGCATCAGCTGGTTCGATACCGCCGAGTTATACGGCTTTGGGCAGTCGGAGCGCAACCTGTCAGCCGCACTGCAGAACCTGGGTATCCAGGCTGGCGAGGTGGTGGTGGCAACCAAGTGGTGGCCGCTCTTCAGGACCGCAGGCAATATTCAAAAAAGCATCGATGAGCGCCTGGGCTGCCTCAAGCCCTACCCCATCGACCTTTACTACATCCACAACCCGCTCAGCTTTTCATCCCCGGAGGCGGAGATGGAAGCCATGGCAAAGCTGGCGGAGGCGGGCAAGATCCGCTCGGTGGGGGTGAGCAACTTCAGCGCCAAGAACATGCGCCGCGCTCACGCAGCCCTGGCAAAAGTTGGCTTGAAGCTGGCAGCCAACCAGGTGCACTACAGCCTGGCCCACCGCCAGATTGAATCGGATGGGACGCTGCAGACAGCCAAGGAGCTGGATATCTCTATCGTGGCGTATACCCCCTTGGAGTACGGCTTGCTGACGGGCATCTTCCATAAGAACCCGGACCTATTGTCACAGAAGTCATTCTACTACCGGCGCAGGCTGCAAGGCAGGATCGAGGCCACCCGGCCGCTGGTGTCGGCGATGGAAAAGATGGCCGAAAAATATTCCGCTACGGTTGGACAGGTAGCCCTGAACTGGCTGGTTGGTTTTCACGGCGAGACGGTCCTGACGATCCCTGGGGCAACGAAAGTGCGCCAAGTGGAGCAAAATGCCGGAGCGATGAAGTTTCAATTAGCTCAGCAAGAGCTTGACGAATTAGACCGGTTGTCTAAGGTATTTCTTTAATTGACGAAGAAAAATCGTTATGCGACTGCATAACGGTTTTTTTATTTAGCGCGATAATTGGGGTGGTGAAATACGAAAGTAAAGGTCATTCATAAACAAACCACACATCACAGTTGTGGAGGAGATTCTTATGAAACATATCGAAGGCATATTCAATAACGCACAAAAGGCTTGTATCTATTACCAGGGTTGGCTTCCGGAGGGAGAGGCAAAGGCTGTGCTGTTCATCGTCCACGGGCTGGGCGAACATTCCGGGCGCTATATGAACGTGGTAAACCACTTCGTCCCGTTGGGCTATGCCGTCTACGGCTTCGACCACGTGGGGCACGGAAAATCAGATGGCGGGCGGGAAGAGATACAGCGCTTCGAGGATTATACGGACCCACTCACGACCTACTATAACATGGTCAAAGGCTGGCAGGCAGGTAAGCCCATTTTCATCCTGGGCCACAGCTTGGGTGGGCTGATCGCCACCTATTATTTGCTCGACAACCCAGAGAAATTCAAGGGTGCCATCATCTCCGCCCCGGCGATCAAGATCAGCGAGAGCATCTCTTCAATGACAATCACGATGAGCAAAATCCTCTCAAAGATTGCGCCTAAAGCAGGGGTCCTGGCGTTGGATGTGAGCGGGATCTCGCGTGACCCGGAAGTGGTGAAAGCTTACGTAAATGACCCAATGGTCTTCCACGGCAAGACACCGGCACGCTTGGCGGCTGAGATGCTGAGAGCCATGCTCCGCGTGAAGGCGGAAGTGAGCAGAATCGCCCTGCCGTTCATCACCGTGCAGGGCAGCCAGGATAAACTGGTCGATCCGGGCGGCGCGCAGATGCTGTATAATGGGGCCAGCTCGCAGGATAAGACGATCAAAATTTATGATGGGTTTTACCACGAAGTGTTCAATGAACCAGAGCGCGAAGTGGTGCTCAAGGATGTGGAGACCTGGCTGGCCGGACACGTTTAGGCAAAGGAGTCTGATTTGAGAGAAATTAAACGAATTCCTACCCCTTACAGCTACTCCCTGGCTGTTGAGGCGGGAGATTATGTCTTCCTGGGCTTGCACCGCGGCAACGGAGATACCTTCACCGAACAATTGGACCATACCCTGGAGTACATGCAGGAGACCCTTGGCAAGCTGGGATTGAGCTTCGAGGACCTGGTGAAGGTGAATGTGTGGCTTAAGCATATCCAGGACCTGCCGGAGATGGAGAAGCGTTTCGAGGCTTACTTCAAGAAGGACCACTTCCCAGCCCGGATGACCGCCACCACCGAGTTCATCGACGAAGACTGCCTGGTGATGGTGGAGGGGACCGCGTATAAGAAGTAAATTCTATGCTCGAAAAGCTTAATCTCCTGGGCGCGTTGGTCGCCGTGATCTTCTTTATTTCAGCGATCCTGGTGTTCGTCTTTCGACTGTGGGGAAAGCCCCAGGTTGGACATTGGATCGGTTATTTCGAGCTGCTCCTGGCCATCCCGCTGGTCTACCTGCTCATCAAAGCCCCTCAGGTGGGAAGGCCGCCGCTCTACTACATCCAGATCGGCTGCATGCTGGCCTGGCTGTTCGTGGAGCTGCTGCTGGACTATGTGCTGAAGATTGATTTTCGCCAGGTGAGGTGGATGGTGATCGGCTACGTCACTTTGTTTTTCGCCGGCAGCGGAGGATTAATGGGGTTGGCCTCACTGGCCGGCAAGGGCTGGACCATCCTTGCGGCGATCTTGTTCTTGAGCATGGCGGTGCTGGCCTTCGTGCAGCGCAGGGCAACCGGCCTATGAGGCAAGCCTCGTCACCCGTGATCCAAGTCAGCCATTTACGTAAAACCTATGGGAAGACGATTGCGGTCGATGACCTATCGCTGGAAGTGAATGAGGGGGAGATCTTCGGGATGGTTGGGCCTAACGGCGCTGGAAAGACGACCGCGATTGAATGCCTGGAAGGGCTGCGTACCTTCGACAGCGGAGATGTGTCTGTGCTGGGGCTTGATCCGGTACGCCAGGAGCGCAAGCTGCGCCTGGTGATCGGGACCCAGCTTCAGAAAGCGCAGCTGCCAGACCGCCTCAAAGTCCAGAGAAGCCATGGACCTGTTTGCCTCGTTCTACCCACATCCGGCAGACTGGCGCGGCTTATTGGATCGTCTCGGACTGATCGAGAAAAATCGGCTTACATCTCGCAGCTTTCGGGCGGCCAGCAGCAGCGCCTATTCATCGCCCTGGCATTGATCAACCACCCGCGGTTGGTTTTTTTTGATGAGCTGACCACACGGCCTCGACCCGCAGGCGCGCCAGACAATCTGGGAATTGCTGCGCGAGATTCGTGCGGAAGAACGCACCGTCTTTCTGACCACTCACCTGATGGAAGAAGCAGAGAAGCTGTGCGACCGCGTGGCAATCATAGACCACGGGCGCGTGGTGGCGCTGGATACGCCGGAAGCGCTGGTGAGCAGCCTGGGCGCAGAAAGCCGCGTGATCTTGTCCATCCAAAACAGCTACGATCCCCAAACCCTGAAAGCCTTGGACTGCGTTACTCGCGTGGAGCAGGATGGGCAGCAAATCATCGTGTATGGCCGCAACGCACAGCCAGGGCAGCCTCCTTTGATCACCGAGGTAGTTAACCTGCTCGCTGCACAGGGGGTCAAGTTCAACGAAATCCGGATGGAAGTGCCCACCCTCGAAGATGTCTTCCTGCATTTGACCGGGCGAGCGATGCGAGATTGAGCGAGGGAGGAAATGATGCCGCGGGTTTTGGAAGCTTACCCTGACCGAAATTAAACTATACTTCCGGTTTCCAATCATGGCATTCTTCACCCTGGTGGTGCCGCTGATGCTGCTGTTCTTATTCGGCAGCATCTTTGGAAACGAACCATCACCCGAACACGGCGGTTATGGCACGGTGGATGGCTCTGTGCCAGCCTATACGGCGCTGATCATTGGGCTCAGCGCGCTGCTCTCCCTGCCCATTACCCTGGCGAACTACCGCGAGCGGGGCATCTTGAAGCGTTTCCGAGCCACTCCGGTAAGCCCGGCAACCGTGTTGGGTGCCCAATTGGTGATGCAGTTCTTGATGACCCTGGCGGGTATGGGACTTCTGATCCTGGCGGGCAAGCTGGTTTATGGGCTACGCTTTGATGGAAATGCGTTAAGCGTCATGGCTGCATTTATTCTGAGCTGTCTGAGCTTTTTTGCCATGGGGACGCTGCTGGCAGGCTTGATGCCAAATGTGCGCACGGCAAGCATTGTAGGCAATGTTCTGCTCTACCCGATGATCTACCTTTCCGGTGCGACAATTCCCATAGAGATCATGCCCGCCGGGATGCGCACTATAGCGCGCTTCATCCCGCTGACCTATGTCGTGACCCTGCTCCAGGGGTTGTGGAAGGGTGAAACCTGGGCTGCTCACCGGTTGGAGCTAGTCGTGCTCGGCCTGCTCCTGGTATTGGCAAGCATCTTGGCGATAAAATTCTTCCGGTGGGAATAGGTTTCTGAGCGCCTTGCATGCTAATCACAGACCATGATCATACATCAAATGGCAAACGACCTGGTGGCAATGACCATGGTGAGGGTGATCTATTCTGGAGAAGCGCGGAGCTTATCCGGTATGACTTGCCATAATACGCATGGCCAAACTCAGAAATAAGCGCTTCATCTCAACTGGGTCGCATGTCACCAGCATCTTGACTGGCCAGCGTTCTATCTCATCCGGAAATTTCTCGGTCCGGTTCAGGGCAACGGCAAACCAGTACAGGTCAAAGCCAGTATCTTTTTGGCGAGCCAGTTCTACTAGATCTTCAAACGGGGTATTTTTTAGCAAAAAAAATAAATCGATCAGCGTCTCGAGGTTCAGCCCGGCCAAAGAATGCCAGGGTTTTATCGGCCTGAATATCCTGAAAATCATTGATCATCACTCCAGCATCACCCAGTTCAGTCGGTGCTAAGCGAAAAGGTGAATCTAAAGCAATATCTACTTTGAGAATATCTTCTCCATGGCTGACCTGAAATTCGACAAAGCTGGCAAAGCGGCGCATAACAGTCATGTGAAAACCAGCAGCATGGACAGCCTGTTCCATCCGGTACGAGAATGGAAGAATAAGATCGGTTTCGCTTGTGAATAGATCCAGATCAAACGAAAGCCGGTGTCCCAGGTAATATTCTGCTAAAGCTGTACCTCCGGTCAGGTAAAAATGTTCCTGATCAGGCAACCAGGCGAAAAGTTTTAAAAAAGTCTTCTGAAAATTCGAGAGTATACCCTTACCCTTGAGCATGGCGCCTCTCCAAAAAGCGCTGCCAAAGAAGGCGCACATCATCTGGTAAGATGATGTCATCTAGCACAGCGGTAATCTCATCCAAATTCAAGCGGTGTATATCCTCGATCCGGCCGTAAGTCAGTACCTGCTGGATATACCAGCAGTGCTGAAAGGGGTCGGACAGATCAATCTGGTCCGTACTCCAGACGATGTAGGCAGGTGGACGTATCGTGGTCATTGGCTTTCCCGACCAAATTATAACCCTTTTACCAGGGTGTGAGTACGGTAGTGCCTTCCACTCCGACGAATATTTCTACGATATCCTGGACCCAGCAAGGGAGACTAGAGGAATCATCTTTGATCCACCTTGCGGCGGGTTGACTTGAGGCTTTACTTGCCAGTCACAACACCTGTAATTCGGCCTCCCGCCTCGGCTATCAGACCACGGCAGCTACACAGGTTGGGTGAGCCGTGGAATTGTTCAGCGCCAGGGCGGGAGGCGGGGCGCGATCTGTGGAAAGGGATTAAACCCCTTGCGGCTGCGCTTGAGGCAGAAGGCCCAACTGCGCCAGCAGGGCGAAGCGGTCGGGTACGCCCCAGTGTTCGACAATCTTGCCATCTTCAAACCGGCAGATATCGATGACGGTGATCCGGATGGATTTGCCGTTGGGAGGACCCATAAACCCGCCCAGGTTCGTGCCGCGGGCCGTCATGCGCACCCAGACCTGGTCGCCCTGGGCGAGCATCTCCTCGATGGTGAGGGTGAAATCGGGGAAGGCCGTGCGCAGGAATTGAATATCACCCTGCATGCCTTCGATGGTAGGATGCAAACCAAACTGGTGCTCAACAAAGTCGGGATTAAAAATTTCGTGCAAGACAGCATAGTTGCCTTTGTTGAAGGCTTCCTCAATTACCTGACGTAAAGCGTTTTTATTTCCTTCGGTTGACATTCGATACTCCTTTTTACCTGTAAAATATTGGTTGTGCTGGCTGAAATTATCGGTTACACTCATTCTATAATTGACAGCCATATACAATACGGTTATACTATATTGAATATAGATATAATACATCCAATTAGTCAGATTGTCAAGAGGAAAATGGCCCCCCAAGTCAAACGCACATACAACTCCACTCGGCGCCAGGCGCAGGCGCAAGAAACCCGCCTGCAGATCCTGGAGGCTGCGCAGAAGCTCTTTCTGGAACGCGGCTACAGCGGAGCCAGCATAGGTGCCATCGCTGAAGCAGCCGGCGTGGCGCCGGAGACGGTCTTTGTGATCTTCGGCAATAAACGCACGATCCTTGCCAGGCTGATCGACATCGCCGTGGGAGGCGACGAGCAGCCCATCCCCCTGCTGGAGAGACCCGGTCCCCAAGCTGTGCTCAATGAAGCGGATCCCATCCGCAAGCTGCACCGGTTTGCCCTGGATATCTCCCAAATCCTGGAGCGCGTGGCACCGCTTTTTGAGGTCATACGCCTGGCAGCCAAGACCGAACCAGAGATCTACGCACTGCTGAAGAATATCCTCCAGAATCGTATGCAGAATATGGAGGCATTCACGGCCAGTCTCGCTGCCCATCATCCATTGCGGGACGGGCTGGACGAGAGACAGGCAGCGGAGGTGGTGTGGGCGATCACCAGCCCTGAGCTTTTCAACCTGCTGAGGAGCGACCGCGATTGGTCGAGGGAACATTATATTGAATGGCTGGGTGATACGTTGGTCAGGCTGCTGCTGCCCTAAATCCCAAGAAAGCCAACCCGGTAAATCAAGGTCGACCAGTTTTGAATTCCAAGGATTTCACTTACTCCCCTCTGACACTGGAGCGCTGGGGTGATTTCGAGTGTCTGTTCGAGGAGCACGGCATTCAGAACGGCTGCTGGTGCATGTACTGGCGGACCCGGCAGACGGACTACTGCCAGCAAGGCTACGGCGAAGGCAATAAAAGGGCATTCAAGGGGATTGTGGATGGCGGAAATCTCCCAGGCCTACCGGCGCAAAGGCATGACGGAGCACCTGATCCGGGAGGCTATCGACTATGCGCAGTCCAAAGGGGCGCGGATCGTCGAAAGCTACCCGCTGCGGACAGAGATCACCAAGCTGCTCCCCTACGAGCGCTACATGGGTATCCAATCGACCTATGAAAGACTGGGATTCCAGGTGATCGCCAGCCGTTCGGGGAGCCGCCCGGTGATGCGGTATATAATAGAAACTGGGAAGGGATAAAAAAATAACTCATCAATGGTTTGAAGATGACATCACTGTCAACAAGGTAAGCATCCACTACACTCGCACCGGCCGCGGTGATAAGCCGCCGCTGGTGCTCTTGCACGGCTTCTCTGACAACGGAAAATGCTGGACGCCGGTGGCGCATGACTTGGAAGCCGATTACGACCTGATCCTGCCGGATGCACGCGGGCATGGACTCTCGGCTCGGGTCCAGCTGGGCGAGGTGATCGACATGGCGGCTGACACGGCCGTGCTAATCCAGTCGCTCAGGTTGGAGCAGCCGGTGGTAGGCGGGCATTCGATGGGCGCCAGCGTGACCGCCGAACTGGGTGGGCGCTTTGCCGGGCTGGCGCGGGCGCTGATCCTGGAGGACCCAGCCTGGAGGGTAGAACCGCCATCTGAGGATCACGAGGCAGAAAAAAAACACCCCAACCCCTTCCGGGAATGGATCCTGGAATTGAAGGAGTTGAGCGTGGAGGAATTGATGGACAAGTGCCGCACCGACAACCCCACCTGGCAGGAGGCGGAGCTGCGCCCGTGGGCGGAATCCAAGCAGCAGCTCGATGTCAACATCGTCCACACGCTGCCGCCGATCCGCTTCGATTGGCAGGAAGTGGTGCGCGGGATCGTCCGCCCAACCCTGTTGATCACCTCTGAACCCGGGAAAGGCGCCGTGGTGACGCCGGAGATTGCCAGGAAAGCGGCGAAGATGAACAGCTACATCCGGGCGGCGAAAGTGAGCGGGGCAGGCCACAACATCCGCAGGGAAAACTATGCGGAGTACCTGCAGGTCGTGCGGGGCTTTCTAAAGGATATCGGCTGGTAAAGATGGTTGAAGAAGAATTAAGCGGGGGTAATATGAGCCGGGTCACCCGCCTGGGCGACACGGTGCGCCGTGGAACGGGGTCCTGGACGAAACAAGTCCACTGGCTGCTGGAACACTTGCAGAGCCGGGGGATCCCGGAGGTACCGGCACCCCTTGGATATGACGAACAGGGGCGAGAGGTGCTGAGGTATATCCCGGGAGTCGTCGGGCATTATCCGCTGCCTGAAGCGCTGCGTTCCGACGAAATATTGATCTCGGCCGCGCGGCTCCTGCACCGCATGCATGATGCGACGGAAGACATCGCTCAACTCCGGCAAACGGACTGGCAGGCTCCTACGCGGGAACCCATCGAGGTGATCTGCCACGGTGATTTTGCTCCCTACAACTGTGTATTTAACAAGGGGAAACTGGTGGGTGTCATCGATTTTGACCACGCCCATCCCGGGCCGCGCCTCTGGGACATCGCCTACGCCATCTACCGGTTTGCCCCAACAACCGCCCCATCCAATCCGGAGGGCTTCGGGGCCTTTGCAGACCAAGCCCGCAGAGTATGGCTTTTCTGTGAAGCCTACGGTTTGCAAGATCGCTCTCCAGTGGTGACAGCGATCATCCAGCGGGTGAGGTTCATGGCAGAGATGCTGCTGGCTGGCGCGGCGCAGGGCGATGCTCGGATGCAAGCCAACATCGCTGCCGGGCATTTATCCACCTACCAAACAGACGCGGCCTACCTGGAGGAAAACCAGGTGAGGCTCGAATTGGCACTCGGTTCATCCGTGTAGGGAAACGCATCTTATAAACAAAGGGGAAAGACTGAATGGTGGGTGCCATCTTTCAAGGCGCATTGAGAGAAGCCTGGCGTTCCTGGATGGATATCCACTGGAAGAGATGAGTAAACTATCATCACGGAAGTTTAGCTTTCAGGGTTAACTGTGATAAAATGGTATAGACAAATTCCAGATCGACGTTAGATTGATAAAGCCGCCATTCTGTTTTGAATGGCGGCTTTTTTTCATGTGCTGATCCTGGAAAATCATTCAACGACTGCCATTCTGAGAAGCAGTGGATGGTCGAAACAAACTAAAGGAAATGGACAAAAATGGAAACAAAGTTATATGTAGGAAATCTATCTTATGATACTACCGAGGACGGCGTACGGACATTGTTCGCTAAGGCTGGAACGGTGGTCTCCGTAGATATCATCAAGGATCGCGACACAGGCCGCATGAAGGGTTTCGCTTTCGTAACCATGAACAGCGATGAAGAAGCACAGAATGCGATCAAGATCCTGAATGAAAAAATGCTGGACGATCGAGCGATCAGAGTGAATATCGCAAAACCACGCGAAGAGCAACCGCGCCGCAGCTCGGATAACAGGCGCTATTAAATCATCAAGAAAGATCTCCAGGCCAGTGCTTCTTGTGGTACTCGCCTGGAAGGTTTCACTTTTTTCCCCGGAGAGAGGTGTGAAATGGGCTTCGAGATTGGCGATAAAGTTATCCACTGGAACTTTGGTTTGGGTGAGATCGTGAAAATTGAGGATAGAACCGTTCATGGCTTTCTCACCAAGTGCTACGTTGTGCGTACATCCGATCTGACGATCTGGATTCCGATTAATGCTCTCCAGCAGCCCAGCTTGCACGTGCCCACCCCGCCGGAGGAGTTTGTGAAGTTATCGGCTATCCTTACGAACCCGAGCGAGATATTACTGGAGGACCGGCTGCTGCGCAAAGACCAGCTGTTGGCACGCATGAATGAGGGGCAATTATCGTCCATCTGCCGAGTGGTGCGCGATCTGACGAATTTCAAGCGCAGCACCAGGTTAACCCTTCAGGAAAAATCGATCCTGGAAAAGGCAATGAACTCGTTGTTAGCCGAATGGACCTATTCGCTGGGGATGCCTCTGAGCCAGGCGCGCCTGGCGATGACAGATATGTTGAGTGTTTGAATAGACGATTAATTTCGGGGGGAAAGTAAGCGGACATGCTTATATTATTAGACGATGGTTCATCATCTTGAAGACGCATCGTTACCACCCAAGGCGATCACAAACGAATTATGGTATAATCTAGACTGTCTAGATAAAAGGAGTTTGAATGAGCAAGGATATCTGGCAGTTGCAGGAAGCTAAAAACCGATTTAGTGAAGTGGTCAGAAAAGCCCTGAACGAAGGACCCCAAACCGTGACCCGCCATGGAGAGGAAGCTGTGGTGATCATATCGAAGGGGGAGTATGACCGCCTGGTAAAATCGAAAACCAGCTTGTTAGATTTCTTCCGCCAATCTCCCCTGGTTGGCATCGAGCTCGATTTATCACGAGACCAAAGCTTGCCTAGGGATGTTGACGTGTGAATTTCATTCTCGATACCAATGTTATTTCGGAGCTGGTGGCAGCGCGGCCCAACCTCAATGTCATTGAATGGATCCAGGCGACCGATTCTGACCAGATCTTTTTGAGCGTGATTTCGATTGGTGAAATCAAGAAGGGGATCGAAAAGCTGCCTTACTCAGATCGAAAGGTGATCTTGGATCATTGGCTGCAGGAAGATCTATTGGCGCAATTCACAGACCAGTTATTAAGCATTGACGTCCAGACGATGCTGATCTGGGGAAAGCTGGTCTCCCAGCTCGAAAAACTTGGACGACCCATCTCTGCAATTGATGCATTATTGGCAGCAACGGCACAGCAGTGGGGATTTACCTTGGTGACCAGGAATACTGTTCATTTCCAAGATACAGGGATTGAACTTTTCAACCCTTGGAATAGTTAGGAAGAGACCTGGACGCTAACCAACCGCCTTTGGTTGGCATCAGACCAAAATAGACTGGGATGAAAGCACCTCCCCAGGTCATGAGGCATTTATCCCGAACGATCGGGGTTTCTGCCTACCACCAGCGCCACAGCGCGCTTCCAGGCATCCCCTTCGGGACCGAAGGCTTCGTCGCGGTAGCGGTAATCGTTCTTGCGGATGATCTCAGCCAGCTCAAGGTGCAAGGCTGACAACTTGTCGCGACTGTTGGTGAGCAGGACTTCCAAGACAAGCGGATCCCGTATTTCCTCCAGTACCTGGCGCAGATGGGGCAGGCACAGGCCTCCTGAGGCTTTAAAGGACTCAGCGAAGGCCAAGTCATTCAGCGCGGAAGCCAGCACGCTGACCGCCGCCCGCCGGGAGCTCTCTTCCTGCTCGCAGGCCGGGCAAGGATGGCGGGGAGCTAGGGTCTCGAGAGCCTGACCTAGCAGGGTTTTCAGGCTAAAGGGCAGCCTGTGCCGCAAGCGAAAAGGGTTTTTCTGCGCGGACAAGTCGGACTCTTGAGGGAGGTGCTTCAACAGGCTTCCCAAGAGATCGTGATAAATGATCGCCATACCCAGGGCATCCCCGATACGGGCATCCACCAGCAGCCAGGCATGCTGCTTGCAGAAGCCCAGGCTCCGACGCAGGCGGTGGCGCACGGACGGATCTGTCACTGACTCGTAGAAGAGGTGAGACAGAGAGCGCTCGACGGCGCTCTGCACCAGGCGGCAGAGCGGACAGCCGGGTTGTGGGAAGGCTTCGAGCAGCTCATAATAAATGGGATTATTCATAAATCGCTCAGAGTCTAATGCCGGAAGAGCAAGTCGTCAAGCAACCCCTCAAAGTTATATGTGCGACTGGTTCTCTTGTATAATCATTTCAAACAGAACCATTCAGAGGAGCCCAAAGATGCCAAAACAGCCAGAAAACGATTACCCCGTCAGTTTCAATCTTGACTTCCTCACCGGGCAGGTGACCCACTCCGGCGAGAAGATCCAGCGCAGGACCAGCGACATGCAATCCGCCTTCTACGACCGACAGGCACTCCAGGAGGCAATTTTGGGCGGGGATCCACTCATCTACGAATTCTACAACGCCAAGTTTCTCACCTCCACCTCGGATATGTCTATCGCCATCACGCGCCTCTTCCCGGGTAAGATCGGGGATGAGTATTACATGACGAAGGGCCACCTGCACGAGCAAAAGGATCAGCCGGAGATGTACATCTGCATTCGGGGAAGCGGTTACCTGCTGTTGGACACCCTGGACGGCGAGTTCCGGGCGGAGGCGTGGCAGCCGGGCACGATCACCCACATCCCAGGGAACTGGGCGCACCGCGTTGCCAACACCGGCACAGAGACCATGGTGTACATCGGTGTCTACCACGCCGCGGCAGGTCACAACTACACCCTGGTGGAAGAAAAGAGATTCGCCCAGGTGGTCGTGGAACGCCAAGGCAAAGCCTGCCTGGTACCTCATCCATTGTTCATCGAGTAATCGCCTTAAGCATGAAGGAAGTTTTAAGTTGAATTCCCAAAATTCATATGAATTTTGGGAATCAATTCCCATTTTTTACATTATAATTGGGAATATGATCCCAAGGAACCTTGAAAAAGAAATTTATGATCGCCTCACCAGTATGCATAAAGTGATGATCTTATTAGGGGCGCGCCAAGTGGGGAAGACCACACTGCTCAGAATCCTTCAGACCCGCCTGGAAAGTGAAGGAAAAGTAATCCGTTTTATCAATTGTGATCTGGAAGAAGAAAGGCAAGCTGCAAACACGACCTCCCGTGTAATTCTAGACCGCTTGGTTTCCGGAATAGATGTCTTAATGATCGATGAGGTGCAGCGCCTGGATAACCCGGGGTTGACGCTAAAAATACTCGTAGATTTATATCCGCATCTAAAGCTCCTGGTCACCGGATCTTCCAGTTTCGATTTAAGGAACCGGATGAGTGATGCCTTGACCGGTAGGGCAATCGATTTTACGCTCGATCCCCTGGCGCTGGCCGAGGTGTTAATTTCCTCAGGTATTGCCGTTGATCCCGCTTTGCAAAAACCAACTGCGGATGCCTTGCTGCCAGATGTTCTCTGTTACGGTCTTTACCCGGAGATTTTTCTAGAAGCCAATCCCGCGACCAAACAGCTTTTACTGACGAAACTTGTCGAGAGCTATCTTTTCAAAGACATCCTGGCTTTTCAACGCATCCGATATTCACAGGTGATCCTCGATCTTGCCCGGGCTTTAGCCTATCAGATTGGCAGCGAGGTCAATGAACACGAGTTAGCCAACCGTTTGAAAATCGACCGGAAGACCGCGGCAAACTACATCGATATCCTGGAAAAATCCTTCGTGATTATGCGCCTGCCGCCTTTCTCACGCAATCCGCGGAAAGAGATAGGAAAACTCAACAAGATCTATTTCCTCGATCTGGGCATCCGGAATGCTCTCATCGGCGATTTTAATGATTTGGCTGTCAGGTCAGATCGGGGGGCTATCTGGGAAAATTTTTTAATCATTGAACGACGAAAAGCGTATTTGAATCAAAATCGTTTCATCCAGAGCCGTTTCTGGCGCAACTATCAAGGCACAGAGGTCGATTACATCGAAGAATTGGGTGCTGACCGCTTCATGGCTTTTGAATTCAAATCGGCTGGAATAAAGCTTTCCCGGGGCGCCGAAGCGTTTTCGAGAGAATATGACCAGAATGTCAACCTGATCAATTTGGAAAACTATCTGGATTTCATATTCCCCATCAGCCTCCTATCCTAATTGAGAGGCACCAACCTCTATAAAACGCTGCACCTTACATTATTATGAGGGCTACCTCGGTCATTTTCCATTAGAATCGGATGGAAAGCCTGAACATCAAACCCCAAGCGGGGGCTCCTTGGTGAAATATCCAGGCTGATGGGCCAAATCTTGCACATTAGATGAATGACAGGTAGACCAGTGGACGTTCTACAACGCGCAGAAAAAGTACAGGCTGCCCTTTATCGCATCTCAGAGGCAGCCCAGACCTCCGAAGATCTGGATAAGCTTTACCGGCTGATCCATTCGGTCATCGGTGAGCTGATGCCCGCTGAAAACCTGTACATCGCCCTTTATGACGACGAGACGGGGCTGCTCAGCTTCCCCTACTACGTAGATGAGTTCGATACCGCCCCCTTACCCCAAAAGCCGGGCAGAGGGTTGACGGAGTATGTCCTGCGCAGCGGTCTACCGCTGCTGGCTACGCCTGAGGTCTACGAACGGCTGCTGGCAGAGGACCAGGTGGATCTCATCGGCTCCCCATCCCTCGATTGGTTGGGAGCCCCACTCAAGACTGCCAAGAAGACCCTCGGTATGATGGCAATCCAAACCTATTCCGTCCAGGTGCGCTACAGCCACGCCGACCTGGACGTTTTGGCTTTCGTATCCACTCAAGCCGCTATGGCCATCGAGCGCAAGCAGGCGGAGGCAGCCCTGCGCGACAGCGAAAGCCGCTACCGGCTGCTCTTCGAGAATGCCCCGGTGGGTACCCTGCTGGTCAACGCCCAGGGGCAGATCGTGGATCTCAACCGGATGGCACTCAAAATCCTGGGCTCCCCATCTCATGAGGCGACGAAGCAGATCAATGTATTGAAATTCCCGCCCTTGATCGAGGTGGGATTTGCTGCACACGTACAGCACTGCCTGGAGAGCGGGCAAGCCATCGTTGCCGAATGTCCCTATACCAGCAAGTGGGGGAAGACAAGCTTCGTGCAGTACTTCCTGACTCCCATCCTTAATGGTAACGGTCGGACCGGTCACGTGCAGGTGATCCTTGAGGATATCACCGAGCGCAAAGGCAGCGAGGTGCAGATCCGCAAGCTCAACCGCATGCTGCAGGTGAGTAGCCAGGTGAACCAGGTGCTGGTGCATGTGACCGATGAAACCGAGCTGATGCAGCAGGTCTGCCAGATCCTGGTCAAGGTAGGCGGCTACCGCCTGGCCTGGATCGGCCTGGCCGAACAAAACGATGGCAAGCGGGTTTTCCCGGTGGCCGCAGCAGGAATTGATGTCAAGACTATCCAGGGGATCCACATCACCTGGGATGATTCAGCGGATGGCAGCGGTCCGACCGGCATCGCCATCCGGACGGGGAGATATGCCCTGAGCCGGGATTTTCTGACCAACGCAAACTTTGCTCCATGGCAGGCGCTGGTCATCGGGAGTGGTATTGCTTCAGCGATATCCCTGCCGCTGCTCTCAGATGGAAAAGCCTTCGGATCGGCACAAGTTTATGCAGACCAACCAGAGGCTTTTGACGAAGCTGAGATCCAGCTGCTCACGGAGATGTCGAACGACCTGGCATACGGCATCCTGGGGCTGCGTGAGCGCGCCAGGCGCAAGCAAGCAGAAGAGACCCTGCGCGCCTCGGAGGAAAAATTCTCCAAAGCCTTCCGCACCTCTCCTGATGCAATCAATATCAATCGCCTTTCGGATGGTTTATTCATTGAGATCAACAGTGGCTTTACGGAGATCACTGGCTACACCCCCGAAGATGTTCAAGGCAAGACTTCCCTGGAGATCCAGATATGGGATGATCCGGCTGACCGCGAGCGCCTGGTAACAGGCTTACGCGCCTCCGGCGAGGTGGTAAATATGGAGGCCGGATTCCGGCTCAAGGACGGCCGGACGAAGACGGGCTTGATGTCAGCCCGCATCATCCAAATCAATGGGGAAACCTGCATCCTTTCGATCACGCGCGATATCTCAGAGCGCAATCAGATCGAACTCGAACGCGCCCAACGCCTGGTGGAGCTGGAAGCCGTCAACCGCATCTCGACTGCGCTGCGAACGGTTCAAACGCTGGATGAGATGCTCCCTCGCCTCCTTGATGAGACCCTGGGGATGCTGGAGATCGGGGATGCAGCCATCTGGCTGTATGATGAGAACAACCGAGCACTGCTCCCAAGTGTAGCCCGGGGGTGGTTTACCGGATTGGATCCGGTACCCATCCAGCCAGGTGAAGGAATTGGCGGCCGGGTATTTAGCACTGGCCAGGTTTACCGGGTCGAAGACTTTGCCACGGATGAACAGACTTTAGAAGCCCATCGCCCCCGCGTACGCTCTGGTTGGGGAGGCGTATGCATCCCGATCAAGACCGCCGTTGAAACGATCGGCGTTTTCTACGTTTCTACACCCCTGCCGCGCAGCCTGACCTCCGAGGAGGTGCACCTGCTGACCATCTTGTCGGAGATTGCCGGTAATGCTGTCCACCGCATGCGCCTGCACGAGCAAACTGAGCTGCACGTGAAGCGTTTGAATTCCCTGCGCACCGTGGATATGACCATCACCTCCAGCCTGGACCTGCGTATCACCCTTGATATCCTGCTGGAGCAGGTAATCAACCAGCTGCAGGTAGATGCTGCGGATGTACTTCTATATCGCGAGCCAGTGCACATGCTGGAATTTTCAGCTGGACGGGGCTGGCACGGCAGCGGCATCCGACGTACCCGGATGCACCTGGATGAAGGCCAGGCTGCCAGGGTAGCCGCTGAAAGGAAGATGATCCATATCCCAGATCTCAGCACCCCAGAGAATGGATCTTGGGGGAGTGCGTTTGTAAAGGAAGAAGGATTTTATGCTACTTCGGAGTCCCCCTGATCGCCAAAGGCAGCGTCAAAGGCGTCTTGGAGCTGTTCCACCGTACCACTTTCACACCCGACACAGAATGGTTAGAGTTCCTCGAGACGCTTGCCAGCCAGGCCGCCATCGCCATCGATGACACTCAGCTCTTTGACCACCTCCAGCGTTCGAATGCCGAGCTGACTGTAGCCTATGACACCACCATTGAAGGTTGGTCGCGGGCGTTGGAGCTGCGCGATCGGGAGACCGAGGGACATACCCGGCGGGTGACCGAGATTACGCTGGAGCTGGCCAGGTCGATGGGAGTCTTCAGAGAAGATCGCCTGGTGCAAATCCACCGGGGAGCGCTGCTGCACGATATCGGGAAGATGGCCATCCCCGACAATATTCTCTTCAAGCAAAGCCCACTGACCGAAGAAGAGTGGCAGGTCATGCGCCTGCACCCCACTTATGCCTACGAGATGCTGTCGCGCATCGCCTATCTCCACCCGGCCCTGGCCATCCCACTGTACCATCACGAAAGGTGGGACGGCACGGGGTATCCGAAGGGTTTAAAGGGAGAACAGATCCCCTTCGAAGCGCGCATCTTTGCGGTGGTGGATGTATGGGATGCGCTGACCATCAAGCGCCCATACCGGGAAGCCTGGTCTTTGGAAAAAGCCCAGGATTACATCCTCTCGAATTCCGGGACACATTTCGACCCCAAGGTGGTGGAGGCCTTCATGAGGCTCCTTGATTCCGGCTTTTTACGCAGAGAAGTATGAACCTCCCCTACGACACCTATGCCTCGTTTTTGATGTTTATCGCCGCCCTCCTGGCTGGGCTGGTGATCGTACTTGCCTGGCGCAGGCGGTTTGTCCCGGGCAGTCCCAGCTTCATCTTTTTAATGGCGGCGGCCGGGGTGTATGCATCCTGCTCAGCATTGAGTCTATCTGCTACTGCAGAACCGTTGAAGATTTTTTGGACGAAACTGAGCTACCTGGGGATCGTAAACCTGGCACCTTTCTGGCTCTTGTTTGCCATCCAATACTCACGCCCCCAGAAACGGGTCAACTGGCGCTGGGCGGCCTGGCTGTGGCTCGTGCCGGTCATGACCCTGGGATTGGTAGCTACCAACGAATGGCATCACTTGATCTGGACTTCATTTACTTATGCTTCCAGAGATCAAGGAGCGCGCCTCATCTATGTGCATGGTCCCTCCTTTTGGATTCACACTGCCTATGCCTATGTCCTGATGCTAATCGGTACAATCCTGCTCATCCGTTCAGCCCGCCACGCCCCCCATCTTTTCCGCTGGCAGGTAGCGTTGATTATCTTGGCCAGCTTGATCCCTTGGGTCGGAAGCTTGCTCTACATCTTCGACCTGATGCCCTGGCATGGGTTGGATCTGACCCCCATCGCCTTCGTGGTCAGCGGCCTGCTTCTGGCAGAAGGTCTATATCGTTTCCGCACCTTCGACCTGGTACCGGTGGCACGCGAGGTGGTCTTTAACAGCCTGGGAGCGGGTGTGTTGGTCATCGACAATCAAAACCGGCTGGTCGATATTAATCCCATCGCCTGTAAATGGACCGGCTTGGGGAATGAGGCGATTGGGAAAAATTTATTTGAGGTCTTACCACAAGCCGAAGCCGTGCGGCAGTTCGAACAAACTCCCGAAGTCCAGACCATCCTCGAGATCAGCGAAGGCGGTCAACACGAATACTATAACATGACGGTCTCTCCCATCCATAATGAGCTTGGCCAGCTGCAAGGGCGCGTTGCCTTAATCTACGATACCAGCCGCGAACATGAGCTGCTCGAAGCTCAACACCGCCGCAACGCACAGCTAACCGCCCTGCAGTCTGTCACGCAGGCTGTGACCTCCTCCCTGGATCTGAACCAGATCTTCGAGACAGTGGTGAAGGTATTGAACCAGACCTTCGGCTATCGCTACGTTTCCATTTACCTGCTCTATGGTGAAAAGCTCCAGCTGGGAGCGCAGGTGGGATACCCAGAGGAGATGATCTACAGGGAGATCACCATCGAGCGGGGTGTGATGGGGCGCGCTGTGCGCACCCGGCAGGCGCAATTCATTCCGGATGTGACGGTTGACCGAGATTTCCTGCGCGCCACCTATGAGGCAGGGAGCGAAATTTGCGCACCTCTGACGAAGGACCAGGCGGTGCTGGGAACATTGAACATCGAATCGCCGGTTGAATTTCCCTTGACCGAAGCCGATCTGCAGCTTTTGAACACCTTCGCCGGGCAGGTGGCGGTGGCGATCGACAATGCCAACTTGTTCACTGCCGAATGCGAACAGCGCAAGCTGGCTGAAGCTCTGCGCGAGATGGGGAATGCCTTAAGCGAAAGCCTTAACCTGAAGTCGGTGCTGAGCCGCCTCTTGGATGAGGTACGACCAGTGGTAACTTACGACCGGGCCAGCGTGCTGCTGGTCGATGAAAAGCACCAGCGCGCCCGCATCACCCACCTGCAAAGCCTGCAGTCGGAGATGCAGAACGCGGGGAAAAAGACTTTGGTGCTCGAGTTCGAGATCGCCAGCGCCTCCAACCTGCGCACAATGATGCAGACCGCCAAACCCTTGGTCGTACCCGATACCTCAGCAGCACCTGGATGGTCGAACGATTTCAGCGCGAACGATTTTCACTCTTGGGCAGGCGCGCCCATCCTCCTGCACGGGGAGGTAATCGGCTTTCTTTCCCTGGACAAGGAAGAGAAGAATTATTATCAAGTCGAGCACGGCGCCATCTTGGCCGCCTTCGCCGGGCAGGCTGCCGTTGCCATCGAGAATGCGCGCATCTTCACCGAGATGCAGAAAGGCGTCGAAAAAGAACGCCTGCTCGTGGCCGCGGTGAACGATTTTACAGCCGGCCTGGACACGGAGGCCATCCTGCAGGCCATCGTCCGCCATATGATCAAGGCCCTGAAAGTGGATGGCTGTACGGTGTCGCGTTGGGACCCGGTGCGCGACTGCCTGGTGACCCTCCTGGACTACGACACAGACCCGGCCATACCACCGGCACCTCCCGGAAGCACTTACCTCCTGGCCGATTACCCCCTGACGCAGGCGGTGATCGATAACCGGCAGCCAATTTTCATCAATATGGAAGAACCGGGGGTTGATCCAGCCGAATCCGCCTTGATGAGCAAGTTCCAGAACGAAGCGCTCCTGATGCTGCCGCTGATTGTTGGCAGAGAGAAGGAAGTCTTCGGCATGGTGGAGCTGTTTCGAAAAGAACGCGGAATGCCATTTACCAAGGCCGAGCTGGAGCTGGCACAAAGCTTTGTGGCTCAAGCTGCCATCGCCATCGAAAACGCTCGCTTATATGCGGAGACCCAACACCGGGCGGTGGTGGATGAGCTAACGGGATTGTATAACCGGCGCGGGTTATTTGAGCTGGGCAAGCGCGAGCTGGAAAGGTCTATCCGATTCAACCATCCGCTGGTGGCGCTCTTCCTGGACATCGATCATTTCAAGGTATTCAACGACACTTACAGCTACGCAGTAGGCGACCAGGTGCTACGCCTGTTCGCCAGCTGCCTGCGCCTGCACCTGCGCGAGTTCGACCTGGTCGGGCGCTATGGCGGGGAGGAATTCGTCGTGCTCCTGCCGGAAGCCGACCTGCATGCCGCCAACGAAGTAGCGGAGCGCGTACGCAGCTCGGTGGAAACCCTGCGGGTGCAGACCGAGCAGGGCGAGACCGGCATCACGGTGAGCATCGGGGTGTGTGCCAAAACCCCGCAGCTCCTCGACCTGGAAACCTTGATCGACCGCGCCGGGCAGGCTTTGCATCAATCCAAGCAGCAGGGGCGGAACCAGGTGGTGGTGATGGAAGAGTAACCAGCAAGGGGAGGGTGGGAAGGGCTATCCCAATAGAACTGAATTTCACCCAGAGTGATATAGTAAAAGATCGTCGAGTATATCCATTCTTGGCGGAAGCCTGAGCTGCTGGAGACCTTTTGGCAGGAAGGCGGTCGACCCTGATTTTGAATGCTGTGGCTTTCCTACCAAAACTTGAGGCAGCGGGAGAGAACGTAAGCGGCAAGAATGACCTCCCGCTTACGCCCTGCTGACGCCTCGCTGACGGGACGCTGACGTGACTGCTTACGGAGGTTCGTCAGGATGTCCGTAGAAGGGGGTTGGGGGCGACGGTGGAATATATCAATCACTAGAAGCAAATTCATCTGAAGGAAGAGTGCCTGGAGAGGCTTGATTGAATACAATTTCACCAACGTTATCCTGAAAGTAGAATGGATTGGAGTTAGGATAGAATTCTGTTCTATCCTGGGTACTCAAATGAAGTGCGATCCTAGGCCAAGAGAAAATGAGGAGCTTTCCGTCGGGTTGAGAGGAGGAAGCCATCGACCAGAGAGAGGCACGAAGTTTATCCGAGGTCTTCGAGGATTTATTCCAGGGTTTTTCTGGTTTAGAAGTCCGAAATCATCCCGGGCGAACTGGAAAAACATTTCTCCAGCTGGAAAGAAGGCGGATTAAGGCAAATCCCCCTAACGGAAAGCCTTAATCTGCTGGAGCAGCAGGATCTAGACAACGGGATTGAGAGCCAGCCTGGAGAGGCATAGAACGACTCTGCTCTGGGTCTTCTCGAACGGTCCCTTCTGGAAAATCCCCCTCCTCCAGCTCTGATCGACTCGGCAATTGTTCCACATCCAGTAGGTTTATCAATTAAGGCCGAACCATAAGGGGCCTTGCCTTAACCCGCTAAGTACCAGTCTATCGGCAGAGTCTTGTCCGCATTTCTCTATATACACTTCCTCGATGAAATGGGGTAAAAAAAACGAGCTGGCAGGAAAGCGTCTTCCACCAGCTCGTTGAGAGTTAATGCAAGAAATATTAACAGGATTTTACCGCTCAGCACGATCTGAGTGTTCTTAAAACTATGGCCCTGTCACCCCAAACAATTCTTGAAGCTGTTGGGCTGTGACTTCCAGATCCTTGAAATGCATTGAACCATCTTCCCAGTATAGGATTTCTTCGATGGTAGGCTCTTTCATGACAATCTGATCCCGTTGCACAAGCCGGGCTAAACATCCTAGCGAAACCATCTGCTCAAGACTCAGGTCAGTATCGATATGTTCTTTGTAGAGCTGATACAAGTCATTGATTTTCAGGATTATGAGTGGATTGAGCAATTTCTTGCGCATTCCCTCCAACGCTACATTCTGGCGCATCAACCTGCCGAGATCGTCTCCAGGGACACCACTCACCGATACATAAGCTTGGAGCATCTCCCCATCGAAATGCTGGCGTCCTGCTTCAAGTGCTTCCCCTTGATAAATCAATTCTTCCAGCACGGTGAAATCTTCCGGCAATACCACATGGATTCCACCGATCGCATCCACCGCCTCGATGACAAGATTATTATCAAACGTGACGTAATGATCGACAGCGATGCCAAAGTTGTCAAAGATCACCTGAGCCACTCCTTCTGTGGCTTTGAGATTGGCATCTGGACTTTCCCCGATAACATTCAAAATCCTCGAAAAAAGCTGGGCCAGGTAGGAATATTGGATCTTGTAGTCAGTGGGCAATCCAGGAGTATCCAAGGCCAACTCGGGAGGCAGTGTATAGACCAACACTTGTTTCTTGTCAAAGTCAACTTTTGCCAGGCGGATGGATTGAAGTTCAGCGGTATCTGTATCGATCGCACGTGCCAGGACCAACACCGTCCAAATTCCCGTCTGCCCACACACGGGTTGAACCTTGGTTGGTACTATTGTAGGGATCGCAGGCTTCTGGGGAGTGACGGTTTTCTTCGATTCGACAGCCGGCAATTTGGTAGGCAGTAGTTGGGGTTCGGTAGGGGTTGCCGAAGAAATGCTAACTACCTCTTTCGCTGCCCCAGGCAGGCTGAGCGTCGGAGCCTGGGGTTGGGTATAGACTTTATTGGCAGCATAGCCGCCGATCAGCAACAAGATCAGGAAAATCCCTAATCCGATGAAGATCACTTTTTTGTGCATAGGTCAGACCCTCCACTTTTCTGATCCATTAATCCAACTCTCTTGCCTGCGTCAGTACTAGTTTTATGAAGGCAGGGCAGCTTTACTTCCTCGTCTTAATTTTTGGAGTAAAGTGATTTTATTACATGGCAGTGATGTTTATTGGCGGCAGACATCAATTGATATTTTGGTAAAAAGGAATTGGCAGAACACAAATACCTGCCAACTCTTACCCAGATGTTTCCAGTATCAATTGGATTCTACTTCTTGCACTTTAGTGCGTCTCTTTGGCTTCTTGGTTTCCACAACGATTGGCTCTGAAACGTCCACAGCTGCAAGCGGTTCAACTTCCTGTACTTCATTGGCTGGGGATGACTCAGGCTTCCTAATATTTGCTCTTTTGCGCGGCTTATGAAGACCCTCGGGCTTTTGGACAACTGGCTCCTGGACGACCCCGGGGGCAGTATCCTCAACGACTGGCTCCGAAATGTCCACAGCTGCAAGCAATTCAGCTTTCTGTACTTCGGCAGCTGGGGGCAATCCATGTTCCCCATTATTTCCCCTTTTACGCGGCTTAATCGGGCTATTTGTTTTTTTAACAACCGGCACCAGATCTACCGAAGGGTCGGAAGTAAGCGTTTCGGTCTCCGTTTCTTTGATAACTGGGTTTACCTCAAGACCTTGATGATTGCCTCTTTTCAGCCAACCTAGTACTTTCGATCTAGCCTGATCACTCCTTGGTTTCGTATCCGACTTGTAATAGTTGTGATAATAATGATAATATGAGTCCGTCGAACCTCGATTAGCACGGTTTAAAACCACGCCGATGAGAGGAATGTGGATGCGGTTCATTTCTTTGACAATATTGCAAAAATCCTTCGTCCGAGTCCTGCCTGCATCAACTACCAACATGACCCCATCCACCTGGGTGCCTAAGATTGCAGCATCGGATAAAGTCATAAATGGGGGGCTATCGAATAAAACAACGTCGGCCATATCTTTAAGTTCATTGAGTCTTTCTTTCAAACGTTTAGACTCGAGCAAAAGAACCGGGTTTGGCGGCAATGGTCCACTTGGAAGGATGCGTAGATTCTCGATATCGACATCCTGCAGATAATGTTTGACTGGATAGGTCTGAAGGTTGATCGCGGTGCTCAATCCGGTTTCATTATTTATATTAAAAATTCTTTCCTGAGTCGGGTGACGAAAGTCACCATCCACCAGAATCACACGCTGTCCGGCTTGCGCCATGACCACCGCTAGATTGGCCAAGACAATACTCTTGCCTTCATTGGGAGAAACACTTGTAATCAGCAGTATGCGGTGAGGCTGGTCATCTTCCATATATTGGATGTTGTTTCTTAATGCACGGAACGATTCAACGATGGGATTGAGTGGTTCGCGAGCGGCTACCAGCTTATCGGCATCCGTCTTTCCAGTGATCTGTACAATCTTGCCAATCGTTGGCAGTCCGGTCGCCTTCTCAATTTCATCTGGGAGCTTGATCGTATCATCCAGGTACTCCATGAGGAAGATCCCCCCAACCGCCAGCGCCAGCCCGATGGCTGCCGCGACTAACACATTCATTTTCACGTTCGGGCTGATGGGGGTCGTCGGAACCGTCGCTTCTTCCATAACGGTCAAGACATTGACATCGCCACCTTTCAATGAGAGCATCAGCTGGGAATATGTATTTTGCCAATTGCTGATTTTATTCTCTAATAAATCGACTTGATTTTGAAGATCCTGAATTTGCGAGGCACTGTTGGAAGCATCCAGCTCTTGTTGTAAACGTTCGAGATCACCCTTCCCAGTTTCAATTTTTGTCTTCAGATCCTCGACTTGTTCACGGATGAAATCCATTTCACTGTTTGGGCTCAAGGAAGCACCAGCCGGGCTTTGTAAGATGAGCTGCCGGGCGATCTCATCGGTAATCACTTTCGCTCGATACGGGTCGCTATCGATAAAGCTGATCTCCAACAGCTGGGTTTGCGGCACAATACTGGCACTAACCTGACCAGATAGAGCCTCCCAGCTCGCCTGCAAACCGAGGGTTTCGATCACCCCTTGTAAGACTGGCTCACGGCGTGCCAGCTGACTGTAGGTATAGGCTAACTGCTGACCTGTGTAAATATCCGCTGAATTCGGGTCAGGATTTGTAGTGGTTTCACCGACCATCAAGGTTGTCTTGGTACGGTACAAAGGCGTAGCCATGCGGCTGGCAAAGAAACTGCTCCCAGCCGCGATAACAACGGAAAGAACGATCAACCACAACCATTTACCGAATAGGCTAAGAATCTGTCGTAATTCCATTTTGTGTATTTACTACTTTTTTATTCGTCCGAATAAACTGTAAAGGGTTCGGCAAACTAATAATCAGGGATACCTCGTAGTTTCAATGAACCCACACAATCTGATCAATCCAATTTATTATATACCATTCTCAATAACACATATTACCTATCGATTGCCTACATCCTATTTGATCCAATAATACGTGAAGAAACCCATTATAGGATGAGCGGGACCTCCTTCACAATCCTATAACAGGAATTGTAAAAATAAATAATAGGAATGCTTTTAAACTACTTCTGCCACCTCGTGAACAAAGCTTTGAATTAATGAGGCAACCCGCTCAACCTGGTTCGATGTAATCCCACCATACATCGGAAGTGATAGGATCTCATTTGAAACTGCTTCAGTTACCGGCAAGCTGCCCGAAGTATATCCGAGATCTTTAAAAGATTCCTGCAGGTGGTTGGGCACCGGATAATGGATGCCAGTGCCAATGCCATTATCCGTCAAAAACTTCCGCAGATCATCTCGACGTGGTGTACGGATTACGTACAGGTGGTATACATGGCGATTATAGGTCGCTTCAACGGGGGCGATCAAATCCAAGGATTTGAATGCCTCGGTATACTGCCTGGCAGCCGCGCGGCGCTGGGCATTCCATTCATCCAGGTGAGGCAATTTTACCCGCAGCACTGCCGCCTGCAGCTCGTCCAGGCGAGCATTCCAACCTAAACACTCATGATAATAACGTTTCTCAGATCCGTGATCGCGCAGCAAGCGAACCTTTCTGGCCAGGTCATCATTGCTGGTGGTCACCATACCTCCCTCGCCATATGCTCCCAGGTTTTTAGTGAAATAAAAACTAAACGCGGCAATATGACCCAAGCTGCCCGCCTTACGACCTTTGTACTCGGCGCCATGCGCCTGGCAGGCATCTTCGATGACAAACAAATTATGTTTACGGGCAATCTCCATCAATGGATCGATATCGACACATTGCCCATAGAGATGCACTGGCAGAATCGCGCGAGTCCTTGGGGTGATCCGGCTCTCAACCTGGTTGACATCCATGGAAAACGTATCAGGATCGATATCTACGAACACGGGTGTGGCGCCTGCCAGCAAAATCGCTTCGGTGGTGGCAATGAACGTATAAGATACAGTAATGACTTCATCGCCAGGCCCAATACCGCAAGCCCGCAGCGCCAGGTGAACAGCGTTGGTACCGTCGCTGACCCCGATGGCATGGCTCACGCTACAGTATGTTGCGAATTCTTGTTCAAATGCCTGCACATTCGGACCCAGAAATAAGCGCATTCCACTCAATGCTTCTTCCCAGGCTTTAAATATTTGCTCCTTGAGCGGCTCATATGAAACTTTTAAATCAACCAAGGGAATCTGATCCATAATTACTCCTTAAGATGAAAATAAAATAAATAGGCCGACAGTTCAAGCCTTCGATTTGACTTTTTCAGATAAGCTGGCATCAAGCTTTTTGATTGCTTTATGGTTTTTTATCCTGGGAAGTCCAAAGTTTAATCGGCGAGGAATTTTCTTGTCTGTACGCGACCAGAAACTCTCTCCCCCGCGTAGCATGATATACACTGTTGAGAAAATAATCTTGATGTCAAGCCACAAACTCCAAGAGTTGATATACTCCAGGTCGTAAGCCAGCAATTCGCAAAACGTACAGTCCGCTTTGCCGACTGTCTGCCATAACCCAGTAGCACCCGGTTTCACAGTCAATCGCCGTCGCTGCTCAGGCGTATAATTGTCAACTTCGAACTGAACATGTGGGCGAGGACCCACCAGACTCAGGTCGCCTTTGATAACATTGACCATCTGGGGCAGCTCATCCAGGTAATATTTTCGTAAAACACGACCTACCTTGGTCACCCGATAGTCATCTTTCATTTTTATATACGGCAGTCCTGCTTCAGTTTTATTATTGGAGCTGTCGATCAGCTCGCGCAGATAATTCATATAGCTAGAATCATCTCCACCAGTAACCATGGTTCGGAATTTGTATAAGTCAAAGGGGTGCCCATCTTTACCAACCCGCCGGTGGCGGTAAATCACAGGTCCAGTTGAATCCCACTTGATCAGTATGGCGATGATAAGCAAAAAGGGTGATAATAAAATGATTACTAATGACCCAATAGTAATGTCGATCAGCCGTTTCAAACCCAGTTGTATTTTAATTGATAAATTCTCGGTAATCATAATTTCCCACTATCTTTGTAGCTTTTCCTGAGTCATCTCAAATACTTCGTTATTAATAATAACGCAGCAATCGAGATAAAGTGTTGAATAACTATATTAAAACACCATCTCTCCTGAAATCCGAGAGATGGTAAACACATTATCTCTGTTTCGAGTTACAATTCTTTAAATAACGTGAATACGGGTTAGGCTGGGAGAAGAGCCAAGGGCTCCAGACTCAGGGACGGTTTTGAAGGTTTGTGGCAATAAGCGATCAAGCCACACAGAACATTAACAAGAAAGTTGAATACACTGCGATGTCGGGAATGCTCCACCTGAGAGATATTTTTGAGCTGATCGATGATCGACTTTGCAATGGCTCGTTTCCGCAGCATCAGGCGATCTTCCAAGAGCATCAAGCGGTTCTTCATGTTCGATTTGAGCCTGGTGATCAATTGGATGGAGAAGGTGCGGTAGAGATATTCGAACAAGGGCTGGGATAGATAGCCTTTGTCGGCGAAGATCTTGCCGAAGAGTCGTTTGACGAGAAACGGGACTGGTTTACGGTCATCGACATTTCCTGGGGAGAGCATCACATCGAGCAACTCGCCCCGATCATTGAAGACCAGATGGAGCTTGAAGCCAAAGAACCAACCGGTAGAACTGTGGCCGCGAGCTGCCAGCCCTGCAAACACCTTATGGTTATGAATGCGGGCATTGTGACACACCACCAAGGGGGTCGAGTCCATGAAGGAAATCCCTGTACAGGAGCCCAAACAGCAGGTGCGCAAGTACACGGCCAAGGGAACCAAAGCCGATGGAGTGTAATCGATGAAACGTTGGTAACTTACCAGTCCAGGAAAATCGCTCCGCCAATACGGTAAAACATGCTGGCAGTAGTAAGCTTTGAAGTCCCGATAGTGGGATTGATGAAAAGCGATCAGGATGGTCATGATCTCACTCATACATAGTGATCGTGGGCGTTGGCGCTGGATCGCTCCACTTGCTAACAACTGAGCTTGCCAGATTGGCAGGAATGCTTGGCAAAAATCATCGACATGACAGAACATTTCAACTAAACTATCCATTGGGGCTCCTCCTGAGTGTCACTTTTTGTTCGGACAAACATAAGTTTACTCAGTTGGCGCCCCTTATCCCGTATTCACTTAAATAATATTGGTGAAAACTTTTTCCAACCTGGAACCGATCATATTCCAATCATGGAATTTCTCGGTATATATACGAGCAGCCTCCGATAATTTCTGCCTCTGGTTGGGTTGGTCAAGCAGCTCCACCACACAGTTAGCGAAGTCTTCGGCTTTGTCCGCGATGAGCACATCCTTGTTTGGTTCAATTTCCAAAGCCTGGCAGGCTAAACTTGTTGCAACACACGGCGTCCCAACCGCCATCGCTTCCAACATCTTATTCTGGATGCCAGCCCCACTTACCATGGGACATACCGCTACTGCAGCTTTTTGTAAATATGGGCGTACATCGGGAACCGTTCCAGTGATTTCCACTGCCGGATCGCTTGCCAAAGATTGAATGGCTTGGAGAGGATTGCGACCAACGATCACAAACCGGGCATCTGTCCGTTTTTGGCGGATGATCGGGAAAACCTCTTTATAGAACCACAAAACGCTGGCCACATTTACATAGTAGCTCATCTTCCCCAGGAAAACGATCGTCGCTCTCTGCGATTGTCCTCCCGCGTAAGCAAAGTAGTTCAAATCAACGCCATTTGGAAGGACCTCCACCGGCTGCTGAGTGTTAAATTCGCTGCGATCGGCGGGTGAGCTGACCAGCACCCGATTATAATGGTGCAGCACGCGCTTTTCGTAACTGCGCATCTTGGTCCACTCGATCAGTGAAACAAGGCGCTGCTTAAAAGGCACTTGAGTCGCAAGGATGCTGCGCCGGTAAGCCAATGCCAGGCTGTCGACCAAGTCAAAAACCTTGGGTAGGTTGGCCAGTTTCATGGTCGCAGGAGCAGCGCGCACAAACTCAGTGTGCACCAGGTCATACTTATCCGCCTCCGCCAGCTGCTGAACGGTTTTCCGGAAGTCGGGGCTGTCGCAATACGCCACCGAGAGCGGCACACCGGTTGGTAGGGATCCTAGAAGCCGCGGATAAACCTCGTAGCGATTTAGATGGACTGGATGAACAGTCTCGCAGTACGCGGATACCTCCTCCAAGTAGCTTGCCTCCCATTCTGGCTGCACAAGGCAGGCTAACGTCACCTGGTGTCCGCGCTTTGCCAACTCCCGGATAAAGGCTAATGGCCGGATACGCACCAAAGAAGGCACGTAAGGGGTAACAAAAAGAATTCGAAGGCTCATAGCCAAATCGAGATCAACTACTCTTCAATACCACTCGTGTCTCTCTCAACAGACGCTCAGCTTCGCTGAAGTATTCTTCGACCGTAGCGAAGCTTTGTATCCAGGCTGCATAGCGCTGCAGCCCCTCCCGCACATCCACTTTCGGCTCCCACCCCAACTTTCGCAGCTTGCTGTTGTCAGTCGACAGGTGGCGGCAATCGCCTGGACGAAATTCTCCACGCAGAACTGGATTCACCTCGGCATGATAAATTTCAGCCAAAATATTGATAAAATCCAACACACTGGTTCCCACCCCCGTACCGACATTGTAAGATTGGAAATTGGCTTCCTCGCGCTCAGCCACCAGGACATTCGCCCAGGCGATATCTTCAACAAAAGTAAAATCGCGGGTCTGGTTCCCATCTTCATAAACCACCGGAGCTTTCCCAGCCAGGATCAGCGTGGAGAAGATCGAGCAGATGCCGGTATAGGGATTGGAGACCGACTGGCGTGGACCGTAGGTCAGCGAATAACGCAGCGCCACCGTCGGAATATCATAAAGGCGACCCAGGTTGAGGGCAAGCTTTTCGCTCCAAAACTTCGACATACCATAGGGCATCCAAGGATCCGGATGACTCTCATCGTTGGGTATGCCATGCATCGGGCTTCCACATTCGGGGCAATGCTGCTCCCAATCACGTCTGAGCAGCTGTCCAATCGAGCGCGGATCAGGATACTGCGCCCCATGTTCGGGGCACAGATACTTCCCCTCATGATAAGCTGCCTGTGAAGAGGCAATGACGACCTTGGAGACGCGGTGTTTATCACGGATCAGCTCGTACATCACGGCCGTCGGAATGGAATTGTTGGTGAAGTAGTGCGTAATGGCATTGGTAAAACCGCCATCGGCAGCCTGGTGAAAAACCCAATCCACCCCTTCCAGCGCCCGGTCAAGATCCACATAATAGCGAATATCGCCCTCGATGAATTCCGCCTCCGGGTGGATCCAATCTGGCTTGCCTTTCAGGTGCGTGGGCTGTGCCAGGTTGTCAAGAATGCGCACCTGGTGACCTTTAGAGATTAGTAAATCGACGATATGCGAGCCAATCAGGCCGGCTCCGCCAGTGACGAGTGCTTTCAATACTTAGATCTCCCTCATAAGTAAGTTAACGGTTTAAACTAATTATAACGATATTCTACCAGGCAATTGAATATCCAGACGTTGCATCAAATCCACTACTGCCATGGCTGCCAATGGCATCATCAGCGCATCCATCGGTAAGCGGTAGCGCACGCTGGCCCAGATGAGAATATGCATGGCAGAAAAAACCAAAATAAACAGATAGATGAGCATAAAGCGCCGCGCATCGTGCAGCGAGAGCACCAACCCGTACACAAAAAACGGTAAGTACAACCCAAACGACAGCACCCGCACCAGGTTGCTGGAAAGGCCGGATTCGGATGAGAACCAGGCATTGAAAAAGATCGGGACGCGATCCAGGCTGAGGAGCATATAGCGCCAGGGATCATCGAAAATAAACTGAAGCCCACGCTGGGTCAAGGCCGTATTCCACTGCGCTTCATTCAAGCCTTTGCCGATCAGGTCATCTGGCAAGGGAGCAGCATAATCCTGGTCGAACTGAATCCCGTGGTCAGGGTGATTGGCAGAATAAAACGCATAACCAGCGTTGGAATTGAGCGGGAGGAAAGCATTGTAGAGGGTGTAATTTCGTACGGTCCAGGGTAGAATACAAGCGGCCAGCACCCCCAGACTGATCAACGGTCCATACCAGGCGATCTTCTTGCGCCCTGCCCAATAGATCCAAACCAACCAGATCGGCAGAAACAGCAATAACGTCTGGCGCAGCAGCGTGGTCAGCCCCAAAACAACCCCCAGCAGCAGCCAGAGGCTCAACCGCCGGGTTGGCGCCACCTCATCTTTCGTCCTCCCAATCCCCACCAGCTCAAACGACAGCTCGAACATTGCCAGTATCCCCAGGGTAAAGAAGGACTCGGTCATCAAGGCCGCATCGTAGAAAACGAAATAAGCGTAAACCGCGCCCAAGCCTGCCGCAACCAGACCTACTTGTTTATCAACCAGCCTTTTCCCTAAACGATAAATCAGGACGATGCATAATGCCCCGCTGACCAAAGCCTGCACCAGTCGGGCTGCCAGTGGGGCGTACCCGGTGAGCGTGTAAACTCCTGCCAGGTAGAGCGGGTAGAGAAAGGACCAGTGCGCGGTTTGTACGCCAGCTTTGGTAAAGCCGGGATACCAATCTTGTTCGAAGGAGTATCCCCGCCCAGCCAGCAGCGACTGCGCCAGGGCATCGTAAGAAACCTGGTCGTGAGCGTGGGCCTGTTGGACACCAGTGATGTCATTACCAAGGTAGGCTGTGGCCGTCAGGCGCAGCAGCAGAGCCAGAACGAGAATGATCAAAAGCCCGGAGAAATTTTTAATTTTCAGCAAATTGGTGGAAGCCACATCCCCTCAGCCAGCCGCCGTTGGATAAATAGCATCCCAGGCCGGGTAAACATACCGCCAATCGTAGTGCTGCTCCACCCAGCGGCGCCCGTTCTCTCGCAAGCGCTGAGCCAGCGCTGGCTCAGACAGCACCTGCCTCACCGCCTCGGCAAAAGCCTCAGCGCTATCGGCAATCAGGATAATCTCACCGTCACGATAATCGATGCCTTCCGCGCCGGTTGAGGTCGAAACGATGGGCAAACCCCAGCGCCAGGCCTCGACAATCTTGACCCGCATGCCTCCCCCTGCCAGCAAGGGGACAATGAACACCCCCGCCCCTTCCAGGTATGGCCGGGGATCGGGCACATAGCCGGTGACCATGATCCTATGCCCATCATGATTGGCATCGGAAAGCTCCCTGATCTCAGGGGGAGGATTCTTACCCACAATGGTTAAGGTCGCCTGCGGCACCTGCGCCAGGATACGCGGCCAAACCTCTTGGGCGAACCATAACATGCCTGTGATATTTGGCAGGTAGAACATCGTACCCATATGAAATACATTGTAGGAACCTGCTGCAGGCCTGACCGGCTGGACTGCCTGGGTATCTACACAGATTGGAATCGTGGAAAAATTGACCTGGCTCTCTCCAGATACCGGCTTAGAAAGCATGCCGCGCAAAATAGCCTGGTCTTCACGTGTGACCGTAACCACCTGGTCGAATTGGGCACAAGCCTGGGTTTCGTAGCGCTGCATGGCGCGCCATTCACGCTCATAGAACAATCGCTTCAATGGATTTCTTTCGCCATCTGCCAGGCGTTGAAAGATCTGGTAGCAGGCGTTGTGTTCGTCCAGCACCAACCGGACTCCAGGAGTGCATTTCTTAGCCCGGATAGCATACTGCGCCATCCAGAGCTGATCGGCATGCACGGCATTGAAAGTCTCGCTCGTCATCAACTGATCCACTTTTTGAGCCATTTCAGAGAAGAAATCCCGTTGGATGACAAAGGAATTCCCACTCAACAGGCTGGCTACCTGGGATTGGATGTCTCTTGAACGGCTGCGCTGGATGGGAATTGTATATACCTTAGTACAGAAACTTCGCAAATGCTCTTCGGCTTCCGGTGGATCATCCGGGCGCGTGAAAGCCAGCAGCGTTATGCGGTGCTGTTGGGCAAGGTAGCGTAAAACAAAGTAAGAGCGGACCTTGGCGCCGGTATCTGGTGGGTACGGGAGGAGTTGGGAGAGGAAGAGAATATGCACTGAAATCAAATCTCAATATTTCGCAAACCAGCTGAAACAGTTTGCCAGATCGACTCACGGTTATCATGCTCTGTGCTATTTCTTCCAAGGAAACGATAAACCTTTGATTTTACCCAACTTGTGATCCTCATGGCAAATAGCAGTTTTTTACACGCCGATTGACCATAATGTTTATTAAAATACAAGAGCTTTCCGCGATAAAGCAGCAAGACCCGCCTTGCACTGGAACTTGTACTGCCTCCACCCACGTGGATCACCTCGGCGCCAGGCACATGCATCACCCGCCACCCCGCCAGGTGGGCACGCTGGCACAGGTCAATTTCTTCGCTAAAGAAAAAGAAGCTCTCATCGAACGCGCCTACCTGCTCTATCATGCTTCGCCTGATCAGCTGGCAAGCGCCATCCACGTAACCAGCATCAATAATATCCGCCTCAGGTTTTACAGTATGCTTGGCTTCGCTTCGTTTGTCGAATCCTATTAGACTGAACACTTCCGACCGGAGAGTCGGTAATGGTCCAAAGCTACGCTGCGGGCTTCCATCAGGAAATTTCAACCCAGGTCCCAGGATACCGGCTTCCGGATAAGCCTGGGCTATCTGAAAGAGCTGAGCGACTGCGTCCTTTTGCAGGGTTGCATCGCTGTTCAACAACAGCAGAAATTGTCCTTGACTCTGATGGATTGCCTGGTTGTTGGCTTTTGCAAACCCAAGGTTCTCCTGGTTTTCAATCAAACGGACTTGGGGAAATTTCTCTCGCACCATCTCAAGGCTGCCATCGGTCGAAGCATTGTCAACCACAAAAACCTCATAATCAAAACCAACGGTGGTGCTGTAAACCGAGGCAAGGCTTTTCGCAAGGAGTTCGCGCGTGTTCCAGTTGACAATGATGATTGAAAGGTCCATGATTAATAATTATGGTTTGCCCCAAGTGACTGTCAGGGTGGGTCTGCGGGTTTCTTCGTAATCATTTAGATCCGAAGCGTTAAAGTACCGCCCTGTGTTGTAGTCTCCATCTGCAGAATACAAAGCCAGTTGCAGGTCCCCATTGGTTTGATATGCCTGTTGAACTGCATAACTCACATCCCAAACTCTCGGCACCCCAGCAACAGTCGTAGGATCAACCCGCGCCATGCTAATATTTTCAAACGCCATTGGCGCATTATTCCAAGCGATCGTATTCTCATCCCAGGAATTTTTGATTGTCAGGACTTGAATCACCGAATCACCTGGTAGTCCCCAACTGCCTCCTCCAGCGTTCCCAATTAGATATAACGTTAGGGTTGCAGAAATAATTTCCTTTCCTGGGGGAATGGTATTGAGAGGAAAATTGATGTAGTACTTCGAAAAACATGGCCAGTCAGAGACATCAAACTCATTTTGCACATTCACCTGGGGGGATCCAGCGTAATTGGTTTGTCCCCAAACCGTCCAGTACTCCAATCCCTCGCCACATTCAAAACCACCGCCTACCATCGCATCTTTCACAATTTGCCCATTCAGTTTATGCCGGATCACCGTTTGACCGGCAGGATCTGAACCGGTGAGGGGTTGAAAAACCGGCAGCCCGAATTTTAGTACCCCCCAGCTATCAAGCTGAGACGAATTTAATCCCGTTGGCCAAACTTTATCCGATATGGCGGTTGACTGAATAGAATCGCGATCGTATAAAGAAAGCGCCATGCGCCAGCTTGTTCCTTGGGAGGGATTGCCTGCTAAACCCAGACTTGAAAAGGGAATTTCATAAACCAGTATCCAGCCCCGGTCGTCGGTTGTGTCATTTGGAGCATTACCTCTCCAACCAGACTGAACGTCAAACGACATTGCAGTCAATGCCCAATCTTGTCCATCCCAATGATAAGCTTGTTGGAACTCCGGTCTTGGCTCCCACCAGTTTAGCATACCGTCAAAACGATATGCACGGCTGGATGGCAACCCTCCAGATGAACCGCTGGCATCCAGGTACAGGCTGACCGCATCCCATTGAGCGAACTCTCCTGCTGTGGGAGTTGAGTCGTACCAAAGCCGGCGGTCGAAGATTTCCAGGTGCACCCACAAACGATCTTGATTGTATCCCACGCGCACATCGGCATAATTTTCTTCCGGCGTCACACGACCGAACCAAAACACAGCGCTGGCAGCATAATCGATTTCCATCATGAACGGCGCATTCACCTGCGGCTTCGGCGCTGTATACTTAATCACGAAAGGCAAATAAACCAGAGGCTGAACTTCCATAACCGAAGAAACCGCAGGAATCAATTGTATGCTGGAAACCAACATCACTATGATCAGCAACACTATTGCTAGAAGTCGACGAGAAAAACCACCCAAGAACTTCACTTAAGCAACCTTATTCGATAACTCTCGTTCAATGACTACCAAACCGCCCAGGAACAGCCAGCTCACAACGCTGAACCTGAACCCACCTGTACTGATATTATACAGAAAAGGCAGAAACCAATCCCCCAGTAAACCAGACGCCAACATCGCAACCAGACCACCGATACAGGCGTACACATAGACTTTACTGAATTCATCTTGGACTTGATTTTTCAGTCGCCACGCCAAGCGTGCAATTGCGAAAATTAACCAAAAAAATATAGCCAAACCAGCAAAGCCGTACTGAGCCACAATATCAAGGTAATTGTTATGAGAATTAAACTGTACATGCCAACCCAACAGCGAGAAGAGAGGCGTGTAAAAATGATAATTTGCTGGCCCAAGACCAAACACTGGACTTGCTTTGATTAATTCAAATAGAATCGGCCAAGTAGCACTCCGTGAATAGACGCTGTATTGCTGCGTATCGGTCATCACCGTGCTAGATAAAGCCGAATACTGTAAGCCAATGATAACGCCGCCGATGAGCAAGGCAGCCCCCGCGAGACGCCAGTTGCGTAGCCATAAGATGACAATCACAGCGATCAACGGGGGACCCCATCCGGATACCCATTCCCGATATTGGATCCAGCCGCGATAAAATAAAGCCCCGAGCAAGAGCAGCATGAATAATACTCTCTTTCTTTCAAGCTTTTCACAGAACACCAAATAACTTGTGGCAAACGCAGCGATCCAAATAAAAAATGTACTGCCTAAAGGACCAGCATCAACAAAAAACAAATTAATTAGTTTAGTTGTAAAGTGAATCTGTTCAGAATATATCTTAATAAACCCCAGGATAAGAAATTCCCAGACAACAATCCGTAGAAAACGGTGATCTTTGATCAGGTTTCCCGGTAATAACAGGGTACATATCGATAGAAAATACAACAGCCATCCGCCAAACTGCGCCAAAAAAGAGGCCTTGGCGCTGGCTTGCAGAATCCACTGAATATTACCAACAATAAAGGACAGGATGAGAATTACGATAAAGGAGACTGCTGGTGGATTCAAAGTGGAATTGACCAGCCTCACGCTGTGTTCAAATAACAACATGCGCATTAACCAGATGCCCACTAAAAATATTATTAAAAGGATTGAGAGATTGAATGCTACATTTGTCCCAGTTCCGATACTCCATTTACCAAAAAACGAAACAGGTAAGATCGCCAAGATACCCCACTCTGGATATCGCATCAAAATTACCAAAATAATTAATCCAACAATTCCTGCTACCACTAATAAAAGCAGTTTGAAATCCGCCATTCTTCCTAGAAGAATATCTAATAGACAAATTGCCAAAAAGATTGCTACCTTCACTTGTAATGTTAATCTTCCTGGTCGCAGATTTCTTAGTAAGGATATTTGCATTGTCAAACCTGATTATTCTTATATGGTAAATTCAAAACAATACACCTGGAAATTAATTAGTAAGCAAGCCCATCTTTTCAACATTCGATTGATTATCATTTTTGAATTCAAATCGATGAATGTAGTTCTTTACCATTCCTGCTCTATTAATTATTTTGGAAAGTCTTTTAGTGTGATTGAAAGTAAACCACATCCAACCACCTTTGCCTGGGATCATAACCGAGCTTCGCAGATAACATCTTCCACTTGACTTTGCTTAAATAGAAATCGAAAAATGATTGTTTTTTAAGCCGTGTTTTAAACTCATTGTAGGGTACCCGTTGAAGTGCTGTACCATCCACTACTTCTGCTGACATGCTTTTTGAATGGATTCTGTATTGGTATAACGGCTGTTTAACATGCGCCATTTTAAAATGTCTGGATACGCGTATCCAAAATTCCCAATCCTCTCCATATATATACTCTGGATCATACCCCCCTACAAGATCCATGCACTCTCTCCGAAAAAGAAAACAGCAATTAACGTAATTAAAGTAGAGAAGTAAATGACGGTCATATTCAATCGTATTAAACTGACCGATGGTTTTTCCCACCTCATTGATAAATAACCAATCGGCATATACCACTCCTGTTGTGAGGTCCGAATCAAGGGTGTCGTTTAAAATCTCTAACATGTTTGGTAATGTTATATTATCAGAGGAAGTCCAGGATAAATATGTACCTTTCGCCTGCGCAAATCCGGTGTTCAATGCTGAAGGCAATCCTTTATTAGCCTGTTTGATAACGGTAAATCTCATTCCTTGTAGATATTGATCAAGCACTTTTTCTGTGTTATCAGTGGATCCGTCATTAACAACGATCAACTCGAAATCCCTAAATGTCTGGCTCAAAAGTCCATCGAGTGCATCAGGTAAATAACGAGCTTGATTGTATGTGGGAAGTATCACACTAATTTTAGGTTTGTAATCCATAAATTTTTCTGCCACACCAGATCGATAAACAAGATTAAAATCTCAGCTTTTCCGAAACGCCCTAATAATCCATCCTTGATCCCTAACAATATGGAATTCCTGTTACGCAATAAACCACGTTTCTCGGTTTTGATTGTGTAGGCCAGGACAGTCCTCGCATGTCTAACTAACACTTTGGTAAGGAGGTGTAATCTATTGAATCCATGCATATTTTTAGTAATGAAAAGGATCTGGTTTCTTGTCATATAATAGGTTGTCTTCGGTGAAGAAACACCCATTGCTGCAGAAATTTTATGCCAAATTTTACTTTGCGGGACATATACGCATTGAAAACCAGCACAAGTGATTCGGACACACCAATCGGTTTCATCATAATAGATAAAGAAACGCGGATCGAGAAAGCCAACAGTCTCCAACACCTCACGTTTTACACACATGGCACAAGCACTCACGAAATTTACCGTCTGGTTTAATTGTCCCGATTGATCCAAGTCGACCTGCTCTGCCTTTAAACGGTAGGTTTCACCAGTTTTCCAATCGATATGAGCGCCAGCACACCAGATTCGGTCAGGTGAATCAAAGTAATAAATCTTCGGAGTAACCACCCCAATGCCAGGATCGCTTTCGGCTGACCATATCAAGTAATTAAGGAAATCAGGGGCAACAACAGTGTCATTGTTTAGCAATAAAACGTACTCTGCACCTTGTGCCAGGGCATATTCAATCCCCTGATTATTCGCTTCTGAGAAGCCCAGATTCTCTTCATTCTGGATAATATAGACCTGTGGAAACTGCTTCTTGATTCTAAACACGGAGTCATCCTTGGAACCATTATCCACTAACACGATCCGCACATTCGGATAGCTGATTTCTGCCAACGATTCCAGACAAGCGATCGTCAAATCAGCCTGGTTCCAATTCAACATAATGATGAAAGTCAACGGAAATTGTTCGGTCATTTTGCTCTCAACCAAGGTTTTTTCAAGATTATTATTCAGCTCGGAACCGCCGCTCAAGATCAACAATTTCATCATAAGTACCCAGATCAGAGTAGGACCCATCGATGCAAATTCCGCCAAATCTCAAGCCAGTTAACATGGCAGCATTCATAATCTGTGCGAAGTCAGCTGTCCTATTCTCAGCGATACATTCGTGCAGGTGCTCTGTGAACTGCGGTCGCCAAACAATGCAGCCCCACATATACTCCAGTTTGGTTTGCTGTGGTTTATCGATGATGTGCGACACACGCCGCAGCGCATCCATCTCGACCATGCCAAATTTTTCTGGGTGGT
This sequence comes from uncultured Chloroflexia bacterium, assembly GCA_963754615.1. GTDB lineage: Bacteria > Chloroflexota > Anaerolineae > Anaerolineales > UBA4823 > CAVVUF01. The sequence goes on along the minus strand of CAVWGW010000008.1, from coordinate 355,188 downwards.
CCGTACGAAACAAGCCAAGCAAGACCTCTCGTATCTGGTTCCGCGTCGTCGAGGATTTTTCGAAACACATCTCGGGGCGTCATGATCGTATCTGCCATACCAAAGCAGACTGTCTTACCACGGATTAGATGGTAGGCTGATTTCAGTGCATGGGCTAACCCAGGCGAGGTCGATTTATTCTCATCCTCTCTGTTCTCCTGAACTACATAGCTAATATCGCAGCCGAACCGGCTGCCATCTCCAAAGTAGCCGATCAACTGGTGTTTGGTTTCGTTGATCACAAACACAATGTGCTTTATCCCTGAGGCGACCATATTTTCAACCACAAACTGAGATACGGGTTTGTAACGGTTATCACGGATAATAGGGTAAAGCTCTTTCGGATAAGGCAAGCCCAATCGCAGACCTTTTCCTGCTGCAGGGATTAATCCAATCAGATCATCAGTCATCTCGGCCCTTCCTTTTGATACTCGCCTGCTCCAATTGAACTTCAAGTTGATGCATTGCTTTGTCCCAATTCCACTGCTCTAAAACATAGTCTCTCCCTTTTTGCCCCATATCTTGTCGACGCTCTTCATCAATAAGTAAATTGAGAATTGAAGCACCGAATAACACTGGATTTCTCTCTGTAAGCAAGCCATTTTCCCCACTTTGAATTGTCTCCCGAACTCCTCCTTCAAAAATACCAACCACGGGAGTCTTACACGCCATCAATTCCAGGGGCACAAGCCCAAAAGATTCCATAATTGGGCTATATATCGTTAATTGGGACTCGTTATATAAACGAACTAATGCTTCATCAGTGATCAAAGATTGGATGCTTAATTTCACTCTGCTTTCAACCGCCAGGCATTCAATATAGGCTTTTTCCTTAAGATCTATACTGTTGGCGACGATGATTAATGGAGGACGTATCAATTCATCAATTGTGCGTAGACTCTCGATTACAAAATCATAGCCTTTATTAGGGACTAATGCACCAACACAAAGAACTTGATATTTACGTGTTAAATTAAGGGGCTTGAATAGGTCAGTATCAATACCGTGATAACATACTGTCGGTGCTCGTCCATAGGAACGGTAAATACTTTCACGTGTAAAGTAAGAATTTGTGAGATAGATATCACACAATTGCCTTCCCCTCCGATCCTCTCTATCCATTAAAGAGTAATAGAGCTTAGATAGAGGATCTAGCCTATCGAAAATTCTTTGTAAACCATTTCTCTCATTATATGGACGCCATAATACAGGATCGTAAATAAATCGGTTTACATCATGAGAATAGTAAACAATAGGCGTATTAAGAAATTGAATAATGGCTGGCGAAATTGTGTCGCTGCATGGATGAATAAGGACTAAATCATACCCACTTTGGTCGATTTCTTTGGCTAAATTTCTTTCTAAATTTCTAAGACGAATTATATCCAACGACCGGTTTAATTGATTCAAACGACGAAATGGTCTATTAAATAGTGGTGTTGGATGGAATTTTTTTGTAATAAATTTAGACTGGAGCAATTCATCCCAGTAGGATAAATCTGAATTTCCTAATGTGTACACATCTACTTGATGTCTTCGAGCCAACCGCTTTATTTGCTCCAAGACCGTTCGTCTTGCTCCGCCGGATGGTAAATTATAAAAGACAGCAATTTTCATAACTAATTACCTAGAAATCATGATAATAAAAAGTTAGGGGATATCCCTGAAAATGAAATGTTGTCAACGATTAATCCACTCTTTTTTAGTTGACAATATCACTAAAAATTTTTTCTAATCGATTGGCTGTATGGTCCCAAGTCCACTGACGGGAGACAAATTCAGAAGCTTGTTGACCAAATTGATTAGCTAAATCCTTATGGTCAATTAATTCTTCAATGGCTTCTGCAAACTCTTGTGGATTTCTATTGCATAAAATTCCTGTCACATGGTTAATCATGATTTCAGAAGGACCACCTTCATCGACACAAACAATGGGTGTCCCACACGCCATGGCTTCTAATAATGCCAGCCCAAAAGGTTCATTAATAGGGCTATATAAGAAAACCGATGCCCGGTTATACAGCTCGACTAATTGGTTATCACTGGTTATCCGAATAATATCAATTCGTAAATCTTTCTGAAATGCGAATTTTTGTATGAAAGACAATTCTATTGGATCTGCAATGTTTGCTACAATAACCAGAGGTAGCTGTTTTGATTTGGGTAATTGTGCGAGTGCTTCCAGAAGAAACCAGTATCCTTTTTGATAAGTTATAGCTCCAACACATAAGAAGAACGGCTCCCGCTGATATTTCACAGGACTAAACTTCAACGCATCGACACCTAGATAGACAACTTCCGATGGAATGACATACTTCTCAAAGACTTTCTTCTGAGCAAATTTGGAATTTACTAAAACCTTTTCTGCTGCTTTGATATTATGAAATTCCATCCAAGTTTCGAATGAATGGTGAATGTGTTTGGTGGGAATGGTATATAACTCCCTTGCAGCTCCGAGCAGAGTTTTATTTACTCTCGATTGCTTTGGGGGTTTCCATAAAGCTCCATGATGGTTATAAAAAACAGATGGCTTCCGAACATAATTCAAGATGAAAGGATTCAGTGAGTATTTACAGTCATTAACGAAAATTATGTCATAATTTTCCTTTTCAATTGTTGTAGCAGTATACTTGGATGCAGCTGCCAGTTTTTGAAAGTTCCGAAGGCTAATCCATAGATTTAAGTACGAGGTCATCATTGGAACCCGATTTTTCATCAAAGGTGACCAATCTAAAGGAATTACTGTTACACTTTTTGCATATTTTTCTATTGGAAGGCTTTCTTGATCGGACGTAGAAAAGCAATATTCATGGATTGAATGCCCGTGCTCAACCAGTTTAACAGCCATTTCATATACAGCTCGTTTTGCACCTCCTAAAGGTAAATTATGGAATAATGCAATTTTCATCTTGTATTCAAATTGAATGAATTATTTCAATCATCTTTTCCGATTAAGGAGATCCGGCTTCAATTACAGCAATGAGATTCTGAAGATAAAATAAATCCCCTCGTTGTACTGCTGGCACATCTAGATATTTGATAAGGTCACTACGGTTTTCTCCCAATATTTGAGCCTTCGCTTGAAACAGAGCATGATAGGTGTACAAAGGCTTTAGGACTCCCTCATCCGGAGTTGATTCAAATTTAGATACAAACCAGTATGGAGCAACAAATTCATACTCGGCAATAGCGTTTTGTACATAAACTAGGTTATGATCATGAAGGTATTGAGCTAGCTCCGGTACCAAATACATGAAATTTCTGGCTACACTTAATTCACGCTTATATGATTGGTAAGGGTCGTTTGGGTCTACCCACGGGGTATCCTTATTAAAATTTAAACTGCGAAGTTCTAGTAATCGATTTAGTTCGGCTCGAACGGTGCTTGATTCAGGATATCCAGCCAGTTTTTCCAGTTCCAAAAAACCTAAATAACCAGCAATATAAGCGTTGTGCACATAGGGATAATTAGATAAATAAGTATTATCAGGAACAGAATTTAATTTTCCAAGGCTTAATTGATAAATTTCATTAGCATTACCAAACTCCACAGCGTATTTCCACATTGCATAGAAACTGTATGGTGGAAATTTCCACCCAGAGTATTGTTCATATCGAGTTGATGTCTGAGGGGGATAGTTAATCCGATCCGCATCGACTTCTGGAGGAAGATCGAATGCTTCCCTGGCAACGCCATCTTTCCAACCAATGTGGGCAATAGAATACAACGGAAAGGCCATAAAATAATTTTGAATATAAACTCTCGTACGTTGTTGTAAATCAGTTGGCAAGTATGGTAAAGCGCGAATCAATGTATAGATTGTGTCCGCTGGATTCGACCAATAATCAGCAAGATAATCACCAAAATTTAAAGAAGCATGGTCAAATAATCCGGAGCCTATATAGCCTGGACGTAAGAAACCTGCCTGAACGATCTTTTCGATTTCTAAAGACAAATCCTGTTTCAATTGATCCGTTGTAGGTGTCGTCATGGCAGATTGGATCGGCTTGATTTTAGCTATCGGCATCTCGACGGGTGGCTGCGTTGTCTCTCCAAAAGCAACTAATGCATTCCTCTGGTGAAAGTATAACTTCCCCAAATAAGGTATCGGAGGATTTTGATCTCCCAAATAGCCATAAACACCATTTTGGTTACCAAATAGCTGATCGTACCAGGCGCGTGAGTTGTAGCCTGGCAGAATGGTATCCAAGTGGACATAATATCGTACCCATTCATCGAGTAAAGGAGAACTGATGTCCTTTGAACCTGCATCCAGGTAAGCATGATCCCAGTAAATGAGGTTGCCTCCAGCACTGATAGAATTTTCCTCGTCCGTAGGATTCCAATAACTAGAGATGAGACTTAGGTATGGGGTATTAAGTTTCCAACCCACAATCCCCCCTCCGGAAATATATGGATCAGACATATATGTGCTGAGCTGATAGATCACGCCATCTTTCCCTAGAACTGGTGGATAGCGGTTGCCACTATGTGAGCCTAAAAATAGGATCGGCGCATATTCGGATTTTCCATCATGATCAAAATCATAGGTTTTCTCCACCCCCGTAAATCTATCTAGGACAAAATAAGTTCTCCTCCAGGGTTTTGCTTCGAGGTATTCCGTGATGGCAGTCGTGAACCCGTTTGCGGTTTTATTCGGCTTACTCGTATCCATGGTCAACGTACCAGACGTCCAGTCTCCTGGTTCGTGACCGGTCGGTCCAGATAATACCCCGCGTGGATCTTGGTCATTATTTGGGAAAAGATCGTTCAACTGCATCATTTGTTCGTCGATCCCATAAGGTCCCACGACACCGCGATAGTTTTCACTGCCCGTGAATATAATAACATCTCGATAAACTACCGGCCACCAGGAGTGAAAACCTGCCCCGGGAAGCTTGACAGACTTCCAGATGAGAGTGCCATCTTTTGCATTGAGTGCATATGCGTAGGAATCATTAGATGCGAAATAAATGAATTCCATCCTTATAGGCAGCAGAAAATAGGATGGGGCCATTCGTCTTAAATTTCCAGGCGAGCTGGCCACGATTTGTATGCTCATTTGCATAGACAGCGTACATGTAGCCATCACGGTTTCCAAGATAAACCATCCCATCAACCACGAGAGGATTCGTCTCAAAACCTTTCTCTGCATCAAATGTCCATAAACCTAAACCTGTAAATGCATCGATGGCATGTAATTTATGATCGAACCCCCCCACATAAGCAACGCCGTTCTGGATTGTTGGAGAATGTCCTAAGGGCAACTCGGTAGGGTAAATCCATTTCTCGTCCCCAGTTACAGCGTCCAGTGAATATAAACCTGCTGAGGTGGAGATATAAAGCATATTATTAGAGGCAATTACCTGAATTTTGGAGGAAATGTAGGGTTCAAATTTTTTATACCAGACAGGTTTCAAGAATCCTTTGACCTCTTCCGGAACCCATGAAGTTCTTTCATTGTTAGCTCCCACCGTCGGCCAACCGCCAGATGAAAATTTGTCCAAAATGAGAGGCAAGTAAACAAATTCCCCGTCTTGGTCGATGACATTGTCATGACTCCTGGTCATCTCTAAAAATTGAAAAGATGCAATAATGGCGATGACCGAGAAAAAAAATGCTTGAAAATATTTAATCATGAAAAGTTAAAATATACCTTTATTGTTTTCTGAACATCGAATTTTATAAATTATTAATTTACTCTATATCTGTTTTTCAACAAATAGTAGATAAGTACTGAAGTAAAATATTTTATAGGCATCATACGGGCTAAGATCATTATTTTGGGTGATATTATCTTTTTATGGATTTGAATATTCTCACCCCAGTTAATATCAGAATAACCGGAATAATACTCAAAAAAAGGATTTGACCACTAGTGGAATTAAGATTATACACTTCCTTATTATTGACGAGCAAAGCTGGCGTCATAGTAGCGATTGGTTGCTCAACCTGAGATCCTGTTGAGAGTTCAGAACTGGTTGGGTTAAGCACAGGTTCTATAGTAAGCAATGGCACTGCGCGTATTTTCGGAGCGCTCGTTTCTCCTCTCATATAGTAAATGAACCGGCTCAAATGTGCAACAACATGAATTTGATTGCCAAGGTTCACCGTTGCGCGCACATTTTCAGCGACTTGCATTCCCCCCTCGCTAGCAGCGGGGAGGGGGGGATCAATCCAATTTTCCCCATCCCACATAGAATAATACATTGCTTGAGGATAACGCAGAACTGTAATCCAAGTTAGATTACCTTTACCATCGACAGGCACAGCATCCCAACCAGAATGTCCAATCAGGTTATCAAAATATGTCCGATTTTTATGCCAGGAATCTCCGCCATCACTGGACCATGTGTGACATCGCCAGGAATTTTCGCTTGTGCATGTCCAGACCAAATTTACCTCATTACTCGGTAGGATAGCAATATTTATTGACATCATCCATGTTGTATCAGGTTTACGGTGATCGATTTCTCTCTGAACCTCTGTAATTTCTCCAGAAGGCGAGAGGCGGGCATAATGTACACCCTGCTGTTGTCCAGATAACAGTGGAGCCATTTCTCCCCATACGATATGAATGCGATTTTGGCTATCAAAAGCAATCCTCGGATCAGTTGCCATCTCATTATCCGGAACATTTGAGACTTGATGAAATTTCGACCATGAATTGCCATGATCTTCAGACATAAGATGATAAACGTTACCCGACTTTGTCTTATCTTGATAGGTATAAAACTCAACAAACACGACGTGTAATCTATCTGAAGAATCAACAGCAATTTCAATATTCTTAAATGCCATACCAATATCAGCAATTTGACGTACAGTTGACCAATTTCGGATTATCCCAGCATCGCGAACATGGACTGATCGATAATAAATATCGCCATTATCCTCCCAAATTAAGTGCATGTAGCCTCTTTGATCGATCACAACCGAAGGAAATAAAACATTTCCGCTATTCGACCAGACTACATCAATAGAGCTAGACCAACTATCTCCGTCTTTTGAAGATATATAATAAATCCCGCGACCTGTAGTCCAGAATACATGGATTGTCCCATAAACATCTGCAGCGATGATAGGATACATGGTCTGGTAGGCAACACCCTCTACATCGGCAATAATCACAGGCTTGGTCCACCTGATCACACCTTGGCTCTGAGCAACTGCTTCCTTTCTCTCTGGAATGGCTAAGAGAGATAGAAAGCAAATAACACATACTAGAATCCGAAATAACGGGAGATAAAGCCTAAAGTGCTGGTCTTTCATTTCTGCTGGACCTTGAAATCGCAAATCACTGTCCCTTCCGTGGGGATTCCAAGGCTACCAACATTGGGATCAACCACCTCGATGTTTAGGCAATGTTTAACCGAATCAAAAACCTCAGCCGGATAATCAGCCAACCATAACGCTAAGGTGTAGACTCCCGCGTTTAGATTAAGGCTTTCGATTTTGAAACTAACTAGATTAGATCCTGGATTAAGTTTAATGATTTTTCCTTGGGAAAGCGTATCTGCATTAATCAGGTTAGTCCCTAAATCATTCCATAGAGATATGGCAAGGGCAGAAACGGAGTAAGCACCCGTTGATAATATATCTAGAGTGATTTCAAGAGATCCACCTGGATAAGGTTTATTTGCATGCTGTTGAGACCCACTACTCATAAATAACCTAGTAAATGTAGCTTTTCTGGTACCTTCTCTGGAAAAAATAGTTAAATCAATCCATTGATCTACTGGAGCGATCGCTGTGACCTTTGAATAATAATTTGAAACAACATTCTCTGTTTGCCCAAATGATACAATCTGCCCTTGATCAAGCATAAGACATTTCGAACATAAACGTTGGATAGCATTCATGTTATGACTGACAAAAAGAACCGTTCGCCCAATATTAGCTACTTCGCCCATCTTGCCAAGACATTTCTTTTGAAAATCAAGATCGCCCACTGCTAGGACTTCATCTATCAGAAGGATCTCTGGTTCGAGATGAGCCGCCACCGCAAACGCCAGTCGCACATACATCCCGCTGGAGTAACGCTTCACCGGTGTATCAAGGAATTTCTCGATCTCAGCAAATGCGACAATCTCGTCGAATTTTCGGTTTATCTCAACCCTGCGCATGCCTAATAAGGAGCCATTCAAGTAAATATTTTCTCGACCGGTCAGCTCTGGGTGAAATCCGGTCCCTACTTCGAGCAGGGATCCTACTCGCCCATTAATTACTGCTCGACCACTCGTGGGCTCTGTTATCCTGGAAAGAAGCTTTAATAGCGTACTCTTACCTGCGCCGTTACGCCCAATGATTCCCAACACCTCACCATGTGTAACTTCAAAAGTTATATCCTTTAACGCCCAAAGCTGGTCAGTAAGAATTTTATGTCCATCTCGAGTAAAAGGTTTCTTGAAGACTTCAACCAAAAGGTCGCGGAAGGTATCCTGCCGCTGCCGGGTATGGTTAATCGGTATACATCTTCGATAAGTTTTCAGCTCTAATAGCTATTTCAGACACTGCTTTATCTTAATCTCCTAAATGATATCTGCAAAGGTTTTTTCCGTGCGCCGGAAGAAGATCACCCCACTGCTTAGAACAAAAAAAGAGATGAGAACCGGTACAATCCACAGCCAACCGGAAAAGATGCCTTCCGCGTTCGCGGGTCCGAGTAAGGCCCAGCGAAATCCCCTCGACGACAGCCGTCATCGGATTGAGAGACCAGAATAAATCGAAAACGCTCTGGGATCAAGGTAGCCGCATAGACAACCGGGGTCAGGTACATCCAGACCTGAATCACGAAATGGTGTTAGCTGGTTGATATCCCGGTATCGCACATTGAGCGCCGAGAGCCATAGCCCAAACCCTAAGGCAGTTAGAATTGCAAAAATCAAAAAGAAAGGTAAAAGAAGAATAGATGTCAGGTTGGATAGATGCCATAAAACAGCATCACCACCAATAAAACCAGGAATGAGATCGCGAAATCTAGCAGACCTGAGAGTGTGCTAGCCAGTGGAACGACGATGCGGGGAAAATATATTTTCGTGATCAGGTTTGCGTTCAATACCAGGCTGTTGGAAGATTTGTTCAGAGAAGTGGCAAAAAATGCCCAGGGGAGCAAACCCGACAAAGCGAAAACAGGATAAGGAACACCATTGGATGGTGCTTGTAATAATACCCCAAACAGGATAGAAAAAATGATTGTGCTGATCACCGGCTGCACAATAACCCATGTTACGCCAAGCACAGATTGTTTGTAGCGGATCTTAATGTCACGCCATATCAGAGTAAACAACAATTCCCGGTAGTGCCATAGATCGATGAAGATTAATAGTAACCAAACCATGAGTCGGTTCAATAACGAACTGTGGTTTCTTATCCTGATAGATATTATCTTTGGTCATCATCTTATTCGTAAGAAAAGGAACCCGACAAAATTCTCATTTATGCCCTCAAAATTAAAAATAATTAATCGCGATACCCTATATAGATTTTTTAATTTATTTTCGCTTATGGATTATCTACGCCTGCCAGGCGATAAATTTTTATCGCCGGCCCAGGTCGCTCTCGCTGCCATAAGCTGATTGCTGGCCCATAAACCTCATCAAATATAAATGGCATTTCTGTTCCCGGAGAGGCGGGATTGGTGCTATATATCAATGTCTGATCACGATCAAGCGCGGCATAGAAAGCCTGCCGTTGTTGGTTCAGCGCCTCGTCCCCCAGCCTCAGGCGAGATATGGAGCTACAAACAACCAGGAAATTGTAACCGTTTTGGTGATACCAGTCGATGGAATTGTCTGGCAAGCCAGTCCCAATACCAAACTCAGGCATCCACAACCGGTAGGTCCGGCTCGAGTCTGCTATCGGCCGATCTGTAGTCGACAAAGGAGGGCAATGGAACAACCAATCCATTGCCACTCCCGCTTCATCAGGAATGTTTTGTTCGATCCATGCTTTGGCAATAGTGCGGGTATCCGTGTCGGGTTAGCAGGCTGTCGAATCGCACAGATGACAGCAGCGGTTGGACTGCCAGGAGAAGCCAGGCACTTACCAGGATTGCCATCCGCCAGGAATTCTTTTCTATATATTTTTCAGCAGCTTCAACAATGAACGAAGCACCCACCAGGATCAATGGGGCTACAACTGGCAACATAAAACGACCAAAGAACATCTCTTGCCAGCCTAGGTAAAGGAACATCAACCAGGGTAAGCAGAGCAAAACAAGGTCAACCGGCCGATGCCGAATCACGCCAACGATGGCAGTAACGATGCACAAGCCCGCCAAAGGCCAGCCCAATCCCCAAAATAATGTTTTCAAGTAAAAAATATAACCGCCAGCTGGGTCGATCTGCCAAAGGTAGCCGGTCTGTCCCGCACTGGAAAGGCTGGATATATCTGCCCACACATCCTGAGGAGACAGGATGGACATACGGAGAGGCCAGGATTGCGCTGGCTGCCGCGATGCCGAATGCCACCAACAGCTTCTGAAGTTTTGGCTTGCGGGGGTTGATTCCCGGAGAAAAGAAATGAGCCAAGATTACTGGCACAACCGCTGCCACGGTATGATACTTTGTCGTAAAGCCCAATCCTAATGCAATTCCGCCAAAAATGTACCAGCGCCACCCTCCTGATTTCATGAATTCCCACCCCTGCCAATAAAGCTAGAGAAACCAGGAAAGCAGCCACGGCATCGTTGACCGCGAAGTGTGATTCACGCACAGGTAGAAATGCGACTGCCATTAGACCCGCGCTGAACAAGCCTACCGTCCGGGTATATGCTTTCGTCCCAATCCAGGCAACGATCAAAACGGTCAGCGATCCTAATAAAGCGCTTGTACCACGCGCCAGCAGGTATAACCCGGTGGGATCAAGACTCAAGCGAGCGCCGAAATCCGCCGTGGAAGCAAACCAGCCCAAAACTTTACCAACCAGGAAAAAAGCGCCATATTCAACCAGGAGCAGATATTTGAAAAAGGGGGGATTGAACCAATCGGCAGGCTTCAGTCCGGCTGCCCCCATGCTGGCCGCCTGGCGAACGTATTGATCCTCGTCAACGTGATATTCATAGGGTAACCCAAAGCTAATGCCCCAAGTGCGCAAGATTAAACCCACTCCGAGGATGGCTACCAGGATGAAGAGATATACTATCCTTGGGCGTGATAATTGTGAAGTCATGTACTTGACCATTCAGCGCACTAACCAGCGCATTTGTGTATGCTTCGTTAATTCAGATGAGATGCAATCGCTGCAGAGTTTCTGGCCATTTGGTAGCTGATCAATCAACCCGGGTGGAATTTCGGTGATCGGAATTAATACTTGGTGATTCGGGTCAAATTGAAACAGTAATGTATTTTCATATTCAAAAACAAAATCACGAGCCCCTGGGCGTACAATAAAACCAGAATCCTTAAATTCCATCTTATCGAGGCCACCCTCAAGATAATCCCCGTCCAGGGTTGGGTTCCCGTACAACATGGATAGAGCGTATTGAAAAGCCATATATCCACCTTGAAACGGAGGAACAGTCATCATTTCATTATAATCAGGCATGAGGATCACCACATGAAGTTCCCTGAGGCAAGATCTGGTGCAATGGTGAACAACTGCTGCCAGATGCTCTTTTGTTCTGTCCAGGCTTTGTTTACATCCTCCTGAATTCTAAGCTTCACAGCCAAACCCAGAATAAAAAATGGGATCACCAAGCAAACTAAAATGACCGATGTTTGGCGACTTTTTCCTCCGATCAATATCGCAATGATCCCACATACCATGACAAAAAAGAATGTTCCTCCAACGCTTGGCAAAGTGAATATCCTTGTGGCAACCAAGTGGTACGAAGGGAAATTAGTCAGGATAATTGGAAAAAACCCCAATCCAACCATTACCAATCCGCCAAGTGCAAACAGAATCATTGTTTTAACGGAGGGGAGGGGATGAATATTTTTGTCTGCTTCTTCTACATTGGTATAGAATAACCTGACAATTAGCCATGTTATCAAGATTAAAAATCCAAAGATGAAGAAAACGATCAGCGTGGCTAACCAATTTGCGTGCTCCCCAGATGTATTTAAATCGGGGAAGAATACAACCAGCGGCCTCACCCATCCCCATTGAAAAATGAACCGGTAACCTAAAATAATCCGCCCGACCAATTCAGTCAGATCTAATTCTATGTTCTGTGTTGAATATCCATAAGCATACCCAATCCTCTCCTGGACGATCCAACGTAAGCAAGTGTAGATGATGGCTAATATCGCAGGGGCTATAAGAGCCACGCGTTGGTGGTTCTGCTTAGGCCTGAATAATAATAAAAGCCCTATTGACCCGCCGAAAATCAGACCTATCCCTGTTTCATATAGTCCTAATGATAAAATTAACAATAAAATCCCCAATATCCAAAAAAGCCATCGATTGCTCCTGGCATAAGCAATCAGAAACGAAAATCCACCGAACAAGAATGTATAAGCAATTGATGTGTATCCTCCAATGACCGAAAAATGTCGGTAATTATCCAATGGAAAAAGAATAAAGAAAATTACAGTAATGAGACTTAATAATCGATACTGAGGGAATAATTGGATTAAAAGAATATAAAAACTTGCATACGAAATGAAAGAGAACAGAAATGTCAAGAGCCGTTGCCCTAAGAAATCGATGCCCATTAGTTGGTATTGGATTAATAATACACAATCAAAGAAAAAACGTAATTCACGGTCTGGGCACGAAAGGATACCCTCTAAGGGATGAAAGATATGAAATTCCCAATCGTCCCCAAAAATGAATGGCGTAAATAATGTTTTCCAGAAGATGAGAACGTTTAAGATAAATACGAGGAACAGGGAAAATATTTTCCAATATTTCTGTAAGAACATAACCAAATTTCTTTTTCCAAAATTTTGTGTACTTAAAATCATCGAAATCCTCTATTACTATAATTGATCTTCATGCCTATATCATCATTTACCGGTTAGTAATATGACGATATAGGAATTTTGGAAATAAAACTTGATATCGCATCGGTAGACCTTTGAGGTCGAAGAATTTTATACCAAATTCCGTATCAAGCACATATTCCTCTGCCAGGTAACCAATCACTGGATCGTTTTCGATTGGCCGATCTGCAAGGATATAGGTCAACTCGTTGGGATGTTGGACTTCTTCGAGAAGACCCTTAACTTCAAGTAGGTTTTCCTCTGGAGCTCCAGGACCACGCACTAAATCGTACATAAGTATCCAATTCGCGATCGGTGAGAACTCGAAGCTGTCTTGAAGTGGGCCAGTGTAAGGGGAATAGACCACCCCATCCAAAGATTTCAAAGTGCTAACTAGCTCCTGGTATTGCGCGTCCGACTGAGCTGGGATAAGTTCAGATTTTGGGTTGTAGATCAAAATGACAAACGAGATAGAGATCATGAAAATATGCAGTCCCCAGTGCTTAATCTGCGGGATACGCTCAACCAAATATTTAATCGCACTCACACCGATGAGTAAAAACCAGACCCCCATAGGAATAAACACATTATTATTTCCTTCCGGATCGACAAGGGCGGCCAGGAATCCACTTAGGATGGCAAAAGGAAGCAAGAAATACCACAGATCGATCTGGCGGAAATCTTGCTTTAGTTGAATTATCAATGCTACCATAGCAGCAATAACGAGAAATACATAATTGGCTGAAATGGCAAGTACACGAATAACCGTAGAGTTCCACGAGAATTCAATCCACTGCCGCGGCACTTCTTGAGTAAAGAAAAGGAATTTTGGACCGAAGAGCGATGGCCCAACCAAGTAATACAAAAGCGGCCCAAGAACTACCGCGACCGCTGCAAAAGGTAGGGTTTTGCGCCATCCATTTCGCCAGGCAAGATAGATCAGAGCGCCGATGACAAAGATTGCACCGTGTTGTTTAATCCAGAAAGATAGAATCAAGAATATCAGACCGATAAATTGTGATATCCAGGATTTTTCTTTACTTAATAGATAGCAACCAAGGAGGACAGAAAAAATCAACAAAGTGTCTGAACTGGCTACATCAAAATAGGAATCCATCGCCCGGTATGCCGCGGCAAATAGCCCGACGGCGATAAAGCCCCACCAACTCGATTTTGCGTTCTCACGGACGATCAGGAACATCACGAACCCAGCCCCAACGGTTCCAAGAATAGAAAACAATCGAAGTGTGGAGAGTTTATCTCCAAACAGCCAAACGAGAGGCATGGTCAAATAATAATAAATGGGCTGGTAAACCAAAGGGATGTATTCGGGTGTAGGCTCTACAAAGATGGGCAAGCCTTGAAGCACACGCCGCACGTGCTGTAGTCGGATGAGCTCTAAACCTTCCAGGTTAAGAGGAAAGTTCAAGTGATTGCTGAAAAAATAAATAACCAGCAGAATTTGAGTTGCTGCATAAATGGCGATAAATAAATAGATTAATCTATGAACCCATTTATAACCCTTCTTATGCCCGATATAATACACATAGGCTAAAAGGAAAGAGCCAAGAATGAGAGTAACTTTGAAGAGCATGAATTTCGTGATGATCATTGGCTGTCGCTTTTTTGGAATAACGTCCAGATCAGATCAAAGGCAGGATAAGGGATTATCACCTGGTCAGGAATAAGATTTACTATACCCTGAAAAAAATGGTTTCGGGAAGTTCCTTTGACATTGTAGCATATCAAAGACTTAGCATGTCTCCCCGAGAGACGCTTTTTAGGCCTTCCTTGAGCGACCTTGTTGAATCCATATTGCACAGCCAGCTTTTTCAATCCTCCACTCGAAAAATAATTTAATACACTAGGTGGGCTGTACTCGTGCCATGCAGTTCCAAAAATGCGTGCAAACAAGCTATCTCGATTCCAAGTCTCTACCAACCAATACCCATTCTGCTTGGTGATTTCCGAAGCCACAGCAAGAGCTCGCTTGATATCGTAAAAATGTGGCAGCACCTGGATCATCGTTACCAGGTCATACTGATCATTCGTTTGAAAATTCTCTAGTGTACCGGTAAATACTTGTAACCCCTGTTGACGAGCGTGCTCAGCCATATGATCGTTGGGTTCGAACTCCCTCTACCGTCCATCCGGTTTCCTGCAATCCGTGCATAATAAAACCCGCCGCACAGCCTACATCGAGCAAATGCCCTGGTTCCATAAATTTGCTTAACAATTTTCCATAGCGCCTGCCGTGCGCCTGCAGAAGATCGGCTTCAGCCAGGTAATCGGGGTAGCCATCCTTGCCGCCTTCAAAATAGACATCGCCATAGACCTTCTCAACATGCTCTTGAACAGGTTGTATCTCGGCAAAACGGTGTTGGCAGGTTTTACAGGCTCGGATCCAATATCCGTGCTTTTGAAATAGCCGGATAAATTCTGCTGTGCAGATTGGACAATTCATTGATTTACCAAGTTATTAGTTGAATAAGAACGGAACTTCGGTCAAATGGCCAGATCATCTTTACATCAAAATAAATCAAAGTTTAATAGCTGCGTTCGACGCGAAAAGCGCGGTTCGATCAACGAAACCTTGGAAGTTTGGGCAATCATGTTTGCGTGCAAGCCAAGAGGGATAACTTCTTGATGTGATTGATAGATATGTAGAATTTCTCCAACTAATTTCAACTTTTCTTCCGCCTCGACATCCATGGCAGGGAAGAAAGACAATTCTTTTATGTCATCATAACTCAAGAAATCCAACGGATGAAGCAGGAGCGAGGGTTGGGTGCCCGTCAGGCGGCAGAGCAGTAGGGCAAATTTGAAATATAAAATTGCCAGCCTCTTGGAATAGCGGCGTAAAAACAGTAAATAGCTCACGTGAAATGGGACCTTGATGACTGGCATCGTGGTTACAGGGATCTCAATTGGTCCTTCTCCTGGGTCTCCATTTCCATCGATATCCCAGCGATACGGTTTCAAAGGTCTTAGCCCATCTCTCAGATTTCCAAATAACAAATCTCTTTTCTCTTTTTCGTTGACGGTGAATTTCGACCTCATAAAATAGTACATACGAGCCAGCGGACCGATAAATGTCGGCAGCGTTGAGGCATCATAGATATAACCGCGGCGGGCCAGTACTTTTAAAGCAGTTTTCGATAAGCTGTAGCCCGGCCCACGAAAGCCTACCGGTTTTTGTCCTGTTATTTTTATCAGCAATTCTTCCGCCATGCCCAGGTCTTGATCGATCTGTTCTTCTGTATATTGGTGCAGCCAGGGCTCATGGTAGAAAGAATGGTTGCCAATCTCATGCCCCGCTTCCGCAATCATGCGGATTGCGGGTTGGTTCTTTTCAAGAGCAGCATCTTGCCCGACAATAAAAAATGTGATGGTGAGTCCCTGCTCTTTTAAGAGCTTCAGGATCCGTGGCACCACGATATCCAGGTAAGAAGGATATTCGTCCCAGCCCGGATCGCCGTGCGTCTTCATGTATGACCATTGGTTATCCAGATCCAAGGATAAGCTGGCGAAATGTTTGGGTTTACTCATTTTGTCACCTATGGGTGTTACTTATGAAAATAATTATGATTTCAATAATGGAGAGATTTTTCCAGTTCCATTGCTTTATAACTCTAGCTCTAACTAATCTCGTTCCAACAACAAATCCTTAAGGTATTGGCACATGGGGTGTGCAATTACCCGAGCTTTTTGATTTTCTTGCCAGGCATAGCCAGAAATTGAAGGAAAGACAACGATTAAGCCCGGACCGATGCCAAAGGTTGGCTATCCAAATGATGAAAAGTACCGAAACGATAAAAATCAGCGGCCAAAAAATAGTGAACGGAATCTTTAATAGGGGAAATATTGTGAAGTAGATACAATATTGCAAGATGAATACAAACATAGAAGTTTGACCTAACATAGCGGTAGTATTGAGGTAGGGTTGGATAAATCTATTCCCTTCTAGACGGATAAGCCAGAAAAGGATCATCAATCCAATCCCGCCGTAAAATAAAAAATAAAATAGTGAAGGTGGAAGCTTATGTCGGAGCTGTAATAATTCAAAAATTTTTTCAGATATTAGATTAATCCCCCAGAGCGAATTTATGTGCAGATAACTCAACAGGTGTTGTGTTCCCTTTACAAAAAAAACCAGAATTTCGCAAGCTATAGCGATCACCAAAATAAAATTACTGGCTTTTCGGATTCCAACATGATCACTCGAATATATCTGACCAAACCTTTCTCCAATACAAGTACTGATCAAGTACAGGCTAAACCAGGGAAGTAAGGGGAAAACGTCTGAAAGAATGTGTTTCTGTGAATAATGTTGCCCAAAGAAAATCTCTTTTAATAGCCGCAGAAGCCAATGATTAGGTTGAAGAAAGTAAATAACCCACCAACTGAACACGAAGAGTCCAATCGACACAACAATACGCTCAATCATTGTTAATTTAGTAATCATGAGTGAGCCTAATAGAATGCAAAATCCAATGGTATCGGTAATAAACATCCAACCAAGCGCATTCTTAAAACCACCTGCTAACGGAATATGCCCGATCAGGATAATTACATGTCCAATTGTGATGAAAAAAATAGCACGATCGATTAATTTTTTTTGAGTCGGTCCAAATTCACCTGGATTTGCTTGATATAACAAGCCCAACATCATCCCGCTGATGATCATAAAGGTAGGTGAAGCAATCATCCCAATTGTACGAGATAAAGCTAACAAGTTATCTTTACCGTTGCTCAAAAAATAAGCCTCGCCGAAATGGGAGAGAAAAACAAAAAGCATCGCTGTCCCTCTGGCTGCATCAATCGCTTTTATCCTTTTAGATCTGTTCTTAATTTCGGATCTTAACACTTTCTTCCCTCAATAATTTCTAGTTCCTCTCCATCACTTAGCAATTACCTCACCCGTCTGATCCAGAGAATCCCCCCAACGCGATCCCTACCAGCATCGCGGCCAGGACACCCCCGAGGACCATGGGGGGCAGGGGCAGAGAACCATTTTCTACCGGGCGGTTGAGATCGGGGGTTGGGCTGGGTGTAAACGCGGGCATTGAAGTGGACGTTTGGTTGAGGAGCGCCTCGGGGGTGGCGGTCTCATCACCTGAAAGAGGAATAAGGGTGGGAGCGCTTTCATTTTGTGAAAGGGGTGGAATATTGGAAGTTGTAACTGTGGGAATTTGCCGCCCCAACATGAAGAGCGAAGGCTCTGTGACATCCTTTCCAGCCCGGTAAGCGAGCCAGCCAGTCGCCAATTGACCATCTTTTTCGCTGACTGCTGCGCTGACCCCCACCCCGCGATTGATCTGGATGGTATCTTCAAAGCCTTCTTCGGCGGTCCAACGCTCTCCATCCCAGGTTGAGTAATTGATTTGACCGGAGGTCAAGTCGGCGCCCAGGAGATACAGCCTGCTCCCGGCAGACAACCCGTATTGGGGGCTGATCTGCTGCCATCCCGGGATAGCGATCGGTACGCTCCAGGTGCTGCTGTCAGTCGCCAGTTGCCCTGCCGCCACAAAACGATGGTAGATGCCGCCAGAATAGCCCGCGTCTGAGGCGAAGAGCAAGTGGAGCACCTCGCCCACAAATGCCAGGCGCGGCCGGCTGAACCCCGCACCTGACATGATTATTGGGTTCGTCCAGGTTTGACCTTGATCGGATGATTGAGCATACTCGATGGCGATCGATCCACCCAGGCCAGGCGTTTTGGCATGCACCCAGGCAGCGTGCAGGCTGCCATCCGGCCCGATCGCCAGGGTTGGTTGATCGACCATGTCATAGAGAGCCCGGGCAGCATCGAAAACCACCTGAGGTTCACTCCAGCTCTCACCGCTATCGGAGGAATGGACCAGGTAAACGGCACGGGCCTGGTTTAGTGGAACCACAAATAATACATAGATATTCCCGAGAACGATCGGCTGCCATCTGAGGTTGTGAGGAGTCGTATATACCAGAAATTGTCTTTGGAATTGACCAGGCAGACGGGACCCCGGCTTCATCTTCTTCCACCCATTGATAGAGAAGGTTTCCATGTTCCCCGCCGCTCCACACCAGATGCAATCTGCCGAGTGCGGCTTCATAAAGCAATGCTGGATGCCGAGCAATCTCGTTCTTTACAGCAGCTACAATTTCCACCGGCTGAGAACTTCCCTCAGGGCTGCTCTGCACATAAGCAAGGATATTTCCAACCGTATCCCTTGCAGGTGCCTGACTCCAAACGGCGTGTGCGCGCCCTTTCCCATCGATTGCCAGGGCAGGTGGTTCTTCCACCACGCCACTCAATTCCAAAGGCTGCAACTCGCTCCAGGGAGAAGGGTCGGTATAAGCGAGCAGCAGCGCCGGGGTCCATATCTGGATCAGCCAGATATCACCGCCCGTTGAGTCAACCCCAACAATTGCCAGGCGTTCGCCGACCAGCGTGATGTTGATATCATCCAGGTAGATGACCTGCTCGGTAGTCGATTCTTTAATGGGCACGCTCAAACGGTAGGGTTGAGACCATTGATCGATACTCTCATCCAGGGCGGTGAGGGTAATGGCCGCGCTGCTCGTTCCCCACACCCACAGCCACCTGCCGCCGGTCTTAAAGAACTGTTCCTCCTGTGGGCAGTCTGTTAATCCTGCCAGGATTTTCTTCAGGGGTCCATATGCGAGCGTGGCTTCAGGTTGGTCTGCATTTTCGATCACGAGATCCTGCTCGTACAGCTCGCAGCCGCTTTGTGAGGTCGTTTGCCAGACCAGAGAAGCCTTCGGGGCAGGAATGACACGCGGTGCATCGAGGTTGGCATCTCCGCTATCGAGCAACTCCGGATCACTCCAGGTCTCCCCATTATTGGTGGAGACTGCGATTTGAGTCTGCTCCACTCGCGGGTCAACCCAGGTTATGAAATCCTCAACATTATTTGGAGATGTGCTGACTGACGAGATCATGAGATCCGCTTGTTCCGCAGTCAGGGAGCGCATGTAGATTGATGGATAAATCGCTATCGGCTCCGACCAGCCGATACCCCCAACAAGGTTCTTTATGAAATACACCCCTGCTGGTTTCTCTGAAGTATGTTTCCCACGTAAATATGCCAGGTGCAGTAGCCCCGGAGCTGGAGAGATGACCTCAAAAGTAATGGGTAAATCAGCAACAGCATCGGGTGAGGACCAGGCTGCCTGCCCAAAAAGTTTTAGGCTGTGCTCCAAAGTGACCACGATCTCTTCTTTATTACTCAAGGGCAACTTTGTCTCAATCCAAAATGCATGCACCCCATTGAGCCCATCAGATATTAGAAAAGGTATGGATTTTAGTTCACGGTTAGGGATCTGCTCGATGATGGGATCAGACCAATCTGTGCCATTACTGGCGTAGGTGCTCATCAAACCATCAAATTGATCCCACCAAAACACCTGCAACGTTCCATCGGGTAAAACGAGACTTTGGGGTTGGGATGCGGACCCAGACCGCGACAAGTTGATTGGGGGGAACCCCTCTTGCATTTGAGAGGCTGCTAACGAAGATCCCGCGGTGAAAGGTGCATTCAATATGAAAACCAGTAGGAAAATTGAAATTACTTTTTTCATGCAGTAAGTAAAGATTCAATTACGTTTTGAGAGACATTTCTTCTTTAATTGATGTTGTTACCCAGCGTAAAAAGTGGGCAGGATTGCCAGCCACAATGGCATTATCAGGCACATCGTGCGTAACCACGCTGCCGGCCCCCACAATGGCGTTCTCGCCTATGGTCACGCCGCACAGGATCGTCGAGCTGGTGCCGATCGAGGCGCGGCGTTTCACGGTGGTACATTCCAGACACCAATCGGCATCCGTCTGGATTTGACCATCATCCGTGGTCGAGCGAGGGTAGCGGTCATTGATGAACGATACGTTGTGGCCAATGAAAACCTCATCTTCGATGGTGACCCCCTCACAGATGAAAGTATGGCTGGAGATTTTCACCCGTTTCCCGATCCGCGCCCCTCGCTGGATCTCCACGAATGTACCGATCTTGCTTTCGTCGCCAATCTCGCAACCATAGAGATTGACAAAAGCATAGATTTTGACATCCGTACCTAAAATCACATCGGAGGAAATGCGTTTATAATCTCCGTTTACCATAGAACCACCTCCCTGCCCCCACCATTCATCAATGATTTTTGGGCTGTCTCAAGGATTTGGACAACTTTCAAGCCCGCTTGCCCATCGCTGCGTGGCGCTTTCCCGGTCCGGATGCAATCCAGAAAATGCAGGCATTCCATTTTGAGAGGCTCATCCCATTTTAGAGGGTAAAGTACCCCTTCGCCATGCCGGTAAGACATATGCCATTCTTCGAGCGTATCTGTATAGGGCGGGACATCGACGCCCTTATCATAGACTAGAACCTTGTTCTCCGCTTCGATATCGTCATAAACCAGCATTTTCTTGCTCCCCACAACCGTGATGCGGCGGATCTTGCACGGATCCAGCCAGCTCACACGCATGTCCGCCAGAGTACCGCCCGGGAAATTTAAAGTCAGGTACGCTACATCGTGCACACCCGGCTTTACATACATCCCACCGCGGGCACTGGCAGAGATTGGGTCAATGCCAAGGATATACAGCAAGATCGAGACATCGTGCGGCGCTAGGTCCCAGACTACATTTACATCCGGCTGGTATAAGCCCAGGTTCACGCGTGTACAGTTGATATAATAAATATACCCAAGCTCACCGCTCTCGATGATATCTTTAACGGCATTCACCGCCGGGTTATACAGGAAGGTATGCCCGGTCATGATTGTTTTCCCAACCTTTTGGCTGATCTCGACGAGTTCTTTGCCTTCCTCGCTGCTAGAGACGAGGGGCTTCTCGACCAAGATGTGCTTCTCAGCCATCAAACAGTCTTTTGCAAAGCGGTAGTGAGTAGAAACGGGTGTTGCAATTACCACAGCCTCCACATCCGATTCAAGTAAATCCAGGTAATTTCGGGTTGTTTTTACACCGGGAAAACGATTTTGGATGCGCTCGAGCCGTTCTGGATTCAGGTCGCAAACCAGATCCAGATCTGCTTCGGGAAGCTGGTAAAAATTACGGATCAGGTTCGGACCCCAATATCCGGCGCCGATCACACCAACCTTTATGGGTTTCATTTTAGCCTCGCGTTTCTATAATATGAAGAAAGAATTAATGATAACTTTTTTGATACAGTTCATTCGAAGATAATTGAATGCACAAGCATCTTGCAATGAAAAATAAAATGCCAATCAAACCTGGTTCCCTCAGCTTTTGGCAATCAAAATCACACCTAAACACACCACCAGCGTTCCAATCAAGCGCAAAAGCGAAATCTGTTCCCCAAACAACAGCCAGGCGGCTACCAACATCACGATATAACTTAAACTCGCAAAGGGATAAGCGTAACTCAAATCAACCATCGAGAGCGCTGCCAACCAGAAGACCACACCGATGACATAAACAAACAAGCCGATGAACACGTACGGATTTGTCCCCATTCGCCACAGCATGCTAAAAATCTGTTTCATGTTGATCGTCATCGGTCCGAGGTCATTCATACCCTTTTTCAATAGGATCTGCCCGACCGCGCTTAACAAAACACTGATTAAAATATAGATAATGGCAATTTTCATCCCAGATTTACTCCTGGTTCTGATCGAATTTGCAGAGTCCATCACTTCTACCTTTCGCTGTTTGCTTCCCACTAAAAAAATCATCCTCTTTGACGGCTTTTCTGTTTAGGAAATTTCTCGATCGTTCCCCCATTATTTTCTTGATGCGATCACTAAATTGTCCTGATACCCACCGTTTTCAATGCTCCGCCCCTCCGACATTCTGATTGGGTCGAAAGGGGATTTTTGGGTATGACCTGGCTTTCGGGCTAGCGAGACAGCCGTGGCAGGCTCAGTCTCAGATAACCCTTAAGGTAAGGGATTTATTGAAGTATCGATGGGCACCAATAAAGAAAAACCGAACGAACCGATAAGAAGGGTTGCAAATCTTATTCCAAATCTGCGAGGGACTTGTGGATAAGGTATATCTCCCCGCCTTTGAGGCATGGTGCGATTTTCTTCTGAGAGAAAAATTGCAGAAAAAATCAATGATTGCTTGCAATGAAGAAAATCCTTTCCTTCAGGTACAGAACAAAATCATCACCTATGCCACTGGCTTAACAGAGTTGGAAAGTAACTGAATGTCGTATGCCGAATAAACCTCCTTACAATCTATATAACGAAAACCAACCTATAAAAGGTCGGTTTTGCTATTAGCTCCTCGAAAACCTGCCTTCAGCAGAAAGGCAAAGCGCCCAAGTTGAGTTTTCGATTCATCGCCACCTTTATGACTATCTATTTTTTCCACTAAATACCATCCCCAATACCACTAATCCCGCTAATGATTAATAAAATTATAGCCATATTTGCAGGATGTGTCAAACAAGAGAAAAGTTGTGTAGACAATTAATCATAAACAATCAACGCAATTCTATCCATCCTATCTCGACCCACACGCCGTGGGCGCGCCCCACATTCCCCGCCTGGTCGGAGGCCATGTGGAAGGGTACCCCACCCTTGACCATCTTGCTCAGCGCGTGGTCGTTCCACATCTTGTGCACGAAGTGGCTGTCCACGCTATTTGTTAAATAATTGAGCGGCAGTTGCCCGCCGCTCAATAAATCTATTCAATTATTATTCCCCTACGGTCTTCCACCCCGGTTGCCTCCCCCTTGCCCTGTGCCTCTACCACCGTTTCCAGCAGCAGAGCCAATGCCGTTCTGGGAGGCGCCTGAATAGGTTTCGCCGGTTTGATTGCTCAGAGCCCGGGTAAAGGCGCTCAGGTGGTTGTTCGAGCCTTGCAGCAAATTGTTGAACACCTGCTGGATATCAGCGTTGTCCGTCTGCGCCAGGCGTTCCTGCAAATCGAGGATGTCGAGCTCCTCGATGGCCACCCCAACCTTCAGCGCCTCAACCAGCGATTGGCTTCCGCGGGCTACCAGGTCGGTATAGAGCGCCTGGAGCTCAGGATTGCTGAAGGTGCCAACTGTTCCGGTGGCAGGGTCCGCCACGCCGTAGCGCTCCAGGAGGGCTTTGACGGCCTCGGTATGCGCCTGCTCGCTCTGGCTGATGTTCTGGAAGACAGGCAGACCCCACTGCGCGTACAGGGTGACGTAGACATCGTGCGCCAGCTTCTCTTCTTCGCGCATGTACTGCAAAGCCTCAACTTCAGCGGCACTCAGGTCACCTGAGTCTGCCGGAGGCAGGTAGGTCCCTTCGCCCTGCTCGCCCGCGCCGACGCCCTGACCACCCACGGCGCCCCTGACCGCCGGTCCCCTGCCCGTTTTCAACTACAGGCAGTTCCGAGGTCACAACAGCCTCTGAATTCCCTTGCCCGTAACCGCCCAGGCTGGCGCTTTCATTACTGCTCTTGGCCTGGGTGCGGTTGACTGCACCGAAGACCAGGACTCCGATCACCAGGATCAGGAGGGAGATGGATAAGATTTTTTTGAACATGAGATTTTTCCTTTCGTTTATTTTGGTTTGGTTATTGGTTTGATGGTTATCGTGAATGCCTCAGCGGTCCGTCACCGGCGCTGGCTGCAGGAGCCCGCGCCTGGGAAGCACTTGCTGAGCCATTTTCCTCGTCACCTTGGTGACCCACTTCCAATGGATGGCGAAGTGAATCAGCGCGGCAGCGATTAAAGTCACCCCCGCCCAGGTATGGATCAGATCCCAGGTAGTGCGGGAGAAGAGCAAGCCCGGGTCTGCTGCCCAGCGCCCGCCGGGGACGAACAAGAAATACACTCCACTGAAGGCTGTCAGGATAAAGCTGACCGCTACCAGTGAATTCAGGATCAGGTTCCAGCGCCCGCCTCGCGTTCATGCCTCCACCCTTGCCGGTCAGCCCTTTCCAGGTGCGCCGCGCCATACTAACCACCCATGGCCAGTGGATCGCCAAATGGATGATAGCGGCAGCAATCATGGCGACGCCGCCCCAGGTATGCAGGTCGTCCCAGGTCGAGCGCGAGAACAAGATCGTGACATTGTAGAACGGATTGCGCCCGCCCTGGTAGCCGCCCGAAGGCAGGAATAGAAAATAGATCCCTGATAGGGCTGCCGCGATCGCGCTGGTAAACAGCGCTGCGTCAATCCACCAGTTCTTCTGGGTTTGTTTGGATATCGTTTGTGTTGCCATTTTTCCTTCTTTCTGGTTTTGTGGTTCTGAACTAACCTGATGATACCCAGTAGATGTGAAGAACTGGTGAAGAAGAAGCGCAGGATTTGTGAATTTCATCACCAGAATCTTGTAACCTTTTGTGAGTGTTTTTCATCTAAGCTCTCAGACACATAATCATTCAAAGAATAAAATCAAGGAGATGAGATCATGAAAGTAAACGAAGGGAAATGGGATCGGATCGTGCGTGTGGTGCTAGGGATTGTGCTGCTCTACCTGCCGTTGGGCGGCGTGGTGGCAGGTACTTTGGGAATTGTCCTGGGTATCTTAGGGGTTGTCCTCTTTGTGACCGGGCTGGTGGGTTTTTGCCCGCTTTACGCGCTGCTCAAGCTCAGCACCAAGAAGGCTTGATTTAGCGATTATGAAGAGAGCCATGCCGGGGGTGGGTGGGCTGCACCCCCGGATTATTATTTTTAGACAGAATAGAGAATAACCCATGAGTGAAAAAGAGTTTTTCGAGCGTTTGCAGCAAAACCCCCGCCCGGTGGTGGTGGATTTCTGGGCGCCGTGGTGCGGCCCCTGTCGCATGATCGACCCGATCATGAAGAAACTGGGTGAAACCTACACCGGTCGTGTGGATGTCTGGAAGGTCAACGCCGATGAGCAGCCTGAGCTGCTGCAGAAGCTGCGCATATACGGCATCCCCACCCTGGTCGCTTTCCACCAGGGCCAGGAGGTCAGCCGGCGGACCGGGGCGACCTCGCAAGACAGGCTGGCTACCTTGTTCGAGGCTGCCTTGTCGGGTGAAAAGCCCGTCCAGGTGGGTCCCGCCCCCCTCGACCGTTTCCTGCGCCTGCTGGCAGGGTCAGCGCTCTTCGTGCTGGCGATTGTGAACAACTTTGCGGGCTGGTACCTGCTCCTGGCAGGGGTTGGCGGTGTGATTGCCTTCAGTGCCATTTACGATCGCTGCCCAATTTACAAAGCCCTGACCGGTCGGCTCAAAACCCTGCTGGGGAAATCTCCGTCTGGGCAGACCAAGCCTTAAGCATCCGGAGACCCAATGCACGAAAAACAGTTTGATGGCTCTATTGAGCGGCTGCGTTCTCCCGAAAGGGTGGCGCGTTTGGAAGTAGAGCGTGTGGCAGGCTTATGCCTGGAAGCGGGCAATTTCAAGACTGTCCTGGACGTGGGGGTTGGATCAGGCTTGTTTGCCGAAGCCTTTTACCGCCGCGGACTGAAAGTATCGGGTGTGGATATCAATCCTCACATGCTGCCTGTCGCAAGGCAGTTCGTGCATCAAGGGAATTTTCAAGAAGCCAGTGCTGAAGTGCTACCTTTCCCAGATGTCACGTTTGATGTGGTCTTTATGGGTCTCCTATTGCACGAATCGGATGAACCGTTCAAGGCACTGCAAGAAGCCCGGCGAGTGGCCCGCAAGCGTGTGTGCATCCTGGAATGGCCGTACCTGCAAAGTGAATTCGGGCCGCCTCTGGCGCATCGCCTGAAGCCAACAGCCATTGCTGATATGGCACGGCAAGCTGGGTTTACCCATCTAGAAAATATCCAGCTCACTCACCTGGCTTTTTACCGCTTATCAATTTGATAAGATTGGATAGGGAACCTGCCTCCCATACCTATTCCCACATCGGGAAGAGTTTCAAGATCCAGCGCGTCATATAGATGCCTGCCAGCGAAGAAGCGCTTACCACCAGCGCCATCACCACCCAGGCGCGCCAGTCCAGTGGCACGATCCCAAACAGATTGCCCAAGGGGGTATATAAAACCAGGAGCTGCAAGACGACCGCGATCAAGTAGCTGACCAGCAGGTAGCGGTTCGACCAAAGCGAGAGGTTATCCAGCTGACGCACGACCATGACGCGCGTAAAAGCATGCAGGACGATGCTGGTAAAGAGCATGGTGCGCGGCGTAAGTCACATCACCGAACTGCAAGCCCACCCAGAAAATCAAGCCATAAGCGATCAATGTGCGAAAAATGCTACCTGCGATGGTGGCATAGATGGCCTTGTTCAGAATGGGCTCATCGTGCCGGCGCGGGCGGCGCTTCATCACATGCGGTACAGCCGGGTCTGCTGCCAATGCGCTGGCCGGCACCAGGTCGGTGACCACATTCACCCATAGGAGCATGATGGCTGAGAGGGGAAAATACCCAAAAATCGAAAGCATTAATACGACGAAAACCTCTCCAAGGCTGGTACTGAGCAGGTAATTGGTGAACTTACGGATGTTATCAAAAATGCGCCGCCCTTCTTGTACTGCCGTTATGATGGTCGCAAAATTATCGTCCAGCAGCACCATGGCAGCCGACTCTTTGGCGATGTCGGTGCCGCGCAAGCCCATCGCCACGCCTACATCGGACTGCTTCAGTGCCGTGGCATCATTCACACCGTCTCCGGTCATGGCGACAAAATGACCTCCATCCTGCAGAGCTTGAAGAACCTGCTGCTTGGTCTGAGGGGTGGCACGCGCTACGATATCCACCGCTTTCATCCGCTCTACCAGTTCTTGAAGTGATAAACCCTCTAATTGACGCGATTCAATCACCCGCGTCCCAATCCCGAGCTGCCCGGCAATCGCCTGGGCTGTCAGACCATTATCGCCAGTGATCATCACCACCCGGATGCCAGCTCCCTGGGCTTGGGCAATTGCCTCAGCTGCCTGCGGGCGAGGCGGATCGATCAGCGCCAGCAGTCCCAGGAAAGTCAGCCCCTGCTCCACCTGGTCAATCGGGAGATCGGCAGCTACTTCCCTGCGAGCCAGCCCCAACACATACATGCCCTGGCTCTGCAGCTGTGAGACGGTCTGGCGGATGGATTGGCAGTGCTGATCCGCCAACGGTAATTCCATGTCTGCTTCACAGCAGGTGAGGCAGCGCTCCAGCACCACGCCCGGTGCGCCTTTGGTGTAAGCAATCCGCTGACCATGATCATTATGGATGGTCGTCATCATCTTGCGCTCTGAGCTGAAGGGGATTTCATTCGTCAGAGGTTGCTCAGCCCGTATGCTTGGCACGTTCAACCCGGCCTCTTGGGCAGCCCTGAGCAGGGCAGTATCCACCGGATCTCCGATGATCTTGGATTCTGGCTCATCTTCGATGACAGCTTCGTTGCACAACACCGCGGCACGAAGTAAATTTGCCAGGCTTTCCTGTTTGACGCCCTCTTGGGGCGTCCCCCAGATCTGAGCTGCCTGCATAAAGACTTTGGACGGTCATCCGGTTTTGAGTCAGTGTACCGGTCTTATCGGTGCAGATCGTGTCCACCGAGCCTAAGGACTCAACGACCGAAAGCCGGCGGATAACGGCTTTACGCTGAGCCATCTGCCTGGCTCCCAGCGCCAGGGCAAAGGTCAGGACGATCGGCAGGCTTTCGGGAATGGTGGCTACCGCCAGGCTGAGCGTGTTAAGGGCTACATCCACCAGCGGTTCGTGCAGTACGAAGAGTAAGATCAAAGCCACGACTGCTGCCAGTACGGCGACGATGATGGTCATCTGGCGCGCCATCTTCTGCACTTCCTGCTGAAATGGCGTCGGGCGCTCAGCCATCTGCTGCAGAGTCAGCTGCAATCCGGCCAACCTCGGTCGCCATGCCAGTCATGGACAACGACTGCCACTCCTGTTCCATGCGTGACAAAGGTTGAGCCGTATACCATGCTGGTACGCTCAGCCAGGAGAGCGTCGGGCTGGTTTGCCTCCGGCGACTTGTCCGCACCTACGCTCTCACCGGTCAGGGCCAATTCATCCGTGCGCAAACTGTGCGCTTCGATCACACGCCCATCGGCGGGCACCTTCTGCCCATGCGTCAGCACGCAGATATCTCCTGGCACGACCTCAGGGCATCGATTTCTCTCTTTATCCCATCCCGTAAAACGGTGGTCTTGAACACCAGCAGCTTATCCAGCGCATCCAGCTCAATTTCGGGCGCGGTGCTTCCTCAAAAAAACTCAAGAGGACGCTGAAGATGGCGATCCCCAGGATGAAGAATGCGGTCAGACGGCGGTCGCTTTCCCCTGGCAAAAAACTGACCGCATAGGCCAGGACGCCGGCGAACAGGAGTACCAGGATGAAGTAGTTGGCAAACTGCTTGAGCAGCAAGCTGAGCGGTGAGACCGGCTTTCGCCGGGCGATCTCATTCCTCCCAAAGCGCTCCAGACGGTCTGCCGCCTCGGCTGCGCTCAGTCCTTCTGGACTGGCGTCCAGTTGTTGATTGACTTCACGGACACTTTTGGCATGCCATTCGTCCATCTTGTCCTCCGCGGTTATAGTCTAATTATAAAACCACAATCCTCTATCAGAAGATCGCGAATTGACAAATCGCAGCAAGACTGAGTCAGTTCCTGAACCCAAAAAAAAAACGCTTCAGCTCACTGGCAAGCAGAGAGCTGAAGCAGGTTGTTATTCGTGTTTCGGTCTGGGGCAGGAATTTAGTGAGCGTGAACCAACTGTGGATACCTTCTGGGGATGAATGATCCCCATGTTGGTGGCTTGCCTTCTCGCTTAGCTCTGAGCGTGCAGCCTGTTCGTTTTCCAGTGTAATTACCCGAAAATATTTTGCCTGGCCGAAATGGCGGTGGAATTGCCAGCTTCGTTGTCATGAGGCGTTTGCCTCCTCTCTATCCTTTGGCATTAATTCGCAGAGACTGTAATTTCCAGGAAACGGTCCAAGACCTGGCGAAGCATCGGTTCCGGAAGAGCTCCGACCTGTCTGTAAATCACCTTGCCGTTGGCGATGAACAGCATGGTCGGGATCCCCTGCACGCCGTATTTCATTGCCCATTGGGCGTTTTCGTCCGTATTGACTTTTGCGACCAACAGTTTACCAGCTTGCTCTTTCGCGATCTTATCCAAAACGGGAGCCACCATCTTACAAGGCCCGCACCACGGCGCCCAAAAATCAACCACCACAGGCAGCTGTGATTTCAGGATCACTTTTTCAAAAGCTGCGTCGGTCACGTGAATAGGTTCGTTCATTTGTATATCTCCATTTTCTTAACCAATAATTTTTTTCCAAATAATTAGATGCAGTTGATCTACAAAGGTTACACAAAATTCCCTAGATCGTGAATTGTAACTTATTGCTTGCACCTGCATCTAAAAGAAGAACAAATCGAAACCAGGAGTTAAAGTCATGGATCTCTTATCACAAATCTTCAATCGACCAGCCATTAACCAGGTGGAGCCCGCTCAAGTCCAAGAGATGCTGGCGGGATCTCCCCGTCCCTTCCTTCTGGATGTGCGCACGCCTGAAGAATACAAACAAGGACATGTCAGCGGAGCAGAGCTCATTCCGCTCGATGAGCTTGACAGCAAAACAAAAACGGATTCCCATAAGATCGCGAGGTGATCTGCATCTGCGCTTCTGGAAGCCGCAGCAGCACAGCCACCCGTCAATTAAGCTCCCAGGGCTATAAGGTCAGCAATATGCGGGGTGGCATGAATCGCTGGGTTCACGCCGGGTTACCGGTAAAATCGGGAATGGCTAAATAGCGTTAAAGAATTTCAAAATCCGTCGTGATCTCTGCCGTAGCACAGATCGTGGCGGCGACCGAGCAATATTTTTTGTGCGAAAGCAGAATTGCCTGCGCCACGGATTTCTCGGTCAGATCCTTCCCGCTCAGCTTGAAATGCAGGTGGATCTTGCGGAAGGTCCAGGGCGGGTCGGCATCCTGCTCCCCGCTGGAGGTGATCTCCAGGGAGGTTAAGGGCATGCGCTTCTTCTCCAGGATCCCGACCACATCCACCGCCGTGCAGGCTGCCACGGCGAGGAGCAGCAGGTCGGAGGGCTTGATCCCGATGCCTTCGTCAACCGAGGAAAGCACGACCGAGTGGTTGGTCGAGTCGATCCCGATGAATTTCCTACCGTCGATCCATTTAACCGTCGCTGTTCCCATCTTTCCCTCCCGTTAAGGCGCCTTGTCCAGCAAGGCAATCATATCCTGGATGACTCTTTTGGCGCTTTTCGCGCAAGTCATCTCCAGGGGTCTGTCTGCGCCGTCTCATCCATCTCGACCAGGCAGGCCGCAGCATATTCCTGGAGGAAGATGCGGCTGGCCCCCTGCACGGCGGAATGGATGGCTGACAAGCTGCTGCATGATCTCCCGGCAGTCGCGCTCCTCATCCAGCATGCCCTGCACGCCGCGCACCTGCCCCTCGATGCGCCGCAGGCGCTGAACGAGCTTCTCCTTGGCTTCCTGGTTTTGAATTTTCATAGGAATCCTTCCTGAAATTGGTTGTTCGGGCAGGGTAACCCTGCCCCTAAGAATTCTTGTACGGGCGGGGTGACCCCGCCCCTACCTGCCTATCGATAACCGGCTCACGGCCGTTAGATATTAGCCCGCTCAGCTGAAGCCGCCACGCGAGCCGCAGCTGCTGCTGGAGGACGAGAGGCTGGCGCTGCCCAGCGAGGTGCTGAACGAAGCCACCGCGGAGATCTTCTTCTTTGTATCCTGGCTCTGGCAAACCGGGCAGGCTGGGCTGAGGTCCGCTTCGGAGAAGCGCACCATCTTCTCAAAGTCTTCGCTGCAATCGTTGCAATGATATTCGTAAAGAGGCATGGCTGTAGTCTACCTTTCTCGCAAGTATATACTATACCCCAGTATAGCATATTTGTCTCCCTTGTCAAGAGATATCGACGGAGGGTCTCCTATGAAAGGAAAGATGAGGGCACTTTTTTCCAAAATCCGTGGTAAAGCCCCGGGATTCACGCCAGGGGTTAAGAGGTGGCGAGGTACGGCGCCGGTTTTTGGGTCTTGCATGATACAGCATCGGGCCGTATAATATAGAACATGAGTTCTACTGTCAAATCCAACGGGAACCTCGTCTCTACCTGCAACTATCTTGTGGTCTGGTGCCCCACATACCGCCGCCAGGTCTCGAGCAAGGGCATGGATCCACGTCGGAAGGAGATCAGCCACCCAACCGCACCGGAATTTCAGGCCAGCGAGATTGAGTGGGAAGGGATGTCCGACCCCGGACACCTGCTTTGCGCAGTGGATCCACCGTTCGGCCTCCAGTGTCTGGTGCGTTATCGAAAAGGAGGTTCGGCCCGTCTCTTGCGGCAGGCATTTCCCTGGCTGCGTTTCCGCCTGCCGAGGTTGTGGACCCATTTGTATTTCGCTGCCACGCTGGGAGGCGCTCCCCTGGCGGTCAGCAAGCAGTCCAGCGAAAACCAGAAGGGCGTTTGAGATGAGCTATCGCGCCTCGACCACGCAATGCGTCGTTCGTCTGCTTCCGCTGCGCAACCTGAACCAGGAGCAGGCGGCGCTGTGCGCCGCCTTGCGCCGCGAAGCCGGACGCTGCTGGACGGATATGCTGCAAGCTCACCTCCAGAGCCGGGACGGAAAATGGCTGACCACGGTGGATTTGGGCAAACGGTTCAAAGGGGAGTATGCCTTGCACTCCCAAAGCATCCAGGCTCTGGCGCAGAAATTGGAAGCCAACGTTGACACGGCTCGCCAGCTGAAGAAGGCAAACCCGCAGGCGCGCTATCCCTATCGGGCGAAGAAATACCAGACGCTGGTGTGGAAAGCCTCGGCCATCCACTGGGGGGAAGCTGGGCGGTTGCTCCTCTCGAACGGTAAGCGCGCGCCTGGGTTGGGACTTCGCATTCCCGACGAGTACTGGGGGATGGATTTGCGCCAGGCGGAGCTGACCTGGCGGGCAGACCACTACGAGTTGTGCCTGACCATGGACACCGGGCAGGTCAACTCGCCGCTGAAAGAGGGTGGGCAAGTAGCCGGGGTGGATTTGGGGGAGGTCAACATCGCCGCGGTAGCCACCGAAGCTGGAGATACGCTGGTGGTGAGCGGACGGGCACTGCGCTCGGTCAAGCAGCTGCGCAACAAACGCCACGCTGCGCTGACATCCCGCATCGACCGCTGCAAACCCGGCTCGAAGCGCCATCGCCAGCTCGTGAAAGGCAAGAGGCGGGCCAGCGCCAGGTTGAGACGCCAGCAGCGAGACATCTTGCACAAAGCCAGCCGTCAGGTGGTTGAATTCTGCCAGGCCAATGACGTGCGAGCGATCGCGGTAGGGGACGTGCGCCATGTGCAAGATGGCGTTGATTTGGGCAAGAATGCCAACCAGAAGATCAGTCAGTGGCCGCACGGTCAGTTCATCCAGTATCTCAGCTACAAAGCCAAGCGCTACGGCATAACGGTGGAGCAGATCCCCGAAGACTACTCCACCCGCACCTGCAGCTGCTGCAGCTCAGTGAAAGCCCATGCGCCGCGGGGGCGGGTCTACGCCTGCCCTGGCTGCGGCGCAGTGCTCCAGCGAGACGTGAATGGAGCCTGCAACATTTGCTCCCGCGCCTGCCATGGAGTGTATGGCGGGGTGCAAGCTCGCACCAGCATGTATCTCCGACCCCTGTGGCGGAGTAGAGCCTTTGAAACAGGCCGCGGACGGTTGTCCGATGGTGGCTTGGAGATTCCTCCAAGAACCCCCGCCCTTTAGGGCTGGGGAGTTTCAGCAGCACCAGGATACCGAAAACAAATGGTTTGATGGTCATTTCGTCCTCCTCTTACTTGCCCACCAGGGGCAGATTCAACTTGACTTCCAAGGCACCCTGGCGCAGTCAGGCGCCCACGCACTCCAGGCAGGCGATGCAATCGGCGCTTTTGATCGTATCTGCCGTGTGCACCGGTAAACCCATCGGGCAGGCTGTGGTGCAGACCTTGCACACCTTACAGGCGCTTTCCTCGCGCTTGAGATAAACCGGGCTAAACTTACCCAGCAAGCCGCTGGCGGCTCCCAAGGGACAGGCGTAACGGCACCAGGGACGTTCCACAAAGAACGCTCCCACCAGCGTGACCCCCAGGACAATCAGGCCCGGCGTGAAGCTGAACTCGGCGATATTGATCAGCGCCGACCAGGGATCATAATCGCGGAAGACCATCACGCCATAGACCGCCGTCCCCACTACTGCCCAGATGAGCACACCATATTTGATCAGGCGCAGGTAGCGGTCCAGGAAAGAAAGGGGCGCCAGGCGGGTTTTGAGACTCTTCATCCCGTGCCTGTAGAAAAGCAAATGCTTGCCCAGGAAGGCACTGAAGCGGCTGACCATGTCCTGGATGAAACCCAGGGGGCAGATCCAGCCACAGAAGGCAGAACGCAGCAGCAAGGCGGTTACCAGTACCGCCACCAGCATCACCATGTTCGAGAGGTGCGTGTGGGGCACGGTGCTGCCGCCGGTGACGATGAACTTATACAGCGACTCCAGCCCGCCAAAGGGGCAATAAGCCTCTGGCGAAGCGGTGACGTTTGTGCTGCCCTCTCCAGCCGTCACATGCTGGACGGTAATGAATAAGATGAAGCCCGCAAAATAAAGCTGCACCAGGCGGCGGAAGGTGCGGGTGGTAAAAAGAGCTTTCCATCCGCGCAAGCGCGGCTTGACCAGGCTGCGGTTGGGCGGGATAGGTTGAGATGACATAAAGAAACTCCTCCAGGGTCGGTTTTCCTAAGGATAGCCGCAGATTGTGTATAAGTCATGAGAAAGTTGTGAAGATTTGGTGAAGATTGAACAAAAGCAGTCGATTTCAGCAGCCACACGAAGATAGGTATCTCAATTTACCTATTTAGCGCGACAATAGGTTATCTGTGGAACCCGTGTTCATCCGTGAGCTCAATAAGATTAGATGATGAGGTCCGCAACCCAATGGGCATCTCTCCTCTCGAGTCCTTCGTGATCCTCTATCATGAAGACATGACCGCCGCGCGCACCTTCTATGAGGGCAAGCTCGGTCTGGAATTGCGCGAAGTGACCTACGAATGGTTCGTGGGCTACTGGATCAGCAGCAAGCACGAGATGACCCTGTGCATCAGCAGCAGCCCGGAAGAATGCGCCCGTTGGGGGGCAAAGGGTAAGGGCGTGGTGGTCGATTTCGTGGTCGCTGACGCAGATGCCGCATACCAGCACCTCCTCAGCCAGGGGGTCGAATTCCTTGAACCGCCCACCGATATGCCCTGGAGGCTGCGCACAGCAACCTTCCTGGACCCGGCTGGTTATACGCTCACCCTGACATCCTATCCGAACAAAAGAGACAAAGAGAAGAAATAAACACATGCATATAACTTACCACCCCATCGGTACCATCCACACCCCCTTCAAAGATCTGTCTGGCATGCCCATCCAGCCCAGCGGGGAAGCCAGCGCGGCGGGCACAATCGAGATTCTGCCCGAGCTCACCGCCGCGTTAAAAGATTTAGAGGGGTTCTCGCACCTGATCCTGCTCTACCACCTCCACAAAGTCGAGCGCGTGTCGCTGACTGTCACGCCCTTTCTCGGCTCAGAGACGCACGGGCTCTTTGCCACGCGTGCCCCACGCGCCCCAACCCGATCGGCTTGTCGGTCGTGCGGCTGGTCAAGATAGAAGGCAATATCTTATCGGTGGAGAACCTGGACATCCTGGATGGCACCCCGCTGCTGGATATCAAACCCTACGTGCCGGAGTTTGATGAAAATTCCGATGCCAGAATTGGATGGCTGGAAAGTGTCCGTGAGAAAATCCGCTCCACGCGCTCGGATAAACGCTTCAAATAGGTATGTCCCCAAAGGAGGCCGATTTGTTCGTCACCATTCCAAACACCGGGACGACCGGCGATGTACAGCCTGCCATTGCCTTAGGGTTGGGGCTTGAGAAGGCAGGCTACCGGGTAAAGTTGATGGCGTTCGATGAATATCAGGCGCTGATCACCTCTTATGGATTAGGTTTCTATCACCTGCGGGTGAATATGCAGGTGCGTTTCGAGAAACATGGCGGAGCGAACCTTAATGCAGTCAAGATCATCCCCCAGGTCAAGGGGCATGCACTGGATGTACAGGCAAGGGTATAATCATCCCAGGAGGAAACTTGACGCTCTTCCCACGTACCTACTCCGGTAAAGCAGAACAAGAAAGCATGGCCTCCTTAGCACAGGCCTTCCCCGCCAGCCACCTGCACACAGCTGACCTGCCCTACCGCCTCTCCTCCTGGGGGTTGGATGCGCCGGAGAATTCCCGGCGTTGGGAGACAGCCGAGGGCGAGCTGATGGGCTGGGCAGCTCTGCAAACCCCCTTCTGGACAATTGACTACGCCTGCTATCCGGAGGTAGAAAGCGAGCTCTTTCCGGAAATGCTGACCTGGGCAAGCCAGCGTGCCGAGGCAATCGTGGAGACTCCTTATGGTCACCCGGCCTGGTATGTGAACGTCTTTGCCTCTCAAACAGAGCACATCCGGGTGCTGGAAGAAGCTGGCTTCACTGACCAGGCGGAGATAGGCGATGATTCCTGGAGCAAGGTGCTGATGCAGCGCAATGCCCAGGAGCCTATCCGCCAATATCCGCTCCCGCAGGGCTTCACGGTGCGCCCGCTGGCCGGGTTGGGCGAGGCAGCCGCCTACGTGGCGCTGCACCAGGATACCTTTGAGAGCAAGAATATGACGGTTGCCTGGCGCTCCCACACCCTGCAGCAACCTGCATATATCCCAGACCTGGATATCGTGATCGCCGCACCCGATGGGCGGCTGGGGGCGTTTTGCATTGGCTGGCTGATGCGTGGAGTGGGCGGTGACCTGATTGGGCAGATCGAGCCGCTGGGCTGCCACCCAGATTTCCGCCGCTACGCCCTGGGTCGCCTGGCCCTGGCGGAGGTGCTGCGCCGCATGCAGGCGTTGGAAGTCAGCTCGATCCTCGTCGAGACTGACATCTATCGGAACACCGCCCTGGCTTTATATGAGTCCCTGGGCTTTCAAGTGATCCAGGATGTGCGCGTGTTCTGTAAGAATTACGGAGGCACAGCATGAAAGAGAATCTATATGCTCTCGTCCAATACAATACCTGGGCAAACACGCGTCTGCTCCAGGCTGCTGCGCACCTCAACCCTGAACAGCTCACCACCCCCTGCTGGTTGAGCCAAAACAGCGTTTTCAGCACACTCCTACACACGCTCGATGCGCAGTGGTACTGGCGCCTGGGCTGCCAGGAAGGTGAGCTCCCCATCCACCGCCTGACCGAAGTCGAGTTCCCGGACCTGGGCAGGCTGCGCCAGTATTGGAAAGAGGAAGATAAGCGCCTGGAGACCTATGTCAAAACCCTCAGCCCCGAACAGGCGGCTGGCGAGGTGCTCTACCGCTGGCCGCGCGCCCGCTACCGATCCCGCCCGCTCTGGCACATGATCCTCCATATCGTTAACCACGGGACGCACCACCGTAGTGAGATCGGGCAGTACCTGGGCACGCTCGGTCATTCCCCTGGCGACCTGGATTTCATTAAATTTGTAGCCAAGCACCATCAAGAACCTTAACGTGGAAACGCCGAGTGCGCGGAGAGCTTTCAACTAGATATCTCAGTACTCTGCGCGGCATCACGTTATAAAGATACCAGACGCGGTTCACTTGAAATTAAGAATTGTCAGGCTGGAAAATCTCCTCGATCTGCATCGCGAACAAGTGCGCAATCTTAAAAGCCAGTTCCAGGCTGGGATCATACTTCCCGGTTTCCAGGGCGTTGATCGTCTGCCGGGAGACGCCCAACTTCTCTGCCAGGAGCGCCTGTGACCAGTCTCGCTCGGCGCGCAAAACTTTCAAGCGGTTCCTCATAAGTATTTACCGCTGAAGAACAGCTTCCCCACCAGCCACATCACGATCATGAATAGGCTAATATAAACAGTGTTCGGCTGGGGGAGACCGGCTATGCCCAGCAAGCCCAGGCTGAGGGTCAGCACCAACGTGAAGACAAAGCTGACTGCCATTCCTTCGAGCAGGATCTTCTGCGCCAGCTCATCCAGCTTGCGGATGGCACGTAAGATCCCGAGGGCGATGAAGATCCCCGGCAGCATTGGCGCCAGCGCAACCAGGTAGCGCCAGGCGGAGTCGGGGTGGGACTGCAGCCAGTTCAGCGACCAGGCCAACAATCCTACGTAAAACACCAGCGGAATGAGCAGTGGGCGGATGAGTGGAAAACGTTCTTTAGCTCTTTCGATCATCGGAACTCCTAATGCTTGTTAAAGGGTCGTTTGAGATGCTTGACCTGGGTGAGGAAGAACAGGTTTCCGACCATAGAAAACCCGGTCAGCATGCCGATCAGGAAAGGCACCTGATCCTCGAAGAAATGCCCCAGGATTCCGCTGGCAGCCATCGATATCTGCGCCAGGGCAAAGAGGATCCAAATGAAGGGCTCGCATTTTTCAGGGGATAATTTACGCAGTATCATCGTCAACCTCCTGTATTCTGTATCTAATACTTGTCTTATTGTAAAGTATACTTTACAATTTGTCAAGGGTTGTTTCCATCATTTCACTTCAATTTTCCATTCTGAGGAGCTGCTTGACCCTGGCATATGTGAAGGCTATAATGCCACCAAGTTTGGAGGCGGAAATGCTGATGAGACTTTCTTCCTGGCTGCGCAGAATTTCGACTGGCTGGGTGGCGCTGGCGGGGCTGCTCATCTTCCTGCTCTTCTCTGCCCTGGTGCTGCCGGACCAGTCGCAGAAAGCGGAAAAGATCTCGGGGGAGGCCGGTTCTCCCGATACCTCCTTCTTCTACGCTCCCACTGACCTAGCCAGGATGGCAGAGGCTTACGGCGAGCAAGGCCGCCAGGCGTACGTGCGAGCCCGGTTCACCTTCGACCTGATCTTCCCCCTCGTCTATACCTTCTTCTTGATCACCTCGATCAGCTGGGTCTTTGGGAAGGGCTTTCCAGCCTCCAGCCGCTGGCAGCTTGCCAACCTCGTGCCGCTCCTGGGGATGCTCTGCGACTACCTGGAGAACATCACCGCCTCCCTCGTCATGCTGCGCTACCCGGATTCCGCTGGGATCGCTGCAACCCTGGCACCTGTCTTTACCATCCTGAAGTGGAGCTTCATCGGCTTGAGCTTCGGGCTGCTGGTCATCGGGATCCTGGCAGGTTTGTGGAAGCGGATCCGGCCCGCTGATTAGTGCTTCCTGAGCAAGTCGAGAGCCTCACTTTCTTCGCGCAGCCACGTTTCCGCGCCCCCAGCAGCCGGCTTCGCCCCAATCTGCAGGGCGGAGGCAGCATTGATTGCCAAGCACCTCAGAGCGCTCCCTTATCGCCGCCCGCTGGTGATCGTTCCAAAATTGGTAAATGATACGTGAACAAACAGGATTGGTGGCTAACCAGCTGGCATTTTGCCTGGGTTATGCCATCAAATCCGCCAGGCGCAAGCCACGAGCCAGGTTGTTCCCGGCAAAGGCGATCAGGCGGCTAATGCCAAGAGCGGAGCGCCCCTGTTTGTAGCCGCGCATCGAGCGGTAGCGCTCTTTGATCCACCATCCAATGGCGCGTTCACAATGGTTGTTGGTGCCGTCTAAAATCTCATTTCCATATTCATCCTTCCAGTTTCGATAGAAAGTCAGGCGAGGCCAGAGGTTCCAGCGATCCATAAACAGATTGCGCATCCGATAGGCAACATCATGTTTTTTGCCCTTACCTGGTTTGCGAGCGTTGGCGTAGCGGAGATAGATTCCTTCAAGGCGTGGCTGATCTTCCGGACGTCGGGAATGGATCATCTCCTTGAGTGAAGCCAGATCCTCCAACGCCTGTTGAGAAGTTATCCCAATCACATCCAGAGAATGATCCTGCCCTGTGCTAATAATCGCCGAGAGTTCAGCCACCAGGGCATCTGTGTTTCGGCCGACATGGCTCTTGCACACTTGCTGCGAGCGTCCGGTCTCATCACTCACCTTCTTCAATGCATCCGCATCATCACTCACCACCACATCTGCGTCTACCGCTTCCATGATTGGCTCAAGCCAGGCTTTCAATTGCTCAGCATCCTCACCCGGTAATTCGTCGATACTCAATACCATCCCGTTGACCGCATCTACCACGATGCCGACTGTCACCCATTCCCCGTTACAGCGCACACTGGTTACATCTGCCCCAATCGCTTTTGTCTTGTACCCGCTCAGTAGCTTTTCACGCTTTAGCCCTGGCACTTGCTCTGCTACGGCCTGGACTGCCCGATAGACACTCGTTTTTCCTATCCCCATTCCAAGACTGCTCAATACGATTTCTACCGCCCCGTAGCTCAATCCCAGAATGTACATCATCACTGCCATACCATTCACACGCTTCGATATTTGCTTCTGGCTGACCCCTTTCGGGTAGACCCGGAATACATGCCCGCATTTGATGCATTCACATCTCCAGGCCGTTACCTCAGGGTGCTGAGCATCCACGATCTTCTTGCTCACTTCCTGCCGTGGGATAAATCGCATTCCCGGACAGCCTTTCTTGGGACATTTCTTTGGGAATTCAAATTCGTTCGGTTCAACTTTTGGTAGAATTAGGTTCAGGCGCATGTCAGTGTGCCTCTTTGTTCGTAGGATGTGGGGCGGTTGCCAGACTGCCTCACATCCATTTAACCCACGTTTTTACCAGCTTTGGAACGATCACCCCGCTGACTTACCGATGTTATAATGAATTTGGATTTCGACCGGTTCAATCGAATATCCAGTGAGTTTTATATGAAATATCCTAATCCCACACACCTGCCTGACCCACGCATCCAAAAACAAACCCGATTCATCTGGCTGCAGGTCTCGTTTTTCCTGGTCACTCTGGCGCTGTTGGCAGCCGCCTGCCAGGGGCGCAACCTGCCCGGCATGCCAGAGAACACTTCGATCTCCCTCCTGCCCATCCCAACAGCCACACTGGTGGTCGTTCTGCCACCCTCCCAAGCCCAACCCACGCCTTCTCCCACCGCCCAGGAGAGCACTTCCTCCCATGCCGACCCCCACCGTGGTTCTGCCCCAGCCCGATCCCTGGGACGGCAAAGGCCGGGTCACGCTCTTGCTGCTGGGCTTAGATTATGCCGATTGGGAGTCGACCGACCGGGTCGGGCCGCCGCGTTCTGACACCATGATCCTGCTGACCGTCGATCCGGTGGGCAAGACGGCCGGGATGCTCTCAATTCCGCGCGACCTGTGGGTCAGCCTGCCGGGCTTCGAGGGCGAGTATAAGATCAACACTGCTCACCGCTTCGGCGAAATTTACCAGATCCCCGGTGGCGGTCCGGGCCTGGCCATGCGCACGATTGAGGCACTGCTGGGGGTGCCGGTGAACTTCTATGCTCGGGTAGATTTCAAAGCCTTCGAAGAATTCATCGACGAGCTGGGTGGGATCGAGCTCGATATCCCCTCCCAGATCCAGGTCGACCCCATCGGCCCGGGCAACACGATCGTGCTCGAGCCGGGCAGGCAGGCCCTGGATGGTGCCACCGCCCTGGCCTATGCCCGCAACCGCTACACCGCCAACGACGACTTCGACCGCAGCGAGCGCCAGCAGCAGGTGATCCTGGCAGTACAAGAGAAAGCCCTGCAGCCGGGCAGCCTGGCACGCCTGGTTGCCAGGGCTCCGGCTATCTATCAGAAGCTCAGCGCTGGCATCCAGACCAACCTGACCCTGCAGCAGATGATTAAACTCGCCTGGCTGGCCCAGGAGATTCCTGCAGAGAACATCCAGCACCTCCAGATCGGCAACGACGCCGTGACCTACGCCACCTCGCCGGAGGGAGAATCAATCTACATCCCCATTCCGGAGCGCATCCAACAACTGCGAGAGGCAATCTTCACCTCCTCCATCTCAGAACAGGGGAGCATGACCCACGAAGAGCTGGTGGCGGCGGAGTCGGTGCGCATCCAGCTCATCAACCAGACCGGAGACGCTTCGCTGGGCAAAAAGACGGCGGAGTACCTGGAGACACAAGGCCTGGAGGTGATCGAAAGGGTCGAGAGCCAGGAGACCCGCCCCCTCACCCGCCTGGTCGACCTGGCCAGCAACCCCTACACCTTGCGCTCCCTGATCGACCT
The DNA here is from genome assembly GCA_963754615.1 of uncultured Chloroflexia bacterium. Lineage (GTDB taxonomy): Bacteria > Chloroflexota > Anaerolineae > Anaerolineales > UBA4823 > CAVVUF01. The sequence goes on along the minus strand of CAVWGW010000008.1, from coordinate 313,232 downwards.
GCTGCAGGTCTCGCCCAGCGAAATCTATATCAGCCTGGACCTGTCGCAGGAGGCGGAGATGCTGGTGTACCTGGGAGAGGATTGGGCGCAGAAGAATCCACTGACGCCATGAAGCCAGGGGCCAACCCTACGCCTTGAAAAAATTAAAAAAAAGAGACCACCCGTTATACATTGGGCGGTCTCTTTTTTTGGAAAGTGCTTATATCGAATTACTTGAACCGGAAGTTGGCGGTATGAATCGAGCCATCATCTAATATTACAACAAGCTGACGGCACGTGCCTGCCCATGATTTATTGGTTTTCCAGGCATAAGTATATTGATCGGTCGTTGGATCGTACGTCAGGCTGCTGCTGCCAGCAGTAACAGTCTCTTCAATGCTATCCACAGGAGGATTCACACCGCAAGCAATTGGTCGTGAAATTGGATACCCGCTGAGGAATATATCCAGACCCATGGATTTACCGAGGCTGAACTTCACCGGGATGCTGCTTCCTCCCTTGGCTACATTGAATACCAGATCGTTATCAATCGGTGGGAAGAATCCAGTAAAGTCATAACGCAGCAAATCGAGACCCACGATCACCGGGTCATGATCCGATGCACGATAGGCGTTTTGCTCATAGAGCGCATCTTGTGCCGGCGGTTTGAAGGAGGTGTCGTAATCCAGCAGGTCAGGTTCGTCAGCGTTGATATGCCAATCAGCAGCGCCTCCCACCTGCGCAGTTAAACTATGGAAAGCCAGTGCGTGATCCAGGTATCCAGCTTGACCATCAAACACATACGAATAGGCATAGGTCCCCTGATAGGCAGCAATCAGGTTCGTGTAATCATCACGACTTCCATCCATATCGTCAGAGCCAGCCAGGATAACATCAATCGTATCCTCTTTGGCATAGGAGTTCAGGTCGCCCATGATTAAGTAGTCCGCGTCACCGCTGCCGGTCGGGTCGGTGGCGATCCAGTCCACCAAAGCTTCCGCTGCGGCGCGGCGGGTCTGGCTGCAGTTACCCTGACCGTCACCGAGATCCGGGTCGCCGATATCGAGACAGTCGGAACCTTTCGATTTCAGATGATTGACGACCACAGTGAAGCGTGCGCCGGTGGCATTGACCGTGAAGGTTTGGGCCAGGGACGGTCGGCTCTTCGTATCGATGAAGCGCGGGTCGACCACCGAAGTGAGCAGTTTAAAATTGCCAAGCGGGGTGACGACCGCTGGCCGGAAGATCAAGCCTACTTTAATGGCATCCGTACCAATGGTGCCGGTGTCGATGTAAGCATAGCCCGGTAAGCCAGCTACAATATCCGCCAGAGGCTCAACACCAGTGGAGTTCTCCAACTCATTCAAGCCGATGATATCAGCATCGAGCCCAGTCAGAGCGGCCAGGAGTTTGTCACGTTGGCGTGTGAACTCGAGGGGCTGGTCGCTATCCCAACCGCGGCATTCCACGTTGTTAAGCGGACCGCACTGGTTGTCCAGCAAATTCCCGGTCGGGTAATCGGCAGTGACGAAGTAGTTGAGCGTATTCATCGCCGCCACGCGGAGGGAGCCACCGACCGGTTCGGGGGAAGCCGGTCGCGGATTCGCGGCCACGAAATCTGCCGGTCCGGTTGGGACGATGCGATAGAGACTGAAGTCGTAGCCGAGCACACCGGTCGCGTTCATGACCGTGTCGCCGCCGCGGAAGCGGTTGATCAGCGAGAAGGGGTCGCCTTTCAGGTGGCGCAGTGTGGCTGGGTTTTGCGCGCTCTGGGCATCATCCAGTGTTATACGGCTCAAGCTGTTGGCAAGGGTGCGGGCGTTCGCCGCTGCGCCGGGTTCATCAATGGCTGTGCCGGTGAAGGGACGTGTCTCGCCAGCCAGCGGCTGGGCCAGGACAATCTCGCCAAAGCGGTCATAGTTGAAGTATTCCGCAATGACCAGGGCCTGCGGGAAGCGCACCAGCATACCTTCGTAGCGCTCAAAATCAATGAGACTGGTCACAGGCAGGGTCACATCGACCGGGGCAACCGAGGCAGTGCTGCATTGAACGATATTTGCGGCAGGCACTGCGGCGGTGTTGGTGTTCGAGCCATTGAGTGTGGTCTGGTTGAAGCGCTCGCGAGCGTAACCGGTGACGCTCACCACCTGTCCCACGCTTACCAGATCGGAAGAGCCGGTAAATACAAAGATGCCGTCTGATGTGGCAGGGTCGCCATCGCCGGTCAGATCTTGGAGATAGAAGCCGGAGGCGCTGGCGCTTCCCTCGAAATCACCCACTACGACACCTTTTGTCGTGACAGTGCCAGTAACGGCAGCCGAAAGCCCACTACCCTGAATGGTGTAGATGGGTGTAAACGACGTCGCACACACATCATAGGGCGAGAAACCAACTTCAAAGTTCATCACCATATTATCGGGCGGATCGTTTCCATCCTGGTCGCTAACCTGATCAGCTAACACAATCAGCGTACAAGTCTCACCGTCCGTGAGTGCAATGCCCGGGTCGAGGGTGAATGTGGTGGGGCCGCCGCTAAAGGCTGTTGCCACATCTCCGCTCACGGAACAACTCAGTGTAAACCATGAAGGAGTCACATTAACGGGCTCGCTGAACGTGACTGTGAGGTTGGAGTTGATCGGGAAGTCGGTAGCGCCATTAGTGGGGAAAGTGCCGGAGACTTCTGGAGCTGCTTCTGGTCCGGAGCAGTTTGCCGTGTGCGCTCCAAGCCCGCCAAAAGTATCTTGAGCAAAACCTTCCCATTCAACTGAAGGATCGAATGCATCCGATCCATTCGGATCACCCGCACAGTTCGTGTCAATCCGCCGAAGGGTATTATCAGCCGTACTAATCAAGCCCGCACCCCACTCTGATCCAGGATCGAATCCTATCTGACCGATTACATCAATAACCGTTGTGCCTTTGCGCAGCACCACCGCGTCATCGCCATTGTACCAACTTGTACTTGTCGTGATTAAGTCGGCTTTATCCTTGATAACCTGGATAGCTGACTGATTTGTAACCACATACACATCCCCATCCGCAACCGTACCGGTCAGTTCGATGGTCAGCCCGGCAGACGCACTGCCATTGAAGAACATCTGCACGTTGTATCCATCGGTCCCAAGGTTGATGGCCGCGCCGGTGCCGTTATAGATCTCCAAGGCTTTGTTATTGCTGGAGCCTTCAATATATTCTGAAAAGAAAAGTTCTGTGGGGGCGGCTGCCTGGGTGCGGGTCACCGGGACGGCCATGAAAGAAAAGGTAAAAGTGAGGATTGCTGCGAACGAGAAAATCTTAAACCAAGTTTGCTTCATACCATCTCCTGTTGAAATGTGAATTAAGGTTATTTTCTCTGCTGTCGTTCCACAAGTTCATTTCTATAATACAATTCGTGGTTTTGCCCTCCTTTCAGTCAAAAATCATCGGGGAGGGACGGGGTAACCCCGCTCCCAAATTATTAATAACCCACTCGCCTATCTTGACTTTGCCGGTCACACAGTTTTATATTAAGATATATTATATCGGAATTGATTGCTTAGACTATTGTAGTTGAATCCTAACAAAAATGCAAGGTTAAGACGGTTGGCGCTTACTCGGAAAGTCACTCCAGAGACCACCACGATCTATCTCCTGCCAAACCCCGCTGATACGCTGGTCGTCGCCTTCACACTCACCCGCCGCCACCCTGCGATTCCTGGAACACCCCTGCCGGGTCGAAAAAATTAATCTGGGAACCAACCTGCTCTCTCCATCGTCTAAGGATCAGATTCAACACATCGAATACAATCGAAAAGTGATCTTCCTGCCAACCCCCACAATTGGCTGAGTTTGGTTGAGAATAGAAGGAAGGTTCCAAAAACATGGTTAAATTACAATACAGGATTGTAATATTCGCTTTCTTGTTTTTCGCGGCGTGCAATTCAACACCCGAGCGTAATCCATCGCCAGAATTCACACGCCCTGCACCAGGCGTCTCAACCTCCGCATCCAGTAAGGGCACAACAACTGCAACGCCTGATCTTACAATTACAATCACACCAACCAGCAAGATCCCAAGCAGACTTGACCGAGGAACGGTAACGCATATGCCCGAACGCGTGACACCTGAAGAATTTTCCGAAGATACACCCATTACTGGAGAAGTACCTGCAGGTCTCATCGAAAAGATCCTCTCAGACCTGGCTCAAAAAATCGGAGTGGATAAATCCACGATCCAGGTGATCCGATCCGAGGCAATGATCTGGAACGACGGCTCGTTGGGATGCCCAAAACCGGGAGAATTTTATACCCAGGCACTTGTGAACGGTTACCGGGTGGTTCTAAAAGCAGGGGAAAAAGAATACGATTACCGTGCCTCGGAAAGCGGATATTTCTTCTTGTGCGAAGGCGGTTTCGTTCCCAAATCCCCTCAAGGCACCCCAGATTCCTGACCGCCGGCACGAAATTGCGGCGCGGGTAAATTCCAATTCCCACCAATCTGTTTGAGAGCGATACAGCCTAAAAAAGGGCGGAGCACCCACTGGGGTGCTCCGCTTGCTGCAACACCTTCTTTCGCCCCTGCCACAAACCAGGCAGGTAATCTGACGGTGTTATGAGAACGATCCTGCTATTAAGGTACCGTGAAAAGCAGCGCTTCCGTATCTTGGGTCGCGCCACCCCGGTTGCCAGTACCTCGATCGCCGTTGGTAATCAACATCAACCCCAGCTCCGGTGTATTGCCAGAGAATGGACCAAAATCGTACACCTCCAGGGCTTCCGGGTAATAGGTGTTACCCGGTACATCACTGGGTACACCATAATGCTGTTCACCAAACGGGGTGACCGTCAAGCCTTCGACCAAATCACCAGGCCCGCCGTAGTACCAATCTTGCGTGTAGACTGTCATATTGACATTGGTAGCCAGCTTATCTGTGCCGGTCAAGCCCACCTGCTCAGCGCAAATGTAAAGCACGGTATTGCCGGTGTTCATCGAGTGCTCGGTGTAGAAGAATGCGGAGGCATCGCCTGTGGCCAGATTCTGGGCAAAAGTCAAATGACGTCCATCAGTCAAGGTGCCAAAACCCGACGCGTCACTGTTGAACACAACATAATCATCGGTTCCATCTTGATTTGTGTCCAGGTAAACGTAGTGGTGCACCGGCATGAGATGCTGCTGGCGCTCCCAGGTATTGATCGCAAACGCCCACAGGAAGGACGGATTTGCTGAGCAGTCACCGGCCGGCACTGGGAAGGTGTTGATCCCCACCGCGCGAATGTCAGGAGTAGGGGATTGTCCACCCAAGGCGCCTTCGGGCAGGTCAGGGCTCACCGCCAGCAACGCGTAGGCATCGTTCTGCGCGGCGCCGACACCGGTGTTGTCCAAGCCAATCACCTGGGGCTGGGGGTACGAGCCAGGTACGATCGAAGTCGTATCAGGCACGACCCGCGCATCTTTACGCGGCAGCACATGCCAGGCCAGGTGAATCGGGTGCTGCCCATCGTCCAACACCAGATAGCCGTCATACTCATTGAGCGTTAGCACACTGGGATTGGCGCCATTGCTGCCGGAATTCATATAATTGCCACGCAGTAATGCGCCATCGATGGTCAGGGTAACATCGAAGTAGGTGTATTTGCCCTGCCCAGGTTTGACAACAACCGTCGCAGGCGCGCTCACCGTCACCGCCCCATTTGCGGCATCATCAGCGAAGCGGAAAGTGGAGGTCACGGTATAGGTATGTTTCTTGTTATCAAGGTTGCGGATTTGCACGGTTTTGGTGAGACTTATCACACCATCCGCCACATCCACAAAGCCGAAACCCAAAGCTCCCGTCGGCACATCCTTATCCCATGCCGCAATTGGCGCAGAAAAAGCCTGGTTAACGCCTCACTTCTCCACCGCCGATGCGGCTGATCGGAGTCAGGGCGTCGGTTAACGCGTCATTGATGATATTCGTTTCGGCATTGTTCATCAACAAGGCTTTCACCTCAATCGGCTTCAGACCGTGACCGATGGCTATCCCAGGAGGCGTGCCCTGGGGCGTGGCTTTTGTGCCGCCGAAGGCTTGCAGGAGCAGGGCTGCTGAGCCAGTCACCATGGGCGCAGCGCCAGAAGTACCGCCGAAGGGTCCCTGAACGGTGCCCGTACCATAGATCGCTGAGACTGAGGCGCCGGGCGCGCCGATCTCGGGCTTGATCAGGGTGGTGTCTTCGTGCTGCGGACCGCGCGATGAGCTGCCTACGATGGTGCCAGCCAGCGGGATGCCAACAGCCGGGTCAAAGCGCACGACCGTGTTCGGGAGGCCGCTCTTCAACTTGTTCGCATTAGCCTGGCTGATCATGTAGCCCGGGATCGTAATCGGGCGTTCGCCACCGTCCCCACCTTCGAACGGATCACCGGGAGCAATCAGGCCGATAATGCCGATTAGACCGCCACCATCTCCAATATTCTTGATCTTAAGCGTGAAGTTGCAGGCACCACGATCGACCAGTACAATTTTCCCTGCCAGGGAGCCTGGCGTAAAGGCAGCACAGCCATTCAAGTTCCCGTTCGCGCCATTTCCATATTGCACTGGCGCCTGGATTGCTGCCGTCAATGGAGCCGACCACGGCTGGAAGATTGCCGGATACTGACCAACAATCGAAGCTGGAGCAGTTACTTGCATCAAGGGCAGGAAAGCGCTTGGAACACTCGTCTGCGCCACCGAAAGGGCGGTCGCGGCTGAGGCGGGTGTGCCGGCCACGTAAGGCTTATCCGACCCGTTGCCAGCGGAGGCGACGGTTAGAATGCCTAACTTCGTGGCGTTATTCACTGCAGCGGAGAGGTCATCATCGTAAGGTTGGCCATAGTCAGAGCCAAGCGACATATTGATGAGATCAACCCGATCCTTGTACTTGCCATCGCCGTTGGGATCAGCCGCGTAATCCATACCCTGGATCAGAGCGATACCAGAACAACCGGTGGTAATGGACGAGCACACCTTAACAGCGTATAGAGCCACGCCAGGGGCAACGCCGCCAAACCCACCGATGATGTGGGCTACGTGAGTCCCGTGACCGCCACCCGGTCCAGCATCCAGCGGATCGGGGTCGGGCAGTTCAGGTGTATTGGGCCAATTCGAGCCCACAAAATCGTAACCAGCCACGACTTTAGCGGTTGGGAAGGTGCCCTTCTCAATAATATCGGGATTATTGGCCGCAAAGTCCGCCGGGTTGCCGGAGCCGCCCAAAGCCGCGTGGGTGTAGTCAATGCCGCTGTCAAGCACGGCAACTTTGATGCCTTTGCCATCAAAACCCAGCGCTTGAACAGCAGACGCACCGATGTAAGGCACCGTTTCAAAGAGACTCATCTCGTAATTCGCTACCGGTGCAATGCGCACCACGCGCGGGTCTTGCGCCAGCTGCGGCAGGATCGAGGCATCCACCTCCACAAAGACCGCGTTCAGCACAGTTTGAACCTGGGTAACCACGCGCATGTTGGGATCGAGAGCGCGGACAGATTTGATAAAAGCATCTTGCTGAGTCTTGGCACCCTTCTCGGCTTTTACAGTATCCAGACCTTTATCATAGGCTTCAGCGCCTGAATCAGCCACCAGACGAATGATCACCCGCTGATCGCCCTGTGCGCCAACTAAGCCGGCAGAAAGTGTATCTAGCGGGAACCCTTCTAGCTGTAAGGGTGTATCTAATTTGAGATCTGTTATTTGGTCGGGAAGTTCGCGATCACTCATTCGATCTGGCGGAACATCCTGTTGTGCAAAAGCTGGAGCACTCAGGGAAATTATTAGAATGAACGCGAAAGATAATTTAAGAAATTTGCGCAACATTTTTCCTCCAAAAAAACAAGGTGATGAATAAACTCATACTAAAGGTCGATCAAAAAGATGGTAAACCAAATGGACAATCGGTGAATTTCTTGTAATTTCTCCCAGCAGTATCAGCCCTCCTTTCCAAACTGGACACCTTGCAGATTTGTTAGGTACTTATTTATTATAACGTAAAACAAGCGAAAATGATTCTCTTTTCGGATAAAGGTTTCCCGTCTTTGCTTTGACTTGGATCATCTACCGAGGGCTTCACAAGACATCTGGCTGAACTGGCGCACGTTGCCGGTGAAGGAGCCCTGGAGCCTCCTGCCCGCCTAGAAGCAGTCAGCTAAAAGTCTCCAGGGGTCCTTCGTTTCACTCAGGACGACACGGGGGATTGTCATCTTGAACCGGTGGACGCTGCCGTTGAAGGAGTCCTCGAGTTCATCCATCCCGCACAGGCATCACCAGGAGCAAGGCTGCAGGGGGTCGGCGATGGCGTTGAGGACAACGAGTACATCGCACTGTTTCACTCAAGACGACAGCGGACACAGCCATCTTGAGCCAGAGACTATTCTTCGGCTTTTTGTATGATCTTACTCACTATCCCCATTCCTCAAATCACAGTAAACTAAATTCCAGAACAAGTAGGATAATTTCTTGGAGGGCACATGGCAGGGGTTTTACTAATCCTGGGGGGTTTAGCGCTTTTCATGTACGGCATCCGCCTGCTCAGCGCTGGCATGGAAAAGCTGGCGGGGGACCAGATCCAGAAATGGCTCGACGGCGTCACGAACAGTAAGCTGAAGAGTGCCGGCTTTGGGGCAGCCTCGACCGCCGTGATCCAGAGCAGCGGGCTCTTGATGGTCACCATGATCGGATTGATCAATGCCAACCTGATGACCGTTGAGCAGTCGATCGGGGTCATGCTAGGACAGGAGATCGGCACCACGATCACCGCCCAGATCGTAGCCTTCGATATTGGCTTCTACCGTCTCCTGCTGGTCATCGTGGGCTACATTCTCCTGGAATTTTTCCCGAAAAAAGACTGGAAGAAATACGGCGAAATCTTGTTCGGGTTGGGGATCATCTTCGTGGGCATGAGCTACATGTCATCTGCACTGGACTTGCTGGTAGAGATCCCCTGGATCAAACAAGCGCTGGTGCAAATGAGCCTGCATCCGATGTTCGGGGTATTGGCGGGGCTGCTGATGACCTCGGTGACCCAGAGCAGCACCGCGGTGACCAGCATGGCAGTAGCGATGGGCATCAGCCAGGTGATCACTCTACAAGGCGCCATTGGCATCATCCTGGGAGCCAACATCGGCTCCTGCATCACCGGCCTGATTGCCTCCCTGCCCCTCTCAAGGACCGCCCGCCAGGCTTCCGTCGCCCAGATCTCGATCAACATTTTTGGTGTCTTGCTCTTCCTCCCCTTTATTCCCCAATTTGCCGAGCTTGTCAGCCGTACTTCGGATGATCTGCCCCGCCAGATTGCCAATGCCCACACGATCTTTAATGTAACGGTCAGCGCCATTTTGTTCCCCTTCGTCAAGCAGGTGGCGCAACTCTCCGCCTGGTTGGTACCCGCAGGGCACAAAGAGGAAAAACTCAAAGTGACCGCCTATATCGACGAAATGCAATACAACGTTCCAGCCGTGGCGTTGAGCGAAGCGGCGCGCGAGTTCATCCGGCTGGGCGAGGTGACCGCTGCCATGCTCGAAGACAGCTGCCGCGCCCTGGTGGAGAAGAACACAGAATTCGCCCAGCGGGTCCTGGTGCAGGAGGAGAAAGTCGTCGATCCCGTTTTCAAAGAGCTCAGCCATTTCATTGACGTTCTGATGCGCGCAGACCTCAGCCAGGGGCAGCAGAAGCGCTGTTTTCAAATCCTCAGCCTGCTGACGGACCTGGAAAGGGTTGGCGACATGGCTGAAGATATCGCCGAGTACGCCATCGAGCGCATGAATAACGATGTGCATTTCAGCGATCAGGCTACTGAAGACCTGGAAAGGCTTTGGACGCACGCTTATAGAACCTACACACTGGCCATCCAGGCTTTTCAAGACGGGAACCGTGACCAGGCGCAGGAGGTTTGCCGGCTCGAAGCCGAGTTTGACCGCATGTATTGGCACACCCGCGCGATGCACATCGAGCGGCTTGAAAAAGGCATCTGCACGGCAGAAGCAGATGTGATCTTTACCGAGACGCTGCGCAACCTGGAGCGGATCAGCGATCATGCGGACAATTTAGGGGTGAGTGTGGTGAGAAACTAAAACCCATTAGCTAGGGGCGAGTCATTGTGGGGAAATCATCTCCCCAATCCGCCTCGCTAAAGTTGAGAAAATCCACTCACCTGGGCAGACACAACTCCAAGGGCACATCCCAGGCTAAACGCCAAGATTTCATGCAGAGGAGGTACTATTTCACCGCCAGCCACACGGCTGTGATTGCCTGCAGGGCTGTGTAACGGTGGCGTTCTAACCCCTCTTCACTCAAATAGATCTCACCCAGGAACTCTTCCCCCTTCTTCGCCCCCACCCCGTTGTTGGGTAAGTCGGAGACCGCCGCGTAGAAGTTCCACAGCGGGACCTGGTATTCAAGCGCCAGCAAAGCCGTTTCCTGGTTCAGGCGACCATCCAGCTCGCGGTTATCGGCCTTGGTGGCGAGGATGGGCACGATGCCCTGCTGGGTCAGCCGATCCAGGATTTTCCGCAGGTAGGTGATATTGCGGGTCTCGTAGTGCGTCCCCAGGTTGATGATCACGATCGAAGGCTTGTTCAGGCGCAGCTCGCAGTCCAGGGGCGTCTCATTCGGTTTGCAAGTATATTTATTCTCGTGCCATTCGCTCCACAGCGCTGCGCCAGCGGTCGTCCCGCCCTTGACTGTTGGGCTGGGTCGGTCGAACGAGCCGGAGAAGTTGGCTACTGCGGTTTGCAGCTCGGGCGACAGGCCGGCTGCCAGGGTTGGATCGGTCTCATAAACGCCTAAAAAAGTCTCCGGCAGGCTCTGGCAGTCACCGATGATGGAAAAGGCATGCGGGTTGTTGCCCAACGCCAATCCCTTCTGGTAAAGCGCACGGGCGCTCTCTGGCACCTGGGGGATGACCGGCCACTTCTGCCACTCATCGGCAGTCAGGTGGATGGCATCCACCAGGGCGGAGGTCGGCAGGGGTGTCAGGGTGAGTTTTTCTCGCGTTGTGGCGGAAGTGGCAGTCGCCGGAAGGGCAGTCGGGAGGCTGTCTGCAGGCAGAGTGGGTGAGGCGGCTGAGGTAACCGTCATGGAGGGGACGGCAGTGGGTGGGACTGGCGTGACTACCTCAGGTACGGCGGAAGTCGGCAAGGCGGCAGCAGCCGAACCCGGCTGGCAGGCGCTTAATAGAAAAACCAGGGCTGCCAGGAGCATGGCTGGCAGCCAGCGGCGGCTGGCAGGGGCGCTTACTCCCCGCATACCAGCCAGTCGCCTCCTTGGTTGACAACCTGGAAGGCTTTCTCGCTCAAATCAAACTGCTGGTCTTCCGTGCCGTAGGTGGCCAGGATCTTCCCCTGGCAGGACACCTGGGCGGTGTCCTCCTGGGCCTGCGCCTGGCAGTCCAATCCATCCAGCTTCGTCTTGACCAGGCTGAAGGAGTCTAATTGCAGCAAGGCCCCATCTTCAAAGTCTGGGCAGGTCAGGCTGACCAGGCGGGCTTCATCTTTATCCACCAGGGCTTGAAGATAATCCTCCACGGCAAGGGCGGCGGGGTGCTTGGCTGAGGCACAAGCGGTTAAAAAGCCGCCTACCAACAAGAGAGCGGCCAGCCCCCAAGGGATGAGCCTGGGGGCTTTGATTCCATTCACCTTCTTCACAATCAAGACCAGCAATCCTTTCATGCCTGCCTAATCTCCGCAGGGCGACACATTGCGCCAGTTCACGACCGTGTCGTTGACAGTCTGAGTGCCGGTGCTGCCGTAGGTCAGGGTCAGCTGGCGGTTAGAGACCTCACCGCAGCTGCCGTCCTTCTCCACATGTTCCCAATCGCCCAAGGCATACTTGTATTCGATCTGGGTGGTCTCATAACCGGTCAGGGTGATCTTCCAATGCGTGGCATCCTGGCGGGTCAAAACCACTCCTCCCGGATTCCAATCTGTCAGTCCGCCGTCAAGGCGGCTGAGGGTACCAGCGATATAAACCGACCGTCCAGTGGCATCCGTCGTCGCCGGTACGGTGACATTGAAAATAACGGTCACTGTGCGCGGCTCTGCTTTAGCAGTCACCTCCAGTGAGCTGCCAGACCGGTTGAATGAACTATCGATGGCACGCACCACGTAATAGTACGTTGCGCCCTCGATCACGTCCGTATCGACGTAGCCGGTGCCCGTTACCCGCGCCAGGACTGTATAAGGGCCTCCAGCCGTCTCACCGCGGAGAATCTCATAACCATACATCGTCGGGTCACCTGCAACAGCATCCCATGCCAGCTCAATGCCTGCCGGAGAGGCAGAGACCACGTTCAAGCCCGTCGGAACAGCCGGGGCAGTGGTGTCGTCGCTTGAATTGACCGTCAGTTTACCTGCCTGAGCCAGGTCATACCCATTTCCGATACCATCCAGGTCAGCGTAAATCCAATCACGGGCATTGGTCGTGGTGTAGCGATAGGCATAGTCGAAAACGCCAACAGCCTCCGGCAGCAGGCTGGCCTTGAATTCATCATTGTTGCCAGCGTCAACATTGAAAGAGGCCTCCACCCAGGTCCAGCCCGAGCTGCCCTCCGGGTTGCTGCCCGCAGGTCCATATCCGAGCTGAGCGCGCAGGCTGGGGGTTGCTCCCGGCTGGTTGGTTACGCCATCAATCCACACCTGACCGTAAACAGTGTCCGTGCGGTTCACCGCACTAATCGTGTGTGTCAAAGTCGGGGGCCATTGCAGGTTCGCCCAGCCGATGGTGTAATGCGGGAGAGCACTCACTTCGTTCGAGAAGCCCGAACTCATTGCCGGCTGAATCCGAGGCAGTCACGACATAATAGTAAAGCCTGGCATTCGTCACGCCGTTATCAGTGAAAGTGGTGTCAGTTAGCGGGCCATCATAGACCTTTACATACCCACCGCCGCTCACCGGACTGCGATAGAGATTGTAGCTGGTTGCCCCGGTGACTGCATTCCAGGCCAGGCTAACCTGACCGTCCCCCTCATCCGTCACATGCAGTCCTGCCGGTGGAACGGGTGGGGCCAGATCGACCTTTCCTGAGAGTAAAATAACGCCGCTCGTCGGACCGATTGATCCGGCAAGCAACCCACCGGAGACGGTGACTGAGGTTGGACCGCCCTGACCCACGGCATAAGCCTGAGTAAAGATTACACCATCCGGCAGGTACCCGGCGACCGGGATCGAACCCGTTTGGGCTGCATCGCTGCGGTTGATGATCACCACGGCAGCCCGGTCAGAGGTCTTGCGCCCGTAAGCCACCACACCGGAGGCATCATCGGCAAGCAGCATCTTGAGATCGCCAGCCGTCAGGACGGGGTTGAGACGGCGCAAGGTTGCCAGGGTCTGGTAGTGGCTGAACATGGCGGTATCAGGCTTGCCGCCCAGGTCCGCCCAGGGGTAAGTGCGCCGGTCATCCGGGTCGTCATCGCCGGTCTGCCCTACTTCATCGCCGTAAAACACGGTGGGGGCTCCTGGCAGCGTGAACTGGATGAGGGAAGCGATGCGCTGGCGCTGCTTGCCATCTGCCAGGTTGGCAGCGTTGAGCTCTTTTTCCGCGGTCGTGTCCAGACCTGGAGTCAATGTCCACAGCAGGCGCTCGGTATCGTGGCTGTCCAGCAGGTTCATCAAGGAATAGAAGGCAGCATCAGGGTAATCTTCGCGGATGGACGCCAAGCGGGAGGCAAACTCCGAGGGAGAGATGACCCGCCCGCTGTCGGCGAAGCCCTTCGGGTCGAAAGACCCCGGCGTCAGAAATCCGATCACGGCATCGCGCAAGCGGTAATTCATGGTGGTGTCGGCCCGGTCGCCGCGCAGCATGCGCAGCAGCGTGCTGTCTTTCTGCCAGGTTTCACTGATGATCAGGGCATCAGACTTTGTACTCTTCACAACCTTGCGGAAGGTCTCCCAATAGTCAGCCGGGAAGGAGGCGTCACCCATCACATCCATGCGCCAGGCGCTGGCGCCCTGCTTCAGCCAGTAACTGGTAACATTTTTATTTTGGTTTAGCAAGAAATAATCCTGCACGGCGGGCAAGGATTTGTTGATCACCGGGATGCTGTCGAAGCCAAACCAGCCATCGTAGGTGGCAGAATTAGCCCCAGCGCTGCCTTCGCAGACCCCTTTGCCAGCCGCCACATCATGGAAATAGAACCAGCTGCGGTAGGGTGAGTTGAACCGACTTCACAAGCCCCCACCACACTGGTATAGTGATGGTAGCGGTCAAAGAAGGGGCTGTCGGAAGACAGGTGGTTGAACACCCCATCCAGCACAATGCGCATACCGCGCTGGTTGGCATGCTTGACCAGGTTCTCCCAGTCCTTCTGCGTGCCAAAATAGGGGTCGATTTTATAGTAATCCTGGGTGTCGTAGCTGTGGTTCGAAGCGGCATTGAAGATAGGATTGAAATACAGCGTGTTCACGCCCAAGGATTTGAGATAACTTAGGTACTGGTCGACGCCCTTCAGATCACCGCCCATGTAGTCGCGGCCCATGGGTTGTTCTTTGGTTGGGCTCGAAGACGGCGGGGTTGTGTCAAAGCGCCAGGGGCAGTTCACATTCGCGTCTGCATAGTTCCGGCAGTAACCCTCTGGCAGCGTGCCCCAGGCCAGACTGAGCACAGGATCGTCATAGCGCAGGTCGCCCGTCTTGGGGTTGTTATCCTTGCGCCCATCACGGAAGCGGTCGGGGAAGATCTGGTAGATCACAGCGTTCTTCGCCCAGGTGGGGGCTGTGAAGGCAGGGTCATAGACCATCAGCGCAAAGCTGTTGTCTATCACAGTGTCTGAGGGGCTGCCCAACCCGCCGTCCAGGGCGGCGGTGTTATCCGCATAATAAACCGTTTTGCTGCCATCGGTAACAATGAAGCGGTACCACAGGTTATTGGGATCGGAATTGGACAGGGTCTCTTCCCAGTAATCGCAAGTGAATGCCAAATCTGCCTGGTAGCAGTCGACATCTTCTGCCACGAGGTTCATCGGAAGGAGCTGCTGACCCGCTGCGTTCAAATCGTACACGCGCAGCTTTACTTCCGTCACATCGTTGTGGAAAGTACGGAAGCGAATAGTGACCGGTGTCCCTGCCGAAACAGCACCACCGGGTGAGCGATACAGCAGGTCGCGCGAGTTATGCCGCAAGCCGTCCCATTCTACGTTGTTATCATGGCTAGGCCCCAGGCTCTTGATCTCCACGGTTAGGACTTTGGTAGCTATATCCCAGGAGAAAAACACTGTGGATGGGCCAGCTACGGTAAAGGGAATATTAGGCCCGTTTTGAACACCTCCCTGGCCATAGTTAATATCCCAGCTCTCATTAAGGGCTACCTTGGCTTCATAAGCGCCAGCCGGTAAAGCGGTTGTCTCGAAGGAAAACACGCCATCGCCATCCACATCCTGTAACCAGGAGCGCAGGCAATCCGGCTGCCAGTCTCCCGAGCAGCCCAGCTCGGATTGAAAGCTGCCCACTGCCACCGCGATCGTAGAATTCTTGCTGTCGGTGATCCAGTGAGATTTATCGTCATAATAGAATTTGACAGAGGTATCAGCGCCGAGTGAAAGGGGAATATTTGCCCCATTCAAGCCGTAGCTAACATCCCAATTATCGTTGAGAGCTGCCTTGTATTCCCAATTGCCCATCGGGACCGTCCAACTGCCCTGCCAGACATCGTCGCTGGAGTCATAGGAGAGATGGGTGGCTGCACAATCCGGCTGCCAGTCGCCTGGGCAACTCAGCTCGCTCTGCAAGCTGCCGGCAATCGTGACGCTGGTGGGAGCAGCCAGGTTGGCGGCCCTCCCAATGTCAGGAATGGATAATGAACCCAATACGAGAGAAAGAATGCTGACGAGTGAAAGAAAACGGAACATTGGATTGTGAAGACGAGAATTGAACACAGTGACCTCCTTCGAAAGGAAAAGAATGATCCTATGGTTGATGTTTGATTGCCAACCTAAAAATAAGTTGGGCAATCCCTTAACAGATTAATCGAGTAATAATTTCATTTCGACAGGCAACCGTAAATGAATTCAAAGATAAGTTTACCTGTCCCTTTAATCCTAACATTTTTTATCAAAGTGGTCAACGAATCTTGGCGTGTCCCGCCAAGTTATCCTATCAAAATAACGAATTAACCAAGGGAAAAGAGCCGCCGGGACCTCCAACAACAAGCCTAAAGCAGGCTGCCATTTTCTTCTGAGGCAGGCGCACTGATTATTCGTAAGGCCAGTTCAAATCGTAAGCAGGAGGGATCATATAGAAATCTTAAATCTTAAGTACTATCCACCGCTATTGTTTGCATTATTGCAAGCTTTTTTTATTGACTTTGGAATATTTATTGGCTACAGTAGAGAAGAGGCAGGTATTTTCTATGATAACAATACTTCTCGCAATTCTCACCTTAATTGTAGCCCCCGTGATATTACTTGGACTGGCTTTGTGCAGGTCTGCGGCGCTGGCCGATCGGAAGATGGAAAATTTACGCTCAGGAATTGTGTCAGATTTTAGCAAGCGACATAAGCCATCAGAGATGGATATACCAACAACCCCTATCCGCTGCAAACCGCAGCCCTCATAAAGCAGCCATAAATGCTTTTAGTCACGGTCCACTCGGGGCCTGGTCCAACACGCCACTATCAATCAGCGCATCGAACCAAACCTCTGCCAGCTTGCGCGCCCCACCCTCCGCCAGGTGGATGCCGTCAGCAAAATCCGTTTCAGGGTCCAGCGTGTGCTCCAGAATCCGGTTGGCATCCACGAAATAAATCCGGTCACCCGGATCTGCCGCGGCAACCGCTTCCGCTTTCTGATTGACTTGCTGGTAAGCTGACCACCGGGTTTCATCCCGGTAATTAACCGGCGCCAGCGAAGCCAGGAAGATATGGGCTTCTGGACGCAGCTCCAGGAAGCGTTCCACCAATGCGGCCAGCTTTCCGGAGGCCTCTTCAGGATTCACCGGACGCACATCCAGGGGGAGCAGGTCGTTGATCCCGATCAAGAGCAGGATGATATCCGGCTCGGTTTGCAGGTATTCTTCCAGGTGATCATACAGGTTCGCCGTCGAACATTCCTCACAAAAACGGGCATCGTCTGGGCCGATGGTAAAGCCACTGTGCCCTTCGTGGTCGAGGTCCGCACCGCCATGCGCCAACCTGGACTGGGTGCCGATAAAATCAAAGGAATATCCCGCCTCCCGCAGCAGCCCTTCCAGGTAGCCGCGGTAGCTGTGCACGCGACCTGGGTAATTACCCGAAGTCAGCGAGTCACCCAGCGGCATGATCCGCCAGGGGCGGGAGGTGGTAGGTAAAAGCGTTGGCTCAGGACTCGGCGTAGGTGTAGCGGTTGCCTCGATCAGAGCAGTTGTTGCCGATGGAAGCAGCATTTCCACTTTTGGGGTGGGTGGTTCGGTTGGTAATCCAGTAGGCGAGAACGTTTCCAACATGAGCGGTGGCGTAGTTGTGGGTACAGGGGCACGATATCCTCCAGGTGGAACGTTTATCCGGCAGCCGGCCAGGGCAAAAACCACCAGTAAAATAACCTGAGTGTACTTTTGTTTCATTGCCTAAATTTTAAATCATTTTCTCCGATTATTTCGACCATGTGCTCCTCGTTTTCACTGACATCATTCACAAAAATTTTTTCCGCACACTCTGGCTCTCTGCGGTGAGGTTTCCTCTTGCACCAAGATCATCCCATCTGTCCGAAAAACTTCCAACCTGCTTGACTTACCCGTCTGGGCGTGCTTTAATCATCTTCGAGGAGGACTCATTCATGATTCATAATCCCGTCATCGATTCCTTGATGAACCGTAAATCGATCCGTAAATTCACCCCCCAGCAGCCCACAGAGGAGGTGCTGCACACCATCGTGCGAGCCGGGCAGCAAGCGCCCTTCGCCTACCAGCTCTGCTCTGTATTACTCTCACGTAAAGTTGAGGAGAATCCCTTCAACGCCCCCTTGTCCTTCATCATCTGCGTCGATGTCCACCGCTTCGAGCTGATCATGAGGCGGCGGGGCTGGAAGATCGGCGCCAACGATCTATCACTGCTTTTACTGGGCATCCAGGATGCTGCCCTGCTGGCAGAAAATATGGTCACTGCCGCCGAAAGCCTGGGGCTGGGAAGCTGCTTCCTGGGTGCGATCCCCAATTACGCCGCAGAGATCATCCAGCAGTACAAGCTCCCCAAGCGCGTTTTCCCGCTGGTAGGGTTGGCGATGGGCTACCCGGTAGAAAACCCGCCCACCCGACCGCGCTACCCACTGGGGTTTACCCTCTTCGAGAATGAATATCCAGAATTGGATGAGGCTGCCATCCAGGAAGCCATGCAGGTGATGGATGAAGGCTACCTGGGGCAGGATTACTACCGCAAGGCTAACTACATCATCCCGCTTAAGGGCGACCGGTTAGAGACCTATACGTTTGAAAACTATTCCTGGACGGAGCATATCTCGCGCAAGCTAGGACTATGGCAGAAGTCCCCCAACCGGATCCTTTCGGCTTTTGAACAGTGCGGCTTTCATATTCCCAGTTTAAGACAGGAGGCAGTAGAAGAAGATGAAGATTAGCTGCGTCACCGCCAGTTATGTAGCCGACCAGCTCGGCTACCCGGGCAAGATCGATTGGGGGCTCGCCATGCAGAAGATCATCCAGGCTCCCCTCTTGGAAACCATCGCTGGGATGCTCACCCGCCTCGCCCCAGCCCACCTGGAGGGGATCGAGTTCTGGTTTCCGCACATCTGGCCCGAAAAGATCACCCCCGTCAGCGCTGGAAAGATCCTGAAGCTGCTGCACGAGCGCGGCATGGTATGCGCAGCCTGCGCCGGCGGGGTGGATGACCCCGCCAAAGATCCCTACGGCGCCTCGGCCACCTACCAGACCACGCGCCTGCTCGAAGCCCCCGTGATCGCCGGGCATTTCGAGCCCTCCGCAGTGCCAGGCTTGGGCGTACTGGGCGAGAAGTACGGCATACTGGCGGCCTTTGAGAACGGCGCTGAGAAGAGTGTGGAAGAGATCCAGGCTGCCATCCGCGGCGGCAGCGCGTGGATCTGCGCCAACCTGGACACCGGTAACCTGGCAGCCCAGGGCGGTGACCCGGTGAAGGCGGTGCGGGTACTGGGGATGCAGATCAAACACGTGCACTTCAAAGATGTGCCCTCGGTCGGCTCGCACGACTGTGTCGCCATCGGCAGCGGCATCGTAGATGTGAAAGGCGTGCTCAAAGAACTCAAAGCCTGCGGCTATGCGGGCTGGTTGAGCATCGAGATCGAGACCGCTGACCATGATCCGACCGAAGAAATTATCCAAAGCGCTGAGAGAATTCGAGCGCTGTTATAAAACCTTAAACCACCAAGACACGGAGCACACCAAGTAATATTAAAGAAAATATCATTGTGATTGCTTGGTGAACTTGGTGCCTTTGTGGTTCAAAAATTCAAGGAGAAAAATGAACCCACCTATTCAAGATCGCTGGTACGGCATCCACCTCCTCATGCGCTCCAACGAGGAGATGCTCGCCCTGGTGGAGGAGACCCCCCGCCTGGCAGGCATGGGCATCAACGTGCTCTTCCCCGAGATGAACTACGACTTCGCATACGACTCACACCCCGAGCTGCGCTCGGACAATGCCATCACCAAAGCCAATGCTCGCAAGCTCGTGCAGGTCTGCCGGGAGCAGCACGTGCGCCTGGTCCCCCAGTTCCAGTGCCTGGGGCACCAATCCTGGGCGGAAACCACCTTCCCGCTCCTCGTCCAGTACCCCGAATTCGACGAGACGCCCGGGCAGTTCCCGGGTAACAAAGGCATCTACTGCCGGAGCTGGTGCACGCAGCATCCCGGGGTCAACCCGATCCTCTTTGCCCTCTTCGATGAGCTGCTCGAGACCTTTGAAGCAGATGCGCTGCATGTGGGGATGGATGAGGTCTTCCTGATCGGCTCGCAGCACTGCCCGCGCTGCCAGGGGCAGGACCCCGCCCTGCTCTTTGCCAGGGCGGTGAACGATTACTACGCCCACCTGGTGACGGAGCGCGGCGTGGAGATGCTCATGTGGGGTGATCGCCTGATCGATGGCGCTGCCACCGGCTATGGTGAATGGGAAGCCGCCCTTAACGGCACCCACGCTGCCGTGGACCTGATCCCCAAGGATATCATCCAGGTGGACTGGCACTACACCAAGCGCCTCGACTACCCCTCGATCCCCTTCTTTTTAGATAAAGGCTTTCGGGTGCTGCCCGGCGGCTGGCGGGAAGTTGATGCCACCCAGGCCTTATTCAGCTATGCGCAACATTTCACCGATCCACGCCTGCTCGGCCACCTGTTCACGACCTGGGGCTCGGTCAAGCCGGGTCAATTGGCGGATTGGCCTCCCATTAAAACAGTGCTTGGCTGATTGCCGCCCGGGCTGCGCTGGCTGTCAAAACGGTTCCTGACCGGCAGCCGCCTTACGATAAGGGGTTTCCTGTGCCCAGTAGAGCTGGGCGTAGCGCCCGCCCTGGCGCAGCAGCTCAACATGCGTGCCCTGCTCGACAATATGCCCCCCTTCCAGGACATAGATGCGGTCGGCAGCCTGGACAGTCGGGAAGCGGTGGCTGATCAGCACCGCGCTGCGCCCATCTAATAAGTCTCGAAAATGCTCGAACAGGGTGGCTTCTGCCAGCGGATCGAGTGAGCTGGCGGGTTCATCGAGGATAAAAACCCTCGCCTTGCGCCAGAACAGGCGGGCCAGGGCTACCTTCTGCCATTCACCGGTAGACAGCTCATGCCCCTGGTAAAAATAATTACCCAGGGGCGTGTCATATTCCTTCGGAAGGCGCTGGATGACCGCGTCTGCGCCGGTCTTCTGGGCTGCCAGGCGGATATGCCCCAAGTCTGGCTCCTGCCCGGCATCTCCCAGCCAGATGTTCTCCCAGGCGGTTAAGAAATATTGGGCATAATCCTGGAAGATCACACTGAACTGACGCACCCAATCATCCGGAGCAAAACACTCCTGGGAAGTCCCATCCAGGGTGATCTGCCCGTGGGAAGGCCGGTAAAGCTGGCACAGCAGCTTGACGAGGGTGGTCTTGCCGGAGCCATTCTCGCCAACCAGGGCAATCACCTCACCGGGTTTAAGCGACAGGTTGATCCCCTGCAGGGCAGGCTTTTCTTGCCCAGGATATGTGAAGCTGACGTTTTCGAAGCAGATTCCGCTCCTGGGGTGCTCGGGAATCGGCAGAGGATGCTCGGGCGGTTGGATGGCTGGCTTAAGCGCCAGGAACTGATAGAAATTGGATAGGAAGAGGTTATTTTCATAAAGCTCCGCCAATCCCCATAAAATCCCCTGCAGCGCGCCCAGGCCGGTCTGGAATCCCAGGAAGATGACCATCAAATCGCCCACGGTGATCTGGCCAAGCAGCGTCTGGTAGGCGGCAATGCCCACCGTCAGATAGACCATCACTGTGGAAAGGGTTTGGACGATGATATCTGCCAGCGCCCTGCGGTTAGCCAGCTCGATCTGGCTTTGACGCAGGTCCCCCTGCAAGCCGCGATAACGCTTTCGAAAAAAATCACCCAGGCGGAAAAGGCGCAGCTCCTTGGCAAAATCGCGGTCGATCAACAACCAGTGAAAATACCAGGCCTTACGCTCTCCTTCGGTTTGCTTGAGCTGCAGATCAAAGCGCTTCTGGGCATGAAAAAAACGCACAACCGTTCCGGGAAGCACAGCCGCCAGCAGGATCAGTCCCAGCAGGGCATTGAAGCGCAATAACATGATCAGGATGCCAGCTAAAGAAATGCTGTTGCGCGCCACCTCGATCATGCCCCAGATGATCTGCATCGGACGCCAGGGGGCATCTTGCTGGGCGCGGTGCAGGGTGTCGTAGTACTGCGGATCTTCATAATAACCCAGGTCCACCGCTACTGATTGAGCATGCAAGATGTCAGAGACAGCATCAGTCACGCGGATCGACTGGATTTCCTTAACTAGATTTGAGAGTGTATTCGAGAGGGCAGCCAAGAGGGCGGTTAGGGCTGCCAGGCTGACCCAAAACAAGGTTTCTTTCACCGTTTGGGAGAAATTATCGGCGGAGATTCCGAGTGTCACCGTGTCAACGATGCGCTTGGTCAGGTAAAGGGAGGCCAGGGGGAGCAGCCCTTGCACTACTACCAACCCCAGCTGAACCAGGGTCCACCCGGGAGCGCTGTTCCACACCAGGCGCACCGCTCGGTCCAAGCTCAGAATTTGTTTGAATACATTCTGGACGGTATATTTTTCAGGCATACATCATTATGAATTAGATTTCAGCTCTGGATCAATCACAGCCAGTACATTTTGTTTATCTTTATGAGTAATCAAATTACTGGAGCGGATAACCTCAATTAAATCCTTCCTCAACATTGTTCCTTCCTCAAGACAACGCTTATATAAAGGAACAAGCTCGTGAACGATTGCTCTGACATTCTCATAGGTTAATTTTCTAAGCGCACCTACATCGGGGATTAAATCTGGCTCTACGATCCATTCTTGATACTGGTCTGCGAGGTAGTTGAAATCCTCATCCGGATTGGCCGCCTTGAATTCTCTCACAAGACCGGTCGCCACATCACAGAGCTTGACATCATATTCCCCATTGGCAAATATTTTCAACCGCCCTACTGAAGCAACCAATTGCCTGGTGAAATAACTCCCGGAAGATAAAGCCCCAGGGTTAATCAATAACATTTCGCCATGTCGATAGATCATCGGCACATGCGTATGACCGTAGACGACAATTTTGGCGTTGACCTCGCAGCCGCGCGCAGCGATCCGCTCCAGCTTGGGTCCCCAGGTACCTTTACGCTTGGATTTTTCTTCTTCTGGATCAGGATAGTGACTATGCCATAACAAGATACGCAAACCGTTAATGGCTACGATCTGCTGGTAAGGGAGCGCTTTTTTAACCTCATCTGGTTCATCGTTTCCGTGCACTGCGATTACAGGCGCGAACTTGCTGAGCAGATCCAAAACGCTTAACTCACCAATATCCCCCGCGTGAAGAATAAGGTCAACATTCGTCCAAACATCAGGCAGACCAGGGGGTAAAGAAAATGAGCGATCCTGGTAATGTGTGTCGGAAATCAGGCCTATGGTAGCAATGAGCTGGTTTTCCATGATGACTCACGGCTTCTTATTTGAGCCTTCAGCAGCCGTGAAACGCTCGATGCGTTCCTTCCAATCGCTCACTTCCCAGGCGTTTTCCCCCTCCTCCAACAGTCCCAGCCGCCGCGCCTGGGCGTGTGCCAGCTGGCAAAAATATTCGACCGGGGTGTCCAGCGTTCCGTGTTCACCCCAGGATTTTGCCGGGCACTGCTCGCACAGCCCGTGCAAGAAACAAACGGCGCAGCGCTCCAGGTACTCTGGATTGGAGGCCTTGAGGGTCGGCAGGCGGGTGTTCATATCTTCAAGCGCCTTCCTCAAGCCTGTCAAGCGCAGATCATAAGCCTGGTCAGGGTCACGCAGCAGCATGCAGGGCTGCAGCTTGCCATAAGCATCGATATTGACAGACTTGCCTGCCCCACAGCCAAACAGAGCCGCGCCCGCCGGTCCAATGAACCGCCCGCAGAACTGGCGCATTTCCTTCAGGTAAGCCTCACCTCTTTTATCAAGGATATCTGCGGTCTCTTCTGGAAGTAGGCGCAGACTCTGGATCAGGCGGTTGCGGGCCTGTGAATCTCGCCGGCTGCGCAGCTCGAAGTTCATGGTAAATCCCAGGGGATCCTCCATCCATGGCAGGCCGGCAGCCCAGGCTTCAAGCTCTTCCTTTTCACTGCGGTTCGGAGGCAGCAGCGCCCCTTTCACGATGAACGGCACCTCCCTCTCCAGGAGCAGCTCGACCCCACGGCGGAACTCAGCGTAACCTCCAGGAGCGCAGGCGGCTGCCTCGTAGGACTCGGGGTGCAAACCATAAACGGTAATCTCAATCTTCTCAAGCGGCGGGATGCGTACAAATAGATCGGCGATCTCGGGCGAGATGCAGCGGGCATTGGTGAAAAGCCGCACCTTCATCCCCAATCTCCGGGCAAAGGTATAGATTTCAGTAAACTCAGGACGCAGCAGGGGCTCGCCACCGGTGATGCGCAGGTTGAGCACACCCAGGTCGGCAGCCTGGTGCAGGATGGACTGCCACTCGGCAACCGTCAGCTCCCTGGTTTGCGCTTCGGTGTCATTTGCCGGCAGGTTGATATAACAGTGTTGGCAGGCGTTGTTGCAGCGCTCGGTCAGCTCGATATCCAAAGCTTGCAGCATAGGCTTTTTTTTCGCCCACAAAGCATGTCTCTGGAGCGATTGTTTCACCACATACTCAGACTCAGGCATACCAATAAATCCTTCTTCCTTCACAAGTCTCAGCGTTTCCGCGTAGAAATCAACTATTGATCATCTGGCTTACAAACACACTATGCTTTAAGACCGGATCACCTCATAAAACAACGGCAAAGACTGGACCTGTTTATCACTCCAGATATGCGCTTCGAGCAGTGTCTGCCGGGCTTCACCCATCTGCAATGCATCGCTGGCATGGATGGTAAAGAGCGGCTGCCCGCCCTCCACCCAGTCGCCCACTTTGTGATGCACCACCACGCCCACAGCCGGGTCGATCGGGTCGCCTTTTTCATCCGCCCAGCTCCCAGCCTCACGGCTGTTTCACCGACCAGGCGGGCATGCACCTTCGCCAGGTAAGCGCTGCGCGGTGCGGGTGTCGTCTCAATCCAGCGCGCCTTTGGAAGCTGCTCGGGATAATCGACCGCATCCAGGTCACCTCCCTGCACATCCACCAGGATGCGGAAATAGTCCCAGGCTTTTCCGCTCTCCAACGCTTCTCCAGCCAATGCCAGCCCCTCTTCTTCGCTGCTGGCTCTCCCACCCAGGACGAGCATGTGCGCTGCAATCGTCAGGCAGTGCTCTGCGAAATCCGCCGGCCCCCTCCCCTTCAAGGTATCGATGGCTTCTTTAACTTCCAACGCATTCCCCACCGCACAGCCCAGGGGCTGGTTCATATCGGAGAGCAGCGCCACGGCTTTCCGCCCTGCCAGGCGAGCGATGCTGACCATCGTCTCAGCCAGCGTCCGACCCTCCTCCAGGTTTTCCAAAAAGGCGCCCAGGCCAATCTTGACATCCAGGACGATCGCCTGCGCCCCCGCGGCAATCTTTTTCGACATAATTGAAGAAGCGAGCAAAGGGATCGAGGGCACCGTTCCGGTCACATCCCGCAGCGCATACAGCTTGCCATCCGCCGGAGCCAGGTCGACGCTCTGGCTTGCCAATACCAGACCTACCGTACGGAGCTGGTAGATGAACTCTTCAATCGTCAGGTCCGTCCGGAACCCCGGGATCGATTCCATCTTATCGATGGTGCCGCCGCTGAACCCCAGGCCGCGTCCCGACATTTTTCCCACCGGTAAACCACAAGCCGCCACCAGCGGCTCAACGACCAGGGTGGTCTTATCGCCTACCCCACCGGTCGAATGCTTATCCAGAGCAATCGGTACCACCTCGCTCAAGTCGATCATCTGCCCGGAGGCAGCCATCGCCAGGGTAAGGTCAGTGATCTCCCTCAGGTTCATCCCCTTGAAAAGCACCGCCATGGCCCAGGCAGAAGCCTGGTAATCAGGGATTTCACCGCTGGCAAAGCCCTTGATGAAATAAACGATTTCAGCCTTCGTAAGCTCTTGCCCGTCTCGTTTTTTGATAATAATATCGACTGCACGCATATTAACTCCCTTTAGATTATAATTCAGGAATTGCTTCTGTGTCATCCGTGAGCGTGATTAATCAATTAAGGAGCGCATTCTATGACGGATACTCCATCCCCAAAACCCGCTAACCTGGCTGCCGACGAAAAACTTACCCCGGTAATGATCTATACCATCAATTCCTTGGTCCGCGCCAGCGTTATCACCAAGGAGAATATCCGCGTCAGCATCTGGCTGCGCATGGCGGGTGCACCTGAATTCATCCACTTGATCAACGCCAATGTCTTAGTCTTCGGCACATCCCTGCAATCACAGAATTTCAGCGATTATTTCCTTTCCACCCAACAGGCGCTGGCTTTTCACCTGCTCCCGCCTGCGGTTGAACCAATGGACTACGATGAAACCGAGGTAAACCGGAAAATGGAACCGCTGACAGTGATGGTGGCGTCTTTCCGCTTCAATGGGCATACGCGCATGTCAACCCAGACCGACCTGCCAACTCACCTCTCCATTGTGAAAAGTCCCCTGCTCTCCATTTACGATATCGACATCACCAATCCAAACTTGCAAGCCATGGGCGTCCTTAAAGTTCCCTTTGCGCTGGTACGGACCAACCAGGTGACTTTCGGAGCGCGTTCGGTTTAGCGCTCCATCTCAGCTTACAAGATCAGCATCGCATCGCCAAAAGAATAGAAGCGGTAGCCCTCTTTCTTGGCAGTCTCATAGGCCTGCAGGATGCGCGCGCGCCCTGCAAAGGCACTCACCAGCATGATCAGGGTCGAGCGCGGCAGATGAAAATTGGTCACCATCCCATCCACCGCCAAGAAGCGATGCCCGGGCAAGATGAACAAATCGGTGGCGCCTTCATAAGCCCCCAGGCGTTCTTTGCCGCCCGTCCTGGCATGAACGTGCGCTCGCGCCGCTGCTTCGAGGCTGCGCACGCTGGTTGTTCCCACCGCGATCACCCGCCCTCCCTGCTGGCTGAGATGGTTAATGGTCTCTGCCGCCTGCGAAGACACCTGGCACCATTCCGTATGGATTTGGTGCTCTTCTGGATTAGCTTCGTTCACTGGAGCAAAAGTATCCAGCCCAACGTGCAAAGTGATCTGCACCAACGCAACCCCACCCTTTTCCAAGGAGGCCAGGAGAGCAGGAGTGAAGTGCAGCCCAGCCGTGGGAGCCGCTGCAGAGCCCGGCTGGTGAGCATAGACCGTCTGGTAGCGCTCGGGATCAGCCAGAGAAGTATGGATATAGGGAGGCAGCGGTACATGCCCAATCCTCTCCAGGTATGGCTCAACCCTTTCTGCAAAGCGTACCAGGCGGCGCGGTCCTTCCAAGTCAGCGATCACCTCGGCCTGAGGACCCGTCTCGACCTGCACTCGCCTCCCCACCGATAATCCTTTCCCTCCCACCAGCACTTCCCAGGTCAGGTCATCTTGTGGATGCAGCAGAAGCAGCTCTATCCTCCCACCAGATGGGATTTTCCATCCGTAAAGCCTGGCACGGATGACGCGCGTCTGGTTGATCACCAACACATCCCCCGGGTGTAAATACTTCCCCAGATCATAGAAATGAGCATGCTCTACCCGGTCATTATACCGATCGAGCACCAACAGGCGCGAGGCATCCGCGTGGCTCTGTTGGCGTCTGCGCGATGAATTCAGGAGGCAGGTCGTAGTCAAAATCGGATGTTTTCAAGCAGCTACTTCCGGTTCATTAACCGCAAAATAACGTTAAGCAGCACGGACAAGACAATCGAAACCAGGATCATGGTAGTTATCGGAATCAAACAGGCGAAGTTCTCGCGTACGATGCGGATATCACCCGGCAGGTTGCCCAGCGGCAGGTTCAAGCGCCCCAGCAGGTAGGCTACCCCGCCCGCCAAGATCAGCACCATGCCGGCAATCACCAGGAAGCGCGCCAGCGTATTCATGCCCATACTGGTCTCCGTCTAGAATAAGGACGGCTGGTTATTGTTCTGCGGATATTCATAATGCAGGTGCTCATAAGCGCGCAGCGTGGCAACCCTGCCCTGCGAAGTGCGCTCCAAAAAGCCCAGCTGCAGCAGGTAAGGTTCGACCACATCCATGATCGTATCGGGCTCCTCACTGATCGAAGCGGCAATGGTGCTCAAGCCCACCGGACCGCCGCGGTATTTCTCGATCACCGTTTGCAGCACGCGCCGGTCGATGTCATCCAACCCCAGCGGGTCGACATTTAGCAAGTCGAGGGCTTGCTGGGAAATTTTCCGCGTGATCACGCCATCAGCGCGCACCTGGGCAAAGTCACGCACCCTGCGCAGCAAGCGCAGTGCCACGCGCGGCGTGCCCCTCCCCCGCCGGGAGATCTCATCAATACCCTCGGCGTCTGCTTCCACGCCCAAGACGCCCGCTGCCCGGTTGACAATGCGCTGCATTGCTGGCAGGTCATAGAAATCCAGGCGGTAGACTGCCCCGAAGCGCGAGCGCAGCGGGGCGGTGACCAACGCCAAGCGGGTGGTCGCACCGATCACCGTGAAGCGCGGCAGCTTCAAGCGAATCGAGCGCGCTGAAGGCCCTTTGCCAATGATGATATCCAGAGCGAAGTCTTCCATCGCCGGGTACAGGACCTCTTCTACCGCTCTTCCCAGGCGGTGGACTTCGTCGATGAAGAGAATATCCCCGGCCCTCAGGTTAGTCAGCAGAGCCGCCAGGTCCCCCGCCCGCTCAATAGCGGGACCCGAGGTCACCTTGATATTGACGCCCATCTCATTCGCCAGTATGTGCGCCAGGGTAGTCTTGCCCAACCCGGGCGGGCCATAGAACAAGACATGATCCAAGGGATCGCCGCGCTGGCGTGCCGCCGCAATCAAGATCCCCAGGTTCTCTTTCACCCGGTCTTGCCCGATCAGGTCTGTCAGCAGCTTTGGGCGCAGGGCCTGGTCCAGGCGGTCATCAGGTTGGTGTTCTGGATTTACCAGACGATTTGGCTGTTCACTCATGGAGATGATTATAAATGAATCCGGAAATCTGCGCCAACCTTGATCTAAAGATCACAGAGGCTACCATGGTTCATTAACACTTTACAGAATCGTAAAGAGCTAAAAAACTCGCGGCGAGTTTTAGAGAACAGGCTATAATTAACCGCAGGTAAAATACCGCCTCGCCAAGCAATTATCCATAGGAGAAACTCTATGCCCAATATCTTCCCCTCTCAACATCCCCTGGTTGCGCATAAATTAGCGCGCCTGCGGGATAAGGATACCGAGCCCAAGAAATTTCGCGAGCTTGTCCGTGAGATTGCGGCTTTGCTAACCTACGAAACCACCGCTGATCTGCTGCTCTCGCCGGTGGAGGTGGCTACACCTCTTGAAACAACCTCTGGCTTGAAGCTCCAAGAGAAAGTCGGTCTGGTTCCGATCTTGCGCGCTGGGCTGGGTATGGTGGAAGGGGTCTGGGAGCTGCTGCCCTCGTCCGAAGTCTGGCATATCGGGCTGTACCGGGATGAGCGCACACTGAAACCCGTCCAATACTATAACAAGCTGCCCATCGCACCTACGGTTACAGTGTGCCTGATCCTCGACCCAATGCTGGCTACCGGAGGGTCAGCGGTTGCCACTGTCGACATTCTAAAGAAATGGGGGGTCAGCAAGATCAAGTTCATGGGCATCATCGGCGCTCCTGAAGGGATTGCCCTGCTCCAAAAAACCCATCCGGACGTCCCAATCCACCTGGCTGCCATCGACCGCCAATTGAACGATCACGGCTATATCTTACCCGGCCTTGGGGATGCCGGTGACCGCCAGTTCGGGACAGGTTAAAACGATGTCTGCCCAAAAATTTGGCCGCTATGTCATCAAATCAGAGATCGGTCGCGGTGGGATGGCAACTGTATTCCATGCCTATGACCCCCGCTTCGAACGCGATGTCGCCATCAAAGTTCTGCCGAAAGAATTCCTCCATGACCCGCAGTTCAGAGCCCGTTTCGAGCGCGAAGCCAAGACCATTGCCCTTTTAGAGCATCCTGCCATCGTGCCTGTGTACGACTTTGGAGAGGAAGAAGGCCAGCCCTTTATCGTCATGCGCTACATGTCGGGCGGCTCAATGTCTGAACGCATCCAGCAGGGACCTATCTCGCTTGAAGAGACCGTGCAGCTTTTCAACCGGCTGGCGCCCGCCCTCGATGCCGCCCACGCTAAGGGCATTGTTCACCGGGACATGAAGCCTGGAAACATCCTTTTTGACCAGTATGGGAATGCCTTCATTTCGGATTTTGGCATCGCCCGCCTGGCACAGGCCAGCGGTACAACCTTGACAGGCGGAAATATCTTGGGCACCCCGGCTTACATGAGCCCAGAACAGATCCAGGGGGAAAAGGATGTCGACGGGCGCAGTGACATCTACTCGATGGGCGTGATTCTGTTCCAGATGCTGACAGGCAATGCGCCATACCAATCTACGACCCCAGTCAAGGTGATGATGATGCACATCACCGAGCCGATCCCACAGATCTCGCAAGCCAAAAAAGACCTGCCCGTTGCCATTCAAGGCGTGCTCGATAAAGCCATGGCCAAGGAACCGGCAGACCGCTACAGCAGCACCGCCGAGATGGCCTCCACCCTGGATGGGATTCTGTTCGGCACGACCCCTCCTCGTGGTTCTGCCACCATGGTCTCGCCTGGCATTTCGAAGGTGGGGATGGAAAAAACACATGCTGAGCGGCGCGCCGCCCAAACGGTGATCGGAGCCCCACCAGTGGCTGTGCCTAAGAAAAAAGGCTTCCCAGTTATCGGAGTGATCTTGATTGGCCTGATCTTGTTTGGGATCGTCGGCATCGCTGGCTGGGGGAGGGTATTATTTATTCTCGAACTTCAACAAGCCTACCCAAACCCTTGCAGTTGTAGCGGAGGTCAGCACACCCACAGCAGAACCCACAAACACCAGCCTCCCCCCAACGGATACACAAGCCCCCTCACCCATCCCAGATACCGATACGCCTGTACCGCTGCCGACCGAAACGCTGACCCCAGAGCCTTCTGCAATCCCCACCGATACCCCTGAGCCTACCCAGGCTTTAGTAATCGTAGGGGGTGCAGATAAGATGGCGTTCATCAACAATAACGAAATCTGGACAGCCAATGTGGATGGCAGCGATCTGAAGCAGGTTACCTCAGATGGCGCGGTGAAGACCAGGCTGCAGTGGCTTCCGCCTGACTTTACCGAGATTATCTTTATCACCGGCAAGTGCATCAAGATGGTAAACGCTGAGACGACCAAGGTCGATCTCATCACTTGCTTTGAATCCGCAGCGTTCCTGGAGGATTTCAAGGTTTCTCCTGATGCCAAACAAGTCGCCATCAGCATCGATCACGAACAGATATATATTGTGCCGTTCAACCTCGAAGCCCTGAAGCAGGTCAATTCCCGTAATGACCTGGCCCCGATGGGTGAATGTCAGTACTTTTCTCCTTATGCGCCTGTGATGGCAAAGACCCTGGCCTGGTCAAAAGATGGGAAATCCCTGGCCTATGTTTTCGAAGCACCTGTCAATGGACGGCGCGAAGACAACATCCGAGAGATCTCAGTGGCCGACTGTGTTGATCCCCAAGTACGTATTGGTGTTGACTTTCCTGCCCAATTCTTCGACATCAAAGGTTATAACGTTACCCCCACCATCCAGAACTTCGGCTTTGATGGCGTGGCCTTGTTCTCTTTGAACGGCATCGTTCGCAACGGTGGTTACGGCGACCTGTACTTCTGGAACAACGAATCCAACCGCCCCGATCTGATGATCAACCCGATCGGCTCTTGCTGCTACCGCGAACTCTGCTTACAGCCCTGATGGGCGTTACCTGATCTTTGCTTACCAAAAGATTGACGCGGCCAATAAAATTCAGCTCTACTATATTCCCCTGGGCACCATCGGTACCGGAGAGCGCTATTCGCCCATTCCACTGCCAGATGATTTCTTCGCCAACCGGTCTGACAGTCCGCAGCCGGTGCTCCGGCCGACGAAATAACGGAGATAATGAATAGTTCGATCAATGTTGAAGCTCTCAAACGGTACCAGGCACACGCCTATCGTACCCAGCCAGGGCAACGCATCCATTCAAAGGAAGAAGCGGTCGAGTTCGTTAATCAGCGCGGTTTTATCTTCTTCTGGCCTATTAAAGAGATCAGCCTGCCCAGCCTGTGGAGTGCGGTAGCCGGAGACCGGCCAGTGGCGGATGCGCATGATGACCCTGGACACATCACTTGGGGTTGGAAAGATGAGCTCTTGGGACAGCGCTTCTGGTATTATGCCAAGGTGCTGCGCAAGCGCGCCACCATCATTTCCTGGGAGGCCGCTCCGTACTTTTACGCCCTCTCTGAAAATTATGGCTCTCCCGAAGAAGATTACCTGACCCTTTACGAGCAAGGCCGTCTCACGCTTGAAGCAAAAAGCGTATATGAAGCCCTGCTCGATAAAGGTCCGCTGGATACCCTGGCGCTGCGAAAGGCTTCGCATCTCACATCCCGCGACAGTGACGCGCGCTTCAGCAAAGCCATCACCGATCTGCAAGCCGACTTCAAGATCGTGCCGGTAGGCGTGGCACAGGTGGGAGCCTGGAACTATGCCTTCAAATATGAAATTGTTGCCCGCCAATACCCAGAGCTTCCAGAGCTGGCGCATGAAATTTCTGAACGCCAGGCGCGTTACTCACTTGCAGAGCTATACTTTCGTTCTGTCGGTGCCGCCGGGCGGGGTGACCTGAGCAAGCTCTTCGGCTGGTTCCCAACCTCCATCGAGCATACCCTGAACGCCCTGGAAAAAGATGGCCTGGTGCGCCGCGGTTTGGAGATGCCCTCCCGGCGCGGCGAGTGGATCGCCCTGACTGAGCTGGTTTCGGAAATTTCTAGTACAATAGTCGATATTGGAAAGGAGGCTGGATGATCAATTCATTTTTCAAACCCACTTCCGTGGCGGTGATCGGCGCATCCACCAACCCATCGAAATTAGGATATGCGGTGGTCAAGAACCTGGTGGACTGCGGTTACACGAAAGTAGGAACCGTCTATCCCATCAACCCTGGCGCGGCTGAGATCCTCGGGCTGCCAGCATACGCGAGTGTCGCCCAGGTCCCTGGCTCCATCGACCTGGCTGTGATCGTGATTCCCTACACCTACGTGCCCGCTGCCCTGCGCGAATGCGGTGAAAAGGGTATCCCCTCCGTGATCGTGATCAGCGCCGGGTTCCGGGAAGCCGGGAAAGAAGGCCTGGAACGCGAGCTGGAGCTGATCAAGATCGCCCACGAGTACAACCTGCACCTGGTCGGCCCGAACTGCCTGGGGGTCATCGACACACATACTCCCTTGAATGCCTCCTTTGCGGCTGGCACACCCCCCTCTGGGCCGATGGCCTTCATGTCACAGTCCGGAGCACTGGGCACGGCTGTGCTGGACATCGCCCTGGCAGGCAGGCTGGGGCTTTCCAAGTTCGTCAGCCTGGGGAATAAGGCTGATGTGAGTGAGATCGATCTGCTGCGAGCCTGGGAAAACGATGAAAATTCAAGGGTGATCCTGATCTACAGCGAAGGCATGCCTAACGGGCAGGAGTTCCTGAAAGTCGCTCGCCAGGTAACGCGCAAAAAGCCCGTGGTGGCGATCAAATCGGGCGTCACCCAGGCAGGCTCGCGGGCAGTCTCTTCGCATACCGGCTCGCTGGCTGGCTCAGAACAGGCCTACAAGGCAGCTTTCCAGCAGGCAGGCATCCTGCGTGCTGAATCGATGGAAGTCCTGTTTGACACTGCCCTGGCCCTCGGCTACCAGCCGCCCTTGATGGATGATCGCATCGCCATCATCACCAATGCTGGCGGTCCGGGCATCTTGGCCACCGATTCCCTGGAGCACTCTGGAATGTCACTGGCGCGTTTCGATCCGGAGACAATTCACAAGCTAGAGGCGTACCTGCCCGATGCAGCCAGCGCAGCAAACCCGGTGGATGTCTTGGGCGATGCCCACGCGGACCGCTACCGTTTTGCCCTGGACATCGTGGCTGCAGATCCGAATGTGGACGGTGTGTTGGTGGTCTTGACCCCCCAGGCAATGACGGAAATTGATGACACAGCCTGGGCTGTCTGTGAAATTACAGGCAAGATCGACAAGCCTGTGCTGGCTTGCTTTATGGGCGAAGCACGTGTGACGAACGGCATCGAGATCCTGACCAAGAACGGTGTCCCTAATTACCCCTTCCCCGAGCGGGCGGCGCGTGCCTTCAGGGCCATGGCCGATTACCGGCAGATCAAGACCCGCCCCCTGCCTGAGTTCGCACATTATGACGTTGACCGCCAGGCTGTACGCCAGACCCTGGAACGCGTGGCCTCCGAAGGCCGCTCCTCCATCGGCGACTCCGAAGCGCGCAGCGTCTTACAGGCTTACCAAATGAAGATCCCGCGCTCTGAGCTGGCCAGCACCCCCGACCAGGCGGTCGAGATCGCCCGGCAGATCGGGTACCCGGTGGTGCTCAAGATCGCCTCACCCGATATCTTGCACAAAACCGATGTGGGCGGCGTCAAAGTCAATCTGAGAAACGCCAGCGAGCTGCGTGATGCTTACGAGCTGATGGTCTATCGTGCTCAACGTTACGTGCCCGATGCCACCATTTGGGGCTGCCTGGTGCAGGAAATGGCTCCCCCAGGAGGGATCGAGATCCTGGTCGGCATGAACCGCGACCCGCAGTTCGGCCCCCTGGTGACCTTTGGATTGGGCGGGATCTATGTTGAAACGCTCAAAGATGTCACTTTCAGGCTGGCTCCTTTCTCTCCAGACGAGGCGCGGCAGATGCTGGATGAGATCCGGGCGCACGCGATCCTGGATGGGGTGCGCGGCCAGCCTCCCGCCGATAAGGATGCCATCGTCGATATCTTGCTGCGCATCGGGCAATTGGTACAGGATTTCCCCGAGATTGCCGAGCTGGATATTAATCCCGTGATCGTCTATCCCCAGGGACAGGGTGCCCTGGCCATTGATATGCGCCTGGTGCTTTCCAGGGACAGTTTTCACCCCCTTTCCGCAACCCAGGAGGAGAATACCTGATGAAATCTCTCTATGTTACTTCAGTAGAACGTTATTCCGGTAAAACCGCCACCTGCCTGGCATTGGGCATGCGTTTTCAAGCCGATGGGTACCAGGTTGGTTACCTCAAACCGCTCAGTATGCAGCCTTATCGCATCAGCGACCCGAAGACCGGAGCGGTCCACATCGCCGATGAAGATGCCGCCTTTGTGAAAGAGATCCTGGAGCTGCCCGTTGAGCCCTGGGAGCTTTCTCCGGTTGTCCTCACTCCCGAATTCCTGTCCGACTGCCTGAAGTCTGGTCAAATTCCCGAGCTGATGAGCAAGGTGAAAGCCGCTTATACGCAGGAAATCACTGGCAAAGACATCCTGCTCCTGGAGGGCGGAGGCAGCCTGCGCGAGGGTTATGTGGTAGGCTTACCCACCCCCGAAGTCGCCAAGCAGCTTACCAGCCAGGTGCTGGCAGTGGTGCGCTACCGCGGCGAGGTGCAGACCCTGGATGATGTGCTGGCGGCGCAGTTAAGATTGGGTAAGGCATTGTGCGGGGTGATTGTGAACCGTGTGCCGGCGGAAGCCAGTCGTTTCGTCTCAGAGCTTGCTCTTCCCTATATCGAGAAGAAGAGGCATCCCGGTGTTCGGCGTTTTGCCTGATTTGAAGAGCCTCTCCGCCCTCACCGTCAGCGAGCTGATTAAAGTCCTGGATGCTGAGGTGCTGACGCGCCTGACCCGCCAGCAGGCGATGGTCGAAAACCTGACCGTAGGTGCCATGACCGCTGATACTGCCTTGAGCCGATTCCGAAAATACTCCAACAAAGCCGTGATCACCGGCGGTGACCGGACGGACATCCAGCTTGCTGCGCTGGAGACTTCCACCACCTGCCTGGTGCTGACCGGCAACCTGCGCCCCAGCCCATTGGTTGTCAAGCAGGCGGAGGAGTTCGGCGTGGCCGTCTTGCTGGTGCGTACGAACACGATGGAGACCATTGAAGCCATCGAGCGCGTCTTTGGCAAGACCCGCCTGGGCGAGAAAGCCAAGCTCAAGCAGTTCCAGGCGCTGATGGACGAGAGCTGCAATTACGAGAAGCTGTATAAAGCGATTGGGTTGAAGTAAGAATTAGAGGATGCCATGACCCGCATTACCTTTGGCTGGCGCGTGCCCGACTTTCCTGAAGCTGGGGCAGGTCCGGCTGTTTTTCGTTCGCAGATCTTTGATTATATGGATATGCTTCAATCCGGTGGGCTCGATTCAGCCTGGGTGGGCGATCATTTCTTCCCCTGGCCCAGTGAGCAGGATCAAGCCTTGGATACCATCGAGGCCTGGACGACGATCATCTACCTGCTTTCCCGCTACGAAAAAATGCGCATGGGCACAATCGTCCTCAGCCAGGGTTACCGCTCCCCAGCACTGCTGGCAAAGATGGCTGCCAATGCCCAGTGGCTTTCGGGCGGGCGCTTTATCCTTGGCATCGGCGCAGGCTGGAAAGAAAACGAATACACCGCCTATGGTTACGACTTTCCTCCCAACCGCGTTCGCCTGGACCAGTTGGAGGAAGCCGTCCAGGTAATCCGTGCTATGTGGAGCAGCGCGAAGCCCACCTTCCAGGGCAAGTATTACCATATCCAGGATGCCTTCTGCAATCCCTGCCCTGCTCCTCCGCCGCTCTTGATCGGTGGGTCCGGTCCCAAGCGCACCCTGCGCATTGTGGCGAAGTACGCCGACTGGTGCAACCTGAACAACGCACCCCAAGAAACCTGCCGGGAAAGCCTGGAAATCCTCCGCCAGCACTGCCAGGCGGTTGGGCGGAATTATGATGAAATCAAGAAAACCTTCTCGTGTGATAACGTGGCTGTCGCCCGCAGCCACGCTGAGGCCGAAGCCATGCGCCAGGCCAGCTTCTTTGGGAATATTCTACCCTTGACCGGCACGCCCGATGAGGTCGCCGCTGGCATCCAGTCTTATGTGGACCTGGGCATCACCCATTTCATCTTGCGCTGGGTGGATTTCCCCAGCATGGAAGGGGCTGAATTGTTCATAAAAGAGGTAATGCCGAGATTTTAATAAGAATTAATCGTCCATCTTCTTAGATTTTGCTGCCTCAGGCAGTACAAACCCCACCCGTAAGCCCTCCCTCGGGGAGATTCTCCGCAAACATCTTGCCTCCCTGTGCCTCGATCATCTGCCTGGCAATTGCCAGGCCCAACCCGCTTCCGCCGTAAGCCCTGGAGCGGGATTTTTCTGCCCGCCAAAAGCGGTCAAAGATCAAGGGTAGGTCTGACTCAGGCACGCCTGGCCCGTTGTCGCTCACGCTGACATGCACACCTTCGGAAACAGCCTCAACGCAAATATTGATCTTCCCACCAGGGGGTGTGAAGCCCAGGGCATTGTTGAGCAAATTGCCAGTGACCTGTTCGACGCGCTGAGGGTCGGCCAACACCAGGGACGGTCTTTCACTTGCCTGTACCGTTAAAGTTACCTGGCTCTCGATCGCCTGGGCATCGAACATTTCCACGGCACAGCGCGCCAGTTCTCCCAGATCCACCTCTTTTAGATCGAAATGCAGCTGACCGGTCTCGGCCAGGGTCAGCAGGCGCAAATCATCCACCAACCGCTCCAGGAGGTAGGTCTCTTCCAGAGCAGGAGCAATATGGATTTCATCCGCCGGATACACCCCATCCAAGATACCTTCCAGGCGGCCGCGGATTACTGTCAGGGGAGTGCGCAGCTCGTGCGCCACATCTGCCAGCAGGTTCCGGCGCTCCTGCTCGTTGTGCTGCAGAGCGTCTGCCATGTGGTTGAAGCTGTCACTCAAAGCGCGCAGGTCATCTGGGCCTTGCACCTGGACACGCCTGGATAAATCACCGTTGGCAACCGCCTGCGCCGCGGCAATCACCTCCGCCAGGGGTGTGATTACCCGCCGCATGAGCAGCAAACCAATGATCAAGGTCAGCAGCCCTAAAATGAGCGAGATACCCGCCACCGGGAACAACATCCCGCCGACGACCCGCCAGGCAGCCGGGTAATGCAGGCGATCGTAGATCAGCTCTCCCACTTTGATCCCATTATCGATGAGTGAAATACGCACCTCACCCACCTGGGAGGTGTAGACCTGGTTTTCAGAAGCAGGGATGACTTTCCCATACGATAGGATGATCCGGTTATCAGCATCAATCAGCACCGTGTGCTGAAGCTGCCACAGCGCTTCCGCCTGCCTTTCCAGCGAGTTATCCTGGAATAAGCTTTCCACGCCATCCCAGCTTTCTTTACCCGTGTAATAGGCCTCCAGCAGCGCTGGCAGGGGCATGACAAACATCGAAGATTGATCCGCAATCCGGCTGATAAATAGGCCTGTCAGCCCTAACAAGAGCCCGGTCGTCAGCAGGACTACGATTGCGAAAGCACGCACCAGCAGCATGAAGAGGCGCAAGCGGGTGGAACGGATAAGCGGTTGAGTGGTGTGGTTCATTCGATAAACTTATAGCCCACGCCATAGATCGTGACGATATAACGCGGCTCTTCTTCTGAGACTTCCAGCTTCCGGCGCAAGTTGCGGATATGGGAATCGATGGCTCGCTCATAGCTGGCGAAAGCCACCCCATGCACCGCGTTCAAGAGCTGCGAGCGGGTGAAGATACGCCCCGGTTGGCTGGCCAGCGTGAAGAGAATTTCGAACTCAGTAGGTGTCAAGGTCTCCTCCCGCCCTGGCAAGCTCACCACATAGCGCTCCCGGTCAAGGGTCAGCTCACCCACGCGCAGCATATCCAGGGTGGCTCCGCCCCCAGCGCGGCGCAAGACGCTGCGCACGCGTGCCACCAGCTCGCGTGGGCTGAATGGCTTGGTGATGTAATCGTCAGCTCCCAGCTCGAGTCCTACCAGCTTGTCGGCTTCGTCGACCCTGGCGGTCAGCATGATCAACGGCACATTGCTCTCCTTGCGCAGCTGGCGGCACAGGTCCAACCCATCCATCCCCGGCAGCATCAGGTCCAGGACGATCAGGTCGGGCTTCTCCTGCCGGATGGCAGCCAGACCATTCGGTCCGTCTGCCGCAGAGACCACTTCATAACCGCCAGCTTTCAGGTAGTCGCGGCAAATTTCAACGATCTTCGGCTCATCGTCAATCACAAGAATTTTTTTCGCCATGCGCACATCCCTGATAAAACGACCTCAGACACGATCAAAAAAATGTTTACTCGTAACGTAAGGCATCGATCGGGCGCAGCCTGGCGGCGCGCATGGCCGGGTAGATACCAAAGAAAAGACCCACCGCTGCCGAAAAGGTGAAGGCCAGCAAGACCGAATTAAGGGTTAGCTTTGAAGTGATCACACCGGTCGCCGTGACAATCGCCCCAATCGCCGCACCCAGGCCGATCCCTAACAGCCCACCCAGAACGCTCATCGTGACGCTCTCGATCAAGAACTGCAGGAGGATATGGATGCGTTTGGCGCCCACTGCTTTGCGCAAGCCGATCTCACGTGTGCGCTCTGTCACCGAAACCAGCGAGATGTTCATGATGCCGATCCCACCCACCAGCAGGGAAATGGCTGCGATAGCTCCCAGGAAAGCCGTCAGGGTATTGGTAATGCTGGTAGCAATCGAAAGGATATCGTTCTGACTCATGATCGTCATATCTGTATCTTCGCCTGGCTTGATCCCGTGTTGGTTGCGCAGCACACGCTCAACCTGAGACATCAGGGTATTGACGGTCTCGGGGCTGGTAGCAGAGAGGGAGATCATGGAAAGGATATTTTTACTTCCATCCGCAGCCGCCGAGCCAAACAATCTGCGGTAGCCGGTCTCCAGAGGCACCAGCACCAGATCATCCTGGCTACCAAATCCTGACGAGCCCTTCGATTCAAGCACGCCAATGACTTCGAAAGGCACCCCTCCCACCTTGATCTTGCGCCCAAGCGGGTCCACCCCACCGAACAGATCCGTAGCGGTCTGCGAGCCCAAAACTGCTACGCGCGCTTCCGCTTTGCGATCGCTCTCAGTGAAAAAGCGCCCCCGGGCAACTTTCCAGGCATTCACGGTCGCGTATTCGGGCGTAACCCCAGACACGCTGGTCTGCAGGCTTTGGCCTCCGTACTTTACAGACAGGGAAGTTTGGTATAAGGGAGCTATTGCTGCAATATTGGTCTTGAAATTCTTCAAGGCCTGATAGTCATCGTAATACAGTTTCGTCATACGCGCCTGGCCCTGGTTTCCGAACTGACGCATCGGTATGACCATGACCAGGTTTGAGCCAGCGCTTTCAATCTGGCTGGTAATGCTGCTCGTGGCTCCCTGGCCGATCGCCATCAGCGCCACAACCGCCCCCACCCCAATGATAATGCCCAGCATCGTCAGCGCCGAGCGCAGCTTATTCGCCGTCAGCGCCCGCAGGGCAACCCGAAAATTCTCAGTAAAAATCATCGCTTATTCCTCCGGTCTGGGTGTACCAGCCTGGATAGGCTGCTCAATGCGCTCGTCGTGATGCACAGCGCCATCGATCAGGCGGATGATCCGCCCGGTGTGGCGAGCGATAAATGGATCATGCGTCACGTAGATCACCGTTTGCCCTATCTCGCGATGCAGCTGCTGGAAAAGGCCAATGATCTCTGCGCCCGTCTTCGTATCTAAGGCACCGGTCGGCTCGTCTGCCAGTAAAATGGCTGGCTCATTGACCAGCGCCCGCGCAATGGCCACGCGCTGCTGCTGACCTCCTGAAAGCTCGTTCGGGCGATGGTACATCCGGTCGGTCAAGCCAACCTTTTCCAGGGCGGCTTCAGCTTTCATGCGCCGTTGCTTGCCCGATACACCTGCGTAAATCAAAGGCAGCATGACGTTGTCCAGGGCGCTGGTGCGTGCCAGCAGATTGAACTGCTGGAAAACAAACCCGATTTTTCGGTTGCGGATCTCTGCCAGCTCGTTGTCGTTCAAATTTTCAATGGCTTCCCCATCCAGCCGGTAAGTCCCGCTGGTGGGGCTATCGAGGCAGCCCAGGATCGCCATGAGCGTACTTTTTCCAGATCCCGAGGGTCCCATGATGGCAGCCATCTCTCCTGCCTGGATGTTCAAGTCTACCCCGCACAATGCTTGCACCCGTTCGCTATCCATGGCATACACTTTGGTAATGTCTTCGATCTCAATCATTCTCAAACTCCAATATCCATAGGGTTTATCCGAAATTTTCTAGGGAACTGTTATGTTCCGGATATACCCTTACTGGCCAAATGGTCCGCCTTGCATTTCTTGCATGCTCTGGCTGACGGTATTGATGATCACCACATCGCCTACCTCAAGGTCTCCCGAGACGACCACTTTGTCGCCCACGATCTCACCGCTGGTAACATCCACTCGCACAGGCTTTCCATCCAGACCCTGCTTCATCACGTACTCGCCCGAAGCGTCGTTCTGCACCGCGTTGATGGCTACCACCAGTTTTTCAGAGGGCGTTCCAATCTGGATGGCCACATCAGCCGTCGAACCCAGGAGCATCTGAGCTGGCGAATCCTGTAAATCGACTCGCACCGCATATTTCACCAGGTTTGCAATATTAGCTCCAACGGGATTGATGGTGGTGACTTGCCCTTTCAGGGGAGTGTCCGGCAGCACATCCACGCTAATTTCAGCCGGGTCGCCGTTTTTGACGGAAGAAATATCCGACTCGTCCACCTGGACTTCCACATACAGATTTTGCCGGTTGGCGATCATCGTAGCAATTTCACCAGCATTGACCACATCGCCGGCGATATTATTTAAGACCAGCACCTCACCATCGAAGGGCGCCGTGATCCTCAAGGAATTTAGGGTTGCCTGGGCGGCAGCCATGCGTGCCTCTAAGGTAGCGATATCGGTCGGATTCGGACCATCTTTAATCTGCTCGTACGATCGTTTTGCATCGGCTAACTTTGCTGCCAAGAGCGCCACTTCCCCCTGGCTCAAGCCAGCCTTCAGGTTCGCCACATCCAGCTCAGCCTGTTCGAGCTGAGCTTTAGCCTGGACCAACGTGGCATCTGCCTCCGCCAGGTCTACCTCGCTGTTCTTGCCCAGGTACCAGTTCAAGGTCGCCAGCGCCTTGTCGCGCGCTTTTTGAGCATCCGACTGCTGCAAGAGCCTTATATTCCGTTCCGGATCATCGGCTGGCAGGTCTCGCACATTGTTGTATTCTTGCTTGGCGTTCTTTAATTCCTCTTCCTTCAGCTCGTAGAATGACTTCGCCCCATCGATCGTGGTCTGGTTGGCGCGCGGGTAGTTCATATTCGTCCGGTCGCGCTGGGCATCGTTGAGCACCTTTTGAGCCTTGACCAGCGCCACCTCAGCCTGGGCCAGCTTGAGTGAATGGTTCAGATCACGGTTGTCATACGCTTTTTGGGCGTCTTCCACAGCTTTCAAGGCCTGCGCCTGGGCTGTTTGAGAATTCTTCAGGTCATCCAGGGATTTTTGGGCATTGATCAAATCTGATTGGGCTGAGATAATATTCGCTGGCGCTGTCGTCGGATCAAGCTCCAAGAGCACATCCCCGGCTTTCACCTGGTCGCCTACTGTTCACATTCACATTCGACACCGTTCCTGTGGTTTTCCAGGGCAATGAATCCGACTGAACGGGTTGAATCGAGCCAGAAGCTTCGACTTTATCGGTCACGGTCAGCCTGGTTACTTCATCGGTCTCGACACTTACGGCCTGCCCCATCCCAGGAGGCGTAACCCCCAGGCGTGGCAGAATCAGGAATGCTCCCACCCCGATGATCACCACCACGGGGATCACAATCCACCACCATTTACGAGAAGATTTCTTGTTTTTCATTTGTAAACCCTTTCTAAAATCTCGGAGCCAGTGCATGACTCCGATTAATTTACACCATGTTAATTTTAATCCAGGTATGATCATACCAATGGATTGTGTAGAAAATATGGAGATCTTTCAAAGGGGAATAAATGGGTGATTTCCAGATTTGCAAAATCCTGAATCACCCAATTTCCAACTGAACATTAAAACCTTTTCCGGCGACGAGGATAAGTCTGGAAAGGCGTGCGCGGCTCATGGCTGAGCCAATCTCCCGTCACATCTAGCCCTGAGAGCGATCTTAAGATATCGAATGTTAGCCAGCGCCTGATCTGAGGCCGGTTGGCATAATCCCACAGGCCATATTCACCTTGCTGGCTGCGGATGAACCCCACCAGGCTCTTCAGGCGCTCATCTTCCATAGAAACCCCCACCTGGTAACAAAGGCTGAGCATTAAAGCCAGGTCGTAACGCGCAAAAAAAGTGATGAACCCATGCACACGCTCGGCCCCCACCAGCCGGGCTACTTCGTAGCCGAGGGTGCTTTCTTCCTGGGTTTCGCGTCCCAAGAGCAAATCCAGGGCACGCTGCGCCTCAACACTGTGACGGCGCTGTGGGTGCAGTGCCAGGCAGATGAGAGCCCCTGTGGTATTGGACCGGCAGCCCCAGCGCGAATGCGCAATCCGGCGATAGCCTGCCACATATCCATAAACCCCAGAGGCAATGCCCGTGGGCCAGGCTCCATCCATCAAACGCTGCGCCAGCAGCCAATCAAAAGCTTTCTCGGCGCGCGGGTCGGTCGCATATCCGCAGGCAGCCAGTCCGCGCAGTGGAAAAGCCGTCTGCAGCGGCATCAATGAATATCCTTCTCGGCCGGAGATCTCTTCACCTTCTTCGTTTAACTTAACCTCCACCGGTAAAGGCCAGGAGCCATCTTCGCGCTGCTGAGAAAAGAGATAGGCTGCTCCGTTCCTCACAGCCAAATGGGACTGATCGAAGCCCAAGAATCCCAGGCGGGCTAGCGCAAAACTCGTGGATAAGATCCGGTTGGTCCCTGCTCGCCCTTCGGAAAGCAAGAAGGGCTTCCAGGAGCCATCGGCTTCCTGAAATGAGAGAATTTCCTTGACCAGCGCATCACTTTCTCGCAGGCCAGCCAGCTCAATCACTTCTGGGTGGTCATCGGGATATTGAAATAGATGGTGCAAAACCAGCCAGCGTAAACAGGGTGAAGGATCAGACAATAAGAGCGGCGTCCAGGTCATGCGGCTGCCTCCAAGACTTCCCGCAGGTAAGAAGCAATGGGTGTCTGCCCGGCAGCCAGGCTCTCTGGCGGCCCACTGGCAATCACTCTCCCGCCATCAGGTCCGCCCCCTGGACCCAACTCCAATAACCAATCGCAAGCTGCCAATAGATGAGGATGGTGTTCGACTACGAAAACAGAGTTGAGGGCTCTTCCTTCCTGGCCTGCCTTCACTTCCGAGCCTCCTTCCACCAGCTTTTGCAGCACGCCCACCAGGCGTTGAACATCTTCCAAATGCTGACCCACCGTCGGCTCATCCAGGATATACAGGCCATGCGATGTAGATTTACGCAGCAGCTCTTGGGCGATCTTCAGGCGCTGTACCTCACCTCCTGATAAGGCATACCCCGGTTGGCGCATCACCAGGTAGCCCAAGCCCACCTGCCTGGCCGCTGAGAGCGGTTTTTGCAAGCGCTCATCCTCACTAAATAAATCGTAAACCTGGTCAATTGTCATTCCAAGGACTTCGGGCAAGGAAAGTCCCTTGAGCCGCACCTCCCAGGCTTCCGGAAGATAGCCCGTCCCCTGGCAGGTCTCGCAGGGCAGGTGCACATCCGGTAGAAAAGTCATATCGAAGGTGATCACCCCGCTTCCCCCGCAGGCAGAACAGCTGCTGGAGAGCTGGGCTGCAGTGACGCCTAACGCGCGCGCATCTGGGCTCTCCGCAAACATCGAACGCAACACCGTGTTCAGGTTCAGAAAGGCAGCCGGATTGCTCACCCCATGGCGCACCTGGTCGACCAGCACAGCGCGCGACGGCGCTCCTTCGATGCGGTCATGCGCGCCTGGGTCGACGGGCTCGTATGCCACGGAGGTGGTTTGTTTCCTGGGCGCCAGGGCGCGCCCCAAAGTATCCAATATCAGTGTACTCTTCCCCGAGCCCGATACCCCACACACCCCCAGGAGCACACCTAACGGCAGTGCGATGGTTTCACCGACCAGGTTATTGGCGCGCGCCCCCACAATTTTCATCCACCCCTGCGGCTGCCGGCGGGGGCTTCGTAAGTGGATCCT
The DNA here is from genome assembly GCA_963754615.1 of uncultured Chloroflexia bacterium. Classification (GTDB taxonomy): domain Bacteria; phylum Chloroflexota; class Anaerolineae; order Anaerolineales; family UBA4823; genus CAVVUF01. The sequence goes on along the minus strand of CAVWGW010000008.1, from coordinate 268,485 downwards.
GGCTGTGCCGCGCAGCCAGCCTGCCGTAACCAATTCAGAGCCAGCCACCTGTTCCGGCGTACCCTGCGCCACCACCTCCCCACCCAGGTGACCTGCTCCCGGTCCCATGTCCACCAGGTGGTCTGCCGACCGGATCACCTGTAGATCATGCTCTACCAAAATAACCGTATTGCCTTCATCCCGCAGCCTGGCGAGGGCTGCGATCAGGGCATCCACCTCCGCTGGATGCAGGCCGCGTGTCGGTTCATCCAACAGTAAGGTCAGCGAAGTCAGCCCACTGCCCAGCAAGCTGGCCAACCGCACACGCTGCACCTCTCCCGCTGAGAGCGTGCCTGTCTCGCGGTCCAGGTGCAGGTAGCTCAAACCAACCTGGTTGAGAAATTGCAGACGCTCAGTGATCTTAAGCAGGCTGTTCCGTACGTAAGTGAATTCAATCCCTTGCTTCGGGATCATTGCCATCACTTCTGCCAGCTGCCGAAAAGCTATCTGGCTCATTTGGTACATATCGTACCCGTGGAGGGTTACCGCCAGGTATTCTTTTCTCAAGCGTCTCCCCAGGCATTCCGGGCAGGCAGCAGTATCTGTATAAGTCCCGCCCACATCCCAGTCGCGGATAAAGCCGTAAAATCCCGGAAATTTTAACCGACGGTGCGTCATGCGACCTGCGCGAGATTTGAAAATCACATCCAGGTCTTCCTGGCTTCCGAACAAGAACGCTTGCTGAGCTTCAAGGGACATGGCTTCCCAAGGGGTGACTGCCGGATCAAAGTTGTAGAATTTGGCCAGCGCCTGCAGCTCATCATACCCCCCGTTATATGGCTTACCCAGGTAGCCATCGGGGAAGAAGCCCGGTGAATACATGGCCCCATTGATCAGCGGTTTTTCTGGATGGATGATCAGCTTGTTCGGCTGAGGTTTCTGTAACGAACCCACGCCATTGCACTTCAGGCAAGCCGAGGCATAGGTTGAGGATATGAAATGATGCGCCTTCGCCACGGGTGCCTTGCTGTGGCAAGTTGGGCAAAACCAGCCCTCAGACCCGCGCTGCATCTGCCCGTTACATTCCAGGCAGCGGCGCTCCCCGAGCATTGCAAAAAGCACTGCCAGGTGATGGGTGATCTCTGTGGCGCTTCCCACTGTGGCGCGCCGCGAGTAAACCAACCGCTCAGGTGCCACCGTCAGCGCCACGCCTAATCCAGAGATTGAGCCAACATCTGCCTCGGGTCCTTCATGGGTTCCCTGCCTCTCATACAAGGAAAGCGTTTCCAAGAAACGGCGCCGCGCTTCAGCTTCCAATACATCATGCACCAGCGAAGATTTTCCTGAGCCCGAAAGCCCCGTAACCACGCTAAGCTTGCCTTTCGGAAAATCCACATCCACATTCTTCAGGTTGTGTACGCGTGCCTGGCGCAGCATGATATGCATCGATCTAGAATAACCCTCCCTGCTTTCGGTTGGGAGAGGCTGCAGCGCTTCTTCAGCTAGTAAAGACTTTCCGGTCAAAGATTGTTCCACTGCTGTTAATCCAGCCGGTGGTCCTGCATAGAGCAGCCGCCCGCCTGCCGGTCCTGCCCCTGGTCCCAGGTCAATCACCCAATCTGCCAGGCGGATGATATCGGTGTTGTGTTCGACGATCACAATGGTTGCCCCTGCCCTCACCAGCCTGCGCAGCACATTTAGCAGTCCTGCCAGATCCTGCGGGTGCAATCCGGTGGAGGGTTCATCCAAGACAAGCATCTGGTGGGTTAGTGCTTTCCCTCCCAGGTAGCGCGCCAGCTTGACCCGCTGCGCCTCCCCTCCCGAAAGCGTTGGGGAGGGCTGTCCCAGCCGCAAGTAGCCTACACCGATATCCTGCAAAGCTTGCAGAATGCGAAGTGCAGTCTGTATGCTGGAATCTGGCAGCCGCTTTTCCGTAGAGAAAATCGATAGCGCTTGAGAGACGGTTAGATCTAAGAAGTCGGCGATCGAAAACTGCACCTCCCCAAACTGTACCCGGGCAGATAAGACATCTTCGGAGAAGCGCTCACCATCGCAGTCTACACAAGCCGCCCAGGTGGGCGGCAAGTAGCGCATGGCAATCTCCACCGCGCCCAATCCATGACAGGTGGGGCAGGCGCCTTCGGGACGGTTGAATGAAAAATGGGAGGCAGAGAGCCCAGATGCAGCAGCAAAAAGGTCTCGGATCAGGTCTGCCAGCTTGGTATAAGTCGCCGGATTCGAGCGCGGGTTGCGCCCGATGGGACTTTGGTCGACCATGACTGGTTTGAGCCCAGGTCCATCCATTGCCCTGCAGCCAATCGGCTGTGCCTCTGCCAGGCTGGCTACCAGCACATCCTCCACCAAGGTGCTCTTGCCCGATCCCGACACACCGGTAACCACCGTCAGGCGCTCCAGAGGGATGGGGACATCGATATCGCACAGGTTTCGCAAATTCGCCTGGCGCACCATCAGAAACCGGTCCGGTTCAGAGATCGGCTCGAGAGGCTGCAGGCGTTCGCGCAGGCTGAAGCAGCGGCCTGTGGCCGTATCAGCTTGCCAAAGCGTACCTGGTTTTCCCTGGAAAACAACCTCCCCACCCAGCCAGCCTGCGCCAGGTCCCAGGTCAATCGCCCAATCCGCCTCGGCAGCGGCCTGGCGGTCGTGTTCCACAAAGACCACCGGGCCAGCCAGCTCGCGGAAGGCTGGCAGCAAGCGCTTTACATCCGCCGGGTGCTGCCCAATGGTTGGCTCGTCCAGGATATGCAGCATATCTTCCAGCCGGCTGATCAGTGTTAGCGCCAGGCGGACACGCTGTGCTTCACCGCGCGAGAGCGTTGGTGCCGGTCGGTTGAGGCTGATATACCCCAGCCCCACCTTCTGCAAAGCCGACAAGCGGCGTTCAATTTCAATTTGAAGACGCTCCGCTTGGGATGGCAGATCCATCCTGGATAGGCTTAGAAAGGCCTGGTCAACCTCCAGCGCCAAAAGCTCCGTGAAACGCAAGCCTCCCAGCCGCACGAAAGCCGCCTGCGGTTCCATACCGCTTCCCAGGCAGACCGGGCATCCTTTCCCAGCGCATTGCGGACAGGTGGCATTGAAATGCACCGGGCGGAGATCGCCAAACCAGCGCCCGCAGCCCACGCACACGGGTGCCATCGCCAGCACACGCACAGCCTCTCCTGTGTAAGCCTTCACTGCTGTGCTCCCCAATCCAGCCGCCTCCTGGACCAGCTTGCGTAGATCCTGTGGTAAGAAAGCAGAGTCGATCTCTTGGAGAGTCACTTCAATATTGTGAAAGACCTGGGGATCCAAAGCCTGCCCCTGCCAGGCTGCACCATCGATGAGGATTGCCTCAGCTGGGAACTGCCCCATCAGCAGCTCGAGCAGCGTCCGGTGGCTGCCCTGAGATCTATTGAGCAGCGGCACAGATATGCTGACTGGATGCTGCTTTACCAGTGCCCCCAGGCGGTCAACCAGCTCATCCTCAGAATATACGAACAACCTTTCACCGCAGGTTGGGCAGGTCCGCTCTCCGAAGTGGGCAAACAGCAAGCGCAGAAAGGGATGTAAACCCGCCGCCGTTGCCAGTGTGGAATTGGGGTTGCGGTTCAGCAAATTCTGGCCTACGGCCACAGCCGGTCCGAGCCCAGTGATGGCATCCACATTCGCCGGTGAAAGGCGGTTCGTCGCCGAGCCAATCGCATAAATGTCGAGGAAGCGCCTGCGTGCCTCGTGATAGAGTGTATCAAATACCAATGAGGTCTTGCCTGAACCAGACACCCCCGTGACCACGGTCAAGCCGGGCTCAATATCAAGAGAAATATTTCTGAGGTTGTGTTCTCGTGCGCCCCGGATTGAGATTGGCACTAAAGCCTTCCCAGGTTAAGTTAACTTGATTGCCACCAGCGTAATATCATCACTTTGTATCTTTGAATGATGATAGGCAGACAGAGCATCAATAATCTGGTTGCAGATTGTCTGGGCTGGCTGCTGCCGGTGTTGGGCCACCACTTCCTCCAGCCGTTGTATGCCAAAGGGCCTTTCCTGAGGATCCTGCTCTTCCGTCACACCATCCGTAAACAAGAGCAGCACTGCTCCACTTTCCAAAAAGCAGCTTTGCTCATCCATTTCCGGATCTGGTAGAATGCCCAAGGGCTGCCCGTTCTGCGGAATGGGTTTGTGAATTTCTCCTGTGGAGGAGATTAACAAGGGGTGTTCGTGTCCGGCTCGGACGTAATGGAATTCCCTCGTTTCTGCATCCAATACACCATACAAGAGGGTCGCAAACAAACCTTCGGTGTTCATCTCCAGGAGCAGGTCATTCACCCTGCACAAGACTTCCCGCCGGAGCCAGGCAGCGGCTGGCTTCTGCGCGCACCAAACTGCGCACCACCGCCATCAAGATCGCCGCAGGAATGCCCTTATCGGTCACGTCAGCAATGGCAATCCCCAGCTTACCATCCGACAAGGGAATAAAGTCGAAGAAATCGCCTCCTACCATGCGGGAAGGCATCATCAGCATACCAAACTCAAAGCCTTCCAGGGTTGGTTTGTCAGCAGGCAAGATGCTTTGCTGGACGCGATGAGCAAAAGCCAGCTCGCGATCCAAGACAGCTTTCTCGATGATCTGTGCCTGGGCTTCCTGCAGCTCCCGGTAAGCCTGGGACAGCCGCTCATTCTTTTCTCGTAAATCACGGATCGTTGTGTTTTCGGCTTCGCGCAAGCGGCGGCTGAGTACGCTCAGCATTTCGTAGGCCAGGTTCGGCACCCGGTGCAGGAGTTCATCGAATTCAGCGCGCGTCATCTCCAACAGACGCAGTGGGGTGTGCGCCTGCACCGTAGCGCTACGTTTTTGATCTTCGCTGAAAAAACTCAGCTCTCCCAGAAATGAGCCGGCCCCTCGGGTACCCAAAAGGCGTTCCTCGGGACTGCCCAAGGCTTTGAGAATATCCACCTCGCCTTCCAGGATCATGTAAAATCGTTCCGCCTTTTCGCCCTCGAAAAATAGGACTTCCCCTTTAGGATAATCAACCTCGCGCAGCGTACGGGCCAGCAGATCGATCTCCTCATCAGGTAAGGAGACAAACAGGGGCACTTTCCGTAACAGATCAGAAAACATGGATGGATTATACTATCTATGCAATTAACAATCAGTAATTTTTCAGGAAAAATCAGCCTTATCCCCCAGCGCTTTTCTCCAGCATTTTCAAGCTTTTCTGCGTCCTTCTTTTTCTCTGACGACCTCTTTACCCCGGCGCCGAGCTCACAGCCATCTCAACTGGCACTTGCGCAGGGATAGGCCAGGCAGGCAGACTGCGCTGCTCAAGTCGCGACTTTTTGGCTTGCTTATGAGAAGGTCTTGGCGTCATAAACAAACTCACTCGGAACGGGAGCACTTTTTGATGATCTCTTGCCAAGCAGATTTTTTCGAATAGAATTTCAGCCACATTCTCCCAGGTATACCGGGCTGCTACCAAAGGCGCTGCCTGGCGGATTATCAACGCCTTATCAGGGTTTTCTAGCAAGTTCTCGATAGCAAGAACCAGCTCTCCGGGCTGTTCCGTGTCCAGAGCAATTGCACCCGCCCCATCGGCTGAGTAAGTCTCGCCGGTCGGACCGGTGAACACTACCCCTCCAGCCGCCATTGCTTCCAGGCCTACCAATCCAAAGGGTTCGTGTTTGCTGTTGGCGAGGACAACATCAGCCGCTGCATAGAAAACCTTCAGCATCTCTGGCGACATACTGAAGGGCAGGTTAAAAACATCTGCAGCACCTGAACCGCTAATCACCTCCACCGCCTCCTGCCAGGTCTTTGGGCTTCCGATCACATCCTTGACGATCAGACCGAGCTCGCACGCATGCTTCAAGACCTCTTTCCCATGCGCCTCGATCCCGCCGCGGCACAGGAAGCGCACCCTTTCGCCACTCTGCTTGAGCAGTGCAGCTGCCTCCATTGCCGACAACCAGCATTTCGCCGGATCATACCGCCCCACCTTGAATAACATCAGTTCATCTCTCCCAACCAGCCGCTCGCGCACAAGACGGACTGCCTCTTCAGACGCAGGATTCAACAGCTCAGCTGGGATGCCGTTCGGAATGATTAAAGGGTCAAGCCCATAATAACGCATAATCTGCTTCATGTAACGGCTCACGGTCGTCAGCGTCGAAACAAAACTCAAGCGCGGCCAATCAATTCGCTCAAAGCCCATGGTATTGTTGGCATTCCACAGCAAGATGGCATTGGAACGTAGATCGGCCGCATATAAAGCATCGCTCAGCCGGATCAGTGCCTCAGCCGTGTGCCATTCCTCAGCCAGCACAACCAGGTGCCGCCGCTGCGCAATAGCTGGTCGGGCAATGTTCTCGACAATATAAGTGGGAACCGACCGGTTGAAATCTACCAGCTTGCCTTCATCCCCATCATACACTCCCAGCGGGTAGTAGCGGCTGATCCACTGGCACCAGCGATGATAATGGAGGCGCCCATCCAGGCGCTCCTCCCGGCTGGGCAGGTCGGGACTGCCGATGAAGATCAAATGCGTTTGAAACCCATTCCCTGCCAGAAATTCAGCCAGGTTCGAGACGCGTACCCCTAATCCGCCGGCTTTCGAATATGCGTCGGGGCCTTCGAATGATAAAAGAACGAATTCCACCTGGTCTGGCTGCAAGTTATTGGGGAACATGGCTCGCCTCATGAGGTCCTGCATGGCAAGCGAGCACATCTGCATATCGAATTCGTGCGCGCCGTTGCTATGTAGGTGCAGAAAAGAACACGGATTATTTTGATAGGTTTGGTGCAAGAAAAGTACCACATGTCAAGAATCATTTGACGATCTGATCGGTTCTCTGCTATATTCAGGGGGTCATGTTCAACTTGAAAGATTTCTTCCACCTGCCTATCCTGGATACCGCCCTCAATCAGATCACCGAAGAAGCCTTGCCAGGGATTATCCTGGTGGCAGGTGTCGACACCCACGCGGCCGCTCCGATGGAGAATAATCATCTACTGACCAGCGGTCGGTCGGTTTTCTTCGACACCTTCATGCAGGCTTACCTGGGCCGTCATAAAGAATACTCAGCCGTCCTGGTAGCCCAAGACAAAGCCATCACCCGGCTGCCCCGCGGCCTAGACAAGCGCATCAACGTCCACTATTGCCTCTCATCAAATATTTACAACCGCCATATCGCTGGTGCCATCCAATCACGCCCCGATGTACTGGTTGTTGACCGCCTGGATCAGGAGACCGCCGGGTCGATCTTCGAGGCAGCCCAAGCTGGCCTGCGCATCCTGACGCAAATGGATACCATCTTGTCTGGGGTGGATATCCCTTACCAGCTTATGACATTGGGAATCGGAAATCAGCAGATCGACACTTTGAGCTGGGTCATCTCACTCCAGCACCTGCCGGGCTTGTGCCCAAAATGCAAGCGCCCTGCTCTGCCGGTGCCTGGCTGGATCGAAGTGCTTAGCCAGCGCTATCCACAGCTCGCTGAACAGGTTTATGCTTTCAATGGTACTTTCTACCAGGCCCCTGGGTGTGCCAGCTGCCACCAGGCTGGCCGATCCGGTCATGTGACCATCTTCGACGTGTACCAGGCGCATATCCACGGGCAAAGCGAGCTCCTGCCTGCCAGCCTGCTGTCCAGGGAGAGTTATAAACTCCAGCTCGCAGCTCAAGGATATCTCTCGCTGGAGGATGTCTTACATTCCGACGCCGACCAAATGGAAAGGCTCTATCGCTTATTCAACGCCAGCCAGCATTCCCTGACCGAAAAGACGGGCAGTCTGAACCGCAAGCTGGCTGAGCTGGAAGCGGCCAACCAGGTTTTGCTCAAACGCACCGAAGTGCTCATCTCGCTGCAAGACACACTGCAAATGCTCACCTCCTCCTCCAACCTGGCGGACCTGGCTGCCAGGGTGTGCCGCAGAGCGCGCGAGATGTGCGGCGCAGAGCGCGCGATCCTTTATTACCTCCGCAGCGCAGAAGAGGGTGGGTTGAAAGCCGAAGTATTGGCCGTTTCGGGATGGAACCCGGACCTGCTCCACCAGCAGTTCGATGCCAGCCTGATCCTGTCTCCAAACATCCGCAGTGGTCCCAGCCCGCTCAATGTGGCCTCAACCGCTGGTCTGCCACCCACTTATAAGGATGAGATCTCCCAATACCATGCTGCCCTGCAGGTCCCCCTGTTCGCCCAAGAACAGCGTATCGGTTTAATGTTCATCCATGCCACCCAAAAAAGAGCATTCACTCCCGGCGAAACCTCCCTGCTGCAGACTTTCGCCAACCAGGCTGCCCTGGCCATCCAGCGCGCCGGCCTGATCGAGGAGCTGCGGGGAAAGATCGCCCAATTGGAAGCTGCCCAGGCTGAGCTGGTGGGTAAAGAACGCCTGGAACGTGAGCTGGAGCTGGCGCGGCAGGTACAGCAGAATGTGCTGCCCAGGGTTTTTCCCGACCTGCCTGGTTTTACCTTTGCTGCCCAGAACGAGCCTGCCCGGGAGGTGGGCGGTGATTTTTACGATGTGATTACCCTCGATCCCGATCACTTTGGCTTGATCATCGCCGATGTGTCCGATAAAGGCATGCCAGCTGCCTTATATATGGCCCTGACGCGCAGTCTAATCCTGGCTGAAGCGCGCCGTTCCACATCGCCATTGGAAGTCTTGAAGAATGTCAACCGCCTTCTGCTCGAGTTAGGCCAATCTCACCAGTTTGTATCGGTATTCTATGGGGTTGTCAACCGCCAGACTTGCCAGCTGGTATATGCACGTGCCGGGCACGACCGCCCGCTGCTCTTGCGCCAGAATGAGATCATCCCCTTGGGAGGCGGCGGGATGGTATTGGGAATTTTTGCTGAGTCGCCCTTTCACTTAACTGAAGAAATCCTTTCCCTGCAAGCTGGCGACCGGTTGGTGCTTTACACCGATGGTCTCACCGATACAACTTCCCCAGAAGGTCACTTCTACAGCCTGGAACGCCTGGTGCAGCAGCTGCATACCTGCTGCGACCTGCTCCCTGCCGACCTGTGTGCGGCCATCTTCAGTGATTTACAGGATTACCAATCCAGCTCAGAGCAGTTTGATGATATGACCATGCTTGTCATGGAATACCACGCTTGAGAGGAGCCTTTTCAGCTTCGATATAAACAATAATGACCAGTAAAAGATCTTGCCGATTTCGAAGCATCAGAAGGTGAGCAAGTTCGTTGTAAAAGCACCTTGAAAACCTGTAATTTCATACGCTAACACAACTTTTGGTGTATAATTTGGTGTATAAAGATTGGAGAATGAGCCGTGACAGATATGGTGCGCAAACAAATATATATAAGCCGCCGGCAACAGGCCTTTCTCAAGCGCGTCTCCCGGATAAGGGGTTTGAGCGAGGCAGAAATTATTCGCCAGGCAATTGATCTCGAGGCAGGGAAAATTCTGCCTCAACCTAATCAATCCAGTGAATATGCCTGGCAGGAAGAATTAAATTTTATGCGCTCGCTTCGAGAGCGAGCAGGACGATATCTTGAGCCTGTGAAGTGGGATCGTGGAGCTTTGTATGAAGAGCGTATGAACCGACTTCTTGAGGAGCACCCTCCATATGAATCCAAGGATGATGGGCAGTCGGAGTGAAGATATTTCTCGATACGAATGTCTTGGTCTATGCGTATGATCCAGCTGACCTTCCACGTCAAAAACAAGCCATCCATATATTGGATCAACTGCATATTCAGGGTAATGGGGTCCTGAGCACTCAGGTATTGAGTGAATTTTTCAGTGCAATTATTCGCCCATTCAGAGGTATGCCACCACGCCTAACTGTTGCTGAGGCACTACACAGCGTTGAGGTTTTGAGTGTTCAATTCGAGGTGCTTCCACTTACTACAATGAACATTTTAGAGGCAGGACGCGCTGTTCGAGATCATCAATTAGCATATTATGATGCACTCATCTGGGCTACTGCACACTTGAACCAAATAACGAACATTTTCAGCGAAGATTTCCAAGATCAGCAGGTTTTGGAAGGAGTTCGTTTTATCAATCCATTTTCATCAAAATTTAAACTCAATCTTTGGATAACCGAAACCTAATGGGAGTTAAACTATGATCTACCGTCAGCTCGGCCGCACAGGTCTCACCGTTTCGCAGTTAGGATTTGGTGCCATGCGCGTACCCATGATCGAAGTCAATGGCAGCCAGGTTGTAAACCGTGAGCTGGCTATCCCCATGTTCCACCGTGCCTTCGATGCTGGGCTCAACTACGTGGATACAGCGGTGGGATATTGCAATCAAGACAGCCAGCGCGTGGTCGGCGAAGCCCTGCAGAGCTGGCCTGGTCGCGCAAAGGCCCAGCACCCGATCGTTATCTCCACCAAGAATCCCTATTATGGTGAGGATGAGAAAGAGTGGTGGACAAACCTCGAGAACAGCCTGGAGCGATTGAAAGTGTCGTCGATCGACATCTACAACCACCACGGCATCAACTGGGAGCGCTATACCAAGGACGTAGAACCGCACATGAGCAAATGGATGCTGAAAGCCAGGGATCAAGGCTTGATCAAGCACATCTGCTGCTCCTTCCACGACAGCAATGCTGCCCTGGTGAACCTGATCGACACGGGCTATGTTGAGTTGATCACCCTGCAGTACAACCTGCTCAACCGCGAGCTCGAACCGGGCATCGCCCATGCGCAGGAAAAGAACGTTGGCATCGTGGTCATGGGGCCCGTTGCCGGGGGACGCTTAGGAGCTTCCTCCCAGGTACTCACTGGCCTGGTACCCGGCATCGAGCGTGTGCCTGAGCTGGCCCTGCGCTTCGTGCTTTCCAACCCTGGTGTGACGGTCGCCCTTTCGGGGATGAGCACCTTACAGCAGGTCGAGGAAAACCTCGCCACCGCCTCTGACCGGATCAGCCTCTCTCCAGAGGATGTAGCTGCTATCCGCCAGCACGTCGACCGCCTGGCCGAGATGGCGAACCTGTACTGCACCGGCTGCAAGTACTGTATGCCCTGTACTCAGGAAGTGAACATCCCCTATATCTTCGAGATGTACAACCTGGGTCAGGTGTATGGGCTGTGGGATGTTGCGCGTGAAAATTATGAGAAATTCCCCGATTCGCCCTGGATCGGCGGGAAACGCGCCGATGAATGCATCGAATGCGGTGACTGCGAAGAGAAATGTCCGCAGCGCATCCAGATCCGAGAGCAGCTCAAGACTGCCCATGCTGCGTTGATGCCCAGCTAAGCAGGTTCAACGAACAACTTGATAACTTCTTGACATCCTGATCAGAATCCTTGACTTCTCATTGATCGCGAAACGGGTATAGTCAGCCGTATTCAACACAACCTTGGAGGTTGAATATGGCTGATATATTTTTAATTTTCCTCTTAATTAGTATTTTCTTCGCCTGCCTGGGACTGCTGGTAATTTGCCGGGAATTACAGGAGCAGTGAGATGAACCTGCTCGAAGGTTTTATGGCTCTCATTGTCCTGGGCCTATTTATCTACCTCCTCATTGCATTGCTTAAACCGGAGAAATTCGGATGACAGTCTTTGGCTGGCTGCAGATATTTTTCTTCTTCCTGGTTTTATTCTTATTGGTAAAACCCTTGGGGGGGTATATAGCGCGGGTTTACCAGGGGGAACGTACTTTTCTTTCCCATCTTCTTTCACCATTGGAAGGTTTAATTTATGCCATTCTCGGCGTCTCTGCAGATGATGAAATGGACTGGAAGGCTTATTCTGTCTCGATGCTGCTGTTTAATTTTCTCGGAATAGCCTGGTTATATCTATTCCTGCGCCTCCAGGGAATTCTCCCCTTAAACCCACAAAACCTCCCCGCAGTTCCGCCCGCTCTGGCCTTCAATACCGCAGTCAGCTTCGCTACAAATACCAATTGGCAAAGTTATAGCGGTGAGGCTACCATGAGCTCTCTGGTTCAGATGCTGGGGTTGACTGTCCAGAACTTCATTTCGGCAGCCACTGGCATGGCAATATTAATTGCCTTGATTCGCGGAATTGTACGCCATACTGCCAGGACAATCGGCAGCTTTTGGGTTGATCTGACGCGCGGTGTGCTCTACATCTTATTGCCATTATCCTTGATTCTCTCCTTACTCCTGGTCTCGCAAGGCGTGGTGCAAACTTTCGGGTCTTATAATACAGCAACCTTGGTCCAGTCCTTTTCTGCACCCGATGGTCAGATCATCAAAGAGCAGATCCTGGCAGGTGGACCAGCTGCCTCGCAAGTGGCCATTAAACAGCTAGGGACCAACGGCGGGGGATTTTTTAACACAAATTCGTCGCATCCCTTCGAAAACCCCACCCCACTCTCCAATTTCCTTGAGATGCTTTCGATTCTACTCATCCCTGCGGCATTATGTTATACCTTTGGAAAAATGGTGAAGGATACCCGCCAGGGATGGACCCTTTTGGTGGCTATGACATTGGTCCTGGCGATGCTTTTGGTCATTACGATTCGTTCTGAGCTGCAAGGGAATCCGGCTTTGATTGAGCTGGGGATTAACCAAAATGCCACAAGCTTACAAGCAGGTGGCAATATGGAAGGCAAAGAAGCCCGTTTCGGGATCATCAATTCAGCCTTGTGGGCTACCTTAACCACTGCTGCATCAAACGGGTCTGTCAATTCGATGCACGATTCTTATTCTCCAATCGGCGGGTTGGTTCCGATGTGGATGATACAGCTAAGTGAGGTGATTTTCGGAGGGGTCGGCTCTGGGTTGTATGGAATGTTAGCCTTTGTACTCATCGCAGTCTTCGTCTCTGGTCTATTGGTCGGGCGCACCCCAGAATACCTGGGCAAAAAAATCGAAGCATTTGAGGTGAAGATGGCAGCCCTCATCGTGCTCATCCCTCCCATCCTGGTTCTATCTGGTACTGCCTTAGCAATATCCCTACAAGCTGGTAAAGCAGCCGTTTTCAATCCCGGTCCGCACGGCTTCAGCGAGGTGCTCTACGCCTTCTCTTCTGCGGCGAACAATAACGGCAGTGCTTTTGCGGGCTTGAATGCAAATAACACTTTCTACAATATTTCCCTTGGACTGGCCATGCTCATTGGAAGGTATTGGTTGGCAATCCCTACCCTGGCTCTCGCCGGTTCCCTGGTGCGCAAGAAACGAATTCCCGTCAGCGCCGGCACCCTTCCAACGCACACGCCCCTATTCGTTATCTGGCTGATTGCGGTCATCATCATCGTCGGCGCATTAAGTTTTTTCCCTGCGCTGGCTCTGGGTCCACTCGCAGAGCAGCTGATGAGAGGTGTTTAGAATGATGCGGAAACAAGACAAGAAAGGTTTCGTAAGCGAGCTTTACTGGCGGGCAGTGCCAGATGCCTTTGTCAAGCTGGATCCACGACACGTGCTGCGTAACCCGGTTATGTTTGTAGTGGAAATTGGCAGTTTACTCACAACGATGTTATGGATTCAATCCTTAATCGGCAAAGGTGAAGCACCCAGTGGATTTATTGGCGCAATCACTTTATGGTTGTGGTTCACGGTTCTTTTTGCAAATTATTCTGAAGCCGTAGCTGAGGGACGTGGAAAAGCCCAGGCTGAGGCGCTCCGCCGTACGCGAAAGGAAACCCGCGCCAGAAAAGTAAGCTCGAGTAGTGAGCCTTTCGACCATACAAAAGCACAGATAACATGGATTTCCTCATCTTCCTTGAAAAAAGGGGATCTTTACCTGGTTGAATCCGGCGACATCCTGGCTGCCGATGGTGAGGTGGTCGAAGGCATCGCCTCGGTCGATGAAAGTTCCATCACCGGAGAAAGCGCGCCGGTTATCCGTGAATCAGGCGGCGATCGCAGTGCGGTTACCGGGGGCACCCGCCTGCTCTCCGACTGGCTCCTCATCCGCGTCAGTGCCAACCCGGGTGAAGGTTTTTTAGACCGGATGATCGGCCTCGTAGAAGGCGCAAAAAGGCAGAAAACCCCTAATGAGATCGCCCTCACAATCTTATTGGCCAGCTTCAGCATTGTTTTTCTCGTTGTATGCACGACCCTCCTCCCCTACTCCGTTTATAGTGTGGCTACATCAGGGCGAGGCTCGCCCATCACGCTCACTGTGCTCATTGCGCTGCTGGTTTGCCTGATCCCAACGACCATCGGCGGGCTGCTGCCTGCCATCGGTATCGCCGGATTGGACAGGCTCATTCGCCGGAACGTCATTGCCCTATCCGGACGCGCTGTTGAAGCAGCTGGCGATGTTGATGTACTGCTTCTGGATAAGACCGGCACCATCACACTCGGCAACCGCCAGGCTGTGGAATTCCTGGCGTTAGAAAAGGTAAGCGCCTTAGAGCTGGCTGAAGCGGCGCAGCTTTCCTCACTCGCAGATGAAACCCCTGAAGGTCGCAGCATCGTGATCCTGGCCAAAGAGAAATTCGGTTTACGTGGACATACCCTCAGCCCCAGCGAACAGGCCCCCAGTGGCGCCCATTTCATCCCTTTCACTGCTCAGACACGGATGAGTGGGGTGGACCTGGATGGGAACTCAATACGTAAAGGCGCTCCAGACACAATGATCGCCCACATCCAAAAACATGGAAAACCTGTGACGCGAGAGCTGGAAAACCTTGTCGAAAGGGTAGCCCAGGCTGGCGGCACTCCCCTGATCGTCACGCGGAATGGCGACGCCTTGGGAGTGATTTACTTAAAGGATGTCGTCAAAGGTGGCATTCAAGAACGCTTTGCTCACCTGCGTAAGATGGGTATCAAAACGGTGATGATCACCGGCGATAATTCATTGACTGCAGCTTCGATTGCAGCTGAGGCGGGCGTGGACGATTTCCTGGCTCAAGCCACCCCAGAAACAAAGCTCAAGCTGATACGCGATTATCAATCTGGAGGCAGGTTGGTGGCTATGACCGGTGACGGCACCAACGACGCCCCGGCGCTGGCGCAAGCCGATGTAGCTGTGGCGATGAATACTGGCACACAGCCTGCCAGGGAAGCTGCCAATATGATCGACCTGGACAGCAACCCAACCAAGCTGATTGAGATCGTGGAGATCGGGAAGCAGCTTCTGATGACGCGTGGCTCGCTGACCACCTTTAGCCTGGCCAATGATGTGTCCAAATATTTTGCGATCATCCCGGCTGCCTTTGCCTCCACCTATCCACAGCTTGCCGCGCTAAACTTCATGCACCTGGCAACCCCGCAAAGTGCGGTCCTCTCTGCAGTAATTTTTAATGCCCTCATCATTGTCATTCTAATCCCCCTTGCCTTGCGTGGAGTACCTTATCGACCCGTTAATGCCGCTCAGCTCCTGAGAGACAATTTATTGCTTTATGGCCTGGGTGGGCTCATAATCCCTTTCATCGGGATTAAGTTAATCGACCTGTTGCTCGTTGCTTTACACCTGGTCTAGACCAGCTAGGAGATTTATGATGAAAAAATTACGGACTTCCTTTTCCCCGCACCTGCTGACCGATTGCTTGCTGGCCGTGTTGACAGTTGCGGTAACGACGGTGATCCTGTTTATTATCGGGCTCAACATACTCGGCGAAGCAGTCATCGCTCTGCTGTACCTGGTGCCGGTAGCGTGGAGCGCCAACCGTTGGGGGCAATGGCCTGGGATTGTGGCTGCTTTTACCGCGGCACTGGCTTTCGACTTCCTCTTCATCCCGCCCTTCTACACTTTTGTAGTAGGGCGCCTGGAAGGTTGGCTGGTGCTTGTAATATTTTTGGTGGTTGCCATCGTCGTCGTCGGTCGTATCCAAGATAGCTTATCCAAAGCGCACGAAGCGGTCTTTCTATACGAGCTGACATCCGCATTATCCACCCAGCGTACGCCGCAGGCAGTCGCTCACACAGCCGCCCAACAGCTTCAGCAACTGTTCCAGGCTGATTTGGTGCAGGTTGTTTTTCAACCTCGCAAAAACGTTGAGAGCGTTATTGCGAGAGAACCCATCGACAGCGTTATAAAAAACAGACCGGAGCACGTACTTCCACTGGTAAATTCCTGGGGACTGGTCGGTGAAATTCAGATCTGGGGGCGCTCGCAGGTTGAATTACCATCCACCGATAGCCGGCTCTTACAAGCCTTTGCTACTCAGGTCGCTCAGGCGCTTGACCGCACTCAGCAAACCGATTTAAACTTTCGTAAGAATGAATTCGTCACCCAATCACCCTCCCAGGAAAAGTAATATGCGCCAATATTTCCGTCCCGCTCTCATGGCTCTCCTGGTATTTTCCCTGCTAACGGGGGTCATTTATCCACTGACCGTTACTAGCCTCGCCCAGGTATTCTTCCACCGGCAGGCGAATGGTGAATTGATCGTGCGCGCGGGCAAAGTCTTGGGATCCGAGTTAATCGGCCAATATTTCGACGATCCGAAGTACTTTTGGAGCCGTCCATCTGCCACGACACCGTATCCTTATAACGCTTCGGCTTCCTCAGGCTCTAACCTTGCCCAGAGCAATCCGATCTTGCAGGAGAGGGTTCAAAACTCCCTGGCGAGATTAGACTCCTTAGATCGCACCAACCTTCTTCCTGTGCCAATCGACCTGGTCACTGCCTCTGCCAGCGGACTTGACCCACACATCAGCCTGGCGGCTGCTCAGTACCAGGTACAGCGAGTGGCACGGCTCCGAGGCATGAGTGAAACAAGCGTGAATGCCCTGGTTCAACAGCATACTGAAAACCGTCAATTCGGCTTCCTGGGAGAACCCGTTGTAAATGTTCTTAAACTCAATCTGGCATTGGATGGCATTAAATAGTATAGTAAAGATATGGTTCCTTCACCATTCCGACCTGATCCAGATGATCTCTTATCCCAAGTCCGGGCTGAGGAAAAGCAAGATAAACGCGGCCGATTGAAAATCTTTCTGGGCTATGCCGCTGGAGTAGGGAAGACCTATGCCATGCTGGAAGCCGCCCACCAAAGAAAGTCCGAAGGGGTAGATGTGGTGGTGGGCTATGTGGAAACGCATGGGCGAGAGGAAACCCAGGCTTTGCTGGTCGATCTCGAGGTCGTCCCTCACAGTCAGGTCATTTACCGCGGCATTCAACTTCCCGAGATGGATATCGATGCCATCTTGCAGCGCCTGCCCCAGCTTGCCCTGGTGGATGAATTGGCACACTCCAATGTGCCAGGCTCACGCCATGCCAAGCGCTATCAGGATATTGAAGAGCTGCTCAATGCCGGTATCGATATCTATACAACCCTCAACATCCAGCATATTGAGAGCTTAAATGATGTGATCACCCAGATCACTGGCATCGTTGTACGTGAGAAAGTGCCCGATAGTGTGATCGATGACGTCACGGACATTGAGCTGGTTGACCTGCCCCCAGATGAATTGATCAACCGCTTGCAAGAGGGCAAAGTGTATGTCCCTGACCAGGCTCAACGCGCCATTCAAAAATTCTTCCGTAAAGGAAACTTGACCGCTTTGCGAGAGTTAAGCATGCGCCGGGCTGCCGAGAGGGTCGATGACCAGATGCGCGCTTACATGCAGACGCGTGCGCCATCCAGGGCCCCTGGCCAGTCAGCGAACACCTCCTGGTTGGCATCAGCCCAGGGGCGCTGGGTGAGCGCCTCGTCCGCACCGGCCGCCGCCTGGCTGATGAATTGAAAGCGGATTGGATTGTCCTCTATGTTGAAACACCCGACCAGATCAGCCTATCCCAGGCACAGCGTGACAAAGTAGCTGGCTTGTTAAAACTGGCTGAGGAACTCGGCGCCAGGACCATCTCCCTCCCGGGGCAATCTGTAGCCAAAACGGTGATGGATTATGCTCATCGCCACAACATCACCAAAGTCATCGTGGGTAAGCCGATCCAACCTCCCTGGCGGGAATTTATACGCGGCTCTGTGGTCAACCAGATCATCCGCTTGAGTAAGGCAATCGATGTCTATGTAATCTCCAGCGAAGCGGAGCCTGAGTCAGGTAAATTTGTTAAACCGATCCGCCCGAACCGCCCCTGGGTACGATATTTTGGCGCTATTCTGCTTGTGTTAGCGGCGTCAGTGGTCAGTGAATTGGTCCTTTCAGACATTTCACCGACCAATCTGGTGATGATTTTTCTCCTGGCGTCTGTCATTGCCGCGGTTTACCTGGGTCGAGGTCCGGCCATCCTTGCTTCGATTCTGGGGGTTTTGGCATTCGATTTCTTCTTTGTTCCTCCTTATCTGACCCTGGTGGTTTCAGATACTGAGTACTTATTGACCTTTCTTGGCTTGCTGTCCGTAAGCCTGGTGATCAGCCAATTGATGGCCACGGTGCGTGAACAGGCCGATGCTGCTCAACGCCGCGAAACTCAGACTGTAGCCTTATACGAGCTCAGTCGTGATCTCACAATTACCACCGGTCTTGAAAATGTTGCTCAAACGGTGATCTCGCGCATCGATAAAACTTTTGACCGCACTTCTGCCATCTTTCTGCCCGTTGGGGGTGTCCTGAAAGCTTATGCTGCCAGCCCTGGCCTGGTGATGTCCGAGGACGAGCTGGCGGTAGCGAATTGGACGTTTAAACACGGTCAGGTAGCAGGCCAGGGTACCGGTACCTTGCCCGAAGCCTCCATGCACTACCAGCCCTTAAAAACCCAGCGCGGCGTGGTGGGGGTTTTCGGTATTCAATCCACCCTTCCTAATCAACCCCTGAACCGTGATCAGGCGCGCACCCTGGATGCCTTTGCCAACCAGATTGCCGTGGCCATTGAACGGGCCAGACTGGATGAACAGGCTCGTCAGGCTGAATTATTACAGATCACGGAAAAACTCCAATCGGCACTGCTTAATTCCATTTCGCATGATTTGCGCACCCCTTTGGCTTCGATCACTGGCGCTTTAAGCAGCCTGCGGGAAGATGAAGTCACCCTGGACGAGGCTGCCAGGCGGAGCTTGATTGAAACCGCCAGTGAAGAAGCTGACCGCCTCAACCGGTTGGTGGGCAATTTACTGGACATGACCCGTCTGGAGTCAGGCGTCATGCACATCAAACGAGAAGATTGCGATACCCAGGATGTGATCGGGGTCACTCTGGAGGGTCTGGGCTTGCGCCTTGCAGGTCGGGTAATAAACCTTGACATTCCCTCTGATTTACCTCTCGTACCGATGGATTTTGTATTGATTGAGCGTGTATTAAGTAATGTGATTGACAATGCTATAAAATATTCACCACCTGAGAAACCGATTACAATTACTGCTCATATCGTAGAAGGGTTCTTATATTTAAAAGTAATCGATCAAGGGATTGGTATTCCGGTGGCAGATTTGGAGCGCGTTTTCGATAAGTTCTATCGGGTACAGCGCCCAGGCGGTGTGAATGGTACTGGGTTGGGCCTGGCAATCAGTAAAGGGATCGTCGAGGCGCATGGCGGGGTGATTTCAGCCGAGATTAACCCCGGTGGAGGCACCGTCATCACAATCGCTCTACCTCAGGAGGAATGATCATGAGCGAAACACAAACGCGCCTCCTGGTTGTAGATGACGAACGCCCCATCCGGAAATTCCTGAGAGCTTCATTGGAAGGAGAATTTAATGTCAATGAAGCCACCAATGGTGAAGAAGCCCTGGCAGCCGTGATCTCCTTCCGCCCTGATATCATTATCATGGATTTGGGTTTACCTGACCTGGATGGTGTGGAGATCACCCGCCGCCTGCGGGAATGGACGCAGATACCGATCATCGTGATCTCTGTCCGTGAACAAGAGCAAGAAAAAATTGCTGCCCTGGATGCTGGTGCTGATGATTACTTGACCAAACCCTTTGGCGTAGGAGAGCTGATGGCCCGCCTGCGGGTAGCTTTAAGGCGCTCTCTCCATACTGAGGCTGAGCCGGTTTTCACCAACGGCTCCTTAATCGTAGATTTATCAAAACGGGAAGTCCAAGTAGATGGTAAATTGGTTTCCTTAACCCCGACGGAATATGATCTATTAAAAACTTTCATCAAGTACGCCGGAAAAGTCCTCACTCACACCCAGCTGCTGCGTCTCATTTGGGGAACCGCATATGAAAGCGAGACGCACATGCTGCAGGTCAATATCAGCAATTTGCGCCGCAAGATCGAGCCCGATCCCGTGCGTCCCAGCTTTATTATCACAGAGCCGGGCGTTGGGTACCGATTAAAACTCTCCTAGATTAATAAAATTCGTACGAATCCTGACCTGTGAGTGAGGTGCTTCACATTAACCCTCCAGTAAACAGGGCGATATTCCTATTCCTAGCATCAGTTTTCTTGACCATTTCTTGATCAAAATAAGCCCTTTCTTGTCATGCCCTTGATGGAATTGAACTTACAATCCAGCCTGATGCCTTGACATAATCTTGACATTGAGAGAGGTCTGATGGAGAGAAAAGGGATATCAAGGAATATTAGATCTGTAATCCGGTTGTTACCCTTGGTTGCAATCATTATTGCTTCAATCATCCCTGCTTTTCACCTCAGTCAGCAAATTACAATCTTGTTTGTTCTCTTGTGGATCCAGGCATTTTTTATTTTTGACTGTTTCCATGTGAAGAGATGAAGTGTAATGATGGCCCAAGAAAGAAATTCACCCCGCGTACTGGTTGTCGATGACGAGCGTCCCATAAGACGTTTCTTGAACGCATCTTTGAAGGGTCAATTTTTTTTGCTTGAGGCCTCCACCGGCGAAGAAGCCCTGGCAGAGGCCATATCCGGCCACCCTGATGCAATTCTTCTGGATCTCGGGCTGCCTGATATGGATGGCATCGAAGTGACTCGCCGCCTGAGAGAGTGGACTCAGATCCCGATAATTATTATCTCGGTGAGAGGGCAGGAAGAGGATAAGGTGACTGCTTTGGATGCAGGCGCCGATGATTACCTGACCAAACCATTCAGTGCCAACGAGCTGAAAGCACGCCTAAGAGTTGCTTTACGCCGCTTGTCTACCCCTGAATATAAACCCGTTTACCAGGTGGATGGCTTGATGGTGAACCTGGCGCGTCGTATCGTGAAAGTAAACGATCAGATCATTGAGATCACCCCCACGGAATATGATATTTTATGCGTGTTGGTCCAAAACCCAGGGAAAGTGATCACCCATCAACAACTGATCAGCGCGGTTTGGGGTCACGAAAGTAAAGCCGACCTGCATTTGCTCAGGGTCAATATCAGCAATTTGCGCCGAAAAATCGAAGCTGACCCTTCCCGTCCTGCTCATCTTTTTACAGAGCCGGGCATCGGTTATCGCCTCATTTCCGAAGAAGATATTTCTCAGGAATTTTAATTAAAAGAAATCAAGGGAAAGAATGATATTTTCAATTGGCTTATTAATTGTAATTGTTTACCTGGCATTCCGCATTGCACCCGTTGAGAAAAAGGAACATGCCCACATACATGGCGCAGGTCAAATTGGCCTGCTGGCTGCGGTAGCCTTATTTGGCGTGGATTACTTTACGTCCTATTTCTACGCCACTGGCGAAATGATGAGTGCCCTGCACCCCTACGGATTACAGAAATATGCCTGGTTTGTGGTAGTGGGCATCGCTTTCGCAAATGCCGTCTTTGGTTTCCTGTATATGTATTCTCTCGGAATTTTTAACGAGGGCGGCGGTTCGTATACTGCCTCAATGCGCTACCTGGCGCCTGGGCTAAGTCTCATTGTCGCCGTAGTTTTACTTCAAGATTATATTTTCACCATCGTGGTCTCCAGCCTCTCCGGAGTGGACCAGCTTTTATCCCTGACCAATTCCTATAACATCGCCTGGATGATCCGTGTGGCTCTTGGCATTGTTTTGGTGACCATCACCTGGTGGCTGACCATTCGCGGCCGCGGTGAATCAGCGCGAGTCGTGTTCACGATGTTGGGTATCTTCGTCATGCTCACGATCACCATGGCAATTGGTTTGTTTTTAGCGAAAGCCAACGGTGCGCAAGCCTTTCCATATGAACAAACTCGAACACCTCCTTCGATCTGGATGGCCTTGTATCACATGCTCACTGCCTCCATGAAAGGTTTGGTGGCTTTGACTGGCCTCGAAGCCATGTCCAATGGGATTCAATTTGTCATAAACGAAGATTCCGGGCTTGTTAAATGGGGCAAACAGCACCTGCCTCGCCTCCAGGGTCTCTGGAATTTTTACAGTGGTAAAGCAGGTATCGGTCGCTTGGTACAAACCTCCTTCCTCTTTTACGGCGGCTTCACCACGGCCTTTCTAACCTACTTTGCCATCCATTTCAATGCCTTCGATGGCACCGCCGGGCGCTCCTTGGTTGCCAACCTATCGTTTATCGCTTTCAACCAGCTCCCTGGAGGGACTATTCTCTTATTGGACATACCAGATACTGGCGGTTGGTCTCCTGACTGCTGCTTCAATGACCGCCTTCCAAGATCTGCAGGCTACCGAATGGCGTGATGTAGCCATCGGCGAGATCCCAGAAATTATCGTCTATCGTGATAAACGCGGCACCTTCACCCGCTCTGTAACGATTGCTTATATCGTGGTAATCTTCATCATCTTCCTCATTCGTGGGAAGACAGCTCTTGGGATACCTTATTACGGCATCGGTGTGTTCATGCCGATTATGATGATGGGCTTTGCCGTCCGTCGTCACATCTTGAGAACCTATCCTGCAGGAAACAAACGAACCTGGGGCAGCCTGGGGGCTGGTTTTGCCGCGATTCTGTCTGGATTCGTTTTCGTGGGTCAGATCGTTGGCAAGTGGACCGAAGGCGGATGGATTGTTTTGATCTCGTTTTCGATCCTGGTTCTCGCTGCCAACCTTATTCTGATCTCACCGATCGGTTTCCGAGAGCCGAAACAAATCCACCGGATCGTGCGCGATAAAGCCCGCGTTCAGGGAGCAATGGCTTCTATCGTGGAGTGGCAATCCTTAAAAATGCAGGAGTATCGCTACAGCTTGCTGGTTACAATTGCAAGGTTCTTCGAGTTATTTGGCATTCGCCGCCCCATTCGTCTTCGAGCCGCCAGCGCCCGCAGGTGATTATGATCACGCCTTGCATGTTGATCATCCTGAAACCCCCTCTCTGCTGCAGCAGTATCTCGACAACAACCCAGTGGAACCCAAACTGGGCGGTACGCCAAAACAAACCGCCGCTGGCAATCCCGATGGATGATCCGATCACTCTATCTGTTAAGTATCTGTGTCTGCTCGCCCTCGAAAATCCTGGTAACAGTCAAAAAATTCCGAATGTAGAGAACCATCTGCATTCGGAATTTTTTAATCATGCTCTCATGTTTTTCTCACGATAATCTAATCTAAAAACCCAATTATAGTGTACAATTATTGTACAAAATATATACAATGCAGACAAAATCCAGCTAATTAACAAAACCTTGTCCTGGTCACTCTCAACAAGGTGAAACGATAAAGAATAAAATTGAGGAGAAATTATGAAAGACACCCTGCGTCAAATCTCTGTGGTACTGACTGTGATTGCCACCATCGTCATCAACATACTGGCCAACGCCCTGCCGATCAACGGGTTGAACACCGGGCAAATTTCTGATAGCTTCCAGGTTTACTTCGTCCCAGCGGGATATGTGTTTTCGATCTGGGGTTTGATCTACCTGGGTCTGATCGCTCTAGCTATCTTCCAGGCCTTGCCCTCCCAAAAAGAGAACCCTCGCATGCGCAGCACAGGCTGGTGGATTACGCTCGGCGGTCTGGCAAATATTGTATGGATCTTCCTCTGGCACTACCAGCAGTTCCCGCTCACCCTGGTCGCCATGCTCACCCTGCTCGCCACCCTCATTGTCACCTACCTGCGCCTGGGGATTGGCAAGACCACTGTTTCCACTGCTGAGAAGTGGGCTGTGCGCGTGCCTATCAGCATTTACCTGGGCTGGATCACGGTTGCCACGGTAGCGAATGTAACCTCCTTGCTCGATTACCTGAATTGGAATGGCTTCGGCCTGGCTCCTGAAATTTGGATGGTTATTGTGCTGGCGGCAGTCCTGGTCATTGCCGGCTTGGTGATCTTCACTCGCCGTGATGTTGCTTACACCCTTGTCATCCTGTGGGCTCTGGCTGGCATCGCCATCAAGTTCGCGGCTGTTCCGGCAGTAGCGATCCCCACCTGGATCACCTTTGGTTTGGTCGCCCTGACCTTACTGGTAGTCATTTTACAGAAGAAGTTCAGAAAAGTGCAAGCGCCGGCGAGCTCTTCGGATGTTGCAGCATAGTGATTTCCTGATACCAAGCAACTCTAGGCAGTTAGAACCAACCGCACTGCTCCCACACCGCTTTGGTGTAGAAGCAGTGCGATTGATTCCGAGTGTTATACTGCCTGTGGGGAGAAATCGTTTGGGTGGATGAAACCACTCATAGAACCAATCTGATACGGAAAGTTGCCAGAAAACATCGGTCACAGCGGTATAATGGGAGAATGCAAAAAGATTTCTTTGAGCGAAAAGGAAAACTAACCGAGCTTGACAGGTCTTTCGACCTGAAATTCTGGCAAGCCCAACCAGCCAACCTACGCTTTCAAGCAGCCTGGGAGCTCGTCCAGCACGCCTGGAAAGTCAAAGGAAACGATGTTCGTCAACTCAGACTTCAGCGATCTGTTGAATCTTTTCAACGCCAACAACGTTAAGTATCTGATCATTGGCGGGTATGCGGTAATCCAATACGCTGAACCACGCTACACCAAAGACTTGGATATCTGGGTTAGCGTGAATATTGACAACGCAGCTGTCGTCTATAAAGCATTGAAAGAATTTGGCGCTCCTCTGGTCGGATTAACTGAAGCAGATTTTTCCGAAGAAGGCTTTTTTTATCAAATGGGGCGACCTCCTATGAGGGTGGATATTTTGATGGGCATTCCAGGAGTGAGTTTTGATCAAGCCTGGCGGCAACACGTGGAAGTAGATTTTGACGGTCTATTGGTAAAGTTCATCTCTCGAGAAGACCTGATCGCCTCCAAAAAAGCTTCTGGGCGACCGCAAGATCTGATTGATGCTGATTTACTTTCTCAAGAGCCCAATGAAGACGAATAGAACGGCATGAACGCTTCCGCCTCCATCCGTCTCAAGTGTGCCGTCTTAAATATACAAGAAGATCCATTATCCCATTTTTAATCCAACAAGGATCTTTCTCCTTCAGCTTGAACAGCCAAAGCCTTTTCCGGCTGGCCGCCCAATTCATAAGCCCGGCTTAATTGCACGTAAAGATCCTGCAAATCCGCCTGGCCTGGCATTTCTGATGGCGAGGCATCTCGCACAAGCATGCGGGCGCCCTCCCAATGTACGATGGCCTCACTCACTGCCGAGATGCGCAGCGCTTCTCGCCCGGCATCCAGGCTGTGACGGAAGGCGGCTTGTGTCAAACCCGCAGCCAGCGCATGGTGAGCCAGCACCGCCGCAGAGTCTCCGGCCGCTTCTAGGATTTCCAGCGCCCGCCGGTGGAAAAGCCGCCGCCGTGCATCCCAGGCTTCGGTATACACCACATCGCGCAGCATATCGTTGGCGAAAGTATAGGCACTGGCAGCACCCGGCAGCACCGCCTCCAGCAAGAGCCGGCCGCTGAGCAATTCGTCTAAGGCGGGTAAGGCCAGGTCTTCGCTCACATTAGAGATAGCGCACAGGCGCTCGAAGGTAATCTGATGTTCGAGCACAGCGCCACCCGCCAGCAGATTGAAGGCAATCGGGCTGAGGCGGTTCAAACGCGAGCGGATCACAGCATGCACGGTGGACGGGACGCGTACCGCTTGCCCCAGATCGTGCTCCGAATCCACAGAAAAGGTCCACTGCCCCTCTGCCCGCCGTTTGGGATGCAGCACACGGCGTTCGAGTAAATCTTTTAAAGTCTGGATCAAGTAGAAAGGCTGCCCATGCGTTTCAGCGTACAGCCATTGGGCGAAGTCGTCGGCAGGCGGCGACAGGATGGACTGCACCATTTGCACCGTCTCTCGTTCGCCTAACGGCTCCATCTCGATATGCACCGGCGCCAGCTCACGCCCCACACGTTCCAGCCACTGGCTCAAGCCCTCCGGTCCGCCCGCTTGCTGGGGTTGGGTCATTGGGTGCAAAGCTTCTGACCGCAAGCTGACTAACAGCAAGATCCGAGTACTGGAAGACTGCACAGCGCTGCCTCGCCAGCGCCGGACGGCGTAATGCAGCAGATCCAGCGTCGCACTGTCCGCCCACTGCAGATCATCCACGAAGATCACCAGCGGCTCCCGGTGGGCCAATGCCATCGTTAATTGCGTGAACGGTTCGAAGAGCTGTGTCTGGCTTACTTCCGCTTCGAGAGCGCTACCATCCTTTACTGCCTGGGACAAACCCGGTGCGCTTGTGCGCAATTCCGGCAGCAGTTGACTCAGCGGGGACAACCACGTTTCCTCCAAAAGATCGCTGACCGAATTTTCGCCATCAAGTCGCAGCCTGAGCGCCTCGACCAGGGGCTGAAACGGCAAATGGCTGCCGCTCTCAAAGGCGCCGCCTTGCAACAACTCGACCCCCTGCGCGCTGACCCAGGCCAAGAATTTCATAGCCAGGCGGGTCTTACCAATTCCTGCGTCGCCGCGCAGCACCACAAACTGAGGCTGGCCTGCAGCGGCGCGCTCGTAGCAATTCACAAGGGTTTGATTCTCGCCGATGCGCCCGGTAAACAGGTTCCCCAGAAAATCAACCGAGGTGTCTGGTTGGCGTGACAGAGAGGCGGCGTGACGGGTACGAGCACGGGCAGGAGGGGCTTGGGTGCGTATGCGCTCTGCCAGTACGGAAGTATCCGGCTCTGGCTCGACGCCCAATTCAACCGCTAACATCGTGCGACAGGCCTCATAAGTTTCCAGCGCTTGCCCACGCTCACCGGCAGAGAAATGCGCCCGCATCTTACGGCGATAGGCAATTTCGTTCAGCGCATCCAGGGCAATCCAGTGCGAGGCGGTCTCCGTCGCGCTGGCAAACTCGCCGTGCGCAAACTGGATTTCGGACAGCCGGTCGAGAATCAAGCCAAGGCGGCGATGCCAGACTTCGCGCTGGATAGCCGCCCAATCGTCGAAGCCGGGTGCATCGCCCAGCGAAAATCCGGCCAGAAAATCGCCGCGCTGGCAGGCAGCGGCTGATCGTAATAAAGGCAAACTGGCCGAACCTTCTGGCAGCGTTCGGCTCGAACGGTCGAGGCGCGCTCGCTCGTAGGCTTGTCCGATTGTATACAGGTCAAAGTCAATATTGGCGTCTGGATTCAAGCCCAGCGCTTGATGGGTGACGGAAAGGTAGGGGGTTTGGGCCTGACCGCTCGCTCGGCGCAGGGATGTTTGCAGGTGCCCAAGAGTGTTGCGCAGGCTGGCGTAGCTGCGCTCGGGGTTTGCTTCTGGCCACAGTAGGGCGGCCAGGTGCTCGCGCGGCTGCATACCTCCCTCAATCGCCAGGTAGATCAACAGCGCCAATGTTTTGCGCGTGGGAAACGCTAAGCGGCTGCCCCCCATGTGCACCTCGAGTGGGCCCAGGGCAAAGAGCTGTAATGGTAATGTGGGTTCCGTCACCGCCTGGCTCCTTGAGACGCTTTTGAGACTCAAAAATATTATACTCAAATCATCAACAGGAATCAATTCCTCATTTCTTGAAGTTTTTTGTTCGCTAAAATTTCTTTTTACAAGCATGTCGTCATAACAGGAGTGCTAACATGAAATACCCTCATCATTCATCAAATTTTCTATTCTCATCAAAGGTGCTCATCTCTCTGGTCACCATCCTGATCATCATCCTGGCTTTTTTGCACTCGAGCACATCCGCGCAAGCCTGCACCAACCTCTATCAGGTTGGCGATATGATATGGTACGACGCCAACACCAATGGCGTGCAGGATATAGGCGAAGATGGTATTCCCAACGTGGTGATGCAACTATTGGATGATTATGGCAATGCCTTATTCACCACCACAACGGGGTCCGAGCCTATCAGCGGGCAGTATACCTTCGAGGTTGAGCCTGGGAAGTATACGGTGCGCGTGGCGCCGGAAAACTTCACCCCGGGCGGTGTCTTGGAAGGATTTACGCCAACCGCTGATTTCAACGGCGACGGCGTCGGTGAAAACGAGTACACGCAAAGTGTGAGCTGTCGTGACATCCTGACCTTTGACTTCGGCTACTGGCATCCGCAAGCCGACCTGGTTGTCACCAAGACAGATGGGGTGACCGAGGTGGATGCCAATAGCTCGACCATCTACGCCGTGCGTGTCACCAACAACGGTCCGGAACCAGTCACTGGCGCTACCTTCCTCGATACCACCGGATTAGGTTTGACCACCACGAGTGTGGTATGCTCATCTGCCCCCGGCAACCAATGCGTTTCACCCCCGCTGCTGGCTGAGCTGACCTCGACCGGCGTCAGTCTGCCAACCCTGGCTTCCGGTCAGTTCTACGAGATCGAGCTGACTGCTTTGGTTACAGCTGCCTCCGGCTCGGTGACCAACACCGCTACAATCACATCCCCAACCGGCACCACCGACCCAACCCCTGGCAATAACACTGCCACGGATACCGACACCGTCACCTCCGCTCCGAATCAATCAGCGGACCTTGCCATCACCAAGACAGATGGGGTGACAACCGTGAATGTAAACGGCTCAACAAGCTACACGATTAAAGTGATCAATAACGGTCCGGATTCCGTGACCGGTGCCACCCTCGTGGACACCGCTGGGGTAAGCCTGATCGCAACCGGCGTAGTATGCACTTCTGCCCCCGGCAACCAATGCGTATCACCCCCGCTGTTGGCTGAACTGATTTCGACCGGCATCATCCTGCCAACTCTGGCTTCCGGTCAATTTTATGAGATCGACCTGACCGCCACTGTGATCGCTGTGACTGGCTTGGTGCCCAATATCGCCACCGTCATACCCTCGACCAGCATAACCGACCCGATCTCCGGCAACAATACCGCCACGGACACCAACATATTGACTCTGTACCACCTCTACATGCCTGTAATTAACAGCCAGGGATCTGGAACATCGACCATTATATGGAATGCGGTGATTGGCTATGAGGATTTGCCTATGATGACCGGCCAGCACGACTTCGATTACAACGACTGGGCGGTGGCGCTGAACGGTACCCTCGCCTATACATCGCCTTCATCGAACCTGCTGAAGAATTTCGCCATGTCATTCACTCCTTACACTCGCGGCGCCACCTACGATCACACCTTCCAGATCATCATCCCTGCCCAGACCTTTGCCAGCAACGGTACCGCGGTGATCAACCTGTATGATCAAAACCACAACTTCATCAGCAAACAGGTCGAACCGTTTTTCAGCAGCACCGATAACGTTTTTGTGATCTTTGCCAGAACATCGGAAGTCTTCCCTGGATCAAACATCAACACCCTGGAAGGAATTCCATTGCAGCCTGCACAAAGGTTTGCAGATCTCACCATCACATTCGACACACCCGGGTTCTTCATTTTTTCTCCCAACAGCCTCAGCCAGTCGCACGGACAAGGCTTGTTTTTTGACCCCACCTTGGTCGAGCTCAACAAAGGCGAGGAGATCCACCGCGGGGATGTGCGCATGCTGAGCTTACCGATTGCCTCCTGGTTGTGGCCTGAAGAAGGTGTCCGGATAGACCGGGCTTATCCGCTGGTGGTGTATAAACCCGGTAATCCATCCGACTTTCTCTTTCCATCTTCTTGGTGGATTGTTCACAACCACTGCATTTACGATGGCCTGCCATGTAACGCCCCGTAAGCCAGCCGATAATAGGGTGCGGCAGGCATCGTAACTTCCCAGCGCCTGCCCGCCCTCTTCATCCGCAAGCTGCGTGCACACTTTGCGGCGAAAGGCAACTTCGTTCAACGCGTCCAGGGCTATCCCATGTGCGGCGGTCGCCGTGCCAATAGTCTCTACCCAGTCGCACCTTGGGTGAGTCCAGGGCAAAGAGTTGTTTTGGATTTTTCGTGTTCGCCATCGCCTGGCTCCTTGAGACGCTTTTGAGACTCTATCTAATTACACTGAGATTGAGGTTAGAGAAAAAATAATAGCGCTCTTTAACCTGAAAGAGGTCCCCAATGTCTGGCATTACTCTCACATTCCCTATCTTGGTTGGTAAAGTCGAAGCCTGGCGGCGGTTTTGCCAGGAGTTATCCGGAGGTCGACAAAAGCCGTACGAAGCCTCGCGCCAGCGCTTCGGTATCACGCGCGAGCAGTTGGCGTTGGTGGATACTGCTTTCGGAGCAACGGCTGTGACCACCCTGGAAGCACCCGATGTAGCGCAGGCGCTTGGTCAGATCATTACATCGGATCTCCCTTTCGACATCTGGTATCGGGAGCGGCTGCAGGAGCTGCACGGCGTCAACCTGGCCGGGTATGAGCTATTCGCTCAGCGAGTGCCGCCGCCGCTAAATCAAGAGGTGCATTTTGAGTGGACGTTGAATCCCAATGTTGACGGATGAGATCCGCCGATGAGCACCCGTTAACCCTGGCGTAAACCAGGGCAGCATATTCAAAGGATCAGGAGGATCAAACGATGAACCAAGACATATTTGAAGGCAAATGGAAACAAATCCACGGAGAGGCCAAAGCATGGTGGGGCAAACTCACCGATGACGATCTGGAGCGGGCTGCCGGCAAATATGAAGTTTTCGTCGGTTTGCTTCAGGAAAAGTATGGCTACACCCGCCAGCAAGCAGCCGATGAAATCGATCAGCGCGTGACGGAGTTTGAAACCAACATGAAAAAGAACACTGTGCCCGCCCCCGATAAATAATCAGAGTGGCGATTTGATTACTCCTTCCTGGTGAAGGAGTAATCAACCAAAATATAAATTATTCATTGCATCCAAACCATTCACATAGGAGAAAAAAAATGAACCTCATCATATACTTGATCGCTGCTGCAATCATCGGCTGGGTGGCAAGTGAGATCATGCATGACCGCAAAAGCTTACTGATCAACATCGTTGTAGCCATCGTTGGTGCATTCCTGGCTGGCTTCTTCCTCAGCCCGATCCTCGGTATCGGGACGATCAATGATGCGATCACCATTCCGACCATGCTGGTCACGTTGCTGGGTGCCATCATCCTGCTGGCGATCGTCAACCTGATCCGCCGCAGACGCTAACCGCAGCAGGTTTTCCTTGCTGCTCCTGACAGATATCAGTTTGATAAAGACTGATGCCCTCCAAACACAATCACGGCGAAAGCCAGAAAAGGAGTTTAAAAAAATGAAACTGATCAATTTCATCGTATGGCTCTCCGCTGGAGCTGTTATCGGCTGGTTTGCCCAAAGGCTGATTCATCTAGAACACAGGCGGACTCACCAACCAATTCCCATCAAGGATTCAAGCTCTGAATTGAGCTAAGCCTTGCTGGCCCGAGTAACCGTTAGGTCAAAAGCCACTTGGTCAACCGACCAGATGGCTTCTAACGGAAGGTTCAACAGATCATTAAGGAGAAACCTCATGTTGTGGACGATCATCTTAATTCTAGTCATCCTGTGGCTGCTCGGCTTTTTCGGGCGGAATATCAGTTCAAGCTTCCCGAAGACAGGCAGTTGGATTCACGCCCTGATCGTTATCGCGATCATACTCATCATATTGAAACTCCTTGGGTTGATCAACATCTAGTGCTGCCAGCCCGAGGTATCGCTTTGGAGACCTGTTGTTGATCCGGGTCTCCAAAACAAATCTCGTTTGAAAGGCTTCCCGATGAACAAGCGGCGTGTCGCGACGATATTGATATTGACTTTTATAGCTTTGTCGCTTGCTGCATGTGAAAACGTGCCTGCGTCCGTATCAGGCTATAACGTAACGCCACAACCCGCGTACGCTGCCGCCCAGGCCACACTGGATTATGGCCAGAGCCAGATTGAGGCGTTGGATCATCAGGCCACTGTGGTCGGTTTGGATATCGCCCAGGCAGCTCAGGCTGCGGCGCAGAGCACACTGGATTATAACCAACGCCAGTTGATGGAGCTGTCCATCCAGGGCACCGAGGTCAGCTTGAATATGGCTCGGGCTGCCGCCACGCAGCAGTTCGTCTCCGGTCAAACTCAGGCGGTGGGGGATGCTGCAGCCACCTCTCAGAGCCAGGCTATCACAGCCACTTATTCTGCCTACATCCTAAGCGTCACACAGACCGCGCAAGCCCTGGCAATACTGGACGTTCAACGCACACGTTCTGCCCAGGCGCGTGATACCCTGAGATCTGATTCGTTGACGGCCACACCGCGGGCTGCGCTCCAGGCTGAAATCGTCCGCACCCGGAATGTATCCAATCGACGAGCCTGGTGGGGAGAGTTTGTCGTCACCCCATTGGCAGTTATCCTCGTAATCCTGGTAGTTGTCCTGCTGATCGTAGGCGGGGTGCTGGCCTACCAGCGGTTTATGCCGGTGCTGGAGCTTCGCTTGCGTACCATTTGGCGCGAAGACATCAGCCCCTTGCCACTAATGGATGGGATGATCGTAGATCCCGCGCCTCCGCATCGCCGGTTATTGCAGCGGGGATTACGCCTGCTCAATCCTCCTAGACTTCCGAATGATCATACCGTTCAGGTGGAAATCATCGACGCGTCCGAACCATCCATAATCAACTGGATTACCGAAGCCGAGCAGAAATTACATTCCGATGGATGGATACAACCATGAGTGTTTCCCACTACCTCCCAGCAGCCCGTTATGTTGCCCAGGTAATTCCAGATATTCTGGCTCAACGCGGGTTGAAACCCTTTATCAGCCGCATTGTTCTGACAGAAACCCAGCAAGGCAATGTCTGGCTGTTTATTGTTCTGGAGGTCAGCCCTGTGAACTATCCAGAAGATTATGCCGCTGCCGAGGTGTGTCACGACATCTCCAAGGCGTTACATGGGCTTCCCGTAGTGATCAGTGAATCCTACGGCCTGCGGTACGCTGTGCTTCTCAGTTCACCAGAATCGGTGATGAGGACTAACTGGCTCTAAGAAACGGATAGAAAGCATGGCACTTCCTCCTCCTCCTTCACAACCGTACCAATGGACATTTCGGCACGTCATGTGGTCAACCCTCGTGCTTATTTTTGTCGCACTGTGTTTCTGGCTCCTCTACCGGTTTTACCAAGTCGTTTTCATTTTATTTTTCACCATCGTGATGGGCACGGTGATCAGGCCAATCGTCACCTGGCTGCACCGGCGCGGGCTCCCGCGGATAGCGGGGGTCATTCTGGTCTACCTCCTGCTGCTCGCCCTGCTCGCCGGCTTCTTGCTGTTGTTATTCCCATTGATTGTCGAGCAAGGTTCGACGATTGCTGCTGCAGTGCCGGGTTACTACCAAAGCCTGCGTGCCTGGATGGGTAATTATCCCAATCAATTGATCGTACGCTTGAGTGAGTTCCTCCCAGCGGTACTTCCAGGCCTGGAACCGTTGCAGCAAACCGCAGAACAGATGCTGGCATTCTGCAGGGCAAGCGTTGGGTTACGTGGCAGCGTTGGCCAAGGTCATCTTTATGACCACTGCTATTCTGCTATTGACCCTTCACTGGACGCTCGATGGTCCACGCGCCATACAGTCATTGTTGCCGCTGGTACCAAAGAGCCAACGTGAGAGCATCCGGGAATTGATTTCAGCCATGGAGAGCAAGGTGGGTTTCTACCTTGCCGGACAAGGCGTCCTTTGCCTGGTCATCGGCAGCATGGCGCTGGTTGCCTACTTGCTCATCGGCTTGCCCAATGTCCTGGTGCTGGCGCTCTTAGCGGGCGTGATGGAGGCTGTACCATTGGTCGGTCCGCTGCTGGGCGCCATTCCTGCGGCACTGGTTGCCCTGTCCATTGCGCCTTCCAAGCTGGTCTGGGTGATCGTCGCCACGCTGGTGATTCAACAGGTGGAAAACAGTGTGTTGGTGCCGCGCATCATGCGTAAGGCGGTGGGGGTCAATCCATTCGTCTCTCTGCTGGCGATTTTTGCCTTTAGCTCTTTGTTCGGCATTGCCGGCGCCCTCATGGCAATCCCCATCGCGGCGATGCTGCAGCTCTTACTCGATCGTTTCATTTTTCATCCAGACACATCGGGATCGGAGGTTTCGGCTGGGCGTGACTATGCCAGCCGTCTGCGCTATGAAGCACAGGACCTGGCCCAAGACCTGCGCAAGCAGGCGCGGCCTCAAGAAAGGCGGCTCGGACCTGAGCGTCAAGCAGACCGATCAGGTGATGGATGAGATTGAGGCGATTACGACCGACCTTGATGCTCTGCTGGCACAGGTCAATTCTTCAGGTGCACCATGACGAAGCAGCTGGTTAAGTTCGGTGCGGCAGTTATGACCACGCTGCTGGTGCTGGTGGTGCTTTGGCAGTTCCGTATGGTCGTCGTTTACGTGCTGATCTCACTAACGCTTGCAGCGGCGCTGCGACCTTTGGTTAGCCGCCTGGTCGGGCGAGGCTTCGTGGTGCGCCTGGCTTGGATCCTGCTGTACCTGGTGGTTCTGGGGGGGTTCGGCTTATTGCTTTTCTTTACCATTGAGACCGCGATCCAGGAGGTCCAACAGCTGGCTCAGACGGTATCAGTGCAGGATGAATGGAAGCTGCCGGTATGGTTGGAGGGCAGCTCATTCCAACAGGCGCTGGTGGTGTACCTGCCACCGCCGAGTAAGCTCTTCGAAGCCGCTACCGGCGACCAGGGGCAGCTCGTGCTGCCGGCCATCCTCGGCTTCACCCAGGGCATCGGGGGTATCGTGAGCGGCGTCATCATTACTCTCTTCTTGAGCATATATTGGACCATCAATCAGATTCACTTTGAACGACTCTGGCTCTCGCTGCTTCCATCTGGTCAGCGCAAACAGGCGCGGGGTATTTGGCGGACAGTCGAGCCTGACCTCGGCGCTTACATACGTGGCGAGGTCTTCCAAAGCCTGCTGGCCGGGCTGCTATTAGGACTTGGTTACTGGCTGCTCGGGTCCCCATACCCAGCCCTCCTGGCACTGGCTGGCGCTCTGGCATGCCTGATCCCCGCGGTTGGGGCAGCCCTGGTGGTTATTCCAGTGCTTTTGGTGGGGCTGCTGACCAGTGTGCAGCTTAGCCTGTTTACAGCGCTCTATGCACTGGTTGTCATGATTGCCTTGGGTATATGGGTCAAGCCACGGCTTTTCAAGCGCACATGGGATAATCCCATTCTGACCGTTGTGCTGCTCATTGCCATGGCTGATGCTTTTGGTCTTGTCGGACTCATCATAGCCCCACCGATCTCCGTTGTTTGCCAAATCCTGTGGAGCCGCCTGGTCAGCCGCCGTGATGTTTCAGGGTCGGCAGACCAGATTTCAGACCTCAAAGAGCGGCAAGCTCGAGTGTGGGACACCATAAGGGCAATGGATGGACCGCCTCTGGCATTGGTGACCAGCAGCATGGAGCGCCTCACCCAGCTGATTGAGAAAGCCGAACCCATTCTACAAGCCAGCCTGCCGGCTGAACCTTCCGGGCTATTATTACCCATCCCACCCCAGCCCAAGCAGGAAGGAACCCATGCTCACAACCAAATTGACTAGAGAGTTCACACACGTATCGTGTACGAAAAGTCTCGAAGCCAATAAAAAAGCCAGGGACAGAGTCTCAATTTAGAATTAGATCGATAAATGGAGGATTGCCTTATGAAAGAGATCGGGTTTAGCTTCGATAAAGCAAAGCAAATCGGCGATTCTTTAGGTATCAACTGGAATAAGTTCAACATCGAACAATTCCGGATGGGGCTTGAAGTTGAGCTTGAACATGGAGCCAGAGATCCAGAAACGAATGTTACCAATGATGACCCCCTTCTCACCGGTAAGATTGCCTTAGCACATCTCAAAGAAATTCCGGACTATTACACACGTTTGCAAAAAATGGAAAAAGAGTCCGATGAATCTTGGGCTAAAGGATAGAGCGGCATGGGAGAAATCCATGACAAGAAGCCTCGCTCCATAAAAAAACGCTCTATGCGAGCCAAGCTCATCTTTAATCCTGGTTCGGGAGCAGCCAGCGAGTCGCCCGTGCAGCTCATGGACGTGATCAGTGCGATGCAAGCCTGGAAGCTTGTGCCGGAAGCCTACCTGGTCGAACCAGGCTGCGACCTGTCCGCTGTGGTCCAGAGCGCCCTTGCGGATGGGATCCGCATGTTTGTAGTATGCGGGGGCGACGGCACCATTGATGTCATGGCTGGAGCCCTGGCTGGCACAAACGCCACCCTGGGAATCATACCCACTGGTACGCAGAACAATGTAGCCCTCAGCCTGGGGATTCCGGCGGATATCCCGGCTGCCATCGCCATCCTGCGAACAGGCCAGCGCATCAAAGTGGATATGGGCCTGGCCGTTTGTGGTGAAATTAAGCGGCCTTTCCTGGAAGTTTGCTCGGTGGGCATGCTTTCAGCCCTTTTCCCGGCAGCCGACGATATCCAGCACGGTAACCTGACACGGACCGGCGATTTCCTGGCCGCATTGGTGGCTTCCCCGCCAGCCGAGATGCACCTGATCCTGGATGGCAAGCAGGAGATCAACACGATGTGTCACGTAGTTCTGGTCTCCAATATGCCCTATATCGGCCCACATTTCCAGGTTGGTACTCCGGCTTCGATGAATGACGGCTTGCTGGATGTGCTGCTCTTTGCCGACCTGTCCAAGATGGACCTGCTGGGCTATGCCGTCCAGGCAGCCAGGGCTGGGGATGGACCGGAAGACGAACGCATTCAGCACTACCACGTGCGCAAGGTGGATATCGAAACCAAACCTGCCATGCCGGTCATGGCAGATGGGTTGCCGTTACCAGAAGGGCTGCTGCGCATCAGTGTGCAGCGGCACGCCCTGGCGGTCATGGTCGGTGAGCCGGTGCCTGCGGGGCTGCCTGTCCAGGATTGATCCTTGATGAGCCAACCCGAGAATCCACGCAGCGAAAAGACTTTTCCTGAAGTGATAAATCCCAGTACGTGGGAACGCCTGATCCTTGCCATACGAAAATATCGCCCGGTTGCCTGGCTGGTGTTCCTCACGGCCAGCCTGGTTCTGTTCCTGGCATGGATGCCTTCCCAGATGCGGATGTTGATTTGGCACGGCCTGGTAGCCCGGGGAATCCTGTCGAGTATGCTGCTGGTTTTCAGCTTATTGGCAGTCTCGCTGGTGTGGTCCGTTGGCCAGCGCGTAGATGTCTGGGCTTTCCTGTTCTTTAACCTGAGTGGGTCGCGCCCGGTTTGGTTGGACAGGACAATGTTGGGTTTTACCCAGATCGGCAGCGGTATGGCTGCCCTGGCGATTGGGGCTAATCTTGTTTTTGACCGGTAATCGCCTGGTGGCATACGAACTCATTCTGGGAACTTTATCGTTATGGATCGTGGTAGAGCTGGTGAAAGCCCTGGTGCGACGCCCACGACCTGTTTTACGGGTGACACAGGCGCGCATTGTTGGCTTTCGGGCTGGTGGGCGATCTTTCCCGAGCGGGCATACCAGCCAGGCTTTCTTCATGGCAACGCTGTTGGCCCAGCATTTCCACGCCAGCGCCTGGGTGGTGCTTTTGCTTTACGCCATTGCCCTTTTGGTGGGCATCACACGCATGTATGTGGGGGCGCACTACCCACGCGACGTACTGGCAGGGGCTATCCTGGGCAGCGTCTGGGGGCTTCTGGGATTGCTTGTCGACGGGTATGTGCTGAATGGAATTCTGTAAACAAGCCAGGCCGTAGTTTGAATACTAACCCGACAAACACACCCAGGTGGTGTGTTGTGACGCTATTGAGACGCTACGTTAATATACTTAATCATTAGTGGTGGAGGGCGCTAATAAAAATTTTTCACAATCGCCAATAGAGGAATAAAAATGGAAAATCAAATCACTTGCCCGAATTGCAGGAAGACGATATTGAATAACCCGTTAGTTGACGCGGCTGTCAAAGGAGAAGGTTCAGGAACACAATCCATCCTACATGACTGCGGCGAAAAAATTACCTACTGGCAAATTACAGCCCAGCTAAGAGATCAGAAAAAGCCCATGGCAAGATTCCAGAATTGGTTACACAGCCACTCCAAGAGCTAATGGCAGCAAAATATAAGGAGAACACAAAAATGGCAACCCAGAAAACGAAGAAGAACACCAAACGATTATCCAAAGGCCAGCGCACACATGTGCGGCGGTTGAAGCAAGAGGCTGGTAAGACGGGCCTCATGCCGAAGTAGTAGAGTACCAGCCTGGTTACCAGGCCCGGTAACCAGGCTGCTGATCCCTCTCATTGGCAATGCTTGAGCAAGGTATGCTCCCCGATTTTTCTATCGTCTTGCATGCTGAACTTAGCAGGATTCAAGCGCCGTAGATTGCAAGGCAGCCTCATTCTGCTGCGGCTGGTGGCTTGCCAACGGAGGGAGAACCCGTTCTTTTCTTTCGCTGTTCTTTGACGATGTATGGCAGCAGGAATAGATAAGCGCCGCTGATTGCCATCACCAGCATCAAGATGGATGGTATCTTGTCTAGTTTTTCCCAGGCTGCATTGATTTGAGGATTACCAAATAATTTGATGGCCACCGCTGCAAAAATTAACAGAGCAGTCGGTATGGCAATCCAGCGATGGAATTTACGAAACCATTTATTTAAAAATTTTGTCATCTTTGAATACCTCGTTTTCTTTAATAGGGTTGTTGTTTGTTTTTTAAGTCCAGGTTAATTTCCCGCGCCGGGCTGGGCGTGCCAGGGGCTTCGATGCGGTTTACCACCCCGCGCACACCAGGCACCTGCCCGGCAAGTTCTTCTGCTGCGTCGCGATCCGCTAGAGAATTAACAGTCCCTGCCAGGTGGGCGATGCCGTTCAAAACACCCACACGCAAGTCGGCGCCGATGCGTTTGTCGCCCGTAAATGCGGCCAGGATGGCCATGCGCAGATCTTGATCAGAAATAGAATACGTGTGTTGTGCCATTGTTCCTCGCCTAGATCACGATAGCAGCCTACTCCATAAACAGATTATCGTACTGTATAGAACTACTTTTGTCGTACCGCGTTATGAGCCTGAGAGTTCAACCGCGAGCTTTGTTCTTGCGTCGCTGGATAAACATCAATACCAGGATGATAATCCAAATGATGATACGTATTGTCATCGCCACGATGCTGTCTGTCGCGACAACATCGCGATAGAAAATCTGCAGGATGAGCATGACCAGGGCATGTACGCTGAATGTCAGGATGGCTGCGGGCAGGGCAAATTTGCTATTAATCCAGATGAGGATGGCGGTGTTGAAGACGGTCAGAATGCCGATTGTATAGTTATACAGCAGCAGCCAGTTGATGACATAATACCCTGGATCTTTGCCCAGCAGGGCTTGCCCGCCAGCGAAGATTGCCATGCTACCGATAATGAAGGCCAAGATGGATGCAATTTTATTAAGGTTAGTTTTCATTTTCTCTGCTCCTGGGTTGAATATAAGAATATCCAATGAATTGGAGTATACAGTCATTCTGCTGACAGGTGAACGACTTAAGTCGTAAATGCAGGAATGGGATGTATAATCTGATACGGGCAACCCGAAAAAACTGAGGCAAGTTGAAAAAAGACGAGACCTTGGAAAACACAGCCAGGTTATTGGAGACAGTATCCTACTTTTCCAATATGGACGCCGCTGCTTTGAAGCTGGTAGCCCAGTCGGCGATCCGCCGCGTGTACGAGGCGGGACAGGTAATCTTGCTTGAAGGTGAGCCTTGCGTGGGTTATACATTGTGGAAAACGGCTGGCTCAAAGCCGTCAAGATCGGGATAGATGGCCGTGAGCAAGTACTTCAAACACTGGGACCCGGAGATGTATTCAATGCCATCAGCGTTTTCACCGACGCTCCTAACCAGGCTACCGTGACCGCGTTGGAAACTTCACAAGTCTGGATTGTCCGGCGCGAGGTATTGCTAAGCATGCTGGACGAACATCCTGCACTGGCGCGCCAGGTGGTGAAAGACCTGGCTGGACGCGTGATGCACCTGGTCCGTATGGTGGAGGATCTATCGCTGCGTTCGGTGGAAGCGCGCCTGGCGCGGCTTTTGCTCGAGCAAGCGGAAGGCGATGCAGTACAGCGTCAACGCTGGGCAACGCAAGCCGAAATGGCCGCCCGCCTCGGCACTGTGCCAGACATGGTCAACCGCGCCCTGCGAAAGCTGGCAGAGGCTGGGATGATCCATGTTGAGCGCCATCAGATCCGGATTCTAGATA
Organism: uncultured Chloroflexia bacterium; assembly: GCA_963754615.1. Lineage (GTDB taxonomy): Bacteria > Chloroflexota > Anaerolineae > Anaerolineales > UBA4823 > CAVVUF01. The sequence continues at coordinate 228,463 of CAVWGW010000008.1, read as the reverse complement.
AAGAGGGGTTGATCACTGTCGCTCAGGTGGTTGAATAGTAGAAAACCGACAAAAGTCGTTGGATAAGTCTCGCTCAGGTTGTATGCTTGGCATAACCTGAGCGAGAATGTTTTTATAAGCAAACCGCCCAAGAATTTCTCAAGTTCACAAAATTACTGATGGCAGTTTGCATTATCACAATAATTCACAACTCCTTCACACGTTCCGCATAGGTTGTTCATAACTGCCTGGTATTCTATACCTGCAATCTAAACAGGAGGAACGTTGATGAGCTCATTCAGGAAGCTTTTTGTTCTAGCTTTATTCGTGGCGGCAGCCGCAGTGGCAGGCTACTATTACTACACTGGCTACTACCTGCCTTCCCAGGTCACGCCTGCCCCGGTTCTCCAAACTGCCAAAGTACGTACTGGTGATATTGTGATTTCTGTGGCAGGAGCTGGCAATCTGTTTCCAGCTGATCAGGTATCCCTTGGTTTCCGCAGCAGTGGTGTACTGGCTGATGTCAACGCGGCAGTTGGCGATTCGGTGGAGGCTGGTCAGCTTCTAGCGTATCTTGATGATTCTGCCCTCCGCTTGCAATTGGAACAGAACCAGCTTAACCTGCAAGCCATGATCTCGCCCCAAGCAGTCAATGACGCGGAGATTGCTTCCCTCAATGCTGAGGCCGCGCTAGAAAAGGCTATTGAAGATCTACAATACTTGATCAGCCCATCTGTCTGGCGTTATGAGGCCGAGCTGGAGCAGGCGCAGGCCGAACTTACAAAGCTTCAGGCCACGGCTGGTACAAGCAGTCAAGAACTGGTTGCCGCCCAGAACGCGGTGGACGCCGCTCAAGCTAACCTGATCGAAGCGGGGAGTGTGTACGAAAATGAGTATTTACCCTTCTTTTTCACTCGCACCTTTACTGATCTTGATACCAGGGAAGAACGAGAAGGTGTCTTTCCACCCTCCGAAGTGGATATTTCTCTAGCGCGGGCAAAAGTGAAGTCAGCTGAACTGGCCTTACAGGAAGTAAATATATACGCAGAAAAACTAAAATCAGCCCAGCCCTGTAGCGATGAGAATGAGGTTAATGTTGCGGAGGGTACCTTGCTTTCCAAGTTAGAGCAGGCCTGCCTGGCTATTGATGCAACCAACCTGGCATTGGAAAACACTCGTCTGGTTGCACCTTTCTCAGGCACCATCACCAGCCTGAACGCCCAAGCGGGTCAGGCACTAAGCACGGCCCCGATTGTAACCATCGCCAATTTAAATCCGCTCAAACTGCGCATCTTTGTTGAAGAAACCGACCTGGCCCTTGTGAACGTGGGACAGAGGGTGGAAGCCACTTTCGATGCCTACCCCGACCAGCCAGTGAGCGGAATGATCAGCAGCATCGAACCGGCACTGCAAACCGTGGATGGCGACTTGGTGGTGGTTGCCTGGGCAACCCTGGAAAACGAGGCTGGGATCAACCTATTTTCAGGCATGGGGGCTGAAGTGGAAGTGATTGCAGGTGAGGCGCCTGGTGCGCTGTTGGTGCCGGTACAGGCACTCCGCGAACTTGCCCCAGGTTCCTACGCTGTGTTCATTGTCCAACCCGATGGACAACTGAAATTGACCCCCGTAACAGTCGGCCTGAAAGATTTCGCCAACGCCGAAATCCTCAACGGGCTGAAAGCCGGTGACGTGGTCAGCACGGGAACGGTAGAAACCAAATGAGCCTTACAGAAGCCTGCGAAAGCCGCAGCGGAGTATCGCATGAGTAATCCTATTATTGCAGCGAAAGACTTAACAAAAGATTACGGCTCAGGCGAATCCATCGTGAAAGCCCTGGCTGGGGTGACAACAATTGTGGAGCAAGGCGAGTTTGTCGCTGTGATGGGACCTTCGGGCTCGGGAAAATCAACCCTGATGAATATCATTGGCTGCCTGGACCGTCCGACCTCCGGTTCATACCTTCTAGACAACCGCGACGTTAGCGGCTTGAGCAAGAATGACTTGGCGCAGGTGCGCAATCAGAAAATCGGTTTCATTTTTCAGTCATTCAACCTGCTGCCGCGTTTGAGCGCTCGAGATAACGTAATGCTGCCGATGTTATACAACCCCGATCCTGCATTGAATGATAAAGAACGTGCCCGCCGGGCTGTTGAAGCGCTGGAATCGGTGGGTCTGGGTATGCGCCTCCACCACCGACCCAACCAGCTCTCTGGTGGGCAGCAACAAAGGGTGGCTATCGCCCGCTCGCTGGTGAACCATCCATCTCTGATCCTGGCTGATGAACCAACCGGCAACCTGGATACAAAGTCCGGCGAGGAGATCATGGAATTGCTCCACGATCTCCACAAAAAAGGCGCCACCGTGGTCATGGTGACCCACGAGCCAGACATTGCTTCCCATGCCCAACGGATTATTTGCATGCGGGACGGGAAAATAATTTCAGATGGCCGCGATGGTGCCAGCCCATGCCTGGATCGCCAGGTGTTGGCAGGAGAGATTGCAGCATGAGTTTCAGAAAAATTTTGCATATAGCCTGGGAAGGTCTGAATCTAAATAAAATCCGCTCACTTCTCACGACCCTGGGCGTGATCATCGGGGTGGCGTCTGTGATCATCATGCTGGCGGTCAGCGCTGGGGCTGAGGCAGCCATTGCTGAGCAGATCAATGCTCTGGGAGCTAATCTTCTAATCGTCTCGCCTATGCGCGGCGTGCCTGGAGCTGCGCGCACCCTGCTGCTGGAAGATGCTTTTGCCATTGCTGAGCAAGTGGTCGGCATCAACGGGGTCTCCGTGGAACAATCACCAGCCCCACAGACGGTGAAGGGCAACGGCATCACACTCGAGTCCATCGCCCTGGTTGGCACGACAGCGGATTTCCCCGATGTGCGCGATTACCCGGTTGGTGAGGGGCGTTACTTCGAAACCGATGAGGATGAGCGAAAGGTGAAAGTGGCTGTTTTGGGAGCCGATCTGGCTACCGATCTGTTTGGGGAACAAAGCCCGCTGGGACAAACCATCACCGTTGGATCAACCAAATTGACCGTGATCGGGGTAATGGCTTCGAAGGGGATGGTGGCAGATGTGGATTATGACGGGCGAATCTACCTGCCTGTCAGCGTGATCTTTCAAAAATACTTGAACACCTCACCACTGCGCGGCGAGGCCGTGCGCACGATTTACGTCACAAGCAGAAAACCAGGAAAAAATCGACAGTGTAATTGCTCAAATTACCTCGCTGCTGGCCGAGCGTCATGAGGTAGACCCGGCAAAGCCCGACTTCACGATCCAGACTCAGCAAGACATCATCGCTACGCAAGAGGCCACCACTGCGGCCTTCCGTGACCTGCTGGCCTGGGTAGCGGGTGTATCACTGGTAGTCGGCGGGATTGGCATTATGAATATCATGCTTGTCACCGTCACCGAGCGCACGCGAGAGATCGGCCTGCGCATGGCGTTGGGGGCACGGCCCGCAGATGTGCTCTTACAATTCTTGTTTGAGGCGGTCATCTTGAGTCTGATGGGAGGGCTGGTGGGGGTGTTGATTGGGGTGGGTGGTTCGTACCTTTTCGGCGAACTAGGCGCCATTCCCACTCGAGATCGTGCCGGCTTCAATCCCGCTGGCATTTGGGGCGGCGGCGGCAGTCGGGATTTTCTTCGGATACTACCCAGCCACCCGCGCCGCCAAACTGGACCCAATCGTGGCTTTACGCCATGAATAACCGCAGAACGACATATAAATTCTAACTATAAATTTGGAGGAACCATAATGAAATTTAAATCCGTTTTTCTACTCCTGTTCGCTTTGGCACTGAGCGCCTGCAACGGCAACGCAACACCCGCTCCAGCGTCTAGCAGCACGGAAAGTTTTAGCAGCTCGAACCTTGACACGACTTATGAGGGAGCACTTTCAGCTCGCAACCAACTGGCTTTGGGCACGTTGGAACTCGAAGGCAGCCAAAATGCCGTTACCGCCGAGCAGGCCGAGGCCTTGCTGCCTTTGTGGCAGGTATTGCTCAACACGCAGCAGAGCGGTACCTCCGCCCAGGCTGAGGTCAACACCCTGCTCGAACAGATCGAGAGCAGCATGACCACTGACCAACTGGCTTCGATAAAAGACATGCAGCTGACCCAGGCCGATTTACAAGCATGGGCTACTGCGAACGGGATTACATTAGGAAGTGGGGCTGGAGGTGGGCAGCCCGGTCAGGGACAGGGATTATCCGCTGAAGAAAGGGCTACCCGTCAGGCTCAGGAGGGTCGTACGCCAGGCAATACCAGTGGTGGGGCTTCTACGGCGATGCTGACAGCCGTTATCACTTATCTTGATTCCTTGACACCTTGAGTTGTGGGATATCCAGACTGTAGATTGGCTTACTGGCACTTCTTTGCCATCACCGGCCTACCCATCCTCCAGTAGCTCTCCACATGTGGAGGATGGGTAGACCGTTGAGCCGGAGCCGCCCTGGGTGTGAGGTGCATCCACCCCGACCCGGTTGAAAAGTTCCAGAACATGTTCGATGTCGAACAGGCGACGTCACTTGTATCATAATTCAATATGCAATCTCTTATTATGAATCCCACCCAAGTTTTTTACAACAATTGCGTTAGTCGGCAGTCTGATTTGGCACGGAATTGCGCTAGCTTTGCGGATTTTTTACACCAAATTGTTTTCTATAGCGTTCATTTTGTTACCAACATCTGCAGCCGCACTCTTTTGGGTTATCGGGCAAATCGACTATTGGAGATATTGTAAAAGGGGATGTCCGACCCTAATTCAACCAGACCAAGACACCTTTATCCCCAGTTTCTTGTGGCGTGTTCGAATGATTGAACGTCTTTATACATTGGCGAGTTTCGCTGTTCTCCTTATTGCAACGAAATCCAAATGTGGCCAGTCTTGCAAGAGCGCCTACCGTATATCTTTGTGGCAGCACTTTTTTCATTGGTCATTTCGAGAGCCTGGCTTTATCATATTTGTATCGCTCCCAACCTCAATAAGCCGATCACCCTGTACACCTACATTAAATCGAACAAAGATTGAGAGCTTATTTGCTATAATATGTATAGAGGAAGATTTTTTTGAAGCTTATACACGCCCTCAAGATACTTAAGAAAAACTCGCCCGAGCTTGAACGCCTAGGCGTGAAATCTTTAGCTCTGTTTGGCTCGACAGCCCGCAATGAAGCCACATCCACCAGCGATGTGGATATCCTGGTTGAATTTAACCGCTCAGTGGGGCTGTTTGAATTCGTACGCTTGAAAATACTGTTGGAAGAAATGCTAAACAGGAAAGTTGATTTGGTGACGCAAGATGCTTTACATCCTGCGCTACGTGAGCGGATTCTGAACGAGGCGATTTATGTGCGCTAAAACGACCGGACGCAACTGGAAGTTACGGGTTATTTGGCACACAATCACGCATGACCTCAGCCCTCTGGCCGATGGGTTAAAGCAATTGTTGGCGAGTGAAAAAGCATGAGTGTCTCCCTAACCGTTAGCGACGCCATCCGTCTCAAGCGCGCCGTGCGTAAATTCACCTCAGAGCCCCTCCCCGAGGCGACCATCCTCGCCATCCTGAACGCCGGACGGCGGGCGCAGTCCTCCAAGAACACCCAGCCCTGGCACTTCATCGCCATCACCGATAAGCCCATCCTCCAGCAGCTCTCCACTTGTGGAGAATGGGCGGGCCATCTAGCGGGAGCTGCCCTGGGCGTGGCGCTCCTCCATCCTGATCCGGTTGAAAAGTTCCAGACCATGTTCGATGTCGGCCAGGCGGCTGCCTACATGCAGCTTGCCGCCTGGGAGCTGGGCGTAGGGTCATGCCTGGCCTCGATTTACGAAATCGATCGCGCCCGCCAGATCCTGGGTTTTCCTGCCGAGCTCCACCTGCGCATTGCCATCTCCTTCGGCTGCCCGGCTGATGAAGAGAAATTGATCGCCGCGCCTCACAAAGGCGGCCGCAAACAGCTCGAAGAGATGCTGCACTGGAATCACTGGTAAAACTGTCGGTAGGGGGAATTGAAAATCAGCTATACATCAAAATGCTCTACGCAACTTTTTCATCCCTCTCACGTAGATGAAAGTGAATAAGATCTCTTGTTTTTTCTCCGCGTTCTCTGTGTCTCCGCGGTAAATTTTTTCGAAAGGAGCAAAAAATGAACAACGCGACCACAAAAACCTTGCGCCGTTCCCGCCGCAACCGCATCTTTGCCGGTGTGTGTGGTGGTTTGGGAGAATTCTTTGGTCTGAGTGCATTCTGGTTCCGCCTGGCGTTTTTATTAGCGCTGATCCCCGGCGGTATTCCCGGCATCCTGGTTTACATTCTCGCCTGGCTCATCATCCCCTCAGAGTAAGACCTTCCTACACTAACAAGTCATACAGCCGCCCGAAGTTAACGCTTCGCCGCGGCTGTATTTATGCCTCGGTTCAATGACCCGAAAACTCCTTGGCCATCTGTATGCGCTTACCCAGGGCGGGGTGCGAATATAACAGGATCTCCTCCCATCGCTCCGGATCCACATCTGCCAGGTTTTGGTTAGCCAGGCGCACCAGTGCTGAAGCATATGCATCCCCTTTTTGAGTCGCTCTCAACGCATAAGCATCTGCCCTGCGCTCGCGCCAGCGGGAATAGCCATTTTCCAGCGGCATGGTCACCAGTCCATACAGCGCCATCACCAGCCCAAAGAGTGGGAAGGCCGCAATATCGGACGGGCTTTCGAAGCCAAAAGCCGCCACTCCCCAAATCAAGCCTATCGAAGCCAGGTAAAGCCCGACCATAGTCACCAGGCTGCTGAAGAGAATGCCCAGCGGAATATCCCGATTCACATGGTGCCCAAGCTCATGCGCAATCACCGTTTCAATTTCATCGCTGGTGAACTCACTCAGCAAGGTATTTCCCAGCACAATCCGCCTTGTATTGCCCAACCCCATCAAGGCCGCGTTGGCCTGCTTCGTCTTGCTGCTCATATCGAACTGGAACACCCCCTGCACCTGGGTGTGCGCCTGCTCAGCCAGCTTCTTCAACCGCTCCACCAGCCCTTGGTGTTCTTCTCCAAGCAGCTTGACCTTGTAGAAGATCGGAAAGAGCAGCACCGGCGCCAGGTTCGATAGCAGCACGTTGAAAAGCAAAAGCAGGATCCCCGTCCACAGCCACCAGGTTTCAGGCGCTGCCCGCAGTACAGCATAGATCACTTCCAGCACCAAGAATCCCAGGATTCCCCCTACCAGGATGCCCTTCACCTGGTCAAACACCCACCCTGAAAAGCTTTGTGTGGAAAGCTCGTATTGGTGCGGTAGGACAAATCCGGAATAGTAAGAGAGCGGCAGATCAATGAGAAAATACCCTGCTGCGAAAATAAATCCATATCCTGCCACCAGCAGCCAATCGTTGGTCGTGAACCCCAGCAGAAAATCCTTTAATGCTTGCGACCAGCCCAGGAACAGCCATGCCAGCAGGTAAAGCCCACCCAGGACCAGGTCGACCACCATCAAACGGCGGTGGAGGCGGGCATATTGCTTCGCCTTTTTTTGACGTTCAGGATCGAGAGTAATCGGTTCTTTCATCCGGTAAATTATAACGCATGGATTCAGGTTCGAAATATTGCTATAATAATCATAGCAATCGAATTCCTTTAGAATGCAATGCGGACGGTTGTCAGTTTCTCTAAAACAGACAACACCCATTCTTCTTCACAGACTGCCTGCACGGACGCTCTTGCGATTGCCTGGATCAGCTGGAATTCGAGGATGAGAGCCGGGGAGACAAATCCACGGCCCGCCTTGGAAATGAAGCAGGTTATTCCTGATCTAGAAATTTTAGCAGGGCGTAAACCAAATACGCTGGCCAGAAGAGCCCTTTGAAAAATCCCTTTACGTGCTCCGGGGAGTAGTGGCGTGGCCAATGTAATAAACCCAGGCACCAATGAGACCCAATCCATAGACGGTCTCTGAAGAACCCTGAACCCTCACCTGGACTTTCTGATCTTCTTGCTCGGTTGATTCGATTTCAGTGGTCATTTTTTCCTTTTTCCTTTTTGACAATTTTACGATGATTGAATAATAACATCTTTTGCTCTAATCTGGCAGCTTCCTGCGCTTCGCGCTACAATTGGGCGTCTGGGAGGAACCTCTTGTTATCTTTACGCCGCATTTATTCAACCTGGTGGCCCCTGGCAGCCAGCTGGCTGCTGATGAGCGTCGAGCTGCCCGCCATGAGCGCTTTTGTCGCTCGCCTGCCGGATGCCGAGATCAACCTGGCAGCCTATGGCGGCATTGTCTTCCCGCTGGCGCTGATCATTGAATCCCCCATCCTCATGCTCCTTTCCGCATCCACAGCTTTGAGTAAAGATTGGGGCTCCTATATCAAGATCCACCGTTTCATGATGGTCACCAGCGCCATCATGACTTCGATCCACTTCTTAATTGCTTTCACCCCACTTTATGACTGGATTGTCATCAACATCCTGGGCGCGCCAGCCGAGATCATCGAAGCCGGTCGCATTGGCTTGCAGATCATGCTCCCCTGGACCTGGTCGATCGCCTACCGGCGCTTCCACCAGGGCGTGCTCATCCGTTTTGAACATTCCCGCGCCATCGGCATCGGCACCGGCATCCGCATCAGCGCCAACCTGGCTGTGCTGACCCTTGGTTACCTCGCCGGAGATATCTCAGGCATTGTGGTCGCCACCAGCGCCGTGATTTGTGGTGTGGTGGTCGAGGCCATTTACGTTGGGATTGTAGTGCGCCCGGTTTTGAATAATGAGCTGAAGTTGGCTCCCCCTTTGCCAGTTCCCCTCACTTTCGCCGCTTTCATGGATTTTTATATCCCCCTGGCCCTCACCTCCCTGCTCAACCTGCTCGTGCAGCCCATCGGCAGCGCCGCTGTCAGCCGCATGCCGCGCCCTATCGAATCCCTGGCAGCCTGGTCGGTTGTCTCGGGGCTGATCTTTATGCTGCGCAGCCCCGGCATTGCCTTTAACGAAGTAGTCGTGGCACTCCTCGACCGGCCGCGTTCATCAGCTCCCCTTTGGCGCTTTGCCGTCATTCTGATCGCCGTTTCCAGCCTTCTGCTGCTTTTGATTACCGCCACCCCCCTGGCCTGGATATGGTTCTCGGGGGTCTCAGGGCTCAGCTTTGAGCTGGCAATGCTGGCCACCACCAGCCTTTGGTTAGCCTTGCCCGGTCCTGCCCTGGCTGTCTTGCAGAGCTGGTACCAGGGGGCGATGCTGCATGACCGCCGCACGCGCGGCATCACTGTGGCTGTTGTCATTTATCTCATCGTCAGCGCGGCGGTTTTATGGGCTGGCGCTGCCTGGGGAGGCGCCCCGGGTCTCTATGTTGCCCTGGCTGCCTTCATCAGCGTGGGCCTAGCCCAAACTCTTTGGCTCTGGTATGCCAGCCGGCCTGCCATACGAAAGGTTCGCCAGAGAGATGGATTACCGCTCGTAGCAGACGGTCAATAACATGCTGCCTATAGTTCGTGTTGGAATCTTCGTTATTAAAGAAATTCCCTTTGCGCTCTTGGCGCATAAACGTGAGACAGGTTTTTTCTCTTTCACATCTAGGCTGCGGCATTCAGCATCAATCGGATCACTTTGCTTTATAATTATCACGGATTCGAACTCAAAAGGATTTGATCAATCCATGTTGATCCGTTAGCTTTCCAGGCCTCTCAGGAGAAACGATGTCCGACTCACTTACTTTTCAAAAATTCCTCAAAGCACCTCCCGCCGAGGTTTTCCATGCCCTGACGAACTCCACCCGCCTGCGCGAGTGGATGTGCGACCTGGCCACCACCGATCCCAAAGTCGACGGTCGGGTCTATTTTGCCTGGTTTCCCGGCTTCTATGGCGCCGGTCACTTCACCGCCCTAGAACCCGAGAAAACCGTCGCCTACACCTGGTTTGGGCGGGATGAGATCACCTCAACCCTGGTCACCTACACGCTCACCGCTCAAGAGGCTGGCACCCTCGTCACGCTCGTGCACAGCGGTTTAGGTGAGGGCGAAGATTGGGAGCGCATTCGCACTAATTTCCAATACAGCTGGCAAAGCGCCCTTGAAAACCTGGCATCCATCATGGATACCGGGCAAGATCTGCGCATCATCCGGCGGCCAATGCTGGGAATTCTCATCAACGACTTCAACCCCGAGATCGCTAAGAAAATGGGGTTGCCCATCTCTGAAGGTATCCGCCTCGGCGGCGTGGTCGATGGCATGGGCGCCCAGGCAGCCGGCTTGCAGGCTGACGATGTCATCGTGCGCATGGGTAAGTTCGAAACCAAGGAAGTCGGCACATTGGGTTATATCATTGGAGCCTATAAAGCCGGCGATCTGGTTGAGGTAGAGTTCTACCGTAATGGAGAGAAGAAATCCATCCAAATGAAGCTGTCCGCTCGCCCGATGCCCGAAATCCCTCCCACCCCACAAGATCTTTCAAAAATCGTCCTTGAAAGCTATACCAGGATTTGGGCAGACCTCTCCGACCTTTTCGCCTCCGTCTCAGAAACTGCAGCTTCCCGCAAGCCCTCCCCGGGAGAATGGAGCGCCAAGGAAGTCCTGGCACACCTGATCCATACTGAGCGTGGCTTCCAAACCTTTATCCAAGATATTGTCGGCAGCTATGAACCCCTGTATGATGATGGAGCCAACCTGCCTGCGCGCACCGCCGCAACCCTGCAGGTTTTCCCATCCATCAAAGACCTCCTGGATGAGCTTTATTGTTTATTGGACGAAACGGTCGCCCTGGTTTCCAACATTCCACCCGAGTTTACCTCTCGTAAAAGCAGCTACTGGCGCCTGGGCTACCAGCTAACGCAGGTTTCTATCCACATCGACAGTCACTTGGAGCAAATTAAAACAGCCCTCCTGGTCTCTCCTTCTTAAAATAAAACCTTCGCGTCATTGCCTCCCTGCGTCTTTGCGTTAAGGTTTAAGATGATAAACAGGACATCCTGACCGAAAGAACATCGCCGTCAACCATGAAACCCCAATCAAAAATCCGCCTGAACAGCAGAATCCTGCCCATTCTCCTGGTTGTGTTCTTAATCATGCAGATCATCGATGCATCGAAGGTCTGGGTGGCCCTGTTGGTTGGATTGGGTTTGGCTTTTTTGGTCAGCTTCCTGTGGATCTCCTCCCTCGCCCAGCACTTAAGCCTTGTGCGTGAAATGCGTTTTGGCTGGGCGCAGGTCGGCGATCGCCTCGAAGAGCGCTTCACGCTGGAAAACCATGGCTGGGCTTCGTGTCTGTGGATTGAGATCGAAGACCAATCGAACCTGCCCGGTTACCAGGCGGACCTGGTGACCGGCGTCGAAGGTCGTTCCCACACCGAGTGGCGCACCGAATCTGTCTGCTCCCATCGCGGCCTGTTCACCATTGGCCCCACCCGCCTGACCACGGGCGACCCCTTTGGCATCTTCACCCTCCAAATCCAGGATCCAGCCTCGCGCCTGGTAATTGTCGTGCCGCCGATCGTGCCCCTTCCCGCCATCGAGGTGGCTCCCGGTGGACGCAGCGGGTCAGGCCGCCCGCGCCAGAACGCCCCAGAACGCACTGTCAGCGCCAGCACCGTCCGCCAGTACGTCCCCGGCGATAATCTGCACGCCATCCACTGGAAGACCACCGCTCGCCGCGACAACCTCTTTGTGCGCATCTTCGATGGCACCCCCACCGGCGACTGGCGTATTATCCTCGATCTCGATCAAGCCGTGCAAGCTGGCGAGGCCTGGGATTCGACCGAAGAACATGGTGTCGTCCTGGCGGCTTCCCTCGCCGACCGCGGCCTGCGTATGCATCGCTCGGTTGGTTTGGCAGTCAACGGCAGTGAGAACACCTGGCTGCCTCCCCAGTCGGGCGACAACCAACGTTGGGATATCCTGCGTGCTCTGGCGGTCGTCCATCCCAGCGAGCGCTCCTTGGGCGATTTCCTGCGCCTGGTCGAGCCGGATATCCGTGCCAATACCAGCCTGGTGCTGATCACCCCCTCCCGCGATGAAAGCTGGTTCAAAGCTCTCTTGCCCCTCTTATGGCGGGGTGTCATCCCCACCGTTCTGCTGCTGGATAAAGATTCTTTTTCTCCCCCTCCGAGCCATCTTCATCGGAGATCAAAGCCCTGTCGAAAGGTCTTCACGCCCAGTTATCGAACTTCGGTGTGAATTACTACCTCATCACCCGCGACTTGCTGGAAAAAGCCGAAGCCCATCCTGGACGGGCAGGCCGGTGGGAATGGAAAGTAACCCCCCGCGGCCGGGCTGTACCGGTCAACCAGCCTGCCGACCTGGATTGGAGGTCCCTGGCATGATCAGGCAGCTCGGGCGGGTTGTGTTTAGCCGCACCTGGCTCTTACTTCTGTTCTTAATCGTTGCCCTCTCCAGTGCCTACTTCGGCTTATCGAAGATCATTTCTGGAATGGAGAGAGTACCCTCGGCACTGGTATTGGGCCTCGGCGTCCTGGTTGGCTGGACGCTGGCGCGCACCCGCTTGAAAACCCCCTGGGCCATCTTCATCATCTTTCTCCTGGGCATCTTCTTCTCCACCATCTTCTTTGCCCAGTTAGGAAAACCGGTCCTGGCCTTTCTGCGCTCCAGCCTGCTCTTCAGTAAAGAGTATTGGTATTGGAACAAGATCTCACTGCCTGAATCTCAACCCCTGTTTTTAGCCTGGCAGGAGATCTGGATGAGCCTCAGCGTGCTCTTCTTCCACCTGGAGCGTTGGACCACCTCTGCTATGCGCAGCGAATGGATCGTCAATCCCATTGCAACCGGTTTACTCTGGAGCATCGTGTTTTGGCTGGCCGCGGCTTGGGCGGCCTGGGCAGTGCGCCGCAACCGCCATCCCCTGGCTGGCCTGGCGCCCATTGGTTTGCTATTAGCCTTCCTGCTGAACTACACCGGCAGCGACACGCTTTCCCTTCTCACCTTCATCGGTGCCCTGCTGTTTCTCATGGCTTTCACCCGTCTGGATGCCAACGAGCTGCGCTGGGTCAGACAACACACCGACTTTGCCTCCGATATCAGCTTTGATCTCGGACTGACGGCTTCTCTCCTCACCATCGTTGTCGTCATGCTGGCCGCCGCGGCCACGATCCTACCTACCGCCACGCTCGATTTGATCGAAGACCTGACGAATCGCTGGCGCTACGGCAGCAGCGCAGACGATTCATCCATTGCCCGCTCGCTGGGCATCGAGCCGCACCCTGAAAAAGTCATGGCGATGAGTGAATGGGTCAAAGGCGGCTTGCCGCGTGAGCACCTGCTCGGTTCTGGCCCTGAACTGTCGCAGCTTGTCGTCATGACTGCGCAGGTCTTCGGTCAGCCAGCCCGTACAAATGCTTCCAGCGAAGCTGCCCCTCCCCGTTATTATTGGCGCTCGCTGACCTATGACCAGTATAACCTGCAGGGCTGGAGTGCAAGCTATTCCGAAGAAACCGCCCACCTGCCTAAATCGCCGCTTACCAATATTGCTGACCAAGTGGGCAGCCCGGTCACCGTTGAATTCAACGCGGTAGAGGACCTGGGCGGGCTGCTCTATGCCCCTGGTGAGCTGGTCTCAGCCGATCACAATTTCATCGTGGCAGAACGACCGGTCCCACAGCCCAGGGAAGGCATGCCCTATGGGCCGGGGAACTCCTTAATCGATATCTTCGGCGCCCAGATCACCCCTGAAACCTACCAGGTTGAGGCGCTCTTGAACACCCCATCCATCACCCGCCTGCGCACAACCTCCTCTGGCTACCCTGATTGGATCCGCCAGCGCTACCTGACCTTACCTACTACCCTGCCAGACCGGGTCATCTCCCTGGCGCTTGAGCTGACCAGGGATGCCTACAACCCTTACGACAAAGCTGTGGCCATCGAGACCTACCTGCGCACCATCCCCTATTCACTGGATATTCCAGCCCCCCCCTTGGGACGTGACGTCGTCGATTACTTCCTCTTCGACCTCAAAGAGGGTTACTGCGATTATTATGCTACCTCCATGGCCATCCTGGCGCGTGCCGCCGGCTTGCCTTCCCGCCTGGTAGTGGGATATGCCAGCGGCGACTACGATCCCGCCAACAACCGCTACGTGATCACTGAAGCCGATGCCCACTCCTGGGTCGAAATCTACTTCACCGGCCGCGGCTGGGTTGAGTTCGAGCCTACCGCCTCCCTGCCTATCATCCCGCTCCCCAAAGACACCGGTGATGAGCTGAAAGCCAGCCTTGCCGGAGCTTCTGAAACCAACCTTCAAAGGGTCATCGATTGGTCGCTCATCCTGAATAAAGCCGGCTTGAGCCTGATCCTGGTCATCGTGCTCACCCTGCTTTTCCAGCAGATCGACAGCGTGCGCCTCAAGCGTATGCCCCCTCAGGCCGCCATCCGCCAGATCTACCGCCGCCTCTACCACCGCAGCCGCTCCCTCACCGGTCAGGTCGCTCCCAGCCTTACCCCTAATGAATTTGCTGACCTTCTGCAAGAGCGCGCCCAAGAAGCCTCCCGGGCTGACTACCTCAAGAATACCTTGTTCCCCATCGCCAGTAAAGCCAGGGGCCTCACCAAGCTCTACAACCAGGCCCTCTACAGCCTGCACGCGCCCTCACACCCCGAGATCAAAACTGCCCTCCAGAGCTGGCGTGATCTGCGCTGGCGCCTCTGGCTGGCCCGCTTCAAACCTCCACGTAAGGGCGGGTCTTCATCCATTTCAAAACATCAATAACCTCCGTACGGGCAGATCATTTGGGCGGGTCTGGTACGGGCAGATCATTTGGGCGGGTCTGGTACGGGCAGATCATTTGGGCGGGTCTGGTACGGGCAGGTCTGAGACCTGCCCCTTCTGTGGATTTTCCCGATCATCCTCCCAACGCCTAGGATTCTCGCGGATATACGCCCGGATCCGCTCCCATTCGGCCTCATTCCGCACGATATGCTCATAATAATTGCGTTGCCAAACCGGAATCCCCGGGGTATTTCGCAAAACATTGATCCGCCGCGCCGAAAACGATTTGAATGCCCGCACGATTTCCGGCAGGTAGGGGCGGGTCTTTCTACTATTCCGCTCGACCTCAATTAATTCTGCAGACCCGCCCCTACCACCCCCACCATCCACCAACACAATAATCCCGTGCACATGGTTCGGCATAATACAAAACGCATCCAATTGGATTCCCGTGTAATGGCACGGCAAATCAAACCATGCCCTTTGCACAATCGATCCAGATGGTGACAACCTCATCTCCATGCCCACCACCTCCCCCAACAAAGGCTCTCGTCCCTGGGTCACGATCGTTAAAAAATACGCTCCCGGTTGAGTATAATCGTACCCTTTCAAACGGATCGAACGCCTGTGATGAGCCGCTGGATCATAAGGCATGCATCGCCTCCAAATATCCTCTTCTATCTACCTCTCCAGACATTCAACCTACACCTAATAACCATCAGATCACGAAATGCACAAAAGCATGCGAAAGACACGAAAAATCTCCGGGAATGGGTCCGTCTATCCCCTCCTTTACACGTTATTTGGTCGTGCAATCATTGCAAGCCGCCGTTTTTTGGCAGTGAAGCAATATCATCCATTTCCGTATCCACACAGTACGAACAACTTTAGCGGTCCAATGTCTTTTACATGTATTATTATCTTCAAACTTTCTATACCTACAATGCATAACCTATGATGCGCCAGTTGATATAATTAACCAATTTGAAAGGCTTGCATTAACTTGCCCTATCTTTATCGCATCGATCGAAGAAATCGAAATTATGATTGGCACGAAGGAGATGCACCTCTGTTTGACCTTTAAATCCTATGCCTCTCGCTTAGCTGGGATCACAGCCTCCACTACTTCTACCTCACGCAGCTTATGCTTTCTTCCGGGATAAATATCGTCTAAGTCAACTTCGCTTAACTTCAAAAACCCTAACAGAATATGTTCAGGATCTATTTCTGTGGAGCACACGTTTTGTGCCTCATGAGCGGATATGTTCCAGACAGTTATTACACTAAATGAATATTTCGTCTTACCAATTTCACTTTATCTGATTCACTCTCGTTCCTAAACCGGACCGTTTACGAACTCCAATTGTGCTGCTTATCCATAGCGGTAGCTCCTATCCTCTTATGATAGGATCTTATGCAACACCTGGATCTGGGAGAGTAAGCCTTAACCAGAATACCAATAAAGGCTTGTTTCTGGTAACGTGACCCCTTGTCTGTCAAAGCCACTTCGCCTGCGGGATATCGGTAATAAAGTTTTCGGTGTCGAAAGATATATATGCGTTCCAGTTCTGATTTCTCTATTTGTTCACTGTCTTTCGTGAGCAAACCCGTTGACAAACTAGAACATTTGTGCTATTTTGACACTGTCTGCTCTTTAAAATCCAAATATTGCTAGTTTTCATCGGCAGCCCTAATCCGATCCACCTTTCCCCACCCCTTATCCTTTGTGTTTTGATTTGTTCCCATTGAATTCAAATATTTTTACTCAAAAATTTCCATTGACAATCTTTCCCCCCCATGCTAACCTTTATGCCAAATCCACAACGACGAAAGGATAAACTATGGAATACCGCAATTTAGGCAGAACAGGACTAAAAGTCTCCGAGCTGTGCATGGGCACCATGCAGTTTGGCTGGACCTGTGACGAAGAGCATGCTTACGAAATTTTGACCGCCGCCTTTGAGGCCGGCCTCAACTTTTTCGATACCGCCGATATCTACTCCATATGGGCGGAGGGCAATCCTGGCGGGGTGGCTGAGACCATCATCGGCAAATGGCTGAAGAAGACCGGCATCCCCCGCGAGCAAGTAGTCATCGCCACCAAGGTCCGCGGCCGCATGGGCCAGGGTCCGAATGATGAGGGCCTCTCACGCTTGCATATCCTGCAAGCTGCTGAAGCTTCCTTGCGCCGCCTGGATACGGACTACATTGACCTTTACCAGACCCACTTCTACGATGAGACCACCCCCATCGAAGAGACCCTCTCCGCAATGGATTACCTGGTACGGCAGGGCAAAGTGCGCTACATCGGCTGCTCCAATTATCCCGCCTGGCGCTTGATGCAAGCCTTGTGGGCTTCAGACCGCTTGAACCTGGCGCGTTTCGAACTCGCTGCAGCCCCATTACCACCTGCTCGGCCGGCAGGAGTTTGAGCAAGAGCTGGCCGAGGTCTGCCTCAACTACGGCATCGGTGTGATCCCCTACAGCCCGCTGGCGGGCGGCTTCCTGACCGGTAAGTATCGCCGCGGGCAGGAAGCTGAGAGCGCCCGCCGCGAGGGCCTGCGCCACCTCTTCACCGAGCAAAACTGGACCCTTCTCGACCAGATGGAAGCCATGGGCACAGCCAAGGGTGGCAAGTCGATCTCGCAGGTTGCCCTGGCCTGGCTGCTGACCAATCCCGTGATCACCAGCCCCATCATCGGCCCACGTTCCATGGAACAGCTCAAGGATAACCTCGGCGCCGCAGGGCTCAGGCTTACTCCCGATGAGAAGAAGCTCCTTGACGAGGCCACCCGCTGGGAAAGCGAAGAGGACTAAGCTCTCATAACCCCCAGAAGAAGTGCAGCCCCGCCAGGATCGTAAAAAAGAGCAGCACAGTGAGCGGTCCACCGATGCGCAGGAAATCGCGCATCTTATACCCACCCGGCCCCATTATCATCACATTCACGGGGTGCCCATAGGGTGTCAGGAAGGCCAGCGAACATCCCAGCGCTACTGCCATGCCCATACCACGCGCATCAGCCCCCGAAGCCAGAGCTGCTGAGAGCGCCAGCGGAGAGAGGATCAGCGAGGCAACCTGCCCTCCCACCAGCTGAGTGATGCCCAGTGTAAGAATGAGCAAGATCCCCGCCAGGCCCAAAGACGAAACGTCTGCGAAAACCCGGGTGATTGCACTCACGACCAAGTCTGCCAGGCCGCTGGTTTGGATGGCGGTGCTGAGCGGCCACATGCCTGCGATCACAAAGATCGCTTTCCATTCAATCGAGCGGTAAGCATCGTCCATCCCCAAGCAGCCAGTCAGCAGCATCAGGAGCGCCCCAGCAAAAACAACTTGTGCCACTGGCAGCCAGCCCGTTGATGCGATGGCCAGGGTGAGCAGGGTAATGACAATGGCTGCGCGGGTGCGGCGCGGGTTCAACACCGGGTCAGGATCTTCCTCCAGAACGATGAAGTCCCGTTCTTCCCGCAGCATACTCAGGCGGATGGCGGGTCCCTGCACCAGCAGTGCATCCCCAAAACGTAAGGGCAGGTCGGGGATATCTTCCTTTAGCGCCTCGCCATCCCGCCAGATGGCGAGCACATTAAAACCATACTTCTCTCGGAAATGGATCTCGCGCAGGCTTTTCCCCGCCTGCTTGGTATGCGGCGAGAGGACTAGCTCAGCCAAAACCACCGCTTCATCCACCACTTTAAAGGGTAAGGTGGGTCTTTCCAGGCGCAGTCCAAAATAGCGCAGCATATCAGGGTCCGGGTTCCCTTGGGCAATCACGATATCCCCTTCATAGACCAGCTCATCTCTTCCTGGCGCTACCCGCAAGTTTCCCATGTGGATCAACCCCACGACTGACAGGTTGAAACGCTGGTACCAGCCACCTGCTTGCAAGCTTTGACCTGCCACAAAAGCACCGGGTAAAACAAGGACATGACAGATATTCTTTTCAAGGTCATACATCTTGGCCAGGTTGGTTCCCATGTGCGGGAGGCGCATCTCTTCCAATCCAGAAGGACGGCCGGTAAGGAGCCGACGGCCCCATACCAGCATGTAGATAACCCCCACAAGGATCACCGGGATGCCCACCGGCAAGAAATCCAGCAGCCCAAAGGGGGCATATCCCGCATCTTTCAGCGCTCCGCTGACGATGATATTTGAGGTGGTCAGCAAGGTCGCCATCCCCCCCAACAAGGTTCCAAAAGCCAGTGGCATCATCAGCTTTGAAGGCGATTGTTCCGTCTGGCGCGCCAGGGTCATGACGGCTGGAAGCAAAACCCCCACTGCGGCGATGTTATTCATCAGCATAGATAGACCAGCCGAAGCCAGCATGGTCACCAGGATCAGGCGAACTTCGTTCTGCCCAGCAATGCGCCGCATCCACTGTCCCATCCAATGCGTGACACCGGTAGCATGTAAACCCTCAGAAATGATGGAGACTGCCAGGATCGTCATGACCGCTGATCCACTGAAACCCGCAAAAGTCTCTGGAGGTGTGACAAGTCCGCTCAAACCCAGGACCACCAGGACCAGCAAAGCCACCAGGTCTGGGCGCAGCCGTTCCGTAATCAGCAGCGTGGCTGCGATCAATGTAATGGCGAGGACAAAGAGGGCTGGTAACATGAAAAAACTTTAAGCTGATGAGCTTGACGAATTTTTATTATATTGATAAACTTGATCGAAATTTATCAACAAGACCTCTAAAGCGGTTTCAACGCATTGCTCAATCTTATTCTATGGAGTAAAGCATGGACAACACGACGACCCTTGAACAAACCGAACAAATTACCTTGACCCCTTCCGCTGCCCAAGCAGTGAGCGATCTGCTCGCCAGTCGAAACCTGGCGGATTATTCTCTGCGAGTTTTCGTCCAGGGTGGCGGATGCTCGGGCTTTCAGTATGGCATGGCGCTTGACAATCGAGTGCGCGATACAGATTTGATACTCGAGCAACATGGCGTAAAAGTCCTGGTTGATGAAGTATCGATCCAATATTTGGATGGTGCTACCATCGATTACGTCGACGAGCCGAGCGGTAGTGGATTCAAGATCACCAACCCGAACGCAGTTTCTTCCTGCGGCTGCGGGGAGTCCTCCAAATCTTCTGAAGGCAGCAGTTGTGGCTGTGGTGGCAACTGTCATTAATCCGCCGAATCCTTGATCCTGGCCTGGAGCGATCCATTCGCTCCAGGTTTTTTTTATTTACCTCTCAAAAGAGAGATCATCATCCCAAAGATACCCACCACCCCCATTCCAATGATCACAAATCCCATCGGAACTCCTGCCGTACTCTGGTTGACAGGCGAAATCGTGAAGGTGGGGATAATGAGATCTGGGGGAGGTGTATAGGTTGGGAGGCGCGTGGGGGCTATCTCAATGATAAATTGAGATGCCAGAGTAGGATCGATAGTCGGTGTCACCTGGGGGGTTGGGGTAGGTGGCGGCTCAACAATCGGCACATTCCCTTTCAATTCAACCAGGTAAGCATATACCCAGGCTGTTCCCCCCGGCACGCCCGGATAAGCAATCTCCACCCAGCTTCCTCCAGCTGTCCGTCCCAGCGCAGTCACGCGCTGGCCAGCAACGAGGACACCCACGATCGGATAAATGTTGTTATCGGGACCAGAGCGAATATTAATTTGATCATACTCCGAGGTGACGATCGCAATCGGTCCGCTGGGGGAGCTGGTGACTGTGGGGATCGAGCCAGTCGGCTGCTGGCGAGGCTGGCCAGCCTGTACAGCGGGTGCGAAACTCAATCCAAAAGAAAAGATGAAAAGAAACAATCCGATAAAAATAAACAGTTTTACTTTACGCATTCAAAACCTGATCCTGTAATTTACGTATATCATTTTGAGGGCTTCACCTCGCAGCGCGCCCAATTCAGAAAGAGAGCTCCAGTGCTTTAGTTTCTGATCAAAGGAGATTATAATCTATAGCAGATGCAATAAGCATTACGATGGGTTAATCTTATTATTTTTTAAGGCACCTCTTACGAATTGCAGATCGATTTGACGGGAGCAAAGTAAATGGAACCTCGCATCTATCATGGAGACATTACCCCAGCAGATTTTGCCAGGGCGTTAGTGGCGAAATTCAACTACGGCAATTTACGCGCTCAGCTAATAGGAAGTGGGAATAAAGTGATCGTACAGATCACTACCAACCAAATGGCCCGATCGGGAGGCAATACAGCGTTAAGTGTGATCCTTCAAAAAGTAGAAGATGGCGTGGCTGTGACTATCGGCAGCCAGGCCTGGTTAGGAGTAGCTGCCAGCTTGGGACAAACTGCCATGGCAACCTTTCGAAACCCATTCAACTTACTGGGCAGGTTGGATGATCTTGCCCAAGATATTGAGAGTTTGCAGCTATCGGACCAGGTGTGGGAGACAGTGGAGATAATTGCTCGCCAGGCAAATGCCTCAACAGAGCTTTCTCACCGCCTGCGCCGCATGCTCTGTGAATACTGCTTAACGGCAAACCCGGTGGGCGAGCCAGCCTGCATTGCCTGTGGAGCCCCCTTAGGTGAGGTTCAACCACACACTTGCTTAAACTGTGGTTTCGTCGTTAACAATAACGAAAAAATTTGCCCGAACTGTAAGAAACCTCTCTAAGCACCTATCCTTCAATTTTAAGCAGATTCAATCTTCTTGCGAGTAATTCTTAAGGCGCTCGCAGTGAGGCAAGTGCCTGCCGGATGATTGGAAGTAATTCCTCTTCATCCGCTGAAGAACTTTGTGCAAAAGACATCGCCTGTTGTCCGTTCACACGCGCCTCCAGGCGGGTTTCAAGGCGTTCCAAAGCCGGAATCCCATCCAGGTAGCCGACCAGACCAACAAAGTGGACTGCTTTCTTCCGAATACTCTGAGCATTGGAACGATCGTTACATATTTCTACCAGATGCTCGCCGGCGAAAGGGCAAGCATTGAACAGCCTGGCAATATTTGCATCTGCATCTGTATATTTCTCAGCCACCTGTAATAATGAAAATACCAGGCGAGTACGCATCTGCGACAGGTATGCAGTCAGATATTGACTCACTTTATCGTCCACCGTGCGACCGTTTTGATCAACATTAAATAGCTCCCCCAGCACCATCACTACCTGGTGGCGCATCTCCATATCTGGGTCCGCCAGGCGCGTGGCGATCAAATAAGCCACTAATGGTGAAAGGCGTTGAGCGTTCATTTCTGATAGCTGCGAGAGCGCCTCTTGGCGAACCTTCGCCTCGGGATTAGCCAGGCTTTCCAGGGCACTCCAAACGGCTGGGAAAAGCTCCACCTCTCCTGTAGAGGCTCCGAGCTGCTCAAATAATGCGGGTTGCGTTATGGATGGCATTTAACCCAATCTCCACTCCAAGGTGCCAGAATTATGGAAAGTATATCGTGCGTTATCGAGTATTCTACACCATTCAGCAAACTAGATGGGGTAAATTCTGTCGACCAGCCGATTTCTTTCAAAGATAGTTGCATTTTACGGGTTTCTGGGCTGGGATTCATGATCACCAACACACACTCCGCCTGGTCTTTCCGGACGAAAGCCAAACAGCCTGATATCGGATTGGAACAAACCCACTCCAACCCCCCTTTACAAAGGGCAGGATTTTCCCGTCTCAAAGCGATCAGGTTCTTCACCCAAAGGCGCAGCGAAGTATCCCAGTTCCTCTCATCCCAGGGGAAAGCTGCCCGGCACTCAGGATCTTTACCCCCAACCAGCCCGATTTCATCACCATAATAGATTGCGGGAGCACCCGGGAAGGCAAATTGGAACAATAAAGCCAACTGCGCTTTTTTTACATTTCCGCCTAAAACCGTTAACAAACGTTCCGTATCGTGAGAGCCAAGCGGAACGTACATGGCTTGCAAATTCTCTGCCGGATAAAGCTGGAGCAAGCTATCCAATTTGGATTTAAAATGAGGAATATCCAAAGTTCCCGTTTGCAGAAGGCGCAGCAGGGCATCTCTGACGGGATAATTCATCAGACCATCAAAATGTCCTTCACCCACCCAGCGGGGATCAGCAGTCCAGATCTCTCCTAAGATATAGGCTTCAGGGTTTGCAGCTTTGACAACGGACCGGAACTCAGCCCAAAAATCATCATCATCAATTTCATTCGGCACATCCAAACGCCAACCATCCACCCCCTGTTCGATCCAGTAATGCGCCACATCCAACAAGTACTGCCGGACTGCTGGATTGTTCGTATTGAACTTTGGTAAACTCTTGATATTCCACCAGGCCAGGTAATCGCGTGCATCTCCCAGAGAATAGGCATCCACAGGAAAATTCGTAACATGAAACCAATTCAAGTACGGCGAATGCTCCTGATTTTCTAAGACATCATTGAATGCAAAAAATCCTCTGCCACAGTGGTTGAAGACTCCGTCAATAATCACATGAAACCGGTGATGATGCGCCAGGTCGAGGAAAGCATGGAAGGTTTTCAGATCGCCAAGTTTTGGGTCGACCGTGAAATAATCGCTGGTGTTATAACGATGAGTGGAAGAAGCCAGGAAAATCGGATTCAGGTAAAGCGCGTTTACCCCTAAATCGACCAGGTAATCGAAATGTTGGATGATCCCTTGGAGGTCTCCACCTTGGAAGCCCCAGACCGTCGGTGGAGAACCCCAATACTGCACGTTAGCAGGATCGTTGCCCAGGTTGCCATTGGCAAAACGGTCGGGAAATATTTGATAAAAAACGGCGTTATTCACCCATTCCGGTACACTCATCGCAATACGATCTCCTCGATCATTGACTGCCAGATCGAATTTCACTCAACCGCTTCTGGATTGCATCAAAGGCCGCTTTTAAGGCCGCTTTTGGATCCATCCCCTGATCCATAACCTCCGCTACCGCCCCGTCCAGGGCAGTGAAATAAACCTGGCGTATCGTATCATCCAATTCGGCCGGGTACGCTGTTCCACCCTGGAAAGCAAGCATCGCCTGGCGCGTAAGTGGGTCCGAGGGCTGCGCGTTGAGCAAGGCTGGGATGATGCCAGCTTCAGCTAACCGATCCTGCATCGGAGAAGTGAGAAAATATCCCATGAATTTTAATGTGGCTTGATGATCCAGCGATGAAAGCTCACGGGTATTGGAGTTCAGATACATACAATCCGACTGAACATAGCCCGAAAGATATCCATCTTGATAGGTGGGCCATGGGTCGATTACAAGGTTTTTTGGCCCAATTGCCTGGGCAAGCGCATCTTTATTCCAGCTTCCTTCCACGAGGAATCCAGATTTGCCATCTTTGAAAAGCTGCAAATCCTTGTCACCATTCATTTCTAAAGCTCCAGCCTGTTTCATCGCCTTCAACAGGTTCATCCAGGTCAAGGCAGCCTGGTATTGGTCTCGATCAAATAGTGGGTTTGCATCGCGATCGAGAAGCTGTCCGCCAAGCCCAGCCAAATTACCCAGTGAGAAATAGCTGCCTCCCTCAAAATACGCACCCAGGGTGCCTACCCCCCTTACCTTTTGAGCAAGGGTAACCAACTGCTCGAAGGACTTGGGTGATTCAGGGATTAGCGATTTATTTCGATACAGAAGAGCCCCTCTCAAATCGTAAGGCAGGCAGGCTTGGAGCCCGTTGTATTGCCCGGTCTCCAGAGCAACCGGGTTGAAAATTTCTCGGAAAGATGCAGAGATATATGGGGTTAGATCTTCGGCCAGTTCCTGGCTGGAAAGGGCAGCTCGCCAATCAGAAGACCCCAACAAGAGGTCAGGACCTGCTCCGTTATAAGCAACCTGCGTATAACGTTCCTGCAAATCTGATTGGGGAATATAGGTCAAATCGAAAGTAATGTCAGGATAAAATTCCTGGAAACTCTGGATAATCTGCATCAAGGCATCAAATTTTGAACCCGTCCAAGAATGGTAGAGGCTGACCTTTCCTGCTGAGGGGGTCACCTCCAGGCCAAAGGGCTGCGGGACACGCTCAGTGGCAGTCAGCCCCGACGTAGGCGTAGGGCTGAGCGTGGCGGTTGCTTGAACCGTACCAGAGTCCAGCGTCGGAGTCTGGGTGAAGATTTCAACCTCTTCCTGCTGAGGTGCCGGGTAGGCATTTTCACCAGATTGATCTGGAGGTGCAGGATAAGCATTCGCGTCAGATTGATCTGGAGGTGCAGGGTATGCATTTGCATCGGATTGATCTTGAGGTTCCAGATCAGCCCCAGTAGGAGTCGGCGTGTCTTCTAGCAAGGGGGCTTGAGCAGTGGGCGACGGGCTGAGCTGAACAAGGGTCGGCGTAGCGGATGGGGACTCACGAGACGGCGGAGGGGTAGGTGTGGTGGTCAGTGTCTTCCGCTGCGTTGCAACAGGAAAGAGCTGGGTTGGCAGAGAGGCTGGTTCAGTTGTCCGCTTACAACCAGAAGTGATGGAAATAATTGCCAACAGGATTAATAACCAAAACCACGGCTTTTTTTTCATTCCCTATTTCACCGCTTGTAATTGAATGACCAGGCTGGCATACGCCGGTAAAGACACACCCTCTGGCAAGGGAAGGTAATTCTCAAAACCGCCCTCAGAGGAGATCACCGGCGCCGTGAGCTTGTCCTTTTTATCCAGGAACTGTGCGCCGAATAACGGCACCGCTTGATACTCGCCTGATAAAGGACCTTGCTGTAAGGAAATCCCATAATCGCTGAGGGGTTCTTTTCCCAGGTTGTTGATTACCAGAACCACCTCATCTTTTGAGACCCGCAGGAAAGCCAGAATTTGGCTCACGTTCAATTCGACAGGCAGATACTCGCCCACTCTCAGTGCAGCATGTTGGCTGCGCAGCTGGACCAGATTCCGATAACGAGAAAGCAATGAGTCTGGATCACCGGTCTGAGCCGCGACATTTACCGTCTTATAATCATCGTGAACCAGCCTCCACGGGAATTCAGCGGTTGTGAATCCAGCGTTTGCATCCGCTGACCACTGCATCGGGCTGCGCAGATTTTCATCTGGTTTCACGCCCGTCATTCCGATTTCTTCACCGTAGTAAATGAAAGGTGCTCCAGGCAAGGTCAATATGGTTGAACTGGCTAACTTGGCTTTTTCAACATCCCCGTTCAAGCGAGACATGGTGCGGTTTTGATCATGATTGGTGAGGAATGTAGCAAATTGGATCGGAGGGATGGTTTGACTGCTCGAGGCGATGGTTGTGAGGATCATGAAAGCGCTCTCGCCCGAAACGCCCTTCAGAACCGCCTCAGCCAGGTCGAAGTTGAATGCCAAATCCAGCTCGTCTCCTTCCAGGTATTTAGCAACCTGATCGGTCGATGACCAAACTTCACCCACCGCCAAAGATTGGGGGTTGGTGGCTTTATAAACCTCACGAAATTCCTCCCACCACGCATGGGTTGCCTCTGTATTCTCTTGCGCCTGACCCTCCTCGACAATATGCTTGGCAGCATCCAACCGGAAGCCATCCACTCCCACTTCATCTAACCAGAACCTGGCAACCTTTTCCATCTCTGTCCTGACTTCCGGATTGGTATAGTTCAAGTCGGGCATGCCCTGCCCAAAGATACCATAGTAGTAGTTATTATCATTGGGATGCCAGACTTCTTCTCCCCAGGGACCTTTATATCCCGGGTTATCCTCTGACCAAATATACCAATTCCGGCGCGGAGAAGCAGGATTCTGTGGATTCCTGGAACCAGGGATGACTTACGGAAGCATGATTCATCACCAAGTCGATGATGACCCGGATTCCGCGCTTATGGGCTTCATCGAGCAAGCGTTTAAAATCGTCTAACGTGCCATATTGAGGGTTGACCGCATAATAATCTGTAACATCATAGCCATGGTAGGAAGGCGAAGGGGAGATCGGCATCAGCCAAAGTCCTGTGACTCCCAGATCAGTCGTTGTCTCGGGCTTTCCATCGTTCAGGTAATCCAATTTTCCGATCAGTCCATTTATATCGCCGATCCCGTCTGCATTGCTGTCTGCATAGGAACGCACGAAGATTTCATAAAAAACCGTATCATTCCACCAGGGATAACCATCTGTACCTTGAGGTAATCCTGTGATGGGCGCTACTGGAACTGGCGTTGGTTTTACAGTACAGGCTGCAAATAGAAAGACGATAACAAGGAACAAGCAAGAGAGTGAGAAAAGATGTTTTAAGAAGTGAGATGAAGGTTTTTGATCAAGATTCATGCGGCTCTTTCAGCATCCTTTACCGGTATACTAAATGTGGCAATTTTCGCAGGAGTAAGTATAACACTGAAAGATTGGTGGATTCAGCGCTGAAGATTTGCTTTACACCAAAAACAACGAAGTGCTATTATACTTGAGCACATACGCATCAACCATAATACCATCACATGATCATCGAGTTATCAGGAAAGGTTGCTATGAAAACAGTTCTTTTAGGAAATACCGGAGTACAGGTCAGCGCTTTATGCCTGGGAGCCATGTATTTGGGCACCCGAAATGATGAAGCCACCTCTTTTCGATTGCTGGACCAGTATGTCGAGGCTGGAGGCTCCTTTATCGACACGGCGAATATCTACGCCCATTGGGTGAACGGTTTCAAAGGCCGTGAAAGCGAGGCACTTTTGGGTCGCTGGATGAAAAGCCGGAAAAACCGGTCAAAGATGTTCATTGCCACCAAGGTCGGGTTTGAAATCCCCCCCTTGGGAGTGCCGCGCAGCCTCAGTGCCAGCCTGATCGAGCGCGAATGCGAGAAAAGCCTTCAGCTCCTGGGCTGCGAAACCATCGACCTTTATTACGCCCATACAGATGACCGCAGCACACCGGTGGAAGAAACCATAGGAGCTTTTGATAAATTGGTACAAGCGGGAAAGGTACGCTTTATCGGCGCCAGCAATTTCACCGCCTGGCGGTTGGAAGAAGCGCGCTGGACCAGCGCAAACCACGGGTGGAGCGAATACTGCTGCGTTCAGCAAAGGCATACTTACCTCCGGCCAAAACCAGGCGCCAGTTTTTCTCCGCAGCTGGCAGCGAACGAAGATCTTTTTGATTACTGCCGGAACCGAAAGATTACCCTGTTGGCTTATTCTGCGCTCTTGAGCGGCGGTTATACACGCTCCGATCGAGAGATTGGTGAACAATATGCCGGAGCAGATGCTCAAGTCCGGATGGAAACCTTGAGGGCTGTGGCCGAAGAAAAAGGCTGCACGATCAATCAAGTGATCCTGACCTGGATGCTGCACGGGAATCCCTTCGTGCTGCCGTTGATCGCCGCCAGCACAGAAACCCAGCTGAGCGAGAACCTGGGAGCACTGGAAATTAACCTTAGTCCTTCGGATATGGACCGCCTGGACAAGGCTGGAGGTTAGTCAAATGAAACTGCAAAGGCATCCTGTCAATCCAATTCTTATCCCTGACCCTACCTCGGACTGGGAATGTTATAACGTTTTTAACCCAGGTGTCCTTTACTATCAAGGTCTCTTCCACATGTTCTACCGCGCCCAGGGGTTGGATTGGGTCAGCCGGATTGGTTACGCCAACAGCCCTGACGGGGTGCATTGGAACCGGCTGCGCCAACCGGTCCTGGCTCCCAGTGATGCAAGCAACTCACGCGGTGTTGAAGATGCGCGCGTGGTGGAAATCGAAGGCCGCTTTTACATGACCTACACTGCCTATGGACGGGAAGCTTACAACAAAGACGAGGCTTACACCTTTTTCGGAGGCGGCATTACCCCCATAATCGCCTCCAGTGAAAACCTGGTAACCTGGAAGCCACTAGGAGCACTTGTGCATGGAGAAGACAATAAAGATCACGTACTCTTTCCGCGCAAGATCCATGGGCGTTTTGCGGCTTTTCACCGGCGCAGACCGCATGTGTGGATTGCCTATTCCTCCGACCTGGAGACCTGGAAGGAAGCCGATATGGCTCCCATCTACGGTCCACGAGAGGATAATTGGTGGGACAATCACAGCGTCGGCAGCAATGGCATACCTATTGAGACTCCTTACGGCTGGGTATGCATCAACCACGCCTATGACAAGCAGTCCACCTACCGCCTGGGTGTGATCTTGTTAGATTTAGATGACCCGACCAAAATCATCCACCGCCCCAAGGAGCCCATCTTCTGGCCAGAAGAGATCTGGGAAATCCGTGGGGATGTGCCGCGGGTAGTCTTCTCCTGTGCTAATCCAGTTGTGGATGGGAGTGTGTATGTTTTTTATGGAGGTGCCGACCATGTGATTGGCCTGGCAACCTGTCCACTCAACGAGTTAGTTGAGTATGCCAGGTCTGGCTAGATTTGCCGCCTTTTATCGATTAAGATCACCATTCTTCGTCTACAGTTTGTTTAATCGCAAATCGGATCACTTCGTCGTCTAATCGTAAACCTGCAGCTTGTAATGACCGCATGACATCAGCGGCTGAGGCTATCAAACCTCGTTTCTTTGCCATTATTACAACCGCCAAGGTTCCAATGTAGGGGATTGCCAACCCTCTAGCACATTTTCGTGCTGCCAGGTCATCAATGATTGCAGTCCAACCTGTATGTGCCTTTGCATAAGATAATACAGATGCTTCTCCTTGACCTAAATCCCAGGCAATAATTTCGGGTAAGGTCATTACCTCTGCAATCATGAATTTTCCTAACGATAAAATTTGTCGTGCTGGATCGCCTGATGGTCCAGCGTGAATCTCTTCGGCGACTGTATTAGGTATAATGATTTTCTCGGGCAGGTTTAATAAAATCTCAATCTGCCCAGCTTTAGCCAGACAGATAACTGGTGAAGCATTCACCACCCAGCATTCATTCATTCCCCAACTTCCCGGACAATTTCTTCTGCAGTATATTGGAATGGGGTAACTTTAAATCGATTGAGTTCTCCCAAAAAATCACTGCGCGACAGTCCTGCAATCTCCGCGGCTTTGGATTGCGATACTAAGCCCAACTCGTACCACTTGATTGCAGCAGCTAAACGCATTTCAGGCACAAAACTCTCCGGATCCTGCCGCAAAGCGGCAAAGATATCACGATTAATGGTAAAAGAAACCTGTATCGTATCGCTCATAATCACTTCCAAGAAGAATTGGGGAAGATCCCTAATATCCTTTCCATTGTAGCATATATTCCACTCAAAAATTACGGTAAAGCCGCTGCCTGGCTGATCTGGCGATGCAGATGAATCTCTAGGAAAGTCTTGCGGAAGGGGCTGGAGGCAGGGATCATCTCATACTTGCGCATCATCTCGCCGTAGCTGCGCTCTACCATTTCCCTGGCTTCCACTTTGCGGTGGTTGGCAGCTAAAGCCTGGCTGTGCCGGTAGAAGATTTCTTCAGTGCTGCATTCGATGATCTGCAAGAAACCAAATTGGTTGAAGAGATTCAGAGCGTGCTGTGAGCTTTCAATTGCCTGCCTCAGATGATCCTCCCGAACGGCTTCATCCTCGCTCAGGGCAGCCAACCCCAGGTGAGCAATACTGGCTGAGCATGCCGCACCAATCGCATACTGGCGAGATACCTTCTCGCTGTTCACCAACTCAAACACCTGGTTGGAAAAATCAACAACTTTCTTGAAATTTTCTTCCCCGCCGATCGTATTGAAAAGAATCGAAGCCACCAGGGAAAAACCTGCTCTTCCAATAAAATTGACTGCCTGCTCCGAGATCGGACGCGCCACTTCCAGGTTTTCCAACGCGTCGTCATATTTCCCCATCTCTACCTGGATTTGCGTAAGCCTGAGCAGAGGATACAACCTGGAAGTCAGGTTCTCAGTGATCCGGAGCAATTCCTCGACCTCAACCAGGCCAGCCGAGTAATCTCCCAGGTATAAAGCTTTGATCTGCCCGCAGGCCATCAGGGCAAATCCTTCTTCGATGCGATCCCCAATCTGGCGGCTAATGGTGAGGCGAGGCTGTTCGAACTCCGTCAACCAGCGATAATAATCACCATTGCGCTCAAACTGGTCACCGAACACGCCCAAGAGGCGCAGCTCGGTGCGTTTATCATCCAATTTCTGTGAGACCGTCATCGCCGCCTGCAAGTATTCCATATTTCGGTCAAGGCTGTCGATCCCATAGGCCGAACCAATTGCTATCAATAGATTTGCCTCAGCGCGCGTATCACCCAAGGCGCGGCTCAATGCCAGGGCTTTATCCCAAGTCTCCTGCCAGCGGTGATCCTGTTTGACCAACTGCAGGCTGCCGATGGCCATCAGGCTGTTCATTTCGCGATGTTGATCGCCAAGCTGTAATGCCAGGTTTAATGCCTGCTCTGCTAAAGCGGAACCATCATCCAATGTATCCTTACTCTCAAAGCGGGTAACCTCGGGCTGCACCAGCAGCGCGTCCACCAGCCAGGCAGGGTCATCTTTCATTTTCTCTGCCAGGGTGAGGAGGGCCTTGGCGTCGGCATCTCCAGCCTCCATATTCCCCAACACATAATACAACAGATGGCGCATCTTCAAGACCTCAAATCGCTGGGTCAAGATCACATAACGCGCATCCTCATTCTTGGATTTTTCGTCCATTTCTTCTAATAAAATAAGAGCGCGCTGGCAGTGATCGAGCGCCTCTGCATTCGCATAAACTTCTAATGCCCTTTCAGCGGCGCGCATGGTGTAGAACAGCTCTTTATTGGGGTTTCCCGCCCGACGGTAATGAAAGGCGATGAACCCTTCATACTGCTTTTGGAGAAGAGGATCCAATTCCTGCTCAAAATACTCCGCGACCTGCAGATGAATAGCGCTGAGCTGCGTGCTCAAGAGTCCTTCATAAGCGGCATCTTGCACCAGCTTGGTGTTAAAGGAGTACTCCATACCAAGCTGCTGCATGCGGCCGCGCTCGAAGACCAGGTTTGCGCGCTGCAAAGCAGACAGGTACTGCTTTAACGGAAAAGCAGGGGCAACCAGGAACTCTAGGACATTGAACCAGAAGGTAGTGCCGATCACCGAAGCAAGCTGCAGCACATGGCGCTCATCCGCCCGCAGGCCATCAATGCGTGCCTGGAGCAGCCCTTGCAGGCTGGCGGGCACATGCAAGTGGGTCAACGCAGCAGCCATCTTCCAGCACCCGCTCTCACTGTCATGGACAAGCGAGCCATTTTCAATGAGCGAACGCAGCAGCTCGAGGACATAGTAAGGGTTTCCTTCAGAGTTTTTATAAATCAGCAGCTGGATCTCTTCGGGTAGAGCCTGCTTCCCAAAAATGGTAGTAATGAAGGATTGGCACTGTGCATAATCTAAGGGAGCTAACTCAAGCATGGTCAGGCGGTGCGGGTAGTGCGTCTCCACATAATGCTGGAACTCCCAGGCTGGTGAAGCACGGTCTGGACGGTAGGTGAGCACCCAAAGAACAGGTGCATCGTCCGTCAAAGGCAAACAGTGCTTCAGCAATTCCATTGAAGTCGAATCAGCCCACTGCATATCCGAAAGAACAATCACAATCGGCTTGATCGCCGCCCTGGCTGCTAACCAGCTGCGGATGGTGCGGAAAAACTGGAGCTGCAATCCCTCCGCACCGAGGTGCTTGACTTTCTCTGCAAACGCATCCTCGAGCGGCAATGAAAGAATGGTCGCCAGGTATGGGTAATAATCGCCAACCTGATCACCAAACAAGGTGGAAAATTCAAGGTATAACCGCTCCTTTATCGCATCAACCGAATCAGGAGCATAATTCCCTAGCCAGTTTTGCAAGAGATCATTCCACACCGAGAAGGGTGATTCTGAGTAATAGGAACGGCAGCGCCCTTGCAGCCAGGACAAAGACGCATCCGATCCTTCCGTGCTTTCTTTCGAAGCTGCCAGAATTGCCCCCTGGCGCAAGAAATAGTGATGCGCTTCATTGATCAAAAAGGATTTCCCAATCCCAGCCTCGCCGCTCATCAGCACCAGCGCCCCGCGATCCTCGTAGAGACCCTCAATCGCTTTCCGCAAGACATTAAATTCGTATTCCCGTCCGATCATCGGGATGGCGGTTTCCAGGGAACCAAGGATATAGAGCTGGTTCGTCTCCGTTGCCAGGGGAGCAAGCGGTCGGTAAACCGCGATGGCCTGGCTGACACCTTTGACCATGATCTCCCCTAAAGCTTTCCAGGTGAACTGTCCTGCTACCAATTGGTACGTATAATCGCTGACCAAGACCGTCCCTGGCTCAGCCGAAGTCTCCATTCGCGAAAGCGACCGAGATCGCCGCACCCATAGCGGTATCTTCACCGTGATGATCTCCGACGCCATCCATCAAGATTACTTCACCTGTATTGATCCCCACGCGCAGCTGGAGGGCGATACCCTGTAAACCAGTCCGTTTTTCCAGGTAATCTTGCACAGCCGGATGCATGGAGAGCCCTGCCAGGATGGCACGCTCGGGGTCGTCCTCATGCGCTACACCCGCGCCGAAGAAGGCTACCAACCCATCCCCGCGGAATTGATCCACCTTTCCGCCGAAGCGCTCGACCTCTCGCTCCTGAATATATAGAACCTGGTTCATCAGCTCCACCCAGTTCTCGTTGCCCACTTGTTCCAGGAGGTTTGTAGAGCTCGTCACATCCGTCATGACCACCGTCACCACCTTGCGTTCCCCATCCAGGCGCGGCGGGTTCGCGAACAGCACTTTTCCGTCATCAGAAACCAGGCCCATGGCCGGCTCTGGAACAGACCTGGGCGCTTCTGGGGCAAGCCGCTCAACTGCACCCCCTTCCCCAGCAGAGAAAGGTGTACCGCACATCCCGCAGAAACGAAATGATATTGGGTTCACAGCACCACAGCTGGCGCAAACCTGCGCGATCCGCTCGCCGCACATGCCGCAGAAATTCATCCCGGCCGGGTTTTCAAAGCCGCATTTTGGACACTGGATGGACATTCTATTATTATACAACGGGGCTGGGAAACTTTCGACAAATTACCGAGCCTCGAAAAAAAATCTTTACGAATAGGCCTAATTTACTGCTATAATTGCCCTTCGAGAATTCATCAATCTTACTTCCGTCAGTTCACAATGCTGCTTCCTGAGAAAATTTTAAAGTGTATGAGGCCATAATGACAATAGATAAAAGTAAACCACCCGTTTACACCGGTATGACCAAATATTGGGACCATGAAGCCGGGTATGCCGTTTGGCTGCCTAGCGATTGGCGGCAGATCGACATGGTCAAGGGAAAGCGTGGATGGATTTTCACCCCCTATAAAGACAATTACGATACTTGCTTTGTGTCTGAGAAAATCGTACTGAAGTACCCGGTGGAACCAAAAGATGCCGATATCCTCATGCAAGGATTATTAGATGGGGTCAAAGGCTTCCAAGATGCGGTCATCCTGGAAACAAAAAAGGATACCGGGCAAAAGGTTGTGCTGCTTGAGGTCAAGTTCACCTTTGTTGAAAATGGACAACGCCGCAAACGTTGGTTGAAGAGCATGTACTGGGGTAATTCGAATTTAGTACTGATTGCCCAGGGCGCAACCGAAGAAGATTACAAATATTGGGAAGGTATGTTGTTCAATGCCATGGTGACGTACGAGATAAATTAATATAAATGGAAAACGGCAATCCGCCTGAAATTCAACCCGAGCCAGAATTAGAGCCGGTGGTGTGTGCAGCCTGCGCCACCGAAATCAATCATGAACCCTGGCCGCAAGCCTGTCCAAACTGCGGGCGACCCATCGATCTGCGAGCCCAGTTTGCCTACTGCCGGGGACACAACGCTTTTACGGTGGGACAGGAAATTGTGATGAAAGCCTACCGGGGGAAAAAACCAAAATACGTAGCCATCCAAAAGGAGAATGAAGGCATCCAATATTATCTCCAGGCTTACACCGCCTTGCAGCGGGCTTTTCAAGGCAGGCTGGCCGAAAGCCAGCGGCAGCTCGGGATCCGCATGATGGCAGCCATTGCACTGGTCCTCCAACGTAATACCATGATCTCTCCCCTCGAAGCCACGTATTGGAATACATTATTGACGGAACTGAACGGACAGCAAGAATTGGCTTCTCTGAAAGAGAAACTGGCGGAAGATAAGAACCGCAGCTTAGTTCATGTTCCAAAACGCTGGCGCTGGCAGAACCGCCAGCACCAGCTCGAAAAGGGTTTGGATACTTTGAATAACAAACTAAACGTACTGGAACATCAGATCGGGTTCACCGAGAGGTTAAACGCGCGTCAAAGAGCCAGTGAGCCTGTCAGACAACGTTTATAATAATTAAGCTAATGAGAATAACAGCCACTTCAATACCCAACACCAGCCCAATGCGCTGCCACAGCTTGCCCTGGTCTTTACCGCGCCGGAAATAAACTTCGATTCCGATCGCCAACCCCGCCGCCACGATCGCACCCACAAAGATGACGCTTGTGTCGATCGCCCTTATTGTAGAACCAGTATCCAATAGGGTTTTACCTGCTTCTCCTGTGGCGCTTGCAGCAACTACCCGCGCCTGTATGGTCCTCATGATACTTATTGTGGCTTCACGGACCACCAGAAGGGCTACAATTAACAAAATTGAACAAATCAACCACGCCAATAGATAGACAATATTGGCAGACCAATGACTCTTTTGTTCCATAAAACCTAACCTTTGCAATCACACTGCTTTGATTGCGATTTATCCCATCACGCCTCTTAGCTTAAGTTCGCCTGCGAAGTGACAGGCTGAAAAGTGTAAGGGTTCCACTTCGATCAGCGGTGGCGTCTCCGTCGAGCAAATATCTTTGACGTAGCGGCAGCGCGGGTGGAAATAGCAGCCTGAAGGCGGGTTCGCCGGGCTGGCCACTTCGCCCGGCAGCTTGATCGGGCGGTCACGCTTGCGCGGATCGGGCTTCGGTACAGCAGCCATCAGGGCTTCGGTATAGGGATGCTTGGGGCTGTAATACAGCTCTTCGGTATCCGCCAGCTTCACCAACCGGCCCACGTACATGACCGCCACGCGGTCGGAGATGTGCTCTACCACGCTCAAGTCGTGGGCGACGAAGATATAGGTCAGGTTCAAGTCGCGCTGCAGGTCTTCCAAGAGGTTGAGCACCTGGGCCTGGATGGACACATCCAAGGCGGAAACCGGCTCATCGCAGATGATCAGCTTGGGGTTCAGAGCCAGGGCACGCGCAATGCCGATGCGCTGGCGCTGCCCACCTGAAAAGGCGTGCGGGTAGCGGCTCATGTACTCCGGGCGCATGCCCACCATGCGCAGCAACTCGGCGACGCGATCATTCAGCTCCGTCGCCCTTGGCGATCTTGTTGATCACCAACGGCTCAGCGACGATGCGTTCGACGGTCATGCGCGGATCGAGCGAGGAGAAGGGATCCTGGAAGATGATCTGCATGTTGGGCCGAACGGTGAACATTTCCTTGCGATCCATTTTTTCCAGGTTGATCCAGCCCTGTTTGGGATCATTGAAGCGGATTTCCCCACCGGTGGGTTCCAGCAAGCGGATGATCGTACGCCCGGCGGTGGTCTTGCCGCAGCCGCTCTCGCCCACCAGGCCCAGCGTCTCGCCTTTTTTCACGAACAAATTCACCCCATCCACGGCTTTGACCGTGCCCGAAGTCCGGCTGATGATGCCCCGTCGGATGGGGAAATGCTTCTTGAGGTCTTTCACTTCCAGAAGCAGCTCGTCTTTATTGAGGTGGCTGATTTCACTAAGTCATCGACTCCTCCACATGCATCAGAATGCAAGAAGCAGCGTACGGTATGGCTCTTCCCAACATTGGTCAAGCCCGGAACATTCACATCGCAGATGCCGGGCATGGCCTGATCGCAGCGCGGGTGGAACGGGCAGCCGTTAATCTTGGAATAGGGATCGGGCACCACGCCGCGGATGGGCTGCAAGCGTTCCTTTTGGCCGGCTGCCCACATGGGGGATGGAGCGCAACAGGGAGCTGGTGTAGGGATGCTTGGGGTTGTAGAAAATGTCATCGATGGTGGCCTGCTCGACCACCCGTCCCAGGTACATCACGGTGACGTAATCGCACATCTGCGCCACCACACCCAGGTTGTGGGTGATGAAGACGATCGTCATGTTGATGCGGGCCTGCAGATCGCGCATCAGGTCCAGGATCTGGGCTTCGGTGGTCACATCCAGGGCGGTGGTCGGCTCATCGGCGAACAGGACGGAGGGGGTGCAGGAAAGCGCCAGGGAGATCATCGCCCGCTGGCGCATGCCACCGCTCAGCTCGTGCGGGTAGCGCTTGACCACCAGCTTGCGGATTGGCCATCCCAACACCATCCAGGATGGTGATCGCCCGTTTTTCAGCTTCCGCCTTATCCACCTTCTGGTGCAAGATGATGGCCTCCATGATCTGGTCGCCGATGGTGTAGGAGGGGTTGAGCGAGGTCATGGGTTCCTGGAAGATCATCGACATCTCTGCGCCGCGGATGCTGCGCATCTCAGGGCCCATGGCTTCCAGCTTGGTGAGGTCGATTTCATCGATGAATACTTTTGTTCTGCCGGTCCTGGCGGTATAAAGTGATCTCGCCTTTCACGATCTTGCCCGGCTTGGCGACCATGCGCAAGATGGAAAGGGCCGTCACGCTCTTGCCGCAGCCGCTCTCCCCCACCATGCCCATCACCTTGCCGCGCGGGATATCAAAGTTGACCCCGTTCAAAGCCCGGGCGATGCCGATATCGGTGAAGAAATAGGTGTGCAGTTCGCGCACCTTCAGAATAATATCTTCATCTGGAAAAATGGAGACGGTTGATTTTCGAACAGACCCGGAAGTTTCATTCATCGTTTTTTTCAGCCTGCCTTTCGGGTTAGATCGAGTAGGGGTCAACGGCATCGCGCAAGCCGTCGCCAATCACGCTGAACAACCACACCGTGATGATCACCGCCGCAGCTGGGATGAGCAGCCAGGGATGCTCGACCACTACACTCACCTGCTGAGCATCGCGCAGCAGGGAACCCCAGCTGACCGCTGGCGGCAGGATGCCCAAGCCGAGGAAGCTCAAGGCGGTTTCACCCAGGATCATACCCGGAATGCTGAGGGCAGCGATGACGATGATATGGCTGGCGGCGTTGGGCATCATATGGGAAAAGATGATGCGCCAATCCGTAGCACCCAGCTGCCAGGGCGGCCTGAGTGAAATCAGCCCCCCGGTAGGACATCACCTTGGCGCGCAGCTGGCGTGCCAGGCCGGTCCAGCTGACAATCGAGAGAACGACCGTGATCAGAAAGTAGCGGTGCACGACCGTGAAATCTTCCGAAATGGGCGGCAGCGCAGCCGCCAGGGCAGCCCACAAAGGTACCGTTGGGAAAGCACCCAGCACCTCGATGATACGCTGCATCACATCATCAATCCACCCGCCCCAGTAACCAGAAGCAGTGCCCAGGACAGTGCCAAAGATGATGCTCAAGGCCACGCCAATCAGGCCGACGGTGGTGGAAATTTGCCCGCCCTTCAAGGTCCGGGCGAACATATCCCGCCCCAGGCCATCCGCGCCAAATACGTAAAAGCGCTGTTCGGTATTTTCGAGCCCAAACAGGTGCAATGTAATCGTCTGACCGAATACTTGAACAGGATCACCTTGCACAAAGAAAGAGATCGGCACCAATGTATTTTTATCGATGACAAATTCGAACTGAAAGGTATCTGGGTTGAGGACGGTGGTAGTGGCATAGGTATAAGGTCGTAAACCCAATCTGCCATTGGGACCTTTAAAGGTGACAGGGCTGGGCGGACCAAAGATATATTCCGTATCCTGGAACTGGTACCAGTTGGGGGCGATGAACTCTCCCAGGAACACGACGATATAGGTTACGATGATGCCAATCAGACCGACCATCGCCAGCTTGTTTTTGCCGAAGCGGATGCGCATCAGCTGCGTTTGAGACAGGTCACCGACATCGCTGACCGGCTCATCTATGAAAGTCTGGCGTTCTGGAACGGGCTGAGGGATAGGTTGGACGGCTTCAGTCATAGTACACCTCTTCCGGTTACTCGTAACGAATGCGCGGATCGACCCAGGCCAGGGCGATATCCGCCAGCAAGTTGCCGATCAAGCCCAGCATCGCCAGGAACATCAGGAAGGTGATCGCCAGGTAAAGGTCCTGGTTCAACTGGGCGTTAAAGTACATGGGCCCGACGGTGGGGATGTTCATCACCAGGGCGATGATGGTCTCGCCGGAGATCAAACCCGGCAGCGACCCACCCAGGATCATGATCAGGGGGTGCATGGCATTGCGCACAGCATGTTTCCAGATAACGGTGCGCTCTGTCAGACCTTTGGAGCGGGCCGTCTGCACATACTGCATGTTGAGCGTATCCAGCAGGTTGGCGCGCATAATGCGGCTGAGGCCGGCCGTGCCGCCAAAGACGATCACCACGATCGGGATCCACAAGTGCTGCATCAGGTCAGCAAACTTTGCTGGGCTCATCGGGGCATTCTGGAACTCATCTGAGTATAAACCGCCGACCTGCTGCCCCAAGACCTGCTGGGCAAACAGCATCAGCACCAGCGCCAGTAAAAACCCCGGGATCGACAGCCCGCCGAACTGCAGTGCAGAGATAATGTAATCGGGGATTGAATTGCGGTGCGTGGCGGAATACACCCCCAGGGGTACCGCCACCGCCCAGGCGAGAAACAGAGCAAAGACCGAGATTGCAATGGTCAGTCCAAGCCTATCGAAAATGAGGTCACGCACAGGCAGGCGGTATTGGAACGACTCACCAAAATCACCTCGCACAAAACCGGTGATCCATTTCCAAAAGCGGTAATACATCGGCTTATCAAGGCCATAGCGGATTTCGAGCGTCCTGATCTGATCTGCGCCCACGTTCCCACCCTGCTGGCGCAAGCGGGCGATCTCGAACTCCACGTAGGAGCCGGGTGGCAGCTCGACGATCAGGTAGCTCAAGATGCAGATTATCGCCATGGTGACCAGCATGTAGCCGATGCGCCGAATTATATAATTGATCATTGGATCCTCCTCTCTAGAGATTACCTGGATTCATCTGCTGCGCCGTAGTCTTCGTATAAGTACCAGTCAATCTAAAGCTCGGTACACGATAAATCCTACAAACACCTGCGCTCACAAAAAGAGCGTTAAGCAAAAAAATAATGCAATCTCAGCCATTCCCCCATTTTCGAAGTGGGAGGAGGGAAAATCCCTCCTCCCAAATTTAAATCTGGTTCTAGACGTTGGTGAAAGACATGGTTTCGGGGTTGGTCACCGCCGGGGTCGGGATGATCCAGGGGTTGCAGAAGCCGCCCAGCTTGAGCTGTTCGCGGGTGGGTACGTTGATCAGGTTCTTGCTCTTGATGATGATGCGCGGCGTGTTGCCGACCGTGCCCAGGAAATATGGACCATCGCTCATGTGGATGTCGTTCATCTGCCACACCAGCTCCATACGCTTGATGTCATCAACCTCAAAGATGGCCTGGTCGTAGAGAGCATTCAGCTTCTCAATGGCGGTACCCTTGAACTGCGGGTCGTTCACATTGAAACGCGGCGGCTGGCGGTCCCAGGGGTTCACATCAGCCTCGGAGTTCTCCAGCTCAGTACCTTTGACAACGCGCAGCTGACCGCATAGAGGCGCCCAGCGCTCGGTCTCATCTGGCACAACCCAGGAGGGGTAAAGCAGGTGGTCGGGGCCATCGCCCACTTCCCAGGCGGTGCGGAACTCGAGCTGCCCTGCACGCCAGGAGGGACCGAAATCGGATGGCGGGATCGAGTTGATGATCACGTTCAAGCCGATATCTTTCCAGTTCTTCTGGGTGATCTCCAAAACCTTGATGGACTCGCCAGCGGCGTCAGCGCCGATGTCAACACGGAGGTCAAGCTTAGAGCCATCCGGCATGGTGCGGATGCCATCGGCGCCTTTCTTGCAGCCGATCTCATCCAACAGAGCTTCAGCCTTGGCAGGATCGTAATCCACGCACAAGCTGCGGAATTTCTCGTAATGCGCCTGGGCATCGGCGTTGAAGTTGAACTCGAAGGCCTTGGGGCTCATCGTACCGGTAGTCAGGATGCCGGTGTCGTAATACACAATACGCTTGATGGTCGGGCGGTCAATGGCATAGGACATGGCCTGCTTGAACTTCGGGTTGCGGTACAGCTCGCGCTTTACATCGTCCTTGATATCGTGGTTCCAGAAATACATCATGCCTGTGCCGGAGCCGGTATCCCAGAAGCGCACCTCATAGTTACCCTTTTCTTCGTTCTCCTTCAGCGGAGCAACGTCACCCAGGGTGAGCTGGTAGGTATGCACTTCATAGTCCACACTGCCCTGGAAGATTTGCAGGAGCAGGTACTGGGCATCGGGGGAGGGCTTGTCATCGATGCCGTCGATGTAAGGCAGCTGGTTGCCGGCTGTGTCTACGCAGTAGTAGAACGGGTTGCGGTCGTAGGTGGAAGACACGCCCTGCTCGTAAGCGACCAGCATCCAGGAGTTCAGCGTCGGGCATTCCGGGTTATTCTGGTTGTTGATCTTGCGGTCGTGCTCGACAAAATCTGCATAGTCAGGATTGGCTCCCATTTCTCCCTTGACGCCATCCGGGCCGTACTTGGGATTGAACTGCTTGACATATGCCGAGGGGCAGATCCGAGCGCGGGCCGACAGAGCCATTCGTCCACATCGCCAGGCGCTTAGCAGTCAGCGGGGCGGGCTTGACGTAGGTGATCGTCAGGGTATAGTCATCAACCGCAGTGAACTCAGGCAGAACGCCGTCAATAGCGCTGAACTCAGCCGGGGGCAGGTCGGGGTGATCTGCATCGAGGACCATATCACGCCACCAATACATGGTATCTTCGGTGGTGCAAGGTGAGCCATCCGACCACTTCAGGCCTTCGCGGAATTTAAACGTCCAGACCGTGTTATCTTCGTTGGCAGACCAGGACTCGCACATGCCGGGGGCTAAACCGAGACCGTCATCTACGAAGCGGATGGCCGAGTGGCCGTACATCTTGGCCTGGATGCCGCCATCCTGCCACCAGGAGGCCATCTTCAGACGGCCACCGTACTTGCCGATCTCGTCGACTGGCGAGAGGGTCAGCGGGACCATGGGCAGCCGGTCTGCCAGGGGGGGCAATTCACCAAGTCAACCTTGGCCTGCAGAATGGGGGGTTCGACGGATTGTGCTTCAGCGGTAGGGACTGGCGTAGCCGTTGCTTCTACCATGACTCTTTGAGTGGGGGTCGCTTCAGCAGCTACCGGAGCCTCGGTCGGCTGAACAGCTTCGGTGGGGGCGGCAGTTTCCTGGGCGCAAGCGGCCAGAACAACGCCCGCCGCAGATACGGCTGAAAGGCGAAGGAACTCGCGGCGGCTTAATTTTTTCGTTTGAGACATCTTTATCCTCCAAAAATTTGTTTTGATTTGTTGAAATTTAATCGTAGTTCGATTTTAAAACATTAGTAAATTTATTTCTTGGGTTTCACCTCCTCTCAAGGTTTCCCTTATTTTAGATCAAACCAGCCTGTTCTGGCAAGTCAAGTAGAGAAATCTTCTCTCCCAATGAGCTAATTAACTAGGTCTCAATGTCCGCGTAAACGCATCTTCAACGCAAATCCATGTTGAAGATGGCTGTTCCTTCAGGGGGAGCCTCTAATTTTCTCTCCGGTACCATGTAAGGGTTTACGACGTTTTTTTCAGGCATGTTTCTAATAAGAAAGACTTGCCTACCATTCGATAGGATCTGAGTTGATTTAATCACAGCATTGAGGGGTTGTCAAGTAGGGTGGTTTGAGAGAGGGCTTAATACCTTTTTATTTGTGACGATTGTCACATTAATAACACCCATTGTAGGGACACATCTGTCGTCCTGGCAGTCTTGTTTGTCGTGCTGAAGCGGCGTGCTTTGCCGTTGAAGAACCCCTGTTACGCGGGAATCAAAGTCCTCAACCCCGCCGAAAAGACTTCCAGAGTCTTGTCTCAGGGATGCTTCCCCTTCGCTACGCTCAGGGTCAGCACGACAAACCCGCCTGTCGTCCTGAAGCAGCGCTCTTTGCGGCTGAAGGACCCCCGATGCACGGGAGATTCAAAGTCCTCGACTCTGCCGGGAGGACTTCCAGAGTCTGGTCAAGGGGGTGCTTCACTGCGTTCAGCACGACAATCTTTTCGTGTCGTTCTGAAGCGGCGCACTTGGCCGCTGAAGAACCCCTGTTGCGCGACCATCCAAGTCCTCGACCCTGCCGGGAGGACTTCCAGAGTCTGGTCAAGGGGATGCTTCACTACGTTCAGCACGACAATCTTTTCGTGTCGTTCTGAAGCGGCGCACTTGGCCGCTGAAGAACCCCTGTTGCGCGACCATCCAAGTCCTCGACCCTGCCGGGAGGACTTCCAAAGTCTGGTCAAGGGGATGCTTCACTACGTTCAGCACGACAATCTTTTCGTGTCGTTCTGAAGCGGCGCACTTGGCCGCTGAAGAACCCCTGTTGCGCGGGAATCGGAGTCCTCGACCCCGCTGGGAAGACTTCCAAAGTCTGGTCAAGGGGGTGCTTCACTGCGTTCAGCACGACAAACCCGCCTGTCGTCCTGAGAGAATGAGAAAAAAATGAAAAAAACCACTTTCAAAAAAGGGAGGACATGGATAAAAACGTTTTTAAAGTGCCAATAAGGATCTTACTCCCCGCTCAGGCCTCACCCTGAGCGGGTCATTACCCAATCTCCGAATTAGGAGATCATTTTTGCTCGCAAATTCCTTACCTGAACCAGATTATGAGCGAGTGCATACCATAATAAGATCGCTTCCACCTTCCGCAGTCCGCGCACCAGTAACCGATACAATCCCCGATTGCGAGCCAAAGCATTCGCCCACTCGATGGTGGCTGCTCTCTGTTTGTATTTCTCTTTGGCTTGTGGGGTAATCATGCGTTCTTTCCAGGCTCTCACCCCGCTTCCATCGGTGGGTAAGATATCCTCAGGACGCTTCTCAACTCTTGGCGCTATAACTCTTGGGGATTGGACAATAAAGGCTCACGCCTTTTTCGGTGGCTTTCTCAAAGCTGGCGTTGTTGCGATAGCCACCATCCACATAATGCTCTTTGGGAAAGCGCTGGCAACGTTTTTCGATTTGATCCAGCATGGGATTCAACAGGTTGGTGTCCGCTTCATTATTGGCTTGCACCCCCACGATCACACCGCTGTCCATATCAATCGAGAACTGCCCATTGTAGGCCGGTCGAAAACCCCCATCTGGCATCTTCATCACCCGCGCTTCCGGGTCTGTGGTCGAGGCCCGCGCCGCACGGTTCTTGACTTTCAAGTCCCGCCTCTTCGCCAGCTTGGCGGCTACCTTTTCCACTTCTTCCAAGGCTTTCTTCACGCGCACTAGTTTCTCTGTAGCTTGGCGTTCTTGAGCTGCTTTTTGACCTGCAGAACGCTCCCCTTCGTCCTGCTTCTCTTCCTCCTGCACTTTCAATTGGTCCATCACCCCTTGAGCTTGTTTCAGGCTCTCTTCCAAGGTCGGCTTCCGCCGAAAGGAACTCGCCCCCGCACTGGCTCGTATACGGATCCCATCCTGGGCTGTCTTTTCTACGCTGATCACCCCCTCGCTGATCAAGGCCGCTACACTTTTCGTCAGGATATTCTCCAATGCTTGCCCGCTCTCCACCCGAAAGTCCGAGAGCGTATGGTAATTCACCGTGATGCCTCCCAGCAACCATTGATAGGGTAGACTTTCCTCACACAGCCGACC
The DNA here is from genome assembly GCA_963754615.1 of uncultured Chloroflexia bacterium. Lineage (GTDB taxonomy): Bacteria > Chloroflexota > Anaerolineae > Anaerolineales > UBA4823 > CAVVUF01. Next base: position 184,265 of record CAVWGW010000008.1, on the reverse strand, counting down.
CAACTCCCGGGCACTGCCCACCCCTTCCAGCGTCGCATACAACCACATCCCCACCAATACTTTCGGCTCGATCGCTGGCCGTCCTGCCCAGCCTTCCACTGCTCTTATCCGGGCATACAATGGCTCAAGATCATATCCCTGCACCATCTCCCACACCAGCCGTACTCGGTGATCTTCCGGCAATAGCTCATCCAAGCTCGCTAGATGCATCTTGATTTGTTGCCGTTCTGGCTTCTCCAGCCTGGGTTGGCCCCCTTTTCTTTCCTTTGCGGCTGGTTCCTCTTCAGGCAGGGTAAACAGGCTCTCGACCATTCTTCTCTCCAGTCCTTTCTGTATTGTCCCTATCTTACCTTTTTTGTTCTCTTTTGAGGAGAGGGAATTTTTTTCACAACCTCTGAGCTTGCGAAGGACCCCTTAAGAGAAGGCTCCCACCGTACTTCCACGGGCAGGAGAGTCTTCGTGCCAGCTGGGAGGACTTCCTGAGTCTAGTCACAGGGGTCTTTCGCTTCGCTCAAGACGACAAACAAGGCAATGGCCACTCCAGATCCACCCCCCGCCCGCGCAAGTAATCTTGAAACCTGTGCAGTTCTTCCTCGCCTTCCCACACTCGCCTCGGCGACAAGTGGCGCTCACAGCACCAGGCTGCCAGGGAACCAGCCGCCTCGCCGATCGACCATTCCACCGGGTGCAGGCGGAAGGCACCATTGGTGATATGCGTGGTGCTGATGTTTTTACAGGCCGCCAGCAAGTTATCACACCCAGCCGGAATCGAGCGCGCCCAACGGGATCTGGTATGGCAGCGTGGAAGCATACATCGAACGCTCGTCGCCCACGCAAGGATGCAGGTCCATGGCGTACCAGCCGATCCCGCAGGTATCAGGGAAAGCTGCCTGGGTCAGGCCTTCGTTCCCGATGGAGCTGATATCCTGCTCCACGATACGCCTCAAGCCTTTGATCCGGCGCGCCTCCCGGATATAGGGTGCCATGGACAACCCCGAACGCGTGCCGACCGCTTCAGGCATCAAGCGCAGCTCAGGGTGGCCGCAGCCCGCTCCGTCGTCACGCGGCGCTTCGGTCTGCAGCCAGTAAAGGAAACCCAAGGAAAGGCGCCGGGCCTCATCCAGGAGGATCGCCTGGACATGAGGTGGTTTATCAATGATATTCCCCCAACGATAATCGTTGGAAGCCCAATTGATCAAGGCTATATCGTGCATGCCTCCTGAAGGAGAAAGCAGCCTTCCATCGATCAACCGCCGGTAAGTCCAGAAAGGCAGCGGGCTTTCAGGTGTAGATTTGAAAAAGTTAAATGGTATCGGCTCTCCTTTGTGCCCGACCAGGGTCAGGCTGTAAGGCTGCTCGGCTTTAAACCGCTCATAACCACGCGGTTTGCGGATGGTATGGTTTTCTCCCGGGCAAAATTCTACGATGAAGCAGAACGTGAAGCTCTGCACCCTACCTGGACGTGGTCCATCCTGGCTGGCATGTTCCTCACCGGTGTCTTCCACCGCTTCTGCACCCGTGACATACGGCAGGCCCGCCAAAGGCAGCAAGTCGCCCAGCTCGGTGGCGTCCAGGAACAACCGGGCGCGGACCATCACCTGCATCCCACTTTGTGAAGTGAGCTGGACACCCTTGAGATGGGTCGAGCCACCTTCGCAGGCAGTCGGACGGTTGCGCAGCAGCAGGTGCAGCTTTCCGTTCTGGCGATGCGGCTCCAGCAGCTCCTGGATGACCTGCAAGCCCACCTGCGGCTCGAAACACAAGCGGCTGACCCAGCCATTCCCGGGGTTGAGCGGCGAGGCATCGGGCATAAGAGCTGGCACCCCGAAGCTCTCTTGATAGTGCCTGCGAATCGCATCTCGAAATGCTTTGTAGCTGCGCGTCCCGCTGACCGTTTCGATGCGCTCGTGTTCATCCAGCGCTGAGACTGCCTGGCTGGTGACCTGCCCGCCCAACCAGGCGGTCTCTTCGCTTAAAACCACATTCCAGCCTGCTTCACAAGCTGCCAGGGCAGCCGCCACCCCACCCAGCCCCCCGCCGATGATGGCGATATCGGTTTCGATGGTTAGAGTACTCATCCGTGCCATCCGTGGAATCCGTGAGCTTTATTTGACCCGCTCAAGCTCAAAATCAACCTCAAACAGCCTGTCCCAGGGCAGGCGCAGGCTGTCTTCAATCAGACGATACTTCCCGGCAAAACCGGGAAGCTGATCCAGGCGTTTTTGCAGTCCCTTGTAGATGAAAGACAACACCTGAGGATAGTTCTTAGCGTTAACAGAATGCGTTTTAAACTTCCCATCCATCCACTGGCGGGTTTCCTCGCGCACCTCCTGCTGGTAGCCCCAGTCCTCAAGGAAGCGGTGCAGCAAGAAGCGCTGTTGAGCTTCTCGCTGCTCAGGTGATTCCGCCCAATGGGCAGCACAAGCCTGCGCCAGGGCGGTGCCAATCGTGTTCCCAGCCGTGTTCCAGGCCCCATAGGCAGCCAGCTGGGTGATATCAATTGAATCAAGCAGCAGCTCGATGAGCAAGGGGTCCGCCCCGTTCGGGTAAGCCACATCTGCAACAACCACCGCTTGCCCAACCGCCAGGCGCCGCTTGATTTCGTCAACCAGCATCTGCAGGTATGGCAAACGTTCGCGGCGTTCTGCCTCTGCAAAGCCCGCCTCCCATTCCGTCCGGCGCGGCGAAGGCGGATTGACAGCCACCCAGAAATCTCCCCCCTTATCAACAACTTTCCCGCCCACAGCCCTGATCTGCCCTCTCCAGGGTAACACTGACCGGGCTATCTTCATAGGGTGCCACAATATCCTTCCCGCCTGGAACCGCATAAGAGATTTTAAAACCTGGCTGGTAGGCATGGGCTTCATTGATCGCCCGCGCCAGCAGGGCGCAGCCGACCTCATCTGCTCCAGGGTACATCAATAAACGACCTGCCAGGTCAACATGCTTCACCCACTGCGCCAAAGCGCGCTTCTCGCTCGAGGATAACCCATAAGGGCTGGTGTCATCCGAGCTCAGCACCAGACCTTCCAAGTCGCAGTTCAGCAGCATTTGGATAGCCGCCAGGTTGATCGTGTGGTTGCGCAGCCGGCGCATCAGGAAATCCTGCACATGCTCAGGCGGTAAGAGCCGGATAATTTTCTCTAATTCACGGTCTACCTCCTGTCCCTGCGCCTGGCGGTCGACCAGCTGGGAAAATTGGTAGATCAACATCCCCTCCGCTGCCCAATAATCCGGTTCTTCTACAGCCGAGTTTGCATTCGAGATGCGCATGATCAAATTAAAACCGATGATCTTCAGAGCTGGGCAGCCCTGCTTAATCTCGTGCAAGATCTGCAGTCTGGAGATGATTGTATCCACGGGTTCATGGCTGATGCGGGAAGAGATCAGGCTGCCATAGCCCAACATTTCATACGAGGCGATGAGATAATCCAGCTGTGGGGCAATCACCTCCAGCCATTGGCTTAGTTTTTTCGAATCTGCGGGTATGCGGAAGCGGCTGAGCGTTTCAACCGGCGGCAGATAGAGCTCAGCGCCAGCAATCTGGGCAAGCATCAGGGGATAACGGGTATTGGCGGGCCGCTCATCGAGAGGGATTAGTCCAATTTTCATGTAAATCCTCCTGAGAAAATAGAAATGTTGCAGGGGAGCACAATGGCAAGCTTTGTTTGTTCTGCAACTGTATTTACAGATTATAATACAGCCGAGACCCCTGGGGTCTATCTCTCTGCAGGAAGAATTTATGTGGCTAAAGGTTAAGAAATGGCTGCCTCGGCTGGCATTAGTCCTGGCGGTAGTGGTGATCGCCTGGTCGCTCGGACGCTCGCTGTGGATGTACCTGGAATATAACTGGAAGACGGTGACCTTTCCATATCCTGTCGATTATGGTGAAGGACCGGTCCTGGACCAGGTCATGCGCATGGCAAGGTTCCAAAATATCTACCTCCCAATCCAACACAGATCCCTTATACCATCTCAAATTATCCTCCCCTTTACCACCTCGTTCAGACACCTTTCGCCTGGATCCACGGTCCAGCTTACTGGTATGGGCGTGGAATTTCCGCCTTGAGCATCCTGGCGGCAGCTGTTTTCATTGTACTGACCCTCCAGGCTGTCACAAAAGATTGGCTGGCATCTGTGATCGGCGGCGTGACGCTCCTGGCGATCCCGTATATCCTGCAATGGTCGCCTTTCTGCCGGGTGGATTCGCTGGCGCTAGGTGTAAGCTGGGCGGGGCTTTTTGTGATTGTGCGCTGGCCCAATCATCGGAAAGCTTTGATCGCCGGCGCAGCCCTGCTGACGGCGGCGATCTTCACCCGCCAATCTTATGCGCTGGCGGCGCCTTTCGCGGCTTTTGTCTGGCTGATCAGCCAGAAACCCCGCCTGCAAGCCCTAAAGCTGGCAGCCTGGGTGGCAGGCATGGGGTTGGCTGCTTTCCTGGTGATCATGCTGCTTTCGAAAGGCGGTTTTTATTTCAATATCATTACATCGAATGTGAACCAGTTCTATTGGAATACCGTCAAAGATTACGCCAAAGCCATCTGGGAGCATATGCCTTACCTGGTGATCAGCAGCAGCCTATTCATCTTGTTGGCAGCTTTTTTCCACGTGCGCAGCTGGTGGCTGGCCACCCCTTATCTCCTGGCAGCCACCGCTTCAGCGGTGACGATCGGAAAAGCTGGCTCGAACGTCAATTACCTGTTCGAGTTCTCCGCAGGGCTGGCTTTTATGGCCGGGGCAATCCTGGCAGCCGCTGGAAAGAAGTGGTGGTCAAAAGCCATCCTGGTACTGCTTCTGGCAGTCCAGGTAGCCTATATCTACCCGTGGACGAAGGATAATTACTACACATGGGTGATGGGACGAGTGGAGAATGAAGGTGGCGCCATTGGTTTGCTGCAAGATTATGTGCACGAGGCGGAGGGACCCGTACTGGCAGATGAGTTCATGGGGCTGGTGGTATTGGATAACCGCCAGCTGGTCTTCCAGCCTTTCGAATTCAAGCAGCTTTCGGTCGCCAGTGTATGGGATGAAACGCCCTTCATTCAGGATCTCAACGCCAAGAAATTTGACTTGATCTTGCTGTACGCTCCTGCCAGCTGGGATTCACGGCATGAGCGTTGGACGCAGAACCAGCTTGACGCCATCGCCAAAAATTACAGGCAAGTCGGCATCATAGCGCAGACGATTGTTCTCAAACCAAAGAAATAACCATATCACGATCAACAATTGGAGGAAGGTTCAATGGCACTAAATGAAGAATGGCAAAGAAGGGTTGATGAATGGAATGAAGTTTTATGGAAAGATCTCTACCGCCCCTTGGGAGAGATTAACTTCAGCGGCTTCGTCACCAAAGAGCAGCTTTCACCCCAGGAAGCCTTGCAGCAAAAGTTCTCCCCCATGCCCAGCGGAACAGCCTGGGGAGGTAAGTGGGAGTATGCCTGGCTGAAGGGTGAAGTGGTCCTGCCCAAGGAGGCTGCCGGAAAGCGGATCAACCTGCGCCTGGCAACGGGCGGGATCGAAAGCCTGGTTTGGGCAAACGGCAAGGAGATCGGCTCGGTGGGCGGTTGGGCTGAGCGCGAGCTGACCCTCACGATCAAGGCAAAGGCTGGCGAAAAGATCGAGCTCTTGATCGAATCTTATGCCGGGCATGGTCGAGCCCCTTGGGGCAATGGGCCGGTCATTTACGGGGTAGAGACAATACCAGAACCCCCACCCACCCAGGCAGTGATGGGTAAGAGCACCTACGGTATCTGGTTGGAAGAGGTTTACCAGTTAGCGTTGGACTTCACCACCCTGCGTGAGCTGCGGGATCATCTCGACCCGCTCTCGCTGCGCGTGGCGGAGATCGATGAAGCTTTGATGCAAGCCTCAGTGGTGGTCGATGTGGAAGTGCCAGATGAGGAGATGCTCAAGACGGTCAAAGCCGGTCGGAAGCTGCTCAAGCCCTTGTTGGAAAAGAAGAATGGCCCCACCATGCCAACCCTGCACGCCTTTGGGCATGCCCACCTGGATGTAGCCTGGTTGTGGCCCTGGCAAGAAACAGAACGCAAGATGGCACGCACCATCGCCAATACGCTGGCGCTGATCGATGAATATCCTCATTACAAATTCCTGCAGAGCCAGGCACATCTCTATTATATGCTCCAGGAACACTATCCGGAGCTGTACCAGCGCTTTGAAGCAGCCATTAAATCTGGGCATATCATTGTCGATGGAGCCATGTGGGTTGAAGCCGATACGAATCTTTCTGGAGGCGAAGCCTTGATCCGCCAGGTGATGTACGGGCAGAAATACTTCCGCGAAAAATATGGCGTGGAGAGCAAAGTGCTGTGGCTGCCCGATGTGTTCGGCTATTCAGGCGCGGTGCCGCAGATCTTGAAAGGCTGCGGCTGCGTGGGTTTTGCCACTCAAAAGATCACCTGGGCTTACAACGGGGGTGAGAAATTCCCCTACAACACTTTCTGGTGGGAAGGCATCGACGGCTCAGCCATCCCGGCCCATATCTATACCGATTACAACAGCCAGACTCATCCGAACAATGTCTTCGAGCGTTGGAATACGCGCTTGCAGCAGAACGGCATCGACACGATGATCTTATCCTTTGGTTGGGGCGATGGCGGTGGCGGCCCAACCCGCGACCACCTGGAATATATCGCCCGTTCCAAGGATCTCGAAGGATTGCCCCTGGTGAAGATCTCTTCGCCGGCAGCTTTCTTCGAAGACATGAAGAAAAAAGGCTTGCCCAAAGAACGCTATGTGGGCGAGCTGTACTTCCAGGGACATCGCGGCACCTATACCTCCCAGGCTAAGACGAAGAAAGGCAACCGCCGCAGCGAGTTCGCACTGCGTGAAGCTGAGCTGTGGGGCACGGCTGCCCGCTCCCTAAAAGGCTTTAATTTCACCCCCACCAGCCTGGAAGACCCCTGGCGGCGCCTGATGCTGAACCAGTTCCACGATGTGCTGCCCGGTTCGTCTATCCAGCGGGTGTACCAGGAAGCCGAAGTTGAGTTTGACAAAGTCATCCAGTTCTCCCAAGCCTCAACCCTGGCTGCCCTTTCCAGCCTGACCCAAAAGGCTGAGGCTGTGACGGTTTTCAATTCCCTGTCCTGGCCGCGCAAAGCCCTGGTAGAGCTGCCCCTTGGCGTGGCAGAAGTAACCGTGCCTGCCTGCGGTTGGACAACCGTGAACACAGCTGAAAAACCAAAAGAAACGCCCGGATCGAGTCAAGTTAAAGCCACGCGGCGCTCGCTCGAGAACGAGCTCTTGCGCGCCGAGTTCAATGCCGCGTGGCGAGATTACCAGCTTGCTGGATAAGGAGACCGGGCGCGAAATTATGGCAGGACCAGGCAACCGCTTCCACCTGTACAAGGATTCCCCCACAGCCTGGGACGCCTGGGATATCGACAGCGTGGCAGAGAAATCCCCTGTGGAAACCAATGAGCCTGTCAAGCTGGAAGTCCTCTCCAGCGGTCCAATAACTGCCCAGCTCCGCCTGACCCGCAAGCTGAACAACTCAAAACTGTCGCAGATCATCACCCTGCGCAGCGGCAGCCGGCGGATCGACTTTGCTACCACGGTAGATTGGCAGGAAAGCCACCGATTGCTGAAAGTCTCTTTCCCGGTGGATATTTACACTCAGGAAGCCATCCACGAGATCCAATTTGGACACCTGCGCCGCCCGAACCATCGCTCGCGCGTTTATGACCAGGACCGCTTCGAGGTATGCAACCATAAGTGGTCTGCACTGGCAGAGGAGAACCGCGGCGTGGCAGTCTTGAATGACAGCAAGTACGGTTTGAGCGTGTTGGGAAACAGCATCAACCTGACCCTGCTCAAATCTGCCCTGGCTCCCGATATGTACGCTGATAAAGGCATCCAAACCTTCACGTATGCCCTGTATCCCTGGAATGGCACCCTGGCGGATTGCGACGTAGTCCGCGAAGCTTACGAGCTGAACGTACCTGTGCTGGTGCTCCCAGGCGCAGGCGGCGAGCAATCCCTTTTCAGCCTGGATGCAGCGAATGTGATCATCGAAGCCGTGAAGCCCGCCGAAGACGGGTCGCAGGATATCATCGTTCGGCTATACGAAGCTAAACGCATGTCCACCCGCTGCACCCTCACCACTTCCCTGCCGGTGAAATCCGCTGCAGAAACGGATCTGGTCGAAAACTTCGTTGGCAACCTACCCTACAAAGAGGGCCAGGTCAGTCTGAGCTTCAGGCCCTTTGAAATCAAGACGGTGCGGCTTACACAATAATCAATCATAGTCTAGTTTGAAACGAAGGTGAAGAATGTTTTGACATCACTTCACCTTCGTTTTCGTTTTTTTTGATCCTATGGCATAACAACCTTCAAATATTAAATGCAGGGGTTGTTATTCAGCTTTCCTACCGCCGCCTGAGAGACTCAGGTGATTTCGGATTCAGGGGTTTTTGCACATCGTCCGATTTCACGATTGTGGGAGGATTGGCATAAGCGGACCATCCGGCAACCGAGGCGGGTGCAAAATTTCGCTGCTGCGACGAAGCAAACTCGCGCACAGAGCTGGGCATCGAGGCAGCTGAATTCACACTGGAAGGCGCAAAATTTCGCTGCTGTGACAAAGCAAACTCGCCCACAGAGCTGGGCATAGAGGCAGCTGAATTCACACTGGAAGCCCCAAAGTTCCTCTGCTGCGACAAAGCAAACTCACCCACAGAACTGGGCATAGAGGCAGCCAAGCTCACACCGATAGGCGCATTGGCATATGCAGACCAACCGGCAGCCGAAGCCGCTTCAGGCACATTCGCTTTCACTTCAAGACTGGGTCCGGCTGGGAACGGCTTGAAGAGAAAGTATACTCCCGCGATGAGCGCCACCAGTCCAAAGCCCAGGATCAAACTGAGAGTATGCCTGGAAAAAAGAGTAGATTTTGTCTTAGGGTACATTTAAGTCTCCGATTGAATTCTTTCACTGAACAGGTTTTTTAAGTGTGCTCCGAGTATAAAATGTGGTTCTGAATTTTCCCTTAATTTAGACATATTACTACCTTATTTATCCAATTAAAGGTATAATAATAAACAACATCACCGCCAACTTCATCGTTACTGTCCAATATTTTCTGAGTAATGAATTGTAGGGTCGATGAGTAATTCAGGGATAAGAACGATCAATTCTCAAGCGCAGGTGAAGATAAACGCTGAAGAAGGCTTGCACATCTTCATGTTAGGTGGTTTTCGACTGCAACAAACCGGTGAAACCATTGGACCCGAACACTTTCACCTGCGTAAAGCTTGCGATCTCGTTAAAATCCTGGCGTTGGCTCCCAGGCACCGCCTGGCACGCGACCAGATCCTGGAATGGTTATGGCCCGATCAAAATCCTAAAGCATCTGCCAACAGTCTGTACCAGGCGCTGCATTATGCCCGCCAGTCGCTCGATGCCTTGCAGCCTCCTGGGCTCATCCACTTTGAAATTGATATATTGCACTTTTTTTCTAATTCAGGGCTTTGGTTGGATGTGGAAGCTTTTGAAGCCGCGGCCATACAAGCAAATGAGAGCCAGGATACCACCCTTTACCAGACTGCCCTAGAGCTCTACAACGGGGAGCTGCTCCCGGAAAACCGTTACGATGAATGGGCATTTTCAAGACGGGAAGTTCTACAGCAGACTTATCTGAACTTGCTGCTAAGCCTGGGACGATTGCATGAGACTCGGGGCGAATACAAAACAGCCATTCCCGTTTATCAAAGACTTAACAGGGTTGACCCACTGCTAGAAGAAGCATACGCAGGCTTGATGCGCAGCTTTGCTCTCTCAGGTCAGCGCTCACTAGCCTTGCGTCAATATCAGCTGCTCAAAGATTTATTGCAAAAAAATTATCAAGCCGAGCCAGATCCTGAAATAACGCGCGTGCAAAAGCTGATCCTAGAAGGTAAATATCAGGAGTTAAATTCCAAGTTCAGCTGAAACCATCCTTTTCGATGCGTATCATTGTTTAAGATGAACAAAGCACCTCCCGAAAAGTGCACGGGAGGTGCTTTGTTCTTCGAACAGGGTGTTATGGAGCTGGTACGATCTTCCAGCTATCCCCCGTGCCAAGCACCAGCATGTAACCGCTGCCAATGTCAATCTTCTTGAGATAATCAGCATTGGTTGCTGTGGCTGCCAGTTTCAGCGGGGTGTTCGGGACGACTATCCTGCTGCCCTGTGAGCTGTTCTCGAGCATGTAACCAGCCCCGATATCAAGCCTCTGGATAGAAGAGACGGGCGAGGCCGAAAGAGTGGGGACAAAGCCCAGCTCTTCATGCGAGCTGACATCGAGTACGAAACTTGGGGCGAGAGCAAGGTCTTTGGCTGAATTGCTGTCAGCAGCATTGGCAGGTACATAACCCTGCCCGTCCTGTGCGCTGACCTCGAGCACGAAGCTGGGGACAAGAGCAGGCTCCTGTGCAGCCAGGGCTGAGGCTTGAGCGATCGGTGCGACGAGCTTGGTGCCCTGTGAGCTGGTCTCGAGCAGGTAACCCGCACCGATGTCGAGCCGCTGGACTGCAGCAGAAGCAACAGCAGGGGCGCTCGGGGCAACGATCTTGCTCCCCTGTGAGCTGTTCTCGAGCAGGTAACCAGCCCCGATATCAAGCCGCTGGACTGCAGCAGAAGCAACAGCAGGGGCGCTTGGAGCGACGATCTTGCTGCCCTGTGAACCGGTCTCGAGCACGTAACCCGCACCGATGTCGAGCCGCTGGACTGCAGCAGAAACGGGCGATTGTGATTGCTGTAAGTCATCCACTTTCACCACGGTGGCAGGATTGGCATACGCGCTCCAACCGTTTACTGAAGCTGCCTCTTTGACACCAGACACCTTAGCTGCCGCTTCTAAACTCGGACCTGCTGGAAAAGGTCTAAAGAGAAAGTAGACACCGGCGACCAATGCAACAATTACCAAACCTACTGTAAAACGAATGTTGCGTTTGGACAATAGATTGTTTTTATTACGAGCGTTCATTGAGGACCTCCTGATCCTGTTCAACTAAATCGAGTGGATATTTTCCACCGAACGAATTTATTTTTAAACTGGACTTGAGTTGAGAAAGCATTATTTACTCCTGATCGAGTTGAATTGATATCCATTGGATTGTTTCCACCGGATTGGGTTATTGATGAAACTTATTCTCGGATTAGTATGCATAGGCTCCTCCTGCTCCTGTTACAATGGTGTCCAATAGATTCTCCTTACTGGACTTTTTTTATCATGTCAGCAGTATAAAGGTCAGCCCTGATTAAACACGGATTAACCACTTAATTTTGACTTATTTCACCCTGATTATCAAAATTGCGGGGCAAGTTCCAGGCGAGAATGCCTGAAATTATCTCTTTTGGCTTAAGGGATTTAATTCTGAGCCGATGGCGTACGCTTCGGCAACTGCCTGATGTAATGTCATCTTACGCCCCTCAGACCAGGCTTCCTCTAAGATCGTTAGGTCAAGTTGCGCCCGCAAGCTTGCCGTATCCCGGTCCCACTCCGCTTGCTCAATCTCATCCAATACCATATCCACGGATTCAAGCAACCCCTCTTCTGCTCCCAACAAGATAGCGGCACGGTGGGGCTGTCCAGTTTCGGCAGCAATGCCTGCCATTAAACCCAGGGTCATGATGATGCCATGCACATCCTTTATTTTTTCAGCCAGTGGCAGGCTTTCTACCAGGTAAGCCGCTGCCCGCTGGTAATTTCCTTGCCGCTTTGCGGCTATTCCCATCTGGCGCAGCGACCAGATCATCCAACCCTTTATACCTAGTTCCCTTCCTATAGGCAATAACTCCCCGTAAGTGGCCTCCATCTGTTTGAAATCACTCAGATAATATTCAGCTATTCCCCGCCTGGATAAAGCTGCCACAATCCCAATTTTATAATCACCCTCTTGGGCGATATTTATTATTTCTGCGGTGTATGCTAGCGCCGCTACGTACTCCCCTTGATTGATTTCGATCTCACTTAAAATCTCAAGGGATTCAATTATTCCCCACGTATCACCCAATTCCAGGAAAAGCGCCTGGCTTTCCTGTACGTAACCTCTAGCAGTAGCTTTATCCACGCAGACTAATGCTTTGCTGCTGAGGGCTTGCGCTAGGGTGGATGGATCCCCTGCTTCATGAGCCAGGTCCAAGGCCTCGTTAATGAGTGAGCGCCCCTTTTCCAGGTGGTTAGGTTTGTAGTAGACAAACTCCCTCAAAGAACACAACGCCCGCGAGAGACCGGCTTTATCGCCACACTTCCGGTAAAGTACAATACTCTCTTCCAAAATCTGGCCGGCTTGATCCATATGAAGGGCAACATGGGTCATTCCATAAGCATAGAGTGCTTTTGCTAGGAGGGCCGTTAAACCCGCATCCTCCTTGTCGATCAATGTTAATCCCTTCTTCAGCCAGTCATATCCTTCGCTGATTAATCCATAAAATTCCCAAAAACGAAGGAGCGCGCTCGCCATCCGCAAGCCTTCAGCCGCCACAGCGCCCTTGTTTTCCCCCATCGACCAGTCCAGCGCGCTCCGCAAGTTATCTTGTTCTATTCTCAACTGTTGCATCCGCTCGACCTGCTCAGCCGTTCTAAATTTCGGCTCGATTTCTTCGACAAGGTGAAGGAAATAAGCCAGGTGACGGTTTCGTAAGCTAATCCATTCCTCTGTCCCAACTACCTTTCCCAGCGCATATTGGCGAAGCGTTTCCAATAGTCGATAACGCACCTCATGACCGGGTTCTGCTCCTATAATGACCAGGGATTTATGGATCAGCTGACTGAGCAAGTCGAGGATATCCGCAGTAGGAAGGGAAGAATCGGGACACACCTCCTCGGCTGCAGCCAGATCCCAACCACCAATAAAGACGGACAACCTACGAAAGAGGGCTCGTTCGGTTTCCGAGAGCAGGTCGAAGCTCCAATCGAGCGAGGCTTGTAAGGTCTGCTGCCTGGGTAAGGCAGTCCGGCTGCCGCCGGTCAGCAGACGGAAGCGGTCATCCAGCCTGGCCGCGATCTGCTCGACCTGTAATACACCCACGCGAGCGGCTGCCAGCTCGAGCGCCAAGGGGATGCCGTCCAATTGTTGGCAGATCTGGACAATACTGGGAGCATTCTCCTCAGTGATCTTGAAGGAAGGCTGCAGACTTTGTGCACTCTCAACGAATAATCGCACAGCTTCGAACTGTGTGACAGCTGAGAAAGGAGGCAGGTTGCTTGCATCAGGGAAAGACAATGTCGGTACTTGATAAACGATCTCCCCTTTAATTCCCAGCGCCTCCCGGCTGGTGGTGAGGACATGCAGGTTTGGGCAAGCCTGTAAAAGCGTCTCGACAAGGCTGGCACTTGCCGCCATCAGGTGTTCGCAGTTATCCAAAACAAGCAGAAGATTCCTTGTGCAGAGAGACTCTATCAGGTTTTCTAGGACTGTACCCTCTTGATCCTCGCTCACGCCAAAGACTCCCGCAACCGCATAAGGTAATAGCTGCGCTTTAGACAGCGAATCCAGCTCCACCAACCAAACCCCATCGCTAAAGTCCATCAGCAGAACCTCTGCCAGGCGTAAGGCAAAGCGCGTCTTTCCAACTCCTCCTGACCCGGTGAGAGTCACCAGGCGCGAGCTGGTTGTGAGGACCTTGACCTGCTCAATTTCTTTCTCCCGTCCTATAAAAGTGCTCAACGGGCTGGGCAGGTTGTGGCGTGGTGAGGGCTGGGTATAGGTTCGTGAAACATTTTTAGAGGCAGAAAAACGACCAGAAAGGATTTCCTGGTACAAGAGGGTGCTTTGCAGATCTGGCTCAGCGCCTAATTCTTTCTGGAGAACTTCTTGCAGTGTTCGGAACTGGCTTAGAGCTTGAGTTCGTTGACCAGACATGGCATAGGCGTGCATCAGGCTGGTATGCGCTTCCTCTTGAAGCGGATCGCTTGCTAAAATTATCAAAAAAGTGTCTATGGCACGCGGAAATTCTCCCTCGATTTAAAGAGCTTACCTAGTTCAAATAACAAATGGATATACTCCTGGCGCAGCACCTCTCGCCGGCCGATCGCCCAGTCCTCGTAGAGATCCTCGGGCAAAAGGTCGCCCGTGTAAAGAACCAGGGCGACCTGAAGAGATTCTGGATCACGGCTTCGGATAGATTCTTTGGCTGCATCCTCGAAAGCTTCCACATCAATCCATAACGGTGTATCTGGGCACAGGCTGACCATCTCGTTTTCGAACTGGATGTAGCGCCGAGGATTACTGCAATAAGGTTTAAGAATATTGCGCAGGTTATGCAGCGTCTGATGCAAACTATCTGTAGCTGCCTGAAGATCTGTTTCTGGCCATAACGAGTCCATCAGCTTTTCCCTGTGCAGGCGGTGATGAGGGGCCAGGGCTAAAATCTTAATGAGCGTTTTGGCTTTGCGAAGCTTCCAATGGTTCGCCTCAATTAATTTATCCCCAATGGTTACATAGAAGTCACCTAAGAGGTGAATCCGTAACATTTCTGGTTGGTTAGGAGTGGCATTGATTACCATGCCCACTTTCCTTTTTTTAATCAGTCAGAACTAGGAGTCGAAGTTTTTACCTATTTGGATAATAAATCTCTTTTATTCACCTGTCAAGGAACATTCTTCAACGAACAGCTCAAATGCGATTCCCATCCCATCCAATGCTGCGCAGCCAGAAGAATCTCCCCAGGCTAAGAGTAAAGCAGCACAATCTTCCACTTCCGTCTGCCCGGTGAGAATCCCATCCAGTGCAGCAATCAACCGCTCATCCGCCTGCCCTGCTGTGGCGCACTCGATCAGGTTTGCACTAAGCAGCGTGGTCTGGTTAAATGCCGCTGAAACCAGCACCTGGCTCAACTCCTGGATGTCCAGGCCAGGCAAAAACCGATTGCCCCAACGCTTGAGGGTTAGCAGGCAGCCCAGAATGACATCATCGCCTGCGGGAGTCAAACCACTTCCCTGCCCCAGGAGAGCCTGTAAACCCTCCTGACGCTGATCCAATCGGAAGTCGATCTGAGGGACAGATGTCTCTCGCCGCGTGCGGATTCGCTCTCGAATTTCCTTGTAACGGTCCAAAAGCCTCTCCTTGGGTAGAACCTCAACCGGTATTTCCGGAGCATCCCAGGGTTCTGCATCTTCCCATACCAGGCGAAGACCTGCGGATGAGAAAACCAACCTGCCATCTGCGACGTTTGCTTGGTCACCCGATCTCAAATCTTTGAGGAGCAGCTTATCTCCCTCCAGGTTCGCCGTGAGGGGACCTCGATAGGTTTCGAAGGATAAAAAGACCATCCCACGTGGGGGTAGGTGGATAAAGATACCTTGCGAGGTAGTACCCCACAGCGCGCCTGTTTCAGCTGCCTTAAGGAGCTGCCGGGCTTTACTTCCTAGCGTAGAGATTCGAAGTGGCATCGTTATTCAATAGGATTATAAATGCAGAGGGGAGATGTATGACAAAAGTCACTCGGGAATGATAACAAATGCCAGTTGAAGCGCGATTTGTAAAAAAACAATAATAGCTATATACTGAATGTAAATAAACCTGGTACGACGATTTTCCATTTCAACCTGTTAATCCTGTCCATCTTGTCATTATCTTTAAGGAGTTAAGGTAACCTCATGAGTATAACTCCGCACCCTTCCCTTCCTGAGTTCGATTATATTCATCCCACGACCCTCGCGGAAGCCAGTGATTTCCTGGCACGCCACCCGGGCGACGCCCGCCCATTCTTGGGAGGCACCGATCTCCTGGTACGTATGCGCGATGGATTTCTGCATCCGCGGTACCTGGTGGATGTAAAGCACCTGGATGGGACTCAACTCCTGCACTTCAACCCTGGTGAGGAGAGAGTCACCGAGCCAGGCTTAACAATCGGGGCGGCTGTCAACATGAACGCAATCATCGCCTCTCCCGAGGTGCAGGCCCACTACCCACTGCTTGCAGAAGCCTGCCGGTCTGTCGCCAGCTACCAGCTGCGCACGCGTGCCACCCTGGCTGGCAACTTGTGCAATGCTTCGCCAGCCGGAGATACGATCGGAGCCTGCCTGGTTTTCCAAGGTGTGCTGAGCGTGCATGGAATCCATGGCCTCCGAAAAGAGCCAGTCTCATCTTTCTTCCTCGGTCCAGGGAAGACCTGGCTGCATCCGGGAGATATCGTTACCTCCCTCCATTTCCCACTGCCACCCCCTGAGAGCAGGGGCATCTATCTTAAGCTGGGGCGCAATAAGCTGAGTGACCTGGCGATCGTTGGCGTAACCGTTTTGGGTTATCCTGATTCAAGCACGCTATCCGGTTACCGTTTCCGCGTGGCGCTTGCCTCGGTGGCACCGGTTCCACTGCTCGCCTCCCAGGCCGAGGCCTACCTGGCAGAGCATTCTCTCAGCCCAGACACTCTTCTCCGGGCTGCCCAGCTGGCTGCAGACGCCTGCTCGCCCATCGACGATGTGCGCGGCAGCGCCCGCTACCGCAGAGCCATGATCCGCAACCTGACCCACCGGGGTCTAGAAGCGGTTTCCAGGCAGCTTTCTCAAACCGTTTTGCTTCCATGAGCCGGAGGAACCTATGACCAATCATCGCATCACTTTGAAAATCAACGGCTCTTCAGAACAGGTAGAGGTACCATCCAACTTGACTCTCCTGCAGCTCCTCCGAGAAAAACTGGCTCTCACTGGCACAAAAAACGGCTGCAATGCAGGCGAATGCGGCGCCTGTACTGTGATCCTGAATGGCGAGGCGGTCAACAGCTGCATGGTCCTGGCGGTTGAGTGCGAAGGGGCGGAGGTGTTAACCGTCGAAGGCCTGGCGCAGGCAGGTGTGCTTAACCCAATCCAGGAAGCCTTGATTGAGGCAGGAGGTGTGCAGTGCGGCTTTTGCACCCCAGGCATTTTGATGTCAGCCTATGCCCTCCTGAAGCGCAATCCCCGCCCGTCTGAAGCGGATGTACGCGAAGCCCTGGTAGGTAACCTGTGCCGCTGCACCGGCTACCTGAGCATCTTTTCAGCGGTTCAGAAAGCCAGTAAAAAAATTGCCGTCAGCTCAGGTGGAGGTGTCGCATGAACGCCAAAGATCGCCCAAATTTCCCCCACCCCATCGGAGAGAACGTCACCCGCGTGGATGCCCGTGAAAAGGTCACCGGAGCAGCCATCTACGCCGATGATATCCAGTTCGGGCCGGGACTGCTCTTTGCGCGCATCAAGCGCAGCCCACACCCGCATGCCCTGATCATGAATATTGATGTAACCAAGGCCCGCCAGCTTCCAGGTGTGAAGGCCGTCGTCACCGGCGAGGATTTTCCTGGCTACCTGGGACTGTACATCCAGGACCGTTTCATCTTCTGCCGCGATCGCGTGCGCTACATTGGCGATCCAGTAGCGGGTGTAGCAGCCGTGAGTGAAGAGATTGCTGAAAAAGCACTCGACCTGATCGAGGTCGAATATGAACCGCTGCCAGGCGTGTTCGATCCAGAATATGGCGCATCTGAAGAAGCCCCGCTGCTGCATCCTGACCTCGGGAAATACGAAGTGATGAACTTTATCTTCCCAGAGGCAGGCACGAACATCTCCAACCATTTCAAGCTGCGCCGCGGCGACCCAGGATCAGCCTGGAAGGACTGTGCCGCAATCGTTGAACGCAGCTACCGCATTCCACATATCCAGCATGTGCCCATCGAGACTCACATCGCTATCGCTCGAGTCGATGAAGACGGCAAGATCAAGCTGTGGGGAAGCTCGCAGTCGCCTTTCGCCCAGCGCAACTTGATTGCCAAGGCGCTGCACATCTCTCAGGCGGATGTGCAGGTTATCGCCCCCTTCGTTGGCGGCGGGTTTGGCAGCAAAGCAGGGGTGAGCATGGAAGCCCTGGCGGTCGCCATTGCCAGCAAAGTGCGCGGTCGACCGGTAAAACTGCGCCTGACTCGCGAAGAAGAGTTCTATACCGCCTTTGTGCGCCAGGGGATGGTGGCTCATTTCAAGATGGGCTGCGACCGTGCAGGTCGTCTCCTCGCGATGGAGAACAGCTATTTTTGGGATGGCGGTGCCTACACCGAATACGGTGTCAATATCACCCGCGCCTCCGGGTACAGCTGCACGGGGCCTTATAACGTACCGAACGTGCACGCCAACTCCTACTGTGTGTATACCAACCACCCGGTTGGTGGTCCGATGCGCGGCTTCGGCATGCCCGAGATGCACGCCGGGCTGGAGCAGTGCATCGATGAGCTGGCAGAGCAGATCGGCATGGATAAAGTTGCTTTTCGCAAGCTGAACTGCATCAAGACCGGCGACACCGTGGTCACCGGCATGACCATGCATCCTACAGGCTTGGAGCAGTGCATCACCAAAGCCGCCGAGGCTATCGGCTGGGGTCAAAGAGATCTTCCCAGCGCCGCCAATAAACGCCGCGGAAAGGGCATCGCTCTGATGTGGAAAGCTCCCGCCATGCCGCCTAATGCTGGCTCGAGCTCCGAGGTGCTCCTGAACGAAGACGGCACCGTGACGGTCAAGGTGGGCGGGCAGGAGATCGGGCAGGGATCGTTCACCATCGCTGCCCAAATTGCTGCTGCCGCCTTGGGTGTTCCCTATGAGTGGGTGCGCGTCACCGGGCCTTTGGATACCGATACCAGTCCTTATGAATGGCAGACCGTTGCCAGCCGCCTGACCTGGAGCATGGGCAATGCAGTAGCCGCCGCTGCGCGAGATGCCCGCCAGCAGATTTTGGATATGGTTGCTGAAAGTTGGGGAGAAAATGCCACTGACCTGGATATCGTGGATGGCAACGTGATCTCGTATAAATCCGAGGAGTCCCTCCCACTCAAGGACATCGTTATCTACGGCTTGCCCAAGCCGAATGACCAGGGTTGGATCGGAGGACCCATCGTCGGGCGCGGCAATTTCATGCCCACTTACGTGACCGGATTGGATGCCCAGACCGGTCAGGGGACGCGTGCCGTGGTCCACTACACCACTGGCGTTCAAGCTGTTGAAGTGGAAGTCGATCTGGATACCGGGCGGGTGGAAGTGCTGCGCGGCGTAACCGCCTTCGATGTTGGGAAAGCGATCAATCCCGAGATGGTTCGGGCGCAGATGGAAGGGGGGTTTGTTCAAGGAGTGAGCACCGCACTTTTCGAGGCTTTACAGCTCAAAGACGGCGTGGTGCAAAATCCCAGCTTTGTCGATTACCGCATCGCCACCAGCGCTGATGCCCCTGCAGAGGTGCAGTCTATTATTGTTGAAGTCCCACAGGATGATGGACCCTGGGGGGCGCGCGGCATCGGCGAGCATCCCATGGTTCCCACAATCCCAGCCATCGCCAATGCCATCTATGATGCAATCGGCATTCGCCCCGGCTCACCGCCCTATTCTTCAGAAAAGATCTACCTGCTCATGCAGGATGCAGGCCTGGTGGAATAAACATGGCAGCTTTTACCGTTAAAAGCCTGATAAAACCCAGTGAATATCATGACTCGGTCACCTTGATGCTGGTGGCGCGGGAGGTATCTCACCTGGAAGGGGTTAAAGATGCTGCAGTCATTATGGCAACCGAAGCCAATAAAGGCTTACTGAAGAACGCCGGGCTACTAACCCCGGAGATCGAAACAGCCTCGCCCAATGACCTGGTAGTGGCGGTTAGCGGCGAAGACAAAGCCGTCGATCAAGCGCTGGCTGAGGCTGAGAAGCTGTTGAGTAGAAAACAGACTTCCGAAACAACCAGTGACACATTCCTTCCTAAAACCCTGCGCAGCGCATTGAACAGCAACCCAGCTGCCAACCTGGTGGTGATCTCGGTGGCGGGGCGCTATGCGGCAGATGAAGCCTGGGAGGCTCTCCACCAAGGTTTACACGTGCTGTTGTTTAGCGACAATGTCTCCCTGGCAGATGAGATCGCTCTCAAGCGCTATGCTGTCGAGTATGGAATCCTGTTAATGGGTCCTGGGGCTGGCACAGCCATCCTCAATGGGACAGCGTTGGGTTTTGCCAATGTGCTGCCGCGCGGCCCGGTGGGGATCGTCTCAGCGGCGGGCACGGGCTTGCAAGAAGTCAGCACATTGTTAGCCAGGCAGGGCGTGGGGATCTCGCAGGGCATCGGAACCGGAGGGCGCGATCTCAAGGAAGAAGTGGGTGGGTTGATGATGCTGGCAGGCTTGAAAGCCCTGCAGCAAGACCCGCATACCCAATTGATCATCCTGGTCAGCAAGCCGCCTGCCGCCTCTGTGGCTGCACGGGTGCTGGAGCAGGTCTCCACAAGCCAGAAGCCAACCGTGGTTTGCTTTTTAGGAGGAAGCAACCAACCCCCAGGGGTCTCGGAGACCCCTGGGGGTTTATCTGCGCACACCCTGGAGGGTGCTGCCCACCTGGTGGCCGGTTATGTAAAAACGGGCAGCTGGAACACGCTCCCCCCCATCAAGACAAAACAGCCTACCGCCTCCCCGTCCCACTTGCAGCCCGGTCAGCGTTATTTGCGAGGGCTCTTTTCCGGCGGAACGCTGTGCTACGAAGCGCAGGTGGTCTGGAGAGACCTGCTGACGGAACCGGTTCTCTCCAATGCACCGCTGGAAGAGACCAGCCGCCTGCCCGATTCACTCCACAGCCAGGGTCACTGTGCCCTCGACCTGGGAGAGGAGGAATTCACTGTGGGCAGACCGCACCCCATGATCGACAACGACCTGCGCATCCGCCGTTTACTGCAGGAGGCCTCCGATCCACAGGCAGCCGTTATTATGCTAGATGTGGTGCTGGGCTACGGCGCCCACCCCAACCCAGCTTCCGAGCTGGGCCCTCCCATTCTGCAGGCGCGCCAGGCAGCCCGATCAGAGAGCCGCGAGTTAATGGTGATCGCTTCGGTAACCGGCACCGAGGGCGATCCACAGGATCTCAAAAAGCAGGTGAAGGCGCTTGAAGATGCCGGGGTGGAGGTGTGCGAGAGCAACGCTGCTGCTGCCCGCAGGGTTGTCGAAATTTTGCAATTCAATGAATTCGCGAATTCTCGCTAATCTCTATAAAATGTGGATTAGCGGAAGATTGGCGAAGATTAGCGGATCGTTTTTGGAAAAAATGAGATGACAAACCATAAGATTGAAGATATTTTCGGAAAGCCGCTCAACGTCATCAACCTGGGGCTGGCAAGTATGGCTCAATCACTGCGCGACCAGGGTGTACCTGTTGCAGAGCTGGATTGGAAACCTCCAGCCGTAGCGCATCTGCGCACAATCCAAGGGGGATTGGACATTGACGAAGCCAACCAGGAAGTCTGCCGCCGCATCCAGCAGGGCAGGCCCGTTCTAGTGGGAATGGGTATCGCCCGCCAGGTCATCCCTGGCATGCACGACCGCCTGATCTTGCATGCCGGTCCTCCCATCACCTGGGAGCGCATGTGCGGCCCGCAGACGCGGTGCGGTAATCGGCGCGCTGATCTATGAAGGATTGGCGGACGACGAGAATAAAGCCGCTCAAATGGCTGCCGCTGGCGAGGTGGAGTTCTCGCCCTGCCATCACCACCACGCCGTCGGTCCCATGGCTGGCGTGGTCTCCCCCTCCATGCCTGTGTTTATCCTGGAGAACAAGGTTTTCGGCAACCAGGCCTACTGTACCCAAAACGAAGGCCTGGGCAAGGTGCTGCGCTATGGCGGCATGGGACCGGAGGTCATCGCCCGCCTGAAATGGATGGAGACCGATCTCTACCCCGCCCTTGACCGGGCGCTGCAGACCCTGCCAGACGGCATCGATATCAAAAGCCTGATCGCCCAGGCGCTGCACATGGGCGACGAATGTCACAATCGCAACCGGGCAGCTACCTCGCTCTTCCTACGGGCGATTGCCCCTGCCCTGGCGCGCACCAGCCGTGAGAACGAGACCCTGGCGAAGGTGATCGAGTTCATCGACCGCAACGATCATTTTTTCCTGAACCTGAGCATGCCGGCTGGTAAAGCCCTGCTCGAGCCTGCTGAAGGGTTCCCAGGCAGTACCATTGTCACCGTCATGGCGCGCAACGGCACTGATTTCGGCATCCGCCTGTCTTGCCAACCGGAGCGCTGGTTCACCGCCCCGGCTGGGCAAGTGCAGGGCTTGTACTTCCCGCAGTTTACCGAGAAAGATGCCAACCCCGATATCGGTGACAGCACCATCACCGAAACCGCCGGCTACGGCGGTATGGCCATGGCTGCCGCGCCTGCCATCGTCAAGTTCGTCGGCGGCAGCCCACAAATGGCACTCCAGGCCACCCTGGAAATGTACGAGATCACCTTCAGCGAGCATGAGAATCTGACCATCCCAGCGCTCAATTTCCGCGGCACACCGCTGGGCATCGATGTGCGCAAGGTGATGGAAACCGGCATCCTGCCGCAGATCAACACCGGCATCGCCCACAAAGATCCTGGCGTGGGCATGGTGGGTGCGGGGATCCTGCGTGCGCCGGAGAAGTGCTTTACAGAAGCATTTGAAGTCTGGTCAATTTAGTAAGGCTTATCCCAGCATGTCTGATCTTGATTGGTAGAAAATCCGCCTTTTCCGATTTTTCCATCTTTCCGTGTGCTTCTTTAAATCCGTGTGACCCGTGTAATCCGTGAGCATTACAATAACCAACTAAAGGAGACCAACTTATGAAATTCATTGACCTGACCATTCCCCTCGGCATCGCCACCCCGCCCTGGCCCACCTATGAGCCGCTGCAGGTGAAATACTTCAAACGCCTGGCGCCCAACGGAGCCAACGGGCAGGTGGTCACCCACTCCAACCACCTCGGCACACACCTGGACGGTGAGATCCACTTCCACACCCCCGGCAAAGATATCGCCTCGCTGGATATGGACTTCCTGGTGCACGAAGCCGCCGTGGTCGACCTGAGCGATATCTGCGGCGACTACGATGTTTACACCAGCCAGATGGTCGAAGAACGCGTCGAGGTCCGCGAAGGCGACATCCTGATCATCCACACCGGCTACCACCATTTCGGCTGGGATATGCCCACCGCCGACGAAGTGCGCTACATGGTCATGCACCCCGGACCCGACCGGGAGTTTGCCGATTGGGCGAAGGAGAAGAAGCTGCGCTGGATCGGGGTGGACTGCGGCAGCGCCGACCACCCCATGAACACCATCATCCGCGATTGGATGCCGCGCCAGGCGCGCCAGGCAGAGAAGGTCTTCAAGAAGAAATATGGCATGCCGCTGGCAGACTTCTTCGATGACAGCAAGTACCAGCTCATGCACCTGGAGATGTTCCCCTACGGCATCATCCACGCCGAGTGCATCGGCGGTGAGATCGACCTATTCGTGAATCGGCGCGTTACGGTGGGCTTCTTCCCCTGGCGCTTCGTGGACGGTGAGTCGTGCATCGGGCGCTGTGTGGCGATGGTCGAGGATGATGAATATGAAGCGTTAAAGGCGAAGAAAGCTGCCCTGCCCAAGACAAAATTTGGAGACGCTTAC
Source organism: uncultured Chloroflexia bacterium (assembly GCA_963754615.1). Taxonomy (GTDB): domain Bacteria; phylum Chloroflexota; class Anaerolineae; order Anaerolineales; family UBA4823; genus CAVVUF01. The sequence goes on along the minus strand of CAVWGW010000008.1, from coordinate 160,862 downwards.
AATCCCAAGCACGTGGAAACCATCAATAAGATTAGCCTGGCTAACCTTAGCTGACAGAAAGGGAAAAAATATGCCAATTGATATGGAACTAGAAGCCGTCTTGCGGCCTACGCAATATCCCATGCCCCCCTACCCCCCTAAGGTGATCACCCTGGCGAATGGCAAGAAAATGGTCGTGCGCCAGGCGGAGCGCGAGGATGTGCCGGTGATCCTCAAATCGGTGCACCCCTGCCTGTTCATCGAGCGCGACTATTATGATATCGTCAGCGCTCGCTTGTACGGCGAGCTGCTGGCCTGGTACCGCCACCGTGTCAAGAGTGAATACTGCTTGATGGGACAGGTGGATGGCTACCTGGTAGGGGTGGTGAACGGGCGCCTGGAGAACGAAAAAGTGGGCATGAGCTACCACACCCTGGCGATCGACCGCGGCCTGCGCATCGGCTCGCACCTCTTCGCCGCCAAGATGGAATACCACATGGAATACCTGGGGCAAGAAGAAGTGCTGGTCGTGGCCGAAAGCCCGATCGGCTTCCGGCGCTGGATGATCGAGTATCCCCTGGAGAAGACCAATATCCCGCACGAGCTGGGCGGTGGCGATTCTTACCTCCTGACGCGCGAGATCTATTTCAAAGCCAAACCGCGCCTGGTAGTTGGCGACCGGCCTGTGCCAGCTGACCTGTGGGAAGTCGCCACGCAAGAGATCCTCTTTGCTGATGAGGCTGCCATTCACGAGCGCATCGCCGGGCTGAAAGGAAGATGACACCATGAGAGATGTAGCGATTATCGGCGTCGGCATGATCCCCTTTGGTCGGCGCGATGAAGATACCTTGATGGAAATGCTGGCTTATGCTTCTCTGAAGGCTCTGGATGACGCTGGGCTTGGAGATGGAACAGTCGATGCGGTCTACTTGGGGAATATGGGTGGCGGCATCATTCAACACCAAACCTCCATCGCCAGTTCCTTGGTCGATCGCTTGAGCCTCTTGCCTGCTGCGGCTGAGACAGTGGAGAACGGCCCCGCCTCGGGTGGCTCGGCATTGAAGAACGGTCTGCTGGCGGTGGCTTCAGGCTATTACGATACTGTGTTGGTGGTGGGTGGAGAGAAAGATGCGCGAGGTTACCGGCTGGCGGGCTACCGATTTTGTGGCCACGATGACCCACCCGCAGGTTGAATACCCCTATGGCATTACCCTGCCGGGCATGGCGGGCATGTTCACTCGCCTGTACATGGAAAAGTACGGTGTGACCCGCGCGATGCTTGTAGAGGTGGCACTCAAAAACCAGGAAATGGGTGCCCTGAACCCCTATGCCCACGTTGAGATGGCGCTCAGCCGGGAGGGGATCTATGAAAGCCCCCATGCCATTGTAAATAACCCCACCGTCGCTGACCCCCTGCACCTGTATGATGCCTGCCCGGTGAGTGATGGGGCTGCCGCAGTCGTCTTGTGCCCATTGGAAATGGCGAAGAAATTGGGCAAACCTTGCGTAGTGATTGCTGGCTTTGGTCAAGCCACCGATACCCATACGCTGCAAGAGCGGGATGATCCCACCGATCTTAAAGCGGTCAGCCTGGCTGCCGCACAGGCTCTCGAGCGCGCAAAGCTCAAGCCTTCTGACATCCACGTGGCTGAGCTGCACGATGCCTTCACCATCCTGGAGATTGCCGAGAGCGAGCACATCGGCTTTTTCAAGAAGGGCGAAGGAGGCAAGGCCGCCGAAGCCGGCAAGACCCGTCTGGGAGGTCCGATTCCGATTAACGTCTCCGGTGGGTTGAAGGCACGCGGGCATCCCGTGGGTGCTACAGGTGTTGCCCAGGCAGTAGAGATTGTTTTCCAACTGCGTCATGAGCTGCCCAAAACCCGCCAGGTAAAAAATGCCGAAACCGGCTTGTCGATCAACTTTGGGGGGTTTGGAAACAATGTTTTGTGCTTCATATACCGGAGGGTGCAGCCATGAAGAAGATTGCCATCACAGCATACCAATGTAAAAAATGTGGGCGCATCCATTACCCCTTCCATGACCGCTGCCTATCTTGCAAGGGCAGAGATTTCGTCGAAATCCAACCGCAGGGAAATGTCAAACTGCTCACCTTTACCACCATCTACAACCTCCCCTGGGGCTTCGACCAGCGCTATCTTGTCATCGGCATTGCTGAATTTGAGAATGGGGTCAAAGCCATGGGACAGATCAAGGCTGATTTGCCGAACAGTTGCGCATCGGGATGACTCTCAAAGCTTCTTGGGAACCGGTGCGGGTAAAGGATGGCGAGGATGTGTATGGATTGAAGTTCGAGGCAGTTTAAAATAAAGAGATGTGCAGGCAGGCGCTGTTTGCCTGCCTGCACATCTCTTATGGGAGGAAAGTTTAATCTTACAGTACGTCGAGAGCGATGCGGAAGCGCTTCGCCATCTCCTGCAAGATTTCAATGCTCATCTCGGAGTCTTCTTTCAAGACGGCCACAAAATCCCAACGAGTCAGCACCAGGCATTTCGTATCTTCGGTCGCAGATACCGTGGCTGTGCGTAAGCCGCTTTCGTCCAGGAGGGCCAGCTCACCGAAGAAATCGCCCGTCTCGAAAGTGTTGACCACCACTTTTTCGCCATCCGAGCGCTCGCGAACCGCCTGGCACTTTCCGGCAGCGACCACAAAGAAACCCTCACCACCCTGACCCTGGGTGACGATCACTTTGCCAGCAGGATAACTGCGGTCTACAAAGCGCTTTGCCAGCGTTTCTAACTGGCGGTTCTTCAACGAATGGAACAGAGGTACCCTGTGCAAGAAACCCACGATTGTCTTGATATCTTCCATTTGAATCTCCTTGAAAAGAAAAATCTAGGTTAATTATTATAAGAAATACGCTTTAATTAATTTTACATCAATTTTGTTTTATCCGGTAGCAATTTGAAAAGATCATTTATAATCAACCCATGCATTCACAACGAATAAACGGAGTCTTTGCCGCGGCGATAACACCGCTCAATGAAGATTTTTCAATTCAATATGATGCCCTGCCTGGATTGCTGCATTTTTTGGCACAGCGCGGCTGTCATGGCGCACTGCTCTTTGGAACAACCGGAGAAGGACCTTCTTTTTCAACCAAAGAGCGCCGTAAGGTTTTCGAGTCGGTTTCTACTTTGCGTCAAGATCTGCCCGGATTCAAACTGCTTGCCGGCACGGGCACGCCCAGCCTGGATGATACCATCCACCTTACGCGGGCGGCTTTCGAGCATGGTTTCGATGGTGTTGTCGTGCTGCCACCCTATTACTTCCGCAAAGCAACCGAAGAAGGCTTATTTGCCTGGTACCAGCAAATCATTCGTAAATCCATTCCGGGCGATGGTGTGCTGCTGGGCTATCATATTCCGAGTATATCGGGTGTATCGCTCTCCATCGATTTGCTCGCTCGGCTAAAAGATGCCTTTCCACAGCAGTTTGGCGGGCTGAAGGATTCATCGGGCGAATCTGAGTACAGCCAACAGCTCGACCAGCGTTTTGGAGAGGATTTAATTGTCCTGACCGGCAATGACGGTCTCCTTGGGCAGGCGCTTGAAAAGCATGCCAGCGGCTGCATCACCGCCATGGCTAACCTCTTTTCCCCCTTACTCCGAGAGGTTTGGGACTCTTTCCAGGCTGGGAAGTCCTATGCCCAGGCCCAGGCACAGCTCATTGCGCGTCGAGATATTTTGTCCGCCTATGCTCCGAATGCTTCCATCCTTAAAGCGCTGCTGCCTCGCCTCCACAACCTGCCTGCCTGGCCTGTCCGGCCTCCGCTAATCTCCACCAGGTCAGACTTGGTCGAAAAAGCCCTGCAGGAGCTTGCTGCTCTCGAATGCTGACAGCATCCATAAAAAGGAACATTTCCACAGTATAATCGCTTATGCCAGTGCCAGACGTTAAGTCATCCTCGAAGCAGCCTTTCATCAGCCGGTATACCATCTTTGTGATCTTGCTGTTGATCCTGATTCTCCTGGCTACAGGCTGGTGGGTGGTCAGCTCCTACCAGCCCCCAGAGCTGCCCACCGTGGTGGTATCCCTTTCCAGCGCCACGCTGACTCCCACCATCACTGCCACATCCACGCTTACCCCTACCCCAACCCGCACCGCCCGGCCCACCTGGACAATCCGCCCCAGGCTGACCGATACGCCCACTGTCACCCCTACGCCCACCCTGACTCCCACACCTACCCGCCTGCCGACCATCACACGGGCTGTACCGGTGCGATTCAATGACCGGTACCAGCTCATCCCCTGGACGGCTGACCAGGCAGATCAGGCAGCCCAAATGGTCGATGAATATCCCGATGTCACTTTCCCAACTACCGAGGGTAAATCGAAACCAGCCTACCACGCGGCTTTCAGAGCCTCTGCGGATGCTTACCGGGAAGCCCTGCTGCGTTTTCCAGATGACCCGCGCGCCAGCAATTGGCAGTGGAAGCTGGCTTATGCCCTTGCGCAGGTTGGCGATCCGGCGGCTGCACAGCTCTACTCAGGTTTCATCCAGGGGGCTCTTAAAAAAGGTGACCTGCGAGTAGAAGACCTGCCCGAATGGTTCCACCGCCAAGAGCCAAGACTAACTTTGCAGATCGATAATATTCCTGCTGAACCCGGCCAATTAAACCAGGATTTGATCGAGATCATCGAGGGGGTGTCTTTCTCTGGCTGCTGGAAACACCAGCTGACCTTCAAGTCACGCCCATCACCGAGATATTTAATTTCACCACTGCAGCAGAAACGGTTCATCATTTGGGAGATCTGACAGGGGATGGAAAAACAGAAGTATCGATCTACCAACCTGATCCTGACCAGCCGACCATCCTGGCTGAGCCGCGCATTTTTAGCCTTTCGGGTGCTGAACCACAAGAGCAGTCCGTACAGCCTTCCCCAGCCCTTGATCTGAAGACAGATTTCTCTACCAGCCTTGAGACCACCCCGGAGAACCAGTTAGCAGTCAAAGCCAGCCTCTTCCCGGCTTGCCCGGTTACGATCACCCAAGTGTATGCCTGGGATCAAACTCAGTTCGTACCAGCCCCTGCCGAGATTCAAATCTCACCGCAGTCTTCCTACTTACAATATTGCGAACCCGTTTTGAAACACGCCCTCAGCTCCTGGTCTGTCTCCGACAACCTGGCACTGATTGAAACTTTGCTCCCATTTTGGCCTCCCGAGAAAGACCTGGATGAGCAGCCCTACCCAGCGGACGCCAGGGATGAGCTGCGTTACAGGCAGGGGATCTTGCAGGCCCTCACGGGGCAGCCTGACCAGGCAGTTAAGACTTTGCAGGATTTAATGAATGTTCCCACAGTCTCTGATGGTTCGTGGGGGGCTGCGGCTGAACAATTCTTGAAGAATTACAAGTCTCCTGAAGATCTCTATCGCGCCTGTCAGGCAGCGCCTTCCTGTGATCTAAACGCCGCGTTGGATGAAATCATCCGCTCCAGCCAGGCGACCGACCTCACCCAGGTGTATGAAATGCTGCGAGAGTCGGGCGTTTCCATGCGTGCCACGGGGCTCTTCGATTTCGACCAGGATGAACAGCCCGAGCGTTGGGTCACCATCCAGACGCGCCCCGGTCAGGGCCTGGAATTATGGATCCTGGCGTCTGCGCCGGACGGTGTGCGACCGTTATTTGTCGACCTGGTAACTCGCGACCGGCCAGCGCCATTCTATAACGAACCGGCGGCTGCAATTCCGCCCGTTTTCCAAATCGACAACCAGAAAGGCTATCAGCTCTTACGCATCCCTGCAAGTGGAGAGCCTTATCTTGTTCCCGCAGCAATAGTCTCACCGATCACCACGTATACACGCGACACACTCCAAGAAAATCAAGATGCGCTCCTATCTGGTGTTGATCCAACCCTGGTGCGAGACAGCCTGCTGGATGTACTGAATTCCGGTCGTTTCAACTGCCTCAACCACCGCATCTGTGACCGTTTCTACTACAACCTTGGGTTAGCCTATGAGCTCTCTGGAGATGTTCGGGAGGCCATCGATACCTACATCAAACTCTGGTGGGAGAACGGCCAGAGTCCTTATACGAAAATTGCCCGTTTGAAAATTGGTTTGATCACGCCCACCCCCTCTCCAACCCGCGCGGTCACCACCACTGGCACTCCAGGTCCGACTTCGGCAGTCACCCAAGCCCCTCCGGCTGCCACCCAGACCCCTCCGGCAGCTGCCACCCAAAATCCTTATCCTGGTCCAAACTCAGAGTCAACTCCAAACCCGTATCCATAGAGTTCTGTGAAACCTGAAATGATGCCATCCACCTTCGCCCTTCGTTCATGGAGATTGATCAAGACCGCCCCAGCCCACGGTGCCTGGAATATGGCATTGGATGAGGCGCTCCTCGAAGGCATGCATGCTGAGAATGCACTGCCTATCTTGCGCGTGTATGCCTGGGAGCCGCCTTGCCTTTCCCTGGGTGTGGCGCAGCCGGCTGCTGATGTGAATGTTCAAGCATTGCAAGCCCTCGGCTGGGAGCTGGTACGCCGCCCTACCGGAGGGCGTGCCATCCTGCATACAGATGAGCTCACCTACTCCGTGATCGGTCCGCACACCGAAGTACGTTTGGCTGGCAGCGTTCTGGAGAGCTACCAGCGCCTGTCTTTAGCACTCCTGGAAGCGCTGCACTTGCTCGCAGTTCCGGCGCGTTCTGAAGCTGAGCCGCACCTGCCAGCCTCGAGTGATCCCAAAGGACCCGTCTGTTTTGAGGTGCCTTCCAATTATGAGATCACGATCAACGGGAAAAAATTGATTGGCAGCGCCCAGGCTCGCCGGAAAGAAGGTATCTTGCAGCACGGCTCGCTGCCGCTTTACGGCGACCTGCGGCGCATTACCCAGGTGCTCAACTTTGATCATGCGCAGGATTCCAAAGGCACTTCCGCACAAGCCGCTGCCGCTGAAAGGCTTTTGGAACGTGCCACAACTGTTGAGGCTTGCCTGGGAGTTGCCCTATCCTGGGAGGAAGCCGCCAAGGCTTTCGTCGCTGCCTTCCGAAGCGTCTTAAACCTGGATCTCATCCCCTCTGAGCCATCCAGTCTGGAGCTGCAGCGTGCTGAAAAATTGGTGCGTGAGAAATATGCCCACCCCTCCTGGACGGACCGGATCTAAGGTACCGGAGTAGGCTCTGGTTTTACAAAAATTACTTCTGGATAACCCAGGTCGCGCAGCAGGCGATACATAAAACTCTCAGCGTTTTTTCCAGCCTGGTCTAAGATACCATCCTCGATGGCGGCTTTTTCAATTTCGTCTTCTGCAGCACGCCGGGCGGCGGTTTCAAGGTTGACATCCCCGTGCGTTAGCAGCCCGGTGGTACGGTCATAGACATATGACTTATCATTATCCAGGGTGGCGATGAAGAGCTCTGGCTCCGGCAGGCGCACATACAAAACGTTATCTTCCACCCACATATCCTTCGGACCCAGCTTTTCCAGGTCTATCCCGGCGATGACGATCCCATGGGCCACGAACAAGAGCTTATCGCCAAATAAAATCGCCAGCGCTCCCTGCCCGTTCTCCGCGGTGATCACTTTTTCTACGGAGTATTGGATCGTCTCCAGCCGCGCCAGAGAGCGCACCTGGTTGATCACCGTCACTGGGTCAGGCACGATCGTAGGGGTGGGGTGCAGCACGAGTGCAATTTGGGTGCTCAAACCGTTGGTCACTTCGTTGACCGGCGCAACCGCCTGCTGCACACGCTGAAATGAGGCGCGCAGCAGCAGGATAAAAGTGAGGGCAAAAAAGCCCATGATCAATAATATCCCGATGACCAGAACCCAGGCTCGGATTTGTGCGTCTCTTGCGTTATTCATGTTTTTTATTATACTTGAGATTAACCATGTCCCTGGGACTACTTAGCTTGCAAATCCAGATCCCTGGCTGCAGCTCACTGAAAGAGAAGCGCAGCCGCTTAAAGCCCCTCCTGGCGCGCCTGCACAAGGAATTTAACATCTCGACCGCGGAGATCGGTCACCTGGATGCCTGGCAGGAGGCGGTGTTGGGCTGTGCCCTGGTGAGCAACGACCCGGCCTACACCCAGCGAGCCTTATCGGAAATACCCCGCTGGATCGAAAGGAATTGGCCCGATGTGAGCTTGGTTGATGACAGGCTGGAGTTATTCTAGGTGAACTTGACCACCTTAAAAACTCATGACCTGTCACTCTGAGCGACCGTAGGGAGCGAAGAATCCCTGGAAAAGGACAAAAAAAGATGAAGTTGGATGAATTGCTCCTTGAAGAATTTATACATACCTTCTTCGGCTACGGTGATTATCAAGCTGAATATTGGTTTGTGGGTATGGGAGAAAGTGGAGGCAATTCTTTTAATGAATATTTTATCGCAGCCGGAAAATTATTTATCCGAGATTGATCTGTCAAAAAACCTGCGGAGAGCCTCTTTCGCACTATTTGTGATAGAAAATAATTCGTATCATCCAGTGAGCAAATTGGTTTATAGGAGATATCAGCAATGGATTTAGGCCTAAAAGATAAAATCGCTCTCGTCACCGGCGCCAGCCGCGGATTAGGGTACGCTACCGCCCGCCTCCTGGCACTGGAAGGCGCCCGTGTAGCCCTCAACAGCCGCGATGCTGGGAAATTGGCCAAAGCGGCTGCCGTTCTTCAAAAAGAAAGCGGCAGCCCCGTTCTCGCCTTCCCTGGCGATGTGACCGACCCCACCCTGCCAGAGAAACTGGTTGCCCACACCGTGCAAGTCTTCGGCGGCCTGGATCTGCTGGTTACCAATGCCGGTGGACCGCCGCCAGGACAGTTCGAGTCTTTCGATGACGCCACCTGGAACAAAGCGGTGGAGCTTTCCTTGATGAGCCACGTGCGTTTGATCCGGGCGTCTCTCCCCCACCTGCGCCAATCAAAAGCTGCCAGCGTCCTGGCGATCACTTCCTTTTCTGTCAAACAGCCCATCGCCAACCTGGTGCTGTCTAACAGCTTGCGCCTCGCCACGGTGGGCTTGATCAAATCCCTGGCCTTGGAGCTTGGCTCTGAGGGCATCCGCTTCAACTCTATCCTGCCAGCCTGGACAGAAACCGAAAGAGTTCAGGAATTAATGGCGGCGCGTGCCAGATTAAACCAGACGACCATCTTGGAAGAGATTCAAAAGCAAGCCAAAGAAAGCCCCCTCGGACGCTTGGGTAGGCCCGAAGAGTTTGCCAATGCCGCTGTATTCTTGCTCTCACCGGCCGCCTCTTACATTACCGGATTGATGCTGAGTGTGGATGGCGGGATGTATAAAGGGACGCTATAGCGTAATTTCCAACAGCACTTCCCCTACTGAGCGCAGCTTCTCCACCGACATCTGGCTCAGGCGCAGCGCCAGCTCGAGGTAAGGGAGGTTGACCTGCTTTGAGACAAATGCCTGCATCTCCGGAGAAAGACTTCTGGAAACCTTTGAGTGCATCTTCTTGTGCAAACCACAAACCAACCGGTCCGTGCTGGTCTTGGAAATCCTTAACCGTGCTCCCCAGGGCAAAGGCAATCGCGTCTAGCTCCGGAACGGGCACAGATCGCTCCCCCAGCTCATAAGCTTCCAATACAGCCGGTTCAATTCCAGTCGTTTCAGCCAGGCTCTCAAAGCTCAAGCCGGCGTCCTTACGCGCCTTGCGGATCAGGGCGCCGATCATGCGCTGCCTGAGACCGATAAGAACCTCAAGGTCAACATTTTCTTTAAAGCGATGGTTCCGTTCGAGCAGCTGGTTGCCATAAAAATGTTCTAAAGGGACTCCGAAATAATAAGACAGCAGCTCAAGCTCCGGCAAGGAAGGAGATTGCTCGCCCATTTCATAAGCTTCATAAGCAGCCTGAGGTATGCCCAGGGTTTCCGCACACTCAGAGAGACTCCGGCAGGCAAAGAGGCGTGCATCGCGGATCAAAACGCCTAACTTTTTCGCTCTCAGGGTTTTTGCTGTTGGATTGGTAAACATAGTCTTCTCCTTCCAGTTACCTGGTACGCCGCCGACTTGTTGAAAGAATATCCGCGACGCTGGCGCCAAATACCTCGGGGCCAAGCCTGAAACCTGACATTTCCAGCCTGGTAGTGAACAGCGGCCGGATGCCGGTAGGCTTTAACTCGCCGACCACTTTTCCATCAGACGTGACCGTGGTTTGTTCAAATTTAAAGATATCGGTCATCACCACCGTATCACCTTCCATGCCGGCCACTTCGGTGATGGCCGTTATTTTTCTTGAGCCATCTTTGATGCGCGACTGCTGAACGATCACATCGATCGCCGAGGCAATTTGCTCTCGGACAACTTTGAGGGGCAGGTCCATCCCTGACATTAAACACATCGTTTCCAGGCGCGAAAGCGCATCTCGGGGAGAGTTAGCATGCAGAGTGGTCAAAGAGCCGTCATGACCAGTGTTCATCGCCTGCAGCATATCCAGCGCCTCCCCGCCGCGCACCTCACCGACCACGATCCGGTCAGGGCGCATGCGCAGCGAATTTTTTACCAGGTCGCGCGTGGTTACCTGCCCTCGCCCATCCAGGTTGGCAACCTTAGTTTCCAACCTCACGATATGATCCTGCTGCAAGCGAAGCTCAGCAGCATCCTCGATGGTTACGATCCGATCTTCTTCAGGGATATAGCTAGACAAAATGTTGAGTAACGTGGTTTTACCGGAACCAGTACCGCCAGAAATAATGATATTTAGTTTCGATATGACACAGGCTCGCAGGAATTCAGCCATTTGTGGGGTGATCGAGCCGAGATCGATCAACTGCTGGATCGATAGCTTGTCCTTGGCAAATTTTCGGATGGTAATAGAAGGTCCATCCAGTGCGACTGGAGGGATGACTGCATTAACCCGCGAGCCATCTGGCAGGCGTGCGTCCACCGAGGGGCTGTCGGCGTCCACGCGCCTTCCTAAAGGTAAGATGATCCGGTCAATGATGCGCATCACGTGCTCGTCATTTTCAAAAGTGACATTGGTCTTGATCAGCTTGCCCTTACGCTCGATATAAATCTTGTTATATCCGTTAACCATCACCTCAGTGATTGTCGGATCCTCGAGTAAAGGCTGTATCGGTCCATACCCTAACAAATCATCCTGGATATCATGGAATAGCTGCTGTCTTAAGCTTTCCGGTAGGTTGACCCGCGTCTGCTGGTAAGCCTTGACCAAGTTTTCCTGGATCACTTTTTGGCGCTCGGATAATACAGGCGGATCGGCCTCCATCTCCCGCGTGATCGCATTGATCAAAAAGGCCTTTAATTTTGCCATGTCCGCAGGCTGCAAATTAGTGGGCGGAACTCGGTTCGGGTTATTCACTACCGCTCTCTCCTGTTCCCTCATCCCCTGGATGGGTAGCTTCTTCTGGCATGATCCAGACAATATGATCTCTGTTCACCGTTATGAAATCACACTTGTAAAACAATTCGCCCTCGCCGTCAAAAATCGACGCATCCGTTACAGCTAAAAACTTATCCGACTCGTTCAGCTCATCGCTCACTCGCTCACCAACGCGAATAAAGATTTTTCCAGTGATGCGGTGAGTGCTTGTCTGGATGATCGCATTAACAGCATTCTTTGAAACATACTCAGTATAAAACTTGCCTTTATCGTCATAATGTAATGTCATGCATCAACTCCCTTACTGCACCGGCATTACGTAACCAAGCCCTGAACGAGTGACAATATGCCGTGGATCCTTGGGGTCAATCTCTAATTTTTGCCTCAATCTCGAAATACTCACCCATAAGATCTCTTTATCTTCGCTGTACTCCGGGCCCCACACATCTGCCAGGAGCTGTTCAGAGGGTAAAACCTGTCCCAGGTTGTGAGCAAGCTGGAGGAGCAGGCGGTATTCTGTTGCCGAAAGATAAACCATTTTCCCATCTACAAAAACTTCAGCCCGGGCAAAATCGATCGTCAGGCTCCCATGGTGAAAGATGGATTCTTTAGAAGTCGTCACTGCCTTCTTAGAGCGGCGGAGCACAGCCCTGACCCGCGCCAGGAGCTCTGTTGCGGAGAACGGTTTGACGATGTAATCGTCAGCGCCCAAATCCAGGCCGCGCACACGGCTTTGCTCTTCGCCTTTCGCGGTAATGATAATGATCGGCACATCAGAAAAACCACGAATCCGCTCACAGGCGCCAAATCCATCTAAAACAGGCATCATTAAGTCCAGGAGAACCAGATCTGGTTTTTGTTCAGCCACAGCATTAACAGCCTGCAGGCCATCATAAGCTTTCAGCACCTGGTATCCTTCTGTGATGAGGTTCGCTTCCATCAAACGGACGTAGCGTGGTTCATCGTCAACAATCAGTATGCGTTCATTCATAGCAAGTCTCCCCGGTGTGTCTCAGAATGATCCTCTTGCGGGATCACAGGTAAGAAAATATGGAAGGCTGTGCCTTCGCCCAATTTTGATTCTACAGTAATTCTTCCTTTATGAGCAGCAATTATTTCCTGGCAAATATAAAGTCCCAGGCCCGTCCCATGGATATTGCTGTTAGGATCAGGAACCCGGTAAAAACGCTCAAAGAGGTGACTGAGATGTTCCTCAGATATACCCGGTCCTTGATCTCGAATGGTAATCCGACTCTCCAGTTCATCGGATACTAATGCAATGAAAATCGGTGAGCCTGGAGCATATTTTATCGCATTACTGATCAAATTATCGAAGACCTGGACAAAACGCAGTGGATCAACTTGGGCGATGACTTTTTCACTCGTTCCATACTCCATATTCACCCCTCTGAAACGAGAGGCTGCCCTGGCACAAGCTTCACTAATTAGCTCATTCAAAGCCATGCGCTGAAATCGCATTCTCAAGGTACCTGCCTGGAGGCGAGATGAATCGAGCATGTTATCGATCAGCTCTCTCAGTCGGTCAGTTTCCTCATCAATGATCGTCAAGAACTCCTTACGCGTGCTTTCATCCCAATTTGTGTCTTCTCTCAACAACGTGGTGGCATACCCCTTGATAAAACCGAGCGGGGTGCACAGCTCATGCGATATGGTGGCGACAAAGTTATCCTGAAGCTGCTGCAAACGCCGCCCTGCCTCCAGGTTGGCGATCCTTTCCACCAATTTTTGCCGGACCAATAACTGACTGACATGCGCGGCAATGAAACCCGCCAGGTTCACTTGATCAGGTGAATAGGCTGGGCCTCCAAAGCGGCCAAAAACCAGGGCACCCAACTTGCCATCGGCAGAGCGCAAGGGTAAACCTAATAAAAGTCGGTAACTTAAGCGGTTATTTTCCCAATCTTCCAATTTCTCTAGCTGCACCTGAGTATCACCAGTCGAAAAGACATCGTTCGCAATTGTCCCACCCCAAGCTAATTCTGCCTCCGCTGTGCGCCCTCTCCCGATCACCCGAGCATACATCGGCTCCAGAAAATCACCCTCTTTTTTAAGGTATAAAACCATATTATCGAAAATAAAGACCGGCCTCGCCAGGGTGATGATTTCGTCCAAGGCGTTGTCAATGTCGACAGACTGGGCGACTGCACTGCTGATTGCATACACCGCCTCTAATTCCTGCGGTCTTAATGTCCCTGCAGCAGAGGCTTCATCCGAAATGATTGGATCGATAAGGGGGTAAATTGAATTCAAAGCGTGAACCTTCTCCAATTTTCGATTGAACTTTAATGATCGCACCATGCGCATCGATGATCTTCTTCACCAATGCCAGACCTAATCCTGTTCCACCGTAACTGCGAGAATCAGAACTGTCCAGCTGGTGGAAAGGCTCGAAAATTTCTTCTATACGATCCGTTGCAATGCCTATGCCAGTATCCGTCACACCCATCGTAACCAGTCCGCCATCGAAAAAGGCATCGACGATAACATGTCCCCCTTGAGGCGTGAACTTGATGGCATTGTCCTGAAGCTGCAAGAGCACCCAGGAGATCTTCTCGCCATCTGCGCGCACAAGCGGCAAATTGTTACCAAGATTTACCTTAAGTGCGACATTCCTGGCCTGAGCCAGCTTAGCAGCCCGAGCGGTTGTCGTTGCAACCAGGTCCTTCACACTGATGGGCTTCAAGTTCAAGGATAACTCACCTCGGGAAACTAGTGAAAACTGGATCAGATCCTCAATCAATTGCTCCAGGCGCATCTCAGAACGCTGCAGCACATCCAAAGCCACTTTCTGTTCTTCCTCCAAAGACCCTAAGGAACCATCGGCCAGAAGGTTAAGGTACCCTTTCATATGAGTTAGAGGTGTGCGCAGCTCATGGGAGATGTTCGAGATAAAATTCGATTTCAGTTCGCTCAGCTCCGAAAGCTTCGTCAGGGCATTTTGCAAATCGATTGTTCGATCTTTGACTCTCTGCTCCAGCTGGAGGTTTGAAGCCTGTAAGGCCTGTTGGAGTTGAAAGATTTGCTCTGTGACGACCTGGTCTAAGATTTCCTGGTTCACTAATCCCAACTCCAGTAACAGCCTGCCAAACAGGCATGGCTTACCGGAATTTGCTAATTCTGTATGCCGATTAAGAGCTGCTTGAAGCTGGGTATGGGTTAAAACCCCCCTCTCCAGGAGGATCTCTCCTAAACGAGGCACCAAGATCTCGGGGGCTACCGGTAAGGATGGATGGAAAGGAAAACCTTCTGTTAAGGCACGCTCGGCAAGTCCAGCTGCCAGAGCAAGGTTTACGCCACAATTCGGACATTCGCGGTCTTGCCCTTCGACCAGCAATCCGCATTGAGGACAAAGCAGAGTAGTTTCCACGTCGAACCCTGTATCTCCTGTTTGGTACTATCATATCGTACTTTTCGCAGGATGCAAGCCTTGAATCTGAAGATCAGACATGAGTTGGGACAGGAAAATGAACTAAAGCCAGAAAGGCTGCCAAAGTGGTCTCCAAGATCATCCGTCGATCCTGGGAAGATATAGACCATTTCTGTTTAAGCAAGACGAACAAACCTGAGTAGCGTTTCCATTTTTTGCCTTTTTTCAGATGGGGAGATCCAGGGATGCGATCTTTCTCAAGCACGGTCTCGTTTTCAGCGATCTGCTCACCATACAGGAAATCCCGGATGCGTTCTCCGACCAGCAAGCCAATCGCAAAGACCATTAAGAGCAGAGCCAGCATTTTTTCCATGTAAGCTTGCTGTTTATTCATCAGCTTGGTCATTCCCAGCAGGCTTTTCAAGTCGCGTAGACTTTGTTCGATCTTCATGCGCAGCAAGTAGATCCGCAATCCTTCTTCGGCTGTCAGATTGGTCATCACCCACAAAGGTTCCGAGAACCCTTTATTCCAGGTTCCGATCAAGTTCACGCAAACTTGGCCCTTGTACCACACTCGGTTATAGATAACGACTTCACCGGGCAGGATGGTCAGGCTAACTTCCTGACCTTCTGCATCCCAGAACTTGGGTGGATGGCTCCCCAGGTTCAGACAAATCACGAAATTGACTTGTTCTGCGTTCAAACACAGCAACAACTCCAGGTAACTAAACTCCCGATCCAGCACCAAAGGACGCTCCCCAAGCAGATCTTTGAGCCCTTCAAAGGCCCGAAAATGGTTTTGATTGCGCGAATCTTGGTTCATGGCAATCGTTTTGGACGAGTAGGTAATCAACCCGCAGGGTATCGCCCGTCCCCGATAGGGGGTCGCCAACAGCAAAGCCCAGAACCCTTTCGTCTTCCCATCCTTGAGCGTTCCCACGTACTCTGTTTTCCAGGCTTGCGGACGCTCGATCTCGGTCGGATCACCAATCACAAACTCCGCCTGCTCTTGAAATAGTCTCCACAGCGCTTGGCGTGGATCTTCATCCTTGATGAAACGCTGGATCCGTTTATAGCTGGCTGTACTATTGCCTCTCATCGCTACGGCAATATCTGTAAGCCGCAATGAACGCGTTGCCAAAATCCCTTGCCCAATTTCGGCTGCCCTGCGTGCGGTCCCTTTATCGTCAAATAGACCCTGCATAAATGGTTGAATGTTGATAAACTTACTCATGGGAGCCTCCTACCGATTTGTGGTTGTCGCTAACCAAGTTTATCGGTTTTGAGGCTCCTTTTTCTTCTGTTGTCCTAACTCATGTCCGAAGATCAGTTAAATCTACAGTTTATCTCAAAGGAAGGTCAAATAAATATGTAAAGTGTTTGTAAGGTTCACACATCATAAATTGAGGCATAATGTTCATACGAAGTAAATGAGAGATGAACCGCAGATGAACCTATCACTGCACATGTATACGAATAAAAAGACCTTGCACAAGACCCGTGTCCTGTTAATTGAAAATGGTTTGCATGAAAATGAAACCTTGAAAATTACCCTCGAGTCTCGCGGTCTTCAGGTTAATTCAATTTCATACACTCAGAAAGAATTATTAGAAGCCCACACACCTGAACCAGATATCATTATCCTCGATCCAGGAAACCAAATCATCGATTGTTCTGAAATGCTTCGTGCTGTCCGGAAAATAAGCCCCGCCCCGCTGCTGGTCCTCTCTACTTTTGACCAACCCAATATCATAGCCCAAACATTGGATAGTGGTGCGGACGATTTCTTGACCAAGCCCGTTTCTGTGGACGTATTGATGGCGTCAATCAATAAACTCACCCGCCGCGCTCGCTCAAACAAGAAGCATGAAATTCCTGGCGTTTAATGCGCCAGCATTGCTTTCCCCTTTTTTCATTTCAGATTCTCGGTTAAAATCAAGGCTGGTTAATTTTTTTTTTATTGAACCAACCTTTTGAGTTGCAGCTACCGTCTCAAGACCTCGAGAGACACTGCAGGAGGCAGGTCAACACCATGGCAGAAACCGGAACCAAAGCATCGGTCAATCCATCCATCCAACAACCAAATCGATCTGAGATGGATTGGGAATCGACAAGCGCTGCGCAAGCACTTAAGCGCATGCAAGCCAACCCGCGGGTTAAATTTATTGTGATTATTGCACCCGCAGAAGCCTGTCCAGCTTGCCAGCAATTAGCCGGAACCTATCAGAAAGACCAGGTACCGAAACTCCCCATCCAGATGTGCTCACACCCTCTGGGATGCCGGGCGTATTATATGCCATACCTTGACGATATCTACCCTTGATCGAGATGCTGCCCGAGAAAAATTAGCGCTTCTTCCAAAGAGGTCACCTGCCCAATTGCCTGCGCCTCCCTCAGTGCCTCTAACAGCTCCCCAATTTTCGGCCCTGGTTTAAGACCAAACCTGCTCATCACCTCGTGTCCATCCAGTAGAGGAGCGGGACTGATCTTCTCCTCTGGCTTTTCCCAATAAGCTTCCCATAAAGAGCCTACAACATCTAACAGCCTGCTCCAGGTCTCCTGAGGCAAGCTCGTTCCATAGGTAGCCAGCATGTCAGCCAGAGAAAGCAAGCAAATATCGATGCCAGAAGGACCAAGGTCTCGAAAGTATCGATAGACCACGCGGGGAGTTGGCTGGTCGGCAGCCTGAGCCAGCAATAAGGGGCGCATGTGACCACGCACAATCATTTCCAGTCGGGTGATCTCTTCATGGCTCAAGCGCAAATTCTTCCCGCGTTGGAGTACCAGCTCTGCTCCTAGCTGATCGTGCTGCAAAAAACGGACCCGACCGCGGTCATCTTCCTGGCGCGTTCCAGGCTTGGCGGAGTCATGGTAGAGTGCCGCCAGGAAAAGCAGAGGGCGCAGGGACCGGTCAGGCGTGAAATGCGTTTCTAGATGATCGGATACTTGCTGCCTAAAACGCCCCAGGCGCAGCACCGCCAGGCCTAGCATCAGGTTTGCCGACCGGTCGGGATCGTATTCTCGCGCCAGGATACTCAAAACCATCTCCAACTTAGCCATCGTATCCAGAGTATGGTTCCATACATCCAATTGATGTGGCGGAGGTTGGTCGACACCTTTCAATGTGACCAGCTCTGGGAATACATAAGGTAAGACTCCTGAAAACCTCCAACAGCCGCAATACAGTGGGTGTGTGAGGGCCACCCAGCATCTTGAACACTTCATCCCTGATCCGCTCGAGAGAAACAACCGGCAGCAGTGGGGCAGCATTGCGCACCAATAGGGCCATTTCAGGCACGATCCTCAAGGAAAAACTCACTGCCATACGGATGGCACGTAAGACACGCACTGGATCATCAGACAGCGAAGTCTGGGAACAAGGTAGCAGGCGCCTTGCATGCAGGTCTGCAGCACCTCTCAAAGGGTCGATCAGAACCTGAGGACGGCGTAAATCGATTGCGATCGCGTTTATTGTGAAATCGCGACTGCGCAAGTCAGCTTCCAGGCTCCCATCCTTGACAGGTGCAAAATCCAGGGTAAATTGAGTGCAATCAGGCGTAGTGAGGATAACTCGCGCAAAACAACGGTCTTTATCCAAAGGGAAAAAAGCCCCTCCCAGGGCATCCGCTGCTCTGCGAGATAAGGCCATCACATCTCCTGTGAGCAAGAAATCCAGGTCATGAGGCTCACGGCCTACAAGAATATCTCGTACTGCGCCGCCCACCAGGTAAACTGGCACATCCCCAGGCAGCGCTGCCAGCACTTTATCGATTGGAATTGGTAAATTGATCAATGGCGAAAAAGACACTCAACCGCCTGATGTTCTGCTCACTCGCCGGACCGGTATTTTTGGGTGTTCACAGTTCCGATGAAAGGCAAGTTGCGATAGTACTCATCGATATCCAGTCCATAGCCAAAAACAAATTTATCTGGGATTGAAAATCCCAGGTAGTCCACCGGTACGGGAGTTCGCGTCGGTTGGCTTTATCGAGTAATGTGCAGACGCGCAAGCTCTTTGGCTGCCGGGTGCTGAGAAAATCAAGGACCGCCCGGATGGTATGCCCGCTGTCAACGATATCTTCAATAATCAGCACATTCCGATTTCGAATATCAGTATTGACATCCAGGTTGATACGCGGCTGTCCACTGGATTGGCGCGCCCCAACCCCATAAGAAGAGACCGCCATGAATTCTAAAGTATGGGGAACAGAAATATGCCGCATCAAATCGGTTAAAAAGAGCACACCGCCGCGTAAGATACACACCAAGATCAGCTCCTGCCCCTGGTAATCCTGGCTGATCTGTTCGCCTAATTCTCTAATCCGCTGCTGTATCTCATCCTCAGAGATCAGGATTTCATCCAAAAATTTATGATAATCTTGCATAATGCCAACCTCCTGCTCAATCGCGCGGGACTACATGGTGCTGTCGGCAGCGTGCCTCGTACATCTCCGCAGCTCCAACAATCACAACCGGGTCGTGGTAATGTGCGGGATGGCCATTGACCAGGCGTTGAGTACGGCAAGCCGGCTCTCCGCACACCATGCAGATTGCCTGTAATTTATCGACTCTCTCAGCTTGCGCCATCAAAACGGGCATCGGGCCAAAAGGTTCGCCGCGGAAATCCATATCCAACCCAGCTACGATCACCCGCAGCCCTCGCTCAGCAAGCTTGCGCACAACAGCAATGATCTCATCATCGAAGAACTGGGCCTCATCCACAGCAACCACGGTGGTATCTTTATCCAGACGGTGGAGGATATCATTCGACTTTTGAATCGGGATCGCCTCATAATTACTGCCCGCGTGAGAGGTCACCATTTGTTCTGCATAGCGTGTATCGATGGCTGGCTTGAAAACCTGCACCTTTTGGCGCGCAATCGACGCCCTCCGCAAACGCCGGATCAGCTCATCCGTCTTTCCACAGAACATCGACCCAGTAATTACCTCAACCAGACCATCATGATGTTTCATAATTACCACCTCTGAATAAGAGAATCGATATGCTGTTTTATAAAAAGCAACAGGCAGACATTGGAATGTCTGCCTGTTAAGTTTACCTGATATTGCTTGCGATGCAAGCCCCTGATTGAGTCGAAACTAACTAGACAACGACCTCACTGGCAGCTTCGGGCAGTTCATAGCCCATCTGGCGCAGTTTTTTCTTCAAATCAGCCATCGACTTGCGGCCAAACCCATCCAGTGCCAGTATCGTGGCTTCGCCTTCAGCCAGTTTTTCCAGCACCTGTCCGACATTCGCTATTCCACCTTTGATCAGTGCATCCGTTGCTTTCGTGCCTAATCCTAGTTCTTCTATTGGACGAGTAGGTGAGGTGCGTGCAGAATCGCGAGATTCTTTTTCACGCATGTAATCCTGGCGGACCTGCAGCTTCTTGTAGAACCGGTCAACCTGTCCTTCAGTGTCAACAATGCGCTGCTCGCCGGTATAGAAGGGATGACACTTTGAACACACATCCGTTCGAATTAACTTCTGTGTAGAACCTGTTGTCCAGGTATTGCCGCACGAGCAAATTACCTGAGCATCAACATAATACGTAGGGTGAATACCTTTTTTCATCTAAAAATCCTTTCCGTTAAAACCCAGATACCGTTATTTTTCTACAACTGCTTCTTGGACGGGCATCACGTGCACACACTTGCGATCGTCTCGAACCACTTCATACACAACGACCCCATCAATCTGGGCAAAAAGCGTAAAATCTGAGCCAACACCAACGTTCAAACCTGGTTTGATATGGGTGCCATGCTGGCGAACAAGAATATTGCCTGATCTTACGTACTCACCACCATATTTTTTCACACCCAGGCGCTGTCCCTGGCTGTCACGACCATTGCGGCTGGAGCCGCCACCTTTTTTATGTGCCATATCAACCTCCTACTCCGTCACAATCGATTTAATGCGTAAACGAGTGTACTGTTGGCGATGCCCTCGCTTGAGGCGAAAGCGCTTCTTTGGCGAGTACCTGAATACAACCACTTTCGGGGCTTTGATCTGAGCGACCACAGTTGCCTGTACTTTCGCTCCCGCCACCAGGGGAGTACCAACCTCAACCTGATCCTCATCTGCAATCAGGAGCACTCGCTCGAGGTCAATTGTCTCACCCGTCTCTGAAGGGAAATGATCCACTTCAATCGTGCTACCAATGACGGCTTTATACTGTTTGCCGCCATCTTCTACAATGGCATACTTCATAATTTTTCTCCAATCTTCACTTCGCCAGATACCCCGCGCCTGTTACCTGACCTTCGTCAGATGCGCCGTGTTCTGGGGAAGTTGGGGTTATGCTTGCCTGCCGAAAAGCTCATCCTGCTGGCAATAGATTCAATAAAAGATTGCCCCAGCGAACTTCTGCCGGGACAGAGCGGGTTGTATTATAAACGGGTTCTTCCCCACTGTCAACGGCTTTTTTATAAGTGTTGGAGCATTACTGCCGGATATCCCTCAATTCCCTCTGTCTCAGCCACTTGATCTCCTCTTGCAGGAAGCGAACGCTTTCTTGAAAAAAACAGATCAATAAGTTTAGCTCATCCTCTTGATAGTTTTCCAGGAGCGGGAGATAGCGATGTTGAAAATGAGTAAAGATTGGACCGAGATCCTGGGCTACTTTTTCCAGAGCAGGCTGGACGATTACTCGCCTTCGATCATGCGGGTCTCGTTCCCGGTATACATAACCAGCTTTTTCTAATCTGTCGATCACGCCGGTGATAGCTCCTGTGGTCAAACCTGTAATTTCTGCCAGCTGTCCAGCCGCTAATGGTCCATGCTGGTTAAGGATGTCAAGGCATTTTTGATCTGTAACGTTCAAATCAACCTGCTCAGCGATGGCGCTGTGAAACAACACCGTCCAGGTGCTCATCTGGCGCATTTCTTCGTCCAATTGCTTCAATAATTCTTTCCGCCCAATGATTTTTTCTACCATAATGAGCTCCCTTTATTTGGGCTCATTGGAAGTTACCGTGGATTTGTCCACCACGGCAATTCCTAAAGACCCTCTATTTGCCTGTGTGGTGATTATATCCTCAAATGGCTGTTAGGATTGACAGAAAGATATATTTGCTTATAATCTAATTATCTTAGTAACTAAGATAATTAGATTATAATATATTGGATTGGTCACAATAGAAAAGAGACAATATGGAACCTAATCCCCCGAGTGCGCTTGTGCAGTTTGATCAAAGTCCTTCAAAGCGAGGACTGCCCTTTATTTTCATAACCATGTTCCTCGACATCATGGGATCTACCCTGCTGCTGCCAATCTTACCTTACATCGTCCGCCAGTACAATTTAAATGCACTCGCTGTAGGTTTACTCTCTGCTACGTACTCTGCAGCCGCATTCCTGGCAGCACCCGCTTTGGGCAAAATTTCAGACCGATTGGGCAGACGTCCTGTGCTTTTATTCAGTGTGCTTGGCTCGGCGGTTGGTTATGTAATCTTTGGCTTTGGCGGTGCACTGTGGATTTTATTCCTCTCGCGCTTGATCGATGGTTTCACAAGTGGCAACATCGCCACTGCCATGGCTTATATTGCAGATTCCACCCAACCCAAAGAGCGGGCTAAGTACTTCGCTTTTGGCGGTATTGCATTTGGCCTGGGTTTCATCTTCGGTCCGATCATCGCTGGCATGCTCAGTGGAATCAGCATTGCCGCGCCAGCTTTCGCTGCAGGTGCGCTTTCATTCGCAAGCTTTCTTTTCGGTTTCTTCTTCCTTCCCGAATTGCTCCCACCTGAAAAAAGATCCAAAGAAAATATTCGCCTTTCGCAAGTGAATCCTTTCAGTATCATCACCGAGATCAGCCGGCTGCCAAACTTGAGCTTGCTTCTCTCAGCAATCTTTCTGATCTACCTGGCTTACAGTGGGATATTCAATTACATTACGGTTTATACCCTCGAACGCTTCTCCGCCACCCCACAGGACAATTCGTACCTATTTATGGTTGTGGGTATTTTCCAAATGATCGGGCAAGGCGTGATCGTTTACCGGTTGACTCCTCATTTCGGGGAAAAAAGGATTGCGATCTCAGGCTTGATTCTTCAGGCGCTGGCCTATCCCTTATTTGTTTTCGTCCCTGTCTTTGGTCTGCTATACCCACTTGCGATGCTCAGCGCTCTGGGCAATGCATTCACCCGTCCAACCCTCGACGCCCTGGTTGCCAATAATGTGCCGCAACATGAACAAGGCCGCGCCCAGGGAACAACCTCAGGACTGTATAGCCTGACCAATATCCTAGGACCGTTACTTGCCGGTTTTGCCTTTGTTTATATTTCACCCGCGTCGGTCTTTGTGGGAGGAGGTTTACTCCTCGCTCTGGCGTGCTTATTCGTCTGGCGAATAAAAGATGGACAGCATAAACCATCCTGAGTCCAAAAAACACCTCTTCACGATGGAAGAAAGAATCTTGACACCAGTCCATTCCACATGGTAAACTAAACCCATAAAGGAAAATAACCCAATGAATCAGGCAGTTCTCCACATTCAAATGAGCACGAGGGCAGGAGTTGAAGGTTTGTCCTTCTCGGAGTGCGCCTGTTGAGTTTGCGGTTGAACGCATAAGTCCCCGGCCACGGCGCACTCCAGCCCGTGGCCGTTTTCTTTGCCGCTGGAATCCCGCTGAGGAAGCTCCTGGGCACAGCCACCCAACCGGTTACGGGCAGATCACCTGGCCGGTTTAATATTTCCAAGGGCGGCGGCCCTGAAATTTACTGGAGCAAGCTATGTCTATTCTAAATGTTGAAAATATCGGTCTTTCTTTTGGTGCCTTCGATCTCTTCCGCGGCATCTCTGTAACCGTCCCGAATGACGGAAAAATTGGGTTGATTGGTCCGAATGGCATCGGCAAGACTTCTCTGCTGCTGATCCTGGCGGGGATTAATCCACCTACCACAGGGCAAATCCACCTGGCGCGCAGCCGCCGGCTTGGCTATCTACGCCAGGAGGCTGTAGAAGCCTTCGCTGACCGCGAAAATACCGTGTATGCGGAGATGCTCACCGTTTTCGCAGGTCTACAAGCGCGGCAGGAAGAACTGACCTTCTTGGAAACCGAGATGTCCAATGGGAATTCCGCCCAGGCTTTACTCGAGAAATACGGCGAGCTGCAGCAGGCTTTTGAACATGCCGGCGGCTACGATTATGAAGTGCGCATTCAGCGAACTTTGGATGGGTTAGGATTGGGAAAAAGCACCTGGAACCAGCCGCTGCGCGAGCTGAGTGGTGGTCAAAAAACGCGTGCCTTGCTAGCGCGCTTGCTCTTGGAGAAACCTGACCTGCTCATGCTGGATGAGCCAACCAATCATTTGGATATCGATGCCGTTGAATGGCTTGAGCACGCCCTCCAGGAATGGGAGGGCGCAGTGATCATCGTCAGCCACGACCGTTACTTTCTGGATAACACCGTCAATGCCATCTGGGAGATGAGCCGGCGCGGCATCGAGTCTTATTCAGGCAATTACAGTGCATACCTGCTCCAGCGCGAGGCGCGCTGGGAATATTACGATCGTGTCTTTCAAGAAGAAAAAACTCGCCTGCTTAACGAGGTGGACTTTATCCAGCGCAACTGGGTGCGCGCCTCCACGCATGCGCGTGCCCTGGGACTGCTGCGCCGTTTGAGCCGGGATATTGCTGTCGTGCAAACTTACGGCATCCTGGCGCTGCGGGATGGCAGAAAATGGTCGGAGATGGGGCTACACGCCGACCGTCCCCTGGATGTGATCGAAGCTGTGCGGGCAGTCAACGCCATCCAACCCGAAGTTGACCGGCCTCTCAGCCTGCGCCCGCGTCTCAGCCCAGCCAGCACAGGTGGAAACCTGGTGCTGCGTGCCGATAAAGTCAGCATCGGCTATACTGGCAATGCCCTCTTCACGATCCACGACCTGGAGCTGCGCCGGGGCGAATGCGCCGCGCTGATTGGTCCAAACGGCAGCGGAAAAACCACCTTCTTGAAGGTGCTGCTTGGGCAGCTGGATCCCCTTAAAGGCAAGCTAAATCCTGGTGCGGGCTTGAAAATCGGATATTTCGCTCAAGCGCATGACAGCCTGAACATGGATTGCTCTGTCTTAGATGAGCTGCTACGACACAAAGCCATGGATCCCGGAGCAGCGCGCACCCACCTGGCGCGATACTTGTTCCGCGGTGATGATGTCTTTAAGCAAATTTCGCTGCTTTCGGGTGGAGAGCGCGCTCGCCTGGCGTTGGCAATCCTCTCTCTCGAAGAAGCCAACTTCTTGCTGCTGGATGAGCCCACCAACCACCTGGATATTCCTGCTCGAGAGGCCCTGGAAGCGGTGCTGAAGGAATTCTCCGGCACCATTTTACTCGTCTCGCACGACCGGTATTTAATTGACCAGCTCGCCACCCAAATTTGGGAGCTGCGAGATGGCAAGCTGCATACCTTTAAAGGAACCTATCGAGAGTATATCTTGCGCGGAGCAATGCGCCCAGCCTCCAAGCCAGCCTCTCAGATCTTGCTGCGTCCAAAACCGATGGTGCGTGACAACAGCCAGGAAACCCGCCGCAGGCAGCAAGCTTTAGAGCTGGTCGAGGGTCGCATCCGAGAACAAGAGACTCTCCTCAAGCGCCTGTCTAAAGAGCTGCAGGTAGCTGGTCCAAAACAATCGTATGAGGTGGTCCATCAATTGAGCAACCAGGTTGCCCAGGCGCAGGCCGCGTTAGAAAATTTGATGAACGAGTGGGAAAAACTAACAACCTGAATGGAGGCTGGCACACAAAATCCATGAGCTAAAAGCCAAACTGAGCAGTCTGATCATCCTGGTGATGGCGGTCAAATTCCTTGAGCAGCTGCTGGAATGGCAAAACCCCCAAGATGTGCTTTACGATGCGTTAGCAGTAAGCCTGATCTTGGGGGTGCTGATTGCGTTCAGCCAGTTTAGTGGTAAAGACTAATACGAACGCCGGGTAGTTTTCTTTCCACGGGGCGAGTTGTAGTTGCTTTTCCGGGGAGAGTCAGAATACCACCCACCCCCACCCTGGGGGCGTTCTTCACGCGGTCGGGCAATGCTCACTTTTAGCTGTCGGCTGTCGAGGCTGTAACCGTTGAACGCCTTGATTGCACTCTCTATTTCCGCCTGGCTGCTCATTTCTACAAATGCGAAGCCTTTGGATCGACCACTATCGCGATCCTTGATCACTTCCACAGACTTAACTGTCCCAGATTGGCTGAATAAAACTCGCAGGTCCTCATCTGTGGTGTTATACGACAAATTACCAACGTACAATTTCGTTTCCATTTCCTCTTTCCTTACTTGCTCGTAGATTTTTGAAGCAGATCCATGGCGGCAAACAAATACCGTCATTCCCTTAACCGGAATGGCGGCAAACAAACACACACAAATCTGGCCTAAGTTCTTCAATTTTATCATATTTTTGCATTTTAAGGGTTTTTCAATCCTGGAACTCCCACATTAGCTCATTGGGAGTTACCAATGTGACAAATAGTACGTGACTCAGGAGCTTTTATTTGTAATAATATATGAAGTAATATGTGATTGGCCGAAAGGAAATAAAAAACTCAGCATCGCAAAGACGGTAAATCACCCAAGTTATTTACCAGCTTAGCATTTTATCTTTGCAATGAAACTTTCGGCGATATACCTGATTTCATTTTGTAGCATAAGCCAAGCCTTGCAGACATAAGGCGAGGAGAGGGGGGAACAATGAAACCGTTAAAGCCCTATGTGGGATGGATTATTCTGGCAACGATTCTAGGTTTCTACGCCTGGTTTCAAATCTCACTCTGGGATTACCCAAGGTATGAAATCGATATGGTTTACCTTTACCAGGATGGCCACCGGATTCTGAATGGTGAGAATCCTTATTCTCGCATCTTGCAGAGCGATATGCGCGAAAATAACAAATACACCACTTTCTTTCCTGCTTTCATTGAACTTTCCTACCTATCACAAAAGCTCAGGTACAATTATTACGAAGCCTGGTTGTATTTTTGGCAGCGTGTCCTGCTGGTTGTAAATTTATGCATTACTGCGCTGACCTTTTTCATTTTTCTTAGGAAGAAATCCCTCGGGCTAGCGATCTTTTTTTCCCTGCTGTGGGCTTTGAACCGCTGGACCTTGTACATGGTTCAGGTAAGGGATATCGGCTTTATGGCCATCTTCTTCCTGCTCCTTTCCTTCCTGCTCCTCCCCAAGAATCGTTGGTTGGCGCTTCTAAGCTTCAGCTTATCACTGGCCATAAAACAGATCGCCATTTTTCTACTGCCTATATACTTGATCTATATTTATCATGCATCTACCAGCAAGAAATGGAAGCAGGTGATTCTGGCGGCAGCCGTCATTATCAGCATCCCTTTCATCACTTCGCTCCCTTTCATTATCTGGGACATGAAAGGTTTGACCCTTTCCATCCTTTTCTCAGCCACTCGTGACCAGTGGCAGCACCTTCCTACAGCCTATTCCTTTGATATGCTGCTGAACCTTACTGGTTACCCTGCGCGCATCCCAATGCTAGTTCTGATGATTCTGCTCTTTACTTTAGCCTGGAAAAGGAAGCTCAGGTTTTTCATGGCCTCGATGCTTGTGATGGCAACCTTCGTTTGTTTCAACTCGATCCTCTTTAACCAATATATGCCCTGGTTCATCATCACCCTGCCATTGATCGTTTACGAATCTCTTTTCTTAGATCAGGCAGCATAATGGTAAAATTTGTACATCTGTCCCAACTACCCAACAAATACCCTTTACGGCGTGGATTCGCTGCATTCTATATAAGGAAGGTCAACAACTTATGAATACAGTCTCTCAGATTTTAAAAGCAAAAGGCAATCAGGTTTGGACAATCTCTCACGATGCAACCGTCGTGGATGCGCTGAAGCTCATTGTTGAAAAGCATATTGGTTCGCTCATCGTGATGAATGAGGATCAGGTTGTTGGGATTTTTACAATCAGAGATCACGCGAGCAAGGTAACATTAGCCGGCAAGCAGCCTGAAAAAACTACTGTTGAAGAGGTGATGACTAGAAATTTAATCACCGTGAACCCGAACCAATCCGTCCGGGATTGCATGGGCTTGATGACTGACATCAGAATTCGCCACTTACCCGTCTTTGAGGGGGATAAACTGGTTGGAATCATTTCCATTGGTGATATCGTAAAAGATGTCATCGGTGAACTTGAGTTCATGGTTGACCAGCTTGAGAATTACATCACCGGGTTTCGTTAAAATTCTCCAAGTTCGTCGTTCTGTTCTACTCAATCGCCAAGGATGATTTCAATCCTGCACTGATTTCCCAGATAAATTCGCTTATTCCAGGAGTGGACAAAGTATGCGGAAAAAATACTTGATCCAGGGCATATTTTGGATTTTCGTTTATATCGCTTTAGTGATTGCTCCTTTATTAATCTTGATTCTCGGGGAGGTGCCCGAAGGGCGTGAGTTTTGGAGAGAATTCTCTGTGGCCTTGGGATTTGCTGGTTTGGCAATGATGACCTTGCAGTTTGTGCTGACAGCGCGTTTCAAAACAATTAAAGCTCCCTATGGAGCGGATATTATCTATCATTTCCATCGCCAAATCTCGCTGGTTGCCCTGGTCCTAATCCTGATACATCCTTTGCTTTTATTCATCTTTTCTCCAGAAACATTAAAATTACTAAATCCATTCACCGCTCCATGGCGGGCGCGTATGGGCGTCAGCGCGGTCATATTGTTACTCGTCCTCATTGCTACCTCACTCTGGCGCGTGCGGTTCAAGATGGAATATATCACCTGGCGAATTTGGCACGGCATCTTGGCAACCGCCACCGTGCTCCTTGCAATGGGTCATATCATATTAGCTCGCCATTATCTAAATACCCCTTTAAAGCAGACTTTATGGATTGCTTATGGAGTCATCTGGGTAGGTCTATTGGTTTATGTGCGCATCATCAAACCAATCTTACTTCTCAGAAGCCCATACGAGGTAGAAAAGGTGGTCCAAGAACGCAATAATGCCTGGAGCCTGGTGCTCAAACCAATCGGACATCCAGGTATCACTTTTATGCCGGGGCAATTTGCCTGGATCACGACCTGGAAATCCCCTTTCTCAGATACCGAACACCCCTTTTCCTTCTCTTCCAGTGCCAGCCATCCGGACCCGGTCACTTTTACAATTAAATCATTAGGCGACTTTACAGCAACGATCAAGGAAATGAAGCCCGGTCAGAAGGTATTTCTTGATGGACCTTATGGGCATTTCAGTGTTGACCGACACCCACATGCGGAGCAATTTGCCTTCATCGCAGGCGGGGTGGGTATCACCCCAATGATGAGCATGCTGCGTACGCTTGCTGACCGTGGTGACAAGCGCTCACTGCTGCTCATTTATGCCAACAAAGATTGGGAGAATGTCATCTTTAGAGAGGAATTGGAGGCCTTGAAAAATACCCTCAACCTGACCTTGGTGCATGTGTTAGAAAAGACGCCTCCAGGTTGGACGGGTGAATCTGGTTTCGTTTCCCAATCGATCTTGGAGCGACATCTCCCCAAAGACCTGCCGCGCAACACCCTTGAAGTCTTTATATGCGGACCCCAGCCGATGATGAATGCGGTTGAAAAAGCTTTAGGAAAGCTTGGTGTTCCTTTCGGTGATTTCCATTCTGAGCGCTTCAACCTGGTTTGACGGAGGGTGCCATGCGTCAAAAATTTTCAACCTGGTTAGCTATCGCCATCGGATTTATGATTGTCACGCTGTCAGCCATATTTGCCTGGCTGCAATATAAGTGATCAGATTCCAACTCGCTGGCACTCATTTCAAAGCCATTCGAAAATAGATCCGCATTGCAATCAGCCTGGTGATGATGGCGGTCATCATCTGGATTCCGCAAACCCGATCAGCAAACCAAGGTTTGCAATCCTGGATTTTAAGCCATTCGGCTTAATCTAGCATGACAGTTAGCACTAGTAAACGTCAGACAAGTTAAGCATAATAAGGTTGAATCTATCCGATTTATAAATTTCTATCTGTAAATTCTTGAGAAGGAGGTTTTCGAATGCCCATTAAGGGATGGATCGAGGTCAACGATCTGTACTGTAAGGGGTGCGAGCTGTGTATTGACGCCTGCCCCCAACATGTTCTTTCCATCAATATGGAACGGTTAACCCCCAAGGGATATCATCCAGTAGAGCTGTCCGGCGAAAGCTGCACAGGTTGCGGTGTATGCGCCATCATGTGCCCAGAAGCTGCCCTGACCGTTTACCGTGAAGCACCTGTCCGCTCAGCGCGGGTACCATCCCCAGCTTAGGAGGCAAAATATGGCTCGTGAGCTGTTAGAAGGCAATTTTGCGATGGCTGAGGCAGCTGTTCGGGCTGGCTGCGAGGCCTATTTTGGTTACCCCATCACGCCCCAGACGGAATTGCTGGAATGGATGTCGCACCGGATGCCCGAGTTAGGGCGCACATTCTTGCAGGCTGAAAGTGAAGTGGCGGCGATCAACATGGTCTACGGGGCAGCCTGCACCGGAGTCAAAGTGATGTCATCTTCATCCAGCCCAGGCGTCAGCCTGATGATGGAAGGCATGTCTTATATCGCTGGCACCGAAGTGCCTTGCGTGCTGGTCGACGTGGTGCGGGGTGGGCCTGGCCTGGGGAACATCGCCCCATCGCAAGGTGACTATAACCAGATTGTGCATGGCGGCGGGCATGGTGACTATCACCCCATCGTCCTGGCGCCTGCCTCCGTCCAAGAAGCCATCGATCTAACTGTCCTGGCTTTCGACCTGGCAGAAAAATACCGCGCCATCGCCGTGGTCATGGCAGATGGCAGCATCGGGCAAATGATGGAGCCGGCCGAGCTCCCCGAAATGCGTCCCCTGCGCAAGGTCAAACCCGATTGGGCTGTCACCGGCGCCGAAGGTCGGGAGCGGCGTTTTCTTTCCTCGATCTATCTTATCCCAGACCAAGAAGAAGTCGCCAACCTGCGCCTGGCAGAGCGCCAGTACCAGATCGCCCAGAACGAAGTGCGCTACAAAGAGTATTACCTGGACGATGCAGAGATCGTCATCGTCGGCTTTGGCACTGCCGGGCGCGTCTCGCTTTCGGCGGTACGCGCCGCGCGGGCCGAAGGCATCAAAGTCGGACTCTTCCGCCCAATCTCGCTCAATCCTTTCCCCACCCCGCAAATTACGGAGATCTCCCGGCACGCCCAGTCCATGCTGGTCGTAGAAATGAACACCGGGCAGATGCTCAATGATGTGCGCCTGGCGGTCGAGAACCGCCTCCCTGTAGAATTCTACGGTCGCCCGGGAGGCATGGTGCCCTACCCCGAAGAGGTCTTGGGCGAGATCCGGCGTATGGCAGGCCAGACACCCCCTCTCGGTGGTGACCCCCGCCTGCGCTGGCTGCAGCGCCTCAACCTGGCGATGAATTAACGGTAAAGGAGCCTTGCAGATTATGGATACTGTCGTTCAAACCCAAACTGTTTACATCCGTCCTTCCTCGCTCACCGACACCCCCACGCACTACTGCCCGGGCTGCACCCACGGCGTAGCCCACCGCTTGATCGCCGAGGTATTGGATGAAATGGGCATCCGTGAGCAAACCATCGGCGTGGCACCCGTGGGCTGCTCTGTTTTCGCTTACAACTATTTCGACATCGATTTTGTCGAAGCCGCCCACGGCCGCGCCCCGGCCATGGCAACCGGCATCAAGCGCGTCCTGCCAAACCGCGTCGTTTTCGCTTACCAGGGTGATGGTGACCTGGCTTCGATCGGCATGGCTGAAATTATGCACGCTGCCGGGCGCGGGGAAAACATCACCGTTATCTTCTTGAACAACGCCATCTACGGCATGACCGGTGGGCAGATGGCTCCCACCACCCTCCCGGGTCAGAAGACCACTTCCTCACCCAACGGGCGCGATGTGGAGCAGCAAGGCTTCCCCCTGCACATGTCAGAAGTGATGTCCAAACTGGATGGTCCGAGCTACATCGTCCGGCGCAGCCTGCACGATCCCAAGAATATCCGCCAGGCCAAGAAAGCCATCCGCACCGCCTTCGAAGCGCAAGTGCGCGGCATGGGCTTCTCGATGGTTGAGCTGCTCTCCACCTGCCCCACCAACTGGGGCGTCACCCCGGTGGAGGCGCTGCACTGGCTGGAAGAGCACATGGTGCCCGTCTATCCACTGGAAGACTTCAAAGTCTCTCCAGAATTAGAGAGGTTGAAATTTTAAGTAATGGCCTCTTCGAAAATTCTTTAACGCAGAGACGCGGAGAGCGCTGAGATTTCAACTAATAACTGATGAAATGTTTTATAGATCAAAGCAATTAGAACTGTATTTACATTCTTTCTTATTGAACCTTCGCATCTCCGCGTCTTCGCGTTAGGTTTTTATTTTAATAACAGGATGTAAATGTCTGTAAGGAAAGCAGAAATGGAGAGTCCTTATGCAAGCTGAAGTGATCATTGCGGGTTTTGGTGGGCAGGGTGTCTTGTTTGCCGGGCAGATCCTGGCTTTTGCCGGCATGGACCAGGGAAAGGAAGTTACCTGGATGCCCTCCTACGGTCCAGAGATGCGCGGCGGTACGGCGAACTGCACCGTGATCATCGCCGATGAAGAGATCGGCTCGCCCACCGTTCGCAATCCCAAAGGAGTCCTGGTCTTGAACCTGCCATCCCTGGAAAAGTACGAGCCGCAGATTTCTCCTGGCGGCGTCTTGATCATCAACTCTTCCCTGGTCAACCGCGGCGCCGAACGCGGAGACATCGATGCACTCCTCATCCCCGCCCAGGAGATCGCTGAGACCATCGGCAACAAACGGCTGATGAACATCGTCATGCTCGGCGCGCTGTTGCAGAAGCTGCCCATCCTGACCCTCGAGAATATCGAGCAAGCCCTCGATCACCACCTGCCCGAGCGCCACCGCCGCCTCTTACCTTCCAATATCCAGGCCCTGCGCCAGGGCGCCGCTTTCGCCAGAGGGGAGCTGGCGGTGGAGGGATTGATCCATTAATGTGCTATAAGGAGAGGGGATAATGCCCGTGAGTTCATCTCACGGGCGTTTGTGTTTTAAACAACGCCTTTTGATCAGGCTCACGGATGGATACGAATTGCACGGATGAAAATAAACGTGGTCGCGCAGCAGGGGTTCGGCGATCAGTACCTCGCACACCTCCAGAAGAGCACCGGCGGTTCAGAATGACCTGTAGGTTTGTCGTCCTGAACCTAGTGAAGGACCCCTGTGACTTGACTTGGGGAAGTCGACTATGCGGGAGGGAGGACTTTTGTGGTCGCGTCAAGTGTGTTGGCGATGGCGTTGAGTATAACGGGTACATCGTTCCTCACATCATTCCGAACGACATTCTTTACATTTCCCTTACACCAGACATGACATTCGACACTTGAAAAGAAAAAAAACCGAGTACTCTTAATCCTATATGCCTGGGGGATTGAAAAAAGCAGCCCCAGGGAAATCCAAAATCATCATTGAAGTTCAACAGGAGGAATTATGAACCGCAGGAGCATTTATTTGAGTGCAGCTGTAATCTTTGCCGTGCTAAGCCTGGCAGCCAGCATCATCTTTGTTTCCGCCCAGGCGCCGCAGGAGGCAGACGCGCCCGCCCAGCCGGAGGTGGCACTGGGGCAGCCAGGGTTGAGCTACCGGTATGTGAAGACGTTTGGGGTAACGGAAACACCTTATTTCTCAGATACTATTCACATCAATCGACCGTTGGGGCTCTTCATTGATAGCAGCAATAACTTGTTCGTTACCGAAGAGCAGGGTCAGAGGCTTCTAAAATTCAATGCTTCCGGTGCAGGTCAATTCGCGATCGGTAAGGCTGGGATTTGCTCGACAGAAGATTATAGTTTCTGCGGCATCAACGATGCTGTTACAGACAGCTCTGGCAACATCTGGGCGGCGGATGGCAACCGGGTAGTGCAGTACAGTGCTGCGGGAACCTTCTTGCAGCAGTTCCCGGAGGTTGATTCCTGGATGTCGGGCAGCGACAACAGCCGTTTCAATGGAGTCAGCGGGGTAGCTCTCTACGACAGTGGAAAACTGCTATACGTTTCAGATCGCAACAATCACCGCATCCAGGTCTTCGACCTGACTACAGGCAGCCCAGTCTACAGCACCACGATTGGGACGGCGGGTGTCTCAGGCAGCGGCGCCAACCAGTTCAATGAACCCTATCGCATCGCCATCGACAGCAACAATAATTTATTTGTGGCTGACCGGATGAATAATCGAGTGCAGCAGTGCACGTACAGCACAAGTTGGACTTGCACCACGCTGGATAACAGCCTCAATCGACCACAAGGTGTGGCAACTGACAGCGGTAATAATATTTACATAGCCGATACTGAAAACTACCGAATTCGGAAGTGCACCTCTGGGGGTGTATGCAATGATTTTGCCAATAACACACATGGGCTCTATGATGTTGCCGTGGATTCAAGTGAAAGAATATATGGCTCGGCTGCTTATGAGGATATCGTCGTCCGCTACGACAGCACTGGAGCTTGGCTTGGTACCTTTGCTGGCGTCGAGTTCGTCCCTTACCTGACCGATAGTTATCACTATAATCGCCCGCGAGTCGCCATTGACCATGCGAATAACATCATCATCGTCGAGGAACAAGGCCACCGCCTGATCAAGCTGAACCCCAATGGCATTCTGTTATGGAAATTCGGCGTGCCAGGCGTGGACGCAGAGGATGACACTCACTTGCAATGGCCCAACCGCGTAGCGGTGGACAAGAACAATAATATCTATGTAACCTCTGGCTGCCGGATCATGATTTTCAGCCCGGCGGGAGCTTATTTAGGACCCTTGGGGTCTAGCTGTGGAACGGGAAACTATCAATTCAGCTACCCCAACGGTGTTTCGGTAGACGATAATGGTAATATCTATGTAGCAGATAACCCCAACCACAGGGTGATGATCTACAACAGCAGTAAAACCTATATCGGGCAGATTGGCGTCACTGGTGAGTGCAGTACAGCCAACGATCACCTGTGCAACCCAGTCTCTGTCGATGTCGATGTAAATGGTGATATCTATGTTACAGATAGGGGAAACCTTCGTGTCCAGAAGTTCAACATCAGCCGCATTTGGCAGATGACCATCGGTACTGGTATTGAGGGAGAACAGTTCGATCAGTTCAATTTTCCCGAGGATATCGCAGTCGATGCCCAGGGTCGGATTTTCGTGAGCGATTGGTCAAACAACCGAGTTCAGGTTTTTGACCCGGCTGGAAAATACCTGACTACCATTGCTGGGGTCTGGGGTACAAATTCAAGCCAATTGAAGGGCGCTCCAGGGGTTAATGTAGATTCGCAAGGGAATGTTTACGTAGCTGACTGGGATAACGCCCGCATCCAGGTCTTCGCCCCCGGCGTACCCGGCTGGAAGCAGGTCAATATCAATGGGTTTGGGAACCGGCTGAATTCAAACATGAATTCTTTGGAAGTTTTTGCAGGAAAGCTCTATGCGGGCACAGGCAATTGGAGCGAAGGGGCTACGATTTGGCGGACAAGTGACGGCACGGATTGGACACAGGTTTCAAATCCGGGTTTTAGCAGTACGTACACAAACACCAATCCTTCAATTGTCGATATGGTTAGCTATGGCAATAAACTCTACGCTGGGACAGGCTGGTCCGGTGCACCGGCGCAATTATGGCGCTCTACAGATGGCACAACGTGGGAACAGGTGATGGAAGGTGGTTTTGGGAATGCCAATAACATTGCCCTATCATCCTTTACGATCATCAACAACCAGCTCTATGTCACCACACATAACCTGGTGGACGGATTAGAAATCTGGCGTTCTGTAGATGGTAGCATATGGACTCCTGTCGTGACTGCTGGCAATGGCAATAAAAATAATACATTTATAGGGGGCATTGCTGAGTTCAACGGCGCTTTTTATGCAGCGATTGAAAATGAACCCGAGGGAGCCCAGATTTGACGCAGCTCAAATGGCACAACCTGGACGCCTGTGATCACCGGGGGATTTAACGATCCGAATAATATTCACACCAATAGTCCAGCCGTTTTTAAAGGAGAATTATATATAACGACCCGCAATGATACGACTGGGTCGCAGATCTGGAAGTCCAGCAACGGCACAACCTGGACGCCGCTCATGCAAAATGGGTTTGGCGACAAAGACAATATCAAAAATGAGATGCTGCGGGTTTATGAGGGGAATTTATATGCCCTTGCAAGCAATCAAAACCGGGGAGGGCAGGTTTGGAGTTCCAGCGACGGCTTCACATGGCGACAAGTGAATCCAGATGGATTTGGAGATAGTAATAATAATTCTACCTTGCTCAATTTCGCCAGCGTCGTTTACAACAATAATTTCTATATCGGTACGACTGGGAATAACGCCAACGGCGGCGAGATCTGGCAGATGGAAAAATATAAGGTCCACCTGCCGTTCATGAAGAGGTAGTTAAAGCATCGTAGGTGCAACGCACTTTTTGAAGTGCGTTGCACCTCGCGAGGCAAGAAGTGGTTCCTCCCTTAGTCTCCACAGAATTGTGACATTCGACACTTGAAAAAAAAACCGAGTACTCTTAATCCTATATGCCTGGGGGAGTGTAAAACGAACACCCAGGGAAAATCAAACATCATTCATCATTATTCAACAGGAGGAAAGTATGAACCGCAGGAGCATTTATTTGAGTGCAGCTGTAATCTTTGCCGTGCTAAGCCTGGCAGCCAGCATCATCTTTGTTTCCGCCCAAGCGCCGCAGGAGGCAGACACGCCCGCCCAGCCGGAGGTGGCACTGGGGCAGCCAGGGACAAGTTTCAGGTATGTGAAGACGTTTGGGGTGCTGGAAACACCTTATTTCTCAGATCTTATTCACATCAATCGACCGTTAGGGCTCTTCATTGATGGCAGCAATAATCTGTTCGTTACCGAAGAGCAAGGTCTGAGGCTCTTAAAATTCAATGCTTCCGGTGCAGGTCAAATCGCAATCGGTAAGGCTGGGGTTTGCTCGACGGAAGACTATGGTTTCTGCGGCATCAACGATGCTGCTACAGACAGCTCCGGCAATATCTGGGCGGCAGATGGCAACCGGGTAGTGCGGTACAGCGCCACGGGAACCTTCTTGCAGCAGTTCCCGGAGGTTGATCCCTGGATGTCGGGCAGTGACAACACCCGTTTCAATGGAGTCAGTGGGGTAGCTCTATACGACAGTGAGAAATTGCTGTATGTCTCTGATCGCAACAATCACCGCATCCAGGTCTTCGACCTGACCACAGGCAGCCCAGTCTACAGCACCACGATTGGGACGGCGGGCATCCCTGGCAGCGGTGCCAACCAGTTCAATGAACCCTATCGCATCGCCGTCGACGGCAGCAATCGCTTGATTGTAGCTGACCGAACAAATAATCGTGTACAGCGCTGTACATTCAGTGCAGGTTGGACCTGTACCACGCTGGATAGCAACCTCAATCGACCCCAAGGCGTGGCCACCGACAGCGGAAATAATATTTACATAGCCGACACTGAAAATGGGCTTATCCGCAAGTGTACCTCTGGAGGGGTGTGCAGCGACTTTGTCACCAACCAAAATTGGCTCTATGATGTTGCCGTGGATTCGAGCGGCAGGGTATATGGCTCGGCTGCTTGGAATGATATTGTCGTTCGCTTCGATAGCACTGGCACCCCACTCGGCACCTTCGTCGGGGTTGAGTTTGTTCCATATTTGACAGATGGCTATCATTATAACCATCCCCGCATCGCCATCGATAGAGATGGCAGTATACTTTTGATCGAAGAACTTGGACAGCGCTTGATCAAACTGGATCCGAACGGTAGCTTCTTGTGGTCAAAAGGGGCACCAGGTGTAGATATGGGGGGTGATAATGATCACTTTAGCTGGCCGCGCGGTGTTGCTGTGGATAATAATAGCAATATCTATATTGCTGATGGCTGGAATAACCGTGTACAGATTTTCAATAGTAACGGTGTCTATCAAGCCACCCTAGGTTCAAGCAATTCAGGCACAGGAGATTATGATTTTAATTGGGTGTCAGGTATTGCTGTAGACAACAACGGCACCATCTATGTAGCTGACGGTTATAACCACCGAGTGCAAGTTTATAGCAGCAATCGAGTTTATATTGCAACCATTGGCGTCACTGGTGTTTCTGGGAGCGACAACAGCCACTTTAATGAGCCACAAAGCATTGAAACTGATGCTGCCAGGAATATTTATGTCTTGGACAGTCGGAACTGCCGAGTTCAGAAGTATAACAGTAATCGTATCTATCAAATGACCTTTGGCACTACCGGAAATTGTGATGGCTTGACCAACCTGGGCCATCCGGAAGATGTGACGGTGGATGGACAGGGGCGAGTTTATGTATCAGAGTGGGATAACAACGCTGTCAAGATTTACGATGTTAGTGGAGCTTTCCTCACCTCGATTGGCGGAACATGGGGCATCAATACTAGCCAATTCCGCGGAGTTTCAGGTGTAGCTCTAGACAACTCCGGAAATCTATTTGCATGCGATTGGCAGAATGCTCGCATTCAAAAGTTTGCCCCCGGCGTTCCCGGCTGGAAGCAGGTCAATATCAATGGATTTGGGGACAAGAACCTACAAGCCGGAGCCTTGGAGGTTTTCAATGGGCAATTGTATGCCAGTACCACTAATTGGAATGATCTAAACTTTATCTACCGTTCCAGCGATGGGAAAACCTGGAATATGGTCAAGGACCTCGGCTATCGCGGCATAGCAGTCGATATGACAGTCTTCGACGGGCAGCTTTACGCCAGCACCGGATGGGGAGAAGCTGTTAACACCTCTGCCCGGATCTACCGCACCAGCGATGGAACCACCTGGGACGAAGTCGTTTCGAATGGCTTTGGAAGCATAGAAAACCTCACCATCGATACCCTGGCTGTCTTCCAGAACAAAATCTATGCTTCGACCTCCAAAAGCGACGGGGATAGCGGGAGTGTTTCAATCTACCGCAGCGATACCGGAAATGCTGGCACTTGGTCGGCTGTCTTGACCGGTGGAAATGGCGATGCCAATAACCACGGTGTGTATGCCATGATTGAGTTCAATGGTTATCTCTATGCGGGGGTTCAAAATTTGACTGCCGGCACACGCATCTGGCGGACTTCCAACGGAACCACCTGGGACCAGGTGAACACGCTTGGATTTGGGGATGCGAATAATACCGAAACGATCACGTTGGCAGTCTATAAAGGCAGCTTATATGCTGGAACAATCAACAAGACAACTGGCGGTCAGATTTGGCGGACGAGTAACGGTACCTCCTGGAGTCCAGTGATGACTAACGGATTTGGCGATCCGAACAAATCAGATATTAACGGATTTTATGTTTTCGAGAACCGGTTGTACGCCACCACCACTAACGGTGTTACCGGCACTGAAGTGTGGTCTACCTCAGACGGCGATCAATGGTCTCAGGTAAACATCGATGGCTGGGGAGACAGCAATAACGGCTTCAGCTTACGCGGCAATGCTGGAGCCAATTTCAAGAATAATCTGTTCACCAGCGTGATGAATGGCGCCAACGGCGGCGAGATCTGGCAGATGGAAAAATATAAGGTCCACCTGCCGTTCATGAAGCGGTAGTTAAAGCATCGCAGGTGCAACGCACTTCTAAAAGTGCGTTGCACCTCATCCCTAATTCGGTTAAACCAAGGGATTAATACATCCATAGGTGGGTCATACGCGGCCTCTTGTATATTCCTGCAAGATTGAGTTATACTGACTCCGGATTGAATATTCAACCAAGAACAGGTGACCTGTATGGATTTGGCTTCGTCTGAAATTAAAGAAGCGATTATCGCCTTCTGCCATAAATGGAACATCAGCGAGTTTTCCTTCTTTGGGTCTATTCTGCGCGAGGATTTTCATTCCAAGAGTGATATCGATGTTTTGATTACCTTTCAGCCGCAAACGAAATACAGCGTGCTGGATTTGGGTGAAATGCAGTTGGAATTATCAGAATTGTTTGGCAAGCCGGTCGACCTGGTTGAGAAATCCAGTTTGGTCAATCCTTTCCGGCGAAAAGATATTCTTCAGACTGCGGAGGTCGTATATGCAGCCTGAAGAAAGAGATATCGCTCTGCTCTGGGGTGAAAGAAAAGCTGCTAAAGGCTTATTATGAAATGTACAATCTGTAAACAAGGCGAGACGGTACCCGGATACACGACAGTCACACTGCAAAGAGGCGGCTCGACTCTGGTTATAGAAAATGTCCCTGCCAGGGTTTGTTCCAATTGTGAAGAAGCTCATGTTGATGAAAAAACTACGCGGGATTTATTAACCACTGCCGAACAAATGGCAACCGCCGGGTCTTTGGTAAATGTGAGCCAGTACCAGGCTGCATAGATTAAAAATGTAGAAGTGCGTTGCTCCTTGATAGGTAAACAAACAGGATTGGAGGCTAACCGGCTGGCATTTTACCAGGGTTATGCCATCAAATCGCCAGACGCAAGCCACGAGCCAGGTTGTTTCCGGCAAAGGCGATCAGGCGGCTAATGCCAAGAGCAGAGTGCCCCTGTTTGTAGCCGCGCATCGAGCGGTAGCGCTCTTTGATCCACCATCCAATGGCGCGTTCACAATGGTTGTTGGTGCCGTCTAAAATCTCATTTCCATATTCATCCTTCCAATTGCGATAGAAAGTCAGGCGAGGCCAGAGGTTCCAGCGATCCATAAACAGATTGCGCATCCGATAGGCAACATCATGTTTTTTGCCCTTGCCTGGTTTGCGAGCGTTGGCGTAGCGGAGATAGATTCCTTCAAGGCGTGGCTGATCTTCCGGGACGTCGGGAATGGATCATCTCCTTGAGTGAAGCCAAATCCTCCAACGCCTGTTGAGAAGTTATCCCAATCGCATCCAAAGAATGATCCTGCCCTGTGCTAATAATCGCCGAGAGTTCAGCCACCAGAGCATCTGTGTTCCGGCCGACATGGCTCTTGCACACTTGCTGCGAGCGTCCGGTCTCATCACTCACCTTCTTCAATGCATCCGCATCATCACTCACCACCACATCTGCGTCTACCGCTTCCATAATTGGCTCAAGCCAGGCTTTCAATTGCTCAGCATCCTCACCCGGTAATTCGTCGATACTCAATACCATCCCGTTGACCGCATCTACCACGATGCCGACCGTCACCCATTCCCCGTTACAGCGCACACTGGTTACATCTGCCCCAATCGCTTTGGTCTTGTACCCACTCAGTAGCTTTTCACGCTTTAGCCCTGGCACTTGCTCTGCTACGGCCTGGACTGCCCGATAGACACTCGTTTTTCCTATCCCCATTCCAAGACTGCTCAATACGATTTCTACCGCCCCGTAGCTCAATCCCAGAATGTACATCATCACTGCCATACCATTCACGCGCTTCGAGATTTGCTTCTGGCTGACCCCTTTCGGGTAGACCCGGAATACATGCCCGCATTTCATGCATTCACATCTCCAGGCCGTTACCTCAGGGTGCTGAGCATCCACGATCTTCTTGCTCACTTCCTGCCGTGGGATAAACCGCATCCCCGGACATCCTTTCTTGGGACATTTCTTTGGAAATTCAAATTCGTTCGGCTCAACTTTTGGTAGAATTAGGTTCAGGCGCATGTCGGTGTGCCTCTTTGTTCGTAGGATGTGGGGCGGTTGCCAGACTGCCTCACATCCATTTTACCCACGTTTTTACCAGCTTTGGAACGATCACTTGCTCCTCATACAGTATGTTATACTGGATTAAAGAGGTATGCGTATGATCACACCTATTGATTATCCAGAAGCGAAACGCCGCCTGCGCGATCTCATCGCTGCTGCGGCGCGCGGTGAAACGGTCTTGATCCAGGAAAACCAAACGATTGTTCAATTGGTGCCTGTAGGTCAAGTCAAGCCGCGCCCCAAGTTTGGTAGTGCCAAAGGACTGGTCCACATCGCCGATGATTTTGACGAGCCTCTGGATGATTTCAAAGAATATATGCGATGAAATTGCTGCTTGATACCCAGAGCTTTCTATGGTTTATCAGCGGAAGTACCAGGCTAAGTGAATCTGCGCGGCAATTGATCGAGGCTGAAGACAACCAGTCTTTCATAAGTATGGCAAGTCTTTGGGAAATGGGTATCAAAGTCAGCTTAGGAAAGTTAACACTAGATCAGCCTTTTGAGACCATGATCCCACAACAATTAGCCCAAAATGGCATCGAAGTTTTACAAATCGAGTTCCTTCATGTTGCAGTCGTTGCCAACCTGCCTTTTCACCACCGAGATCCATTTGATCGCCTGATCGTGGCGCAAGCGAACGTTGAAGGAATGTCCATAATTAGCAGCGATGAGATGCTCGCTGCTTATGGTGTGACTCGTTTATGGTAGTTTGAAGGCATCGATCTGATCTCAGATTAATAAAGAGCTATCCCCTCATCTTCACCAACCTATACACCGTCACATCGTTCTCGATGCCCTTGAACTGCTGTCCGGGCACGGCCTCCATTTCCACCTGATCCTTGAGCAGGTCGTAGGTGCGCTGGCTGACCAGGATCTCACCGCCGCCTGCCGAGGCGCAGATGCGCGCCCCCAGGTTAACAGCGCGGCCGATGACGGTATACTCGGCTCGCTGCGGGCCGCCCATCTCGCCGGCAATCACGCTGCCGGTGGAGATGCCGATGCCGACCGGCGGGATGGGCATGCCTTTCTCGCCCCAGCGCTGGCGCACTTTTTCGAAAGCGGCCTGCATGGCCACG
This sequence comes from uncultured Chloroflexia bacterium, assembly GCA_963754615.1. Classification (GTDB taxonomy): domain Bacteria; phylum Chloroflexota; class Anaerolineae; order Anaerolineales; family UBA4823; genus CAVVUF01. The sequence continues at coordinate 118,446 of CAVWGW010000008.1, read as the reverse complement.
GCCGCCTGGAGGCTGCGTAGGGCATGCTCCGGCTGCGGGATCGGCGCGCCGAAGAGCGCCATCACTTCGTCGCCCACGAACTTATCGACGGTGCCTTCGTGCAGGAAGATGACCTCGGTCATCTCGCTGAAGTAGTCCTTGATGAATTCGACCAGCCGCTCCGGCTCGGTATTCTCCGCCAATTGGGTCGAGCCGCGCAGGTCGGCAAAGAGCACGCTCAGCTCCAGCAGCTCCCCTTTCATGAAGTCCACATCTGGGTTGGTCAACAAACGCTCCATCACCCGCGGATCCACCGAGCGCCCCAGCACACGGCGCAGCAGCCTGATCTCATTACGCTCGTAGATGGCCGTATCGATCTGGCTGCCGATGGCGGTCAGGAAGCGAGCATCTGCCTGGCTGAACCTGCAGCGCCCCAGGCGGTTGGCCATGCCCAACACGCCGATGATGCGCTCGTTTAAAATGAGCGGCAGGCACATCATGCAGGTCACCCCTCCTGATAACCCATTGCGCATGATCAGGTGACCGGCCTGTAAGGCCTCATCGGCCATCTGTTGGATGGTGTCGTAATAGGGGAGCATGGGGATCAGGTTTTGCGGCGCAGAGGCGCGGATTTCGAGCTGCTTGCCGGTCAGGTCGTAGAGCATAATGAAGCCCATCTCTGCTTCCACCGTTTTGGTCAGCTCGCCGATCACCGTGTTCAACATCTGGTCGAAGGGCAGGTTCTGGTCACGGATGCGGTCGATGCGAAAAATGGTTTCCAGCTCCTTGGCATACTGCTGCATGCGTTCCGCAGAATAGCCCTGGATGAGCAGCGAATCGATCTGGTTCTCTGCCGATTTCATGAGGGTTACATCATTTTCACCAAAAAGGACGCCTGGCCGGGCTAAAAGCAACCCACCCAAACGTTCTTTGGCCCCCAGGATGATGGGGACTCCCATCAGGTGCAGGTCAGCGAGGGTGCCTTCTAAAGCCGCGGCGGGCAGCACCTCCAGAGCCGACCACCGTGTGATCTGATTGAGCTGAGTCACCCGCTCGGCCAGCTCTGCCGGGATGGCTTTCTCCAGCCAGGAGGCCTTTTCGCCGCGCACACGCGCTGCCTTCAGCTCTGAGATACCCGTCTCTCGATCGATCAAAAAGAGCATGCACAGGTTCACTTTGAACCAATCCGCCAGGAAATCGACTGTCGAAACCAGGAGCGCTTGCGGCTCAGATATTTCATCACGGAGTTTGTCAATTGCCTGGATCAGATCGAGTTCCATTTTCTTTAACTTCAGCTCCTCTTGCATGGTTTTAATCTGGGAGTCGTCCATGGAGGTCCCTCCTGTGAAAATCGTTTATAAGAAAGAAATCATGTGATCCATATCGATACCAGTTTATAAGAACTCTCTTCCATAAGTCAAGCAAGGAATCAATCCATCCACACCGTCCGGTCCTCAAAGGATGGGCGTTCGAGGGCTTTAAACTCACCATCGGGGTAGCCAATATAAAGAAAACCAATCAAATGCTGGTCGGGGGTGAAGCCCAGGAAAGCCTTGACCTGCGCATCCAAGGCGGCAGGGCCCGTACGCCACATCGCTCCCAGCCCGAGCGCATGCGCGGCCAGGAGCAGGTTCTGGCAGGCTGCAGCAGCGGCGCACACATTTTCGATTTCCAGCACTTTCGGCTCGGAGGGTTTATCCACGCCCACCGCGATGAGCAGCGGGGCGCGCAGCGGTCTGGAGCGCTCAACAGCCAGGGCTTCTTCCAGCGCATCTGGATTTCGGTTTTTAAGGGAGCTTGCCATGATTTCTCCCAGGCGGTCACGCGCCTCACCTTGCAGAACCACAAAGCGCCAGGGACGCACCCGGTGGTGGTTGGGCGCTTGAACCGCCGCAGACAGGAGCTTCTCGATTAGCGCTTTGGGAATGGGATCGGGCTTCACTTTAGGGATTGAATGACGGGTGTGGATCAGTTCTAGAAGTTCCATTTTGCCTCCAAATATCCAGAAATAATCGCTCTTCAACTTTCATTATAAGGGAATTCTCGATGCGCCAAAGATCACTTCCTGAAAAACTGCCAGGCGAAACGAACAAATAATGCTGCCAGAGTAATCCAGATCAACAGGATGAGCGCCCCAGCCACCCAATTGACCGGTTTTTTCTGCTGCAGTCTTTCCCTAGCCCTGATTCGGGAATCGGCCATGACTTCAGCGGGAATCATTTTCAAAGCCAGCCAAACCCCTATTGGGATGATCACCAGGTCATCCAGGTAACCCAGGACCGGAATGGGATCGGGAATTAAGTCAATGGGGCTGAATGCGTAACCGACCACGCAAGCCGCAAAAATACGCGCATAAAGAGGGACGCGTGGGTCTTTGTAGGCAAAATAAAGGGCAAATACCTCAACCTTGAGCTGCTTCGCGCCCTGTTTAATGGATTCCGAGAAGGAATGCATCTCTCAATCTTACTATAATATGCCGAATGAAAGGCTGCCCCGCCTGCCGACCTTTACCTGGCGGTGAGTAGCCGCGACGAAGAACAGCTGCCCGGTTTTCACCAGCTCATCCAATTCCTTTCCAGCGGAAAGCTCCTAAACCTGGCTGTTCAAGCGCAGGTTTTCGAAGGTGAAGGTCATACCGCCGGGGTGATCGGGAAAACCATCCTGGAAGGTCTCAAGGCAGTCTTTCAGGATTAATCCTTAGGGCGCAGCTGCCGGCTGGGTCTCTGAAAGGCTGTCACTCAGATCGATCACGGGCAGCGTCCCACCGCTGGTAATGATCCATTTGCTGTTCTCGCGCAATTCCTGGGCGAGGAGAACCTGGATATAATCTTCTGCCAGCGTGCCTTTCCCTTCCAGCTCCTGCAGAACCGCCCGCAGAGCATCTTTCTGGGCATCCGAGGTCAGGCTGATGCGCGTGGCATCCGCCTCAGCCAGCTTGGTGATCTGGTAGGCTTCTCCATCGGCCTTCTTCTGGGCAGTATAAAACTCGCTGTCTGCCAGCGTGCGCGCTTGGGTAGCCTCCGAGGTAGATTTTTCCTGGTTCTGCTCAGCCACCATGCGCTCTTTAATCGCATCGACCACCTCTACGGGCGGCGAAGCGCTCTGGATTTGAACCAGGACAAATTCCACGCCGTACTGGTCCTCTTTTTCTTGCAGGGTTTCAAACACTTGCTGGTTGATCTCCGCGCGGCTGTGCATGACCTCGTCCATCTTTCGAGTATTGACGACATCTCTTAACGTGCCTTGGACGAAACCGGCCACGATCGCTTCAGGGTTGATCACCTCCAGAGCATAACGAACCGGATCAAGGATCCGATACGTATAAAGCAGCGAGACATCCATGGTCACATCGTCTGCAGTCATGGCAGAGAGTGAATCGATCGTCCCTGGGCGTTCGACAATTTCCAATCCGATGGTCGTATCCACAAAGGGGATGCGGATATGCCAGCCGGGCTGGTCGATGCCGATGAACCGCCCACCACGCAGGTGCAGGCCGCGTTCGTAGGGTCTGATTTTATAGATCGCACTCCTCGCCAACGAAAAAGTGACCACTCCAACAACGATAATGATCAGGATTAAAAGAGCATTGCGATAGAGTTTTTCCAGGCAGCCTCGCGCTGCCGGGCTTTTGACAACATCATCCAGGGGATTGGGCTCAAATTTGGAATTTTGGGACATGATAACCTCCTTACTCGATCGAATTATTGATTAGGGATGAAAGTAAAATATGAAGAGAACTTTATCATTGGATTTATTATACCTAAGTATCTTAGGTATAAGATAACTCTAAAAAGGAAAGATGTCAAGAGGCTATTCTAGCAAAAAAATCAGCCCCGCTTCCAGTAACGGAAACGGGGCTGTTGGAAACCAGAGATCAACTATTTATCTTCAGCGATCTTGACGCCTTTGTGCTTAAGGGCTGAATGGGCAGCCGCCAGGCGGGCGATGGGCACGCGGAACGGCGAGCAGCTCACGTAGTTGTTGCCCACGATGTGGCAGAACTCGATCGAATCGGGGTCACCACCATGCTCACCGCAGATGCCGACTTCCAGCTCGGGGCGGGTCTTGCGACCTTCTTGGACTGACATCTGCATCAGGCGTCCTACGCCATCACGGTCAATGGTCTGGAAGGGATTTACGGGCAGGATACCTTCTGCAACGTAAGTGACCAGGAAGTTGCGCTCGGCATCGTCACGGCTGTAACCAAAGGTCATCTGGGTCAGGTCATTGGTGCCGAAGGAGAAGAACTCAGCCAGTCCGGCGATCTCACCAGCGGTGACAGCGGCGCGCGGGATTTCGATCATCGTGCCGAACTTGTAATGGAAGTCAACTTTCTTCTCTTCCATCACAGCCTTGGCAATGCGCACCAGGCGCGGCTGGATCCATTCCAATTCTTTCACTGTTCCGGTCAGCGGGATCATCACCTCGGGCTTGACCACGATACCGCGCTTGGAGCAATCAGCCGCAGCTTCGAAGATGGCACGTACCTGCATCTCAACGATCTCAGGCATGTAAATGCTCAGGCGCACACCGCGCAAACCCATCATGGGGTTGCTTTCGTGCATGGCACGGATGGAGGCGAGCAAATCTTCCTTCGCTTTCAAACCCTTGGTCTCACCCTTGACGCGCATCGTCACCACCTCTTCGAAGAGCTTCTCTTCGTCAGGCATGAACTCATGCAGCGGCGGATCGATCAGGCGGATGATCACCGGGCAACCATCCATCGCCTCGAACAAACCGTCGAAGTCAGAGCGCTGGAAAGGCAGCAGGTCATTCAGGGCTGCCGTACGCTCGGCGCTGGTCTCAGCCAGGATCATCTTCTGCACGGTCGGCAGGCGTTCCGGCTCAAAGAACATGTGCTCGGTGCGGCAAAGACCGATACCCACAGCCCCGTAAGAGCGGGCGCGGCGGGCATCGCGGGGATAATCGGCGTTTGCCCAAACCTGCAAACCGCGGGTTGGCCAGCCAGCCGGGGCTTTGCGGATACCGGGCTGAGCGCAGATTTCATCTGCCCAACCGAGCAGGGTGAGCAAGTCTTCTTGCTTCTCAATCTCCACTTCGATAGTCGGGATCTTGCCAATGAAGACTTCGCCAGTCGTACCGTCAACAGAAATCCAGTCGCCTTCCTTGACAACCATCTCACCGACAGCCATCTGGCGTTTTTCCAGGTCAATCTTGATGGCGGAAGCGCCGACAATACAGGGGATACCGAACTGGCGGGCAACCACCGCGGCATGCGATGTCGCACCACCCTCGCTGGTCAGCACACCCTTCGAAGCGACCATACCCTTGACATCATCGGGCTTGGTGAAGGGGCGCACCATGATGACGGCTTTCTTTTGCTCTTTAGCCATCTGCTCGGCGGTATTAGCGTCAAAGTACACCTGTCCAACTGCTGCGCCGGGGGAGGCATTCACGCCCTTGGCGTAGAATTTGCCTTCTTTTTGTGCCTGCTTCTTGGCTTTGTCATCGAACTGCGGGTGCAGCAGGGTATCAACATCCTTGGGGGTGACGCGCAGGATCAGCCTCTTCTTTGGAAATCAGGCCTTCATTGCCCATATCCACGGCGATCTTGACCGCGGCGCGTGCCGTGCGCTTGCCGTTGCGGGTCTGCAGCATCCAGAGCTTGCCGCGTTCGATGGTGAACTCGACATCCTGCATCTCGCGGTAGTGCTTTTCAAGCTTGCCAGTAATATCCATGAACTGCTTGTATACAACTGGCATGGCCTTATCCATGGCAGAGATCGGCTCGGTATTGCGGATGCCTGCAACCACATCTTCACCCTGGGCATTGAGCAGGTAATCACCGAACATAACCTTTTCGCCAGTCGAGGGGTCGCGGGTGAAAGCCACGCCGGTACCCGAGTCATTGCCCATGTTGCCGAAGACCATGGTCACAATGTTGACAGCGGTGCCCAGGTCATCGGGGATATTGGTCTGGCGGCGATAAACCACAGCGCGCTCGCCATTCCAAGATTTGAAGACCGCTTCAGTGGCCAGCTCAAGCTGCTTGAGAGGATCTTGGGGGAAATCAAAGCCTTTTTCTTTCTTAGTCACGGCTTTGAAGACATCCACCAGGGCTTTCCAATCCTCGGCTTTCATCTCTGTGTCGAGCTTATAGCCCTTTTTCGCTTTGTATTCCGCCATCGGCTCTTCGAAAGCCTCGTCGGCGATATTCAAAACCACCGTCCCAAACATTTCAACCAGGCGGCGATAGGAGTCATACACAAAGCGCGGGTTGCCGGTAAGCTTGATCATGCCCTCGGCGGTCTTGTCGGTCAAACCGATGTTCAACACGGTATCCATCATCCCGGGCATGGAAAACTTGGCGCCAGAGCGGCAGGAAACCAGCAGCGGATTGGTGGGATCTCCAAACTTCTTGCCGGTTTTCTTTTCCGTTACAGCCAAGGCTGCCAGCTCTTGATCCCACATACCGGCGGGGAATTTTCCAGCCGCCTGGTAAGCATTGCAGGCTTCGGTTGTCACCGTGAACCCTGGCGGCACCGGCACGCCGGCGCGGGTCATATCTGCCAGACCAGACCCTTTTCCACCCAGAAGAGCACGCACGCCATCCCAGCTTCCGCCCACGTACTTTTCTGCTTCTGCTACCTCATCAAAGGTATAAACCCATTTTTTCTCAGCCATTTTTTGCCTCCAATTGAATTTGCGCGAAATATATTTCCCTGAGGAAATCTTTTAACAATTCTGCAGATCAGCTCGCAGGAGCTAACCAATCGTATAGTTTACCACAATGAGTCCAAATTGATATAAATAGTTGGTGAAATTTTTCGTGATATTTGTCACTTGTTTTCCAGACATTTTCCAGTTAACCTTAATCAAAATGAAAAGGAAATCAGACCGGTCAGATCTCTATGTTGACCGTGCAATTGGGTGTGAGCGCTGAAAAATGTTTTTCGGAAGTTGAAGTTAATCTCATCAGCCTGCACCACCTGAACGCCATCAAGCAAGCCGGGAACAGATCAAAAGATTTAGATAACTTAATCCACCTCAAGGAGAAATAATTTATGAGCAATGAAATACATATCGACGCTTTGCTGCCAGCTGAAATGGCCCGCCGGGCTGAGCTAACCGGTGTCCGCAAATCAGAGGCACCCGCCTTAACTTTGTTGAGCCTGGCCGTTTTGGCTGGCGCTTTCATCGCCCTGGGTGCCATCTTTGCTACTACGGTGACAGCTGGCACGGCGAGCACCTGGCCTTTCGGCGTTACCCGCTTGCTGGCAGGGCTGGTCTTCTGCCTGGGACTGATCCTGGTGGTGGTAGGCGGCGCTGAGCTCTTCACGGGCAACAACCTGATCGTCATGGCTTGGGCAAACAAAAAGGTTACCACTTACGCCCTGCTGAGGAATTGGATCATCGTTTTCCTGGGGAACTTCATCGGTTCGATCGGTACAGCTGCACTGCTTTTCTTCAGCGGTCAATACAAGTTCGGTGGTGGGGCTGTGGGACAAACCGCCCTCAGCATCGCTAACACCAAGGTTCACCTGGGATTTGTCCAGGCGATTGCCCTGGGAATTCTGTGCAATGCGCTGGTTTGCCTGGCAGTTTGGATGACCTACAGCGCCCGCAGCACAATCGATAAAATCGCAGCGATCATCTTTCCCATCTCCGCCTTTGTGGCTGCCAGCTTCGAACACAGTGTTGCCAACATGTATTTCATCCCCATCGGCCTGCTTATCAAAGATTTTGATCCCACTTTCACAGCGAAAATTGTGGCGGATACAGGCTTAGATTTAACCGGTCTCACCTGGGGAACATTCCTGTTCAACAACTTGCTGCCAGTAACGATCGGGAATATCATTGGGGGGGCTGTCCTCGTTGCAGCCATCTACTGGTCCATTTTCTTGCGCAATAAAGATTAGTAACAGAAAGGATAGCGACACGATGAAAGCTTATGTACTAATCAATATCCGTCCTGGAGAATTACGGGATGTCATTCGCCAGCTCAAAAAAGTACCCGGTGTGATCGACGCCAACATGACTTTCGGACCTTACGATGCAGTGGCGGTGATCGAGGCTGACAATATCAACCAGATTGGGAAGATGATCTCCGCAGAGATCCAACCAATCCCAGGGGTGACCCAAACACTGACCTGCCTGGCGGTCGAAGCCTAAAAAAACAATTTAATCCTGGATCTCTCTTCGCAGCGTTTATTATTATTGGCTGGGGTATTTACAATCACCCTGGTATTTTTCATTTTGCACATATATTTTCGGCGCAACCCGAACAGAGCCTCTAAAGTCAGATTCGCCCGATCAGCCACGTTATTTCGTGGGTATTTATGGGTCCATCCCAAAAGAGTATCCCTACCAAAAGGAAATATTTTCTGTTAACCTGGATGGGGACCAGGCTTCTTTCCATCTGCGATCTACGAGTTGAACCCGATAATCACAGTAAATAGCTTGACGGACAATTTGATCGAGCATGCAAACATCATAATCATTTGAAATCATCATTAATCCTGCTCTTAATTCATTATCGTATACTTATGAGTCTGGTTAGCAATCCACCATTCCAACGTGATTATGGATATTTTTGGGACAGCTTAATGAAATCAAACCTAAAAAATTTACAAATAACCTCAATCCTGCTCAGGTTTCTCCCCTGGACGATGGGATTAGTTTTTCTTATTTCGCTCCTTAGCACTCAATCCGCGCTTGCCGCCAGCCCGGCACAAGCCCCAGCGCCGCTAGAGTCTGCCTCCAGCACGGTCTTATGCCTGCCGGGAGTTTATCTGGTTGACCCAGAAGACTGCCTGGTGGAGGGACCGGCTTCCTACCTGACAGACATGGCGAAGGAAAACATTTTCTTTCCGATCCAGCCCGTGGCAGCCTCCAAGCCGGATGTCAGCCTGGTCAATTACCCATTCTTATATGCCCGCTTGAGTGAGTTCGCTGACGTACCGCTTTACACTTCCATGGAAGATGCTTTGGAAGGCATCAATCCGGTCTCGTACATCGAAGCCGGGGAACTACGGTATGTCTCTTATGTACAAGAATTCATTCTGCGCCCAGGTCGTACCAAGCCAGATGTCTTTCTTTTAAAATCGGGGAGTTATGTGGCGGCGCGCGACATCGCCGGGAGAGAGAACGCCATCCCGCAATTCCAGGGATTGACTTTCAAAGAGACGCCCCGGCAGTCTTTTGGCTGGGTGTTGCCGATCCATGCCACCAATAGAACCAAGCGCACCCCCGGTTATGCAAACGCAGATTACAACACTCGCGAGCTCACCCAATACGATGTCGTGCAGGTTTATGACACCCAGAAACTGAAAGATGAGGATTGGTACCTGGTAGGTCCGGATGAATGGATCGAGGGGCGCTTTGTAGGCAGGGTCATCCCGAACCCGGTACCACCGGAGGGAGTCACCAACGGACGCTGGATCGAGGTGAATCTGTTCGACCAAACTCTTTCAGTTTACGACCAGAACAAATTGGTTTACGCGAACTTTAATTGCCAGCGGGGCCGAGCCCTTCTTTACCCGTCCTGGCCTATTCCCGATCTATAAAAAGCTCGAAAGCACCGCCATGCGCGGCGCCTTCGAGGCCGACCGCTCCGATTTTTATTACCTGGAAGATGTGCCCTGGACGATGTATTACGACCAGGCGCGTGCCTTGCACGGAGCCTATTGGCGGACGCGCTTTGGAATTGCGCAATCGCATGGCTGCGTCAACCTTTCGCCTGGAGACGCCCATTGGTTGTTTGATTGGGCGCAGGACGGTGACTGGGTTTACGTTTGGGATCCCTCCGGGAAAACCCCAACCGATCCAGCGGCTTATGGTGAAGGAGGCGCTTAAGGGGTGAAGCGCTCCTGGCTGGTTCGGACCATCCTGCTGCTCTCAATCGGCCTGCTGGCCTGCCAGGCGACAATCCGTGTGCCTGCCTGGTTAGTGCCGGTTCCAACGCCCACGGCAACCTACGAAGCACGGGCCAAATGGCAGCCAGCCCAGCGCAAGACAGCGACTCCAACCCCAACCCTTACGCCTACTCCCCTGCCGCCCACTCCCACATCCTCACCAACCGCCACCTCAACCACCATCCCAACCCAAGATATTGCTGCAATCGTCACCCCGCTGCCGCAATCGGTGCAGCTCAATATCTTCAATGACCTTTGGATGGACGATTAATGAGGACTATCTTTACGAAGATTTGAACGGGCTGGACTGGAATGAAATTAGGGTTGAATACCAACAGCGCATTGAGGCTGGGCTGACGGATGATGAATTTTATGCTGCCATGGATGAGGTGGTCATGCGCCTGGGCGACGATCACTCGGTCTTTCTCAGTCCTGACCAAGTCTCCGAAGAAGACGATGAATTCCAGGGCAAATATGATTACGTGGGCATCGGTGTGATGCTCTCCGCCGTGCCAGACAGGCAGCGCGCGGTCATCATCGTAACCTTTCCAGGCTCCCCTGCCGAGGCCGCCGGCTTGCAGCCGCGCGAACAACCTCCTGGACGTGGACGGCGAGCCAATCCTGGACGAGGAGGGATTCTTGAGAGATATCGTGCGCGGGCCGGCGGGCTCTGCGGTGACCCTCACGGTCCAAACCCCCGGGCAAGCGCCGCGCCAGGTAACTCTCAAGCGCCAGCAGATCACCTCTTCGCTGCCCGTCCCTTACCAGAATTCTTACTTCTCCAGAAGGGAAGCGCATCGGCTACCTCCTGCTGACCTCCTTCGCTGATACCGGCGTCGACGAGATGGTTGGCAAAGCCTTGAAAGAGATGGCAGTAGAAAATAAGCTGGATGGGTTGATCATCGATAATACTCAAAACGGAGGCGGGGCTGATACCGTCTTGCGACCAAACCTGGCATATTTTACGAAGGGCATCGTGGGATATTTCGTCAGCAGGGAGAGCAAGCGCCCCTTAGATGTAGGCGATGGGGAGGATATCGGCGGCTCGCAGAATGTACCGCTGGTTGTGCTGGTCGGCTTCGATACAGTCAGCTACGGCGAAGTCTTTGCTGGCGTGCTGAAAGATATCGGACGAGCTTATATTATCGGCGAGACGACCGGGGGGAATGTCGAGACTTTGTGGGGTTACGGTTTCGAAGACGGATCGCGCGCCTGGATCGCCCACGATTTATTCCGCCCCCTCAACCACCCTGACCAGGATTGGGAGGTCACCGGTATCATTCCAGATCAAACCGTATTGGCGCATTGGGATGAATACACCATTGCTGATGACCCCTTGGTCATCGCCGCCCTAAACCATTTTGACAATCCATAAAACTCAATGGTAAACTTACTTCAAATCGGGTTTTCTGACGTTTTTCATCAGGATGTTGAATTACACGGAAACGTGGGCTTTTTATTCGCACACAGAAAACGCAAAACGATCAGGTAACTTGAATTAAATTTCAATCCAGTCTAAAGAAAACAGAGAGGATTTTTCCATGAGCACATATGATGTCGTCGTCGTCGGAGCCGGACCAGCAGGTTACGTGGCCGCCATAAAAGCCGCCCAATTGAAATTAAAGACCGCCATCGTCGATAAGCAGTGGATGGGGGGGGTCTGTTTGAATGTGGGCTGCATCCCTTCGAAATCGCTGCTCAAGAACGCCGAGGTTGCCTCGATCTTGCGCGAAGGCAGCAAGGAATTTGGCTTCACCTTCGAGAACCTGCACCTGGACTACAGCGTGGCTGTCAAACGCAGCCGCCAGGTCTCCAACCGTTTGACCAAAGGGGTGGGATTCTTAATGAAGAAAAACGGCATCGATGTGCATATGGGTACTGCCCGCCTCACCGGGCGGGATAACGTCGTGGTAACCGATGCTGAGGGAAAACAAACCCAGCTTAGCGCCAGCAACATTATCGTCGCTACCGGCGCCAGCGCGGCGGTGCCGCCTGCCTGGAAGATTGATGGTGAAAAAGTGGTCACCTACTGGGAGGCCATCTTGCAGGAAAAATTGCCCAAGTCGGTTATCGTGATCGGCTCCGGCGCCATCGGTGCGGAATTTTCCACCATCTGGCGCGCGTACGGCACGGAAGTGACCGTGGTCGAGATGCTGCCCAGGCTGGTGCCATTGGAAGATGAGGAAATCAGTGCGGAGCTGGCCAAAGCCTTCCAGCGCAAGGGCATCAAAGCCCTTACCGGACACAAAGTCCAATCAGTAGAGGCTACTGAGACAGGTGTACGCGTGGTGGTTTTGGGCGAGGCGGGCGAGAAGACCCTCGAGGCCGAGCAAGCCCTGGTAGCGATCGGCTTCCGTCCCAACAGCCGGAACCTGGGCTTGGAAGAGCTGGGAGTCAAGATCTCGGAACGCGGTTTTGTAGAGATTGATGAGCGCATGGCGACGGACGTACCGGGGATCTGGGCGATCGGCGACGTGACTGGCAAGCTCATGCTGGCGCACGTCGGCTCCGCCCAGGGCATCGTCTGCGCTGAGAATATTGCCGGTGTGGAAACGGTCACGCTGAACTACGAGATGATGCCGCGCGCCACCTACTGCCAGCCGCAGATCGCTTCCTTCGGCTTGACGGAAGTGCAAGCGAAAGAACGAGGATATACGGTCACGATTGGGCGCTTCCCCTTCCAGGCCAACGGCAAAGCCCTGGGACTGGGTGAATCGAGCGGATGGGTCAAGCTTGTCACCGGAGAGCACGGCGAGCTGCTAGGCGCGCACCTGATCGGCCCGGAAGTGACCGAGCTGCTGCCTGAGCTGACCATTGCCCAGATGATGGAGCTGACGACTGAGGAGATTGCGCGCAACGTGCACGCCCACCCCACCTTGAGCGAAACCTTGATGGAAGCTGCCCACGCCGCTGAAGGGATGCCGATTCATATCTAGATAATCCTTCTATAAAACTCATCGGCCTCCCGCATCACCTTGCCAAATTCCGCCCGCTCAGCCACCAACGAAAGATTGTGAGCGGCAGCCTTTCGTCTCAATTCAACGTCAGCTAACCCCTCACACACCGCCTCCGCCAGCGCCCGCTCATCTCCAGGATCGACCAGCGCTCCGTTCACGCCAGGCGTAATCCACTCGCGTAACGCTTCGATATCGCCCACCACCGGGTAGCAGCCGCACGCCATCGCCTCCAATAGGGTATTGGGCGTGCCATCGTGGGTGCTGGGTGAGACGACCACCTGGGCGGATTGGAACTGCCTGGCCATTTCAATCCGCGTCTGGCGAGGCAATAAATCGACCGCCTGTTCAATCCCCAGCTCAGCCAGCCAGCGCAGTGCCTGCGGCTCGCCCGCCATGGTGGTGCAAATGAAGCGCGCTTCAGGGAAGCGCTCCAGCACCCTAGGGATGGATTTGAAAAAGGTATCATTGCGCACATAGGCCCGCACGCCGCGCGGGTTGATCACCACTTGTTTTCTCAGATCCTCGTTGGAGGGCGGGCAAAACAGATCCATCTGGATCCCGCCGCCGCCCGGCAGCACTACCGCTGGTCTACCGTCCTGAAAGCCCCAGTCGTAGGCCAGGCGCTGGTCGCGGCAGCAGTCTGTATGCAGCGCTGAGGCTCTCTTTAGCGACTTGCGGGTGTAGGATGCCATCCAGGGGTTCGAGGCGGCGTGCAGCGTGAAATCATTCCCCCAAACGGAGACGAGCAGCGGCGGCTGCGGAGAGGGGAGCTGCTCTAAAGCCAGGGTGGCGATGATGCCCTCGTAGGGGATGCGCATGGCGTGGATGAGATCCGGATTGACCTGCTGAATCACCTCTGCCAGGCGCCTTCCCGCCTTGGGAAAAGTCAGCGGACCCAGCCACTGCCTGACCCGCGTACGGAAGCCCACCAGCCCAGCGCCCCATAAGAAGCTCTTTCCAGCGGGCTTGCTGCTGTTCTCTGCCCCTTCTTGAGCTGAGGTTCCCCCCTTGCCCTGAGCAAGAGGGGACATGGATGAAGGCTTTTTCGCCCCGCTGAAGGCCACTGGCGTCACATGAAACGAAGCGATCCCCCCAGGTGGATCACAGGTGAAAGTGGAGACCAGGTGCACTTCGTGCTCCCCACCGATGAAATAGCCTATCCAGTTGAGAGCGATGGGCGAACGTCCATCTACGACGAATAAGATGCGCATGCTGCCAGGTCTTTAAGCACCTGCTCCAGGTGCAGCCCTTCAAGGCTTGGGTAGATCACGTCGGCCTCACCGACCCGCTCGCGCGGTCCCAAGCCCACGGCGTAAAAACCGCCTGCCTTGGCGGCTGCCACCCCAGCAGCAGCATCTTCGACAACCACGCATTCGTGCGGGTCGAGACCGAGCTGTGCGGCGGCGTGTAAGAACAGATCAGGGGCGGGTTTCTGGCGCTCAACGCTGTGCCCATCGGAGATCGCGTCCAGCAGGGAGCTAATCTCCAGGCGTTCGATCACTTCCGGGGCATTCTTGCTGGCGGAACCCAAGGCAGCTTTAATACCTGCAGCACGCAGCTCCTGTAAGAAATCCACAGCTCCTGGCAGCAAGTCTGAGGGTTTGATCTCGTGGATGAACTCCAGGTAGTAATTGTTTTTACGCTCCATCATCTCCTGCAGCTTCTCTTCGGGCACCGGTTTGCCTTTCAGGATCAAGAGCAACGACTCTCGCCGCGCCACCCCGCGCAGCGCCTCATTATCTTCACGCGTAAAGGGCAGGCCCTCTTCATCCGCCAACCGCTTCCAGCCGCGGAAGTGATATTCGGCTGTATCGGTCAAAACACCGTCCAGGTCAAAAATAATTCCTTTAATAGCAGGATTGGTAATATCCACACTGTGCATCTGCCCATGCTGGAAGAACTTGAAAGCCACCCGCTTCCAATGCCTGGGCAGGCGCGGATGGACACTCCAGCCATCGGCAGTCAACCGCAGCCCGGCGAAGCCGAACACGATCGCCTGCCACAGGCCCCCTGCTGAGGCAGCATGGATGCCGTCGCCGGCATTGCCGCGCACATCGCGCAGGTCAGCCCGGGCAGCGCGGATGAAGTGCTCGTAAGCGTCTTCCTGCTTACCCACCTCACAGGCCATGATCGATTGGATCGACGGTCCCAACGAGGAACCGTAGGTATGGTCCGTACGCGGGGTGTAGTAATCATAATTCACCCGCACCTGTTCCAGGGTATAGTAATCGCGCAGCACATGGAAGGCCATCAGCACATCTGGCTGCTTGAGCACTTGGGTTTCGTTCGTCCCCTCAATCCCGAAGATGGTCTGCACCGACCGGTCACGCGGTTCCATGGCCACCAGGTCGACAACCTTGCGCTGGAAATAACCTTCGAACTGCTCGACCACGCCCGTCGGCTCGATATGCAGGTAGATCTTGGCAATCACATCCCGCCATTTCGCCAGCCGCTCAGGCGATAAGTCCAGCCGCAGCACCAGCTCGGTGTACTTTTCGGGGGCATGCTGCTTCAGCCAATCCAGCACCTCGAAAGCCAGCTGCAGGTTCCACTGTGCCATGCGGTTGGTGTAGAAATTGTTATCCACGTGCTCGTGGTACTCATCGGGGCCGATCACATCGGTATACTCATAGCGCATTCTCGGCCTGGTTCCACTCGGCACGCGAAGCCCAAAACTTGGCTGTATCCAGGATCAGCTCCGCCCCTTTACCGATGAACCAGGCATCATCACCGGTGACATGCCAGTACTGGTAGACTGCATACGCCACATCGGCGGAGATATGGATCTCGATATCGCCCGTCCAGATGCGCACCATCTTTGTGGGATCGGCGTAATGGGGCACCCAGGTGGGAGTAACCTCCTTGCCGGTATCCGCCAATTCCCAGGGGAACTGGGCTCCCTCGCAGCCATTGCCCTGCGCCTTCTCGCGCGCGCCGGCCAGGTTGTTATACCGGTAAGTGAGCAAGTTGCGGGCAATGTGCGGCGCGGTGTAGATGAACAGCGGCAGCATGAAAATCTCTGTATCCCAGAAGGAATGCCCCCGGTAGCCGAACCCAGAAAGGGTCTTGGCGCCAATATTCACCCGATCGTCGTGCCGCGGCGCAGCGATCAACATCTGGAACAAGTTGAAGCGGATGGCGATCTGCGCTTCATCATCTCCTTCGATGAGAACATCGGTCCGCTCCCATTCCTTCTCCCAGGCTTCCGTGTGGGCTTTCAAACAGGTCTCCCAATCCTGAGCACCTTTGACATGCCGGACAGCTTCTGAGATCACATCGGTTGTGTCTCGTGATGTGGCAATCGCCACAACTTTTTCCACCGCCAGGGTTTTACCAGCTTTGGCAGCCATTTTCAGTGCGCGCATGGGCGCATTTTCCACATCACAGAAGGCATCTTCCAGGCACTCACCCGCCAGGCTCTTGACCCACATGGCACTGGCGAGCTCGACCTGGCTGGTACGTGTCCGGTTGAGCAGGCTGACAACCCCATCCTGGAAATTTTGCGACACCCAGGTCCAGTGCGCCAGCCCCTCATTATCCATATCCCCCTTCAGACCCAGACGAAATTCCACCATGCCATCAAACTCAGGGGTGACGCTGCAGCGGATCAGGCCAAGGTGTTCATCTGCCAGAGAAGCGAAGCGCTCCAGGGTGATCGTGGCGGTCAAACCAGAAGGTGACTGCCAACGCACCGTTCGGGTCAGCACGCCGGTCCTCAAGTCAAGTGCGCGCCGGTATGCTAAAACCTTACCCTGTTCCATAGAAAAGCGTTCATTCTGCAGGAAAACCGTCAGCGGCAGCCAATCAGGAATATTGGCAAGCTCCGAGACCGAGATCGGCACCGCGTCGAACACACCGTGCACAAAGGTAGCACGCCGGTCTCCTGCAAAGCCTTCTTCGAAGGCGCCGCGGGTACAAAAATAGCCGTTCCCAATCGTAAAGATGGTCTCTTTGTGATGCTGCTTGGCTGGGGTAAAATCTTCTTCGGTAATCTTCCAAAGCTGGTCTTCTGACATATCAACCTCGAAACTTCTTGGTTATCCAGGTCATCACGAGGGCTTCTCCTCCAAGAGGAATTTTGATCACCCATCGTGGCTGATGTTTCTATCCTAATCGATAATTGTTTTTTTTCAAAGAGGAAAACCTGACATCCTCAACGCAGGCACTCGAGTGCTTGACGCTATGGTGTTACGAAAGTATTCTTATCTTATCATAGGGTAAGTCTTGCGGTTGTGTTTTTCCATCCAACATAGACTTGCTCTGGTAAACCTACTTCCATTTTGGTTTTTAGTCACTTACCCAACTACAGAAAGGCTGTTTCCTATGGATTATTTGAACGAAATTCGTACCCACGCTCAGGATCCCCAGCAAATCGAGGATCTCTACCAAAATGCTCAGAGGGCTGGCCAAGCCTCCGAGTTCGAAAAAGCTGTCCAGGCCTGCTTTAAGGCGGATCCCCAGAATTTGCTCTTCGCAGCCTGGTATTACCGCTTGAAAAAAGCTGCCCCTCCCAGCCAGGAAAAATCCAAAGGCATCTCGGTCTGGCTCCTGGCCTTGCCGCTGGCGGTGCTGAACGGCCTGGTCTTTTGGGCTTTATCAGATCAGGACTTCCTGTTCGCCAATGTGGCACCTTATATTATTGTATATGGAGCGCCGATAGCTGCCTTGTTCATGATCGCCTTTTTGGCATTGGCTTCAGGCCGCGCCCTCAAACAAGCCCTGGCAGCCGTGGGCGGTCTGGTGGCAGTCTGCCTGTATGTTCTGCTGGTAGTGCCCACTCAACCCACCTGGTATCAGGAACCATCCACCTTACTGATGACAATTCACCTGGCGCTCATGGCCTGGGTTGCCGTGGGGATTTCAGTTTTAGGCTTCCGGTCGATCTTTGAAGAGCGCTTCCCCTTCCTGATCAAATCCTTAGAAGTTTTCATCACCGGCGGCCTATACCTGATCGCTGGGGTAGCTTTTGGAATGATCACCGTAGGGATGTTCCAAGCCCTTAGCATCCAGCTTCCTGACACGATCATGCGCCTGATCGCCGCTGGCGGCGCTGGACTGCTCCCCGTGATCGGCCTGGCAAGCGTCTATGACCCGCGCTTGAAGCCTTCAGAACAGGATTTCAGACAAGGTCTGAGCAAGTTCATCGCCAACATGATGCGCCTGCTCCTACCATTGACCTTGTTGATCCTGGTGATTTATATCGTGGTAATCCCATTCAACTTCATGGAGCCTTTCAATAACCGGGATGTGCTCATCGTTTACAATGCCATGCTGTTTGGCATCATTGGCCTGCTGGTGGGTGTAACGCCTGTGCACACAGAGGATATCTCCCTTCGCCTTCAGAAGGCTCTCCGGACGGGAATCCTGGCTGTGTCCATCCTGGCAATCCTTGTCAGCCTGTATGCGCTTTCAGCGATCCTGTACCGAACCGTGGAGGGAGGCATGACCATGAATCGCCTGGCAGTCATCGGCTGGAACACCCTTAATACTGGGCTGCTGATCTGGCTGGTCCTCCGCCTTCTGCGCAACAAGAGTGGCCGTTGGGAACAGGAGCTGCAAATGGTTTTCAGCAAAGGAGCCGCGGGGTATGCCTTCTGGGGATTGTTCCTCATCCTGGCGGTGCCACTGCTCTTCAGGTAGAATCAATCCAACTTTGATTCTATGATCAACCTTCTCATCGTCGAAGATAACCCCAAGCTGCGCAGCGCCTTGAAATCCGGACTAGAAACCACCGGAGAAGTCCAGGTTCTCTCGGCCTGCGCCAGTGGTGAAGAAGCGTTGGAATACTGCCTGGGGAACATTCCTGAGTCCAGTTCCAAAGAAGGAACAAACGACAGTGATAAGCCACTCGTTAGCGTGATCTTGATGGATGTACAGCTGGTCGGCAAGCTGAACGGCATCCAGGCTGCGATGGCGATCCGGCGAGAATTTCCCCGCCTGCCGGTTGTCTTCTATTCAATTCAGGATGACGAAGCTTTTTACCGTGATTTTCGCCGCTCAGGCATCTTGAGCCATTATGCCTACGTGCGCAAATCGAACTACCTGCTGCCTCACATGATCCTGCCGCTGCTGCGCGATGCCCTGGCTGGTCGCAGCTTCATCGATCCAGAGATCGAGGCCCGCGTCCAGGAGGTACGCCATAAAGATGAAAATGACCCGATGGCGATTTTAGAGCCGAACGAGCAGGTAGTGGCGCGCCTCCTGGCGCAGGGGATGACCAACGAGCAGATTGCAGCCAAGATGGGGTTTCGCGACAAACGCACCATCAGCCGCACGAACGGTCAAATCTACGCTGCCTGGGGGTTAGATTTGACCACTACGGATGAAAAGGTGGCGCGCACCCGCGCTGCTATTATCATACAAAACCGGCAGCTGATCGCCTGGGATGAGGCAGGTCATGCCAGGGTGATGAACGAGCGCGGCGATTGGATTCCGTTTAAGTCCTGAAAGCAACCAGAATGAGTTGAGCAATGAGCGGTGATTTCCTGCTGGATTGGGCTGCCCTGGCGGTATCGCTGCTAAATGCTATCCTGCTGCTTTGGCTGGGTCTCACTGTGCTTTTGAATGCTGAACGGCGCACCTGGGGTACCTGGCTGGCAGGTGTCGCTTTGCTGGCTGGTTTTCTATTTTTTATAAGCCATACCATTCTGCTCAGCTACGGATTCGAGCTGCCTGCCGGAGCATTGAACTTTTGGTGGCAGATCGGGTGGATCCCCCTGATCGGCATCCCGCTGGCCTGGTATGCCATTATCCTTTGGTACAGCAGCTATTGGGAATCCACCGATTCAACTACCCCCAATTTTCGCCGTTCCTCTTTTTGGTTGGTGCTCGTGATTGCCGTGTTCATTGCCGGAGCGCTGCTGGCAGCCAGCCCACTGCCGGATCCTTCCCAGATCACCCAACCAGACTATGTTACCAATCCCTCCTTACATGGCTTTCCGGTATTAGTATTGTTCTATCCGCTGTATGCCTTGCTTTGTACCGGTTTATCGATCGAGGCTTTGCTGAATCCTGCCCCGGCGCGGCGTGTGATGGGCGAATTTGCCCGGCAGCGGGCGCGGCCCTGGCTGGTCGCCTCATCTATCACCCTGCTGCTTATCAGCCTGCTGGTCGCCTGGGTGGTCGGTTGGCTTTTATTATTTGTACCCTCAAACCTCTACCAGCCGCAAATCATTCACTCCCTGGTCTGGTTTGACCTGGTCATCGCAGCCTTGATCACCCTGACAATCCTGTTCGTAGGCCAGGCTATCGTTTCTTACGAAGTTTTTACCGGCAAAATCCTGCCTCGCCAGGGGCTGCTAAACGCCTGGTACCGGATGGTCATCCTGGCGGCGGGTTTCAGCCTGGTTATGAGCTGGGGTGTGCTCATCCCCTTGCGACCAATCTACAATCTACTGCTCAGTGTCGTGCTGATAACGGTCTTCTTTGCCCTGCTAAGCTGGCGCGCCTACACGGAACGCGAGAAGTCGATCGACAACCTGCGTCCCTTTGTCGCCAGCCAGCGCATGTTCGACCATCTCATCAGCCTGTCCGACAGCCTTCCGCCTCCCATCGAAACCCAGCTCCCCTTTCAAATGCTCTGCGCCCAGGTTTTGGACACCAGGAAAGCCCTGTTGGTACCGCTTGGACCTTTCGCTGCCCTGGTCGGCCCGCCGCTCGCCTATCCTGCGACTGATCCTCCCACAGTCCCTGCCCTGGATGACCTGCTGGCAGAAATGGGCAGCTCCAAACCGCTCTGCCTGCCTGTTTCGCTCCAATCTTTGCCGGGATTAAGCTGGGCGGTACCCCTGTGGAGTGAACGCGGCTTGACGGGGATTTTCCTGTTGGGCGAAAAACGCCTGGGAAGCCTGTATACCCAGGAAGAGATCGAGATTGCTCGCACGGTCGGTGAGCGATTGATCGACATCCAGGCCAGTGCCGAAATGGCACGGCGATTAATGGCTCTACAGCGCCAGCACCTTGCCGAAAGCCAGGTGATCGACCGGCGCACCCGCCGCAGCCTGCACGATGACATCCTACCCGAGCTGCACTCCACGATCCTGGCACTGAGTGGTCCAGCCGCTGAAGATGACCGGCTTGCTGAAGTCCTCTCCAGCTTGAGCCAGCTTCATGCGCAAATCGCCAACCTGCTGACAGAGCTTCCGGCGGTTATCGAGCCGGAGATTTCCCGGCTGGGCCTGGTAGGCGCGCTGCAACAAATCCTGGAAAGGGAGTTTAAAGGCGAGTTTGACCAGATCGATTGGCAGATCGTCAGCCAGGCAGAGCCAAAAAGCCGCAACCTACCGCCCATGCATGGTGAGGTATTCTATTACGCCGCCCGCGAAGCCATGCGCAATGCCGCACGTCACGGGCGCGGCCCAAGCCAAAACCTGCCTTTACAGCTCAGTCTGCGGGTATCCTGGGAAAAAGGTCTCCAGATGATCATCGAAGACAACGGGGTTGGGATCCAGAAATCACCTTCAGAAGCAGGAACTGACAATCACCTGAACAGTGGGCGGGGCTTAGCCTTGCATTCGACGCTGATGGCGGTCATCGGGGGTTCATTAACCTTGGAAAGCAGCCCAGGTCTCTTCACGCGTGTGACTTTATTCCTGCCCGAAACGCAGGACTAGAGGAACTCGTTCAACAGGTCTTCCTGCCCCTGAGCCATGGTGCCGATTTTGACATTCACGCCCAGGCGCAGCCACCGGCCGGGGGCTCCGACCTGCCGGCAATTGTACACAGCAGGCTGGTCTTGCCGCAGCCATTTGGTCCCACCAGCCCCTGCCTCCGCGGTTCAGCGAGAAAGAAATTTTACGGAGCACTGGCTCAATGCCATAAGATTTCGATAATAGTTGTACAGTTAACATCCATGCCATTAGGCAAACGAAAATCACACTGGTTATTTGTCACCATTAACGACCCTCAAGGCATCCAGGAAGACCCGCACCATAGCCTCGATATTGACCTCCTCTGCCACCACCCGGTAAGCTTCCTGCCCCATCCGGCGCAGGCGAGCAGGATCGGAGAGCGCCAGCACCAAGGCATCTTTCAAAGCCTGCAGATCATCCGGAGCGATCTGCCAGCCGTTCTCCGGGCGCACCAGGTCATCCTGGGTACCATCGCCGCGCGCCACGACCACTGGCAGAGCGTGCGCCATGGCCTGCTGCACCGCCAACCCGCCTGTGCCAGGCAGCACGAAGAGGTCTGCTACGCCGAAAAAGGGTTCCAGATCTGCCCCGTGTTTTGCTCCCAGGAACTCCGCAGCCGGATAGACTTCCCCAGCCAGGGTTTCCAGCTTCTCGCGCTCTGGTCCATCCCCAGCGATCAGCAGGCGCGGCCGCATCTCAGGGGGTAAGGCAGCGCAAGCCATTAGCAGATGATCGAGGCGCTTGCGCTCCTGCAGACGGCCTACAAAGAGCACCGTCAACGGAGAATCTGCCGCGTTCTTCTTCTTGGCAGGTGGCTGGCCAGGGCGGGGGGCAACCGCGTTGTAAGCCACGAACACCCGCTCAGCTGGAAAACCCAGGGCACGGTACTGCTCTGCCCCACGGCGGCTGTAGGCGACCACCGCATCCAGCGAACGCAGCAAGCTCAAGCGCTCCCAGCGGCGCAAGGCGGCCAAGGCTCCTGCCAGCGGCGGTGCTCCTAACCCCCACCCCACCACCGGCTTGCCGTGCCGGTGCATCCAGCGCACCGCCAGCCTGCTCGCCAGGTTGCGCGGGTTCGCTTCCACGATCAGCGCATCGGGCTGGACCTCTTCCAACCAGCGAGTGAACCCCTTCTGCCAGCACAGGAAAAGCCTGGAGGATGGATCTCGGAAACACAGGTTCTGCGCCTGGGTCAGGTGGGCAGCCTGCAGACTTGCTGCCGGCTCGATCCCCTCCACTGCTAGCGGCTGCCCGGCAAATACATATAGACCCTCTCCACAAGCTTCGGCCAGGCACTCGACAAAGGCGGTACGGTAGCGCGGCAGCACACGCTGCTGTAAAGCTAACCTGCAGGGGAACTTCTCTGCATCTTTCAACGAACTACCTCGAATAATCCTGCTGGCATATTCATATGATCATTTTATACCAAGAACCTTCAACGCCGAGCCGCGGAGTTGCGCTGAGAATTCTCAATAAACTCCGCGTTCTCCGCTTCTCAGCGGTAAAATAATCAACCACTTACACGAACCTTCCAAAAATCCATGAGCCGAACTTCAACTTTCCAACACCTGGAGATAACCTTCCACCATGCGGTCCAGCCCAAAAGCTTCCACTGCTCTCTGCCGCGCCCCCTGCCGGAAGCGCTCCTGATCGCGACAGACCTGTGCAGCTGCCCTCGCCAGCGCTCCAATGTCCGGTGCATCCAGCTTCCAGGGGTCGCCTCCATAGGGCACAATGATCCCTGCTGCTCCCTGTACCAGCTCAGGCAGCGCGCCGGTATCGAAAGAAACCACCGGCAGCCCGCAAGCCAAGGCCTCGATCACCGAGTTGGGGCAGGCGGCGTTGATATCGGCTGCGAAGAGGATTTGCGCTGAACGATCCACTTCTGGGATAGCCTCTCGAGATAACAATCCTTTGAAAATTAACGGGAAGCGCGTCCGTCCCTGCCAGGCAGCTTGCAGCGCAGGTGAAGCCCGCCCAACTACCTGAACTTCAAGCGGCTGACCATAATCTATGCGCATTTTCTCGGCCATCTGGACAGCCGTCTCCAACCCGCTCTCATAACCACCACCCAGGCTGCCTTCTACCAGCAAGATCCGCCAGTGTCCTTCCGGGCGGTTGTGCGCTCCAGCGGGAGAATAGGCAGACAAATCTACCCCATTGTAGACAACCTGCCAGGGAATACGTGTCTTTCCATAACGCCGCTCCCACCATTGGTGGGAGAAATTACTCTGATAAACGATGCAGGTCGCCAACCGCCTACGGATGAAGGATAAGAGCAGGTTGCCGTATTCAGAGCGCAGGTAATGCCGCAAACCTGTTTGACGCAGGCGGTGCAGCCAGTTCATACCGTTCAAGCGCTGCACCACCGGGATACCTTCCCGCCGGGCACGCCACAAGCCTGCCAGGCTGCGCGTCCCCCAATTACCAAGACGGCCTGGTAAGGTTTGTCCCCCAGATCGAAGCAAGTCTCGATACCAAGTGCCTCCAGGCCTCCTGCCAGCTTGGACTGGAAGGAAACCATACCTCCCACGCCGCTCATCTTCGGCACCAGGCATACCCGCTTTAGAGTCATTCAGCCTTGTCCCGCAGTGGGTTTATCCATTTACCCTTACAGCTCACTCTACCTTCTCCCGCATGCCCACACAGCGTGCGGGTATGCCTGCCCACAGCTCTCCCTCACCGGTCGACTGCAGCAGCACGGCGTTTGCACCGATCACCGTACCCTTACCCACGGTCAGCACGCCTTGTTTGCACAGCACCTTCGCTCCCGGGCATAAGATGGCCTCATCTTCAACCACCACTCCCTCAAAGCGGGAGGCGCTCATCGGGCGGTAGATATCGGCCCTGCCCACCGTCACCCCCGGGTACACTTTCACCCGCCTGCCGATGCGCGTTTTGGAATGAATCACCACCCCGAAGCCGCCGTGCTCGAGCTGAAAACCATCACCGATCTCCACTGAGCGTGGGATCTCGGCTCCCAGCAGCTTCAGAAGATAATATGCCAGCTTGCCCAGGATTGGCCAATGGCGAGCATAAACGAGGGAGGAATGAAAGTCACGCCTCATGGTTTCGATTTCGTATCTCCCAGCCGGTATACCTGGAAGCCGGCTGCCTGCCACTGGGTCGAATTGACCGCCCCCACTGTATCCACCAGGACCGCCTTGCGCAGCAGGGATTTGAGCTGCCCTGGATTTAGCTCTTTGAAGACCTGATGGGCCGCCAACAGCACAACTGCATCCGCACCACGAATAGCTTCTTCCAAACTGGGAACGCTGTGGATCCCTTCGACCTGGGCATCTTTTTTAAAGGGCTCGTAAGCCTTCACCTGAGCCCCCGCCCCAGCCAAAAGGTGCGCCACTTCGATCGCCGGGCTTTCACGCAGGTCATCTACATCGGGCTTGTAAGATAATCCCAGGCAGGCCACCCTGAACCCAGCCAGGCTTTTTTCCGCCTCACCCACCCCCAACGCTCGCTGTACGAGCCGGAGGACGTAATGGGGCTGGGCGTCATTCACCTTGCGGCTGGTCAGGATCAGGGGTGTCAGGTCAGGCGCGGCCTCTACCAGGAACCAGGGGTCAACGCTGATGCAGTGCCCGCCCACACCCGGTCCCGGGCGCAGGATGTTGATGCGCGGGTGGCGGTTCGCCAGGGAGATTGCCTCCCACACATCCACTCCGAAGCGCTCTGCCAGGCGGCCGAACTCATTCGCCAGGGCAATGTTCACATCTCGGCAGGTATTTTCCATCAGCTTGACCATCTCGGCAGTCGTGGCATCGGTTGGGATGATCTCTCCCTTGACAAAGATCGCATACAGATCGCGCGCTGCATCTGCAGAGGCCGGGTTGACCCCTCCCACCACGCGGGCATTCTCGATCAGCTCGCGCAGGATCTGACCCGGCAGAACGCGCTCGGGCGAGTAAGCCAGGTAGAAATCTTCGCCGGCACGCAGCCCCGATTTCTCCAGGATCGGCTTGAGCAAGTCGACCGTCGTACGCGGCGGGGAAGTCGATTCAAGGAGAACCAGGTTGCCCTTTCTCAAAAAGGGAACAATCGCCTCGGTCGCCGAGGTCACGGCACGCATGTCGGCTCGCTTGTCATCGTAGAAGGGGGTCGGCACCGCAATGATGAATGCATCCGCCTGTTCAGGCTTCCCGCTGACTGTCAGGTTTCCCGAGCCCAAAGCGGCCTGCACGAGGGTGCGCAGCCCCGGCTCATGGATGTGCAAGCCGCCGTTGCGCAGTGTCGAAATCACCTGCGGGTTTACATCCACCCCCACCACGCGCAATCCATAGGTGGCAAAGGTGCTGGCTGTAGGCAGGCCAATGTAGCCCAGCCCCATCACGCAAATTTTCTCAAAATTCATTCGAGACTCCTGTATAAATTTGTCACTGCGAACCTCTGCGCTTTCTGCAGGGGCATGGCAACCCCATATTCGAGGACCTGCACTCGCAATTATTCTTTACTGGTTGTGACTGTCCGAATTATGCCACAGGTATGCAGCATCGAGAAGGACAACGCGCTCCCTTTGCATGGCTTTTTCAAGAAAGGCAATTGGCGGAAAGCAGTAAGCCAAAAGCCTCGGCGACATGGCCATCGTAGTGTCGCCGGGCCTTTGCGGCATTACGATGGCCTGCCCGCTTGATCAAACCAATCACCAGATTATTAACCGTTGCCAAGATACGGCCGGCTGCGCCAATGGTCATTCGGGTAGCATCTTCTCGAAAAGTTACATCACGCCGGTAATGGAGCCCGGTTTCAATGAACCAGTGCCCTCGTCTGAACTGAAGAACTTGAGGCGGTGAAGCATTCGTGTTTGAAAGACTGGTGATACCATATTCGATCTCGCAACTGGTTTTGAAGACTTTGCCTTGACGAACCCAATCAAACTTGCGCTCAAGACAGTAGACTTGCCCCACGCCAGGCCAATCAAGGTACTCGTTCAGCATGGAACTCGTTTGGATTGTACGTTTCTCCAGTCTTCCGTGCCCATAATTGACCTTGGTTGCGGTTTGAAAATCGGTGCTGATCTTCCCGAAGCCTGGCTTGGGCTTGTCTGGGGTAAACAAACGCTCAATAGCCTCGTACAAACGTGGCTGATTCGTTTTGACAGGCCAGACATAATGTCCACCTCGTTCCACAATCATTCCAGAAATGGCTCGCTGGGTGTGTAAGGCATCTCCAGTGATCACCTTGCCTGCTATCGAGACTTGCTCCAAGACCCGCAGCGCTGCCACGATCTCGTTCTCCTTCGTGTCCACTGCTGCTTGTGCCAGCACGAGTTGATCTTGCCCATCATACAGGCTCAGAACCTGGTCGCTGCGCTCTTGCCCGGCGATGCGCGTCCCCCGCAGTGCTTTGCCATCCATTGACAGCACCTTCCCTACCCCTGTTTGCTCTTGTTGGCTGTATTCTTGCGCCATTCGGTCAAACTCAGCTTCCTCCAATATCGCGTGAAACACGCGCCGTATGGTACTGTGGGATGGCATGCGTTGGTGTTTCAGTTCCAGTAATTCCGCCAACTCCTGAGCATGATTCTTCGCCCAGTCCGCAATTTCATCCGGTTTGTCCTTGCCAACCAACTTCGCTAGAAAAATCACGCTGAGCAACGTTATCAAGCTATACTGCTTCCCTTTGGGACTACGTGGATCGCTGATATGATGAAAGCGACCATACAAACTGCCTTTGTCGTGGATTATCCCCGTTTCTCCAATCTCCTGCCAGGGCTTAAGCGTGCTATACTCCATTTGGATCCTCCTCAGTAATTTGGATGTTTCGTCACAACCATTTTACCGAGAAGGGTCTTTTTGTCTATCTGTCAAGTTTTCTTGAAAAAACCATAGCTCCCTTTGTTATGCTGAAGGCGCTGCCCTTGCGTCTGAAGCATCCCTGTGAAGCTGGTGGAATCCTGGCTTGAAATAAAGAGAGATCATGAGAACTATGCTACACTTAACTCACGCTTTCTAATTGCATTTCTTCAATGTGCCTTTCTGAAAAATCCTATCCTTAAAAAAATCAAAAAGTAGAATAAACAACAATTATGGAATATTTTGAGATTGTAAAAACGGTTGCCGATATCCTAAAAGATTTTGACGATGAAAAGCCCATCCATAAAGCATTCCAATCAGGTATTGGTCCTTTTGGAGAACCTCAAATCGTAAAAGAAATCGCTAATAGATTATGTGTTAAGGGAATCCCAGCACATACAAAACGTCTGCCAGATTTAGAACTAGATCATGATTGGGCAATTGAGTTCAAAATCGTAAGACCGTTCGGTGACAATGGAAAAGAGGCTGAAAATTGGTCGGTTAATATGCTCCATCCCTATTCAGGGAATGTCAGCCTGATTGGCGATGCAATTAAATTGAATAATATCCAAGGTTATCTGCACAAAGGTTTATTTGTCATCGGATTTGAACATAATCCTCCAAAAATAAATATCATATCTCACCTATCTTCCAATAATTTCTAAATTGCCATGAAAGTAGGAACTCAACGCATGCCCCTTTCCTTCTCCCTCGCCCGTCAATTTATCCACACCCAGGCGCGCCTCTTAGAGCGCTTGCTCTTCGCCGTCAGGTTCGAGCAGGCTGATCCCGCTTCCGTGGGGCGCCTCATCTCCGCCTACCAGAATGCCGATGGCGGTCTGGGGCATGCCCTGGAGCCCGACCTGCGCTGTCCCGAGTCCCAGCCCATCTTCGCTGAGGTCGGCTTGTCTGCCATGCACGAAGCCGGCTGGCGCGATAAGCAGCTCTGCCTCTCAATGTGCTCCTTCCTGGAGAGCGTTAGCGATCCGAGCGGGTTGGTCCCAACCATCCTTCCCAACGCCCTCCGCTCGCCCCATGCCTCCCATTGGTCCAGTGCCGGGACACCTGATTTGAACCCCACCGCGGGCATCTGCGGCTTGCTGCATTTTCAAGGCATTCAGCACCCCTGGCTGGAACGGGCCACGCAGCGCTGCTGCCAGCTCCTGCTTGAAGCCCCTCCTTCCGAAGCGCACACACTGGTTTCAGCCACTTACCTGGCGGAGTACCATCCCGATCCACAAGTGCGGGAGAGGATCGCTAAGCAGATTGCCGTGGGTCTACCGCAAGCTCGCTTTTTCATCCCCGATGCACCGGTGCAGGAATACGGTCTCACGCCCTTGCACTTCGCCCGCACACCTGCCTCCCGCTGGCGACGTCTCTTTACAGACCAGCAGATCGAAGGCCACCTAAATGAGTTGGCACAGAAGCAGCAGCCGGATGGCGGCTGGCCTATCTCCTGGGAAGCGCCTGGCTCGGCAGCGGTCTGCGAATGGAGAGGCCGCTGGACCTGGGAGGCTGTTTCTATCCTGGTCGCATATGGTCGGATGCAGCAGTGAGCGAGGCGCCTTCAGACCAGTACCGTGATCCTCAGACCTTGGATCACCTGAGAAAGATTGCCTCTGGTATCTTTGCCAAACACGACATCGACTTTGCCACTGCGAAACGGGCTGGCGGCTGGACCAATCTCACCTGGCTGGCGGGTGGGTTAGTGCTGCGCCTGGCGGCGAGACCAGGGCAGGATAAGATCCGGCGTGAAGCGGAGCTGTCAGCCCTCCTGCCTCCCTCAGTCGGTTTCCCTCTGATTCTGGAGACCGGGGTCATACTGGAGTATGAGTGGAGTCTCTCGCAGGAGATCCCCGGCAAGAACCTGGGAGAGGTATGGAACAATCTGACTTGGGATGAGCGCACGAACGTCCTGCAACAGCTTTGGGAAAAAGTGCTGGCTGTACACAGTGTGGATCTCAACGCTGCCGCTGGGCTGGCTCGCGAAAAACCCTGGTTCAACGCCGCCGATGCTCGGGCAGCGGAAGCCAGTTTATCATCCCTGGTAAGGCAACAAATCTTGTCTTCTCCTCAAGCCGACCTTCTCAGAGCTGCGTTAGCTCGTTTTTGGACGGCTTTGCCTGGTGCAGCCTGCGTCCTCAACCACGGGGACCTCACCATTGAAAACACCCTCTGGCATGCGGGAGAAGTGGTCTCGCTGCTGGACTTTGAATTTGCAGTCATCGCCCCAGCCGAGCTGGACCTGAATGAGCTGGTAAAATGCGCCTTCGCACCTGGCGAACGGCATGACTCTCTCCCCGATCCTGGGGGAGCAGGCTTGCAGCAGATGCAAAAAACGGTGGCTGAATTGGCAAAGCCAGTGATTGCTCACCCAGGCGGCAAGGAACTCCTCATGGGCTATGCGATCCTGCTGGAGCTGTGGATGCTGGAGGACTGGCTGGCGCATCCAGAAGGAGAAGGGCCTCTCGAGCAGTGGCAGCCTTACCGCATGCTCCATTCCCTGGCAAATGGGCAGGGAGGCTATCTCGCCCCCTTCCTGGATTAACTTACTGCCAAACCAGGGATGCCAATACTTGATCTCTTTTCGAAAATTCTTGGAAATTCCTCGATATTTCCTCTTGACAAAGAACATATGTTCAAGTATATTTATTCTTAGAACAATTATTCTTCTTCTTGGATAGTGTCCCGGCTTTGGCTGGGAAGGAGGCATTTATGATGGCACGAAAACGGAAAGCAGGCTTAACGGATCCCCAAATCCGTGTCTTGGAAGTCTTGGATCGCTTCCAGCGCAAATCGGGTTATCCACCCTCCATCCGGGAGATCAAAGATAAAGCCCAGCTTTCTTCTACCTCGGTTGTCAATTATTACCTCGACCAGCTCGAGGAAATGGGTTACATCGAACGCGACGAGCACGTCTCGCGCGGTATTCGCCTGATCAAATCCCTGGCTGAGATCATCCCCTCGGCTACCAGCAAAGCTCGCCAGGCGGTCAACGATACCTTCGCGATCCCTGTTATCGGACGCATCTTCGCCAGCGAGCCAGTGCCGGTACCTGCCAGCAACTTCTCGTACATGGATTTTGAAAACACTGTTGACGTGGCGTTGAGCATGCTGCCCGAACGAGAAGTCGACAAGCTCTTTGCCCTGGAAGTGCGCGGGGACTCGATGATCGATGCCATGGTCTATGAAGGCGATATCGTCATCATGAAACCCACCAAGGATGTGCGCAACGGCGACATGGTGGCGATCTGGCTGGATGATCGTGATGAGACCACCTTAAAATACTTCTACCTGGAGAACGGGCGTGTCCGGCTGCAGCCCGCCAACCCCACCATGAAAGCCATTTACATCGATAACCCCGAAACCGTCCAGGTGCAGGGCAAAGTTGTCATGGTCATTCGCTCCATGAAAGAAGGCATCAAGCAATAAATTCCGAATTATAAAAGAGATGTCCATAGAAGGGCACAGCCAGAATGAGACGCCATCCGCCGCGTTCTTCATAAGCTGTGCCCTTCTGTTGATACAGCCTGTGACTCTTTAAGCCGTCATTTTCAGTGGTAGAATTTCACCCGTGACGGCAAACGCAGACCCTCCCCGCATTCCCATCTCAAAAAGAGTCTTCGACCTTTGCCTGACGTTGCCCCTGCTGGTATTGGTTTTGCCTATCCTGGGCATTGTCGCCATCCTGGTCAGGTTGAACCTGGGTACCCCGGTCCTTTTCCGCCAGGTCCGCCCAGGCTTCATGGGGAGGCCATTTGTCAACCTCAAATTTCGCACCATGCGTGATGCAGTCAACTCCCAAGGCCAGCCCTTGCCCGATACAGTCCGCTTGACGAGCCTGGGCAAATTCCTGCGCTCGCTCAGCCTGGATGAGCTGCCCGAGCTGTTCAACGTATTGCGCGGCGAGATGAGCCTGGTGGGACCTCGCCCGCTGCTGATGCAGTACCTGGAGCGCTACTCTCCTGAACAAGCCCGCCGCCAATATGTCCTGCCCGGCATCACGGGTTGGGCGCAGATCAACGGCCGGAATGCAATCTCCTGGGAGGATAAATTTGCCCTGGATATCTGGTACGTAGATAACTGGTCGCTCTGGCTGGACGTGCGCATCCTGGCCCTTACCCCATGGAAAGCACTCAAACGTGAAGGCATCAGCCAGCCGGGACACGCCACAGCGGAAGAATTTATGGGTAATCTTTCACCAGAGAATCCTGTTCATACCGATCTGGATCACTCAAAATGACCTCAACACAAGAAATCCTCAGCGATCTCCACGCCTCTGCGGAGAATAAAGAACATATTGAAGGCCTTTACCGCTCCCTCTATCGCATCCGCTGCTTTGAAGAAACGGTGCTGGAGAATTTCCCTAAGGGGGTCTTTTTCGGTACAACCCACACCTACCTGGGTCAAGAGGCAGATGCGGTCGGAGTTCTGAGCCACCTGAAGGAGGACGACATCGTCTTCAGCAACCACCGCTGCCATGGGCATTTCTTGGCCTATGGTGGAGACCCGCGGGCGCTGTTTGCCGAGCTGATGGGCAAAGTCACAGGGGTGTGCGGCGGGCGCGGCGGTTCTCAGCACCTGCATTGGCGCAATTTCTACTCCAACGGTGTGCAGGGCGGCATCGTGCCAGTGGCTACCGGGATGGCGCTGGCTGAAAAGCTCAAAGGCAGCTCGACACTTGGGGTGGCTTTCCTGGGAGATGGCACACTGGGCGAAGGCGTCGTTTACGAATCATTGAATATGGCTGCTCTTTGGAAAGCTCCCATTCTATACGTGGTCGAAAACAACCGCATCGCTCAAACCACCCCCATCGAACAGGCCGCTGCGGGCAGCCTGGCCGGGCGTTTTTCAGCCTTTGGACTACCCGTGATCGAGCTGGATACCAGCGATGTCCTACAGATCAGCGCAGCCGCCCAGGCGATCCTCACGGGAGTGCGCCAGAAAAGCGCTCCGCAGGCTTTGATCTTGAACACTGAGCGCTTCGGGCCTCATTCCAAAGGCGACGACACGCGTCTTCCCGAGCTCCTTGCCCGCCTGCGGGCCGAGCGTGACCCTCTTGCCATCCATGGCAGTCGGTTAAACCCTTTCGAACGCACAGAAATTGAGCAGTCTGTCAACCAACAGATCGATGCCGCCTTCCAGCAGGCACTCCAGGACCCCTTCCCAGTTCTCGACCTGCAGGAGAACGCATGACAACTGTTTTGGATTCCCTGAATGCCGGCTTACACCAGGCTTTCACTGCCGATGAGCGCGTGTACTTGCTCGGTGAAGACTTGCTCGATCCGTATGGCGGCGCATTTAAAGTGACGCGTGGGCTTTCGACCGCTTATCCCGAACGTATCTTAACCTCTCCAATCTCCGAAGCCGGCCTGGTGGGCATGGCCGCTGGGATGGCTCTGCGCGGCCTGCGCCCGGTGGTCGAGATTATGTTTGGAGATTTTCTTACCCTGGCTACCGACCAGATTATCAATCACGCTGCCAAGTTCCGCTGGATGTACAACAACCAGGTCCGTGTGCCCATGCTCATCCGTACCCCTATGGGCGGGCGGCGCGGCTACGGTCCCACGCACAGCCAGACGCTGGAAAAATATTTCCTCGGTGTGCCGGGCTTACAGGTACTGGCGCCTTGCGCATTATGCTCCTCAGGATCCTCCACCACTTCACAGTCCTTGCCATCCGGCAGCCCAGGCGACCTGCTCTACCGGGCAATCTTGACCACAGAAGACCCGGTTTTATTCATCGAAAACAAGCTCCTCTACCTCCAGCCCGTCCAGGATGAATCCAGCTTGATTGAATTTGAATTAAATTTCCTTCCCGAAGTAGATGGCATTCCCATTTCACCTTCCTTTACCCTCTCACTGAAGGCGGCGCCCCCTCCGAGCCTGACCGTCTTGGCCTACGGTTACATGGCAGAGTTGGCGCGCCAGGCCATCTACCAGCTTGCGTACGAGCAGGAGATCTTCTGCGAGCTGGTCATCCCCACGCTCCTGGCTCCCTGTTCCATTCAGCCAGTCTTGGATTCGCTCAAACGCACCGAGCGATTGCTGGTAGTTGAAGAAGGTACGCTCACTTTGGGTTGGGGGGCAGAGATCCTGGCGCGAACCTCCGAAACGCTCGGACCGGTTCTCAAGGCAGGCGGGCGGATCGCTGCACAGGAGGTGCCGGTGCCAGCCTCCGGTCCCCTGGAAAACCAGGTGCTTCCCGGGGTTGCCAATATCATTGCAGCAGCAGCCCGGCTGAATTGTTTATAATCAGGCCTATGTCTGACATGCCCATATCTGAACCGACCCCTGTTCTGATTCCTTTGATCAATCCCAATGAGCCTGAGGCGCAGGTAGCGGCTGTGCTGGTGAAGGAAGGGCAGGCTGTTTCCAAAGGGGATGTTTTGTGCACCCTCGAGACAACCAAATCCGCCGCTGACCTGGTTGCTGAAACTGCAGGTTTTGTAGCCGGTTTGCGCCTCAACCCAGGAGATACAGCCCAAGCGGGTGAGGTCTTTTGTTATCTTTCAGCAAGCCCAGATTGGAAGCCACCCATCTCCCTCCCGCCCACTCCATCCGCAGAGCAGGTGAAAGCCTCAGGTGTCGTTCCGGCTGGGCTGCGCATCTCGCAAAAGGCGCTCATCCTGGCTCAAGAGCATGGTCTTGATCTCAACCTCCTACCGCTCGACACTTTCATCACAGAGAAGCTGGTACAAACGGCCATCGAAAAATCGCAGACGTCCAAGGAAACGGTTCTGCCGAGCCTGGAATTTCCCCAGGCTGCCGTCGATCCTTCTGCCATCCTCGTCTACGGCGGTGGCGGGCATGGCAAATCCTTGATCGACCTGCTGAGAGCCCTGCGGATTTACCGCATTGTGGGCATCATCGATGATGGCATCGCTCCCGAGCATCAGTCTGAAATTATGGGAGTGCCTGTTTTGGGTAACGCACAGGTGCTTCCGGCGCTCTACGTGCAGGGGGTGCGCCTGGCGGTCAATGCCGTAGGAGGCATCGGCATTATATCCGTGCGCATCAAAGTCTTCGAGCGGCTGGCACAGGCTGGCTTTACCTGTCCTGCGGTGGTGCATCCCTCTACCGTGGTCGAACCCAGTGCCGTCCTTTCTGCTGGCGTTCAGGTCTTCCCGCTGGCTTACGTGGGCAGCGAAGCGCGCATCGGTTACGGCGCCATCATCAACACCGGCGCTATTGTTTCGCACGATTGCCAGATAGGTGACTATGCCAACCTATCCCCGGGTGCCATCCTGGCAGGAGAGGTTCAAGTCGGTTCGGCCGCCCTGGTCGGTATGTCTGCTACGGTTAACCTGCGCACACAGATTGGTAAAAATGCCCGCATTGGCAACGGCGCAACGATTAAATCGGACGTACCGGATGGCGGCGTGGTGCGCGCCGGCACAATTTGGCCGCAATAACTCAACGAAGGTAATTCTATTATGCAAACCCCTTTAGAGATACCCATGTCTTCTCCCGACCTGACGGAGGCCGAGCGCCAGGCGATTACTGCTGTGATGAGGACCCCAACCTTGAGCATGGGTGAGGAGATCCAGGCTTTCGAAGCCGCCTTCAGCAGCTACACCGGCAGCCGGCATGCCATCGGGGTCAATTCAGGTACCGCCGGACTGCACCTGTGCGTGCGCGCCAGCGGGATCACGGATGGCGACCTGGTCATCACCACCCCCTTTTCTTTCGTTGCCTCTTCGAATGTGCTGCTCTTCGAGCGAGCTGTGCCTATCTTTGTCGATGTCGACCCACTCACCGGGAACATCGCTCCCGACCTGGTTCGCCAGGCAGCCATGGACTTGAGCCAGGGCGGTCAAACCGCCCGGCGGTGGCTGCCCCGGAAAGGCGCGGGCGAGAATGCCTGCTTGAAAGCCATCCTGCCAGTGGATGTGTTCGGACAGCCTGCGGATATGGACCCGCTCCTGGAAACTGCCCGTGCCCTGGGCCTGAAAGTGATTGAAGACTCCTGCGAAGCCCTGGGCGCAAGATACAAAGACCGGTTGGCAGGCACCCTGGGAGATTACGGCGTCTTCGCCTTTTACCCGAACAAGCAAATCACCACCGGTGAGGGGGGGATGGTCGTGACGGATGACGAACAAGCCGCCTCTTTGATGCGCGCTTTGCGCAACCAGGGCCGCAACCCTGGCGATACCTGGCTCCAGCACACCCACCTGGGGTACAACTACCGCCTGGATGAGCTGAGTGCTGCCCTGGGCCGGGTGCAGATGGGGCGACTGCCAGAGCTGCTAGACCGGCGGGAGCAGGTTGCAGCCTGGTATAACGAGCGTTTACCCGAGATTCCTGGCGTCGAAGCACCGCAGTTGGATCCAAACACAACCCGCCCGAGCTGGTTTGTGTACGTGGTGCGCTTCGACCCTGCCCTCGACCGGGACAAAATCGCCTCCTGCCTCGGGCTAGCCGGCATCCCGGCCCGACCTTACTTTTTGCCCATCCACCTGCAGCCTTATATGGTTGGACGCTTTGGCTACCAGCCTGGTGACTTCCCGGTTACCGAAGATCTTGGCCAGCGAGGGTTAGCGCTGCCCTTTTCAGGGGTGATGAGCGAAGCCCAGGTCGACCAGGTCTGCAGGATCTTACAGAAAGTTCTAGAAACATCCTGAGCTTTCGCTTTTTTTCGTGACCAACCTGGCCTATCGGGGTTATTTTATTGGTTAAATTGATTAACTTAATGAGGAGAATCAACAAACTATGAACTTTTCGATGTGGAAGAAAGCATTGCAGATCATCCCACATGTCAGCAAGGAAGAATGGCAGAAATTAGATGTCATCTCCAAGTGGCTGATCGCCACCCGCGCCGCGGTGCTGGTGATGACCTTTTTATCCGGCGCCATCGCCGGCATCCTGGCTGCCCAGGCAGGTAAGTTTAATTTTGGGTACTGGTTCCTGGTCACCCTTGGGCTGATCTTCGCCCATGCCACAAACAATCTGCTCAACGATTACACCGATTATGTGCGAGGCGTTGACAAGGATAATTACTACCGCAGCCAATATGGTCCCCAGCCTCTGGTGCATGGTCTTTGGAACAAGCGCCAGCTCCTCACTTACGCAGCGGTAACGGGGTTGATCGCCCTGGTCTGCGGCGGAGCGCTGGTCTGGCTGCGCGACGGTTATACGCTGCTCTTGCTCGGTCTGGGAGTATTCTTCGTCTTGTTCTACACCTGGCCGCTCAAGTACATCGCCTTGGGGGAGATCGCCGTGCTCATCGTTTGGGGACCCCTGATGATCGGCGGAGGGTATTACGTGATCACTGGCGCTTGGAGCTGGAACGTGGTCATCGCCAGCCTGCCTTACGCATTGGGCGTGACAGGGGTCATCTTCGGCAAGCACATTGATAAATTGGATATGGATAAGGCCAAGCGTATTCACACCCTGCCGGTATTGCTGGGCGAAAAAGCCTCACGCTACACTGTGGTTGGGATGTTGGTGCTGCAGTATATCTCGGTTGTGTACCTGATCATCATCGGTTACTTCATGCCGGTCTTGCTGATTGTCTTTCTGGCACTGCGCTCTTTCCGTAAGATCCTGCCGATGTTCCGCCAACCTAAGCCCGACGAGAAACCAGACGGCTACCCGGATGTCTGGCCGAACTACTTTGTAGCCAGCGCCTTTGTCCACAACCGGGAGTTCGGTGCCTGGTTCTTGCTCGGTCTGATCCTGGATACCATCATCAAGGCAATCCTTTAGACCCACTAATCATTCTATTACACTAAGAGAAACAAAAATTTTCCTTAAGGTTTTCTTGGTGTCCTTGGAGTCTTGGTGGTTCAGACCGAGTTTGTGAAAACCAGGTCCTCTTTGCCTGACAGCCGGTCCTGGATGCGTTGGACAACGATATCCAGGTGATTGGGTTTGTGGACAAAATCCAAATCGTCGGTGCGGATGGTCAGCACCGGGCACAGGTCGAAGGATCCCATCCAATCATCATAGTAGGATTCCAACAGTCCCAGGTACTCGGCGGTGATACCCGTCTCGATTGACCTTCCCCGGCTTTGGATGCGTTTCATTAAGACTGAAACGGGCGCTCTCAAGTAAATCAACAAGTCGGGAGGCGGCAGGTGGTCTACCACCAGACTGAAGACACGCCGGTAGGCCAGGTAATCGCGCTCGGTCAAGTTATTCATGGAATACAGAGCGCGGGCGAAGATATAAGCATCTTCGTAAATGCTGCGATCCAAGATCACAGACTGCGGGTCGTTGGCAATTTCCAGGTACTGGCTGGCGCGGTGCCCCAAGAAAAAGATCTGCAGGTGAAAAGACCAGCTTCTCATATCCGAGTAGAAATCAGACAGGTAGGGGTTGTCAGAGACGGACTCAAAAGCCGATTTCCAGCCCAAGCGTGAGCCAATCCGCTCCGCCAGCGAAGTCTTGCCTGCACCGATATTCCCAGCTACAACAATTAACCGTTTGGGCATATTTTTCTCCTATGTATAGCACAATTCGCTCTGATGAACGGAACCATCACTTCAATTTACCCCAGGTGCAAGAAGATTTATTTTTTCTTCATTACATAAAACACATATCCATACCATTCCGAATGCTTCCGAAACATATCGATCTCTTCCTGGTGTCCATCCAGGTCTCTCTGCGCCGCTGAATCCATCTTGTATTTCTCGCGCAGCATGGCAAGCCTCTTTTCAATCGGGTGATAATAGTGATCCCACCAGCTCGAATCCGGCAGGATAAAATGGCTTATTTCGGTATATCCTGCATCCAGCGCGGTTTGTAGATTCTCTTCGATTGTCCGTATCCCGGGATAGTTCTCTTTCCAGTAAGCGATTATCTCATCTGGCGGATTGGCTTTGATCCACGAAAGCTCAGTTACGGCAATGTATCCATCCTCTTTCAGCAGTCGTCGCCAGGTACGCAGCCCCTCACCGAAGCCGATGATAAAAATCGCTCCCTCGCACCACAGCAGGTCGAAGCTCTGCTCAGGGAACTGCAGATCGAACATAGAGCCTTGTTGGATGTTGATGTGTTCCGCTACGCCTTCGGCAGCCGCACTGCGCCGCAGTGCCTCCAGAAACGGCAGGTGCGTATCGACTGCCACGAGCGCGCCCCTTGAAATTTTTGCCAGCTCGACCGTCTGCATGCCCGGCCCGCAGCCAATATCAAGGATGCACGGCTTGGGCGGCAAATTTTCCAACAAGGAGTACGCCTTGCGAGTTGAAGCATTATCCCCCGGTCCCTCGCGGGGAAGATCACAATGCACCTCAAAGAAGAGCTCCATCCTTATACTGTTTCCTTTACAGCCGCTTCCAGGCTCTCTTCCAGCAAGCGCACATCTTCCTTCAAGATGTCAGTTTGCTTTTCCTGGTAGATGCCCACGCACACTGCATCGTTCGCCCGCATCTTGGAAGCCGCAAAGGCAAACGCCTCTTTGGGTGTGTTTCGTCCCGCCGCCATGATCTTATAGTGCACCACCGGCTTTGTCAGCTTCTGAATCAGGTCCGTCATCGCCTTGCGATCTTCCTCCAAATATTGCTCAGCCAGGTTGGGGTCATGCGCAGCATGGGTATCGCGCGGCGTCGGGTTGTAATAGCAGCAAAGGTAATAATCCAGGTCCAGGTGCTCCGCTGCCCATTCGATGACCCGGTGATTGTGAGCAGCGATACCCGCCAGCATGCCCTTCTCACGGATCAGGTCGAGCGCTGGCTGGACGCCATCCAGTTTCCCCTGCGCAAATACATAATCCATCACACCACCGTGCAGGTGGCAGGCGGTTGCCCCATAGCCGGAAGCACGTTGGATGCAGGTGGCGTGATCGCCTACCTCCGGGCAGGTCTGTGCAAACCACTGCAGCTTTCCACCCCCGTCGCGGTATTCCATCCACAATCGCATCACGTGAAAATCTGAACGGGCGATAAAGGCATTGACTCCCAATGTCTCAGCTTCGCGCAGCGTTTCCTTGATCCGGGCAGTAGTGAAATAATGCCGCATGGCCCAATCCATTTCGGTGCTTTGGTGCGAAAACCCGCTGAAGGGGTTGCTGCCTAAGATGAAGCGGCTGACCTTGATATCATTAAATTGTACGTATTGCATGAGGACCTCCTTGAAGGTTATGAAACCATTATAGCCGAGAACCCCTTACCCACTCCCCTTTTCACTCAAGAATTCTTCTTCCAATATCTGCACGGTCCCGCTTCCCCCATCCACACGCACGCGCTGCCCGCTTTTCAAGCAACTGGTCGCCTGCATCACACCCACCACCGCCGGGATGCCGTATTCGCGGGCTACCACCGCCCCATGCGTCATCATCCCACCCACTTCCATCACCAATCCCCCCGCAGCCAGGAAGAGCGGCGTCCAGGCTGGGTCCGTGCCCGGGCAGACCAGGATCTCGCCCGGCTGCAGCGCCGTTTCATGCGGCGAGAACACCACCCGCACTTTTCCTTCCACGATCCCCGGCGACACCCCGCTGCCGCTGAGGATGCCCTCTCCTCCAGCCGCAGCGACCCCCGGCGCGCCATAGAAGGCTCTCCCATCGCTCATCAATATCGAAGGGATCTGCTTGCGGAGTTTCTCGCGTGCGTTATTTCTGCGGTGCTGTACCACGCGTGACTTCCAGTCAATATTTTCATGCCTTGAGAGCAACTCCAACTCCTCTACATTCAAGAAAAAGATATCCTCAGGGTCATCCAGAATCCCTATCTCTGCCAGCTCAATCCCACTTTCCTGTAAAGTCTTCCGCATGATCCCCATAACCCGGATGATGAAAAATTTTGGACTCTCGCGCAAGCCCACTAAACCACGTGCCCGGCGCGTGGCGAAACGGTACAACCGCTTTTTCAGCCAGCCCCCGCGTGTTACCGCAATGCGCGCTTCCATTGCATCGATGCCTTTTTCAGCCTCTTCTGCGTTCCTCCGAAAGATCGAGGCCGGGGCTTTGCGCTCATCGGTAATATTCAAATAGCTGATCAATACCTTCACAATCTGCAGCGGTTCTTCCCGCCAGCGCCTCCTGCCCAGGTCGATCTCTCCCACCCCGCGCATTCCATACCGCTCCATAAACGTTTCCATGGCCTCCTGCGCGGCGGCAGGTAAAGCATCCTCTCGGTAAGCACGGGCAACTTCATCGGGATCTTTCTCGAGGAAGAATTGGCTTGAAGCTGGATCGCTGCGGATTTTCTGCGCCGTCTCCCACAAGAACAGGTCCATCTCCGTCGTTACGTTATACGGCACGCCGCGTGTCAAATCCAGCATCACCTGCTGCATCCCAGCCAGATCGCCGGCTGTCGTACCCAAGAAGCGCTTGAGGAGCTGGTTGACCAGGTTTAAAGAAGCCATTCCCGCTGCCAGGGGCGCCACAAAATACGTGGGTAAATAGCGTGGGAAATAATAGGTTGTTCGTCTTAAGAACTTCACCCGTTCACCCAGCCGGGTGTAGGGATCGTTGCCCGTAACTTGGGCCTCTTTTTGCGCTTCTGCCAAAGCTCGATTGGCAATCTGGATGCCGCGCTGCCGGCGAGCATTTGGAAATGCGATCGCCAGGAGTACACGGCTCGCAATAGGCAGGACAGCGCGTATAATGCGAAACCGTGTACGCAAAGAAACACCCCCTTG
Organism: uncultured Chloroflexia bacterium; assembly: GCA_963754615.1. Lineage (GTDB taxonomy): Bacteria > Chloroflexota > Anaerolineae > Anaerolineales > UBA4823 > CAVVUF01. The sequence continues at coordinate 77,615 of CAVWGW010000008.1, read as the reverse complement.
AGCCTGCAAATCAGGCTCTTCCATCACCGGCTTCAGATGGTAGCCGATGGTTGGCTCAACAAAGCTCATAATCCCAACGATCAGCTTCCGCCCCAGGCTGTTCTTGACCAGTGAGGTGAATCCCAACCACAATCTTTCCCCGGCAACCTGGAGTAAGCCAGAGTCGCGATAGTCGGTTTTATAACCAAAATAAGCCTGTAAACCGTTCAATGCCAGTCGTATCCCATCCTGCCCCAAGGGGATGAGTGGGTCTACGATTTCCTGGACCGCTGCGAAGGAAAACATCACCCGCAGAGGGTAATAGGGTACACCAACAGGAGTAGGAAACAGGGTGGTGATGGAACGCGCCTGCAGCAGGGACAGCCGGCCTCCCGCCCAGGCCCACTCGATATCCTGAGGGGTGCCGTATTCCTCCGCCACGCGCTGGCACAAATCTACCAGCTCTGATATCTGCTCATCCAAAAGTGCCTGCACCTGCCCTGCTTCACCTGCCCGCTCCACCGTCCCACCACCAGCGCGACCCTCGATCACCACCGCTTTCGATCCAAGCTGCTTGTGGGTGATCTGCCGCGAGCGCATGTCCACCACATAGTGATCGGGCTCCACCTTCCCCGAGACCAGCGCTTCTCCCAGCCCCAATGTGGCATCGATGACCATCTCCGTACGCCGCCCGCTGAGCGGATTGGCAGTGAAAGCCACCCCCGAAGCCTGGCTGGGCACCATCGCCTGCACGATCACCGCCAGCCCCAAGCCTGCCTGGTCTATGCCGTTGCGGTGGCGGTAACCGATCGCCCGCGCCGTCCACAAGCTGCTCCAACACCTCACCACCGCCTTTAACAGAGCCTCCTCTCCGGTCACATTCAAGAAGGTATCCTGCTGTCCAGCAAACGAAGCCTCTGGCAAATCCTCCGCTGTTGCCGAGGAGCGCACTGCCACGGCTCCGTCTCCCAATGCATGGTAAGCAGTCAGCACCGCATCTGCCTGTTCGGCGGGGAGGTTCCCCTCCGAAAACCAGCCCCGGATGGTAGTTGATAAAATTTCCAAAGAAGCTGGATCGTCAAAGGCTGCACCTGTCAGCTCATGGGCTATCTTCGCAGGAAGCCCGTTTGTTTCCACAAACTGCTGGTAAGCGGCCACTGGAATTAGATAGCCCTCGGGTACCGGGAAGCCAGCCCACATTAACCGGGCCAGGTTTAAACCTTTTCCGCCTGCCGTCTCCAGACTGATACAGAATCATTCAAAGTGATCATTTGTATATGTGACATAGGCATTAATTCTAGCCACATTTTCAACCCGGTCAAGCCCCCTGCGATGGTGCGCCTCGTTTCAAAACCATTCATACTGAAACGGCAGGTCGTGCCGCCGAAGAAGCGATGTATGCGTTGTACCCAACGCCATCGTAGACCAATGCAGCTGTTGTTGACTTCACATATCTCCAATGATTTCCTTCGCCAGCTGATATGCCTCGCGTGCCAGCGGGAAAATATACCGCCGCATTGTCTCCGTCCAGAAATCGATTGACTTCCTGGACTCTTGGGTCAACGCATCGGGCGAATCTGGGCTGGTGTTCTCATCCAACAAAGAAAGAAAGCCAAAGCGGATTGTGCCAATGGTATATCGCAGCGCTGAAGAGGCCGCATAACCCAGGCGCACCAGTGCTGCATCCCCCCTCCATCCCACCTCGCGCAGACCTTCCAGATAACCGGAAAATATGCCATCTTCCAGCTCCTTGAATGTTCCCTCTTCCACTTCATGCCACAAATACGTAGCCTGCACCAGCGGGGTCAATTCTTCACCCACCGCCCCGATCCCCGCATACGCCCAATCGATCAAGACCGTCTCCCCCTGCCGGTCCATCAAATTACGCCCAAACACATCCCGGTGGCAGAAAACCTGTGGTAGGTTTTCCAACGCCTGGTAGAAAACCTCCCGCTCGTCCCAGGCCCACAGAATCTCACGCAATTTATCCTCTGGATAAGCATAGCGCACCCAGGGCTTCTCTTGCGAGCGTTTCAAGAGCTCCATCGTCAGCGCATTCTCCTCCACGAAATCCCGGTTCCAGCCGCTCGGCGTCAGCCAGCCTCCTTGGGGTAAAGGTTTTCCCACCAGGTACTGCCCCTGCCATCTCCCCAGCAGGCGCGCCGTCTCTACATAATGAGTCAAGGTCCAGGCTTCCTGGACGTTCTTTACATTTTCCATCCACAACCAGACCGACCCATCCGGTTGATCAGACACTGCATAACAGATCGGCGCGCTCAAACCCGGAGTCAGATGCTCCAACAGGCCCGAAGCCAACGCCTCCGCCTCGCGTTTCCAATAGGCAAAACCGTCTGGAAAATGCACCGCCCTGGCTGATAGGTCTCCCGGTGGGACCAGGATTTTCAAGATTAGCGACCACTCAACCATTTCGCCTCGATCGTTTCCGCTGCCAGACACTCGGAAAATCCCCTGCGAGCCTTCCCCAGTGCCACCTGCCAGCCGATCAATACTAAAATCATCGATCTCAAGCCTGGGTCGTCCAGCTGCCTGGCGAGCAAGGTTTTGTAAGTGGTCTCTCTGAAAGGTTGGAAAAGAATTAAACATATGGGCCGTGAAATCAATCTTAACGCAGGGAGAGCCTCCCGTCAAATCAAAATCCTCCCCCCGCTCAATCCGCTCCTCTAACCCGATGGCAGTTTCACCAATCACCTTGACACATCAGTTAACATATGTTATTAATAACACATGTTAACTACAAACGAGAAACCATCACAACCTTTTCCTTCTTTCCATATTTTCCATGTGCCTTTTTTCTTCGCGTCCAACCGCGTTCCTTTGTACAATTCGTGAGCTATTCAGATAGGTAGATCCCCATGACCTCCACCCGCCTTAACCACTTCATCGCCCTCGGCATTTCGGGAAAGCCCGAAGACATCGATCTGCTCATGCACGCCCTGGTTACCCAAAACGACCTGGCTACCTACAAACTCGTCGATTTTGCCCTCAGCCACGTGAACACAGCCGAAGGGGTGCAGCACCTCCGCCATTACCTGTTTAACGGTCTTCGCTCACAGCGCAATTACGCCGCCTTATATTTCAAACGCCGCGGCTTTACCGATACACTTCATGAAGCGCTTTCCCAGGGGAAAATCGATTGGGATCAGGGATTCGCCGAATAAAAAAAACGCCGGGCTGGAATTTCCACCAGCCCGGCTGCTTCAAACAACAAATTATTGGTTATCGATCTGCTAACACTCGCTGAACCCGCAAGCGTAGCACTTCCGGCAGCCCTCCTCATTCACCACCGCCGCCTCACCGCATTCCGGGCACAGGTCGCCGATGCGGGTCTGCGGATACGGCTCGAGCAGGTCGGGCGCAGCCGGGAAGATTTCCAAGGTCTCCTGTAATTTTATATGCCCATTTCCATTATGAGGCACCTCTGCCTCGCGCATAGCCGACTCGGTTTCCTCCAGATATTCAGTTAGCGCTTGGGCAACTCCATCTGGCAGCGAGCGCACCCGGTTTGGACCAAAGCCCAAGGAATGCCCTCCCCCAATCCCCTCGAGCTGCGTAATCACTTCGCGCAGCCGCTCGCGCGGTACGATCGGCGAGGCCAGGCGTAAAACGAAAGAGATCAACCGTCCAATGGCTTCAGAGACCGCCGCGGTTTCAGAGCCTGCCTTGGCCGTATTGATGAAGACTTCAAAGGGTTGGCGCCCGCCGTTCTCGTTAATCGTAATGAAAGCCTTTCCTAGTGGGGTACCAATGTTATATGTATATCCAGGTAAGCGTTTGGGGCGCGGTTTCTTTCCCTCAGCCAGCATGGTTAGCTGTTCAATCTTCGGGGCAGCCTTCAACTCAATCTCCGCTTTCAACCTCTCTTCGGTTGCGCTTTCAGGTTCAACCTTCTTCTTCACCGTCTCCTTGGTCTCCAATACCACCACCTGGCGGCTGCCGGTAACATACACCGTGATGCCCTTGCAGCCGAGCTTCCAGGCTAATTGGTAGGCTTTCGCCACATCCTCAACTTCGGCATCCGCTGGGAAATTAACCGTCTTGCTCAAGCTGTTATCCACAAAAGCCTGCATGGCAGCCTGCATGCGTACATGCTCATCTGCAGTGATATCTTGTGAGACCACAAATACATTCCTCAGAGATTCTGGTACATCTTCAATTTCCTGGCAGGAGCCGACTTCCATCACCTGTCCAACAATCACTTCCCGGTCTTCATCCTCAACCCCAGCCTGGATCAAAGCTTCCTCAAAGAGCGGGCTGGTATAGGTCAGCTGTAAATCTTTGCCATTATCGTTGACGTGCCGAATGTAAGCTAATGCAAACACCGGCTCACACCCGTAACCCTCGCAGCCCGCCACGGTTGCGATCGTTCCGGTTGGCGCCACTGTGGTCTGGGCGGCATTGCGAATGCCATACTTCTGGATACCGCTCATCACCTCATCCCAATCCACCCTCGGCCTACCCCAATCATGCCGGTAAGGTAAGATTGGCTCGGGAGGTGCCCACAAGACATTTTCTGGATCATAGATGCTGCCCTTGATCGCCGGGAATGCCCCCCGCTCTTCCGCCAGTTTAACGCTGGTGCACATGGCGTGGTAGCGCACGAACTCCATCACTTGCGAGGCAAACTCCTGGCCCTCTTCAGAGCCATAGCGGATGCCCACATGGTACATCAGGTCGCTCAAGCCCATGATCCCCAGCCCAATCCGGCGGGCGCGGTGGGCGCTTTCTTTGAGCTGGGTCACCGCCGGCACATAGGCGTTCGCCTCTACCACATCATCCAGGAACAGCGTTGAGAGCACCACGCTCTTTCGCAGTCCCTCCCAATCCACGTTGTGGTCGGAATCGAAATGCTGTGCCAGGTTCACCGAGCCCAGGCAGCAGTTTTCATAAGGCCCTAACCACTGCTCGCCGCAGGGGTTTGTGGCTTCCAAGCTGTATAAGTGCGGTACCGGGTTGGAGCGGTTCGCCGCATCCAGGAAGAGCACACCCGGCTCGCCGTTATGGTGCGCCTGGGTCACAATCTTATCAAACAGTTCACGGGCGCGCACTTTACGGTGCATGAGGATCGGCACGTTCTCCGCCTCGGCCTGCTCCAGGGTGCCGCGGAACTGGCGGTAAACCGGCGATCTTACATCCGGAAAACGCAGCTCCCAATCTGCATCCTTTTCCACAGCTTCCATGAAGGCATCGGTGATACCAACCGAGATATTGAAATTGGTGATCGCGTTCTCGTCCGTCTTGCAGGTGATGAAATCTTCAATATCTGGATGGTCAACGCGCAGCACTGCCATGTTGGCACCTCTGCGCGTGCCCCCCTGCGCAATCTCCCCAAAGGCCTTGTCATACACCCGCAAGAATCCCACCGGTCCAGTCGCTTGCCCAGCAGAGGAGTGTACCAGGGTGTTTTTGGGGCGCAGTCGCGAGAAGGAAAAGCCATTTCCGCCGCCCGTCTGCTGGATTAAAGCCGCATCACGCAGAGTTTGGAAGATACCCGCCGAATCACGTCCCATATCATCTGAGATAGGTAAGACAAAACAAGCTGCCAGCTGCCCCAGAGGAGTGCCCGCCCCTGTAAAAGTCGGTGAGTTGGGGAAAAACTTCTTGCTCGTCAGAAGCTCATAATAATCCTTTGCCCGGCCTAAGATATCTTCACCCCACTTCTCTTCTACCGCCGCGATATGGTAGGCCACCCGCCAGAACATCTCCTCAACGCTCTCGACAGGTTTACCATCCTGCCCGCGCCGTACATACCGGCGCACCAATACCTGGCGGGCATTCTCTGTCAGGTTGACTTCCGGAGCATCTTCTGGAATCGCTGGGGTTGGTAACAAGCCATGTTTTTCAGTTTGTACTCGGGGTTCCTGCAACATTAAAATAACCTCCTCGACCTGTTAGGTCGGTAATAGAACCCATCAAACCTATGAGCTGATGGACTGCTGGATTTATACTTCTAACAGCCGGTCAATCTCGTGTCGAATTGACCTTAAATCATCTAATCCAAGATAAACAATAGCGTAACGAATATATGCAATCTGGTCCATATTTTTGAGACCAGCAATAACCATATCACCCACTACCCGCGACGAAACCTCGGCGCGTCCCATGGTTTGCAAAGCCGAACTCAATCTCTCCTACCAACCGCTCGATATCTGCAGCAGATACCGGCCGTTTGGCACAGGATATGCGGATGCCTCGGATGAGCTTCTCGCGGTCAAATTCCTCGCGGGTTCCATCTTGCTTGACGATCAATGGCGTCGCCAAGATCGGTCTTTCATAAGTGCTAAAACGCTGTCCGCAACCTTCGCATTCTCGCCGCCGCCGCACACCCCCACGCGTATCGTGGGCTGTGTCGATGACCCGAGAATTCTCATTTTTACAATACGGACAGCGCATTTCTACTCCTAATGATTATAATAACATCACCCCCCATATATGGGGGGTAAGCCACACCGTTCCCCCACAGGTGGGTATCAATGATCGGATTTTAGCATAATATTAGAACAAACGTCAAGAGTTTTATGAGTAGAAAATCTTAAAATATTCGATTTGTTGAAAAATTTAAGACAGCCTCCAACAAAGCCTGCTTCTCCCCACGCGAAGGCATGCATGGGGAAAAGCAGGCAGCCCTGGACTACCGTGAGGAGGATTTCGGCAGTCCAGGGAATTATCAATGATGGATCGAGCGCTTTCCTGCGCAGAGCGTTCACTTCATTCGGTTGCGCAGAAAGGTTGGAACATCCAGGTCTTCAGTGTTCACCTTGCGAGGCTCGAAGGTCGGAGTTGCCTGGGAGACCGAAACATACTCTCGGGTGTCACGTGTCTCCCTCGCTTCGTTTGGGCGCGGCGCCTTTACTTCCGTGCGCGGTGCAACCGCTTCGATCCTTCTCGGCATTCCAGTTCTTTCGAACCCGGTAGCAATCACCGTGATGCGGACCTCGTCGCCCATGTTCTGGTCAATCACCGCACCGAAGATCAGGTTGACGTCTGGATGAGCGGTTTCTTTGATGATTGCGGCAGCCTGGTTGACCTCGAACAGGGTCATATCCGGACCACCGGTGACGTTGAACAAGATGCCTCTCGCACCATCGATCGTGATGTCCAAGAGCTGGCTCGAGATCGCCTGCTCAGCAGCCATCCGGGCGCGATCCTCGCCTGTTGCACTGCCCACGGCCATCAACGCCGCACCACCTTCCGACATGATCGTGCGCACATCGGCGAAGTCCAGGTTGATCAAACCTGGCACCGTGATCAGCTCTGAAATCCCTTGCACACCCTGCCGCAGGACATCATCTGCCATGCGGAAGGCTTCCTGCAGATTGGACGCTTATCCACAATTTGCAGCAAGCCGGTCGTTGGGAATGACGATCAGGGTATCGGCCTGCTCCTTAAGCTTGGCAATGCCAGATTCGGCAGACTGGATGCGCCGCGACGCCTTCGAAAGTGAAAGGCCGCGTGACCACGCCGATCGTCAGGGCGCCGCTTTCCTTGGCAACCTGAGCCACAATCGGGCAGGCGCCAGTGCCGGTACCACCGCCCATACCGGAGGTGATAAAGACCATATCCGCACCCTTGAGCACCTGATACAGTTCCTCGCCGATTCCTCTGCCGCCTTTCGACCCTGCTCGGGATTGCCGCCCGACCCCAGGCCGCGTGTCAGCTTCTCGCCGATCCGCACCCGGATGGGCGCATTGGAAAGCTGCAGCGCCTGAGCGTCGGTATTGATGGCAATGAACTCGACACCCGTTAAGCCTTCTTTGATCATCCGGTCGACAGCATTGCAGCCGCCGCCGCCTACACCCACGACCTTGATGTGGGCAAAGGATTCTACTTGGTTATTTGCATTGGTATTACTTGGCATTTTGAGTCCTCCTCAAAAGGTTTAATTTTTAATGTTGATAAATTACAGTTTAAGAATGACATTTTGCTCCAGGAAAACCTAATCAATGTCTCTCATTCATCATGGAAGCAGCCTCCTTAAAAAGTCCTTAATTGAATCCCATTGCCCTGCTTCTCTAAGATCTTCTCTTGCGGTCGAAGAAACCTGAGTGCGCTTGCGCACCGGTCTGCTAGAGGTAACATCGTTCATAAGCACTGCCCAACGCAGCAAACCCACCGAGGTTGAATAAGCTGGCGATAAAAGTTTATCTGTCATCCCGATTAAATTTTCGGGCTGGGCAATCCGCACCGGCACACCCAACACCTTGCTAGCTAACGAACGTATCCCTGGCAAAGCGCTTGATCCACCTGTCAGAACCATGCCCGCCGGCAGCAGCCCATCATACCCAGAGCGCTTGATCTCCTGCAGCACCAGGCTGAAGATTTCTTCCACACGCGCTTCAATGATCGTGGTTAGCTCCTGGCGGTTGATCTGCGCCGGCTTTTCCTCGCCAAAGGGATGGATCGTAAAATATTCATCCGGGCTTACTTCCGATTTTAGAGCATGCCCGTGCTGCAGCTTGATCTCCTCTGCCTGTGAGACCGGCAGCCGCAAGCCGTGGGCAATATCAGAGGTGATATGATTGCCTCCAACAGCTAAAACGCTCGTATGCCAGATATCACCATCGATATAAATGGCAATATCCGTCGTGCCACCGCCCATATCGCATACCACGGCTCCCATGTTCCGCTCGGTCTCGTTCAACACAACTTCCCCTGAAGCAAGTGGATTGAGCACAAACTGTGAAATCTCCACACCTGAAGCCGACACACACTGGCGTAAGTTTTCCATGGTCGCTGCTGCAGCGGTGATGATGTGAGTTTCCACTTCCAGGCGGTAGCCATGCATCCCCAATGGAGAGCGGATACCTTCTTGACCATCGATCGTAAAACCACGCTGGATCACATGCACAACTTCACGGTTATGCGGCACGGCGATGGCCCTGGCCGACTCAACCGCCCGGGAGACATCATCGACATCGATCGTCCTGCCGGTGATCGCCACCACCCCTTTGCTGTTGACCGACGAGACATGCGATCCCGCCAGGCTCACCAGCGCTGAATTAATCTCCAGACCCGAGGTGCGTTCTGCCTTCTCAACCGAACGCGCAATCGATTGAGAAGCCGCTGCCATATCCACCACAGTGCCTTTACGGATGCCCATGCGATGGCTCAATTCCTACGCCCAAAATGCGCATCTCCTCGGGCCTTTCCTCCCGGGCCACCAGGGTACAGACTTTTGTCGTGCCGATGTCAATTCCTACGATAATCGGTGCATCCATAAAATCACCGCTCCGTCCGGTAAAAAGGTGCGTGCAAAAATTCCACGCTGATCATGCTTGGCTCGATCCCTTGATCATTTCAGGTTCTCCACAAGCTTTTGATAAACTACCAGCTTCTGACTCATCTCTGCCAAGCTCTTCCCAAAATACACCTGCCAACCACTGGGATCATTCCAACCGAAGCCATGTTCTACACTGAAAAGAATCGGTGTGCCTTCTGGCACGCTCTTGCCCATCGCCTGCAAGGTAGCGATCAGCTCAGCTGAGAGCATGGGCATTGTCTTAACAGCTTGGGCTTGTTTGGATCCATCGGAAGCATTCACGGTCATATCTTGAGTCAGCCCATCCATACCTGATGTACCGTCAGCTTCTACCCTGATCAAATTTCCCGCCTCACCGCGGGGCGAGAAAGCAATTCCCTCTTGGTCGATCCACTTCTCCTCGGTATTTCCATTGCTGCTTTTCTCTACCCAGGAGATGATGGGAGCACGCTCAACTACTTCTACCTTGACCCTGGCGGGTAAATTTATATTCACCTGGACTGAAGACAGCTCCGGGAAAGCCGTTTGCAGCTCAGCTTGCAGGCTTTCTGGATCAACTTTAACGATTGCTTCGCCAGAAATGTCAAGCGCGGCATTGATATCGTCGAGTGTCAGGCGCTGTAAACCTTCCACCTCCAGCACACCCACCTGAAAAGCTGGTGTAAACAACAACATATACAGGCTCAAAGCCATCAGGACCACCAGCAGGCTTGAGGCAACCCGCCAGCCAAACCGTATTGCCGGCACGGATGGCAGCCTGACTTCGGCTCCGGGGATATTCAGCGCCACATCATAACGCTGGCGAGGCTGGGTATGCTTGCGGGTTGGCACAGCCATATCTTGAATGACACCGCGCGCCATCACCGGGGGCGGTGCATAAGTTTGCCGCCTGGGTTTCTTGGTGGAATCTTTCCTGTTGCTTCGTGAAACCAAGCCACCAGTTACCACCAGTTTATTGAGAACCGAGCTGCTTGATCGCCGCCTTCTCCGCTCGAGAGGTGCTTCGGTTCTATTCACTGGCGCTGAGCGCCTGGTACGGGTAATGCCTGCCATTTTGATTGATCCCTTTATCGATATTTTCGTACTGTCCGGTCATTGTCTGCTTTTCTCTCCAAAGCCAGCTCAATTAACCGGTCCACGAGCTCTGAATAAGCCAGACCACTGGCTTCCCAGAGTTTTGGATACATACTAATCTTGGTAAAACCTGGAATGGTATTGATCTCACCCAGGTACAATTCACCCGAATCTCGATCCAACAAGAAATCGACGCGTGCCATTCCTGCACAATCGACCGCCCGGTAAGCTCGTACGGCCAGGCTGCGGGCTTTTTCAGTGATTTCACTGGACAGGTGTGCCGGGATGATCAATGCTGAGCTCCCATCCAGGTATTTCGCTTCATAAGAATAAAATTCCCGGCTGGGGATCACCTCACCTGGTACAGAAGCCACTGGAGCATCGTTCCCGAGCACGCTTACTTCAATCTCGCGCGGGTTTATGCCTTTCTCCACCAGCACCCGCCGGTCGAAACGACAGGCTTCCATCAGCCCTTCCAAAAGGTCTGAACGGTTTTGACATTTGCTAATCCCTACCGAAGAGCCCAGGTTCACCGGCTTGACGAATAAGGGGTAATCACCCAGCTTTTCTACTTGAGTGATCACTGCCTGAGGCGTTTTTTCAATCTCGCTGCGCAGGACCACAGTATAAGGAAGCACCGGGATCTGGTGGGTAACCATCACATCTTTGAATAATGCTTTGTCCATCCCCACCGAGGAGCCCAACACACCCGCTCCCACATATGCAACCCCAGCCATCTCCAGAAGCCCCTGCAGGGTGCCATCTTCACCGAAGCTGCCATGCAGCACTGGAAAGACCACATCCAGCTCCCCTAACCATTTCAGCAGCCCTCCAGCATCCCCAGGCTTGAGCCAGTAAAGCCCCCGCAGCGAGGGATCGGGCAAGATCACCCCTGACGCCAGCTCAGAGGTAGAGCCGCTTTCCAGGATACTCAATACATCCGAACTATTGCCAGGACGGCTGACCAGCCACTCGCCCGCATAGGTAATGCCAATTTGAATCACCTCATACTTCTCGGCCGCGAAGGCACTCAACACGGAACACGCCGACATCAGGGAGACTTCATGCTCTCCTGATCGCCCTCCGAAGATGACGCCCACACGCATCTTACGATCCATTTTCATAGCGACTCGTCCCATTCGCCAACCAGCTCAATTTCTAACTCCAGGTTCACACCAGTCTTATCAGCCACTTTCCGATGCGCCAGGCGGATCAAGGCAAAAATATCAGCAGCAGTGGCTTTCCCGCAGTTGATGAAAAAATTCGCATGCTGTGCACTGATTTGGGCATCACCCATGCGCTTGCCCTTCAAGCCTACCGCTTCGATCAACCTCCCTGCATAATCTCCTGGAGGGTTCTTGAACATCGACCCCATGCTGGCGCCAGGGGGTTGTGTGCGGCGGCGAAGCTCGGCATACTCATCCATTTTTGCTTGGACTGCTTGCGGGGTGCTTTTATCGAGCTTCAGCAGCGCTACCAATACCACCGCCTGAAGGGTTTTTCGCTTAAGAACACTATCGCGGTATTGGTAGGCGAACTGCTCGACCGGCCAGGTTTCCTTGAAAAATTCGGGAGTGCTGCCAGCACCGGCCAGGTGGTGTGCCCGCGCGGTGGTGTCTTCACTGCTTCTCATCAGGGGATTAAGATGCAAGATTTCTGCCACCATCAGGTTGCTGCTCATGTCTTTGCCGTGCGCCCCGGCATTCCCAACAATGGCACCACCCACTGTGCCCGGGATGCCTGTTGCCCACTCCAGGCCTGATAGTCCTCGCGTGGCAGTTTGCCTTGCCAACAATCCAAAGTTCGCCCCAGTTTCAGCCCACACAGTCGGAGGATCGCCTTCTTCGTCAAAACGGATCTGGCGTGCCTGGTTGAGCAGCACCACTCCCCGCACCCCCGCATCACTCACCAGGGTATTCGAGCCTCCACCTAAAACGACGAACGGCAGTCCCCTCTGCCATAAGAAGAAAGCCATTTCTGCCAGCTCTTCGGTCGTATGCGCCTCTAAAAGCACATCCGCCGGTCCACCCACCCGCGCGGAAGTATAACGCTTCAGGGGTTCGTTTTCCCTGAGCCGTGTGCCAAAGGCAGCTTTCAGGTCAAAAACTGGTAGAGAGAGCGTCATCGTTGCGTAAGTCATTTAGATCGTTTTGATAAAATCGATCAAATGCCGGATCAGCTCCGGCGATTGTTGAGGATCCTGGCAAAAAGCCGTCAATTCATCGTCTGAAAGATCATCTTTAGGATCTGGGGCTGCGATCAGTCGTAAAGACATTAAACCAGCCATGTCGAACTCGTATGTCCTCTCTTGGTTTTCACGATGAGTTTTTTGTTTAGACATGCAATCCTTTCCTTTCTGTCAAAGCTTTCAGCACCTGTGTACTGATCTGGTCTGCATCACCCGCAGACATCACTACCATGACATCCTCTGGGCGTAAATTTTCGAGTAAAAATTTAACCGCTTGTTCGATACGAGGGGTAAAAACAGCCTTCTTGTGGGGCATGGCATCGACAACCTGCCTCGCAGAGAATGTCCCTGCCTGCGAGGCTTCTCGCGCTGCATATACTTCCGTAACGACCACCCCATCTGCAGCATCGAAAGCGCTTGCAAAGGCATCAAAGAGAGTTCTGGGTGCGAGAGTAAGTGTGCGGTTGCCAGATTGCCCACAGCCTTTTTTGAGGATAACGGCTGCGTGCAGCTGAGAGGGTGGCCCGAATTTCGGTGGGGTGGTGGGCATAATCATCGATGACGGTAATCCCATCCACGACCCCGCGCACCTCAAACCGCCTGCCCGTCCCCTCAAATTCACTCAAAGCCTGCCTGGCGAGCGCCATGGGCAGCTCCATCTGATGGGCAATGACCAGCACTGCCAGGGCATTATTCACATTGTGCAATCCGGGCACGCGCAAATCCACTTTCCCTAAGGAGTTCCCCTGGTAGGCGGCTGTGAAGCTGAATCCGCCGTGTGAGTTCGGCTGCATGCTCTGCGCCATATAATCCGCCCGGGTTGGTCCAGATCCAAAGGTCAGCACCCGGTAACCTTCCAGGCGAACCTCTTCAGCCAGCCTGGATGCCCCCTGGTCATCTCCACAGGCTGCCAGCCAACCTCGGGGAGCCAAGCCGCGTGCGAAATCACGAAAAGCCTGGTAGAACTGCTCTGCCGTAGGGTAGCAATCAGGATGGTCATGTTCGATATTGGTGACAATCGCGGCCTTGGGATGCAGCCCCAGGAACATGCGATCGTATTCATCTGCTTCGATCACGAAAAACGGACCATTTCCGGCATGAGCATTGTTACCCAGGTTCACCGAGACACCGCCGATAATGTACGACGGATCCTGTTTCATTGCAGTCAGCATCCAGGCTGTCATGGCTGTAGTCGTGGTCTTGCCGTGCGTGCCGGCGATGGCGATCCCAACTCGCTCTTCCATTAGCTTGCCCAAGAAATCAGAACGCTTCAGCACTGGAAGTCCAGCTGCAAGCGCCGCCTGGACTTCGACGTTATCATCGCGGATTGCCGAAGACCGGATAACAAGCTTGGCGCCGCGAATATTCTCTGCACGGTGACCCTCGTACACCGTGATGCCAGCCTCTTGAAGACCGCGCGCCAGCACTGAAAGCGTCTGGTCTGAGCCGCTAACCGTGCAGCCGCTCTCTTTCAACAAGCGCGCGATCGCCGACAGGCCTGTGCCGCCGATGCCGATCAGATGTACCGCAGAGAATTCATCAGAAACCATACACATCCTAAAGGAATACCACAATCACAAAAACGAAAGCCAATGCCACTGCAATGTAGAGCGTATTTCCCTTTAACCAGGCTGGTGCCAGCCAGGGATACAACCGGAAAGCATTATCAGTGAATGGGTCACCGGGCACTGGGGCGCGGATCTGGTCGGGGAATGGGTAACCAGCCTCTTTCATGTAATACCACAGCGCCCCCACGATCAGAAATCCATTCAACGCTCCCAAGAACAGTCCCAAAAGAACATCCTGCAGGCGCTCACGTGCAAACCGCTGACCGCCGAACTTTGGGAAGTTGGGGGTTTGGTATCCAAAAAATACCAGGATCGAAAGGATTCCCGCTCGAAGCCAGAAATAAGCAGCCGTGCCCTGCGGGGTGAGGCTGTTCATCAACCCCGGTATGATGCCTTCCAAAATATAAATAATAAAGATGGCCAGGATCACGCTGAAAGTAACCATCATCTCCTTCGACCATCCCCGGAGCGAGCCAATGATTGCAAAAATTCCGATCATAAAGAAGAAGACAAACGACAATGTTGCCATAATTAGTTCCTCTAGCTCGCCTCTGCTCCCATGCCCGATAATATGTTCGCTATTGACCTGGCAGCCTCAGGGTGTGCCAATTTTTGCATGGCTTTACCCATCCCTAACCTCTGGGAAGAATTGGCAATCAAAGATCTCACAAGCGGGGATAATCCGCCTTCCAAATCAGCATCATTCAACATCACCGCCGCTCCCCTGCTCACCAGGTATTCAGCGTTCACCCGCTGGTAACGCCAGGCATGCGGATACGGCACCAGGATTACCGGCAGCCCAAAGATGGGCAGCTCTCCCAGGCTGGAAGCCCCTGCACGTGCCAGGGCCAGGTCTGCCGCTGAATAAGCTGCCCCCATTTCATCATGCAGATAAGGGAATGCCCGGTACCGCTCCAATTGCTCTGGGATTAAAGCCTGGCGGTTCTGCTCAACATCCTGCCAATCGAGCTGCCCGCTCAGATGAATCACCTGCATTTCTGCTAAAAGCTGAGGCAGGCAAGCTTGCAGGCTCTTGTTAATCGAACGCGCCCCTTTGCTGCCACCCATAACCAGGAAAACCGGCAGGTTGGGATCCAGCCCAAAAGAACGGCAGGCTACTGAGCGGTCAACCTTCATCAATCCAGCTCGCACCGGGTAGCCAGTGATGGTCACTTTCGCCCTGCGAGGCAGGTAGTGCTGCGTGTCCGCCACATTCACTGCGATCCGGTCTGCCAGCCTGACCAAGAGTTTCAGTGCCAGCCCCGGTTCGATATCCGGCACGTAGATCAGCCGCTGCGGGCGCGGCAAGCCTTTCAGCGGCAGTGAAGCAGCCAGTGCCATTGGAACGCCTACATACCCACCCGTGAAGAACAGAACTTCAGGGCGGAATTGGCTCAAGATCTGCCGCGAGGAACGGAAGCCCAGTGCCAGTTTCTTCAGGTTCCCTGGTAAAGCGCGTATCCCCACGCCGTGAACACCCGCCGCGGGGATCGCTTCAAAAGGTACACCTTCTCGTCTTAGCAAGTCAACTTCCATACCTCTCTCACCGCCGATCCATAAAACCGATAGTGAAGATCCGGATACAGGCTCGGAATTGAAGCGATGTTTCTGCTTCGCTTCCTCAACCTGGTCCTTCGCTTCATCTCCGGCTTGTAGGGCTTGTAGGACGGACAGGGCGGGATACACGCCGCCGCCTGTCCCTCCCGCGCATATCAACAACCGCACTGAATGATCTCTCCTCTACTTCTTTTTTCTTCACAGATTGTTTGGCGACATTGGTGATGATCCCAACCGCACACATCATCATCAACAGGCTCGATCCACCTGAGCTAATAAAAGGCAGCGCATTTCCTGCAAAAGGCATCAAGCCCACCATCACTGCCATGTTGATCGTCGCTTCTGTGGCCAGCCAGAACGCCAACCCACCAGCCAGCAGCTTTCCCAGCCGGTCAGGAGCCTTTTTCGAAATAGCCAATCCACGCCACACGACACCCACATACAAAAGGATCAAGAAAGCTGCGCCTGTGACCCCAGTCTCCTCACCCAACACCGCAAAGATGCTGTCGGTATGCGGAAAGGGTAAACCGGTCATCTTGGTCGTCGACTTCCCGATCCCAACTCCAAACCAACCACCCTTGGCAAAAGCCTCCAGGGAACGTTTGACATGGTCAGAGGATTGCAAAAGATCCTTGAAGCCTCTCACAAAATCATTGATACGTTCCTGTCCGGTGGGAAAGATCGGCAGGGCATAAACCAGAAAAATCATAAAAAGACCGAGTACGATGATGATCACGATCTGCTTCAGATCGCCGCCTGCCAAGAAGAACATCATTCCCCCTAAGATGAAGACCGTCATGACCGCGCTCAGGTCAGGCTGGAATAAGATCAATGCACCGATAATCCCCAAGATTAAGCCAAGCGGCACGAGGCCGAATAATACAGTTCTCAACTGGTCTCTCCGGTTATCCAGCCACACTGCCAGGTAAAGGATCAACACCAGTTTTGACAGCTCAGATGGTTGAATTGAGCCACCGATCAGGCCGCGCGAAGCCCCGAGGCGAGTATTACCCAGGACTAATACAGCGATCAACAAGATGATCGTGACACACATGGCACCAACCACTAACTTTTTCCATAAGCGGTAATCAAAAAAAGCAAGAAATACTGCAGCAGTTATTCCAACTGCCAACCACATTAACTGCCGCTTGAACATATAGGTCGGCTCTCCGGTTGCCCGGTAAGCAAAATCCCAGCTTGCAGAATAAACCATCACCAACCCAAATATAATCAGTGTAATGACCAGGAGCAGCAAAGGCACATCCAGGCCCAAATTAACCTGCCTGCGTCCCTTATCTTCCGGCAGACTGATACCGAACCGCTCAGCAAAATCAATTAAAGTTCGAGAACCCATTTCCTATAAGCCTCCCCGCGCTCTTCGAAGTCGCGGAATTCATCAAAACTTGTTCCACCCGGTGACAGCAAAACCACGTCACCGATCTCCACTTGTTCAGCAGCGGCGCGAATGGCGTCTTGCATCCGTTTGCATACCCTTAAGGTAAACGGTCTGCCTCCGGCTTTGAGAGGTCCTACTGCCGTTTTGATCTTCTCTGCCGCTTCACCAAACAGTACCAAATGATCCACTCGCTTTCTTACCAGGTCCGCGAAATTTTCCCAGGGCAGATCTTTATCTCTCCCGCCCGCCAGCAGCACAATCGGGCCATCAAAGGAACGAATAGCTGCCATGCTTTCCTCGGGAGCAGTGGCTTTCGAGTCGTTGAACCAGTGGGCGCCTCGCCAGGTGCGGATAAACTCCAGGCGGTGTGGCACGCCCATAAAGCCCATGATCCCCGCTCGCATTGCCTCTTTGGGCAGCCCTGCCGCTGCCGAGATGGTGCAAGCTGCCAGTACATTGAGCAGGTTGTGTTCTCCGCGCAGGTGCACCTCAGATACATGCAAAACGCGTTCTTCTGATTTCCCATTCCACAAGACCACCCAGTTCCGTTCAATAAATGCCCCTGGATAATCCGTCTGCCGATCCAGCCCAAAGCTCCAAACCTTTCCATGGGCTCTGCTTGCCAGCTCCCATGCGCCAGGATCTTGCCTCCCCAGGATAACCTGATCCTCTTCGCCCTGGAAATCCAGGATATGGGCCTTGGCTGTAGTATATGCTTCCATGGTCACATGCCGATCCAGGTGATTCGGGGTAATATTCAAGACTGCCGCCACCCGTGGAGAACGCGGACATGATCTCAAGCTGGAAACTCGACAACTCCAAGATGGCTAAATCATCGGGCTTCATCTCACCCAAGGCATTGATCAGCGGGTTGCCGATATTTCCACCCACCCAGGCTCTGGTCGGATAAGCTTTTCCCGCCGTCAGCTGGCTGGCTTGCTGCGCCATTCGCCCCACCAGGGTGGTCGTGGTAGTTTTCCCCGCCGACCCTGTGATCCCAATTACGCGGCAGGGAGCTGACTCCAAAAAAATCTGCGAGTCATTTGAAACAGGTATACCTCGCCTTAGGGCTTCTTGCACCAAAGGCAGGTTGAGCGAAACGCCTCCCGAAGGGCAGACACAATCAGCTCGATCTAAGACGCTCAATGGGTGACCGCCGACAATCCATTCAATTGATAAATCGGCTAACATTTCTTGGGCAGTCTGCAATTGAATTGGCGGGCGTATATCGGTAATCACCACCTGCGCGCCTCGTTCAGCCAGGTAGCGCGCCAGCGCAGTCCCCTGCCGGGCGGCGCCGATCACAATCACCCGTTTTCTCTTCCAAGAATTACCTTGCTGATCCAATGTACTCATCGTTAGTCACTCAACAGGTTGCGCAATATTTTATCCAACTGCCATCGCCACACCGATCATGGCTGCCAACAAACCAATCAACCAAAAGCGCTGCACAATTTGCGTCTCACTGAGCCCCGAAAGCTCAAAGTGATAATGCAGAGGCGCCATCTTAAAAATCCGCTTTCCTTTCGTAATCTTGAAGTATCCGATTTGTAGAACATCACTGACTGCTTCGCTGACAGGAATGATAGCGATAATCGGCAAGAGCAGCCACTGCCCGGTCATCAGCGCCACGACTGCTAATGTGGCCCCCAATGCCAGAGCTCCAGTATCTCCCATGATCAACTCTGCCGGGTGCACGTTAAACCACAAAAAGCCGAAAAGGGCTCCCACCAGGGTAAAGCAAAAGCGCCCCAAGAAGACTTGTCCCTGGAACAAAGCGATAACCCCATAAGCCGCAAAGGCAGTCGCACAGATCAAGCCTGCCAGGCCGTCCATACCGTCTGTGAAATTGACTGCATTGATCAGGCTCACGATAATGAAGGCAGCCACAGGGATATACCAGAACCCCAAGGTCAGCTCTGCACCAGTGACCGGGATGATCATTTCTGGTGCATCCAGCACATACCGCAGCCCGATCGAGATCACCACGGCTAACAAAACCTGCAGGATTAATTTGGTCCGTGGACGCATCCCCTCACCCTTTTTCCCGCGCAGCTTCTGCCAATCATCGACCGCCCCCAAAAGAGCGTAGAGCACCATCGTTCCTATGGGGAGCAGCACTGAACGCCCGGTTACCGATAACCCTAACAGCGAAACCGCGTTCAACAGCCCCGTCACTAAAAGGACTGGAAGGATGATCAGCACACCTCCCATGGTCGGCTTGCCCATTTTGGTCATGAAACGGTCCCGCAGCTCCAGACGGATCGTATCGCCGAACTTCAGGTAACGCAGCACGCGGATCAGGGGAGGCCCCCAAATCACCGTCAGCATAAAGCTGATACCCGACAAAGCCAGTGCGAAAGATTGGCTCATTAGCGACGGTACTCCAAAGCCGCGACAATCTGTTCCATATGCATACCGCGTGAACCCTTAATCAACGCCACATCGCCAGCTTTCAAGATCTCCTTCAGTAAATCGATAGCCTGCTGGTTCGTCTCTAATTCTGTGATCACCTGGGCAGACAAGCCTGCCCGGCAGGCAGATGCAGCGATCATCCGACCGCGTTCTCCGATCGTGATTAACCGATTTACCACCTCAGCCGTCCGGATACCAACCATTTCATGCCCTTGCCACTCATACCGTCCCAATTCCAACATATCTCCTAATACGCCGATCTTGTGTCCATCCAGCTCATGCAGCAAATTGAGTGCAGCAAGCATCGAATCAGGAGAAGCATTGTAGGTATCGTCGAGAAGGAGCGCCCCACTCTCTGTGCGCACAGCCATGAGGCGTAGCTGCGTTGTACCGGACCGCAGGCCATTGACAATCTCATCCCAGCTCAACCCCTCGACCAGCCCCACGGCTGTCGCTCGCAGCGCGGTCTGAACGGAGTGCCGGCCGATCAAAGGCACTCTCAAGTGTAGAACCTCACCCTGGTAATGTAGGCGGAACCGGATACCGTCCAGTCCTAAGCCCTCCACATCATCAGCCCATAAATCAGCCTCTGGGCTTAACCCGTAAAATAGGATGTGCGCCTTTGTAGAACCAGCCATTTCTTTGACCAGAGGATCATCATAATTTAATACCGCTGTTCCATCGGTTGGAAGAAATTGCACCAGCTCTGCTTTTCCACGGGCGATCTCTTCAATCGAGCCTGCGCGCTCCGCATGGACTGTGCCGATATTCGTCATTACTCCTATCTGCGGCAGCGCCAAATCGCACAAAAAGGTGATCTCCCCGGGCACAAAGAAACCCATCTCCAATACGGCTCGCTCGTGCCCTTCGCTCAGGCTTAACAGCGTCAGAGGCAGTCCGATTTCATTATTTAGATTACCCACATTTTTCAAAGTGCGGTAACGCTGGCTGAGCACCTCAGCAATCAATTCCTTCGTCGTAGACTTACCTACGCTGCCTGTGATTCCAACTACGCGCACATCTAGCTTTCTGCGCCAGTAGCGAGAGATTTGCTGCAGCGCTTTCAGGCTGTCGTCTACTCGCAAGACGAGTGGGCTTTCTGTATCCTTGTTAAAATCCGCTGACGTTTTCCCTGCCCTCAGGTCAAGGATATGGAACTGTTCTCCCAAGTCTTTTTCAACCAAAGCATACTCGGCGCCACGCTTGAAGGCATCTTCAACATAGTCGTGACCATCCACATGCTCACCCGCTAAGGCGACAAACAAAGCCCCCGGTATCGCTTGCCGGGAGTCAACGCAAGCCTCGGTGATCACTTGTTCCAGACGCGGTGCTGCCTCCAAAGCGCTGCCACCCGCCAGAGGAGCATCTGCTCCAGTGGTTTGCAAAAGCGCTTCAAAGACATCAGCCAGGGTCAGCATATCCCTCTCCAAAGGCACCCATCGTCAAGGTGTTCCGCAGTCTCAAAACACATCATTCCCATTAAAATACTCATTGTCCGTTCAAGCTTGCTTGTACATCATCCGGAGGCAGGTTGGTCAGGCGAGCCGCTTCTTTATACACCTCAGAAAAGACTGGCGCTGCTACCACCGACCCCCAGGGGGAAGAGGCAGGTTTTTCCAACCATACATACACTAACAGCTTCGGGTCATCCACCGGTCCCCACCCGGCAAAGGATGCATTCGTCATGCTGCTGGTATAACCTGAAGGCGTCGCAATTTCAGCCGTGCCGGTTTTCCCGGCTACGCTGTAGCCTTCTACCAACGCAACCGATGACTCATCTTTTAACGACTCAAACAACAACTGGGTTAAGGTGTGGGCAGTATCGGCAGAAATTGGCGTTCCCACAATCGATCGCGTGGGTGTGAATTGGCGACCGTTATCAACCATCGATTCTAAAATGTGGGGTGAAACCATCTTGCCGTCATTCGCCACAGCCGAAATGGCCATCAGCATCTGCACCGGAGTAACAGTGACGCCCTGTCCAAATGAATTTGTACCCAGGTCCGATTCGAACCAGTCATTATCCCCAGGTTGTTTCAAGCGCCCCGGTGCCTCGCCAGCCATATCGATCCCGGTCAAGTGCCCTAGGCCAAAATTCTTCATATAGGAGTAAAAACGCTCAGTCCCCAATTCCATGGCGACATGGGTCAGACACACATTCAACGAGTGCTGCATACATCCCAACATTGTCTGCGGCCCCCAGGCACCATAATTCCAGTTGTGAATCCAGATCCCACCGATCTCGATCTGCCCGGTATCCACAAAGACGGTATCTAAATCCACGGCTCCTGCGTCCAAGGCGGCAGCCATAGTTAAGATCTTGAACACCGACCCAGGTTCATAATCAACGCTAACAGCCCGATTCAAAGGGGTAGAGCTGTTCAGAATATCATCATATTTCCAGAACTGATTCAAGTTCAAACGCGGAGTCGACGCCATTGCCAGGATTTCCCCGGTTTCCGGGTCCATCACCACAATCGTACCTGCTTCGGATCCGCTTGACTCAAGTGCCTGGTCAAGGATGCGCTCGACCGAGGCTTGCAGCTCACGATCGATCGTTAATACTAAATCTACCCCATCTTTGACATTGGGCATCTGTCCGGCCTGGTAGGGATCAACACTTACCCAAAAGGTTTGAGGATCGCCACTAAGGAGATCGTTGAATTCTTCCTCCACACCGTAAATTCCCACGCCACCCCAGTTTACAAATCCCAAGATCGGAGAGGCCAGATCATTCTCCGGATAAATACGCTGTAAACGCGGCCGGTAGACCAACCCCCTCAAGCTCGGAGCAACCTCGTCCTTCTTCGTACGGTAAGTCGTATTCGCATAACGCTTTGCCCAATCTGAAAGCTGCTGCAACTCATCTTGAGAGACATAGTCTGCAACAACCACATAGTTCGTGTTTGTGACCTGCACTCCGCTGGCAACCCGGTATAAAAAGTCATAGTAACCCGGGTAATCATATCCAATATGATTTGCCAATACCTTGCTCAAAGAGAATGCAATCGTCTCAGGATTACGGACCAGGTTCAAATCAACGGCTACCTCGTAGACCTGTTTGCTGCCAGCCAGCATATTCCCGTACCGGTCGTAGATTGCTCCCCGGCGCGGGTAATATACATGCAGAGCTTTCGCATACAGCTTACCAATCTTACGGAACTCATCTGCTTCTGAGCCAAGTTGGATGCGGATGATCTGAGCAACAATCAAAACTGCCACCAAAGAAAACAGCAGTGCCAAAAGCTGGTACCGCCATCCATTTTCATTACCAGATGAGCCCGATGTATTCGCAGGCATCTCGGGAGCATTCGATGTTTGCTTCCCAGAGGCATGCTTGCTAGATTTATTTATGCCAGATGTACGCATCCCAGATGTATTCATCGCCATTACTTCACCTCTTCGGACTCACCAGGCAGCCAGCTGCGTGAAACAAGATTCACCTGGTGCCCCAACCAATCGATCAATGATTCTTGGTAAGCTGGAGCCAGCGCCGTCGAACTGACCGTGACCGGTGCGGGTGGAGGCGCCAATCTTGCCAGAGGCCGCCCCTGATAACCGGGGACTTTAAAATATAGCATTTCATCCTGGTTAGATTGAATGAAGCCCATTCCTTCAGCTTTCTCATTCATCACAGCCGCTGACATATTGGTCGCCAGCTGACCTTGCAGATCTGCGATCTCAATCCGGATTTGCTCGATCGGCACCATTTCGACCAGGTCGACATCCTCCTCAACAGTCAGGTCGAGGCGCATCGATCCCTCCATGTTGATCTGCATATCCTGGATCTGCCTTCCCAAGGTTGCAGCTTGGGAGGTAACGCCCAGATAAATCCCTGCTACAACTGCCGTTGACACGACCACCAGCAGGAACGCCACAATTCCCTGGAGCTGTTTTCGCCAGGGTGTCTGTGAGTAAGCTTGTGTAAATTGCTTGACTTGTTCCAATGTTCGCATTGACATCGTTTCCTCAAAGATTTCTTCGGAATTGCGTTGATTAGCCGGTGATCCTGCTGATAACAAAATTTTCACAGGAGCCTCCGGTTCCTGACTGAAAAGTTTGCAAGTGTTGTGCCATTAAATTAAGACGGGGTTAGTTTTTCTGCCACCCTCAGTCGGGCACTGCGCGCTCGGGGATTTTCCTGGATCTCTTGTTCCCCTGGCTCGATCGGGTGGCGGGTAATTACTTGGAGGGACGCCTTATGACCGCAAGTGCACACCGGTTGGCGTGGTGGGCAAAGGCAATCCCGGCTCTCCTTGCGCATGAACTGCTTTACGATTCGGTCCTCCAGGGAGTGAAAGGAAATTACAACCAGCCGCCCGCCAGGAGCGAGCGCCTCAACCGCCTGCGGAAGGGCTTTCTCGAGCGCCTCCAGCTCTTGGTTTACGGCGATCCTAAGGGCCTGGAAAGTCCGCGTAGCCGGGTGCATCCCATACTTTCCACTGCCCGTTGCCTTTGCCACAATGCCCGCCAACTCTCCGGTCGTGGATACCGGTCGAGACCTCACGATCGCCCTGGCCACCTGATAAGCTCGCCGCTCTTCGCCGTACTGGTACAGAATATCTGCTAGCTCCTGCTCGGAGAGCGAATTCACCAGATCTGCTGCCCTGACCGGGTTATCTGGATCAAAGCGCATATCCAGGGGTGCGTCTTCTCGAAAGGAAAAACCTCGCCCAACCGTATCAAACTGCATCGACGAAGCTCCCAGATCAAAAAGAATACCCTGGACCTTTGACCAACCCACTGCTCGCAGCTGCTCGGCAAGCATGACATACGATGCCTTGCGAATAATGACACGCTCTCCGAAAATAAATAACCGCTTGCTGGCTAGCGCGAGTGCCTGAGGGTCAACATCCAGTCCCAGCAGCTGTCCTCTGGGCTGGAAGCTTCCAAGATCCCCTTGGCGTGCCCGCCAGCCCCCAGGGTCCCATCGACAAAATATCCTTCCCGTCTTGGCTCTAAAAATTTTATAACTTCATTGTAAAGTACAGGGCGATGAGGGTTCTCTTCACTCATCTGGAGTTACTCAACGAGGCTATTCCCAACCGGAAAGTTCAACGGTGGAAGCCGCTGCACGTTTGTTTCAATATCCAGGAGCTTGGTGCTTTGCTCTTCCCAAAGATCTTTTGACCAGATTTCAAAAAACTTTCCGGCCCCTACCAGGACTACCTCATTGCTTAAACCGGCAGCTTTCTTCAAAAATCCAGGAACCAAAATACGCCCTGCTTTGTCTACATCGACCCATTCAGCAGTGGCAAAGAATAATCGGCGCATCAGGCGCGCATCTGTATTTGTCAGGTCAGTACCATCGACTTGTTGTGATAGAATCTCAAAGTGATCTTTTGTAAAGACCATCAAGTTATGATCAAAACCCTGAAAAACAAAAACCCCCTCGCCTACCAGCTCGCGGAACTTGGCGGGGATGGTCATCCGGTCTTTGCTATCTAGAGTGTGGTGATACTGTCCATAAAACATATGTTCTAATCGCCTTTTAATGAACGGAACGCCAGGAAATGCTCCCAGCGCTCCACTTTCACCCACTTCGTCCCACGAATAAACACATTTTACATTAATACTACATAAAAAGCAAGGGCCTAACAAAAATATTAGGACTTATTTTGTCTTTTAATCTTTCATCCTAGAGGTACAATGCACTGCGTGCTCACAAAATGAGCCCCTTCCGACATCAAGCAGTGCATTGCACCTGCAATTCCAACTTCCTTCTGGTACAATCTGCCTCGTTGGTTTTTCTTACTCCTTGAGCTTCATGGATTCCGGCACTAATCTCAACAACTGGTGCGATCCATGGAAGCCGTGAGCAATCATTTTCTAAAAAAGGATCGCCATGCCTCAGCTAGCCCCATCCATGACTTACCGTTCTCTTTTTGTTGGCCTGGATGCCCAGGTTCCCCTCCTGAACGGAAGACAACAAACCTACATCAACCTGGATAACGCCGCCTCCACCCCAGCCCTTAAAACCGTTCAGCATACCGTGGACCGGTTCCTGGAATATTACAGCAGCGTTCACCGGGGAACCGGCTTTAAAAGCCAGCTTGCTACCCATGCTTACGAGGAAGCCCGCCAGGTCACCTTACGTTTTCTAGGCGCCGACCCTGCGGAGCACACCTGTATCTTCATTAAAAATACAACAGAAGCCGTCAACAAGCTTGCCAGGCGCTTTCCTTTTACCCCTGAAAGAAATATCGTTCTCACCAGCGGTATGGAACACCATTCGAATGACCTGCCCTGGCGCAGTGCAGCCGAGACGATCCACGTTCACCTCACGCCCGAAGGTTACCTTGATGAAGCGAATTTTGACCTCCTGCTAAACCAATACGGCCCTCGTCTGGCTCTCGTAGCCATCACCGGCGCCAGCAATGTCACCGGCATTTTGAATCCCATCCATCGCCTGGCTGAGAAAACACACCGGGCTGGTGCCCTGATCTTTGTGGATGCCGCCCAGCTGGCCCCGCATCGCAAAGTGGAGATGCTCCCCCTGGCTGACCCCGCCCACCTGGATTTTGTCGCCATCTCCGCCCATAAAATGTATGCCCCCTTCGGCACGGGTGCCCTGGTAGGCCGGGAAGACATCTTTTTAGCCGGCGATCCCGATCAGCGCGGTGGCGGTACTGTCGAGATCGTCACCCTCGACGATGTCGTTTGGGCTGGACCTCCGGATAAAGAGGAAGCTGGCAGCCCCAACACTGTAGGTGCTATCGCCCTCGCTGCAGCCATTACCCAGCTCGAAGAGCTCGGCATGCCTGCGGTGGCTGCCCACGAAGCCGAGCTGACCGCTTATGCCCTCGAAAAACTCCCTGCTGTGCCGGGGATTCAGATCTTTGGGAATGCCGATCCCAGCAGAGCCTCTGAGCGCCTGGGTGTCATCCCCCTGGCGCTTAAGAACGTTCCACACTTCCTGGTCGCCGCCATCTTAGGTCACGAGTTCGGCATCGGCGTGCGTTCCGGCTGTTTCTGTGCCCATCCTTACATCCTGCACCTGCTCAAGCTCACCCCCCAAGAATCTCACAGTGTACGCAGCCGCATGTTAGCGGGCGATCGTTCCGAGATGCCCGGCATGATCCGGGCTTCTTTTGGGCTCTATAACACAATTGAAGAAGTTGATGCCCTCATAGCCGCTCTCGACTGCATCGCCCGCGGCCAATACTCTGGAAAATATACCCAGGTCAAATCTTCCGGCGAGTTCATCCCCACCGGCTGGCAGCCAGATTTCAAGCAGTACTTCTCGTACTAACCCCCAATCGAATTGCTAAAAAGCGGAGAGGTGGACTTCTGTTGCCTGGTCCACCTCTCCGCTTTTTCCGCGACTCTGCGGTGAAATCCTTTAACTCTTTTCTCGCTTCGCCGCCTCGATAGCCGCTACCGCTGCGATGTTGACAATATCGCGCACCTCCGCCCCGGTCTGCAGCACATGTATCGGTGCCCCCATCCCCAGCAAGATTGGACCAATCGCCTGGGCGTTCCCCAACCGCGCCAGCAGCTTATAGGCAATATTGGCCGCCTCCAGAGATGGGAATACCAGCACGTTCGCATCTTTCACCTGGCTGAATGGATAGCGCTCTTCCACGATCTCCGTTCCCACCGCCGTATCGGCCTGCATCTCTCCGTCCACAGGGAAATCCGGGCAGCGTTCGCGGATGATCTGTAAAGCTTTCTGTACCTTCGCTGAAAGAGGATGGGGGGTGCTGCCAAAGTTGGAGAAAGACAGCAGCGCTACTCGTGGCTCTAACCCCAGCTCCCGCGCAAAGTTCGCCGACAGGCAGGCGATCTCCGCCAGCATCTCCGGGGTGGGATCAATATTCACCGTTGCATCAGTGAACAGGTAAACCTTCCCACCGGCGATCATGATATACACTCCTGCTGCCCGCCTGGCTCCTGGCGCTGTATGGTGAATCTGGAGGGCTGGGCGGATCACATCAGGATAATCGTACGTCAACCCTGAGATGAAGGCATCCCCATCGCCCATGCGCACCATCATCGGACCGAACACATTCGGCTCACGCACGTGCTTGTAAGCATCTTGCAGCGTCAAACCCTTGCGCTGCCGCATTTCGTAATAAGCCTGCGCATACGCATCGATGCGGTCAAATTCTGCCGGATTGACGATCTCGACACCGCTCTCTATTCCCAGGTTCTTGACCTGCTCTCCAATCACCTCCGGGCGTCCCACCAGCACTGGAATCCCAATCCCCTCGTCCACCATCTGCGTTGCGGCTCGGATGATCTTCGTCTCCTCGCCTTCCGCAAAGACGATACGCTTTTTTACAGGCAGGCTGCGCGCCTTATTGGTAAAGAAGAAGCGGATCTGTTCGCCCATTCCCTGCCGGAAAGCGAGCTGCTTCCGGTAGTCTTCCAGATCCACTTGCACCCTGGCTACCCCAGACTCCATGGCAGCCTTCGCCACTGCCGGAGACTCCCACAGCATCACGCGTGGGTCAAGCGGTTTGGGAATAATGTAATCTTCACCAAATTTCAGCCGATCAACACCGTAGGCGCGCAATACACTGTCGGGTACATCCTCCTTTGTAAGGGCTGCCAGCGCGTAAGCTGCCGCCACCTTCATCTCCTCATTGATCGCCCTGGCGCGCACATCCAGCGCCCCACGGAAGATGAATGGAAATCCCAAGACATTATTGATCTGGTTTGGATAGTCGGAGCGCCCTGTTGCCACAATCGCATCCGGGCGAGCTTCCTTAGCCACCTCATAGCGGATCTCAGGGTCAGGGTTCGCCATGGCAAAGATCAGCGGTCTTTCTGCCATCGTTTTGACCATCTCCGGCTTCAAGATATCCTTCACCGATAATCCGTAGAACACATCCGCCCCGCGCACCGCCTCAGCCAGCGTGCGCCTCTCGGTGTCCGCCGCCAGGCGCTCCTTATAGGGGTTCATTCCTTCCGTGCGCCCCCGATAGACCACCCCCTTGGTATCCACCAGCATCACATGCTCACGTTTCACGCCCAGACGGATCATCAGCTCCGAGCAGGCGATCGCCGAAGCCCCGGCTCCCGAAACCACGATCCTGATCTCTTCGATGCGCTTGCCGATCAACTCCAGCGTATTGAGCAAAGCTGCGCAGGAAATAATCGCCGTTCCGTGCTGGTCATCGTGGAAGACCGGGATATCCAGCATGCGCTTCAATGTCTCCTCCACTTGGAAGCATTCCGGAGCTTTGATATCTTCCAGATTGATCCCGCCGAAGGTGGGTGCGATCGCTGCCACTACCCGGATCAGCTCATTCGCGTCGTGTGTATTGACCTCGATGTCGAAGACATCCACATCTGCGAACTTCTTGAATAATACCCCCTTACCTTCCATCACTGGCTTACTTGCCAGCGCCCCTCGGTCCCCCAACCCTAAGATGGCAGTCCCATTCGAGACCACTGCCACCAGGTTGCCCTTCGAGGTGTATTCATATGCTTTCTCAGGATCCTTCTCAATCTCCAGCACCGGCTCGGCTACACCCGGGGTATATGCCAATCCAAGGTCGCGCTGGGTTTCCATCGGCTTGGTCGGCACAACAGAAATCTTGCCCGGCTTGCCTCCCAGGTGGTGATATTCCAGTGCATCTTCACGTGTGATTTTTACCATTTATTCCTCTCCTCTCGATGATAATAAGAAGAACTTTATGCCATCGCCGATCCAGGTCTTTGCTATATTTTCTTCATCGCTGGTTGGTTTGATTTCCCAATGAAATATCTCAACATGCTTATTTTATCCGAGTTTTCGACACTTTGAAATCCTTCCCACCAATCCTGCAATTCATGTATAATGTATTTATTAAGTTACATGAAGGACCTGCGGCTCGGTTTTTTCTTTTTCTTCATTTTCCGCGCTGCCTCGGCTTTGCAAATAATGCTTTTCCAGTGATTGTATCGGTTTGGTGATATTTCGCCTGCACTTCTGCGGACCTGGTTTTATGACGATTGATTGGATTGACTTCCCCATAATCTGTTCGACCGCTGTTCGGCAGCCGGCAGGCTTATTGAAACCTCGTTCTGGATCATTAAGGATAAAGAGTCCATAGCGATCTTCAGCCTAAACATCCGTTGAACACCTTCAACTGGGATTAGCAGCGCCAGAATTTTTGGCGATGCCAGTTTATTTGCCCAGCCGTGGCCTCAGCAAGCAGGATCACGGTTACTTTGTGTTGGAGGCTCTCGTTCGTTCTGATGAGTGGGCAAATCACCGCTCTCAAGGTTCAAACTCGCAATCCCAACCGCGTCAATGTTTACCTTGACGAGGAATTTGCCTTTGGACTCGAACGCATCACAGCAGCCTGGCTGAGAGTTGGTCAGGTGTTGGGTGACGACAAAATCTCCGAGCTGAAGAACCAGGATGAGCAGGAAGTCGTTTATCAAAAAGCCCTGCGTTTATTAGAACATCGTCCGCGTGCTGAAGAAGAAATCCGCCGCAAGCTGGTAGGTAAAGGAATATCCGAGGAAGCCATCGACCATGTCATTGAGCGCTTGCGCCGCAATAACCTGGTCAATGATGATCTATTCGCCCAAGCCTGGGTAGAAAACCGCTCTGCCTTTCGCCCGCGCAGCCGCAAAGCGCTGCAGTACGAGATGCGCCAGAAAGGGGTTTCTGCTCCAGCCATCGAACAGGCCCTCGCCAATCTAGAAATCGATGAGGAGGAACTCGCATACCAGGCTGCT
Source organism: uncultured Chloroflexia bacterium (assembly GCA_963754615.1). GTDB lineage: Bacteria > Chloroflexota > Anaerolineae > Anaerolineales > UBA4823 > CAVVUF01. The sequence continues at coordinate 47,484 of CAVWGW010000008.1, read as the reverse complement.
CTGAAGCAGTCTCGCAAACTAAACCACCTGGAAAAAATTGATTTCCGGCGCAAGCTCTCCGCATTCCTGGCCCGTCGTGGCTTCGGTTACGAGACCATTGCACCGGTTGTTGAACGCATCTGGAATGAAAATAACGAATTAATGGAATAGAGGTAAACATAATGGGAACTGGAAACATTCTTATCACATTGTTCGTGGCGATTTTTACACTGGCGCTTGGCATTGCCATCGGATACGGCATTAAACACCTGCTTGTCCAGCGCACCACCGAGAAACACCGCGACGAAGCCACGCAAATTCTCAACGCTGCCCGGGAAGAAGCCCAGAAAGTGGAGCTGCAAGCCAGGGATAAAGCCTTGCAGACCCGCCAGTCCGCCGACAGCGAGGTTGCCCGCCGTCGCTCAGAGCTGACGAAAGAAGAAGATCGGCTTCAAAAACGGCGCGAGGAGCTGGATGTGCGCCTCGACCGTCTTGAAAAGCGTGAGCAGGCTCTCAATAAGCGCCAATCCGCGGTTGACCGCCGTGCCAATGAAGTCGAAAAACTGCACGAAGAAGAGATGGCTGAGCTGAACCGGATCTCTCAAATGACCACGGAGGAAGCCCGCCAGATCTTGCTGGCAGAGGTTGAAAAAGACGCTCGGGCTGATATGGCACGCATCATCCGCCAGGTTGAGACCGAAGCCCGTGAAGAAGGCGATCGGAGGGCGCGCGGCCTCATCGTCACTGCCATCCAACGCGTAGCATCTGAGCATGTTGCTGAAGTCACCACCTCTACCGTCACCATCCCCTCGGACGAGATGAAGGGGCGCATCATCGGTCGCAATGGCCGCAACATTCATGCCTTCGAACAGGCTGCCGGCGTCGATGTCATCGTCGATGATACCCCCGAAGCTGTCACCATCTCCTGCTTCGACCCCGTCCGCCGAGAGATTGCCCGCCGAGCCCTACAAAAACTGGTCGTAGATGGCCGCATCCATCCTGCCCACGTTGAGAAAGTGCTTGAGAAAGAGCAGAAAGAAGTCGAGCACATTATCAACGAATCTGGTGAGCAAGCTGCCTTCGATGCCGGGGTCAGCGGTCTGCACCCCGAAGTGATCAAAATGCTCGGGCGCCTGAAATTCCGCACATCTTATGGCCAAAACCAGCTTTCACATGCCGTTGAAGTAGCTAAGCTGGCGACCGTGATCGCCTCAGAGCTGGGCGCAAATGTCGAAGTTGCCAAAGCAGCCGGCCTGCTGCACGATCTGGGCAAAGCCATGGATCACAATGTAGAAGGCACGCACGCGATGCTGGGTGCAGAATTTGCGAAACGCTTCGGAGTCAATGCGCAGGTAGTCAATGCAATCGCCGGTCACCACCACGAGATTGAGCAGGAGTCCGTTGAAGCCGTCATTGCCGAAGCTGCCGACGCCATCTCAGGCGCCCGCCCTGGCGCCCGGCGCGAGGGTCTTGAGCAGTACATCAAGCGCGTCAAAGCCCTCGAAGATATCGCAAACTCCTACAAAGGTGTCAACCAGAGCTACGCTCTCCAGGCTGGCCGTGAAGTGCGCATTTTCGTCAAACCCGAAGAGATCGATGACCTTGACTCGATCCGTCTGGCGCGTGACATCGCCAAAAAGATCGAAGAGAGCATGCAGTACCCCGGTCAGATCAAGGTCACTGTCATTCGCGAAACCCGCACCGTCGACTACGCCAAATGAGATTGGACGCGGATTGACGCTGAAAACGCGGATGATCAAGATAGCTAATTGCAAATCCTGATCATCCGCGTTCGTCCGTGCTCGTCAGCGTCCGATTATCAATCTGATATTTCCGCCTCACCAGTGAGCATCATTCAAAAAACGGGTTGTAGACTTTTTCAATTCCCACTGTCGTCTCAGGTCCGTGTCCTGAGAGCAAGCGTGTTTCCTCCGGCAGGCTGAAGATCTGCTCGCGTATGCTGGTTATCAGCGTCTCATAATCTCCACCCGGCAGGTCTGTCCTTCCGATGCCGCCGCGAAAGATCACATCACCGCAAAAAGCCACCCCCTCCCCTGAGCAGTAGAATACTACATGCCCGGGAGTATGTCCCGGGTTGTGGCGCACCTCAAAATCATACTTTCCTGCTCGCAGCACCTGTCCGTGCACTAACATAACCTTGGGCTGCGGTGGCGTATCGATGTGCATCCCGAACAGCATCGCTCCACCTTTCATCTCCCAGAGAGGCAGATCTTCCGTGTGCAGCGCCACCTCGGGGGTTGGGTCGCGTCCCCGCAGCACTGCGGCTGCCCCGCCGATGTGATCGAAATGTGCGTGGGTCACCCACACCTGCCCGATCTTCCAGCCTCGTTTTTCAGCTTCCTTCACGATCAGCTCACCATCCCAGGCAGGGTCGATCACCACCGCCTCGTGCGAACTCTCCATCCGCCGCCAGGTAAGCATTTGTCTGCACAGGTCCCAATACCAACGTCACAATCTCCAACATACCGTCAATTCTACCCATGTACCAGGTGCAATGCACGCGGAACGTGCATTGCACCTGGTCCGGGGAAGACAGAATGGGAACTGCTGACATGCATCACCCTCTTTACCTGATAACTATGACTGGAAACAATCTCCCAGGTATGCTAAACTGGATTAAGACCTCAAGCAAATCTATCCATCCCAAGAAATGGTTCCACGTTCATCCGTGTCCAATCAGAGCGAAATCGATGGATTTATTTATGAAAATTTGTGTAGATTAGTAGATTCTTTTTTAGCGAATATTAGCGCAGATTAGCGGAATCATTTTGGAGAACCCTATGCCTACCTATCCACCCGAACCCTTCCGCATCAAAATGATCGAGCCCATCCGCCTCATCGACTGCGAGGCGCGTGAAACAGCCCTCCAGCAAGCTGGCTTCAACGTCTTCGGCTTGCGCGCTGAAGATGTTTTTATCGACTTGCTGACCGACTCAGGCACCGGCGCTATGAGCCAGCACCAGTGGGCTGCAATCATGCAAGGCGACGAATCCTACGCCGGGGCGCGTTCTTACTTCCGCCTGGAAGAAGCCATCAAAGCCATCTTCGGCTTCAAATACTTCGTCCCCACCCACCAGGGTCGCGCCGCCGAGAACATCCTTACCGCCCTGCTGGTCAAAGATGGGCAGTATGTTCCATCCAACATGCACTTCGACACAACCTATGCAAACATCCGCGCCCGCGGCGGCCGCCCCGCTAACCTGATCGTTGACGAAGCCTCCAACCCCACGGACCGCCATCCCTTCAAGGGAAACATGGATATCCAGAAGCTGCGCACTTTTATCCAGGATGTCCGCCCGGCAAACATCCCCTTCGGCATGATCACCATCACCAATAACGCCGGAGGCGGCCAGCCCGTCTCGCTGGAGAACCTGCGTGACGTCGCCAGCACCTACAAAGAATTCAGCATCCCCTTCATCATCGACGCCTGCCGCTTCGCTGAGAATGCCTACTTCATCAAATTGCGTGAGCCTGGCTACTCTGCGAAAACCACCCTTGAAATTGCCCGAGAGATCTTCGCCCTTGCCGACGGCGCCACCATGAGCGCCAAGAAAGATGCCATCGTCAACATCGGCGGCTTCCTGGCCATGAACGATGAATCCCTCTTCCGAGGCGCCTGCAACGAGCTCATCCTGCGGGAGGGCTTCCCCACCTACGGTGGTCTTGCTGGGCGTGACCTGGATGCCATCGCCACCGGTTTGTGGGAAGGGCTGGACGAAGCCTACCTATCCTACCGCCTTGGTCAGACTGCCTACCTGGCGGAAAGACTGCTCGAAGCGGGTATCCCCATCATAGAACCTCCTGGCGGGCACGCCGTCTACCTGGATGCCGGGCGCCTGCTCCCCCACATTCCCCAATCTGCCTTCCCCGGACAGGCTTTATCCGTCGAGCTCTATCGCGAGGGCGCCATCCGCGGTGTCGAGATCGGCTCCGTCATGTTTGCTGCCCCCTCCCCCGAGACCGGCGTCATGGTCTATCCGCAGCTCGAGCTTGTGCGCCTCGCCATCCCGCGCCGCGTCTACACCCAATCGCACCTGGATTATGTCGCCGAGACCCTGGACAAGATTGCCGCCCGGCGCAAAGATATTTCGCGGGTACAAATTTACCTACGCCCCAAAATTATTGAGACATTTCACGGCACGGTTCGAACCCATGTAGGACAAACTGTTAGTTTGTCCAAGTTAAGCAAGCTGTTAGTTTGTCCCTGTAAGACATGCTGTTAGCTTGTCCGATCCACCCTCACCCACCATCTATTTTCCCCTACAATACACCCACCTGGCTGTCAAACCCGCCCGAACCGGATTCTCCAACACATAATTTACGATCCGTTTAAATTCCGAATTGTCCCTCACCACGTGATCGTAACTCTCATGCTGCCAAAAACCTCCCTGTCTCCCCAACACCACATTCGCCTCCCTCGCCGTATAACCCTTTAACGACTGCATCATTTTCGAGAGCGATACCACATTATCCCCATCCATCAAAGGAGTGCAAACCAGGTGAACATGGTTCGGCATCACGCAGAAAGCTTCCAAGATATATTCTTTCCCATCTCGGAATCGCAGTGCATCACACACTAGGTCAGCCACCTCTGGCTGCTGCAGCCATGCCGGTCCATGCCGGCACTCATCCAATGCATCATCCCATCCCTTGAACTAAAGCTTCCCAGCATCATGAGCTGCCTTTTCCCTGGCCTTTTCATCAAAAATTTGTCTTATTTCCAATTCTTTATACCGCCTCTCGGCTTCTAAATTATCGATAACCTCGATTGGCAAAGACCCCGCCAAACGGAAAGTGATGAACAACGTCGCCCCAACAAGCTGATAATGGGGTAAATGCCTTTCATAATAAAGCCGGTAATCAAAATGAGCCATACCAATCAATTTTAGACCTAACTATTCATTTGTCCAGCCCCCTGTAGGTCAAACTGTTAGTTTGCCCGGTCAAGCTAACAGCTTGACCTACATCACATTACGCCAACCCACCCCCATCTACCACCAGGGCTGCCCCAGTCACGTAGCTGGAGGCCTCGCTGGCCAGGTAAAGCACTGCCTGGGCAATCTCGACCGGCTGCGCATATCGCCCCAGGGGGCGTTGGGCTGATTCTGCCAGGAATTTTTCTTCCACCTCACCCAGCTGCCTGGCTTCATTGCGCAGCATAGGGGTATCCGTGTCGCCGGGGCAAATGGCATTGACGCGGATATTTTGTTTTCCGTGGTCGATAGCCATCGCCCGCGTCATGTTGGTGACCGCCCCTTTCGAGGCGCAGTATGAGACTGCGTCACCGCCGCCTTTCAACCCCCACCCGGAGCTGGTATTGATGATCGAGCCGCCCGCCTTCTCCATGTAAGGAATGACGTATTTGCTCATCAGGAAAATGGATTTGACATTCACCGCCATCACACGGTCCCATTCCTCCTCGGTGGTAGAGAGTACATTGGCGCGCCGGATGATCCCGGCGTTGTTGAACAAGATATGCACGCCGCCGAAGGCAGCCACAGTCTGCTCAACTGCCTTCCGGCAGTCCTCCGCCCTGGCAACGTTGCAGGGGATGAAAATCGCCTTGCCGCCTGCTGCTTCGATCTCTGCCACAGCAGATTGCCCTTGTTCAGGGTTGATATCCAGGATGGCGACGGCCGCGCCTTCGTCTGCAAACAAGAATGCCGTGGCGCGCCCGATGCCAGAAGCTCCACCGGTGATGATGGCAACTTTATTCTTAAGTGCGTTCATAACGACTCCTTTTTTGATCACTTTTGTTAGAGCGCAATGCCATGCGCCCTTACATCAGTATTTCTTGTAACCCAGGTAGTGCGAGCAGATTCTTTGATCGAAGTATTTAACAAGATGCAGCCCGGTAAACAACCCGCTCGCGATACCCGACGATAATATTCCAATAACCTGCCAGCATTGCATCCACCTCTAGATCACCTGTATCGATCAAGAGTGGCTCTCCCTGCAGTGCGTTCAATTTTTCGACCAGGCTGACCAACAGGATATTTTCCCTTCCGACCCTGCGAAGCACTTTTGGGCTGATCTGCTGGTTGCCGCGCCCGAAGATGAATCCCTGCCCGCCAATGGGGGTGACAATGATCTTCGCCGGATTGTCCTTCAGCAGCTCGAGCAGGCGTCCCTCACTCACATCCATCTCAATGACGCCTGTGTGGGTGTACACATCCACGCCCACCAGCGTCTTGGGGAATCCCAGCCGGTCAGCGATGGCCCGCGTGGTCGTACCAGGACCCAGCACATAGGACCATCCCGGTTCCATTGTCTCACTGACCGCAGCCGCGACAGCCTCCAGGCGGGCTGAATCCGCAGCCAACGAGGGCGCTTTCCGGTTTTGAAGCATGTGCGGGCGATAAGGGACAGAAAGATAACCGTACAGCCGGGTGGCTACCTTTCCATCCCGGTACGCTTCCTCATCCAAGTCAACCACCTCGCCATCGCGCAAAAGCAAACGCTCCCCGCTCAGAAAAGCTGCCGCCATTTCTCCAGCAGTCCTGGGGTGGGTGGCGAAGACCGCCGAATGGATCTTCACCCCGGCTGGAATACCCAGGACAGGCAGTTGCACACCAACCGCCGAATAAATATCGCGCGCCGTGCCATCTCCTCCGGCAAACAAGAGCAGCGCTACAGGGAGCCTTGCCATATCGATCGCCGCGTTGACCGTATCTTGGGCGCTGGTGGTCCCCCCCTCCAGCTTGCCCACCAGGCGCGGCGAGAACCCTAATTGCCTCGCCAGGTCTTCCCCCATCACCCCCGGCCCAGTGACCAGCTCCAGCCTCGCTTTCAAGGGCAGTAGAACTTCGAGGGCTTGCGCGGCACGCCGCTGAGCTTGCGGCTCTGCCCCACGCCTGAGTGCCTCGCGCTGGATCGCTTCAGTATCACTGCCCTTCAACCCCACCGCGCCGCCGATCCCGGCAACCGGGTTGATGATCAATCCTAAGACCATTTTGTTGACCATTTAGTCAGATAATTCTGTCAGTCAATTTTGTCAGTCAATTTTGTCAGACAATTTTGTCAGACAATTTTGTCAGACAATTTTGTCGTATCACTTTGATTTCCGCAGGTAGGCCCGCCAGGTGACCGCCCATTCGTCGGGATGATCGAACGGCTCGTGATTAATTTTATGCCCGGTGCTGTTGTGCGGTGCCTTGTGGACTGTGTCCGGCGAGTCATAGGCCTCGTCTGCAATTTTTCTCAGGATCGCCGCATATTCATCCAGATCATCCTTGGAATAAGATTCGGTCGGCTCTAACGTCATCGGCTCTGGGACAACATAAGGATGGTGGCTGGTCCAATAATGGGTGCCAAAGTCCGCCGCGCGATAACCAATTTCTTCAGAGCGGACCCCGGTCTCCTGGCTGAGCTGCTCCCAGCTGTAGCGCACCTGTTCGATGCGCCGCTTGCCTTTCGCATAAGGAGCGCTGGCCCCACGAATTTCCAGCACTTTTTTGAGCAGGTAATTATTGTTGAGCACGGCTGTCTCGGCTACTTCGCGCAAGCCATCTGCTCCCAGCGACATGATCCAGGCATACGCTTTGAGGATATTCTGTGCCACGCCATACCACGGGCGGATTTTCCCGATGCTCTGTGGGCGGTCAAAATCCAGGAAATATCGCTGCCCATCGAATTCGACGGTCGGCTTCGGCAAGAACCGGGCAAGCTCAGCGCGCACACCACTGGCGCCTGCCGCTGGACCTCCGCAGCCATGCGGGGTGGAAAAAGTCTTATGCAGGTTGAAGTGACACATATCAAAGCCGGCCTCGCGAGCACGCGTGATGCCCAGGATGCCGTTTGCATTGGCCTGGTCATAGACACACAGCCCACCCGCCCTGTGCACCGTTTCGACAAACTGCTCGATCCGGGGGTTGAAGATGCCCGTATCCTCCGGATTGGTAATAAACAGCGCTGCCGTCCGTTCGGATACCGCCGCCTGGAGCGCCCCCAGGTCAGGATAACCGTCCGCATCCGGGTAAATGGTAACGATCTCATACCCAGCCACTTTGGCGCAGGCTGCATTGGAGGGGTGTGAGAAGATCGTCGTGATCACCTGGTCACGCTGGGCGCCTTCTGCCGCGCGCTTGATGGTACGCTCGCAGCATGGCTACATTGGTATAGATCGCTGCTGAGCCCGCCCCGGGTTGGAGGCTGAAACGGTCCATCCCTGAGATCTCTTTCAAGAACTGCTCCAGCTTCCACATCACTTCGAGAATGCCCTGCACGGTCGAACTCATCTTGAAGCGGGTGCAAGTCTGCCAGCTTGGGCGAGCGCGCCAGCTGGTCGTTGACCTTGGGGCTGTACTTCATCGTGCAGGTGCCCTGTCCGATGTCGATATTCAGATCTACGCCCAGGTTTTCCTGTGAGAGCCGTGCATAATGCCGCAGCACGTGCATCTGCGCCAATTCTGGAAGTGCTGGCGGGGTTTTCCGGCGCAGTCCCTCCGGCAGACCAGCTGCCACATCGCCCACCTCCTGGGCTATTCCTGCTTCTACCTGCGGTACGAGCACACCGCGCGCCCCTGGTTGGCTTAGCTCAAAGATCACGGGCTCATCCCAGCTTGCCTGGTGGAAACGTCTTGGCATCGGTTTCGGTGAAACGCGCTTCATCTCAGCACCTCCTGCAAGGCCGCCGCAAGCCGGTCGATATCCGCCTGCTGGTGGATTTCCGTCACCGCATACAGTGCGCACTGGCCGAGCTCAGGAAATTCTGTGCTCAGATCCTTGCCGCCGAAAATCCCTTGGTCCAATAATTTGTGATGGATTGCTGCGACAGTCTGCCTGGTTTCATTAAAATCTACCACAAATTCTTTAAAGCTGATATCCCTCGAGCCGGATTCGAACTCCAGGGATGCGCGCTAATTTCTTCTTGGCATATGCCACCCGCTGCATGATGCCCTCGCCCAGCTCGACCATGCCCTGCGGTCCCATCAGCGCCAGGTACACCCCTGCCGTAATCCCCCACAGCGCCGAGGCCGTACCCACCCACTCCTTACCTGCTTCACGCACTGCAAAGGAGGTGCGTTCATAAGCCACATCTCCGAACCCATATTCTCCTTCCACCACGGTGGAAGAAACTCCGAACAGCCGCGACGGAAATTCCATGACGAGCAGCGGGTCATCCTTGGTGGCAATATACCCACCGTGCCCGCCCCCATACCACATGTGCATCCCCAGGGGTTGAATATCCCCACAAACAATGTCACCGCCATATTCTACTGGCGGGTTAATCACCCCCAACGAGCTCGGGTCGGCATATACCACGCACAGCGCCCCATTTGCGTGGGCCATTTGAGCAATTTCTTCTGCCTGCGTTTCCACAAATCCCAGGTAGGCAGGGTTTTCGAAGAATACCGCGGCTGTTTTTTGGGATATTTTCTTCTTCAGATCAGCTAAGTCCATTAGCCCCAATTCCGGAACATACTTGATTAATATGGGATCGAGGTGAGGTTGGATATAGTCTTGCACCTTCGATAGCTTATCCTTGCTGATCGTCCCACAGATCAATGCCTGCGAGCGCCCGGTCAGGCGGCCTGCCATTAGAGGGCGGTGCCTGCCGCCTGGAACCCATCATAATTAGGGACGTTGACCACATCCATGTTGAGCAGCTCGCCCATCATCAATTCATACTCAAACAGGGCCTGGAAGCGTCCCTTATCTTCGTAGGGCTCACCCGCATAAGCGGTCAAAAACTCGCCTCTTGAGTTGATCTCGTCGCACACTGCCGGGACATGGTGCTGCCAGCAGCCCGCTCCCAGGAAGCTCAAGCGCTCACGCGCGCTGGTATTCTTTCCCAGCAGCTCCTCGACATGCCGCACCAGGTCCACCTCTGCTAAAAATGGCTCGGGCAGGTTGAGCTTGCCTTTAAAGCGGATGCTCTCCGGGATATCCGCGTAGAACTCATCAACGCTTTGGGCGTTGACCGCCCGGAGCATCGCTTCCTTCGTAGCGGGAATGGAGTTAGGGATGTAAGGGTAAACAACGTTTTTCTTATGGCTCATAAAGATTCTCCGGTGAATTGATTGCCTTCGAAAAAATCGTTGGCTATTCCTTGATGCCTGTCATGGAGATGCCTTCAATGAAGGTCTTTTGCCCGAAAAAGAACATGATCAAGATCGGCAGCACAACGATCGTACTGACTGCCATCAGATATGGATAGGCATTGCTGATCGTGCTGTTAAACATCATCGCCCTCCGCATATTTTCAACACCCAACGCCAAAACGAGCTTCATAGTGTCGTGGACATAAATCATCGGACCCAGGTAATCATTCCAGGCATCGATGAAGGCAAACAACGCCACCACGGTTAGCGCCGGTTTGGAGAGCGGCAAGACGATGCGAAATAAGATGCCAAATTCGTTCGCCCCATCAATCCGCGCCGCCTCTGAAAGTTCTATCGGCAGGGTCATGAAGAATTGGCGCAGCATGAAAATGTAAAACGGACTGCCAAAGAATGCGGGGACCACCAACGGTCTGAAGCTGTCAATCCATCCCAAGTTTTTGAATATGATGAACAAAGGCACCATCTGTACCTGGAATGGCACCATCATGGTTGCCAAACAAAGGTAAAAGAGGGTGTCCCGCCCCTTCCATTTCAAGCGGCTGAAACCGTAAGCGACGACAGAGGAAGAGAGTACCATCCCCACCGCGACAGGTATTGCATAGAGAAATACAGTATTGAATAAGTATTGGTTAAAAGGTTGGCTGTTCCAGGCATTCTTGAAATTCTCCCAGAAGGCCGGATTCGGGATCCAGATCGGCGGGACAACATACACTTGCGCATCATCTTTCAGAGCTGAGGTAAACATCCAGAAGAAAGGCAGCACATAGGTGATGGTAAAAATGATCAGGGCGACATATTTCGCTATCTCTTGCGCCCAACCGAGTGGGGTTAATTTGCGCAAGCGCTCCATCTCACTCGATGCACTTTGGGTGGAAATTTTGACCGGCATATGAATATTCATCCTACCCTCCCATTATCGCTCACCGCCGTAATATACCCAGCGGGCTGATGTCCTGAATAGGATAAATGTAAAAAATACGATGACGATAAATAGTATCCATGCCATAGCCGATGCATAACCCATGCGCAGGTATGCAAATGCGTTGCGATACAGGTAAAGCGCATAAAGTTCGGTTGAGCTGCTAGGACCACCCCCGGTCAGCAGCCACGGCAGGGTAAAATTTTGGAAACCGTAAATGAATCCCATAATCAGGTTGAACAGAATGACCGGTGTACACATCGGGATCGTGATGTGCCAAAATTTCTGCAGCCAATTGGCGCCATCCACAACCGCGGCTTCATAAAGTTGGCGGGGAACATCTTGTAAAGTTGCCAAAAAGATCACGATGGCATTCCCTTGCGCCCACATATAGATCATGATCAAGGATGGTTTCGCCAGGGCGGGGCTGGATAAGAAAGGAATGACGGGCAGTCCTAACCCCTGCAGCACCGAGTTGATCGCCCCAAACTGGATGTTGAGCAGGAACTGCCAGACTACCGCCACGACCACCGTCGGCACAATTGCTGGAAAGAAGAAAATCGCCCTGAAAACCGGTCGCATAGCAATTCTGGTGTTGAGCAAGGCTGCCATCAGAAAAGCGGATATGACGCCCAACGGTGCGCTCAAGAGCACATAATAGAGCGTGTTGAAAGCGACGGTTACAAACATCGAGTCATCGGTGAACAATTCGATATAGTTTTCGAGCCCAATCCAAACGGGTGGGCGTAACAAATCATATCGGGTGAAACTGTAATATAGTGATGAAGCCAGGGGCAAGGCTGTCCATAAGAAGAAACCAATCAACCAGGGAGAAACAAACAGCAGCCCCATAAGCTGGTCCCTCTGCGCAAACTTGGAAACCCTCATATTATCTCCTATCACGACCCCACCTAATCATCGAGGAGAGGTTCCGAGTACAAAGTGTATGCACTCGGAACCTCCCAATGGAATTGCCATCCCGCAGCTTGCGTAAGGTTTTTTCGCTCCGCGTCTCTAAAGTTTATTCACCAAAACCAGCGGCTTTATAGGCTTTCTCGCATTCATTCTGGAACTCAACGGACGCATCTTTACCTCTCATTTGGCCGCGATTGACCTGGTCGGAAAGCTGATCATAGGTCGTCTGCACGAAATTCGTGATTGGGCAGGCAATCGCTGGCTGCAGATCGGTAGCCTCTTTCACAGATTTGAAGTAGAAATCCAAGCCTGGGTAGGCATTCGGGTCAGCCGTATCAAGATAAGGCTGGTAGGCTGGCAGCCAGCCTAATTCTTTGAAGATCTTGTCACATAATTCATTTGTGGTCAGGAATTCCGTGAAATTAAAGCCTGCCTCGATATTCTTGGCATCTTTGAAGTAAACCACATAGTGTCCACCAGTACCCTGCACCTTTTCTCCGCGGCGTGCCTCTGGAACTGGAACCCAGGTGGCGCGGTTATATTGGGCCACTTCAGGTTTCTGCGCCTGGGTTTCACCTGGGTGCCAGTAACCCTCGATAATCATCGCCTGCACCTCAGCGTTGAACGATCCACCCCAGGTTTCGTTGGCTGCCACCTGGCGCATACCCGACATTTTATCCGGTCCGACGATTTGGTAGAATCGGGCATAGGTTTCAAAGGCATCCGTCATCAATTCATTCGCCAGGTTGAAATGGCCAGTATCGGGGTTGAACCACTTGAAGCCCCACGAACGCGCCGCCAGGAAGCCATCCCCCACCGCGCTGCCTTCAGCGTCCAGCGGATCGAGACCGATGGTCAGCAAGTTGCCCGCATCATCGAACGTGGTCAAGACGGTATGCCAGGCAATCACCTCATCCCAGGTGGCGGGCGGTTTTTCGGGGTCAAGCCCGGCTTTTTCGAGCATATTAGCGTTATAGTTTAATCCATACCTCAAAAAGCATTCCAGGGTTGGAACGCCGTACTGCATGTCTTTGTAGAAACCACCGTCCCAATTGCCAGAGATGAAATCTTCTTTCTTAATGTATGAGCTCTTCGTCACCAAATCTGCTACATCAACGCACACATCTCGCGAGAACAGATCCAGGTAAGAAACATTCGAAGCAATGTCAGGAGGGGTCCCAGCTGCCAGCGCCGTGAACAGCACTTCATCGTTGATGCTGGGCTTCATTTCGACATCGTAATCCCCCATCAGCTCTTTGTATTTATCCATCTGCTTGATGCTGTCCCAGAGGGGTACCAATTCACCCCATCCCACCCACCACTGCACAACAATCTTATCTGTCGAGGCAGGCGCAGTTGCTTGAACCTCGTTGCCTGTGGTGGCTCCACCTTCAGGTGTGACCGGTTGGGGTGTTCCACAAGCTGCCAGGATTCCAGCTCCAACGGGCACCGCGGCGAATTTCAGAAAATCACGACGGCTGATTGATTTACCTGCTTGTTTTTCCATATTCTCTCCTTATTTTTGAACGAATTGAAACTTTTGGGGGGTGTTTACTTGCTAATTATATGCGATCATCTTGGCGATTTCGTTAGTACAAATGATGATTTTGTGATATATTTATAACATATTATAAAACGTATATCCAATTTGTCAATATCTTCTAAGGTACTGCTCCGCGACAACCTTTCACCCACGGTACGGGAAACTTAGCCGAGCTAAATTCATCGAGAAATTCAGAACCTTATGGCGCCGCGAACCACAAAAAAAACTTTCATTTACGACCAAATCAAGCAAGCGATCATCTCAGGCAGCATCAAGCCGGGGGAGTTTCTAAATGAAGCCGACCTGGCACAAAAATATGGTATTGGAAAAACACCCACCCGTGAAGCCTTGTTACTGCTTACCCATGAGAATTTTCTTAAATCCATGCCACGTGTGGGATATGTTGTAACCCGCCTGACTACCAAGGATTTTCTTGAGATCTATTCACTGCGTGTCCTTTTAGAATCAGAAGCGATCGGCCTGGCTGTCGAGCGGATCACATCTGAAGAGATTACCCGCCTGGAACAGAATAACCTGGAGGAGGCGCAGTTATTTGCCCAGAGCGGCAATCGTCTGACCAGTCAAGCTTACCGGTTGAATTACGAATTTCATATGCTGATCGCCCAGGCGTCCGGGAATGCGCGCCTTGCTAAAATTATCAGCGACCTGATCAATGACCTGGAACGCGCCCTAGCCTCCGACCCATATCTGGCAGATTCAAACCAACACGTGGAGATTATTCACAGTCTCAAAGGGCGCGATAAAATTCGTGCCCAGGAAGCTATGAAAGCACACCTGGGTGAAACCAGGCTGCACATCTTGAATATGTTTTAAGCCTCAGCTGCTCGCCCCGCTGTACACCCTCACCCCCCGCTTCCACACCTGCCCGGCAATCAAAAAGCTACCCAACCCCACCCCCAGGAACAGCAGTACCAAGCCCCCACTCAGCTCGCCGCGCAGCGCCTGCAGCGGTACGGTCGTCGCCACCGCAATCGGCACAATGAAGGTCACGATCAGGCGCAACCAGGGTGGGTAGATCGTCGCCGGGTAGCGCCCGGAGTCTAACAGCGCTTGCAGGATCGTCACATTATTATCAAACTTTACGAACCAGAACGTTAGTGAGATCAATACGACCCACAGGCTGTAGATCACCAGCATGCCTGACGCCACCAGCAGCAGGAAGCTCACCAGGTTGACCGGGCTCGCCGCCCCACCGCTCATCCTCACCCCCACCCACACCAGCACAAGTCCCAAAATCAAATCCCAGATACGCCACAGCACCACTCGAGAGAAGCTGATCAAGAACAGGCTATTCGCCGGCTGAAGCAGCGTATAGTCCAGCGATCCATCCCGCACGCTGGTATTGAACTTCTCCGTTGCGGGCCAGATCATCGCCGCCATCAGCATATTCACCAATCGGAAGACTCCCAGCAGCGCCACCAGCTCTCCCGGTCCCCATCCGCCCAGCGTAGATGTATTATTGAAAATGATGCTCAGGCTGAACAATTCCCACACCAGCCACATGACGTTGAGTAAGATGTTCACGAACGTATCCACCCGATAAGCCAGCGCAATTTGGAGATTCACCTTGAGAAATGTGTTGATAAGTTTCAGCGTGTGCATATTCGTTCAGGCTCCCACTGCCGAAAACCGCTTCACCCCTGCCCGCCACACAAAGCTGAACAAGACAAAAGAGATGAGCAGCCAAATCACGTCAAATCCAAAATTGCGCGCGATCTCCTCCGGTGACAGCTTTCCCAGGATCAATTGGATTGGAAAATACAACCGCAGCTGGAAAGGCAAGACCATCGCCAGGCTCTGCACAAAGACCGGCATCAAGGTCAATGGGACGAACTGCCCTGAAAACAGCAGGTGCAAGGCATAGTAGAACTCCGAGATAGAATACACCCGGGTTGTCCAAAACGCCAGGCTGGTGATTGTGGCTCCCAGCAAAAAGCTGATACCAAAGCCCATGATCACCGCTGGCACTGCCAACAGCACATTCTGCATCGTCACCTCACTGAAATCGGGCTTGAACAAGAGTGCCAGAATGAGCCACACTGGGATCAAAACCATGAAGGTCAATGCCTTGAAAGCCAGGTTGTTAACCAGCACATTGGTCAGGATCGGGTGCACCGGCTTTACCAAATCTCCCGACAGAGTCCCATCTTGGATCTTATATGCCAGGATATGGATAGTGATTTCACTAGTCAGCTGGTCAACGATCAACAGGACCATGTAATAAGTGACGAAGTCATTGGCAGTCAGCCCGTTCACACTGCCCTGGCTGTTTGCCACCGTCGTCCACACTGCCAGGTAAACAATCGGCGAAACCAGCCAGTATAACAAGTACATCATCAGGTTCGCCCGGTACTGCCACTGCTCTGCCCAGCTCACCTGCCAGAAACGTTTATAAATCTGTAACATCTTCTATCCACATTTTCCACTTTTTCATAGCATTTCCGTGTTCTTCTTTTTATCTTGTGGCAAACCGTGATTACACTTTTCTTCCTAAAAACTTTCTGCGATATTATTCATTGAAAGCCTGCTCGATCACCAACTCGATCGAAGGGTCCTCGATTGTCAGGTCGTGCACCGGCAGGTCCTGCAAGATGCGCCGCGTGGTCTCGTTCACATCCTCAGCCCGCACCTGGATATACTGCTTGCCATCCCCATTTTCCGTGTTCACCAGGTCACCGTAGCAGCGCAGGTCGCATTCTAGAACCTCCCCCAGCTCCACCCCAATCACCTTGTAGGGCGCAATCCGGCGCGAGAGATCGCCAATCCCGCCATCATACTTGAGCTGCCCGTGATGGATGATGATGATCCGCTCGCACAGCGAGGTCACATCCGCCATGTAATGGCTGGTCAGCAAGATCGTCGCCCCGGTACGCCGGTTATATTCCTGCAAAAATACCCGGATGCGCGCCTGGGCAGTGATATCCAGCCCAATCGTCGGTTCATCCAAGAAAAGAATCTTTGGCCTGTGCAGCAGTCCTGCCGCCAGCTCGCACTTCATCCGCTCGCCCAGCGAAAGGTTGCGCACCGGCTTGCGCATGATCGGGCTCAGCTCCAGCAGCTCATCCAACTCATCCATTGTGCGTTTGAATTCCTCATCGCTGATCCGGTAGATCGCCTGGTTCAGCAAGAACGAGTCTGCCGCTGGAATATCCCACGACAGGCGATTGCGCTGCCCCATCACCAAAGTCATCACTCGCAGGTAATCGTTCTTGCGCTCCCAGGGCGTGAACCCCAGCACCCGCGCCGTACCCTTGGTTGGGTGCAGCAGCCCCGAGAGCATCTTCAACGTGGTCGTCTTACCTGCTCCGTTCGGTCCTAAGAATCCCACCACCTCCCCCGGCGATATCCCAAAGCTCACCCCCTGCACCGCCTGGACATCGCGATACTTGCGTTTAAAAAAACTGCGCACAGAGGCTTTAAACCCACCCTCTCGTTCCGGCACCTGGTAAACCTTGGTCAAACCCTCAACCTTGATCGCTTCTTGGTTCCCATTCACTTGCACATACTCCTACTATTCTCAATCCCGTCCGAAAAACCGATTATAACAGCAATCCGGAGAAATCTTGTCGTATTTATTCATCCCCCTCTTCTCCAACCTGCTTCCAGCAGGTTAAATATATCAGACCGAAATTCATTCGCGGCCGTAATACATTCCTTCCGACTTTTCCCAATTCACCCTGAGGCTTCGCTCCCAGCGAAGCCCATCCTGAGTGTAGTCAAAAGATGTGTTTCGCGAAAATCCGTTGCCAGCTCTAGCGCATCTATCAGCCTGTAGGAAAATGCTCAGGCAGTGTTCTATTCGACTCGAATTATTGTTTTGCTTCCCCTAGTTACAACCATAAGCCCTGCCAGACCGTAGTTTGCAGCCTCTTTGAGCGACGGAGAGAAATCATCCCTACCTAAAGATGAGCCAGACTCATCCGGTAACAGGACACGGAATCCTTCATTGTTTAACATTACGACAAGACCCAATTGGTTGATATATTGTCTTAATTCAACAGAAAGATCCTGGCTGTAGAAACTCCAGCGGCTTTCTACATTTTTGATTTCACGGACTCGGGTACCATACTGGCGCTTAAAATTAAAAACACCATCCACTATAAGGGGATGGCTGCTCCCAAAATCAAAACGCACCACCTCTTGCTTGCGTGCAAAATCCAGCATGAACCACCACAAGGCAACATTAGATCCCTGTTTAACCAGGTCAAATTCTCCATCCAGAACCCCCATCTCTTGTGCATAAAGACAATCATTTTCCCAAATACAGATCATGCCACACACAGGTATTTGATTTTGCTTGATTAAGATTAACCCTCCCCGCTGAAAGCGCTTAAGGATGCTGTCGTATTCCATGATGATCATGTCAAGCTCACTAAAGCGTCGCTGGATATAAGGTAAATGCATGTGGTGATAAAACGAGTCAAAATCATCTTGATTCTTTGAAAAAACATAGCTAAAGCCTTGAGATTCAAGTCGCCGAATATTACGGCGCATGGTTTGATTCATGTCCGCTAAAATGTAATCGATGGGACGGTCAATCTCTTCGAGAACTTGATGGATCCAGGGTGGAATAGAAAAAGAAAGACCCGTATCCATAAATGGGTAATGAATAATTGGATTCAGCTCACAAACCGTCAGGTTCCCTTTCTGCGAGTATTTCTTGATCAATGCTGGAACCTTCCATAAAAATTCTCGCGGTAGCTCTTCTTCCTGAGGAAGAGTTGGGAATAAATAATGTTTGATCACATTTATGGACATACCATCGCCAATATAAAGCGCAGACCAGTTCTCTCCAGTCCAGAGTTTTACCGTCAATCGTAAATTCATCACAATTGCACGTCCTACATTGGCATGCCAAAAAGCCGATCGGTATAATAATTCTCTAAACCAGGATTGTCTTCCATGCTCTAAGCGAGATGCAACCTTCTCCAACGGTGCGACCCAAAGATTTGCAATGCACCGATACGTAAAATGGATAATGGATTTTGATATTTTTCGAAACAAACCCATGGTCGCTTCCCCGTTTATCTCTCCACCCTGTATTACAAGCTGCTCTGATCAAAAGAGCGCCTATCAGAAGGAGAGATCAATTTCCAATTAAAAATCAATGGGCTATTATACCGCGGTAAAAAGGTCACAGTCAGCAAAACTGGTATAATTTTCTTAATAACCATTTACAGTTTTAAGGGCTTACAGAAAAAAAACGATTGACGTTTGGGGACTTCTTATCTATGAAAACCTTTATAATCCATCTCTCCAAACGTATAAAAACAGGGATAAACCGCATTTTGGATCGGATCATCGATCTTTGTAGTTTTTTGATCACTTGGTCCGAGATTTTTCCTGGTTTCATCAAAGAGGTGGTGAATTGAATTGTATACTTTATCGGAGATCTTGCCTTATTGTTGCGGAGCTTTCCGCGGGTGGATGCGTACAGCCTCAAAGGAAAGGAATGGTCCATCGTTTTTGTAGGGGGATATAACGGTTTTCAAGGGATTTTAAATCTATTTTTTAAAGATCAGGATGTTTTTCCCAAAGTATTGGAACGAGTGCCAATATGGAAGCTCCCCGAGCAAAGTAATCGTTGGTTAGGAGAAGGGGTAAACCTGGTGATCTGCGAGCTCAGCCGGCTCTGCCCGTGGAAGCCATCCGCAACATATTCTTTCATAAGTTCCTATTGCGTAACGCTCATTTTGGATATTCCTGCAAACCCAGATGATCTCCTGGTTGGTAGAAGGATGCGCGGACCACGCCGGTACATCCGACAAGCAGAGAAAAACGGTTTTAGCTATCGTTACACCCGATCCCTAGAAGATTATGAATTCTATTATTTTGAGATGTATCTGCCCTTTGTTAAAACCCGGCATGGGGAACAAGCCCAGATCGCACAGATGGCTGATCAATATACGCGTTGGTTCAAACCAGGGGGCTTGATTCTGATAACCCAACATGACCAGCCAGTAGCCGGTTCACTGGTTATTCGCACGGGAAAAATGTGTCACGGTAGTGAAATGGGTATCTTGCATTGTGCACCTGAACTACTCGAAGCAGGGGTACCTGCATTTATAATGTGGAGCACAATCTTATGGAGTCATAAACAGAAGGCAGAACAGTTAAACCTGGGAACAAGTAATGCCTGGTATGCCGATGGCTCTTTTGACAGTAAAACAAAGTGGGGCGCACATGTAGTAAGGCGAAAATACATTGCCTCGCAGTGGAGTTACTTGTACAACAATTTACCAGATTCGCTTCGCGAGAAAATAAACCAGATTGGCTTGATCAGCGAGCAAAAGGGCAAATTCTACTGCACTTACATACCAGGTGATTTAGCCGAGGACCTGGATAAAAAGGTGCAAGAGGCGCTCCTGCATGGCCTTTCAGGATTGGCGGTTGTCCATAATGGCTCGACCCAATGCCTGACCGCCTCTCTAAATCCTGACCTGCAGGAATAAACCGGCGGTCGATCCGCGATGATGGATTTTGATATTTTTCGAAATAAACCCATGGTCGCCTCCCCGTTTATATCTCCATCATGTATTACAAGCTGCTCTGATCAAAAGAGCGCCTATCAAAAGGAGAGATCAATTTCCAATAAAAATCAATGGACTATTATACTGCGGTAAAAAGGTCACAGTCAGCTAATTTGGTATAATTTTCTTTATTTCCATTTACAGTTTTAAGGGCTTGCAGAAAAGAAACGATTATGTTTGAGCCCTTCTTATCTATGAAAACCTTAATTCTCCATCTCTCCAATCGTATAAAAACAGGGATAAACCGCATTTTGGATCGGATCATCGATCTTTGTGTTTTTTTCCTCACCTGGTCTGAAGTCTTCCCTGACATCATCCGAGATGCGATAAACCGGATTACTTCTTTTATCGGCAACCTTGTCTTATTGACGCTTTACTTTCCGCGAATTGATGCATACAGTTTGAAAGGAAAGGAATGGAATATCGTTTTTATTGGACGTCAGGAAAGCTCTCAGGAAATTTCGACACTATTTTTTGAAGGGCAGGAAGTTTCCACCCAGGTATTGCCGTGTGTTCCTGTCTGGAAGCTACCCGATAAAACCAAGCAATGGTTGGCAAATGGAGAAGATCTGGTAATCTGCGAGTTAAGCAAGCTCTTTCCATGGAAGCCATCTGAATCATATTCTTTTTCAGTTCCAGAATGGGTGACACTTATTTTAGATATCTCAGCAAATCCAGAGGACCTGCTGGTTGGAGGAAGGATCCGTGGGCAACGTCGATGCATCCGGCAGGCTGAGAAAAATGGATTCAGTTATCGTTTTACGCGATCCTTCGACGACTTCAATTTTTTTTATTCTGAAATGTATCTCCCTTTTATCAGTGCCCGCCACGGCGAACAAGCCTCCATCTCTCGGTTTACTGACCAACGTGATCGTTGGTTCAAGCCAGGCGGCCTTTTACTGGTAACAAAAAATGATCAACCCGTAGCCGGTGCATTGGTTATCCGCGCAGGAAGATCGTGCTATGGTATAGAATTAGGGGTACTGCATAATGATCCCGAACTGGTTAAAGCGGGGGTGAATGCGTTTATACTCTGGAGCTGCATTCTATGGGGCCATTCGCAAGGAGCAAAGCATATCAACATCGGAACAAGTCATGCCTGGTGTACCAACGGTTCCTTTAACTTTAAAACGAAATGGGGAGCTCGGGTGATAAGGCACAAAAATATTACCCCACAATGGATTTTCACGAGCGGCTATCTACCCGACTCCCTGCGCGAAAGAATCAACCAAATCGAATTCATAAGCGAGCAAAAAGGGAAATATTACTGCACATATATCCCGGGGGATGCTACCGAGGACCTGGATAAAAAGGTGCAAGAGGCGCTCCTGCATGGCCTGTCAGGTTTGGCGGTTGTCCATAAGGGTTCGACTCAATGTCTGACCGCCAATCTAAATCCTGACCAGCAGGATTAAACCTGTGGTCGATCCGGGAGGTTTTTCTTGCCCATCCTGCCCTATGTCGATATGATTTGCGTCTCGCCTGTCTGGGTGATGAGCAAGAGCCCAGCCAATCCGCTACTGACAGCCTCTTTGAGTAGGGTCGTAAAATTCTCTTCCCCAACAGGTAAGTCAGTCAGCACGATCCGATATCCTTTATTATCGACAATGGTAATTAAGCCAATTTGAGTCAAGTGCTGATGCAACAGCTCAGGCAAATTTTGGCCATAAAAACTCCATAGCGTGTGTTTTCTGACATTTTTGAAAATCCGGGTACCCCACTGTCGTTTAAAATTAAAAACACCGTCCACCATAAAAGGACGGCTTCCTCCAAAATCAAACCGCACCGCCCCATTCTGGCGCGCCCAATCAAGCATGTACCACCATAAAGCAACATTAGAACCTTGTTTGACCAGGGTTAAGTCCCCATTCAACACACCCATATCTAACGCTTCACACAACCCATTTTCTAAGATACATAACATACCGCAGATAGGCGACTGGTTTAGCTTGACTAAGATTAATCCACCATGCTGGAATCCAATGTTCATATGGTCATAATCTAGAATATCTGCGCTTAACTCACTAAAGCGTGACCCGATATAAGGTAAAAACATTTGGTGGTAAAACAAATCGAAATCATCCTGTTGCTTTGAAAACTCATAGGTATAACCTTGAGTTTCGAGCCGTCGAATATTACGGCGCATCGTTTGGTTCATACCCATTAAGATTTCATCGATGGGACGGTCGATCCCTTCTAGGATCTGTTGGACCCAAGGAGGCGTTGAAAAAGAAATACCTAATTCCTTAATAACGAAGTGAACAATATCTGTGAATTCACATATCACAAGGTTTCCTTCTCTTGAAAACTTCCTGATCAAGGATGGAACCTGCCATAAAAATACTTTGGATAATTCTTCTTCCAAAGGAGTAGACGGAAACATATAATGTTTGATTACATCAGAAGATATTCCCTCTCCAATATAAACCACAGACCAGCTCTCTCCTGACCAAAGTTTCACCGTCAACCGCAAATCCATCACGATTGCACGCCCTGCATCAGCAAGCCATGCAGCTGATCGGCATAATTTTTTTTTAAACCTGGATTGCCTGCCTTGCCCTGAGCGAGAGGCAATCTTCTCTAGCGGTGTTACCCACAAATTTGCAATACACCAATACATCAATTGTATGGCCGAATGTAAACTTTTACGAAATAAACCCATGGTCGTTCCCAAAAACAGTCAAGTTGTTAACGAAAGATCGAAATTCGTCAATATTTCAAGAACCAATTATACTTGAGTAAAAAGGTCACGATCACCGAATGTGGCATCGTTTCTTGACATTCCTTTCCCCACCCCAAGCATAGGGCTTTACCTTTACCGGATAACCAAAAAGGATCTGTCCCTTGACCTTCAAACTCATCTATTCAGATTCGTTCAGATCGCGGCATCCTTGCCGTTCCATCCTTCTCCCTTGGTCTGCAAGGGTTGACGTTTCTAGCCTTTACACTTAAGATAACTTCTGTTTGTAACATTTAGCTTACCGCTCAAACCCCTGGAGTTCCTCATGGAAGTTGGCCTCGTCCGTTCTATCGATATCGATCACGAGATGCAGCAAGCCTATCTCGATTACGCCATGAGCGTCATCGTAGCCCGCGCCCTACCCGATGCCCGTGATGGTCTTAAACCCGTCCACCGCCGTATCCTGTATGCCATGTACGACATGGGCCTGCGTCCCGATTCAGACTACAAGAAGTCCGCCCGCATTGTCGGTGAAGTCCTTGGCAAGTACCACCCGCATGGCGATTTGGCTGTATATGAAGCCATGGCACGCATGGCGCAGGACTTCTCAATGCGGTATATGCTCGTGCAGGGTCAGGGTAACTTTGGCAGCGTCGACGGAGACCCTCCCGCCGCCATGCGCTACACCGAAGCCCGCCTGGCTGGTCCCGCCACGGATATGCTGGCTGATATCCGCAAGAACACCGTCAACTTCTCCGACAACTTTGATGGCTCACTCACCGAGCCCGATGTGCTTCCCGCCGCATTGCCTAACCTACTGCTTAACGGCGCCACCGGCATCGCCGTGGGTATGTCTACCAACATTCCTCCCCACAACTTGAGTGAAATTATCGACGCACTTGTGTACATGCTCGAGAACTGGGACAAGCTGGATGATATCAACGTTGAAGATCTGATGCGCTTCTTAAAAGGTCCCGATTTCCCCACCGGCGGTATCATTATCCAGGCTGCTGAAGACGAAGATCTCGAAGCAGCTTATGGGAGCGGGCGCGGCAAGGTTACCGTTCAGGCGCGTGCCCATATCGAGGAGATGGAACGCGGTCGCAGCCGTATTATCGTCACCGAGCTGCCTTACATGACCAACAAATCTTCCCTCATCGAGCGTATTGCCGAGTTATCCCGCGAAGGTCGCCTGGAAGGTCTGTCCGATCTGCGCGACGAATCGGACCGCCAGGGTTTACGGATTGTCATCGAGCTGAGCAAGTCTGCTAACCCAGAGCCGGTGCTGCAGGAGCTCTATCGCCTCACCCCCTTGCGCAGCACGTTCGGGATCATCATGTTAGCCCTGGTCGATGGCGAACCGCGCATGCTCAGCCTGAAGCAAGCTCTGCGGGTTTACCTGGATCACCGCCTCACCGTCATCCGCCGACGGGCGGAGTTTGAACTAGAGCGTGCCCGCCAGCGCATCCACATCCTGGAAGGGCTGCGCATCGCCCTCAAACACCTCGACGAAGTCATCGCCTTGATCCGCAATGCGCCTGATGTCGAAACCGCGCGTACACGCCTGATGAAGCGTTTCAAGCTCAGCGAGATCCAGGCGCAGTCTATCCTCGATATGCAGCTTCGCCGGCTGGCAGCCCTCGAGCGTAAGAAGATCGAAGAAGAGTACAAAGAAGTTCTTGCCCAGATTAAAGGGCTCGAAGCCCTGCTGCGCTCATCGCTCAAGATGCGCCAGTTAGCTGCTGAAGAGCTCCGTGCGGTCAAGGAAGCCTACGGTGACCGCCGCCGCACCCAAATCCTCCGCCTGGGTGAAGGTGCCAAGGCGACTGCCATGCTCACCGCCACAGACATGCTCCCCGAAAAAGCCACCTGGGTTTCAGCGATGCCGAATGGCAGCCTCTCCCGCTCTCTGGAAGACAAGCCACCCCGCCTAAGTGGAACGGCATCCCCAAAGTGGTCCATCCGCGTCCATACCCGCGACACCTTGTACCTGGTCTCAGAACAGGGCGATGCTGCGGCGGTGCTGGTTCATTCGCTGCCCGAGACCGAAAACCCCTCCGAAGGCAGCCCTCTGCACAAAGCCAGCGCACTTCCCGAAGGCAGCCAATTGGCCGCCCTGTTTGCCCTCCCCCCCAAGGATGAGCGTCCCGAAGGCTGGTTCGTGCTGGCTGCCACCCACATGGGCATGATCAAGAAAACCGCCGCGGCAGAATTCCCTGGCCCATCCACGAGGACTTTCAGTTTGGTAAAGGTGAATGAAGAAGATTCCTTCGGCTGGGTGCACCTGACGGATGGTAAAGCTGAGATCCTCATGGCGACCGCTGACGGCATGGCCATCCGCTTCTCTGAAGATGAAGTACGTCCCATGGGCATGGTCGCCGGCGGCGTCAGCGGTATCAAGCTGCAAGGCCGCGATGAGGTTGTTGGCATGGAGATCTTCCCACGTAAAGGCGAAATTTTACTCGTCTCTGCCGATGGGAAGGGCAAGCGCCTGGCTCCTGACCAGTTCCCCCTCCAGGGTCGCTACGGCCTGGGCGTAATGGCCTGGAAGCTCCCTCGCACCACACAGCTCGCCGGCATCGCCTCTGGAATGGGCAGCGACCGCGTCACCCTGGTGATGAATAAGCTGGCTCCCAAGGCTCTCCGCTTCGATGAAATCCCCCTACAAACACGTGCCGCCCAAGGTAAATCGATCATTGACTTGAAGTCCGGTGACCGGGTGATTGACCTGATCATCCCCTGGGAAGCTCCCTATGTGGCTGCTAACCAAACCACAGCAAAAGAACCCGCCCGTAAAAGGGCTCCCCGAGGGACTTCGGGAAAGATCCTCCCCAAGGAGTTCGGGACCGAAGCACCCACCTCGAAGAAAACTGCCCAGGGAAAATCGAAGACCGCAGAAAAGCCCATCTTGAAGAAAAAGGCAGCCACCAAACTGACCAAGGCACCTGCCGAGAAAGAAAAAGCGGCTCCGAAAACGACGGCCAAAAAACCTGCCACCCAGCCAGAGAAAGCCATCAGGACAAAGTCATCTACTGCGTCTCCAAAAACACCAACCCGCTCTGTAACGAAAAAGGTTGAAAAGTCTTTAGATAAAACGAAAGCCTCCACAGCCATGCCGAAAAAGCCAGAAAGCGCTGCTTCGCCAACCGCCAGTCCAGTTAAAAAAGAAACCTCGGCAGGCAAATCTTCCACCAGTGTTAAGAAAACGGCTAAAACCGAGCAAGGCAACTTTGAAGAGCTGCTTGAACAACAGCCCACAAAAACAACACAGAAAGGGAAGCAAACGCCACTTACACCTGAGCCAAAAGCGAGTCCAGGCAAGAAACCTGCCAGCAAGAAACCAGCTTCTAGCTCCTGATTCCTCAAGCCTAGAAAACCTGATTTTCCTTATTCGTGAATTTGGCGTAGATTAGCGGATTCTGATTATTTTACTGGCAACACATCCTCCAGCGGTGGCAGCTCTCCCCCGCAGTAGGTACGGTAATACTCCGCCTCGCTTGGGTAGCTTTCAACAGCCGCTTCCCTGGCTTTATCGCCCACCTTGGCTGCCCAATCCAGGTTCACACCCAGGGCTGTGCTCCAGCCGTGTGGTAAAACCATGAGGGGATCACCAATCGCTTGCTCCGTCTCTCCCAATGGAATCCAGTTGAACATGACGGCTCCGTTCGAATTGGCAGTGAATCCCAGCTTGAAGCCTGCCTGGCGTGCTACCTGTACAGCAAAGGGCGAATAATTTCCTCCTGGCCAGATGAAAGCCTCTGGGCGCTGCCCAAAATGCTGCTCCAAGATCGGGATTGAGGCTGTAATCTCTTCCTTTACCTCATCCTCACTCATCTCTGGTGTGATATAGCGATGCAGGTATCCGTGCGATTGAACATCCAGCAGACCCGTGGCTGCAATCGTCTCCATGCGCTTCCACAGTGCTTCATTTGTATCGCCAATAATCCAGCCCAGCGTTGCCGTCCATTGGTTCTCTTTCAAGACTGGCAAAAAATTGTATTCCACTGTTCCAGGGCGCCGGTCATCGATGATCATCACCATCGAACGAGCAGGGATTGCTGCATTCCGTTCGAGGAACTGAATCAGCTGGGCGGTGGTGATCGTTTGAAAACCCAGGTATTTGGCATATTGAACAAAATTCTGGAACTGCTCTTCCGTGATGGTGATATTATCACTAACCGGTTTCCCGCTCTCGCGGATGCCGTGAAACATAACTGGGATCACCACGGTACCCGGCGGGCTGCCTTCTGGCGACCAGCGCATTTTCAAGTAGGTGCAAGTATCGGTAATATAGGTCTGCGGAGCAATCCCTGGTCGGATTAACCTCGTTGTGAATATCGGAAGCGGCTGTGGGGTTAAGGTGGGAGTTGAGGTTAGGGTAGGAGTTGAAGTTTTGGTAGGTGTTGCCGTATGGGTTGGCGTTTGTGTCAGGGTAGGTGGTGGGGTGATCGAAGGTTTTAGGGTTGGTGTGGAAGTCTGGCTGAGAGTCAATGTTGCAGCTGCCTGGTTTGCCCCCCCCAGCTGGGCCAGCGGGCTGCTTTGGGCAGGTTCACAGGCAGTAATAAAGAGAAATAACCCAAAGATGAGTAATAGCGTTCTTTGCTTACACAGGTTTTGCAGTAAAGAATTGATAATGATAAACAATTTTCCCATTCACCAATCCAAGCGTGTCGTTCCCATTCTGAACCACAGCGATATTCGAGGCAGCTGTCCAGTTAAAAATGGCGGGTGGATCCCGTTCCTGAGAATCCTGTCAGCGTAAATGCAGCATTCGGCAGAATCTGGTTGAAGACCGAAGTATACCATTGCATGATCGCTTCACTGCCTTGGATCGTGCGCGCCGCAGTGACATGCACTGCCATCGGTGTATAAAAGCTTGCCAGCTTTTTAGAATCGTGCTGGTTCAAGGCATCAATCATTTCCTGGCAAATATCGAGCGGCAAGGGTTCGCCATACCAACTGAAATCACGGATGGTTTCCCACCCGCCCTGGATCACGCTACTGCGTGCTTCTGCCCATTCCCAGAAATTGACCGCAGGCAGGTTCGCGTCCTTGGCTTTTTCTTAAGAACTCCAAGATTTCGCCAGCCGTTGGCTGCCAGCCGTGTTCGCGAAAAGCTGCTCCGGTTGGAATGATCGTCCGAAAGGGGGTCATCGCCTGGAATTCGCGCAGGCAGCGCGCCAACTGCGCCCCAGGATTGTGTGCTTGCATCCAATATACCTGAGGCATATTGTAGTCGCACTTCTCCAAGAACTCTTTCCAAGGGAGGTGTGGATGCAGCGACGGATACCGGTAAGAGCTTAATGCGATCGGAAAATTCGGCAGCGCTGCACGCAGCTCAGCCATGAACCTGCGCGCAGCCTCTTTTTTGCTTGTTTTCGAATATTGTCCTTCTGCGTCAATTACATAAGCATCTACCTGCAGCTGCTTGATCCTCTGGATGGCAACACGTGCTTCACCGGAGGGATCATCACCGTAAACATAATGCCAACCCCAAGCCTGGATCCCTTGGGCGTGCAGCGCTCTGACAACCACGGGCACATCATCCACGGTGGCTCCCCAATTTCCGTTATAGGGAAGGGAGCCATCTGCTATTTTTACCAATACATGACTCAAACGAGCACCCTTAGCGACAGCCGCCAAGGCTGCCGCATTGCCGTTCTCGCACCTGGGGAGCTTCCAGGTGAACATCCCTTTGCCTTCTATTGTCATGTCGAATCTCCGAGAGAAGGTTTCCTCAGATTCTTTGCTTTTTTGATCTTCTATGGGCTGTTTAGAGCCTGACGCATCACTTCTATAACCGCATCACGAACCGGCATTAACACCTGGGCTCCACTATAATTGGTCCAATTATAAACCTGCCCATTCCCAATTGCGTAACGATGGATGTTTGATCCATTGCCCAACTTTGCAGCCAGAGGCAACAGCGGGGTGATATCCTCCAGAGCGAGGTCGGTGGTGACATTCTGGATATAAGCCTGGTACAGCTCAGGAGCACGGTTGACAGCATCCAAGCTTAGCAGCTTTCGAAAGATTGCTTCAAGCACTTCTTGTTGGCGCCGGTTGCGTACAATATCATTTGAAGAATACCGTGACCGTGCGTACCAGAGTGCAGTCTCTCCATCCATATGCACATTTCCAGCATCCACAGTGTAATATCCATGATGGGTACGCCAATCGGTCAAGGGCTGCGCCACCTGCACATCGATCCCATCCAGGCTGTCAACTACATCCTTGAAAGCATCCATCTCGATCATTACGTAATGATCCGGGCGTACACCAAAATTATATTCAAAAGTCATCTGGGTAAGGGGAAAGCCCCCATAAACCTGGGCTGTATTCAGGCGCTGTACCGTCCAACCTGGAATATAGGCGTAATAATCTCTTGGAAATGATGTCAAATTGGCTGTTCCAAGATCTGGGTTCAAGGTTGCCAGGATCATCGCATCCGTCCGAAATCCTCCATCATTTGGGCGTTGATCTGAACCCAGGATTAATATATTAACCTGGCCAGCAGGTTGGGGCAAAATACCTACGGGATTTGGAATGGCGATATCTGGCCAAACGACAGGACCTGGATAATCCGCCCAAGTTTTTTCCTGCCCTTCGATGATCACGGGAGGCGGCGGGGCTGAAGGTATGTCGGCAGGTGCTGGAGCAAGAGTCGGAGATTCCGTTGGGAGGTAGGTTGGCGTTGGCGGAATAGGCTGAAAAGGTGTTGGAGTAGGACTGCCATTGGCGGCTGCCATGACAATTAATGGGGTTTTAGCACCACCCCCTGGAATTTGAACATATTCATAGCCGGGCAAATTACAGGAAACCAACCATAGGCTGCCAAGCCAAAACCAGATGAACTTAAGAACGAACCTACTCACGGCACAACAGGCCCTCCTGTGGTTTCCAAAGTTGGGGCGGTCGTAGGCATCTCCGTAGGGAGCGGTGTTACAGAAGGAGTAGTTGTAGGCAGATCCGTTGGCGTTGAGGTCAAGGTATCGGTTGCCGTGGGGGTAGTGGTAAACTCAGGCACTGGTGATACTGTCGGGGTAGGCGTCTGACTGGGCGAGATCGATTGGGTAGGCGTCCAAGTGGCTGCAACCATCGAAGTTGGCGTCGCAGGATATGGTGTTTGAGAGGGTACCGGAGTTGCAGTATTCACCTGGGTAGAGGTGGGAGTCATAGCGCTGGCTGGCACAAAGGGCACATACAAGCGCTGTCCAGCGCGAATATCGGTTTGTCCTACCATGCAGTTGGCAAGCTGCAATTCAAGTATTGAAGCGCCCACCATCTGGCTGATACTGTAAAGCGTATCCCCGTACTGTACAGTATAGTAGACCCACCCAGGTGGTGGACCACAGGTCTCTTCGGGAGTTGTGGTAGGCGCAGCCGGTACATAGAGGATCATGCCAGCGATCAGATTATTAGTACAAGACAATTCTCCTGGACCAACATTTCCGTCGTTGTTCCATAAGCAATGGCCAAGGTGTCTAATGTATCCCCCATTTGAACCATAATTTTAAACCATCCCGGTGGAAATGCACATGCTACCACCTCAGGAAGTGGCGTCTCCGAAATTACAGGACTCGTTTCTTCTACAATCAGGGGAGCAGCAGTTGATGTCACACCAAGCAGCGGAACAGATGTCAAAGGCAGCACTTGTGTCGGGAAAGGATTTACCGGTTCGGTGAGCTGCAAGGCCGCTTTCACCTATCCCACCTTCGGTAAAAGCAATCGAAAAACTTCCCAGCACCAAGAAAATCGATAACAGCGCTGCCCCGAAACCGAGAAATACCTGGCGGAAATTTTTCATACCTATCCGTCCCTTACATCTTGCGGGACAAGCTGATCAACAGAAGCCGGTAGGAGAACACTAAAAGTAGCCCCTTCTGCCCATCACCGAATCGACCCATATCCTTCCACCATGCGCTTCAACAAGTGACTTGACGACGGATAACCCCACATCAGTTTCCCCTACCCCTGGAATAATCGTATTATCTGACCGGTACAAACGAGAAAAGACACGCGGCAATTCCTCCGCGGGTATGCCTCCGCCCGAGTCTGTCACCTGGATCAAAACAAAACCAGGCTCATTTTCTTTAACTTCCACCTGAGCGCTTAAAGCAACCTCGCCCTCTTGAGGAGATGTGTCACCAGCATTTTGCAGTAGGTGAACAAGAATCTGCTGTAAAGCATCCCGATCTGCCTGGAGAGACGGCAACTGGTCAGGGACATCCAGGCGTAAGATGATGCTCCGCTTTCGCAGCTTGACCAGCGCCTGTGCCACTGCCATATCAATCACATCATTCAGATCGACCTTTTCCGGCGTGAGTGCCCGACCCTGGTTATCCATCACCATCTGAATCAGATCATCCGCTAATCCTTCCATCCGCTCAACAGAAGCCTTAATCCGCTCAACAAACTTACGCTGAGTAGCGCCTAAGATGCCCACCGACTCACCTAATAAAAGGTCAGTATAAACCACAATTGAAGATAATGGCTGCCGAAGCTCCTGTACAATCGTAGCGGTCACATCCGATTGGACGAACGGAGCCGCTGTATTGATTTCCTCAGAACTCAAATTAAGCAGCTTTTGATCAGCATCCACCAAAACATTATTCAGGCGCGCGAATTTCTTCTAACGCCAAGCGTAGCTCAATGCTCAAACTTTCGGCTTCTTCACCATCTTTTCCAGGATTGACCTTTAGCAAATCCTGCAGATTGGTCATTTCCGAGTCGATTTGGATAGCTTTTTGATGCAAACCATCACTACTGGCAATCATTAGCGCCAGGCTCTCTGCGCCGGGAACGCTCCTGAGCAAGCTGTTCGCGGAGTTCTTCTAACTCGCTGGAGTGATCCCGATTCTCTTCCAGCTGATCAATAGAGCCAGGCAAGGGCTCAGTCCGGTTGGCGGTACCATGCTCTGCTTCTTCGCGCAGGCGGTTGAGTTCTTCTTTCTGGGATAAAATCTCAGCCAGGGATTCGCTCAAACGGATCAAATGAGCTTGATCTTCAATTGTCCAACCTCGATTGGAATAAGGCAAGAGCAGAATAATGCCCATGAGCGGTTGCAAACCTTGGGTAACAACCGGGGCAGCTAACAAATGCCCCGAACGCCCCAACTTGAGAGCCTGGGCAAGGCTGGCTAAATCTTGGGATGTGCTGCTGGAAGGCAACCGCACATGCCGGCCGCGCCGCATCGCACTGGATAAGATCGGGGTCGTATGACTGTCAAGGTTGAACCCTTCGATGGGAACTTGTTTGATGAGATCGTAGCCGCAGGAGATCACCAATTCTCCCGATGCATCTGGGGGTGCGGTAAGCAAACAAATATCAGAAACCATTAGCTCTGACACGAGCCTGGTGATCGTTTGACCGGCTTGCTCAGGAGATGCATTCGCTGCCAGGCTCAAAAAATCGTTGACCAGGGCCGGGTCTACTCGATACCGGCGAACTTCTTTCGTCGTACTTGGGGCAGTCGTTTGCACAATTTCTGCAGGTACAGTGAATTGCTGCGGCAGGTAAAGCAGCAGCGGAAATGCCATCATTTGTGAGAGCCGGATCACGCCCACATAATTGCTACCAGACTGAGGAAACCAAAACCAAGCCAGGTACCCACCCATCAGGATGATATTCATTGCCAGCCCAAATCCCCATCCATTCGGACGCCGGATGAGCATGAGCAGGCTGCCTAGCCCCAGCAAAACTAAGCCAAATATAACACTTGCAAAATCTGCCCAACTTCCGTTGTAAGTCAATTCAGGAGGCTGGTTTCCCCACCAGGCGAGTGTGATGAAAAAAAAGACCAGGACTAATAAACTAATAAATAACGTGGCAACGTCTGCGATAAGATCTGGTTCGGGAAACAGCCAGAGCCATGCCGCAACCACAAGGATCAAGAGGCCGATGGCGCGTTCTAGGGGTGGTAGAACTGAGCTCAAGGGAACCAGGTTCTGCCAGACCAGAATTGCCAGAGTAAATTGAATGATCTGCACCAAAAGTAATATTCCCAGCCCAATCACCATCCTCTGCCCTTGAGGAAATCCGGACCGGCGCCATTGATTAATCGAGAGCTGGAAAGCTGCGGTAATGGTAAAAGCGACAACCAAGAAATAAACCAGGTTGCCCGGAGGGCTGGTCAATATCGATAAAATTTGTTCAATAAAGGAACCCATCTCTGCCTCAAAACTGCCTGGTACGCATTATAGCACGTCCTTACGGGAACCATAGATGCAAGGAATGCGCCAATTGAGCTCTTTCAAATGTGCCCATTCATTAATTGCCCTGAGATTTCTGCGCCTCAATCGGCAGAGATTGACAAACATGGGATATAAGGTAAAATAAGCCGCGCAAGCCGAAGTGGCGGAATTGGCAGACGCGCTACGTTCAGGGCGTAGTGGGCGTACGCTCGTGTGGGTTCAAATCCCACCTTCGGCACTCCAGCCTGTTGATATATCAACAGGCTGTTTAATTTTAATTGGCATACAAGTTGCAGCGAACCACGACAAGATTACCTCTTGCAACGCAAAGCAGGCTGCGGTAAGATGGAAATATGCGAAAGAAAACCGATATCTGGAAATATATCATCGCTGTGATTGGCCTTTTCGCTCTGGTTATGCTCATCCGAGATTTTAACAGCCGGATGGCAGATTTACGTCGCCTGACAGCAGACAAAGCCGCTGTCGCTGCTCAATTAACCGAGCTGGTGGCTACCAAGCAGTCCCTCGAGACACAGGTGGCACATTCATTGACAGACGATGCGGTTCGGGAATATGCATATGAGAAAGCCAGCATGCAGCAGCCAGATGATCGCCTGGCGATCCCCATCCCTGCTCCCGGTGATAGCGCCGAACCAACCCCTCAAGTTATTCTAGCTGAAGAACCGGTCCAGAATTGGCAGCTCTGGCTGGCTTTGTTCGTAGACCCCAAACCGGTAGCCCAAAAACCATAACCCGACATGCCTGTAAAATCGCCTTGACGCTAACGGGTGCCCGTGCTATAATTCCGCCCGCCTGGAAACAGGTCAAAGCGATGCGAGGTGGAGCAGTGGCAGCTCGTCGGGCTCATAACCCGAAGGTCCTTGGTTCGAATCCAAGCCTCGCTACCTGAACGAAACCGCAGGTTTTACGACCTGCGGTTTTTCATTGCTGTGCGCTTAACAAAGCAAACACAACTATAGATTTTGCTTAATTGCTCCGAACAATACATTACATCAAATGTTTATCCAGAAATGAAAATACCCTCTCAATATTTTTATCCGTCTCGAATAACGGGTCTCCATGATCAGCATTTTCGATTATTTCAAATTCAATCCGATCAGGACTGACATATTTTTTTAGCATCTCTACAAAAATAATCGATTGCTGCACTGGAACGAGGTGATCCATGCGTCCATGCTGGATCAAGATCGGGGGCATATTTTCATGAACATAGGTGATTGGATTCGCCAGCTGAACTTTTTCCGGTATTTCGGTAATCTTTGCTCCCAGGTATCTGGATTTAGGGGAGTCTTCTTGGTTGTGATCACATGAACCCAGACCACTTTCAGCAAACTGTGGGTCCATTTTTAGAAAATCTGTCGGTCCAAACCAATCAACAGCTGCCTGTACGTTGCAAGGGTATTCCGAATTACCCAGACTCATGTCATCGAATTCGGAAACATCAGCGGTCAGGCAGAGCATGGCAGCATAATTTCCACCTGCTGAGCCGCCGCAGGCCGCAATCCGGTTTCCGTCAAGGTGATATTGGGTTTGGTTTGCCCTGAGCCACCGAATGGCGGCTTTTAGATCTTGCAGTCCTGCTGGGAAAATTGCCTCGCCGCTCAAACGGTAGTTAACGCTGACAACTGCATAACCCCGTTTTAGGCCTTCTAAAAAGGGCGTGATTTGAATTTCGCGCTTGTCGCCAATCGCAAAGGCGCCCCCATGGATATGAAACACGACCGGGAATGGACCTTCACCTTCTTCGGGCAGGTAGATGTCAATTTTTTGAGCAGGTGAAAGATTGGCATAAGGTAAATCCAGCCACTTCCTTGTAATATGCTGCGTGTTTATCATCGGTGGAGGGAAAGGCAGTGGGCCACTCGGTGGTCCTTTCATTCCCGGGCCTCTTTTCATAGGCTGGAAAGGTTTTTCTAGATTCTCGTCTATCATAGTAGACCTCTTATGGATCTCTTTTTGTTGCACAATGTGATTAGAATAATTTTAGGAGATGTATTCCTCAAGGCCGTATCTTATTCCAAGATCGGCTGATGGATAGAAAAAATTTATCTCGGTTTCCTGCGAGCATTCTTTTGATACTCATCAAACGTCACCGCTCCAAGAAGGATCAATCCCTTAACGATATACTGGGCATAGGTTCCCCAACCGGCCAACTGCATGCCGTTGCCCAACACTGCCAGAATAAATACCCCGGTCACGAGGCCTAAAATGCTCCCCTCTCCGCCCATAAAACTGATTCCACCCACAATGGCTGCTGTCAGGCAGGTGAACTCGGTCCCTGGTCCAAACATGGAATTGGTAGTATTGGCTTTGGAGATCATCACCATGGTGGCAATGGCAACGAAGAAACCACAGATTGAATACAAAGAGATTTTAATCGCCTTCGTTTTAATCCCTGCCAATCTGGACGCTTCCTCATTACCGCCTAACGCCAGGGCATTCCAACCGAAAGATGTATTCGCGTAAACAAAGCTGGCAAATATGGCGCAAAACAGGGCAAGATAAACATCGTATGATATTCCAAGGAATTGTCCATTCGTAAGGATAAGAAATTCGGCCGGATAACCTCGAAAGGTATTGGCTTTCGAGACAATATACGAAACCCCTTGGAAAACGGTACCCGTAGCAATTGTGACAATCAACGGAAAAACTTTGATATTGGCAACGATGAATCCATTAAAAAAACCCAGGAAGGTACCTAGCATTACACCGATGAGAACCGAAAGCCAGACTGGGATGTTATATAGCACCATACTCATCGCTGTAACCACACCTACGAGCGACATCTGATATCCAACCGAAAGGTCGATGCCACCCCCGATCATCACGAACGACATACCGATCGCCACGATAATGAAATAAGTATTCTGACCGATAATATTGGTCAAGTTTCGGAGAGTAAAAAAATATTGGCTCGAAAATGAAAAGAGGATGATGAGAACGACCAAGATGATCATGACCGTATATTTTCGGAGACCGCTCAGGTTGATTTTTCGCATTTTATTCCTCAAATAGATTAATGAT
The DNA here is from genome assembly GCA_963754615.1 of uncultured Chloroflexia bacterium. GTDB lineage: Bacteria > Chloroflexota > Anaerolineae > Anaerolineales > UBA4823 > CAVVUF01. The sequence continues at coordinate 11,573 of CAVWGW010000008.1, read as the reverse complement.
GACCGGAGGCCAGCTCAATGACATAGCGCTGATCGAATTTTTCTTTGGGGACTTCCCCCATGAATTTGCCTTCACATAACACGATCAATCGATCAGCCATGCCCAGTAATTCTTCCATCTCAGAAGAGATCATGATAATTGTCTTTCCCTGGTTCACAAGGTCTATCATCAAGTTATAAATCTCCTGTTTCGAGCCGACATCGATGCCCCGGGTGGGTTCATCGAAAATCAAAATATCCGTATCGGCAGCCAGGGTCTTGGCGAGGATCACCTTCTGCTGGTTTCCGCCAGAGAGGTTCCCGACCCGCTGCTCCATCGAGGGGGTTTTAATATTGAACTTCTCGATGTAAAAACTGGCCGTTTTCTTTTGCGCTTTTGAATCCACAATAAAGAATTTCGAGATTTTGTTGATGATTGATAACGAAATATTGAAGCGCACACTGGCATTCTGGATACACCCGTGGGTCTTTCGATCCTCCGGGATCAAGCCGATGCCATATTCGATGGCTTGGTCTGGTGAATGAATCTCGCGTTTTTTGCCTTCAATCCAGGTCTCCCCACTGTCTTTCGGCACAGCACCATAAATAATGCTGGCCAGCTCGGTCCTTCCGGACCCAACCAGCCCCGCTACACCTAGGATCTCTCCTTTCTTCACTGTAAATGAAATATTCATATCGCCAAGACCGGAGATATTTTTCACATCCATTACAACATCGGAGGGCGTTGTCGAATCGTTTTGGATAATATTCTTTCAATTCCCTGCCAACCATTAGATTGATCAATTCTTTACGGTTGGTTTTCTTGGTAACCAACGTATCAATATAACATCCGTCACGCATTACGGTCACCCGGTCTGAAATCCGGAACAATTCCTCGAGCCTGTGTGAGATATAAATGATCGTCACACCTTTGTTTTTGAGCTTCGCTATGATCTCAAACATGGTTTCCACTTCAGAAGCCGAAAGGGGTGCGCTTGGCTCATCCATGATCAGGATCCTGGCATTTTGAGAGATCGCTTTCGCTATTTCGACAAGCTGCTTTTTTGCCGGGCTCAACTTCCGGACCTGAGCTGTCGGGTCGATTTTTACGTTCATCTCCTCAAAAATTTTCTTGGTCCTCTCTTTTATAGAATTATGATTAACCAGGGGACCTTGGTTTTCACCGAGAAAAACATTCTTTGCAACTGATAAAGGCTCGACCAGGCTGAATTCCTGATAGATTACTGCAACCCCTTGTTCACCCGCCAACCTTGGGTTCATCTTAGAATACTCCTGGCTTCCGAAAATGATACTGCCGCTGTCGGGTTCGATGGCCCCGGAGATCACTTTGATGAGGGTCGATTTTCCCGCTCCATTTTCGCCCAGAAGAGCATGGATCTCCCCTTTTTCGAAATCCATGGACACATTGTTCAATGCCACCACACCTGGGTAAGTTTTAGTGATGTTTTTTACGGTTAAGAACATAAGTCACTGACTAAACTCCATCAAGACAATCAGCTTGGAATGGGCTGGGGCCTCCAAGAAGGTTTTTCCCAGCCCATTCAGCATTTCTCATTTGGAAAAAGCACCAAATTTCAATATGTAGTATTTTGAAGAAGTCGTTATCCACCAGGAGGCGGGCCGAGCTTAACCTCCACAGGCTCGCCAGTGGGAACTTCAAATACCTCAGTATTCTCGATGGGTAAACCCATTAATTTTCCATCGATGACGGTCACGACATCAAGAGGATCGTATATTACCTTTGTGATTTCGCCATTCAACATTTTCCCGGCAATTTCAATTGTCCTACCGACCAGGTCCCCGCCAAATCGGATTGTGCCTCGGAAAACAGTCTTATCCGTGGCAGAGTCTAAGACCGCCGGTCCTTCGGCTCCGATCATACCTATACCGAAGACTGCGACTTTACTCAGGTCATCGATAACGCTGACTCCTGATCCTTTGGCATACTCATCCAAAATAGCTTGAGAAGCACCCATGCCGCCATCCCCAGCATAGGCCAGGACAAGCTTTACATTCGGATTGGTGGTCAGGATGTTCTGCATGGCAGTCTGACCGGCCTGGAACATTTCAGCCTGTACCGTTTGTACAACCTTCACTTTCGAGGAGTAAGCCGGATTGGCGATTTTGTTGGCTTCTGTGACAACATTTCCAGCTTCGTCGATGTATTCACCGTTCACATTTTTCAAATAAGGTTCGGCAATCATCTTCATCCCGTTCGAACGGTTTGCAGCCTCTGTGTTGAGCGTCGATTCGAAGATCGCTGTTTCGATCGAGCCATCGGCAGCATCGGGATAGGTGGCGTCAACCCATTGCTTGGCCATCCAGGCTTCATACTGACCTGCCAGGAATTGGTTCATCATCATAACGCTGTCATAGGCATTCTGGGTCACCAGGGTCTCCACCTGCCACCAAGGCGAGGATGCCAGCATTACGCGCATCGATCAACTTGGGCACAAGACTGGTGGATTCAACGGGCATAACAAACATAAGCTTTGTTCCCATCGCGGTGAAGTTTTCCACCTGAGTGGCCTGGTTGTTCGGATTGCCATCTGCGCTGGCTACCTGGACATCGTAATCAGCGCCAAACGCACCCTTGAAAGCATCCTGGAATCCAAGCATCAGTGGATTATCTAAGGCTGGCAGAGATACAGCAATGATCTCTTTCTTTGCCGGTGCAGTTGTTGCTGCTGCTTCCGGTTCTGACGCACCAGCTTCCGGCTCCGTCGCAACGGTTGCAGTTTCTTGTGCCTGGCATGCGGTTAGCAGCAATCCGGCAATCAACAAAATTGAAAACAAAATCGATCTTTTGTTATTCATTTATTCTTCTCCTTTAGTTGTGATAAAGATTATGTTCAAACGATGGAACCAGGGATTATCCTGGTTGGATTCTTTGGGAGTGGTGAATAACAGATTTGCCCACATCACCCATACCCATCTTCTTTTTATTAAAATTTTTCCTGCCGCATTCACCTCCTAATTACATGATTATTAATATCGATTTGTTACTTTTTATTATTCCATAAGGTTTTCATCTGATGAAACTATGTTTCATTAATAAGTATACGGTAAATTCTAATTTGAGTCAATTGATTTCATCCTTCTGAAATGTATAGTATTTCATGTACTTTTTCAGAAAATCCGTGATAAATTTCAGAAACCCCTCCATCCCAAACTACGTTCCCCAATGACCTTCGTCATCAATAAGAAAGCAGTTCGCAGCCTTGTTTTTCAGACTTAATTCTCCCTGACTTCGCGGAAAGCTTGCTTATCTGGCCAAATCCTTCATGCTGGTTTGGTCTTCTCCGGGATGTTGTGCAGCGTTTGCGCAATCCCTTCGCGCATTTCCTGGATGTCAACAGATAAGGAGAGGTAACCATTCTCAAAGCGCTTCTCCAAGACATCTTTAAGCACCGTCATCATTCGCTGGGCAGCATCTTGTTGGAGTGCAATCGGGCGACCCTCGCGGATGAGGAGGCCAATATGAACAAAGGCATAGTCCGGGTTGCCATCCGCAATCCGGTAGTCACTATGGCAGATCGCTCGGCTTTTAATGCCTTTCAGATTGACTGCACCCGTGGCTACCAATTCTTCGTGCAGTCGTGCCAGGAGTACCTGGACATCGAAGTCAAGATTATCGGTGTATTCAAGTGTCAAGTGTGGCATATGGTTTACTCCACAGGTGGCGTGCCGTGCGTATGAAACGATGGAATGGTTGGTAGACCCCAGGCCTGGCCCTTTTTCCGTTCCGCCTCGCTCCAAACAATTGTCTGCCAATCAGGCGCGAGGATCAAGCGCGCTCCTGCGTTCGCAATCTCGAAACGGTTGCCGCCCGGTTCATAAACATACAAGAAAAAGGTTTGCTGGATGGCATGCTTATGCGGACCGGTTTCCATAAATATCCCATGTTCCAGGCAGATATCCGCCGCACGCAAGATGGCCTCGCGGTTGTCGACTGCATAAGTGATATGATGCAAACGTCCCCGAGTTCCCGTCCAATCCTCAGAGATCGCCACATCGTAGGATTTGTTCGTGAAGGTCACCCAGGAGGCTTTTTCGGAGCCGTCATCAAAAATCACCTGCTCCGTCATGCGCCCCCCCAGCGCTTCCTGCAAGAAGATCCGGTTGGTGCGCACATCCGCTGCGAGCAGATTGATATGGTCAATCCGGCGCAGGCCAATACCATTATCAGGGAAGCGTGAGGCCTGGTTCTTTAGTGCTGGGCGTAAATTTTCCGGCGGCTGGTACCATTCCGTTTCGTAATATATTTCCATTTTATGACCATCGGGGGCGGTGAAACAGTAGCATGGTCCATGCCCGATATTCTGATCATTCCAGCCCAGCCCGAGACCGGTCTGCGCTAATACTGCTACTCTGCGTTGGAGCGCCTGAGGGCTAGAGGCGCGCAAGGCGTAATGACCAATGCCTGGCAGCGAGGCCACGGTTAATTGCAATGAGTGATGTTCGTAATCATCCCAGCCGCGCAAGTAGACCGAGTCAGCATTCCGATCGCTTTCAATTAATCCCATGATATCTATAAAAAAACGTGCACTCTCTTCAAGCTTTGGGGTCATCAATTCCACGTGAGCCAGGTGGGCTACGTCAAAAATTGGTTCGGGATTCATGGTTCCCTCCGATTTGCTTCGACAACTTCCCGCAGTCCATGTAGATTGTATGATAATTCACCGCCAGAAAGTTTCTCCCGTAAATGAGTTTCACGCTCAAATCGGGTCTCCGCGGCTTTCAGAATCTCCCCTGCCCGCTCGCGCTGAATACACACACCCCCATCTGCATCCAGAACCACGACATCGGATGGGTAAATTTGCGTTCCTCCAACGGGGATTGAGACATTGAGCTCGCCAACCTTTGTCTTAGTGGCGCCTTTCGCCCTGATGAAACGAGCCCAGATGGGCAAGCCAAGTTCCACCAATGCCTCGACATCGCGGATCGCCGCATCTACCAAGATAGCTGCCGCCATACGCACTTTGACCTGGGTTACCAACAGCTCTCCGACCAGCGCCACAGGTGCCGGTTCAGGCATCGCCAACACCAGCACCTCCCCCGGCTGGATTTGTTCGATGACGGCATGTACCATCAAGTTATCATCCTGGCCGCACAATACGGTACGAGCCGGTCCTGCCGCCCGGCTCCCCGGTAGGAGTTGGATCAAGGGTATGTCGATCAACCCATCCCGTCCCGAGGCTTCGTAGACGGTTGACACACCAAGTTCACTTAATCGAATGATCTCATTCATGTTCATAGAGTTTTTACCACCCAGGGCAACGTACGATGCAAAGCTTCGGAATATTTGATATCTAGCAAACCCGAGATGCGGCGAGCATGGTTGCCTCGCCGCGCGGCAAGTTCCAAATAATAACTGTGCAGGTAGCTCTGGGCTTGCATGGTTTCCATCGCTTTAATCTTTTGGTCTATCACAGGTGTAATATCTACAAAAGTGTTGGGTGTGAATTCACATAACTCTGGCTGATGCGGCTCGAAATAGTACAGGTCAGGTGGAGTGATATTCTCGAAGGCACTGGCAACACCTGCCCCAGCCGCAAGAAGGCGTGCCTGTTGCACAGCTTGGGAGGCAGCAGGGTGGTCAGGATTAAATGGATCCATGGGAGTATGAGTCAGGACGATGTGTGGCGCTATCTCTCGGAATAAATCCACCAGTCGCTGCATGGCTGCCTCGCCGATATTGAGCGGATAATCACCCAGGTCGAAGCAGTGGAACTTAGCTCCAATAATAGCCGCCGCGTCGCTGGCCTGCTCATGCCGGATGCGTTTGACGTTTTCAATCGTTTGGCCAGATTCTTTCCACAGATCGCCGGACTCACCTCGCTCACCATACGACAGCGCAATCACTGTCGCACTGCCGCCCTGTGAGGTGATCAGAGCAATCGTTCCGGCTGCTCGCCAGACAAAATCAGCAGAATGTGCCCCAATAACCAGTAATTTCTTTTGGTCCATCCGGGCCTCCTGAGTTTTCAAGCTTTTTTCAGGTTTTTATCCAGGAAATCGAGCACCCGAGCCACATTCTGTGGGGTTTCGAACCTGGGATCAGCATGTTCAGCGCCTTCAAGCAGCTCCAGTGTGACCCGGTCGTCCCCACACACTTGTCTCAGCTTTGCCGCTAACCCTATCGATTGTTGGACAGGTACAACAGGATCCCTGGTTCCATGTTGGAGCAGAAAAGGCGGTGCATTGGGTTGGATATAGGTTTCTGGATTGGCGGCTTTCACCTTTTCAGGGACTTCAGTAATATTGGCACCCAACAGCAAAGATTCTGGCGAGTTGCCCCCATTGTGTTCCATGCCTGCGAGGGGAGCCAATCCACTCTCCGTTAACTGCTCATCCATCTTGAGAAAATTCGTCGGACCAAACCAAGACACGACTGCCTGGACGTGACAAGGCTGATCAGGATTCCCCAGGCTTATGTCTTCCAGCAAGCGCACTCCGGCAGAAACGCCAAGCATGGTTGCAAGATATCCCCCGGCTGAGCCCCCCCAGGCAGCAATTCTTGCAGGATCAAGCTTATATGCCTTTGCATTCGCTCGAATCCGACGAATCGCAGCTTTAGCATCATGCACCAGCGCAGGGAATTCAGCCTCTCCACTGAGCCGGTAGTTAATCGCAGCAACCGCATAGCCTCTTTTCAGCCCTTCCAGCATGGGTAAAACCTGAAGGTCAGCTTTATCGCAGCCCATGAAAGCCCCGCCGTGAATAGATACGATGACCGGGAAGGGTCCTTCACCTTGATCAGGGATGTAAACATCAAGTTTTTGCGCTGCAGATTTCTGAGCATAAGGAATATTCAGGAATTTTCTTTTTATGGTATCCGTATTGGCAGCCGGGGGACAACCTTGGATCGCATAATGTGGAGGTGGGGTAAGGTTCGTTTGATCAGTCATTTTTTACCTTGGCAAGAAAAGTAAATGAAAGTGCTTAATCAAGCTTAAGCCGCTACTCTCGCAACGATCTCTTTTGCCTTCCGGTTTTTCTGGTAGACATCAAAACCGACAGCAATTAGCAGAACAGCTCCCTTGACCACTGTCTGAGAGAAATCAGGGAAGCTGGCTAGCTGCATGGCATTGTTTAACACACCGATAATGAGAACACCGGTCATGAGTCCGAAAATGGATCCCTCACCCCCTTTAAAACTGACCCCACCCAGTAGCGCGGCAGTCAGACAATCGAACTCAATACCCGCACCGGTGCTCACCTGTCCGGCAAAAACCCTCGAGAGCAGCAGGACGGATGTAATGCCTGAAATAAAGCCGCAGATCGAAAAAAGAGTTACTTTCATCCAGTTTGTATTGACCCCGGCGAGACGGGCAGCCTCCTCATTGCCACCCAGGGCAAAAACATATCTCCCGAAATATGTTCTGGTCAGGATGAAATTACCGATCAAGGCTACAATAATCATGATGATTATGGGTACCGGGATTGGACCGATGTATCCCTGGCCAAAAAACCGAAAAGAATCGGGGAAGCCCATAATGTTCCTTGAAGCTGCGATGATGTAACCTATACCTTTATAGATCGAAGCGGTGCCAAGGGTGATGATGAGCGGGTGGATTTTTAGCTTAATCGAGAGAAAACCGTTGAATGCGCCCAGCGCAGTGCCCAGCACAAGTATGATCGGGATGGCCAAAATCGGAGGGACGTTCCCGTAGGCCATCATGATGGACAGCACAATATTGGTAAGTATGATCTGGGAACCGATGGAAAGGTCAATGGCCCCACCGATCATCACAAACATGAGACCCACAGCGCTGATGGCCATAAAGGATACCTGCCGAACCAGGATGAGGATATTATAGGGGGTCATGAAATTAGGCGAGATGATGGAGAATAGAACCACCAGGCCAATCAGGATCATCAAAGGCGCATATTTCCTCATTGCCAAACTAAATGTTCCGCTAATGTTTGAAGTAAATGTAGGTTGATTCGTCATTAAAACAATCCTATCAGATCAATGTGTTCCCGATGCCAGATCGAGAATGTAGTTTTGGCTGAACTGCTCTCGCTTGACTTCACCAGCCAGCTTGCCTTCGCAAAGCACGATGATCCGGTCTGACATCCCCAGAAGTTCTTCCATGTCGGATGAAATCATCAGGATTGCATTCCCATGATCAGCCAATTCGCGCATCAGGTGGTAGATCTCCTGCTTGGTACCGACATCGATGCCGCGGGTGGGTTCATCAAAAATCAGGATGTGGATTCAGTTGCGAGAGTCTTTGGAGCACCACATTTTGCCCGGTTGCCGCCGCTCAGGTTGATTACCTGTTGCTCCAAACTTGGTGTCTTGATATCGATCCGTTCCTTGTACGTTTTTGCGACCTCTTTTTCCGTTTTGGTGTCAACGATTCCATATTTTGACAGCCTGCGGATGATCGCAAAGCTGATATTCCACCCTACTGCCATTTCCAGGAAAAGACCTTTTCCCTTTCTGTCTTCTGTCAAGAGACCAATGCCCTGTTGGATCGCATCCAGGGGTGAATGTTTCCCGTAATACGCACAGTGATCCTTTATTTCCTTTCTCTCTGGTCATCGCCACTGTGTATTCCTAGTGCTCATGCATATTCTTCAGAGCGTTATAGCCTAAGTGTTGGTTTAAATTTTTTTCATATCTTTCATCTGAAACAGGTGAAACGTAGCCATGATAATATGGCTTCACCTGAACCAAATCGTTGTGCTGTTTCTTAAGCGGTCGATGATAAGGAATTTTATTAAAAAAAAAGAACCGGGATTAACTACCGCTCGGAAAAAGGAGTGGGAGTGCACATATATGCAAAATGCTCCCTTTACCTTATCCGATGCAATAAGGATTAAGAAGAGAATAGTGAGGTGGGATTAAAAAACATTTCTAATGCTTCAAGGATTTCCAATACTTTCTGTGCAACAATTACACCAAATATCACTATCGCTGCTGCAAGAAGATACTTGATGTACCTCCTGTTACCGGGTTGGAATAATATTTTGGCGCAATAGTCTCCACAATGATAAGGAAACCAATGAGAGAGAGGACAAAGAATATCTCAAGGTTGATACTTTGAGCAAGGAGCATAAAGAGAGAGATTAAAATGAGCCATACAGCAAGGGCAATAATAGCGATCTGTTCTTTTCTCATCAGGATCCTGCTGCAGAAACACTATCATCGTCCATGAATATATGTTCCTGCTTCCTTTGCCCGACGTTTTGTGCTACTATTAAAACAGAAGCACAATATTCATGGGGGTATGGAGAAAACGAAGAGGTTTAATTTTGGACAGGATATTCCAGTCTACTATTTAATAAATATCAAGGTATTTGTTGCATATACTCGATATTTCTTCTATCTTAACCTAATCGCATTAACGTGCCCAATGAAACGCAATGCAATGGTGCTTTGCCAGATATTATTATATAATGAGCAGAAAATATTGGATGTATTTCAGGGAATGAAAATGAGACACTATATACCAAAAATAATAATTTATAATTTTTTACTATTCAACCAATTATTCCCCTCATTATAAAAAAATAATTCCGATTACCATGACTTCAACTCAGCCATCAATCGAAATACCGGAACAAACCATCAATAAAACCAACGCACCACCGTCATTTCAGCGACGATGATCCAAGTTTCTCTCAATGATCTTGACTTTGAACGTATCCTTGGGAAAGGTTCGTGCAGTCCTGCCTGCATATAATGATGAGGCAGTCATCGGTTCCGTTGTGCTCCGCACAAAGCAGGACGTCAGCCATGTAATCGTTGTTGATGATGGTTCAACTGATCACACTGCTGATGTTGCAAAATTAGCGGGTGCTGAAGTGATCCAGTCTCAACATACCACGGGAAAACGGATGCCATGCTCCTCGGTCTCCGGTAATGCCCGCGAAAAAAGATTTCCCGTGACGGTGATGCTTGATGCGGATGGCATGCACGATCCCCGGGAAATCCATAGATTAGCAGGACCATAATGGCCGGTACCGCTGATCTGGTCATTGGATCCCGGTACCTCGGAGAAAGCGGAACTCTTCCTTTAAAACAGCGCATTAAACAAATGATGCTGAACCTTCCTGAAGGCACACCACAGGATCTCATTCCGACAGACCCCCTTTCCGGGTTTATGGCATTCAGCGGGAAGGCGTTGGAGCACCTTGATTTCCCGTTTGAAAAAACGCGTTTTCACCAGAATCTCATTCAGCATTTTCTCTCAAAAAATCTCTTACTCCAGGAAGTCGGCATTACCGTAGATTCAGTAACACCATGAAATACCGCTGGGACAGCCCCTCTGCCAGAATTATCGCTGGCACTACCGGCATTCAATGAAGAGACCTATCTTGCAAAAATTATTCCCCAGATAAAATCGTATGTTGATCTCGTTCTCGTTGTAGATGATGGCTCGACCGATGCAACGTCATCCATTTCCCAGCAGCTGGGAGCACATGTAATGACACCGGAAGAACCGGGGATACGGGGCTGCATTGCAGACCATCTTTTCCGCTGCACGGGGAATTCAATGCAGATGCTCTTGTCATCATGGATTCTGATGGTCAGCACGATCCTCTCGATGTAGAAAAAGTCCTTAAACCTTTGCTGGATGGGGCTGATGTGGTAATTGGTTCACGGTTCCTGGATAAAACGAAGAATGCCGTCCCCGGTAAACTGGAGATCGGTATGAAAAATGCTTGACACAGCGACCGCGGCTGCAGGTGTTGAAATCGGCATAGATACCCAGAGCGGGTTCCGAGCATACGGGAAAAAGTGTATAAAAACGCTATCAACATCAGCGGAACGGGTATGTCTGCGGGTTCTGAAATCCATCCAGATCAAAAGACAAAAATCTCAGTAAAATTGAGAAGTTCCTATCAATGTACGCTATGATATCGAAGACACCTCGACCCAGAACCCTGTAGCGCATGGTCTTTTGGTATTATACAAAATAATCCAGATGATCAGTTACCGGGGACCATTACCCATATTTGCAAATACCGGGAATCATACTCGTAATAATCGGATTTCTCTTTGGATCCTGGGCAATTACAGAATATTATTCTACATCTACGTTTCCGTTTGTTCTAACAATGAGTGGTGTGTTTGTTATGACGGGACTTTTACTGCTCATAGCAGCATTAATTCTGAATTATTTAGTGACATTTGTGGAAAGAGCAGAAAACAGCAAGGTTTTCTCATTAAAAAATATACCAAGGAGAAGCAAAAATGAAGATACATACAATTCTTGCTTCAGTTTATCGGGATTTTATAGGACGAATCTCGGTTATATGCGATGGGATTGTAAAGGAGGATTAAATGGTCGAAATAATGAATAAAAAGATGTGTGTGCTTGGATTAGGTTACATTGCATTACTAATTGTCCTTTTTGCACAAGCAAAATTGAATGTAGTAGGTGTTGATATCATTAAAATGTTGTTCGCTCCTTAAAAGAAGGAAAATTATTATTTAATGAGCCTGGTTTGCAAGAATTATTCAATAAAGCAAAAGAGTATTTTTTCGCATCGAATGTCATTGAAGAAGCAGATATTTTCCTAATTTGTGTACCTACTCCTTTAAAAAAACAAATT
>CAVWGW010000007.1:0-403390 GCA_963754615.1 uncultured Chloroflexia bacterium | reverse complement strand
ACCCCATAGCTGGCTTCACGCAGGGAATTGGGAACGGCTCGTATCGCCTCCTGCCCGTTGATGATGAGCAGGGGCAGGATCAAGATGGCCAGGGTCAGGCTGGCAGATAGAATCGTGCGACCGTTGGCAGTGGTTGCGTCAACGGTCATACCGAACATGGCTCCGCTGGTGAGCGGCTCGAGGACCCTTACAAAGAGCGCCAGACCCAGCATGCCATAGATAATGGAGGGCACCCCCGCCAGGTTGTTAATGTTGGTTTGGATGATGCGGTTAAACCGGTTATCAGAAGCATATTCTTCCAGGTAGATCGCGGCGCCTACTCCTACCGGAAAGGCTACTAGCGTGGTGATTATAATGATCATCAAGGAGCCGAGAATTGCGGTCCGGGCACCGGCGAGCAGGGGGTTGGAGGATTGGGGGTTGGAAAGAAAAGTGGAATTGACCCAGAATGTAAAATCGACTGTGGCTGTGGGGTATTGATCGGCTGCCTCTGCCATTACTGCTGAGCGATTAAAGATCGAATTGGAGAGCGTCCAGGTTTTTACGACCTTCGGTTCGATGACCTTCTCCTGGATCAGGTTGTAGGTTTCTTCTTGTGAGCGTTCAGCGATTGGCTTTTCGCGCTCTATCTGGCGGAAAAGACCCGTGGAGACATTTTCTCGCAAAATAACGACCAGGGTATTCTTGTCTAATTCTTCTAATGGAACGCCGTTTACAGCCAGTGAAGCCGGATCAACCGTATTTTCTGTAGCAACATAACCTGCCAGGTTGTTGATGATGGTGAGCATGAGCAGGATTAACACCAGGATGCCAAAGATGGTAGAGAGTTTGAAAATGATCTCCCACAGCTTACCAGAACGGTGGCGCGCTTCCAACCTGGGGGTGAATTCCGGTAATAATGGCGAACCAATCTTGGAAGTCTGGTCGGTCATTCGTATACCTCTCGGAAGTGGCGCACGATGCGCTGGCTGATGATATTCAAAAACAGGGTCATGATAAATAGAAGGATGCCGATTGCAAAGAGGCTGTTGTAATCAATCGAGTCGTAGCTCAAATCGCCCCCGGAAATACGCACGATATGACCGGTCATTGTTTCTGCCGCTTTGAAGGGGTTCAAGGTGAAATTCGGACCTGCACCAGCGGCGATCGCCACGATCATCGTTTCGCCGACGGCGCGCGAGATGCCGAGGATAATGGCCGCGGCGATGCCCGATAATGCCGCGGGGAGGACGACCTTCACGGCTGTTTCCAAGCGCGTGGCGCCCATGCTGAAAGAAGCCTCACGCAGCGAACGGGGGACGGCTGAGAGGGCATCTTCGCTCATCGAGCTGACCAACGGGAGGATCAGGATGCCCATGACGAGACCGGCGGAGGCGGTATTATAGATTTCGACCACATTTTGGCCGAAGATTGAGCGCAGCAGGGGGGTCATGAAGGTCAAGGCAAAATAGCCGTACACCACCGTGGGAATGCCAGCCAGAATTTCAAGGGTAGGCTTGATGATGTTGCGCGCCTTTGGGGAAGCATATTCACTCAGGTAAATTGCCACGCACAAACCGAGCGGCACGGCAATCAGGATTGCGAAGGTGGTGGTTACCAATGTAGCCATCACCAGCGATAAGATGCCAAATTCACCCACTTGGGGCTGCCACTGCGTGCCTGTGAAGAATTTCCACAGGTTCACTTCTGGCGACCTAAAAAAAAGAAAAGCTTCTTTCCCCAATTCGTAAACGATCCCCAGGGTCGTCACGATGGAGAATGCCCCACAGAATAACAGAAAAGCTTAAATCAGCCTTTCACCCCAACGAGGACGTTTGCGCAAGCTGATCAGCTGGTCTGTGTTGACTTGGTTAATCGAACGAAGAGTCATATTTGTGTGCATAAAAATCTATTCCCTCGTTCTGACCCTCCTCGAGAGAGGAGGGTCAGATCCAGGGATTGATTACGGGTAAGTCTAATCCGGCTTACTTCATGGCATCGAGCCAGGCCTGTTTGGCCGCGTCGAGGGCTTCTGTGCTGGCAGGGAAGTAACCGACTGTTTCGATCTCCTCATTGACGTAGGTCAAGAAGAAATTGATGAAAGCAGCCACCTGGGGTTTTTCTTGCATGATGGCAGCATCGGAGTAGATGAAGAGCGGGCGGGCAAGCTTGTATTCGCCGTTCTCAGCGGTTTCGCCGGAGGAGTCACGCCTTCGATGGAGATGGCCTTGAGATTGCCCTGGTTCTCAGCAAAGTAAGCGTAGCCGAAGTAACCGATGGCGTAAGGGCTGCCTTCGACACCCTGGACGAGGACGTTGTCGTCTTCGGAGAACTGAATGTTGGAGGCGTTGAGGATGGCTTCTTTATCCTTGCCCTCATCTGCTGTTTCGTCCACTACGAAAACGGGGGTCATGACGGCTTCGACAAAGTAGTCGAAGGTGCCGGAGTCGGTGCCTGGGCTGAAGCGCAAGATGTCTTCGTTGGGCCAGGCGGGATTGACGTCGGACCATTTGGTGGCCTGGGTGGAGAAGATCGTCGCCAACTCTTCAAGGGTGACGTTCGTGAGGAAGTCATTTTCGCTGCTGACGACCACCGCCAGGGCATCGGTGCCCACGCGGAACTCGATGGGCGTGCGGTTGATGGCGGCGCAGCTCTCGACTTCAGAGTCCTTGATAGCGCGCGAAGCGTTGGCTATATCGGTCTCGCCGGTCTTGCAGAAGCGCTCGAAGCCTGCACCAGAGCCGATGCTATCGATGGTGAGCTTGCCCTTATCTTCGGTGAAGCCTTCTTCTTTGAAGCGGTCAGCCATGGCTTCAGCCAGCGGGAAGACGGTGGAGCTGCCTGCCGAGACAATATTGCCCGAGAGCATTCCAGGATCGACTTCGGGAAGCATCCCGGTCGTTTCTGGCATCGTAACTTCAGGTGCCGTTGTAGCAGTGGGTTCCATAGGCGCCACTGTGGGGTCGACGGTCGTGGCAGAAGAACCGCAGGCGCTGATCAACAACGCTGCGAGCACCACGATGGAAAACAAAATATGAGATTTTTGAAACATGAAGTATTCTCCTTAGAATAGTTTTTTTTACAATTAGTAGGATAACCTATAACCTTTAACAAAGCTGTAAAACCCGGTTAATAAATCGTCATGGTATTGTTAATAGGCGGTTAACGAACAACGGCCATCTCCATCCTGCTATTTTGTTAAATTCCAGGATTGGATGATATCGATCGTCGGATACATGGTCAGATCCAAGTGAAGCGGAGTGACGGATACAAATCCTTCGGCTAATGCACCTACATCCGTACCCTCTTCTGGGAAGCCGGTGGGCGTGTCGCCGCCGATCCAATAGTAGGGGCGTCCTCTGGGGTCGATCCGCCGGTCCAGTCGGTCGCGATATACGCGCAGACCCTGGCGGGTGATGCGGAAGCCTTGGATTTGATCCTCCGGAAGCAGGGGGATATTCAAGTTGAGTAAAGTACCCGAAGGTAATCCATGCTGCATGGCGGTCTCCACCACCTGGCGTGCCAGGTGGGCGGCTGGCTCATAGTCTGACACTACCAGCCCATTTTCGATCGATCCGAGAGATACAGCGATGCCCGGGACGCCCCAAATCACAGCTTCCATGGCAGCAGTAACGGTGCCCGAGTAGGTGACATCGTGTCCCAGGTTGGGCATGGGGTTGATCCCCGACACAACCAGGTCGAATTTTGTTTCCGTAAAGCCCAGCAGTGCCAACGCCACGCAGTCGGAGGGTGCGCCGTCGCTTGCCCAGGCCATGGAACCATCTTGCAGCCTGGTTTCTTTAACCCTTAAAGGCCGGTCGAGGGTCTTGACGTGCCCGCTGCCTGACCAGTTTCGGTCGGGCGCCAGGATCGTTACTTCTCCTAAATCGCGCATTACCTGAGCCAGCGCCAGCAAGCCAGGCGCGCTAACGCCGTCATCATTGGTCACCAGGATCTTCATGATTTCTTCTCCTGGGACTGAATTTTCTTGTGGGTATCGATGATCACCGTCAGCACAAAGGCGGTGATACAAATGACGAAAAATGTAAAATGCATGTTTATGATCTCCTTTAGAGAAGATCATAACATCAGGCTGTTTTCCCCCGTTTAAAAAGGCGTAAAGGGTTTGTAAATGGCTGGTTAAGATACTACTAAGCCAACGGGATTGTGAAATAGAAGGTGCTGCCCTTGCCCGGTGTGCTCTCCGCCCAAATCTTCCCGCCGTGGGCTTCCACCAGGTGACGCGCAATCGCCAATCCCAGGCCGGTGCCGCTCGTGGCGCGCGCCCGATCGGCTTTGTAAAAGCGTTCGAAGATGCGCGTAAGGTCCTCAGGCGAGATGCCAATTCCGCTGTCTTGGACGAAAAAGAGGATCGAGCCGTTATGGGCTTGGGCCTTGAGGACGATCTGGCCTCCCTGGGGTGTGAACTTGATGGCATTATGCAGCAAGTTGACGACAACCTGCTGTACCCGGGCGGCATCTGCCATCACGGGTGGTAGGTCTGCCGGGCAGTCCACCGTCACAGAAAGTTTGGAGCGCTCTGCCTGCAAATTCAGCCGTTCGTAGGCTGGATTAAGAATTTCCGATGGGTTGGTGGGCTTGCGTTCCAGCGGCACGCGCCCCGATTCGATGCGTGACAGCTCGAGGAGCTCGGTAACCATCAAACTGAGCGCATCCACTTCCGTCTCCATCTGCTCGAGGAAGCGATGGGCGGCTGGGGGGTCTTCCATCGCACCGGTTTGCAGCGTCTCCGTGAGGGCTTTCAGTGCAGCCAATGGGGTGCGCAGCTCGTGCGAGACGTTGGAGATAAATTCGCGGCGCATCGTCTCGATCTGGCGTTGGCGGGTCACATCCTGAAAGAGCATCAGGGTGCTGCCAGGCAGGGATTTTTCGAGCGGTGCGGCGGCTCCTTGCAGGTATATTTTCGTACCGCCCACCTCAAAGCTGGCACTCTGGGCGCTGCCTGAGAGGCGGCTGCGCTGCCAAAGCTCGAAGGGCTGGTGGTGGCGCAGCGCTTCGACCAGGGTATTGCCGATGGCGTTCTTACTTTCAACTCCAAACATACGCTGCGCCGCCGGGTTAACGAGCTGAATATGTTCTTCGCTGTCTACGATTAACACACCGTCGGTCATCTCTTGCAGGACTGCCGTCAGCTTGCCGCGTTCAGTCTCCAGGGCCTCAATCTGTGTGCGCAGCTCGATAGACATGATGTTGAAGGCTTTGGTGAGCTGTGTGACCTCATCCTTTGAGCGAGGTTTCAAACTGGCAGTTCCGCCACCCGAGGTCATATTCTGGATTTCCTGGGTAAGCTCTCGCACCGGCTTGGAGATCCGCCCGGCGATCAGGGTAGCTAAGATCACAGCCAGTAGGCTGGCAATGATGGTGGCGGTCAGTAAAACATTCCGCAGGTGCGCAAGGTACGCTTCCACCTGCTGTAAGGGTACCGCCACGCGCGCCACTCCCAAAGGAGTACCATTTTCCTGGATCAAGATGGCTGTGTACATCATCTGGTAGCCAACGGTATGGCTGAAGCGCGTGCTCGAGCCCTGACCATTTTTTAAGGCGCTGGCAACCTCTGGCCTGGTCAGGTGGTTATCCATCTGTGCCCGGTCTTCATGCGATTCGCCTAAGACGGTGCCGTCTGGGGCGATGATGGTTACCCGCGCTTCAAGGAGACCGGCCCAATGCCTGGCAGCTTCATCGAGGTTGGGTGTCTTGTCATTCTTGAGGGCCGGGGCGATCACATCGCCGATCAGGCGTGCTTCAGTCGTCAGCTTGGTCTCGGTGTTTTCCAGGTAGGTCTGCTCCAACAATTTCGAGAGGTAGAAACCCAAGACCAGCATGGTGAGCAGGATCAGGATGACATATGGGATGGTGATGCGCCAGCGGATGGATTTGAACATAGTTTACCCTTCGAAGCGGTAGCCTGAGCCGCGCACTGTAATGATGCGCTGCGGGTTGGTAGGATCACCCTCTATTTTTTCACGCAGCCAGTGAATGTGCACGTCGACGGTGCGTGTACCCCCAACGAATTCCCACCCCCAAACACGCTCCAGTAAGAATTCACGCGACAAGGCTTGCCCTCGGTGCTGTGCCAGGAAAAGCAGCAGCTCATATTCCTGGGGTTTGAGGGCCAGCGGCTGGCCTTCGAACAGGACCTCTCGGCGGTTCAGGTCGATGAGCAGGTTCCCAAAGAGGAGCTGTTCTTTTGGATTGGCTTCGGCGGCGACTGCCACTTCTTGGCGGATCAGGCGCTCCCGACGCAGATGGGCTTTGACGCGCGACAGGAATTCGCGCATACTGAAAGGCTTGGTCATGTAATCATCCGCCCCAATCTCCAGGCCGAGCACGCGGTCGAATTCATCGTCCCGCGCCGTGAGGACGAGGATCGGCATGTTCATCTCCTGGCGCAAGATGCGACAGACCTCGAAACCATCCAGACCTGGCAGCATCAGGTCTAAAACGACCAAGTCAGGCCGCAGACGGCGGGCGGCTTCAACCGCCGCGTTGCCATCCGCAACCGCCTCAACGATATATTCCTGGCGGACCAGGTTATATGTCAGGGTTTCGCGTAAAGAGGTTTCGTCTTCGACGACCAGAATTGACGGCATGAAATCATTATATTGGGAAGCATGAAGAAAGGCAAGCCAGCTATCGAGGCGTTAATCAGATCTTTACAAGACCTTTACGCTCCATTAAAGAGTCACACGCTAGACCCTGGCGAACAGGTATAATCGCTAGATATGACCAAACCGCGTGCTGCCGGTATATCTAACCTGCATCTGAAGGCTCTCTCTTTCCGCCCGTTTTCAGAAGCCCAAGGCTTCCCATTCAACTTACCCGTGGTGCAATCTTTAAAGGAGCTGGCGTTCAGGACTCCGGTCACATTCTTTGTCGGTGAAAATGGGACCGGTAAGTCCACGCTGCTTGAGGCCATTGCTTGTGCAATAGATGCGGTCACCGTGGGAAGCGAAAGCCTGCGCACCGATAAGACCCTGGTTGATGTCAGGCGCTTAGCGCAAGCCCTTAAGCTTGCCTGGGGAAAGCGCACCCACCGCGGCTTTTTCCTCAGGGCGGAGGATTTCTTTGGCTATGCCCGGCAGCTGAACCAGGTCAGGGCAGACCTGGAGCAGGACCTGAAAGCTGTGGATGAGGATTATCGTGGCCATTCCAATTTTGCGGTCCTCCAGGCCAGGCTGCCATACCAGCGCGAGCTGGGTGATCTGCAGCAGCGCTATGGAGAGGGACTCGACCAGCGTTCTCATGGCGAAAGCTTCTTAGCCCTCTTTCAGAACCGCTTTGTCCCCGATGGCTTATATCTACTGGATGAGCCAGAGGCACCCCTTTCACCCTTGCGCCAGCTGGCCTTTTTGGCGATGCTGAAGGAGATGGTCGAGCAAAACGGGCAGTTCATAATCGCCACGCATTCCCCGATCATCCTGGCTTTCCCGGGGGCGACCATCTTGAGCTTCGATCAGCTGCCCATTCAACCGGTTGCATATGGAGACCTCGAACATGTCAATCTGACCAAGGCGTTCTTGAACGATCCTGAAGCCTTCCTTCATCGCTTATAAAACCAAAATTAGAGGAGAAAAATGATGTCATCACTCCGTGGAAAAGTAGCCCTGGTCACCGGCGCCAGCCGGGGCGTGGGCAAAGGGATCGCTCTCGGCCTGGGGGAGGCTGGGGCCACTGTATATGTCACTGGACGCACTCAACAAGATGGAACAGCCGTTTCGAGGATGCCTGGTACCGTCTTTCAAACCGCAGCGGAAGTCAACCGCTTGGGCGGAGTTGGGATCGCCGTGCCCTGCGACCATCGCGACGATGCTCAGGTGCTGGCTTTGTTCGAGCGCATCCACCTCGAGCAGGGACGGCTGGATATCCTGGTGAACAACGTTTGGGCCGGGTACGAGCACTTTACGGATGGGACTGAGTTTTGGAATGAAAAAGGCTTTTGGGATATGCCCTTCGAACGCTGGGACAAGATGTTTCAAGCGGGCGTGCGCGCCCATTTTGTGGCCAGCGCCCTGGCTGCCCCGCTGATGATCGCTCAAAAGTCTGGCTTGATTGTTAATACTTCTTTTTTCGCCGCTCAGCGCGTGGATCGGGGAGTTGCCTACAGTGTGGCAAAGAATGCCGATGATCATATGGCAGCTTGCATGGCGCACGAGCTGCGTGAGCACCAGGTAGCGGTTGTCTCTCTTTATCCAGGACTGGTGCGCACCGAGTCGGTGATGGCAAACGCGCAGCACTTTGATATGACCAATTCCGAATCACCGCAGTTCATCGGCAGAGCGGTGGCAGCCCTCGCCACGGACCCAAAGGTAATGGAAAAGACCGGCAAGGTACTCGTGGCAGCGCAGCTGGCTCTGGAATACGGCTTCACCGATATCGATGGGAAGCAGCCCAGGCCGATCACGCTTGACGAAGCCTGAGTTGGATTATTTATATGCCATTGGTAAAAACAGAGCTGAGAATAATGCTCTAATCAAGAAACATTCAGGTTCTTCAGACGTTCCTGGTAATCCTGCTGGAGGTTTTTATCACCTAGTAAGGTAAAGTATTTAAGGTTGGCCTCAAAATGATGCCGGGCCTCCTCCAGGCTTCCCTTATCGACCGCAATTTCTCCCAACAAATGGTGTGCACCAGCAACCCGATCGGAGTTTCCCAGCTGACTGAAAAGCTCCAGGGCTTGACTGCACAGGCGGTAGGCCTCCTCAAAATGTCCGTTTTTTTGCTCGATAATCGCCAACCCATTCAAACATAAAGCCTGACCCCATCGATTTTTAGCTTCTTCGAATGTTTGCAGGCTGGCTTGATAAGCAGGCCGCGCCAGGTCGATGTCGATGTTGCCAAAATTCATCTCATCTGCCCAGATCAACTGGGTCAGGGCTGCTCCCCAGGAATTGTTCAGGCGCTTGAAAATCGAGAAACATTGCTGCAATAAGTCCAATCTTTGATCGACCGATAAATGGCTTGAACCCCGCGTACTGAGCAGGATCGTAAAGGCTTTGGCCTCGGTATCTGGCAGGTCTAATACCAATTGCAGGCTTTCATCTTGTTGTTGAGCAGTCTGTTGAAGCTGATAACCACTGAAAGAAAAATGGTGGAGAGCGGCCAAGGTAATCCCCAGGAGGGCTTGCAAAAAAGATCGCGGCAGGCTGGCAGGCTGGGGCGCTGAAGGACCGGCAAGGCTCTGGCGCAGCCCTTGCTCCATATCCATCAGCAGCTTGATCACTTCCTGTGTCTCGACGCGCTGGTTATTCATCTCATAAAACAAGATCACAGCTGGAAGGATCCCGTCCAGGCGTTTGAAATCACGCTGTGCGATCAGTTCCTTGATAGCGAGGCGCAAGTTTTGCACTTCCGCACGCGCAACCGCAAGCGCATCCGATTGATCTGCTCCTTTCAGTTTCGTGAACACCTGCCGCGCCAACAAATCGCTGAAGTAGTGCGCATGCCGGGTGCTCACCTCCACCTGCACGTTGGGGTCAGCGGAAAGCTTTTCGACGGCATATTGTCTCAGCACCGGATGAATTTCAAAACGTCCCGAGGCAATCCGGCGGAGGAGTGATTTATCCACCAGGGCGGCCAACATGGACAGCGAGGCACCGGCGACCTGGGAGGCAGCCTCATGTCGAAATCCACCCTGGAAAACCGCCAGCCGGCATAGCGCTTCCCTTTCTTCTGGATTGAGCAGGCGCCAGGAGGTTTCAAAGACTGCCTGCAGGGTGTGATGTCGCTCGGGTATGTTGCGCCAGTTCGCCACCAAAAAATTGTCGTTGCTTTCGATCTCAGCCAGGATCTCCTGGCAGGAAAGCAATTTAACCCAGGCAGCCGCCATTTCGACTCCTAAGGGCATGCCTTCGAGCAGCTGGCAAATCCGGGCAATCGCAATCCAATCGTCTTCGGCTACATTGAACCGGCTGGCACGTTCGGCGCTTTTGATAAATAACTGCACGGCAGCAAATTCTGGGATGGCTTCATTTTTCTCCTGGCTGGGAAATGACAGCCCATTGATCTCGACCAACCATTCACCAGGCAGGCTCAGGCGCTCGCGCGAAGTCACGATCAGCTTGACCCCCTCTGCAGCAGCCAATATCTCCCCAATTAAACTGGCATAGCTGGATAACTGCTCAAAGTTATCCAGCACCATCAGGGCCTTCTTGTCTGCCAGATAATGCAATAACTGGTTTTTTGCCTCTTCCAGCTTCAGTTGGGCACCGGGCGGGACAAAGAAAGAATACTCGATTACTTCAGCGAGGTTGAGGATCAGGTCATTAAGGGATGTAATTGTCGCCAACCCTGCAAAATATACACTGCGGAAAAGAAGCTGCCCCTGCCGGGCTGCCTCAATCGCCAGGCGGGTTTTCCCGCTGCCGCCGATTCCAGTCAGGGTGATTAAGCGGCACTCGGGGTCGCCCAGTAGCTTAATGATATTCTCCAGCTCGACTACCCGGTTGAGAAACGGTGTGGCAGGGATGGGTAAATTAGAATGAGGGTCCTCCGTCTTCAGCGGCGGAAATTCATCCGGCAAATCAGGGAGAATTACCTGGAAGAGATGTTCAGGCTGCAGCAAACCCTTCAGATAATGTTCTCCCATATCTTTCAGGAGGATGCCTTGCGATGGTCGTTCACCCAGCAGCTCCATCACCGCACTGGAGATCAGGATCTGACCGCCATGCCCGGCAGACATGATCCGCGCCACGCGATTCTTGGTGTGTGAGATAAGGTATTCATCGCTCTCCGGGTCCAGCTCTGCCTCGCCAGCATGCAGCCCCATTCTTACCATCAAGGGACCCAGCTCGTTCCAGGGAGCAGATGCCAGCCCGCGCTGCGCGTTAATTGCCGCAGCCAGAGCCTTTGTAGGTGACGCAAAAGCTGCCTGAAAAGCATCGCCTACCACCTTGAAGATAACCCCGCGATTGGCCTGGATTGCCTGGCGCAAAACGGCATTGTGAATCTGCAAGGCATCTGCCATCAAATCGGGACGGCTTTCCCAAAGCGAGGTGCTGCCCTGGATATCGGTGAATAGAAAGGTCACAATGCCGGTCGGCAGCAGCTGGTTTTCCATCATCACCTCAGTACAAAATTGTCTTGAAGAAAGTTTTTGACTGTCTTATTGACAGAAAGTGTCAAGCAGCAGCTGGTGTCCATCTGGAAAAAGCTCTGCTTCATTACGCCCATCTTGCTCAATTAAGTGGCAGGTCTGGTAGCGGAGGTAAAGATCATCCTTCAAGATGGGAGCAAGCTGGCTGACCCTTTCAGCCTGACCTGTGTAAGCATAGGCCTGTACAAAGGGCATCCATTCTACCCAGTCGATCGGGCGTAAATTCTGCGCTTGGGCTTCATCCCCCAGGCGAGCAACTTCCTGCCAATCGCCTGCCTGGCGAGCCAGAGAGGCCTTCTGATAGTAATAGCACCAGCCATGGGGAGGTTCTGCCCCAAAGATATTTATGGGAGGGGTTTGCAGTGCGGCTTCAACCTGGATGCGCTCCTGGCGCGAGAAGGGGGCGATCGTGTATATTTCAGACCGGTCCTGGGCAGAAAGCTCCGGGCTGCGCCCATCTAAGATATGGACGCAAGCTGCGGCGGTGGGCATGCTTAAGACGAGGGTGTTCGCAAAATCGGCCTCGCTTAAGATGCTGCGCCGGTTCCTCTCCTGCCTCCTGCCGGCTAAGACGGCCTGGAGGTTGCTTTTATCTAAAGTGGCGGCGGCGAGCGGCAGGAGGGTGGGGGATTGGAAATCTAACTTGGGGTAATAGATCAGGTTGGCAGGACCCCAGACGAAGTAATCTTCGGCAATGCCCTGGTCGGCATAACTGGCAATCAGATTCGTCCCCTGCGATATCTGCGGTGCACGCCAGGCTACCTGCCACCAAAAATCTTTCGTCAGCTTCCAACGCTCCACATAGCCGAGGGTATTCCCGGTGTGCACCATTACCGCAACGCCGGTCAGCGCCACTGGCAGCCAGATCCGCACGTGAGCGGACCGGATCTGCAGCCAAACGCCGGCGAAGACCAGCACTGCTCCCAGCGAGGCCGGGAGTGTGAAACGGCTGTAAGAATCGAACCCTACGCTGCGGCTGCCTAAGTGCACCGGCAATAGGGCGCACAGGAGGCTCAGGAGGCCGATCCAGATCATCTGGCGACCCGCTTCCAGTGAGGCAGCGGGTATCGGCTGGTCAGCAGGCTCGGCATCTTTTTGGAGATGCTTCAGGAGCAGCCAGGCCAGGAATGCACCAGCTACTCCCACCCCGGCAGCCAGCAAGATGTTCTTCAGGCGCATGTTAAAGACCAGCTGGTAAAGTGGTTCACTCCAGGCCAGGAACAGGGTATTCAAGAGATCTTTGACCTGGAACACCGCTATCCACAGGACGCGCATCACAGGAGACTCGGCTACATCGAGAAGCATGGTGTCAACATCGGTCCCTGCGCGCCCGCTGTTGAAGAAGAAGGCACGCCAGATGAAGAAACCCAGCGCGACGAGCAGGTTGGGCAGATCGCGGAGGATGGCCTGGCGGATGCGGAACCCCTTTCGAGCAGGCTCAATGGGTTTTATGGTTAGCCATACCAACAGGAGGCGCAGTCCTTCCAGGCCAATATAATATTCCATCAGCAGCAGAGAGAAGAGCTGCTGGATTACGGAAAGCGCCAGCCAGAAGACCCTTTTCCAAAGGGGTGTGCCCGGTTGGAAGGCTTTCAGCGTGCAGAAGATCGAAAAGACTGCCAGGACCATGCTCCACTGGTGCGATTGATAATCCACCGCATTGGGCTGGTCCAGGAATCCGGGGTAAATGATCAAGAGCAGGGCCGCCAGGACAGCGGCTGCTCTCTCTCGAGGCCAGGTGAGGCGCATGATCCGGTACAGGCCATAAGCGCTCAGCCCGCGCGCCAGGAAAGCCGCATAGGTGTACCAGAGGGCATGCGTTCCCAATAAGGTGAACATCCAGCCCACAAAGTACCCCCGGAAGGGGCGGTCGATGGCGAATACATCCATGAAGCGCTTTACCCCCTGGCTGAGTCCCATGTATAACAAGTACCAGTCATCGTTGTAAAACCCCAGCAAGTGTGCCAGGGGCAGGTAAGCCAGGGCGGCGATCAGGAGGATGAGTAACCCAGGAAGAAACCTTTTCATCTGGGCGTGATTATACCTGTTGTTGATTAGAATTTAAGGACCGTTGCACCCACCGGGCGGATCTGCAGCTCCTGGCAGGCCTGGCTCCCAAAGACTGAGCGCATCTGATGGAGATAATTCTCCAACAGATGCTCAGGGACGAAGACCTGGATGGTTCCAGCGAATCCGCCGCCATGCACGCGGCAAGCGCCTTGGCTGCCTTGCAAGAGCACCTGTGAAAGCGCCAACCCAAGGGTGATGCTTTGAACCTGAATATCGGCGGGCGTATAGCAATTCTGCAGCAGCTTCCAGGAGCTGGAACCGAGATTCATTGACCAACTGCAGAAAACGCGGCATATCGTTGGCCTCAAGGGCGTTCACCTGCTCGACCACGCGCCGGTCATCCTGGAAGAAGTGCATCGCGCGCAAGATCGCCCGGTCGCCAACCTGTTCTCGCAAGGAGGGGAGGTCGTGCAGAACTTTTTCTAAGGAAAACTCGCGCAGCACTTTTCCCCCAAAGAATCGAGCGATGCTTTGCATCTCATTCTTGATGGCAGCATAGTCTTCGTTCAGGTCGGCATGGCTGCCTCCGGTATCGATGATCACCAGGGTGTACCCCTGGTGCGAGAAATCGAAGTTGACTTTATTAACCACCGGTTGGTTGAAGTCCTGGAAGTCAATGGTGACGAATCCACCCACTGCACAGGTGGTCTGATCCATCAGACCGCAGGGTTTGCCGAAGTATTGATTTTCCGCGTATTGGCAAATTTGGGCTTTGAGCACTTCGTCCATGCGAGCCTGGTTGTAGAAATAATCCAAGATGGTGGCGATGAGCACTTCGTAAGCTGCAGAAGAGCTCAGCCCCGATCCTTTGGGCACCCGGCTGATGATCACCACATCAAAACCGCCGATCGAGAAGCCCAATGCTTTCATCCGGGCGCAAACACCGCGGATGAGGGCGGCGGAGGTGAACTTCTCTTTTGCCTGTACGGTCAGATCGTCCAGGATAATCGTTTCAGGCTGGTAGCCTTCGGAAGCAACCTGGATAACCTGGTCAGCTCGTTTAGCTGCTATGGCAACGATATCGAGATCGACAGCAGCTGCCAGGACACGCCCTCCGTTGTGGTCTGTGTGATTCCCCCCAACTTCCGTTCGCCCAGGCGAGCTAAAAAAAAACACTTCTTTTTGGTCCGGATAAGTCGTTGTAAACTTGTCCAGCAGGTCAAGGTAGCGCTTCTTTTCAACCTCCAGGCGGCTTGACCGAGCCCCATAGATAACGTTGAGCTGTGCATCTGCCTGGTTTGTCTGTAAAACTCTTTGGAGATATTGAATGCCTGGCATTGTTCCCTCGCTGGACCCACCCGCTCGGATTTTTTTTGAGGGGAGGACCTGGTTAGATTCTTGGCTCTATTTTACCTGAGGGCAGCAGTTTATGAAGATTTAGTCGCCCAAGCAGATGCCCAGGTCGCGCGCCGTGCGCATCACATCGCAGTCCAGCGGTACGGTTTTCATGCGGCTAGTAGCTTCTTCCAGGGGGATGTAAAGGACGGTGGGGGGAGCGAGGGCCACCATCACGCTGCGCTGCCCCTCGACCAGGGCGCGCACCGCCGCGGCCCCGAAGCGCTGACCGAGCAGGCGGTCAAAGGAGGTGGGCGAGCCGCCGCGCAGCAGGTGACCTAAGACAACCAGGCGGGTTTCCTTTCCAGTCAAAACTTCCAGCTCCGCGGCCACTTTTTCACCTGCGCCGCCCAGCCGCTCGGCGCGCCCGGCTTCGCGCTGCCACCACCGAGACACTGCCGCCCACGGCCTTGGCGCCCTCTGCCACCACTACGATGGAGAAAGTCCTCCCCTGGCTGTCGCGCTGTCGGATCTTTCCCGCCACTTTTTCCAGGTCATAGGGGATTTCGGGGATCAGTATGACATCGGCGGAGCCTGCCACGCCGCTCTCCAACGCAATCCAACCAGCGTAGCGCCCCATCACTTCGACCACGATCACCCGCTGGTGCGAGGCCGCCGTGGTATGCAGGCGGTCCAGGCATTCTACGGTGAAGGCGCGGGCGGTGTCGAATCCGAAGGTGATCACCGTGCCGTTCAGGTCGTTGTCGATGGTCTTGGGGACGCCCACCACCCACAAGCCTTTATCAGCCAGGGCTTTGGCAATGGTCATTGAGCCATCCCCTCCGACTGAGATCAGCGCGTCCAGCTCATGCAGCATGAAAGCGCGGATCAGCTCATCGGAACGGTCAATCTCCTGGATCGTCCCATCCAAACTTTTAACCGGGTACTTGAGCGGGTTGCCCTTGTTGGTCGTGCCGATGATCGTGCCACCCAGGTGAGTGATGCCGCGCACGCGCTCGCGGTTCAGCGGGATCAAGCCTCCGTCTACATACCGTTCCGGCATCAGCAGCCCATTGTAGCCATCCCGGATGCCGAACACTTCCCAGCCCTGGTTGAGAGCGTCCAGGACCGCCGCCCGGATGACTGCATTCAAGCCAGGCGCGTCACCCCCACCGGTGCAGATGGCGATCTTTTTAATCTTCTTTGTCTGAGCTGACATATTAGCCTCCCGATAAACCTGTCATTGTGAGCGCTTTTTGCGAAGCAATCTAGACGATTTGTCATTCTGAAGGAGCGCAGCGGTCGTTCTTAGACCGGAAGCGACTGAAGAATCCCTATAACGTTCACTTATCCATCTCTCCAAATCCGTCTCCCATCCGGCATCATTTGGTAGCATTCAAGCCTTGTGCCAGGGCTTCTTTTTCTGCCGGATAGAAGGGGGGCATTTCCCCGTTTCTCTTTCATGCTGGTTTTTTGCTAGATAGTCCCGATACCAGGCGATGGTTTGTTGGATGGCTGGCTGATGTGCTGTGGCAATATTGCCAAAAGCGCGCATGAATTTACTGCTGTCTATTATAAAGGGTTTCTCGAATTCATACATCATCTCCACGCTTTCGCGCGCTCCAGGGATGAACAACCCAGCCATCGCCATCATCAGCTTGCTGACACTGCTCATCTTGGGTGGTTTGCCGATTTCCTTAAAGAATAAGTTCATTAATTCTCGCTGCGTGAGCGTGGGCGGGTTAGGTACGTGCCAGACCTGTCCGAGTGCTTCTTCGCGCTGACCGAGGATGGCTAGTGCTTTTCCAAAATCGTTGATATAGGTATAGGTATGCGGCAGGTCCAATTTGCCGCCCAAAGAGGCGGTTTTTCCCTGCAGCGCCGGGAGGATCGCTCGATCTCCAAGAGCCGAGTCCAACACGCCCGGGCCGTAGAAATCAGAGCCGCGCCCCATAGCGACACGGATACGCCCGGTCTGGTGGGCTTCTAGAAGGGATTGCGCCATCTCGCCGCGCACCTTGCCCTTGCGTGTTTGGGCAGCGTAAGGTAGATCTTCGTGGATCGACCCGTCGACTTCGCCATACATGTACATGTTTTCGCCGGCGATCAGCTTCGCCCCAGCGCTGGCGGCGCCTTCCAGGATGCTGGCTTGGAGAGGTGGAAATTTCGCTGGCCATTCCCAATAATTGGGTTGAGCGCATTGATAAACCACGCTGGCGCCTGCGCAGACCCTGCGTGTGAAATCCAGGTTGTAAGCATCGCCCCCCGCCATCTCTACGGAGGAGGGCAAGCCTAGGGGAGCCTTGCCGGATCGGTTTACCATTTTCACTGGATAACCCTGCTCGGTTAACGCCCGCAATACAGCCATGCCCAGCGGACCGGTGCCAAAAATAACTTGCAATTTGTCTTCTTTCATAGTGATTTAGTACCTCTTTTTCCTTGTTTGATCATTCGTTTAGAGGCGCGACCATGCGCCCGTACGCGGGATTTTTTTAAACTATCACCAGGCAACAAACTGATGGTGAATAATTATTGAATGCTGATTTGCTGCATCAGAGCATGAATCTCTTGCCGGTATAAGCTCTCCAAGCTGGTCAGGCTGGGAGGGAATTGATGACCGATCTCTAAAGAAACCAGCCCATGCACCCGGCTCCAAATGCCCAGTGCCAGGTAATGTGCATAAGGATCGAGCGCGGCTGCTGACCTGTGTGCGCCAGGCATCGATTTCCAATTGGAGCTCTCCAGAAGCGAGGGTTGGCTCAGGAATAGGGAGTTTGCCATCCTGGATGGCATCGTCCAGGACCTTAATCAGAACATTTAAGCTCTGCGCCGCAGCTGGCATGGTCACTTCGGAGGGTGCCTCGTAACCCGGGAGCGGTGTGCCAAAGATCAGCTCGTAGCGCTGCGGATAAGCCACCGCCCATGCCCGGTAAGCGATGCCAGTCGCGGTTAATCGTCCGGCATGATCTCCGGCGGGAATAAACTCCTTTCCTGCCTGCAATGCTTCCCCAAGGGATGTAAATGCCTCAACGATCAGGTCGGTTACCAGCGCATCCCGATCTGGGAAGTAGCGGTAGATGGCAGGGGCAGTCATCTCCATGGCGCGGGCAATCGCACGCAGGGAGAGGGCCGAAGCGCCATTTTCGGCAATCTGCTTCCAGGCGACTGTAATAATTTCCTGGCGGGTGGCAGCATGGGTTTTGGTGCGTCGGTCTGGGGTCATTGGATCTCCTGTTTACGTTGATTATTATAGTATACAGTGTTTACTTTGTCAAGGGGTAAGATACCTGAATTCTTCCCCCTACTGAAAATTTTATTCATCCCAGAATCGGTTGTTCTTCTAACTCCAGCCTATAAATACGTCAATCTGCCTTTGTAATAATCCAGCCACTTACTGTTGTGTTCTTCGCCACCGTCCAGGTTGGCGCTCATGAAGACGGGCGCATCGCCGCTCTGCGCCAGGATCAGCGCCGCGGTACAGGCGATCACCGCGTTCAAGATGGCCGCGCCGGTGACGGTGGAAGCAGGCCCGACCTTTTGTTGCATGCCGGGCAGCTTCACCAGCGCGTCGCCCACGGGTGCGCAGTCATCCAGGACCAGATCGGCTGCTTCGAATAAGCGTGGCATGCCTGGCTGGCGCGGCTGGACGGAACGGGAGGTTGCCAGTGAAGTCAAGGCGATGACGAAAGCCCCGCGCTCCTTGGCTGCCAGGGCGGCTTCGATGCTGGCGGCATTGCGTCCCGAGACGGAATGCACGATGAGCACATCGCCATCCTGGATGGGCGTTTCGGCGATGATCTGCGTCCCAAAACCTGCCAGGCGTTCCAGGCGGGTGGTGAGCGTCACCGGGCGCACATCGGGGGTCAGGCCCGGCGGCAGGACTGGGTTGACCGGCACCAATCCGCCAGAGCGGTAGAACAGCTCCTGCGCCAGTATAGATGCGTGCCCAGCCCCAAACACATACACCAGGTGCCCAGCCTGGATTGCCCGGGCGAGCACCTGCGCTGCTTGGTCGATCGCCTCGCTCTGGGTGCGGCGCACTTCGTTCAATAAGTCAATGATCTGATCCAGGTAAGCCATCAATACCCCTTCCGCAGGGCTTCAGCTTCGACCTGGCTGACCAGGGTCTTGCCATCCGGGCGGTTGACGCTGGGAAAGACGGTGGGCTTGAGTCCTCGGGCGAGCATCTCCTCGCAAAGGCCGGCCACGACCCCCCATAACACGGCGGCTGCGCCGATGCCTGAAGCCGGGCAGATGGGATAATCTAAGCCTTCCACCTCCAGCATGGCGTCCCCGTAAGGGGCATGGTTATCCAGCGCCAGGTCTGCCGCTTCATACAGCCGCTTTCCGGAGGGATGCTCCAATTCCAACCGGGAGCTGTAAGCCAGGGCTGTCAGGGCAATCACGGTCAGTCCACGGCTGCGCGCCTGCAAGGCCAGCTCGACCACGTTGGCAGTCTTGCCTGAGATGCTTCCCACGAACAGCACGTCTCCCTTCCTGAGCTGGTTCGTCTCAAAGATATGTTGGATATACCCGAACGACAGGGTGTTATCAACAGGCAGGGAAGCGTTGGCCCGCGTACGTACCGGGTTATCCACGTTCAGGCTGAAGCTCAAGGCGCTCAGGGCCGCCAGCCCACCGGCGCGGAAGATCAGCTCGCGCGAAACCATGTGCCCGCTGTCAAAGATGTGGATGGCCCCCCCGTGAGCCAGTGCCTCTGCACAGATCCGGGCAGCCTGGTGGATAGGCTCAGGCTGGGCCGCGATTTCAGCGATTTTCGCCTGCAGCGCTGCGTAATATTGTTCAATAAGCATATACTCTCCATTTTCCGTTTTCCATAGCATTTCCGTGTCCTTATTTATTCGTGTAGATTAGCGGATTCTTTGCTTTTCCACAGGGCTAACCTTCCTAAAGCCACCGCGGGCTGTTCTCTTCCAATGCAGAAAGCAGCTTTGGGGAATTCATTTGTCAAAACCTGCCTGAGCGGAGCCAGGATCAGGTCGCCCGCATGGGTCAACCCGCCGGCGACCACCAGGTCGAAAGGCTCGCCGGAGGTGAACAACCGCCGGCAGGCTTCTAACGCCAGGGCTGACAGGTCGCCAGCCACCTTGCCTGCCAGGCGGGTCGCAGCCGCATCGCCCTCCTGAGCCAGGCGGGTAACGGCAACGGCAAATGAGGCGATCTCGGCCCGGCTGAGCGGCTTCCGGTAAGTCAGGCTGACCAGTTCGGGGCGAAAGAATCCTCGTGCAGCCCAAAGTGCTGGCAGGCCGCCTCCACCAGCCGCGTGGACTCTGGGAGGCGCCCCTCGTAACCGCGTGCTGCGGTGCGCAGCCCGAGCAGCCCCAGGGCATACGCACTGCCTTCATCACCCAGAAGTGAGCCCCAACCGCCCATAAAGACCTGCCTTCCATCATCTCCACGCACGCCGAAAGCTGTGGCCCCGGTGGCTGCCACAACTGCCACACCATGCGGCCGGTAGATCCCTGCCCGGGCAAAGATCACATCCCGTTCAGAGTAATGCTGGTAGGCTGCCTTGGGCAAGAGCGCTCCCCAGGCGGCTTTGTCGAAGCGCGCTCCAACCAGCGCAGAGGCAACAATTGTCACGGCCTCCCCGCGCACCTCGCTGGCATCCAACACCCCTTTAACCGCCTCGACCAGGGCTTGCTGTGCCTGTTCGACCGGTACAAAATTAGTGTTTACATCCGAGGAGTCACAAACTGCCAGCACCTGCCCCGCTTCATCCAGCAGCGCTGCCTGGCTGCGGGTTCCGCCACCTTCGACTGCCAGCAGGAAATCTTTTTTTGATTGGGTGTCATTAGTATGATAGTAGCCAAGGGTATAGAATTGAGAAGACACGGCAGATCGAATGTCATTAGGTCGAAAGAGACCGACTCGCAGCTTGGATCGCCGTGTCTTCCACGAGAGAGCCCGAACAGTTGCGTGGTCGTCAGAGGCCGAATTAGCTAGTGTGGGCTCACCTCGATTATACAGAAAGGGCTGCCAAATGACAAGCGAAGTATATGTAGGGATCGACGTAAGTAAGCGATGGTTGGAAGTGTGTGTATATGGAGAGCCAGAGAGTTGGAAGGTAGGCAATGATGCGGACGGGCATCGGACCTTAGAGGAGAAGATGAAAGCCTTGCAGCCGTTGCTGATCGTGTTTGAGGCAACGGGTGGATATGAACACCGAGCGGCGAAAGCCTTGCGAGAGGCAGGGTTTGGAGTGGCGGTGGTCAATCCAACCCGGGTGCGCCGGTTTGCCGAAGCCCTGGGGATCCTGGCCAAGACGGACAAGATCGATGCCCAGGTGATCGCCCATTTTGCTTCTGTGGTCAAACCGGCAGCCAATGGTGCCCAGACCCCTCTGGAAGAGCAGTTAGCGGCTTGCGTGGAACGCCGCAGACAGCTCTTGGTTGAGCTAGTTGCTGAAAAGAACCGTCTTTCGGCCTGCCCCGCCTGTGTACGAGAAGGCATCCAAGAGCATATCGACTGGCTCGAAGAACACATAGACGGTCTAGAAATAGAAATCCAAGCGCTTATCTGGCAGAAGCCGGAATGGCAAGACGCGGGCGGAGATCATCGATAGTGTCCCTGGCGTCGGACCCGTGACCGCTGCTACGCTGGTGGCTGAACTGCCCGAACTCGGCCATTGCAATCGCCAAGAGATTGCTGCCCTGGTGGGCGTCGCCCCCTTTAACAAAGACAGCGGACCTAAGAAAGGCAAACGTCGCATCTTCGGTGGGCGCTCTGGCGTGCGCCGTACCTTATTCATGGCTACCCTTTCAGCTTCAAAACATAATCCTGTCATCCGTGCTTTTTACCAATCCCTTCTCAGTCGTGGAAAGGAGAAGATGGTCGCTCTCACTGCTTGTTTGCGTAAATTGTTAGTCATTATCAATGCGATGGTACATAAGGGCGAAGTCTGGCATTTTTCTCCTGCTTGATTTGCCCTTCTTACCCTTGACTTTTATCACAGTTGCTGCGAGCTGCCGTTCTTTGGCGGCGAAGCAATCTCTTCATTTTGCCTCACGTATAGGATGCAATCAGCTTTTTTTCATGATGCTTTTTTTAACCATACTCTATTCGTTTCTTCAGGGCAAGAAGGACCGTTTTATGGCTTATTTGCCCAGTGCATCCCGATCGTGCCAGCCATGCGGCGTTTATAGCGCACGCTTTGGAACCCAACCTTGGACATTCTTTCAGCCAGCTCCTCAGCGGTCAGGAATGCCTGGGTGGAGGCGGAGAGGTATTGGTAAGCGTTTTTATTTCCTGCGATGAGGCTGCCGAGAAGAGGAATGCAGAAATTGAGGTAAATCTTGATGAACGGGGATAACCAATTCCGCGTGGGGCGAGAGGTGTCCAGGGAGGCCAGGCGTCCCTTTGGCTTGAGCAGGCGCTTTTGTTCACGCAGGGCCTGATCAAGATCATGAACATTGCGCAACAGGAACCCTGAGATAACGGCATCAAAGCTCTCATCCGGAAAAGGCAGGTAAAGGGCATCGGCGTTGGTCCAGGGCAAAAGATCCCCACCGGCGCGCTGTTGCCCGATGCGCAGCATTGAAAGCGTAAAATCCGCTGCGACCACATGGCTGCCCGGCTGCTGGCGAATTGCCTCAAAAGACAGGTCCCCTGTGCCTGCGCCCAGGTCTAGCAGCCGCTCGCCAGCCTGCAGGGCTAATCCCTTGACGAGCTCTCGCCGCCAGCGCAGGTCCTGACCGAGCGTCATGACCCGGTTCATCCGATCGTAGCGCTGGGCGATATCGTTAAAGGTTTTTTGGACATTCATCGCAGGTTAAATTATGAAGCTCCCATGCAAACCTGAAGTTTGACTCTAAATGTTCATGGTGCATCCAGGAACTCGTCGACCAGCGCGTCAAACTCTGCCCGGCGCTGGAAGGCTGCCAGGTGCCCGCCGCTGGCAAAGCTGTGTACCTGGGCACCGGGGTAGGTGTCTTTGAGCGCCTGCTGTTCCTCGGTCGTGAACCCTTTGTCATCTTCAGCGAAAACCAGTAGGATTTTTCCGGCACGTTCAACGGTTCGAAAGACGCCGTATTTTTCAGCGTTGTCAGAAATATCCATCAGCAGCTTGAACTGGCCTTTCAAGGTCTGGGGAGTGTGCAAGCGGGTCATGACTTCATTTGTATAGATCGCATAGAACCGCTGATCGGCGTCATCTGCCTGGGCTAAAAGCCGTTTGAACGCTCTGCGGTAATAGCCCATCAGCAGCCCCACAGGCAGCTTAAGGAACAGCTTTGCTGAACGCGCATGGGCGGGAGTGTATAGCCCGAAAGCATTCAACACGAGCTTATCTACGCGGTCAGGCTGCAGGCGGACAAAGGCATGCCCGACCCCCGCACCCAGCGAATGCCCAAAGATATGTGCCTTGCCAAAGCCCTGCTCCTGGATGATGGCTGACAACCCGTCTGCCACCGGTCCCATCTTGCCAACCGGAGGATAGGAAGGGGAAAGTACGCGGTACTTCTTTTCCAGGCGCAGGATGTTGCGGAAAGAGGACTCGCCCACAGAAAGCCCACCTCCCAGGATCAAGATTGCCTGGTCCCCCTGTCCGCTGGCGATGTACTCCCACGCCACGCCATTGACGGAGAGATGCTGGTAAGGGTGGGTCGCGCGGAAGTCGCGCAGCAGCTCGCGCTGCTCGGGAGGCGCATCTCGATAGAATTCGTCGAAAGAAGATAGTTCCATACACGTTATCCTTTCTGACGAGCATTATACATCCCTGGGCTCATCCTGGCTTAGCCTTGGGCACCCGCACCTGCAGGGCGGTAAAGAAATTGACCACGGCGATCAATACCCCCATCAGAAAGACATACTGAAAACCATATCGATTCCAAATTAAGCCTCCCAACAGAGCCACGGCAATGGAAAAGATATGGTCGATGGTGACTGACACGGTCAGAGCCGGCTGCACATCGGCCGGGTCGAGTGCGATCTTCTTCATATAGGTCGAACGCGCAATGCTCACGGACATTAACATCTGGTCCAGTAGATAGCAGGCGCAGGAAATTAAAAAGGCTGTATGCAGTGGGAACAGGTTCTTGGCAAACCCATACCCGAAGCATACGAACACCAGCATGACGGCCTCGCTGGCCAGAATGAAGCGCTCTCCCAAATGGTCGACTGCCCAACCCAGGAGTGGCTGGAATAAGATGCCAATGACCCCACCGATCAGCATAAGCGAGGCGATCGTCTGGGTGGGCTGGTTGTAGATCGTGATCAGCACCCAGGGCCCAAAGGTGATGAAAAGCTGTTTGCGTGAGCCATACAGCACCGCCAGGAAATAATATAACCGGTATTCCTTGCGCAGTTTAAGATATAGAGAGGGTGGTTTTGTCTCCGCTTTCTTCATGGAGAACATCAGTACAGCCGCGATCCCTAACCCAAGGGCAGTCAGGATGAAGGTGCTTTGAAAAGTCATACCCAGGTATTTGAACCCCAGGAAAACCAGGGCGCTCCCCGAAATGGCTGCCACCGTCCTGACTGCATTTAGCTGACCCAGGCGCTGACCGGCCTGCCCTTCGCGGGCCAGCTCCATGCCGATGGAAGAGGCAAGGGGCATAAATAAGTGCTGCCCCATGCTGTAAATGAACAGCCAAATCACCATTACCAGGTAGCTGGACGAGGCAAAGCCGATTAATATCGCTCCGACCGTCCCCAGCAGCATGGCCAGGGCTCCCAAGCGGCGGCTGCACAAGAACCAGAACAAGGCAGAGACGAAAACGACCAGGAAGCCGGGCAGCTCTCGGGGCAGCTCTAGAAAGGAGCGTTCGAACCCACTCAGGGTGAAATTTTCGTTAAGGAAGTTGTTGAATACCGAATCGAATAAACTGTAGGCGATGCCCATGCTGAAAGTAGCAATGACGAACAGGGCTAATTCCCTGGAGATGCGCCTCATACGGCGGGTCACAGCAGTCATAAAAATTCTTTCATGAGGTGGGATGGATGTAACCGGAGGAGCTTCACAAACCCTGATTATATCCGGCTTACGCGTCTACCGGGTGTTAAACTCGGTTGGAGGAGGGGTTACCTTTATCCGCGTTTCAAAAGATGACTGTCACTGGATTTAAAGCTTGATTATTGGTATGCTTAAAAGACTGGCAAATTTTGCCAGGTTCTTGTATTATTCTCCAATGGTTTTCGCCCCGTTTTTTTCCTGAGATCTTTGACCGATTTTGTAGAGAGGTATTGCTGAGGACATGAAAAAAATTCTCCCAATGACCCGTCTTCTCATTCTATTTGTCATCCTGGCAGCGCTCTTCAGCGCATGCTCGGCCAAGAAGACACCCACCTTGGAGCCTACTGCGGTTGAGCAAGCTGCACAAGCCCCCGAAGTTCCTGCGCAGCCCACCCCTACCCAAGGACCGGCCAATACGCGCACACCCGCGACCAACCCCATCGGCGACCTTGCCGCCCACAGAAACCCTGGTTCCATCGGCGACCGCTACCTCGACCGAGGCCCCTACGGCTACCCCCACGGTCACCCCGCTGATCCCGGTCGGTCAAGGTACCCCGCTTCCTCAACCGCCGTTTCTCATCGCCTATAATAATGCTGACCAGCTGCGTGAGCTGGCCAATTATGGCTACCAGCGCCCCTGGGAAGTGCGGATGACGGGAGACGCGGCGCGCCTTTTTGTGGCCAATGCCATGGGCGTGGAGGCGCGCGATGCAGCCACGAACGCACTGCTTGCCACGCTGCCTGTTGTGGCAGATTGTGAATTTAGCCAGGCCGGCCAGGTATACTCGATCTTTCCGGGCAGTGATGGACAGAGCGTAGCGATCTGCAGCGAACAAGCACTGCAAGCCTATTCCCTCGATGGTCAGAAGCTCTGGAGCCTGCCTCTACCCGTCCCTGAAAAGACTTATGCTGGCAAGCCTTTGCCGGTGGACCTGGTCGTTTCGCCCGATCTAAAAACAGTGGTTTTCCCTGCTGCAGGAGGCAAGTCGGAGATCTGGGACCCAGCCAAGAACCAGGTTGTCCTCACCGAAGCTGGTGTGCATCCGGTCTTCTCTCCGGATAGCAGCCGCCTGGGATTGGATTACAACGGGAGCATCTGGGTCTACAACACCCAGGATTGGTCCAAGCAGCGGTTAACCACCATCAGCCAGGGAGAAACGAAACAATTCTTGCCCGCAGGCGAGCGCCTGGCGACGATTAATCCCAACTTCATTGAAATTTATCTCCTGGCAGATGGGAAACTGGAGAGATCTTTCTATGAGTACAGCGCTGGTTCCGATACCAGCCTGTTCTTCTCGCCGGATGGGCAGAAGATCGCCTGGTCGGGAAAAGAATATCCCGATCAACCGCTCAACGTTTGGAACATTGCCGATGGTAAGCAGGTGGCTACCTTGCGCCGCACCGACTCGATTTACTCCACCTGGCCTCAGGAATTTACCCGCCTGGCGAATGATGGCCGGGCTGCGGTGAACGCTTTTGCCGAGGCTTTCCAGAAGCAGAATGAGGTCCTTTTGTATCTCCCGGGTACATGGCTTGCATTTTGGATAATCAATCAGAAGTGCCTTGCGGTGAGGATTTCCTGAATACCGTTTTCGATTTGTCCGGCAGGCCGGTCCGCATCGTACACAGCGCCCCCAACGATCCCTACCAGGTTTTCAACGGCTCTGGTGAAGAGGCATACTTGTTGGGTTATGTGCCGCTGACCAAGGGACGCGTTTACACACCTATTACGGTTTCGCCGGATCAGCGCTACCTGCTGACCTCTTCCATTATCGATGAGCGCAATATCAGCTGGGGCAATTACCGCAGTGAGCTGTGGAATCTCCAGAGTGGTCAGGCAGTGGTGAACATGGAGGGGCGTGTCCTGAATGCCGTCAACAGTCCAGATGGGCGCTACCTGGCTTTCATGACCGGTACCTATACTGGAACCACCGTCAATCGCCTGACCCTGGTCGTGTTTGACTTCCTCGAGCGGCGGGTGGTCTTCCAACCTGGCATTCCCGCCCCAACGGGCCTGGAGCCGACGGGCATGGCCTTCTTGCCTCAAGGTTCTTTCGTCTATGCCCAGCAAACTTCCCGGAACGGCGTTGACATGCTGGTGCTCAAAATCCTGGATGTGGAAAAATGGCAGACGCGCCGAGAGATCGAGATCAGTGATTTCGGCAGCCTGTCGCCTACCACCCTGAACCGCCTGCCCGCTATGGCTGGCTCGGCAGACGGCAATACCCTGGCAGTGGCGCTGGCTGATAACCGGGTGCGGCTGTTTGACCTGGCCAGCGATACCGAGATCTATACCTGGCAGCCTCATCAATCGCAAACGACATCCCTGCAGTTCTCGCCTGATGGGTATGTGCTGGGAACGCTTTCGGCTGAGGATGGCTCGATCAAAGCCTGGGGTATCTGGCCGTAAGCGAATAATTTATTGTTGCTTTTCAAGCCGGGGCAGATATCTGCTCCGGCTTTTTGTTATTTTACTTCAGGGTATAACCGGTAGAAGCGGAAGAAAAAATGATCGATAGGCAAGATCTCGACTCGCGAAAAGCCTGCCTCCTGACCGTAGCGCTGCACGGTGCTGGATCGCATTACTGTGCCTGTTGCCGCAGAAGGTTGGTCGACCATCCCCGCCGGTAAACAGTGCAAAATGCTAAAACCGTATAAAATTTGTTCCCATGCTTCCGTACAGGGTTGAAAGGCATCCAGGGTGCGCTCGTCCATCACCATCACCGCGCCTTTTTCATTCACCAGATTGCGCATCGTGCGCAGCACTCCAACTGGATTGGACATATCATGCAAGCACTCGAAGGCAGTCACTAGGTCGTAATGTCCCATCATGCTGGCATCTTTTGCATCCTGCAGGAATACCTGTACCCGGTCCTGTAAGCCCGCTTCCTGGATATTGCTACGGGCAAGATTTAACCGAAGCTTCGTCCAGATCATAACCGTGCACCCTCACCTGGGGGTAGCTGTTAGCAATCCCAATGCATGACCAACCTACCCCGCAGCCGATATCTGCCACGTAAGCTGGGGGTGACCCTTGTAGGCGAGTGTGTACATCCCGAATGGATGGGAGCCATTCTTCACCGAGTTGTTTCAAGAACATCGGACGGTTCATGCTCGCCTGACCTTCGCGTAAGTTACTCCCATATTGGCTAAATGGCACCCCACCTCCAGCGCGGTAAACATGCAATAATTGATCTATTGGAGATACTGCGCCAACAATTAATTGTGCCATGGGAGCCGCGAAATTCAAGCTGTCTCTGTCAACCAACACTTCCGCTCGCCCGGGTGTCAGGCGAAACCGGCGTTCAGATGGGCTTGTGATCGCACCTTCCACCTCCAATACGCAAGCGGCTGACTGCTGCTCAAGCCATTCGCGCACATAGCGCTCTTGGGTGCCTGTACGCCTCGCCAATTCAGCAGAGGTCAGGCTCTTCCCTTGGGCTAGCTCTCGGTAAAAGCCCAACCGATCACCGATATGAATGGCAAAGATATTAAACGCTCCCAATGCGTCAGTAAACAAACGATTGATAAATTCATCTCGATCTAGAGCAGTTTCTGAAGTGACCAGTGATTCTTCCATATCATGATTCTCCTGAAACACTATTTGGACTGCTTAAGAGGATTAATTAGATAATATTAGTAAATTATTATATTGGATATCCAGGATATGAACAAGGTTTTCTAAGGTGAAATCAAAATCCGGTTTTCAGGACTCTCGTCGAGGTGACGCAGCCGGTAATTTATTTTGCAGCAACTCGCAGAATATCACGGCGTATGCCACCCGCCTCCACCCACCAGATCTCATCGGCAAAGCGCTCGATGAAATAGCGGTCGTGCACCACCGCCAGCACCGCGCCGTTAAAGCCAGACAGGGCTTGCTCAAACTGGCTGCGGCTCGGGATATCCAGGTGGTTGATGGGCTCATCCAGCAGCAGGCAGTTGCAGCCCTCCGCTGTCAGCCTCGCCAGGATCAAGCGGGCGCGCTGCCCGTAGCTCAGCAGGTGGATCGGTTTGAGCGGCTCATCACCGGTAAACAGGAATTTCGCCAGAAAGGTGCGCGCTTCGGTTTCGTTGGGGAAGAGCGGCGCAATCGTTTCCAGGGCGTCTGAGCTGCGGTTCCAGGCTGCCCTGGTCCTGCGCCATATAACCCAGGTGGAAGCTGGAGCCCAGGCGCACCTCGCCCGCCAGAAGAGGGATCTGACCTGCGATGGTGCGCAGCAGCGTGGTCTTGCCGCTGCCGTTCGGCCCGGTCAGGACGATGCGCTGCCCGGCGCGCACTTCCAGGTTCAGCTCCTTTAGAAGCGGGCTGTTGAGATCGTACCCCACGCTCAGTTCCTCCAGCAGAATGGCAAAGCGGCTCTGGTGCCCGGCGTCGTTGAACTCCAGCTTGATCTGCCTGGCGTGCTGCGGTTTTTCCACGCGCTCATCGGAATCGAGGTAGTGTTCCAGCTTCTTCTCCCTGGCTTTGGCCTTTTTGGCGACTTTTTTTGCGATCCCCTGCTGGTAAGATTTAAAGCCTTTCATTTTCATGTCTGGCCCACCGATGCGGATCGAGCTGGCCTGGCGTTCCGTGTAGGCGGCCTGGGCTTTGACGCGCGCAATATCTTGCTGCATGCTCTTGATCGCCATCTGCTGATCTTTATAATCCGCCCACTGCCGTTCGATTTCAGCCTGGCGCTGCTCCTGGTAAGCCGTGAAATTGCCAGCATACTCGTGAAAGCCGCGCTGAGGGTCCATCTCCAGGATGCGCGTGACGGTGTGGTCCAGAAAGGTGCGGTCGTGCGAGACGATCAGTGCGCCGCACGGGCTGGTTGTCAGCCATTCTTCCAGCCACTCCAGCATGGCGATATCCAGGTGGTTGGTGGGCTCGTCGAGCAGCAAAAGCTGCGGTTCCGCCAACAGCACCAGCGCCAGCGAGAGGCGCGTCTTCTGCCCACCGCTCAGCAAGCGGATGGGCAATTCTGGATCGATCGCCTCCAGCCCCAAGCCAGCCAGGATGGTGGCGGCACGGCCGCTCTCGGCTGACTCGATGCGCCTCAGCAGGGCATCGTACTGCACTTCGAGTGTTTTATCGTCTGGGTGTATCGTCAACGCCGCCGCAGCGTCTGCCAGCTCCATTTCCAACGCCTGAGCATCGCCAGAGGACCTCCCAACCACCTCTCCCAAGGTAAGGCTGGGATCCAGCTCGAAACCTTGGGGCAGGTAGCCTATTTGCAGGTGCGGGTCGCCGCGCACATGCCCTGAGGTAGCCTCCTCCTCGCCCGCCAGGATGCGCAGCAGGGTGGTCTTGCCGCAGCCATTCGGGCCGATCAACCCGATGTGCTCGCCTGGGTTGAGGTTGAAAGTGATATTTTCAAATAAGATCTGGTGATCGAAAGACTTGTTTAAATGATGAACGGTAAGCACAGGACCTCCAAAACATACGAACGTACACACAGCTCCCACCTGGATGCAGGTGCACACACAGGCTGATGAGGGAGAAATGGAGGGTTAACTTACCGCGTCATAATCTGAAGAGCATTCCTTTGCGTTTTGCCATTGTGAGACCCTGCTGTTTTAGCAGGGTCGGACCGATCTACTGATCGCAGCAATCTTTTATTGCACCAGGAATTTTATCAAATAGGCTGGAGAGAGTCAATTCCTGGAGATGATGTTCAGGAAACATATCCTCTTAAGGCGGCTTCATCCCTTGAGCGAGCCAGCCAGCATGCCGCGCAGGAAGTAGTTGCCCAGGAAGATGTAAATGAGTAAGGTGGGCACCGCGGCGAGGAAGGAGCCAGCCATCTGGACGTTCCAGGCGATGATCTGGCTGCCAGCCATGTTGTTGAGGGCGACGGTGATGGGCCAGGAGCGGTTGCCGGTGAGCACGACGGCGAAGAGGAAATCGTTCCAGGCGGAGGTGAACTGCCAGATGAGCACGACGACAAAGGCGGGGATGGAGATGGGCAGCAAGATCCAGCGGTAAACGCCGAGCATGCTGGCGCCGTCGATGCCACCCGCCTCGATCAGTTCGGTGGGCAGGCTGGCATAATAATTGCGGAAGGTGAGGGTCGTGATCGGGAGACCATAGATCACATGGGCAAGGATGAGGCTGGGGATACCGCTCAACCCGAGGGGTTTCATGATGGTGTTGGTGAAGACAACCAGCGGGATGAGGATGGATTGGTAAGGGATGAACATGCCGAACAGGATGAGCGGAAAGAGGACGTCAGAGCCTTTGAACTTCCACTTGGCAAAGACATAACCGTTCAGCGAGCCGAGGAAGGAGGAAATAATGGCAGCGGGGATCACCATGTTGAAGCTGTTCCAAAGGTAGGGGGCTAGCTTGTTAAATGCTTCAATGAAGTTATCGAAGGCGATGCCCTGGGGGAGATTCCACATGCGTGAAAGATCCACCTCCGCAAAGCTCTTGAAGCCTGTGACGAGCATGACATACATGGGTGCCAGGAAAAAGAGCGCCATGAGCACCAGTGGGATGTACAGCCAATATTTTTGCCGGCGAGGGGAGGCGATGCTCTTCATTGCTGGGCCTCACTTTTGAGTGTGTAACGAATATAAGGGATGATCAGGACGGCCACGCTGAGCAAGAGCAAGGTGCCGATGGCCGCGCCGCGCCCGTAAAACAGGCCATCAAAAGTGGTCTGCCACATGTATATGGCGGGGACATCCAGGGGATACTGCTTGCCGGCGACGGCGATGATGAGGTCAAAAACTTTTAGCGAGATATGTCCAAGAATGATGATGGCACTCAAGGTGACCGGAGCAAGGATGGGAAGGACGACGTAGCGGTAGATTTGCAGCTCGTTGGCGCCATCGATCCGGCTGGCTTCGCGCAGCTCCTCAGGGACAGAGCGCAGTCCGGCGAGATAGAGAGCCATGATGTAACCTGCCATCTGCCAGATGGCAGCCAGGGCGATGGCAGCAATCCCCCAGGTTACGGTCGTGTGCCACTTGTTGATCAGGAAGTCCAGGTGAAGATTGGAGAAGAGCAGGTTAAAACCGCTGATGCGGTCGCCTTCGGCGGGGTTCATCAGCCAGCGCCAGACGACGCCGGTGACGATGTATGAGATCGCCATGGGGAAGAGGAAGAGGGAGCGGAAGAAAGCCTCGCCTTTCAAACCCTGGTCGAGAATGACAGCCAGGAAAAAGCCGAGGGTGATTGAGCCGATGACAAAGACCAGCGTGAAGATGACGGTGTTGCGAATATCCACCATGAAGCGTGGGTCCTTGAACAAAGAGAGGTAGTTTGAGAGGCCAACAAAGGTGTAGTCGGGCGTGAGACCTTTCCACTGGCTCATGGATACTCGGACGGACCAGGCGATGAAGCCATAGATGAAAATGGATACCGCCAGGATGGAGGGCGAGACGAGTAATATATTAAGATAGCGGTCTTTGTTTTTGTTCATGAATGGACTTACCTGCTTTTGGGGCTTCGCCCTTCAGCGAGCGAAGCCCCAAGAGTTTCAGAGAGTGTTGCGAGGTTTACTTGCAGGGACCGGAGCTCTTGCAAGCGGCCACGAGACCAGCCTGGAATGTGGGGACATCCTGACTGGCGATGAAGGCGCCTAGAGCGGTATCGATCTCGCTCTTCCAAGAGTCGTTGGCGACGACACCGTGGGTCAGTGAGCCAACCACAGTGTTGGAAGCCCAATCATCCATGGCGGACTGCAGGTAGACACCAAAGAGGTTCTTATCGCAGTCGGTGCGGGCGCAGATGGAGCCCTTGACGGGGTTGAAGGCTTCCTGACCGGCTTTGGAGCCAGCCACCTTCAGCCAGGCATTCGGCGGCATCGGGGTGCTTGGCGCCTACGGCCTGGACGAAGGAGTCAGACAGGAACTGGAAGTCGCCGCCGGTGCCCGGAACAGGCGCCCAGCCGTAATCGGTATTAGGAGCCTTGCCGAGCTCGCGGAAGTAACCTTCTGCCCAGTCACCCATCACGTTGAAGGCGGCATTGCCGTTGACAACCAACTGAGAAGCATCCTGCCAGGTGAGGGAGGCGGAGTCGGTGTTGGCATAGCTGAGGATCTTGTTATAGTTCTCCAGTGCGGTGGTGACTTCGGCGCTGCCCCAGTCGGTGGTGCCGTCCCAGAGACCATTGTACTTGTCGGCGCCCAGGGTGCCGAGCAGGACAGTTTCCATCAGGTGCATCTTAGTCCACTGCTCACCCAGGGCCAGCGGGGTGATGCCCGCGCCCTTGAGGGTTTCCATGGCGGTTAACCACTCATCCATGGTGGTTGGAACAGCAATG
Organism: uncultured Chloroflexia bacterium; assembly: GCA_963754615.1. Lineage (GTDB taxonomy): Bacteria > Chloroflexota > Anaerolineae > Anaerolineales > UBA4823 > CAVVUF01. Next base: position 370,731 of record CAVWGW010000007.1, on the reverse strand, counting down.
CCGTTATCAGACAGGATCTTGGGGTTGTACCACAACACGTTGGCGCGGTGGATGTTGACGGGCACGGAGTAAATATTGCCATCCTGAGAGATGAGCGGGATGAGGGTGGCGGGCATGACTTTTCCCCAACCCTCTGCTTCATAGAGGTCGTTCAAGGGTTCAATCTTACTGTCCTTAACGTAGGTCCCGATCAATTCCTGACCAGCATGACCCTGCCAGCTATCGGGCGGGTCGCCTGCCTGCAGGCGGCTGGCTAAGACGGCGCGGGCATTGGTGCCGGCGCCACCGGCAACTGCGGCGTTGTTGAAAGTGATCTTGGGGTATTCGGCGCTGAAGACCTTGATCATGGCTTCCAGGCCAGCGGCTTCACCGCCGCCCGTCCACCACGAGAAGACTTCCACCTCATTGCTGGCAGCTTGTCCGCAGCCGGCCAATACAATGCTCAAGATCAGGAGCACAATCGTGAAGCGTAAAACGAGACTTTTTTTCATATTTTTCCTTTCAATTTGTGAGATATTTAAAAATTTGGGGCGATTGTTCGATTGGTGATTGAGATTTCCCACAGGCCTCCTCTCTCTGATTATGGTTATTATACAACTTGTTATCGGATAAAAGTATTGGAATACAGAAAAAAGGGAATTCCCCTAAATTTACCAGGATGGTTCAATCTCCCAGCCGGATCAGCCCACGCTGCAGCGCTACCGTGACCGCCGCGGTGCGGTCAGAGACCCCCAGCTTGCCGAAGATATGGATCAGGTGCGATTTGACCGTTGCCTGGCTGATGTGCAGGCGCGCGGCAATTTCGCTGTTGCTGGCGCCTCCCGCCACCCATTGGAGCACCTCCAGCTCGCGGCTGCTTAACTTCTCCTCGGCAGGCAGGCGCATCTTGCCGATCAGGCGTTTTGCCACCGCCGGTGCCAACACCGGTTCGCCATCTCTCGCAGCCCGGACGGCGTGGAAGAGTTCTTCGCGCGTGCAGTCTTTTAGCAGGTATCCGGTTGCGCCTGCCTCGATTGCGGGTAGAATGTCTGAATCGCTGTCGTAAGTGGTCAGCACGAGCACCTGTACCGCTGGAAGGCACCTTTTGATCTCATGGATGGCACTCACCCCATCCATGACCGGCATGCGTAAATCCATCAGGATCAGATCTGGCTGCATTTCAATCGCCAGGCGGGCGGCAGCCTCCCCATCCGCGGCTTCTCCGATCACCTCGAAATCAGCCTGACTTTCCAGCATTGCGCGCAGCCCATCCCGCACCACTGGATGGTCGTCGGCGATCACCAGCCGGATTTTGTTCATGGCTTCACCTCCATGGGGATCTGAGCAGCCAGGGTTGTGCCCTCTCCGGGAGAGCTTTCGACGATCAGCTGCCCGCCTAGCTGCGCCAGGCGCTCTCGCATCGTATGTAAGCCAAACCCGCCGCGGCTCTGGTCGGGAGGGCGGGAGAGGATGATAGGATCGAAGCCCTGCCCATCGTCGTGTACATCAAGTGCCACCTGGTCTTCCATATACGACAGAGTGACTGTCACCCGGCTGGCCTGGGCATGCTTGCGGATGTTTGCTAAACCCTCCTGCATGAAACGCAGCAGGATGACCTCCACTTCAGGCGGCAGGGCATACGGAGTGCCGGTGATCGAAAAGTCGACAGGGAGGGAGGCCTCCTCCTGCCAGCGCTGCACCACCCGCCTCAGGGCTTCAGGCAGCGTAGCTCCTTCGAGCGGTTCGGGGCTTAAGGCTTGCACCAGCCGGCGTGCTTCCCCCAGGCTGAGGCGCGCGGTCTCGCGCGCCTGCAGCAAGCGTTTACGCACGGCTTCCTGCCCCTCTGGCAATGCCTGGTCAGCCGCCTCGAGCTGCATCACAATGCTCGTGAACCCCTGCGCCAGGGTATCATGGATTTCTTGCGCCAGCCGCTGACGTTCCTGCAGGATGCCTGCCTGTCTTTCCATGGCAGCCAGGCCTTGCTGGGCGGCCTCTAATTGTTCGATCAGGCGCTTGCGTTCGGCGCTTTCGCGGATCACATGAACGCATCCACAGCGCCAGCAAAGCCGACCAGCCGACTGCCATCAGGCCGGTGAACAGCAATTCAATCGAGAAGGTAATCGATTTACCGATATTGAGCGCCTGTGACCAGATGATCAGCCCAGTTAACAGGATGTTTCCGATCTACAGCCAGTCCGAAGGGTAACGTCCCCCACATCAAGCCGTAGAAAGACGAAGCGGTCAGGTAATAGGCCCAGCTTGCCCGGCTCAATGGGAACCAGGCTGCAAACGCGACCACCAGGTAGATGATCGATAGTGCCGTTTGCCTTTTCCCCTGGGCTTTAGGCACCAATACCATCATGATCAGCCCATACCAGAGTCCCTGGAAAAGGCTAAGCCCGAGAACAAGTCCCGTGGAGTAGTACATGGTGCCGGAGGAGAGCACCAGGATCGTGGGTACCACCAGTGATCAGGTAAAAAACAATATGCCAGACCTTAACCCAGCGCTTCCAGGCATCGCGCCTGGAAGAGGCGGGCTTTTGGTCGAAGGGTGCTGGAATAAGTTCTTGAGGCATTTCTGACTTTTGATGAATAATGATGGGTTCTTTTTATGTTTCCTTTACCGGGCTGCGATCCATTTTTAGCCTGCAAATCTATTGCAGCCTCCATCATCGCTCTGTGCTTTTATTGTATTCTACTCCCATCGGAACAATCTGGCAGCTAAAACAGTCGCGACGATCAAGATGACCACCAACACCAACACGGGCAGCCAGAGAGTATCCCAGGCATCGTTGAACCACAAGCCCTGCATCAGCCTGACCACGTAAGTCAGCGGCAGGAACTCGCTTACCCGCCTCAAACCCTCTGGCAGCATCTGCAGCGGCATGCCCGCACCCGACAGGAACATCATGGGGAAGAAGATCAGCATGCCAATCGTCTGCGCGCTGCGCGCGGAAGGCGCCAGGCTGGCGAGCAGGTAACCGAAGGCATAGAAAGCCAGGGCACTCAAGATAAAAGCCACCAGAACGTTGAGCCAGGACCCTGCAAAGTGCAGCCCAAAGACAAGCTTGCCAGTCAGGATCAAAATCAGCATGCCCAGGAGTGCTACGCTCAGGTACATCAATACGCTGGCGACCAGGTAGACCACTGGTCGCAATGGGGTAGCCCGGTAGCGGCGCAGTGCGCCGCTTTCTCGGCTGGAGGCGGTATCGATAGGGATGCCCATCAGAGCCACGGTGCCGATGATGATCCCGGTATAGGCTGGCACGCTGGCATCTACCGTGCCGATTGACCTGCCCCAAAATTCAGGGGCGGGGTCATTGCCGTAGATAAAACCGAAGAGCAGCAGTAGCAGCGCTGGATAAGCCAGTGAAAAGAAGAAAGCCATTGGCTCACGCAGGTAGAGCTTGAACTGCATCACGAAAAGTTTCCATAGAGTACGCATAATTTGATTCTCCTTAATCTCTCATCTCTTGCCCGGTCAGCGACAGGAAAGCGTCTTCCAGGCTAGCCTGTTCGCTGCGCAGGTCATGGAAAGGCACTCCCTCTGCTTCGAGGACACGGATGACCTCGCCGATCAATCCCTCTCCCTGGCCATAAATGACAAACTCATCATCCTGTTGTTCTACCCGCTGTACACCAGAGAGAACGCCGATCAGGGCCGCGTTGAAAACCGGCTCCTTTGGCTTGCCTGCACCCTTCTCACCAGGCGAAAGGATTCGTCCATTGACCTGGAAGGAGATGCGCATCCCCATTCCGAGCTGGCTGACCAGGTTTTGTGGGGTATCCAGTGCAATAACCCGCCCATGGTTCAGGATCAGCACACGGTCGCATAAACGCTCGGCCTCATCCATGAAATGGGTGGTCAGAAGCACGGTTGTCCCACGTTCTCTGATCTCACGCACCAGCTCCCAGGTTGCCCGGCGCGCTTGCGGATCAAGCCCGGTGGTCAATTCGTCTAGGAAGACGATCTCCGGTCGGTTGATCAACGCCAGGGCGACGAATAGACGCTGCTTTTGGCCTCCAGAGAGCTGGCTGAAGAATGCGCCGCGCTTCTCTTCCAGGCCAAGTTCTTTCAGTAATGGACGGTAGTCTGTAGAATGACGATAGAATACGGAGAATAAATCCAGAGCCTCTTCCACGCGCATACGCGGTGGGAGGTTGGCGGATTGTAATTGGACACCGGTGCGCTCGCGCAGCGCATAATAATCTTCCTGTGGGTCAAGCCCCAGGACGCGGAGGCTGCCTTCATCTGGGCAGCGCAGTCCTTCGATGCACTCGATCGTGGTCGTCTTCCCTGATCCGTTGGGGCCGACCATGCCGAAGATTTCGCCCCTGCGCACCTGGAAAGTGACGCCATCCACTGCTTTGACAGGGCCGTAGGATTTTCGCAGCCCTTCCACCGTAATCACATCCTGTTCTTGCATAGTTCGATCCTTTCTTTATCTGAATAAAGGATACCGAATTTCGAGAAGGATGTGAACCACCGGGAGGATGGTTTTTTTATATCAACCGGTGGGTTTCAAAATCAATCGAACGGTTGATAGGACGAGCTAATCTACTCAAACTGAATGCTCTGGATAACCTCTTCCAGCGGCGCCAGCGTCTCTGGATTGTGGATGGCAAACCCAATCAATTTATCCTGGTGGGGCACGAAGTACCAGGTCATTATAAATGGGACGCCACCCCCGCCCACCAGTGTTCGTTGAGCGTTTATTCCGTCCAACATGACCTCTTCGATGGGGTTCGCCGGGCAAGTACTGCATTGAGATTGGATAAATTGCTCTACGGTCCACTGTGCTGAATCAGCAAGAATGATCCGGCTGTACCCGGGACCACCGTTGGCAGATAGATCCGTTCCAGGTCCAAGGATAATCATTTCGTATGGACGGGCAGGATCATTTGTGACATTAATCGGCTCGGATGCTTTCCAGCCCTCAGGCAGCTTGAGAGAAAACCCCTCACTGTTGTAATAGCGCCCTGGATCTAGCGTGGGCACAGAAGTGGCTTCCGCCTGTTCATTTTCAGGCGTGCTGGTTGGGTTCACGGTTGGCTGCAGTGTGACCCTTGCCGCCGGAAAATTACAGGCACTGAGCAAAACTGCTAACCCCAATATCAATATCCACCGATACCGCATCATCGAATTTTCAATCCCTTCATTGTGCTTTCTGACTTTCTCAATTATCGTCTAGTTGATCATTTATCGCAGCGATAGGCCAACCGGTCTGACCGTGTGCATGATTTCACCAAGCATTTCCAAATTCCCCATTCCACTCAACACAAGGTATTTTTCGCCTGCTGTGGTAATTAAGAATAGAGCTGTATCGGTTTGGTCAGGCGTTAGAACTTTAAAAAGCGCTGCAGGATGATCTTCAGCAATTTCCAAGGTTTCTTCAGATTGAATGCTCATCCCTGAAGCCTCCCAGGCTTGTTTCCGTGTGCTGAGATAAGCTGCCAGGTCATTTTTAGGATCCCAGGTATACAAAGTAACATCGATACGGGAACTCCCATTAGGTGTTTCATTAGAAGCTTCATCAGTTTCAGGGGGCCATGAAGTAAGCTGTATGGTTGAGCCGCGTATGCCGACCTGACCCAGGTTATTCAGTATCCACGTATTTGGATAGTCGAATTCAAAACCGGCTGTTTCGTCCCGAAAGGTAGTTGGCTCAAAGGATAGTGGATCGAGTATGACGTTTTCCTCAGGCTTCAGCGTTGCAGGATCCCATACAAAAGATGTACTGACCCCATTGACCGTAATTGTATAAGTGCCAATTGGGAGCTGGACGATATTGATCGGAATGGATAACCCAAAGGGTAAACCTAATGGATCTGGTGGGCAGTTCTTCTCTTCAGGAGTAGCCAGGAGTGTAAGCATGATTGTCGAATTCTCAATGTTTTGTTGAACCTCAGTCAATTGAGCGCAACGATCGGGCCAGGAGCCACTCGCAACAATATTGACCGAGATCGGAGACCCTACCCCAGTTTGCACATCTACCTGTTCCACCGGGACCAGGCGGGAGCTATTTAAATCGGGCACACTGCTCGTTTGGAGTGTAGGGCTGGATTGGGATGTGGAGCTCGCCTTGGATGTGGGTGAGATGGTCGGTGCCATACAAGCCGCCAGGATTAGCAAAATGAATCCAGCTATTAATGTACTTTTCTGTTTTCTCATTCTGATTTTCCGAGTTTCCTTTCATTTCCCATGTGTAGACCTTTAATCGTTCTATGGTCACCGATCGCTGTTTCCTATATGGAAAACCACATTCACGTTATAATCGCCTCAAGGAGTAGTTATGACGATCCGTATACTCATAGCAGATGACCATGCCATTGTGCGCCAGGGTTTGCGCATGTTCTTAGGATTAGATCCTGATCTGGAATTGGTCGGTGAAGCCGCTAATGGTAAAGAAGCGATCGAGTTAGCCAAAAACCTCAGACCAGATGTTGTATTAATGGATTTGGTAATGCCAGAAATGGACGGGATTGCAGCCACAGAGAACATCCGGCGCAATTTTCCTGAAGTCGAAGTCATCGCATTAACCAGCGTTCTTGAGGATAAGTCGGTGACCGGTGCTGTACGGGCAGGTGCGATTGGGTACCTTTTAAAAGATACGAATGCTGAAGACTTATGCCGGTCCATCAAGGCAGCCGCAGCGGGACAGGTCCAACTTTCTCCCCAGGCCGCTGAGCGTCTGACGAGAGAGATCCGCACTCCAGAAAATCCCCAAAAGCTGACTGACCGCGAGGTTGAGGTTCTGCGTTTGCTGGCGGAGGGCAAAGCCAATAAGGAAATTGCTGCCGACCTATTCATCAGCGAAACCACTGTTAAAACCCATGTCAGCAACATCCTGTTGAAGCTTGGAGTTCCCAGCCGCACGCAAGCTGCCCTTTATGCAGTGCGCATCGGATTGGTTTCCTCCTCGAGCGGCATCCAATACCAGTCAAGATCATAGTGCTGCTAAGGCTTCTGACTCAGTTGAATAAATTTGGATGGCCTCGTTTAGGCGGGTAAGCTCAAAGATCTGCTGGTAATGTTCTTTCAAGTTGACGGCAATCAGGCGCTGCTTTTGGCGGTTGCAGCGAATGAGCAGGGTGATCAATAAGCCAATCCCGGAGCTGTTCATATACTCCAACTTTTCAAAATTCAAAATGATAACCTGTGCGCCGCGCTCGCTGGCCTGGGTATAGGCAGTCATCAGATCTTTTTCAGCAAACGCGTTGATCTCACCCTGAATGTCGATAACACTGGTGACTGGATCGATAGTTCGAACCGATACGATGATGTTCGTGATTGCCATTTGTTTCTCCTTTGTCGATTTGAGTTTTATGCCATTTAAGTCGGTTGATTTATTTACGATCTGAGCCCTGATAGTGCTGAAGGTTCATCCGTATAAATCTTGATATAGTCTGTCAAGCGTGTAATGTCGAAGATCTCCATATAATGATCGCTTAATCCACATGCAGCAATCTTATGCTGAGATTGGCGTGCCTTTGTCAGCAAGCCCACAATCATAGCAATGCCCGTGCTGTTGATATAGCTGACTTTCTCAAAATTTAGCAGGATCGTTCTAGTCGTCCCTTTTTCAGCTTGTTCATACACCACGAGTAATTCCTGATTTGCTAACGCGTTAATATCACCTTCCAGATCAATAATGACCTGGTCATTTACCTGGCGTATCGCAGCATGGAAAGGTTGGTTCATACTTGATCCTCAGGAAGGTTGAATATCAGCTCCAAAGTATGGTGGACCCCATCTGTGTAATCATTCATCTCGTCTGTCAGTTTCTTGATCAAAAACCTGCCCCAACCGCGCGGAGATTGCAATCCCTGTATCTTGCTCTCTAAATCTGCCGTGTCTGGTTCGGGGAGAGGCATCTCGCCGCCATAATCGATCACTTCCACCTTGAGCTGGTTTTTAGAAACAATGACGTGGATGTTCACTGGTATATCTGTGCGATATTGATTTCCATGCTCAATAGCGTTCATCGTTGCTTCAGCAACCGCAGTTTTTACCCTTTCTAGCCTTTTAGGCGGTAAATTCAAGATCTGAATTGCCTCAGCTACTTGCTCCATGGCGATTTTTTCATTGCCTGGCTCACTGGGAATGCTGTACTCTGCCAAAATGCGCTCAACTTTTTCATCGCTGCTGTTTACATTCCCATACGGGTAAGAAAGCATATCCAGACAGACCAGGGTTACGTCGTCTTCTTGTTCCCATTCTGAAGAAGTAAAGCGCGAAAGTTCGCTGAGCATGTGTTGGATCCGCTTTTCTCCGCATTCAGGGGTAACCATCAGCTCACGGATGCGTAGAAGACCGAACATTTCTCCTTCAGGATTATGCGCTTCGAGTAAGCCATCACTGTACATCATCATACTTTCGCCGGGATGGAGCTTGGCGTCTTTTTCCTCGTAAACCATGTCAGGCATCAGACCTAAAGGCATTCCCCGAGCGCGCAGTTCTATCAGCTCGTTTTTTCCACGTTGATAAGGAGGCGGGTGACCTGCACTCGCATATATGATTTGCCCATTGATCGGGTCGAGAATTGCATACAAACACGTGACGAACATACTCATGGGCATGTCAGGGCATAAGAGGTTGTTGGTCTCTGCCAATACCTTACCTGGAAAGACCAGGCGCTCCGCCGCAGAACGGAGCGTATTGCGAGTTGTAGCCATGACCAAAGCAGCAGGGATGCCTTTATCGGTGACATCTGCGATAATCAATCCAAGCTTGCCGTCCGGGAATATGATGAAATCATAAAAATCTCCACTGACTGCCCGAGCTGGCTGCCAGTGAGCGGAAATCTGCCAGTTCGGCAGATTTGGAACATTTTTGGGGAGTAGCGTTTCCTGGACTACTCGAGCGACGCGCAGCTCTTGTTCAAGACGTTCACGCTCGCGTTCCTCGTTGCGTTGGCGTTTCACTAATTGAGCAATCCGCAGGGCTGGTGAAGCTTGAGTAGCTAGAGTGGCTAGATATTGCCGGTCGTCGGTAGAATACTCTTGCTCACTCCGCCGCGGCCCCAGGCTCATCAAGCCAATCAATTCACCCTGGTTGACGAATGGTACGAGGATCTTGATACCAGCTTGTCGAAAATTTTGAACAGCCGGTGAATCAAGTTCCAAATTTGATAAATAAACGACACCATTCACGCTGGTTAGATATGGAAGCAAAGGGTCGGAGGGTGAGATATCCACCTCAATCGTCAAGAGTTCGTTTGAGCCTGTGGCTGCAGAAGCGCTCCGCGGAGCCAGTTCGCCGGCTGATCCGCCTGTGAGCACTTCCTTTGCACGTTTAAGCCAGGATCCCATCCTCATCTCCAGAAAAAATAATGATTCACTGGGAAGGTCCACGTTCCCATTCGGCAAAACGTGGTTTTCCAAGCGCTTTCCAGGCATCGCCAACCGGTTGAACGCCCAGGTCGTACAGCAGTGTCCGAGCTGCCAGGCCGATAATTGCTGTGAAGGTGGGGTAAGCGATCTCCAATTCTGCCAGTTGTTCAACCCACATATCGGCTGCCATTGCTGCTGCAGCCACTTCGACGACTTCCAGGGCTTGCTCGCCCACTACATGGGCACCCAGGATGCGATGGGTATCCTTCGAAACAATAAGCTTGCAGAAACCAATGGGATGCCCATCAATGACCGCGCGGTCGAGGTCTGTATAAGGAGCCACAGCCACGGCACAGTCGAATTCTGCCCGCGCCTTCGCCTCGGTTAATCCTACGCTGGCATATTCCGGGTCGGTGAACCCACCATGCGGCACGATCTTATGTTCATAGCGCCTGCCAACTCCCAGGATAGCATTTTCTGCTGCAACCTGGGCTTCGTAGCCCGCGCTTTGAACGAGCATCATCCGGCCGGTAATATCGCCAGCCGCAAAAATATGCGCTGCGGTGGTTTGGAGGTAATCATTTACTTTGACAAAATTACCCTGGGTTTCAACTTGAGCTGCAGGCAGGTTCAAAGGGTCGAGATTCCCCACCCACCCGGCTGATAAGATTACCGCCTCTGTTTGGAGTGCATTGACCTCATTGTTGCGGCTATAAAATAATGTCAGCCCTTGTTCATTCTTTTCAATCCGTTCTACGTTTGTGATATTGGTGATGATCTGGATACCACTGCGATGGAATGCACTTTGAACCGCGCTGGATACCATTTCATCTTCTGCCGCCAGGATGCGGGGCGACCGTTCGAGCATCACGACTTGCGAGCCAAAAATCTTAAAGATCGATGCCAGCTGGCAGCCGGTTGCAGCTGCCCCGGCGATCACAATTGAACGCGGTAACTGCTTTAAAGACCATAAATCTTGGTGGGTGAGGGCGTATTCAGCCCCAGGAAAGTCCAACCGGCGGGAACGCCCGCCCGCACATAAGATGAACTTCTCCGCTTGGAGCGTTTTGCCATTCGCCAAAGTAATCGTGTGTGCATCGGTAAAACGCGCTACACCACTTTCGGTATAGGTTTTAACTCCCACAGAGTTCAAATGGTCGATGGGGTGTTTCTTTTCTTGCATTTGCAAAACCACCTGCTGAGTTTGTTTGAGCAGTCGCGAAAAATCTAATTTGGGGACTTGCCCAATCAAGCCATATTCTTCAAATTGTTCCGCATCGCGCAGCAGGCGAGACGCCTTGGCCAATACGCGCGTTGGCACACAACCATCGATCGTGCATGTGCCTCCAATCTGGCCTCGCTCAACCAGGGTCACCTTAGCCCCCAGTTCGCTGGCTCTCAGCGCTGCGGTCACCCCAGCTGGACCGCCTCCGATCACAATGATATTTCCTTTTTGGTCCATATGATTAAGCCTCCACTCTGCCAATCTCATCGCCAATTACCACACGATAAGTCCTTAGCGGTTTGTTTGCAGGTCCACAAAGAACCTGACCGTTTGTCACCTCAAAACACGATCCATGCCACGGGCAGGTGATTTGAGTTCCTTCCAGAGTGCCCTCATTCAACGGGCCGTCAGCGTGCGTACAAGCATTCTGGGTGGCATAGTACTTGCCGTTGATGTTGTAAACCGCGATGGATTCGCCTTTCAAGTGAACCCGGATGATTTGTCCGGGACGAACTTCCTGTGTGCGAAATTCGTTCTCCAGGAGTTTTCGATCTCCAACCGCATTTTTTGGATTATTGACCATCTCCAGGGTCACTGTTTCCCTTTGAATCAAAGGTACATACACGTGTACCTCACCGTCATGCACTTCCAGGCGGTAAGTTGCCAGCTTTGCACTTGGATCATCCAGAAATTGTCCTGTTGTTATATCGTAACGGTACCCGTGCCAGGGGCAGGTGATCATACTGCCTTCAAGTGTTCCTGTGCATACGGGTCCTCCTCGGTGAAGGCAGCTGTTGCGTAAGGCGTACCACTGACCCTGGTGGTGGAATATCCCAATTGATAGATCACCCACCTGGATGATCTTCCGCTCACCATCTGGGATTTGATCTGATGGACCGATCGATACATCCTGGGTTTCATCTGCCAGGCGCATTCCAAGGCCTAACTCATAGGTTTCGACAGCCATGTTATAGACTGCTTCAGGATCTATGTTCGTTTTTGGCCCAATTACCTCCACTTCGTGCTCATCCGAATAAACCCTGGAGAGCATTTCCAAGATGACCATCATCAGGAGGTTCCAGGCTCGTAAAGCGCGTGTTTCCAGGTCAGGATCGATTTCATGCAGCTCCTTTGTCAATACCTGGCTGATGGCGTGCTGCATGAATCCTATCTGACCAATCACATACCGTTCAGCGATATAGATATTGGGATCAGCCCCATGCGAGGTGTGGGCACGTCCAACGTAATCGATGTAACGCGCGTAATCATCATCAAATTTACCAGATGCAGTCTTTCGCCAAAAGTTGGTCAAATGGTGCATGCGCAGCTGTACATAATCCTGATCAATCGTTCCATCTGCTTTCAGAAAGTGTTTGCGCGTTGGCATATAATGCAGTAAATGATCATAGAACTGAGCAACAATCTCAGGAATGTATTTTTCGATAACCAGCCCCGTATCTCGAATGAACCTGGCATCTTCTTCAGTAAAGCCAACGAAATCAGACATAATCCGAAAGTATTGTCCTGCATCCTCCGCACCACGGTTGATCTTTTCTTGTTTTGATAAAAGAATGTTCGTTTGAGACATACTATTTTTCCTTTTCTTTTAACCACAGGCTGACTTTTTCGGGTTGAATCGTTTCTTGCACGAGAAGTAATAATTTCGTTCTCAAGACCTCTAAATCCACCTCGTCACTAGCCAATTTCGCGAAAGCTGCCAAAGCTTTGTCAGCGTTGTACTTGCTCCGGTAAAGGCGGCGGTCGATGGCATTTTGTACTCGTTTGCGTAATGGGTTAAATAAGGTGATGATGATCAGGGTGGATACAACCATTACCAAAGAGGATGGTTCTCCTGTGATCTCTTTGAAAATTTGGGTTAACAAGACCACACTAATATAATAAATAAGACCTAACGTCCCAGTGAGGATTCCATATACCAGCGTTCTGTGGATGATCACATCAATCGCCCATAACCGGTACCTTAGGATCGCAATACTGACGGACAATGGAAAGAAAAGGATCAGAGGCATGAACAGCACTGGATCCCAGGTTAGAAATACTTTAAGCAGTGGGGATATGAGCCAGCTTAAGATCACCCCGAAGGCAACCAGACTGCCAAATAGAATGATGCGAATTTGTTGTCTTTCGATTGCCGAAGGGTGGTTTTGCAAACGGAAAAACAACATTCCAAATAAGACGATCAGGCTGAAAGCGGTGTAGAAAAAGCTCATCCGCCAGGGATAAACATATGCCCAGGGATCCTTCGAACCATACAATGCTAACCAGCCCCAAATGCACAAGCCGATCGATATTGAGTACGTGATAATTCGCAGGGAGGAACGGCGTTGGACCGATTCGATGTCATTTGGAAAAAGCAGCGCCAATCCCAAGATTGCACCTCCCAGGAGTGCAATGGCCAGAGTCCATAAGGCTGTTCCTTGGTGGGTAGTCTCAATATCGAAGGATAATGCGCAAACAATGGAAGTACAGGCGCAGAAGAAAGCGAATGAAAGACCTGCCCTCGTCATTCCTCTGAGGAAATAAATCACTCCGCCAATCACCAGATAAAACAACCCGATTAAATATGGGATCCAAAAGAATTTCACCAAATCCTTCGTTGGATAATTTGTTATTTCCACATATGTAAAAAAACGTCTCAGACCATTTTGTGCTTCCGTCTGCATGGTCACTCCTTGCCCAACCACGGAGGAGAGCAGAAATGCCTTGAGTTCGCTGGTCTGAGTGATCGGTTTGTTGTCGAAAAAGATGATTCGCTGCGGGTAATCGATGCCAGCTTTCCTCCCACTCCAATCTTCTCTACCAAGGTTCGCGACAACCCCACTTTGTTCGAATACAAAACCAGGAAAAGGTATCCGGCTCCATTGAATTGCGAGGATTGGAGCAGTGATGAACACGATGAACGCAATGAAGAATGAAACCGTTGTAATCCAGTAGCTAAAACGGCTCGGCTTGCTTTGCTGCCTTGTTTCAGTCGAATTTTTTTCGCGCCCTTTTGATAAATATTCAGGAGAAGTGGTCATTGATCCTATACTTATTTCCCAAAATACGGATAAATCCGCGGTAACTCCTAATGAGCCAAAAAACAATTTCAAAGTTTCACAATGTATAATAAAGTTGTTGGACCTGTTTTACATCACTCAAAGGGTGGATAAATTCTCCGACTTTCGTAGGATGTCATGGTTTTTGGCGATCATAGGAGTAAGTTATGAGTATGGTAAATGGAGATCGGCGGATGGACAGCGATCGTACAAATGATGTGACCAAAGCTTTGAAAGAAAGCCAGGAGAGATTATTGCGCGTCATCACTGACGCTCCGATTATCCTTTGGGCGATGGATCTCCAAGGGGTGATCACCTTGTCGGAGGGGAAAGGTCTGTCAAAAATCGGCCTCGTTCCAGGTGAATTGGTGGGGCAATCGATGTTTGAGCGCCATGCTGGGCGTCCTGATGTCTTGAAATATATCCGCCGGGCATTGAAAGGTGAAGAGACTACTTCCCTCCTGGAAACTAACGGAGAGGTATTCGAGACGCATTATTCACCTCAATTCGATATGGCAGGTGTAATGACGGGAGTTATTGCCGTTTCGGTAATCATCACGGAGCGAATGAAAGCGGAGGAAGCACTGCGCGAGAGTGAGGAGCGTTATCGTTCGCTGATCGACAACAGTCCGGATGGGATTTTATTAACAGTCCCAGACGGCAGCATCCTCTCAGCGAATGCTGCTGCCTGCCAAATATTTGACATGTCAGAAAAGGAATTATGCCAGGCTGGCAGAGCAGGCGTGGTCGATGCATCAGATCCGCATGCGGTTGTGTTTTTGGAAGAACGTAAGAAGACAGGTAAAGCTCGAGGTGAACTGACCCTGATTCGCAAAGGGGGGGTGAGATTTCCTGCAGAGGTCACCTCGGCTATTTTCACAGATCAAGAGGGTCATTTACGTACCAGCATGATCATCCGCGACATCACCCAACAGAAATTAGCACAAGATGCTTTACGAGCCAGTGAGGAGCAGTATCAAAGCATTTTCAATGCAACCCGCGATGGATTATTTATCAGTGATCTCTCCGGCAAATTGGTGGATTTCAATCCTGAAGCATGCCGGATGTTGGGTTATACAGAGAAAGAATTGCGCCTGCTTCAGCCTCTACAGCTTATTCATCCAGATTCCTTGCATGTCTTCGAAGAGTACTTGCGCAAGGTTAGAGATGGGAGGCAGTTTCATGGTCGTGCGATGGGGCTTCGTAAAGATGGTTCCAGTTTTCCAGCCGAGATTTTTGGAGTGCCGATCACTTATTACCGCCAGCACCATGCTTTGGCAGTTGTGCGAGACATTACCGAGCAAGTGCATGCTTACCAATTGCTCGAACAACGGGTGAGTGAAAGAACCCGTGAGCTTTCTGCTCTCCTGGACGTTTCCCGCAATGTGGCTTCTACTTTAGAGCTGCGTCCCTTGCTGGCACTGATTTTAAATCAATTGAGTACGGTGGTAGATTATTCTGGTGCAGCCATTATTACTTTGGAAGATGATGAATTTGTCATTGTCGATTATGTCGGCCCCATTTCGCATGACCAGGCGCTGCAAACTCGCATTCCATTAAACTCGGCAACGATTTTCAAGCGCGTGGCTACTCAACTCAAACCGTTGATCATTGCTGATTTATGGGAGGATGTGCCAGCCAACCATGAAGTCCTTGAAAGCCTTACGGGGCCTGTTGGTGAGCTCTTTCGCTTTGCGCACTCTTGGATTGGCGTTCCTTTATCCGTGCGGGATTGTTTGATCGGTATTCTCTCAGTAGATCACATCAAATCTGGGACTTATACTCAACAACACGCTCGTCTGGTATGGGCTTTTGCAGACCAGGCCGCGGTTGCCATTGATAATGCCCGGTTATACAAACAGGCACAGGAGCTGGCAGCCCTGGAAGAGCGGCAGAAATTGGCGCGCGAGCTTCACGATTCCGTCTCCCAGGCTCTCTACGGCATTGCGCTGGGGGCGCGTACCGCTCGGGCGCTGCTGGAACGCGATCCAGCTCAGGCTGTTGAAGCGGTAGATTACTGTCTCTCCCTGGCAGAAGTCGGCCTGGCAGAGATGCGTTCCTTGATCTTTGAGCTGCGTCCAGAATCCTTGGAAAAGGAAGGCCTGGTAGCTGCATTGAGCAAGCAAGCGGATGCGCTGCGCTCTCGGATGGGGATTCAAGTATCCACAAAATACTGTGATGAACCGGATGTGTCTTTGGAAATCAAGCAGGTATTTTATCGTGTTGCTCAAGAGGCTTTGCAAAATATTATTAAACATGCTCAAGCAAGCCAGGTGATGTTGAAGTTGGATAAAGATCCCAGGATTCTGAGCATGTCGATCCAGGATAACGGGCGCGGCTTTGATGTTCAAAGCGAATTTTCTGGACATTTGGGTTTAATGTCGATGCAAGAGCGGGTCAAAAAAATTGGCGGTAGGATAGACATTCGCAGTATTCCTCAACAGGGAACGGAAATTCAAGTAGAAGTTGAGATCCCACTCAAGCCAGTATCGCTGAAAAGGTCGATATGAAGCACACCGGGAACCAAACCCCACCGCACATGCGGATCGCCGTGCTTGGAGTGATTTGGATTGTTCTGGGAATTGCATGTAATTTGCCGGTCCCCCGCACTGAAGGGATCCCGACAGGTGAAACGGATGCGGTTTCTGCCGCTCCCACTGCAGGGTTAGTTATTTCCCCCTCAATTTCACCTTCGCCCTCCGTGACGCCCACGCTTACCCCACCGCTCACCGAGACAGTTGCACCTTCCTCCACTCCGCTGCCCACCCAAACCCTGACAGAAACGCCGACCCCTACCCCAACCGACACCCCCACGCCCACCATCACGCCTACTTACACGATCCTGCGCGGCAAGGTGCTCGAGCAGTCCAACTGCCGCTACGGTCCTGGCTCGCCATATCTATACAAATACGGCCTCTACCCAGGCACGGTCCTGGAAATCATCGGGCGCAACGATCTGGGCACCTGGGTTGTGGTGCAAGCCATCGGCGGCAGCAACCCCTGCTGGGTCAAAGCCACTTTGCTGCAGATCAGGGGAGATGTGATGAGCGTGGCGCCCACCTACCTCCCGCTCCCACAGAGCCCCTATTATGGTCCGGTGACGGGTGTTTCGGCGGTGCGCAGCGGCAGTGAGGTTACGATCTCATGGAATCCGGTGATCCTGCGTGCCGGGGACGACTCCGAACAGATCCCTTATGTGATCGAGGCCTGGGTGTGCAAGGATGGGGAGCTGGTCTTTACCCCAGTCGGGTCGTATGCCACCCTTGTCAACCTCCAGGATGAACCGGGCTGTTCTGAGCCTTCGTATGGCTTTCTCTATGCCGCCGAAAAGCACGGCTACACCAAGGGGGTCACGATTCCCTGGCCCAAGCATCCTTAGCTGCCTGCTTGTGAGTTTTAAATTATCCCAGATGATACCTGCGCTGGACGATTGGATGGATCTTCCACAAGTAGATTGGCGTCAGGATGAGAAGAATAGTCCCCAGCCAGATCATGGTCTGGTTTTTGAATGAGAACATCTCTGGGCCGAGAATCTCTGCATTTGAGTCTGCCACCAGCAGAACCGTTTCCAGGTCCCACAAAGCATGGATCGCGATCAGTCCCAGGATGCCGCCTGACTGCCAGCGGATTAGCGCGAATAGCAAACCGATGAGAAGGGTTGCCAGCCCCGCCACTAATCCCTGTCCGAAGATATGCCACAATAAGAAACCAAAGCTCGAGCCCCAGATAGCCCAGCGCACCCCGCCCCAATCCTCCAGCAGGCGGTAGAGCAGCCCGCGGAAGAGCAGCTCTTCGACCAGCCCCACCAGCAAAAAGTAATATAGCAGGCTGCCGGCCAGGCTCAGCCAGGTAAGTGGGGGAGGTTGTGCGCTCCATTCGATCCCCAGGATGATCATCAGCCGCGCCGTCAAGATCACCGCTCCACAAGCCAGGCTCAGCCACAGCCCGTTCCGATTGACGCCCAGCTCATCCCAGCTCCAGCGCCTGCGCCCGATGTAAACGGTGCCGGCCAGGATGTATAGATAAATAAAGGCCTGGAAAAGATCATTTTGAGCTTCATTCAGGTTAGGCCAGATCCACAGGTAAGCTGGGATGGCTGGCAGAAACAGGATACCAATCTCTATTAAAGCGGATAGATTGGGGTTCTTCTTATTTCTTGGGAGCATTTCTGCCTCCCATCTTATTTTGGAGGCGGCCCCAGCTTGGCGTAGTCCACTGTCAGCCAGCGCTCTGGCCGGACACGCACCAGGATATCGTCTGCTACCCCTGCCGCGCCGCCCAGGCTTTCCAGGTAGCGCTCACCGCCTTCGCCTCCAAAATAGCGGAAAGCCATCGGGCACACATCCCTCTCGAACTGTACCGGCTCGATGCTCACGGGACCTTCGATGCTGACATATTTATAAGGTGGCCTGGGATCCTGGACACAGACGCTCATCCGTTGTGCTGCTGCCAACAGCCTGGCTTTGCGGCTCTTATGGCCTGTCCAGATGCGCACATCCCCTCCGGGCTCGTAGAGGTACCACACCGGCACCGTCAGCGGCCCACGACCTTCCTCCGGGATGCTGATCACAGCCACCCAGGGTTGGGCTAAAAAGGCTTGGCGTTCTTCTTGAGTTATCGCAGTGTTCATGACAGCTCCTCCCGCCAGAATTATCGCGCAAAATCCAATTGAGATCAAATATTAGTTTGATCTATTCCTCCTTTCAGGTCTGATAGTTATTCTTTACTTAACTCGTAATATAATCGGATCAGGCATATGCATGCCAAGTGAGGAACCTATGACCGATAACTCCCAAAAATGCGAATACTGTGGAACCCCTTTGAAGGTTGGAGCTGAATTCTGTGATGCCTGCGGGCAGCAGATCAGAAAACCGCCTGCAGAGCCGCCCGTTTACCAGGCGCCTGCCTCACCCCCCACAATGCTCTCTCCTAAGATCGACATCCCAACCCCGCCTCCGGTTTCGCCGCCTGCCACCACCTATAAACCCGCTCGGCTTACACCCCCCCGCCAGCCACCACCTATACACCTCCTCCGGCTTACGTTCCCCCGCCTGCTCAGCCCAAACGCAGCAAGGCGCTGCCGATCATCCTGGGCGCGGTCGGCTGCCTGGTGATCGTGTGCATCTTTGCCTGCGCGGTCCTTGCCTTCATCACCTTGAGCAATCGTTCACAGTCGCCCGAAGTCTCCACCCTTGTTTCCTTGGAGCCTACGCTGGAGCCTTTTCCGACGGACGCAGCTTTGCCCACCAAACCAGTCCTGGCAACCAAGGCTCCCCTACCTGGGGAGGCCCTTGCCCCGACCCAGGTTCCACTCGCTACAGAGATTCCAACGCCTACGCTAGTCCCCTTCGCAGAAGACTCGACTGCTTCCTCACAGGGAGATGTTCCAGTCCTTGTCTGGCCGGCTGACATCGGTCAGCAGTTGACCGATTCTTACTTTTCGGATGACTTTTCCTCGGCAGAATTTGGATGGTGGGAAGTGGATGATGAAACCTCGACCTGGAGGATTGAAGATGAGCATTATGCCCTGCATCTTGTGAAAGCTGATTATATGACCTGGGCCTACCTGCCCATCGAGTTTATTCCAACAACGATTGGTTTCGATGCTGCGGTCCTGCCAGGCTTTGAACAGGGGGCTTATGGGGTGATGTGTTATTACCAGGACGAGAATAACTACTACTTTATTTCCGTCGACCCTGTATATCAAGAGTATTCGATCGGCTATGTGCTTGATGGTGAATTTGAAACGTTGATGCAAGATATGTGGATGCCTTCACAAGCCATAAAAGACGACAACTATGAGATTAATAATGTCATGGTAGTGTGCGATCCCGATATGATCACTCTGTTTGTAAACAATGAGTTCGAGGCGCAGACAGATGTATCCTCTGTAACAGGCGGTGTGGCAGCTATTTATGGAGAGACCTGGGAGGATACCCCTTCGAGCGGGTTCAAAGTGCTTTTCGATAACCTTTACGCCTTCAAGCCAGTGCAGTGATGCCCTGGCGGAGGGTGATGAGAAAACATCGTATTCCATCTTCATAAATCACAGCTTTTGGGCGGCATTCTGATATAATCCAAACAGGCGCCGCCTGCGTATTTCAGTTCTGAAGTGTCTTGACTGCGAGTGCTGGCGTCATCGCCAGCACTTTTCTGTTCCATCGCGGTTATTCGTATATTGACCTTTCCAGGAGGAACGATGAGCATTCATAAGCTGGCCGGTAAAACCGCACCTTATTCACGTCTGATCAATATCCCTCGCTTAGTCTCTGCCTATTATACATACCAGCCTGACACAGGCAATCCGGGCCATCGCGTGGCTTTTGGCACCTCCGGGCATCGTGGCACTTCTTTGGGTAACAGCTTCAACGAGGCGCATGTCCTGGCGGTTTGCCAGGCCATTGCCGAGCTCCGTAAATCTCAAGGGATCACCGGCCCGTTATACCTGGGGATGGATACGCATGCCCTTTCAGAGCCAGCCTTGTATTCTGCCATTGAGGTATTTGCAGCAAACGGTGTGGAGACTTGCATCCAGAAATCCCTCGGTTATACTCCCACCCCGGTCATCTCCCACGCTATTTTGACTTTCAACCGAGGAAAAACTGCTGGCCTGGCAGATGGTGTGGTGATCACCCCCTCGCACAATCCACCAAGCGACGGAGGCATTAAATATAATCCACCCTCCGGTGGTCCCGCTGACACGCAGACAACCAGGATCATTCAGGAGCGCGCTAATGAGATCATCCGGAATGGTCTCAAGGAAGTAAAGCGTATTCCCTTCGAACGGGCGTTGAAAGCCTCCACCACCCATCAGATAGATTATGTCACCTCTTATGTGGATGATTTGCAGAACACTGTTAATCTTCAGGCGATTGCCGAGGCAGGTTTGAAGATCGGCGTAGACCCGATGGGGGGCGCAGGGGTTGGATTTTGGGAGCCAATTGCCGAGAAATATGGCCTAAAAATTGAGGTGGTGAACAAGCGCGTCGACCCGACCTTTTCGTTTATGACCCTGGACCATGATGGCAAGATCCGCATGGATTGTTCCTCGCCTTATGCCATGGCCAGCCTGGTCAGGCTTAAAGATCAGTTTGACATTTCATTCGGGAACGATCCTGATTTTGACCGGCATGGCATCGTCACCCGCAGTGTTGGGCTGATGAACCCTAATCATTTCCTGGCTGTGGCAATCTGGTACCTTTTCCAACACCGGCCTGACTGGGGTCAGAATGTGGCGGTTGGAAAGACATTGGTCTCGAGCTCGATGATCGACCGAGTCGCAGCCCACCTGGGTCGCAAGCTGTGCGAGGTTCCGGTTGGGTTCAAGTGGTTTGTCGATGGGCTGCTGGATGGCTCCTTCGGCTTTGGCGGTGAAGAGAGTGCTGGGGCATCCTTCCTGCGCTTGAATGGCACGGTCTGGACCACGGACAAGGATGGCATCTTGCTCGATTTGCTGGCAGCCGAGATCCTGGCGGTAACCGGGCGTGACCCGGGCGAGCATTATCACAGCCTGGAGGAGCAGTTTGGGAAAGCCTGGTATGCGCGCATCGATGCCCCTGCCAGCCCAGATGAAAAGACCCTCCTGGCAAAGCTCTCTCCCGAGCAGGTGAAGGCTCAGGAGCTGGCCGGTGAACCCATCACTGCCATCCTGACCCGCGCTCCTTTCAACCAGGCGCCTCTCGGCGGCTTGAAGGTTGAGACGCCGAACGGCTGGTTTGCTGCTCGACCCTCCGGCACGGAAAACGTTTATAAAATATACGCCGAGAGCTTCAACGGTGAGGATCATTTGAAGCTGATTCAAACCGAAGCACAGAGCATTGTGAGCGCGGCGATTACCCCGGCTGGTTGAGCAGGTTTATATGGATTGTCAGGATTATGTCGGTTTTTATCATATGCACGGGTTCCAACTGAACGTTCTGGTAGTGGAAGGCCAGTTGGCTGCTGCAGTGCCGGATGTCCCAACCGGCTTTGAGATCCTCCTGGATCCTGTTATGCCAGATGAGAGCAATGGTGATCGCTTTCGCTTGCGGGGCGGGCCTCTGAATGGCTCGATGGCAGAGTTCTTGCGTGGGGAGGATGGAATTGTTCGAGCTATCCGGGTTGAACAGTTCGAACTGGCCCGGTTGACGCCCGAGCAGGCTGCGGAGCTGTCGATGGTGAAGCGGTTGATCGCGCCGCCCCTCGTGTTAACTCTGGAAAAACAAATTGCCTTCCAATCCCTGCTGGATGAAATCCTCTCCAGTTCCGATGGGGAGGTAGTTGATTATTTTCTACCTTACCCAAAGTACGAGTTTGTGCAGTACGCTATGGCCCAGGAAGCCTTCATCTTCCATGGCTCTAACAGCCGAACAATTGATGTTTTTACACCCACGCGCACCTCTGTCGAGCTGTATGATCGGCAGGGGATTGGCAACCAGCAAGCGGTCTACGGTACGCACGATGGCTTGTGGTCCATGTTCTTTGCCGTGGTCGACCGTGCCCTGCTGCATGGCAGTATTCGCAACGGGGTGATGTACTTTCACAATCGGGCTGGGGAACAGCTGGCTGTCTATAACTTTTCGATCAACCAGGAGCAGCTTCCTGAGAAACCCTGGACCGCGGGTGCGCTGTACTTTCTGCCGCGCTCCTCGTTTGAGCGCCAGAGGCTGGGCGAACACGCGTACGCCAATGAGTGGACCTGCCCGAGTGAAGTCAGGCCGCTTGCCAGGCTGGATGTTGATCCTGAAGACTTTCCTTTCTTGGACCAAATCAGCGGGCATGACGATGGATTCCTCCTGCGGAACGACCATCTTGCCGAGACCCTCCGCCACGCCGCCCTGGCTGCCAGTCTCGAAGGTGCGCGCTTCACTGTCACCGTTCCCGCCAGCCCTGAGATCGCCCAAGCCCTGACCGAATGGATCGAAATCCAAAAGTCGCTGGTCCCCACCGCCCAGTTTTCGGTGGCTGAGGTGACAGCCGGACTTGAGATGACCATTAACAACCTGCCTCCTGCCTACCAGCAAATCTACAACAGGTCTTATCGTGACCTGCTTGGAGGTTAGATTTCCGGACTGAGTACTCGCACGATCTGTGAGAAAGAAGCTAATTTCAAAAGAGAGCAGGTTTAGCGGGGCGGAGTGCTGGTTGGTGTTGGTGGCATGCCGGCATAGGCAAGCTCGATCCCATGCTCCGCAAAACGTTGGCAAATTTCCAGGTTGATCGCGTGGCGGGCATCCCGATGGACTGTAAAGTCAGGTACTTCCACAAAGTACGCACACTCGAACACCAGGGCGAAGGTGCCAAATTCCTTGAAATAAGCCTGGCTGAAAGTGATCTCATCTTGGGTCTTGACACACTCCTCAAGGATGGTGGGGATGGAAAGAAGTTTCTCAGCAGGAGTTTGATAAGACACATTGACATTAAAGGCCACCCGGCGGCGCTGCAGGCGTTGAAAGTTATGCAGGCGGCTGGACAGCAAGTCTGAGTTTGAAAAGATCAGCTGCTCGCCGGAAACACTGCGTACCCGCGTGCTTTTTAAGCCGATGTTTTCGACCGTGCCGCGCAGGTCATCCACGGCGATGTCGTCTCCGAGCACGAAAGGCTTATCCATGGAGATCGAAATGCTGGAAAACAGGTCACTGAGGATGTTCTGCACCGCCAGGGCGATGGCTATCCCACCGACGCCGAGGGCCGCAATGAGAGCATTTAGATCCATCTGCGTGATGTTTTGCAGGATGATCAGCACCGCCAGGCTCCACAGCGTGATCTTGGCGAGCAGACTGACGGCTCCCATGGTCGTGGCGCTAACCGCTTCTTCTCCAGGCTTGGCCTTCACGCGCTGCCTGACCCAAAAATCAAGGGCAGCCAGGGCCCAAAAGACGAATTGCAGAACAAATGCAATGACAGCCATTACTTCCAAAAAGCGTGAGACTGAGGGTGGGAGAATCAGGTTGCGTGAGGCAAGAAAGAGCGCCAGCAGGAGTAGAAAGATCAGGTTGGTGCGTCTAACCAGGCTTTCGAGCAGCTCGGTGGCAGGCAGGCTTCGATCCCGCCTGGTGTGGATCAGGCGCAGCAAGATGGCGCGCCCCAGAATCCCAACGACGGCATACGCCAATAAAAAGATAATCAGAGCCGACAACCAGGACTCGATTGAATTGCCTAGAAAGATTTGTTGAAGGTCATCCATGTGCTGTTCTCCGGTGGTACCTTATTCTGGTCGACTAGGGTGTTTGTATTTTCGGCATCCAGACTGCCATCAAGAACGCCGCCATCAAGGCTAAGGTTCCTCCGAACAAGAACGGCGCTGATGGGCCAAACCCATCCCAGGCCCCCGCGCCTTGCCAGAGCAGCCCTGCAATAAACGAAGCCGGAAAAGCCAAAAAACCGATGATCGCGTTGTAAGTCCCATAAGCTGTGCCGCGCAGGTGCTCAGGCACCAGGTCAGCGACCAGCGCGTTCGCGGTGCCATAAGCCATGCCGTAATATAACCCATACGCTACATATAAAGCCCACACCTGCCAGGCAGTCTGTGCAAAAGCAAACCCCAGGTAAATCACGGCATACACCAGCCAGCCGCCGATGATCAATCGCCGGCGGCCGATCCGGTCAGAAAGCGAGCCGGCCGGGGTCGACACCAGTGAATAGATCAGGTTGAACATCACCAGCATGCTGAGAATGCCGGTGACGGAGATGCCCAGGTTCTGAGCGCGCAGCACCAGGAAAGCATCCGACGAGTTGCCCAGGGTAAAGATGCCAACGATGACCAGAAAAACCATAAAAGGCTTTCCCATGACCGCGCAGGGAAAACTTTGGGGCTTGGCGCTGCCCTTTAACTGGAACATCTTTGGCTCCCAGTGCCAGGGAGAGCACGGCCAGGAAGGCGGGGAGCAGGCTGATCAGCACCACCGTTTGGAAAGTGGATTTCGATAGGTCCAGCGTATTTTTCTGCGCCAGCCAGACCACAAGCACCGCGATGAGGATCCCGACCATGGCGCCGGCAGTGTCCATGGCCCGGTGAAAGCCAAAGGCCAGCCCCCGGGTTTCCTTCGTCACCGAATCTGCCACCAGGGCATCCCGCGGGGCAGTGCGGATGCCTTTCCCTACCCGATCGGTCCAGCGTACGGCGGCGACCAATTCCCAGGTATTGGCAAAATAGAAGAAGGGTTTGGTAATCGCCGAAAGTCCATACCCGGCTACGGCCAGCCATTTTCGCCCGCCCAATTTATCGGAAAGCCACCCCGAGAAAAGCTTCAAAATGCTGGCAGTTGCTTCGGCAAAGCCTTCGATTAAACCGATAATGCTGGTCTGCACCCCCAAGACATTCGCCAGGAACAAGGGCAAGATGTTGATCACCATTTCGCTGGAAATATCCATAAAAAAGCTGGTCAACCCAACCGCCCAAACGTTGCGTGGCAGCTGCTTGATGGTTGCGCGCTCAGTTGTCGTTACATTTGTTTCCGCCATGACTTTTCCATGTGAGTGGGATCATCCCTCGATCCACAGGGTTCCGAACGAAAGCCATCCCCAGGCTCAATACGAACATTGACCCCTTTCTGGGAGGGGGCATTCAGTATTGTACTCTGAATTGAGAATCGCCTTATGAAAATCGCTCAGCATTCACTGAGCGATCTCGGCAACTGACTCATACAATTTGACAGACCACCTACCAGCAATCGTGAAGCTGGCAATATAGGCTTCTTAGATTGCCATGGGAAAACAAAAAACTGATGCAAGTGGGCGCTTTCCCCCACTCGCATCTTGATTCCTTTTTACTTGAGGGAATCTTTTAACTGCTCGATGCCCTCAGTGTCCAATGTGGTCTGCAAGAGCGTGCCTTTGAAAGGCTCGAAGACAGCCCTGACTACCGCTGGGTTGCCGCTTCCAATTACAAAGAGGGCCGAATTCCCGGGTTTCAAGGCTTCAGTGACATCCTGGACGAATTTCTTGTCCACACCCAGGTTTAGGGATTTACCGATCAGGGCGCCAGCCGCCACTCCGGCTACCAGCCCGGCCACGGGGAAGAACAGGCCGGTTAGCAAAACCCCAAGCACGCCGCCGCCAAAGGCTCCCCATTTGGTTCCTGAAGAAACCTGGTTCTTAACTTCCACTTTGCCAGATTCATCCTTAACGATGACTGCAGCATCCTCAATTTTTACAGTTCCTTGACCTTGCTGCTTCTTGAGCGCTGCTAAAACCTGTCCGGCTTGCTCCATATCATCAAAGCTTACGACAATTAATTGGGACATTTGATTTCTCCTTGTTGTTCACTTAAAGGTTATTCTGCATCTGTATCGAATTGGGCCTTGACGCCGGGGAGCATGACATAAATCAGGATCAGCGCATTGATGATGAAGCTGACGCTGACATCTGACCAGTCTGCGGCTCCCAGCATGGCGGTGAAGTCCAGGATCAAGTTGAAGACGGTGATCACTGCCAGGAACAGCCAGGCTTCCTTATCGACTTTCCAGAGCATCTGCGCCACCCACACCCATACCCACACCATCAAGGCCCACATCATGAACGACCAGAAGCTGAAGGCATGCACGGTGAATGGTCCGATGAGAAAGGGGAAAATTCCCAGGGCTTGCAGGGCATGGATGCCTGCCAGGACAGCGGCCACTCCGGCCAGGATTGCTAAAACGGTTACTCCAAACGGACGTTTTTTCATTTTTTTCTCCTCTTTATTGTTGATTTTTGTACTCAAATTATACTAGCATTCGTCGAAAATCGACTACGATAGGCAACATATGGGTGCAAATATATCAAACCGGTTAGCTGGCATGTATAGACTTATGAAGCAGCTCCTTTAGTGATGTAATCCTCGATGCTGGGCGAATGACCATCCCATCCATCTGAATCACGCACGATTTGGATGGCCCTTTTTACATTGGATGAAACCTTGTAAAAATTCTGCCTGCGCAGGCTCATGGGGATGCTGTCGAGGCGTTTCTGCAGTGATACCATACCAGCCAGGAACAAAGGATAAGCCTCAACCTTTGCCAGGCGCGAATACAGCTCATCTTCATGACCGGGCAGCCTGGCTTGTTGCCCGGCGAGCAAATCCATGAGCTCGTCGGCAATCACCCCGCCCGCTGTACCAGCGCTATCTTGCAGCTTGAAGATTGGAGCGCTGGAAGTGAGCTCACAAACCAGGTTATCCATCTCGACCGTTGTCTGTAAGACACCGCCAAAAGAGAAAGCCCGCAGGTGCTCACCCTTGTAGGTTTCCAGGGTAAGCTGGCCCAGGCAAACTTGAAAGGTTTCCACGGGCGCAAGCTCATGGCGCGTAACTTGTGTTTGATGATAGTAACGTCCGTCGAAGGTGGGGATGTGGATCGTTTTCACGTCAAACAGCCGCTGGGTTGGCTTCCCGGAAATCAAGACTTTGAGTCCAGCATACCCCAACTCAGGTGAATATTTAGAAGGTTCGAGAATGTAACCGAAAGAGGCCAGCTTCGTATCCATGATGCAAACCTATCCTTTCAATAACGCCGCAGATCAGTGATGTGCTAATTAAATTATCTGCGGGAGGTGCGCAGCAGCAGCAAGAACAGGTTGATGAAGTCCAGGTAGAGCGCCAGTGCTCCGATAACCACCATCCCGCCCATCCCCTGTTTCCCTTCCATATCAGAAGCGATCTGTTTGAGGCGATTGGTGTCCCAAACGGTGAGCCCTGCGAAGAGCATGATGCCGGTAAAATTCATCACCTGGTTCAGCCCGGGTGAGAACGGGAAGAAAAGCAAGAAGAGCCAGCCGAACAGCCAGCCCAACAAAGACAGCATCAAAAACCGGCCCACCCCGCTCATGTCGCCTTTGATAAAAAATCCGACGACGCTGCTAAACAAGAACATCCCAGCCGCTACCCAGAAGGTATAGGCGATCGTGGATTGGCTGTAATAGATGAAGATCGCGGAGAGTGCCAGGCCAGTCAAGGCGGAGTAGATCAAGAATAGAAGGAACGCAAATCCCGGCGACATACGCATCACCGCCGCGCTCAACCAGACCACGACGATGATCTGGAGCATGAACAGCCCAAAAGTGAACCATGGGTAGTATAGGATGCGCTTCATCAATTCCTCATTGGTGCTCACAGATGTGGCCACCAGGGCGGTAACCGCCATCCCAACTGCCATGACCAGGTAAACCAGGGCCAGGAAGCGGTTGACACGCACTGTGCTGGTTGCATGAATCGCTTTTGCTTGTGCCATAAGAACTCCTTTGATGATGAATAAGTGTTTGGCTGGTTGACGGTGGATGTCGCAGCCGCCGATCAACAATTTAACCCCGTTTGTGTTCACCCGTTAGCGGCGGGGGTACGCAGATTCGCCCAATTATACCAAAAGCTTATCGATAACTGGTCGGGACTCCAACAACGATCGTGATAGATTTTCCGTTTTAATGGACTGACCTTAAACCCGGCGTGGGTGAAAGCTTTTTCCATAGAACCAGGGCAGCCAGGAAATAAGCGCCATAGGCCAGGATTTCTGTCAATGAGGGATTGCCATTGTATCCGAAGAGTGCCGTGAGGATCTGCCCGAACGGTTGTTTTTCATCCAGGATTCCGTTAATGTTCCATACATGTTCAATCCCGGAGGGAATAACCCCGGCCTCGTTGAATTCGTGAACGCCATGTGCCAGCAGCCCGGCTGCAAAAAGTATTAATAAAATGTTGGTGGCATTGAAAAAAAGACGCAGGTTCATGCGCTTGCTCGATGTAAAGAAGGCCCAACCGAGTCCAATGGCTACGCTCAATCCCAGGGCAGCGCCCAATAAAGTTTGGATTAAGCCTGTCGCCATCTGTGTCGCCGTAAGGAATAGCACCAGCTCGATGCCTTCGCGCCCAACTGCCAGAAAGGACAGCCAGAATAATGCCCAATGGCTGCCTTGCCCAGTTGAAGCTTGCTTGACCCCGGCCTCCAGTTCCTTTTGCAGGTTTGTTGATTGCCTTCGCATCCAGATGATCATCCAGGTTAACATAATGGCTGCCACCACCATCATCGTACCTTCGAAAATTTCCTCGGTGCGGCCTTCGAATTCTGCCCCCATCCAGGAAAGCGCCAGGCCGGCCAGGATGCTGGCGATAACTGCAACAAAAGCGCCTTGCCAGACAGATCTACTCAGGCTTGCGTGACCAATCTTCCGCAACGCGGCCAATACGATACCGATAATCAGTGCAGCTTCCAGTCCTTCTCGTAACGATAAAAGAAAACTTGCCAGCATTACTGCCTCCTTGATTAAATTGGTGAATTATCTTTACATTTTGTTGACACGTGGGTCCGGCATGATAGAATAAGTGTTACACAATAATTATCTAAATAAGTATACACTAAATTTTAAATAATAGTATAGGCTAATTTCAGCCAGGGAGAGTGCAAATGGCACGATCAGCTCAGGAACTTGACAGCTCCCAGCCAACCCGTACCGTAGAAAATTACCTGATGAACATGCACGTGATGGAGCGCGATCAAGGTGAAATTGTGGCAGCCAGGCTTGCAGAAATATTGAAGGTTGCCCCTGCTACAGTGGCGATGACTCTGAAACGCATGGAACGCGATCATTGGATTTCCCGAAAAAGTCGCCAGGTTGGTATCCATCTGACCGATGCTGGTCGTGCAGCTGCCCATTCAGTTGTCCGTCGACACATGCTCACCGAATGGCTGCTTTTAAAGATCCTGAAAGTCCCCTTTCTACAAATCCACGCCGAGGCGCACAACCTCGAGCATGCCATCTCGCCTCTTTTGGAGGAAAGATTGATGGATATTCTTGATGCACCGCAGGTATGCCCACATGGCAACCCATTTCCTGGATTTGAGGACGTGACCAAAGCATGGCTTCCCTTGAGCGCGATACCTGCCGGAGAGAGCTTGATGATCCGCCGCCTCCACGAATTTGCAGAAGACAATCAGGATTTGCTCCAATTTTTAGCGGAAAACGGGATCGCGCCCGGCATCCAAACCGTGATCACCGATGTGCTGCCATTCAATCAGACCTTGACTCTTAAAAGTAGGTAACCGGTCCGTTGTGCTTGGTTTGTCCGCAGCCCATTCGCTTTACGGTGAGATCCTTTAACCCCCGATCAGAGGCCGACTCTTTTTCCTACTTGAGATTTCCCAACAGAATTCCCCCCAGCGTAGCCAGGAGGCAGCCTGCCAGGGTTAAGGCCGCGGCGCGCGACCTGGGTTGGGGATCTTTTAGAAAGAAAATCCCTGCCAGCCCGTTCACGACGATGCCAAGCTGAGAGATAGTGAAGCCACGCGCCGCGCCGATCTCCTCCACTAAAAGCAGCATTCCGTAGTTGCCGATGCCCCACAGCAAGCCGGTGGCGCTTACCCGCACGGTATCGCTCAAGCGCTCCAGGCGCAGCGGCTGGCGGGTGAGTGCTGCCAGGAAAGCGCTGCCAACAAAGATCCCGATGGCAAGCGGAAAAGCCGCCACCCACAGCGAAGCCTCCGAGAGCTTGATCGGGATATAATACGTGCCCCACAGCACGCCTGCTCCCAGCGCACTGACCAGGCCAATCCATAAAGAACGGCTTGTTTGGCTTTGTTTGCCGGTTCCCTTGGCAAAGATGATCATTAATATTCCTGAAAGGATGATCGCCAATGAAACGGCCAGCCAGATGAGGGTGAACTGCCCGGCCGCTAAAAATTCATCGAAAATGACTGCCCCCCAAAAGATGCTGACGATCACATTGATCGGCGCCCAGATCCCATAGGCGCGCGCCATACCAAGCCGGTCCGCAGCCGTGAAAGCCAGGAACCCGCTGACCGCCCATACCAGCCCGCCCAAGAATGGCAGCCAGAATATCTCCCAGGTTAACCCCCTGGATCCCTGGAACAGGTAAACGATGCTCGCCAGAGCCAGGTTTGCCACGGCCACGTAAAAGGTTTTGATCTGCTGGTTTTTGAAGGTGATATTTTGCGAAGGGACCAGCCAGAGACCCCAGGCCAGAACAGTGATGATCGCATAAAGGATGCCTTGCATATTTTGAGTATAGCATGGATGCTCAACTCACATATTACAAACGAGGCCGGAGTGATGACCTCACCACTCCGGCCTCGTTCTTAAGGCGTTCTACCGCAGTTGCTCGCCTCTTCTATCATTTATAACGACTGCTAAACCCCGACCTGCCTGCGCCGTTCCAGTGAGCTGCCCAAAAGCCGCTCGATCGTGCGCACCATGGGCAGGTCATCCTGGGTAACGAGCGAAATGGCTGTGCCCAGCTTCGTCATCCGTCCGGTGCGACCGATGCGGTGGGTGTAAGCCACGGCCGTATCGGGCATGTCGTAGTTGATCACATGCGTGATCTGCGAGACATCGATGCCCCGCGCCGCGATATCCGTGGCCACCATCACCTTAACCCTGCCGCTGCGGAAGTTGTCCATCGCCTCCTGGCGCCGGTTCTGCGACAGGTTGCCTTGCAGCGAGGTAGCGGATACCCCGCCTTTGCTCAGCTGTTCGGCCAGCTTCTTGGCGCGGTGTTTCGTGCGCGTAAAGACCAGGATCTGACCATCCCCGGACTTGCGCAAAATGGACTGCAGCAGCTCAACTTTTTTGGTTTGCTCTACCGAGTAGGCTGCATGGCTGACCGTCTCGACCGGGCGAGAAGCTCCCAGCTCGACCGTGACCGGGTTATGGAGCAGCTCATCCGCTAACGAGCGGATTTCGGGCGGCATCGTGGCTGAGAAGAGCAGCGTCTGGCGCTGTTTGGGCAGGGCAGCCAGGATCCGCCGGATGGCGGGCAAAAAACCCATATCGAACATCTGGTCGGCTTCATCCAGCACCAGGACTTCGATATCCTTCAAGCTGACCACATTCTGTCCCATCAGGTCCAGCAAGCGGCCCGGGCAGGCCACCACGATCTCGACTCCAGCCCGCAAGCTTTTAATTTGAGGCACGGCGCTCACGCCGCCATAAATCGTTGTACTGCGCAAGCCAGTCTGGCGACCCAGCTCGCCAATGGCGACATGGGTCTGTTCGGCCAGCTCGCGGGTCGGGGCGACGATGAGCACGCGCAGAACTTTGCGAGGCTCCTGCATCAGGCGTTGCAAGATGGGTAAGACAAAAGCCGCGGTTTTCCCTGTGCCGGTTTGGGCCAGGCCCAAGACGTCCCGCCCGGCTAAGATGGCTGGAATGGTGCGGAGCTGGATGGGGGTGGGGGTGGAATAGCCAGCGGCTGAAATCCCGGCGTTAATCCGGGAGTTAAATGCAAACGGAATAAAACTCACAAATGGTCCTTTTTGGCGTTAGATTGAGCCAAGGCGAACCCTGGCCCGTATGCATAGGTAAATGATCAAATTTATCCACTTACAAATGCGAACGTAGGAGTATACCACAGTAATGGGGTTCTGCATGGTTTTTCCTCAATCATCCACCCCAAGCCCAGATGTAAAGATTAATCTGTAAAACACGCTCAGTAAACGCTGCCCTCCACTCTGAAGACATGCCCGCTTGCTAAGCTGAGATCAGAAAAGATTTCTGATCCTCAAACAAGCTGATCCCGAGCAGAGTGTAGGAGCCAAGCGATGAAAACTTCACGAAATACCCTAGTCCTGAGCAGCATGATCGTCTTCATCTTGAGCATTTTGTCTAACCAGTTCAGCCAGGCAGCTGCCTCTGCCAAATCTCCAGCGGAGGCTGAGAAGCCGCAAATCCTATCCGCGACGGTTCAGATATTGGTTTTCCCTCCGGAAGGGATTGAATATGAGCGAGGTATCGGAACCTTGTTCCGCTATGGCAGCCGAACATTTATTTTGACGCATAACCACTGGCGATAGGCTCACTGTCTCCGCCAAAGTTGAATTTCGCAACGAGGAAAATCAGCTCCTCTTGACGATCTCAGGGGCTGAATTTCTGGAGCTGGTTGATTATCGCGATCGGGGCAGTATTATTTTAAAGGCGCCTGCAGCCTTCCCTCCCAGGGAGCGGTTACAATCAGTGATTTTCCCGAGCTAACCGAAGGCGAACAGTTGACCCTGGTCCACCGGAACAGCCGCGACCATGACCAATTGGATAGCATGACCGTAAAAGTTGTCCGGGTGATTACCGGCAAAGGTACTTCTGCCTTCAATATCATCCCTCTCAACCAGGCAGAAATCATCCCAGGGGATTCGGGTGGAGGCTTGTGGCATGCTGGGCAGTTGGTGGGCAATATGTGGGCTTTCTACCCTGAGACGCAGCCAGGGTTCCTAAACTTAACCCAGCCAGAGTGAAATTCAGATCGGAATCGTCGCCCAGCTTCCTTTTGACTATCTCCAAACTTACCAGGCTCTGACGACTAGATAATTCAACTGCGGATGTCCAGGCTGGCAAGGACCGGGATGAGCCGTAAAAGTTAACCACCTTCGCTGCCTTGTGCCTGTGCCAGCTCCAGCGCCTGCTCGAGGGTCAAGGATTTTCCGGCTTCGAAGGCTTGCCGGTAACCCTCTTCGCCCAGTGCGGATGCCAGACTCGCCGCGGTGATATCGTAATCAAATTGATCCTCCGGTTCGAGCTTTTCGTGGAATTGTTCCTGCACTGCCGTAACAAAGCCTTGCATCCGGGCGGCTGTGATCGATTGCCCCTCCAGCCTGAGGACACTGGCCATCCCAGCAAAATTATCACCGATAAAATGAAAAAAACCAGCGGCTTGATGGATGGTCAGCCTTTCCATCCAGAGCTGGCGAGCCAGTTCTGCTTCTCCCTGCCGGATGGCGATCAATCCCAAATTTCCGAGGATCGTGGCGATTGCGATCTTGTTCCTCATTTGGCGCCGGATTACAAGTGCTTCTTCAAACAAACCCTTGGCAGTTTCCAAATTACCTTCTTGATATTGTATGGCATCCAAGGTTGTTGAGTGACGCGGCTTGGATTTCGCCATATCCGACCTCGCGACTGAGCGCCAGGCTTTGTTCATAAAAAAGCTTCGCCCGTTGGTAGTCACCTTCCCTTCCCCAATGAATCCCTAAAATTAAAAAGACATGGCTCATCCCACCTTTGTCACCCAGCTTCTGGAAAATTGCCAGGGCTTCTTCCAGCATCTGGCGTGCAGGGAGTTCCTCCAATCCATAATCAAGTACGTGCTAGGACTTTCAGATTGTTTGCAATCAGCCAATCATATTCCTGGGTGCGTGAAATAGCCAGGCTTTCATTCGAAATAACACCTTGCTGCCTCCAGGTCTCTCCGGTAGAATGCAAGCTCACCAGCCACATAAAGACCCTCTGCCTGGGCGCGTGGGGAAGCGTTTTCTCGCAAGGTCAGTGCCTGTTCCGTCCAGGCGCGTCCCTCGCTGAGGTATCCGGTATCCCAAAATCTACCAAGGACAAAGCAAAAATGCAGCGCTTCGTCTCCCCTGCCGGAGGAAAGGATCCATTGCAGAGCAGCCCGCAGGTTGTCGAGTTCGTTTTCCAACCTTTGAATCCAGACACCCTGATCCGGACCGTCAAAATGTTTCTTTGCTAACTCTGCAAGGCGTAGAAAATACTCGAAGTGCGCCCTGGCGGCAGGACTCCGCTTCATCGCATATAACCAGCTTCTCGCCGGCATACTGGCGCAGGGTTTCCAGCATGCTGTAGCGTCCTGTTTCAGGCTCCAGCCTCACCAGCGATTTTTCGACCAGGTTGCCCAGCAGGTCGATCACATCGAAAGCATCTACAGCACTCTCTTCCGCACACCGCCTCGGCCGCTTCGAGCGTCCAGCCGCCGGCAAAAACCGAGAGCTGCCGCAGCATAACCCGCTCGGGTTCTCCCAGCAAGTCGTAGCTCCAGTCGATCAGAGCGCGCAGGGTCTGGTGGCGCGGCAGGGCAGTCCGGTCACCGCCAGTCAGGATGCGGAAGCGGTCACCGATATGCTCAGCGATATTTTCTACCGCAAGAGACCGCACCCGGGCAGCCGCCAGCTCGATCGCCAGCGGGATACCCTCCAGGTGGCAGCAGATTTCCGCCACCGCGGGAGCGTTGTGGTCCGTCATCTGAAAGGCTGGCTGAGCAGCCACGGCCCGTTCGATGAACATGCGCACAGCCTCAACCATGGTCAGGGTTTTGAGGCTGATCACCTGGTGCGGGTCAGGGATTGTTAGCGGTGGAACAGGTAGAGTCGTCTCGCCGCTGATGTGCAAGCACTCACGGCTGGTAGCCAGGATCTTCAAACGCGGCGCCGCCTGGAGAAGCTGGGCAGCCAGTCCGGCGCAGGCCTGTCCGAGGTGCTCGCAGTTATCCAGGATGACCAGCATCTGCTTATCCCGGACGAACCTCACCAGCGTTTCCATCAGGGGGCAGCCTGGTTCTTCCTTGACTTCCAGGGTGGAGGCCAATCTCTGGGGGACGAGGCTGTCCATCAGAAAGAGCGGCTAACTCCACGAGCCATACCCCGTTCTCGAAGGCCTCGATCAAGCCAGCCCCCACCTGCAGCGCAAGGCGCGTTTTGCCAGTCCCGCCCGGCCCGGTGAGCGTTACCAGGCGCGTCGGTGTGGAGGGACGACTTGAGATTCATCCTTTGGCGCCAAACGCTTCCCCAGGAGCAGCTGGATTTCTTCGATCTCTTTTTCCCGTCCGATGAAGCTCGTAACCTGGGCTGGCAGGTTGTGAAGCCTGGCTTTCTCGTAGAGCTGCAATCCCTTGAATGGAGCTTCGCCTGGCGCTGGATGCTCCATCTGATCCACTGCGCGGGGCTCCCTGCCCATCTTCTGCTCCGGCTGCGCTTGCAGAGTGATTGGCTTTTCCCCGCGCAGCAGGAGCTGGTAGGTTTCGCGCGTCTGCCTGGAGGGCTCGATGCCCATCTCCTGTCTCAACGCCTCCTCGCAGCGCAGGTAGGTAGCAGCCGCGCTGGCCATATCTCCCCGCCTCGCATGCGCAACCATCAGGCTGCGGTAAGCCAGCTCCGGCGTATATCCGTGTGCGATCCAATCCTCAGACAGCTCGATTACCTCTCCCCAGCGTTCTTGCCGGCCAAGTTCCTCCACGAGCAACTGCATCTTGTTTTCAAAGACCGATTGAAGGCGCTGCCTCTCCATGAGGATCCATTCGTCATAAAACCCCGGCAGCAGCTCTCCCTGGTATACCTGCACCTGCCTTTGTAAGGTCTCAACTTGATTTGCAGGACTGGGAGACTCTCAGGATTTCCACATCCAGCCAATCCCCTGCCTGCGGCAGAAAAGTAACCTCCAGGTCGTCCGCCTGCACATAAGCAGGCTCTCCGTCCTTCTCGAGTGCTTTTCGGATACGCCACAGTGCGTGGCGCAGGTTGCTGCGGGCATTCGCCTCGCTGGCATCCGGCCAGAACATGCCTGCCAGCCTCTCCCGGCGCAAGGGCTTATTAGGATTGATCAGCAGATAGGCCAGTAAGGATTGGGAAGGCCGTGAGGGAATTTCGATGGATTGGTCATCCAAAATTACCTCAAACCTGCCCAGCAGGCGAACCTGAAGCACCTTTGACCTCCTCCATTATGCAATTATGACCGCAGAGGGCACGAAAATGACACCACCTTACGGAAACAAGAACAGATTTTTCAAATGAACTTAGCAGATGAAACCACGTCCATCGCGATAACCTTATCTTTCGTTAAGTTATCCTTGTAATCATTATTTCAGAAAACTGACTCTGGAGTCAATCAGTCAAATTTATTTAATCGAATTGAGGTTAAATCAGCTCTTTCGCTGATCGTTTAATCTCCCCCAGCCTCTTTCCCATTTCCGACGATTTGTAAAATTCGTCCAGCGGGTAGCAGCCCGAGACCAGTCCATTGCGCGGCGCGGTGGTGCAGTCGCTGAACGAGCGGCAGATTTTCTTGCGCTGCAGGGGTTTCCCCCTCAGCACATCGCAGGGCATTTCGGGGTAAGAGAGCATCCCTCGCCCAATGCCGATGAAATCGACCAGCCCGCTGCGTACGTTGTACTGCGCTACGTTGGGCAGCCATTCCTGCAAATAGCTGTAAGCTGAGCCGACGATGAGCAGCTCGGGGAAACTGCGCTTCAGCTCGCCGGTCACGCGCACCTGGCGTGCCACGCCCACCAATGGGTCTTCCGGGGGCAGGTAGCCGTCGCAGGGTGGGAAGAGCGCCGGGCGTTGGATGTGGGGATTGTAATACGGGCTGCCGCCCGACAGGTTGACCAATTCCACCCCCAGTGTTTGCAGCATCTTCAAGAGGGCTTTGGGTTCTTCCAGGTTAATTTGAGATGGATCGGCAGGATCGGCTCCGAACCAATAACAGTTTTGATCCAGGCGCGGGACGGGCACACCGCTTCCATCTGGGCCGGGCTGGTAGGGAAGCGTATCGAAGATGCTGAGGCGCACGCCAATCCGCATCTGCGGCAGGCGCTGGCGAATGCCGGCCATGATTTCGCGCATGAAGCGCGTGCGGTTCTCGAGCGAGCCCCCGTACGGCCCTGGGCGGGTGTAAGCGCTCAGGAATTCGTGCCCCAGGTAGCCGTGACAGTGCTTCACATCCACAAAATCGAAGCCAGCCT
Source organism: uncultured Chloroflexia bacterium (assembly GCA_963754615.1). Lineage (GTDB taxonomy): Bacteria > Chloroflexota > Anaerolineae > Anaerolineales > UBA4823 > CAVVUF01. Next base: position 333,713 of record CAVWGW010000007.1, on the reverse strand, counting down.
CAGCCGCCAGCACCGCAGCAGAGAGATAGTCCTCGATGATGCCCTGGATTTCCTCATCGCTCACCAGGCGATATTCTGGTCCAATGTTCAGGCGTGCATCCAGATAGGGGTGATGGTAGAGGATCACCGGGGCTGGCGGTCCGAGGGGGCGTGAGAAGCGTCCCGAATGCGTGAGCTGGATCCCGATCAGCAGGTTGCTGGTGTCGCCATGCAGTTTGGCATGCGCAGCCACCAGCCGCTGGCGAAGCCGCTTCAGATCGTCCACATGCTCGGGGGCGAAGGTCAGCTGGTTGGGGTTGGCGCGTCCTTCTGGGCTTACAGCCACCGCCTCGCCGCCCCAAATCAGCTTGCCCCCGCTCATCCCGAAGCGCTCCCACCGCCGAAAAGTAAATTCCGTCGGGCGACCCTCGGTCGTGCCGTCCCAGCCTTCCATCGGTTGGATGCAGAAGCGGTTGCCGATGACAAAGCCGTCTTTCAGCGTGTAGGCTTGCCCCAATGGACCGGATGCGCCAGGGATTAGCTCTTCATCAAAATGCAGATCCAGCCCCAGGCTTTCCAGGGCTTCTCGGAACTGCGCCGGCGTTTTGAGCTGGGCGAGGCGGTAGGCTTTCACAATCGCCTCAGGTGAAATCCGCCATCCACGTTGATAATTTCGCCGGTCGAAAATCGCAGCCGCCCTTCGGTTATAGCGAGCACTGCCTGACCCACGTCTTCGGGCTGCCCCCAGCGCCTGATTGGGGTCAGGTTCTCCTCGAAGATGAGCCTGTCGTATCGGTCGTGCGCCACGCGGCTTAAGTCAGTTTCAATGATGCCTGGGCGCACCTCATACACATAAATGCCATATTCCGCCAACCGGTCGGCGAACAGCCTGGTGACCATTGCCAGGCCTGCCTTTGAAACGCAGTACTCGCCGCGGTTCACGCTGCTGGTGTAGGCGCTGATCGAGCCGATGTTGATGATCTTGGGGTTCTGGATGATCCCTTTTTCGAGCAGAGCGATCATTTCGAGCGCCACGCGCTGCGACAGAAAAAATGGGGCTTTCAAATTGGTTTGCAGCACCTCGTCGAAGCTGGCTTCACTGGTGACGAGCAGGTCCACCCGCTGGCGTGGGCCAATCCCGGCATTGTTGACCAGCAGGTCGATGCGCCCGAAGCTCTCCATCACCTGCTGCACCAGATGCTCGCGTGGATCGCCCTGGCTCACGTCAGCCTGGAACAGGGCCGCCTCTGCCCCCAGCTGTTGGGCTGATTGCTGCGTTTCCTCCGCTGCCTGGCGGTCAGCAAGGTAATTGATCGCCAGGTTCCAGTTTTGGGAGGCTAAAGCCAGCACAATGCCGCGCCCGATGCCGCGCCCGCCTCCCGTGATCAGTGCCAGGGGTTTATGGGTTGTCATAAGCTATCTCCGTTGCTGCTTCCAGGAAGAAATAATCGCCCCACATCACGCTTTCGTCCACGCCCAACCCCTTGCGCTGGTGGTAGATGCCGTGTTTGAGCAAGCCTTCCCACCCGGGGGTCTGGTCGGCGAGAAATTCGGAGGTGCAGAGACTCTCGAAGATCCGCCGCGCATATCGGCGGTAACTCTCGGCTCGCTGGGGGTCGCCCGCTTTTTTGGCCAGTCTCCACATTCCGCAGCTAGCAATCGCCGCAGCCGAGCTTTCGTAGGGGAACTGCGGGTCTGGCTCATCCCAATCGTTGGGTGGGATCCCGTGGGCGGGTGTCCGTTCGATGTAAAAATCGGCGCAAGCCTGCGCCGTCCTCAGGAAGCGCTCATCCTGGGTGAAATCGTAGGCTGTTCCAAAGCCGTACAGCGCCCAGGCCAGCCCGCGCGCCCACGCGGAATCATCCCGCCAGCCCTGCTGGGTGCTTTGGCGTGTGAATTGCCCGGATTGAAGATCAAAAATACCCTCGTGCGCGCTGCTGCCATCGCCGCGCACCAAGGTATTTGCGCGTCGTCAGGCAGTGCTGGAGGGCAGTCTGGTACAAGGCTTCGTCACCGGTCTGCTGTGCGGCATAGAAGATGATGCCTACGTTCATCATGATATCTATGAACAGGCTGTTAGTGGATAAAAATGAGCAAAGGTAGCCACCCGCGGGCTGGTAGCGCAGCGCCAGGGTGCGCCCGGCCTCGATCACCACCTGGTTGATGGCTGGGTCTTGGGTCAGGTCGTACCAGCGCTTCCAGGTGGGCCAGAACAAGAAACCCAGGTCATGCACATTCCGGTCGGTCTTGCGCGCTTCGATCAGGCGGGAATAGTGGATGGCTTGTTCCTGCCACCAGGCTTGGCGCGTGTGTTGGTAGAGCAGCCAGAGCTGCCCGCCGAGAAAGCCCTCGCACCAATTCGTCCAGCTTTCTCCATCGAAAACCCAGCGCCCCCGCCGGGTGTACATGGGGAAGCGGTCCGGGTGCGTGGTGATCAGCGTCCGGAGCTGGTGTTCCGCAAAATAAAAAACCTTTTCAATCTTCTCTGTCATGTGCCTGCATTCACGCTGACCTTGACCGGTGTAGGTTGTCCCTTGTACACTCACTTTCACGATCCTTTCACTCGGCTCTTTTACCAGGCTTTCTGCAATTGAAAGAGCTCTGCCGGGACAAAACTGATTTTAACAATCAGTGTTATAAAGATTGTACAACCAACAAACGAACTGGCGCAAGCTTAATATGAAGATCGAACTCCGTTGGCTGAATTGTTTCTGGCTGTTGCTGCCCCTGTTGATTTGGAATATGGCCCTGGCGTCAAAAATCACTTTGGAGCAAGTCACTTCCGACGCCCATTCCCCGTCTTGGTTGTTGATCGCGGAAAATATAACCCGCATCATCGTATTTGCTTTTCCGCTCTTATTACCTTTGCAGGTCAAGGATAGATTAAGCAAAACCGGTTTGGTCATCTACCTGGTAGGAACCTTGATTTACTTTGCTTCCTGGCTTCCTCTGATCCTGGTGCCAGATTCCACCTGGAGTCAAAGCGCCATTGGACTGCTTGCCCCTCGCCTCACGCCTTTCTTATCCTTCTTGGGGATTGCATTGATTGGTCATTCCAGCTTTTATGGCTTGATCTCTGGGGTGTTTATCTTCCTGCATACCTGGCATGGCATACAGAATTTGCCTTTTTGATTAGAATCGATGTAGTACGGATGCCTGTCCGAGACCAATATAGCAAAAATGCGTATATACTGATGGATGAAGCCCATGCTGATCAACCACAGTTTTGCGATGTTCAGCAGCTTGCTTGGAACCCGGCTTCCATTTGCCTTGATTTTTGCTTCCACATTCTTTATTTGATCGAGCCAGAACCCTTGTTGAGGAAAGCATGCATAAGAAACCAGATACCAGCCTGTCTTTGGCTGAGGCGATCACCAGGTCAGCGAGTAAACAGACTTACTATACGATTCGTTTTCTCGTGGATCGTGATCGCGTCGCGGATGCTTACCGGGCTTACGCCTATTTTCGTTGGGTAGATGATGTGCTCGACACACAGGCAGGCTCTCTGCCTGAAAAGGTCGCTTTCGTCAACCGCCAAAAATCTTTATTGGAGACTTCCTACCATGGAGAAACCCCTCAGGACTTGAGCCCTGAAGAACACATACTGGCTGTTCTGGTGCGGAATGACAAGGAAGCGAACAGCGGCCTGAAAACTTACCTGAACAATATGATGGATGTCATGATCTTTGATGTCAGCCGGCGCGGCCGGGTGATCACACACGCTGAATTGACCGATTACACACGGAAATTGTCGACGGCTGTCACAGAAGCCATTTACTATTTCGTTGGGCACGGCGATCCGATACCTCACGATGAAACCCGCTACCTGGCGGTAACCGCCGCTCACATGATCCACATGCTGCGCGATGCTTTTGAAGATACGGTCGCAGGTTATTTCAATATCCCGGGTGAGTATCTGCAAACACATAGTATCTCAGAGCGAGATCTGGAAAGCCCGGCTTATCGCCAGTGGGTGTGCAGGAGAGTCCAGTTAGCACGCCGGTATTTCAAGGTCAGCCGCGAAAGGCATGCACAGATCAAGAACCTGCGCTGCCGCCTGGCAAGCAGTGCCTATATGGCACGTTTCGAATGGATGCTGCGCACGATCGAACGCGAGAACTATTGTCTGCGCTGCGAGTACCCGGATCGGAAGAGCCTAAGCGCTGGCTTGTGGATGGCATGGTCAATCCTGGTTTCTGTCCCCTTAAATGAAAAAAATGCTCAAGTAAAAGAATGATGAAAACAAAAACGGTTATTGTCATTGGCGCGGGTATTGGCGGGATCACTGCAGCAATCCATCTGGCGAAACAAGGCTTGCAAGTGACCGTTCTGGAGAAGAATGCCTATCCTGGCGGGCGCTGCGATCGCCTCAGCAAGGATGGGCATCACTTCGACACCGGTCCTACTTTGTTGGTTATGCCCTTGATCTATGAATTGGAATTTGACGCGCTGGGATCGTCTTTTCGCGGGAGCCTGGATTTAATAAAGGTGGATCCGACTTATCACCTCGTATTTGATGATGGCAGTCAAATGGCACTTACCTCTGATTTGCAATCATTACAGAACCAGTTAGAAGCCATAGAGCCGGGCAGTTTTCAAGGTTTTTTACGCTACCTGGATGAGGGCCGCCGCCATTATCACCTGAGCATCGAGAAATTGGTTTCTCCTGATTTTCGCTCGGCCTTTGACTTTTTCAAGCTGGGCAATATCCCCCTGCTCTATCAAGTGAAACCGCTGGCGAAGCATTACGCCAATATGTCGAACTACTTCGCCAATCCGCGTTTGAAAGCAGCTTTTTCCTTCCAGGATGTATACATGGGGCTGAGTCCCTTTGAAGCCCCTGCCACTTTTTCGATGATGCCCTACACTGAGCTGGAGCATGGCGTCTGGTATCCCAAGGGGGGCATGTACCAGATTGTTGAGGTGCTGATGTCTCTGGCGCGTCAGGCGGGAGTGGATTTTGATTTTGAAGCAGCGGTGGAGCAAATCGCCGTCGACGGGGAGCGAGCTCACGGGGTTGTGGTGGATGGTCAGCGGATAGAAGCGGATGCGGTCCTGGCGAATGCTGACTTACCCTATGTTTATCAAAACTTACTCCCAAAAGATCGGCAGGCTAAAAAACTTGCTCGCAAACGATATTCTTGTTCGGTGATCAGCTTTTTCTGGGGGGTCGATAAGCCTTATGAGACGCTTGAACCCCACACACTCTTCCTGGCGGATGATTACCGTGAAAACTTCAAGAGCATCATCCAGGACTTAACCATCCCAGCCAATCCCTCGCTTTATATCCACGCCCCTGCCCGCCTGGATCCATCGATGGCCCCAGTTGGGCAGGATACCCTGATTGCGATCGTGCCTGTGGGTCACATGTCTGAGAATGGGGATCAGGATTGGGCTGCCATCCGAGAACAAGCACGCCAGGATGTCTTCCGCCGCCTGAGGACTCTCGGAATCGACGACCTGGAAGCGCACATCAAATTCGAGATTAACTTCACCCCTCCTAGCTGGAAAAAACGCTACAACCTGGTGAAAGGCTCTACCCACGGATTGTGTCACAATTTAACCCAGCTAGGCTACTTTCGCCCCGATTTCCAGCATCCACACTACCGCAACTTATTTTTCACAGGAGCCAGCACGCGCCCCGGCACAGGTTTGCCCACTGCCATGATCTCCGGGCGCCAATCTGCCCAGCGAATTTTAGGAGACCTGAAACGTTGACGCAGAGGCTCGTTTTCTATCTCATAAATTCTATTATAAATCCAATCAACATGAGGGTTTATTGGAGGTGAATGTATGGATCCTTGGGGTGCACTCATCCTGGTGGGATTTTTCCTGGTCTTTGGGCTGTTTGCCTTCGCTGCTTTCTATTCCAGTCGAAAGGAAAAAGAAAATAAACGTAGGGTATGGCAGCAGCTGGGATTTTCTGCAATCGAGGCGGATGCGAACCTCGCTGAAAAAATATCTTCACTTTACCAGCGCGAAGGGGTAAGCAATCGTTATGAGCTGCGTAATTTTTCCCGCAAAGCTATCCTGGATGGGGAGATGTACCTGTTCGATTTGGTGGAAAACTCCGGCGAAGGTGACAGTTGGATCGAACGACAGGCGGTGGCGATTGTATCGCCATACCTGAATTTACCACAATTTGTGTTTTTTCCAAAAGTGGACGAAAAATATACCTTAAGCGGTATTGCTAACAGAGTGGTGGAGTGGGGTATGTCGAAAATTGGCTCGCCGGTGGCGATTCCCGAATTCCCTGATTTGGATTCTTGCTACATCGTTACTTCTAACGATGCTGAAGCCGTGCGCGGTTTCTTGGATGAACCTCTTGCGCATTATTTTGCCAGGACTCAGATGGTTATGATTCATGCTGCAGGAGATATTTTTACATTTTCTGAACTGAATTTAAATTTCAAAACCGGCGACCTTGAGAGTATTACCCAACGCGTCGACCACGCCATGGATGTTTTCCGGTTGTTCCTCAAATGATTCATAAATAATCTCGGAGGTGTATTTATGAAAGCAATCGTTTACGAAAGATATGGACCGCCGGAAGTACTTCAGCTCAAAGAGGTGGCAAAGCCAGCTCCGAAGGAAGATGAAATTTTGATCCGAGTCGTCGCAACGACGGTTCATGTGGGGGATGTGAGGCTGCGAAAACCGGATCCGTTTCTGGTGAGATTGGTCAATGGTCTCATAAAACCGACAAAAATAACCATCCTTGGGATGGAGCTGGCTGGGGTAGTTGAAACGATTGGCAGCGCTGTAAAGCGATTTAAAGAAGGTGATCCAGTTTTTGCATTCACGGGTTTTGGTTTTGGCGGATATGCCGAGTACAAATCTCTCTCTGAAGATAGCCGGCCGAAAGAAGGTTTGGTGGCGATCAAACCGGTCAATATGACCTTTGAAGAAGCTGCTGCGGTTCCTGGGGGAGGCATTACCGCCTTGGTTACCCTTCGTAAGGCAAATCTCCAGAGTGGTCAAAAAGTGCTGATCTATGGCGCTTCGGGTAGCGTGGGAACCTATGCAGTCCAACTTGCCAGGTTTTTCGGTGCGCAGGTGACCGGGGTTTGCAGTACCGCGAATTTAGACATGGTGAAATCTCTCGGAGCGCATCGGGTCATCGATTACACTCAAGAAGATTTTACCCAGAGCATTGAGGCCTATGATGTCATCTTTGATGCCGTGGACAAGATCTCGACTTCACGAGCTAAAAAACCTCTCAAGAAATCTGGCATCTACCTGAACGTGGGCAGGGATTCTGGCACCGAAAGCAAACTGAAAATAGATGATCTTCTCTTTCTCAAAGAGCTGATTGAGGCAGGCAAGTTAAAAGCGGTGATCGATCGGGTTTATCCGCTGGAGCAAATTGTCGCGGCTCACCGGTATGTTGAAACAGGGCATAAAAAGGGCAATGTCGTCATCAAGGTGTGTTCGATTAACTAGTCAGGAGATAAAACCATGCCAGCCAAAGAAACCAATAAGATATCTTCAATAGGGACAATCCGAACCTTCCTTAAGAAGGGGACTTGATCAGAGACGATTATGAGCGTCGTTGACGGCTCATTTGATCACCCGATGGATCTCGAAGAGAAAGCCAGTGCTCCCCTGGCAGGTGGAATTATGGGGCAGGGCTACCAGTGCGGTATGCTTTGGGGCGCAGCGCTCGCGGCTGGGGCGCAGGCGTATCGCCTTCTGGGTCCTGGGCCACAAGCTGAAGCTGAGGCGTTGGTTACTGCGCAAAGGTTGGTAGAATCCTTCCGCGTGCGCAACAAGGCGATCAACTGCGGCGATATCATCCAGCTAGACTGGAAGTCATCATCGCAGCGCCAGTTGTTAAAGTTTTTCCTGAGGGGCGGTCCCATCGGCTGCTTTCGCATGGCAGCAAACTATGCCCAGGCAGCCTTCAATGAGAGTAATGTTCCAATTTCCGAACAGCGGAGCGATGTGCTATCTGCTCCGGTAAGCTGCACAGCAATGCTGGCGCGCAAGATGGGTGTATCCGACTTACACGCAGTCATGGTGGCGGGATTTGCGGGCGGCATCGGCTTGAGCGGGGGCGCCTGCGGTGCTTTGGGCGCCGCGATCTGGATTATCGTAATGAACTCCGGTACGGATGGAGGCGGCATGCTGGGTTTTGATCATCCGATTGCCTCAGCAGCGATCGAGCGCTTTTTAGAAAGCGCCGGCTCTGAGTTTGAGTGCTCTAAAATCGTCGGACGGAGGTTTGAGAACGTCGCCGAGCATGCCGGTTTTGTGCAAAAGGGCGGATGCTTGAATATCATCGAGGCTTTGGCTGCAAAATGACCTACAGGATGAGCTTTTTCATGCGGGCAACGTGAGAAGGCTTCTCTAAGTCATCCAACATTAAGACTGGACATTCGGAGATAAGCATGCGCCACAATCAGGGCTGGACGATCCTTTATAAAACGGGCATGATTGCCGCCTTGTTAGCCGCTTTATTATTTCGCCGCAACATCGGCGCAGAGGTCTCGCTCTTCACTGGCGTGGAAGCCATCCCTGAATCTGCGGAGGGTTGGTACAACCTGCTGCAGACTAATCCAATCATCGGCTTGTCGTTCCTGGCTGTTTTCGACCTGGGCAACTACGCTCTGGTGGGTCTGGTTTTCCTGGCATTAGGCGCGGCCTTCTGGCAGGCAAACAAAAGTATTGTGACGGTGGCGCTCGCCAGCGGATTGGTCGGTATTGCCGTCAGTCTCGCATCGAATATCTCGCTGACGATGTTCTCCCTAAGTCAGCAGTACGCCGCGGCGGTCTCCGCAGCGCAAAAAGCCGATCTTCTTGCCGCCGGGCAGGCTGTCCTGGCAACCAACGACCCGCTGGCGGCTTATCCTAGTACGGGCGCGTATGTAAGCCTGCTGCTCATCGCCCTGGCGGGATTATTGTTTTCGCTCAGTTTGCTGCCTTCCCATCGCGCTGCTGCCATTGTGGGGTTGGTGGCGAGCGGCTGTGACCTGGTCTACTGCCTGACCTTTGTCCTGGCGCCAGCGCTGCCCGTGTACTTGTTCCTGGCTGTGGCGGGCTTGTTCTGGATGACCTGGCATCTGCTGGTTGCCTGGATTTTATTTAAACACTCAAAGGAATGAATAATCGAATAGCCACGAAAACGGGCGCGATGTGGCTGGGAATTGCCGCTGGAACTGCCGGGTTGGTACCAAATGTCCGGGCTATTCCAGGATGCGCGCATCCGGGAAGTACATGGTCGGGAAGGAAAACTGCATATACTGGAATAGCCAATCTGTGCCCTGCAGCGTCAGCACAGCAGTGAAACGCAGCGGCCAGGTGAAACGCTCTCCGCGCTGCAGCTCGTACAGCGTGTTGCTGCCGCCGCGCAAGATATACAGCAGTTTTTCTTTAGCTGAAGCATTTTCAGAGTCGATATACTCCTTGATCAATGCCAGATAGTCGTCATAATTTTGTTCCGCCGCAATGGTCATATTTACCGTACCAGAAGCTGACAGCCAGGCTGTCTTACCGTTGACCCGGATGCGTGCGTTCGGTACATCCAAACGAAGATCACCCCAGCTTTGCCAGTCACCCTGGAAAAGCTCCTGTGCTGCAGATTTGCCAAGATACCATTCTCCTTTGCCGGGTTGGATGCCATTCGTGCCGATCACTTCCAATGCCTCGTCTGCCAGCATCTCCAGAAAGGGTGCCAACAGGGTTGGGTCACGGCGTGTGTAAGCATCTTGAAAACGCTGCAAAACCTGGCGCACCTGTTCAACAGGAGGTAAAGAGTTTGTCATCCTCGGTTTAGCTCCCGCCAGTGGTCAGCAAAGGCACCAGGCTCTCTGCCCAGGTTTTGATCGCCTTCCAATCGCGGTGGTCACCCTCTTTCCAGGCACCGAAGAGCACACTCAGGCGAAATTTCAACCGGTCGCTGAAGGAGGGCATCTTATGGATATCCAGCGCTCCAGCAAACAACCCCTCGCTGACCGGTCGAACCAACGCTCGCACCGGATCCAGCCAGTTAGAGACGTGGCTGCGGTACTGTTCCCCATTTTTCATAGTCAGGGTCATGCAAACCAGGAAGGCTGCAAAAGGTTTATTCCTCAGCTCAGCCTGGTGTACATGTATGAACTGCAGCGCGTCTGGCAGCCATGCCCCACCGTTAATGGCGCTGCCCGCCACGACTGCCTGGTAAGAGGATAGGTCGGTAACTTCTTTCATCGGGAGCACATCCACCTGCGCGCCGTGTTCTGATAGGGTCTTGCCAATCGCTTCAGCCACGCCGGCGGTGGAACCGAAGCGGCTGGCGTAAGTTACAAGAATTTTGTCATTCATCGAATTCCTTCCTCTCGCGGAATAAATCTGAATATTCGCTTTGCGGCATTTTTATGCCTCTTGCTAAACTTTTACCGCGCCTGATTGAAACAATCTGCGGGCAATAAGGATTTGATACACCATCAGTGCTATGCCTCCGAACATGGAAATTAACATCGCAATGCTAAACTGCTCCGGTGCAAAGGCGGCCAGTGGGAAAAAGACCATCATACAGCCGAAGCCAAACAACCCGAACCAGGCAGTCCATTTTCCAAATAGTCCGCCTTGTAAAATCACCATCGCCATGATAAAGCCGCCAATTTGTGTAAAAATAAGGCCCATAAACGTGCCAGGTGTTAAGTCTGCCCCCTGGGCGAGCGCAGCACGCCCGGCTGCTTCCAGCAAGGGTTTCTGCGCTTCGCTTGCAGCAGCGTACTGTGTGCTGAGAGCCAGTACGGAGAAGACCGTATTGCTGGAGATATAAATCGCTGCCCCCATGAAATACAGGATCGTGGCCAGGGCTGCAAAGGCTGGGTTGCTGTGACGGTGAATGCTGACCATTGCCAGATAGATCGGAATACCTAAGCTCAGGGTGATGATGTTGATCAGCCCCAGGTTGCTGAGGGCGGCGATGCGGTTGGACTGAAACAAGCTAAACCATTCTGTCACCGTGATAGCGCTGTTCGATCTTGTCTCTCCGCCCATCATTGACAGGACGATGTCCGCCAATCCGACCAGCACGATCAGCAAGGCCATTATTCCAGCGACTTTGTATAAAACCTTCCAACTAGATTCGAGATCTTTCTTATTCATACTATGAATTCTCCTGTTGATTATGCAAAAATGGATTACGAATTTTGCTCAGCTCGCTGCCGGATCCCGAGCATCATCTTGCGTTCCATAACAAATCCCACCGGTTCGGTCAACCGCCATACCCAGGCCAGGTCGGGACTGTAGGAGAGGCGCTGGCGCACCAACAGTCGCGTCGTGTTTTCATCCAGTGCTTTCAGAATGAACTGCCAGGTGGCAATGGAGTACCCTTTGGCAGCCTGTGAGGTGTGTTCCACCGGCTGGCCTGTCTGCGGGTTGGCGCTGACCAAGACCAGCGCCCGAGCAGGGTCAACCGCTGCCACCGCGAAGCATGGGTAGCCCTGCGGTCCCAGGCGGATGAGCTCTCCCACCTGTGCATCTTGCAGCTCTGGTATGATTTGGTTAGTGCTGTGGATTTTACAGCCCGCCAGGTTTTCCAACCCATCATAACTGTACAACCCGCCCCGTCCCTGTCCGATCTGCACCAGCCACTTCCAGACTCGTACTGCTGGAGCCTGGATGGTAATGGCGCGGGTGTAGCCCAGCATGGGCGCTGGTACCAGCTCATCTCCGGGCAAGGGCTGGTTAACCTCTTCACTGGCAGTCCCCCAGCGGTTGTACCAGGAGCGCAGTACAGGCGACAAAATAAGAGCGCCGCCGACCTGGACGGCGCCTAGCAGGTTTTCGAAAAAGCTCATTGGTTACCTTTAGTTATATGGTTTGGGGATGGTTTGGATTGTAACAGCGAATCCTTCAAATGATCTGCCAGCGTCCGCAAGGGGTCGGCGGTGCCGAAAACACGACTCAAGATGATGCTGCCCTCCAGACTGGCCAAAGTCAGGCGCGCCCGCTCAGCGGCTTCGATCTCAGGCAATCCACAGCAGGCCATTTTCTCTTGAAGTACCTCCAGGATTTGGACATAAACCTCCTGGCATGCCTGGCTGATACGCTCGCTCGACCCAGCCGCCTCTACCGCCACGATCGTCAGCGGATTGCCCGCCGCAAAATGTTTTTCTTCCACTTTGCTTGCCAGGCGCATGATATATTCGTACAGCGCCTGGATGGGGTCATTCTGCTTTGCCAGCTCGTTGCGCATTCGCTTGACCAGAATTTGCCCGGCGAAGCGTACAGCCTCGCTGACGATCTGCTCTTTGCCATCCGGGAAGTAATAGTACAGTGAGCCTTTCGGTGCGCCGCTCTCTTTAACAATCTCATTCAGCCCGGTCGCGGGGTAGCCCTGCTTTTCCAGCAGACGGCAGGTAGCCAGGATGATCTCTTCTCGTGCAGTAGCCATAAATACCTCTATAAAAGCTGGCTGACAAACCTGGCTATTATAGTGACTGGTCAATATAAAGTCAAGGGGCGTTTCGCTTTAATTACCTCGATCGTCTTGTGGAGCAAGTCAATTGCTAAAGGCAGGATGCTGTATAACCAGATCACCGCGAAAATGACCAGGATCAGCCTGTCTTTTACGCTCAGGGTTGCGCGAATAATAAAAGGCCGGATGAGCGGGCTGAATTCAGGCACAAACCAGCATAAGGCTTCGAGGGCGAAATCGTTTTGGGTGCAAACCTCTAACGTTTTTTGTTGGAAAACTACTCCATTGACCCCAACCCACAACGACAGGGTCACAAAAATTGGTAAAGCCAGCGCTGTGACCAGGGATCGATGATCGGAATGGATCAACCTTGCCAGGATCCAGGAAGCCGGCAGGCTGGCAAACAGGAAGAAGCGTGGCCCCCAATACCAGCCTCCGTACCAGCTCCACCAGGAGGCGTAGGCCAGGATCAATCCCAGGACGATGAGAAACCATAAAACGAGCATCCTCCGCTCGACCGGGTCCGAAATGAATTTCCAGGTAAAGCCGATCAAAAGCAAGCTAGGGCAGTAAAAGATCAATCCTTTTCCGAAGGAGAAGAAGATGGACAAGATTCCCAAGACAAAAGGATAACTGTAACCTGTTTTCCCAGAGTAGGGCAGCAGCGTTTCGAAACCATGGTCCTGGTTGAGATAGGTCTGAAATCCAGCCAGTAAATTCCCTGTCCGCAGATACAATTCGGCGATCATTAAAAATAAACAGGCGGGGATAAGCAGTAAATAGCGGATTTGCTTTTTCTCCCAAGTCTGATAGATGACCACGAGCGTAAATGGAATCAAGAGCGCTGGGGTGTTGAGAACTGCCAGGAACATGCATATCCAGCCTGCTCGATCTTTTTTTACTGCCAGGCCTACTGTTCCTAAGGTCAGGCATACCGCGCTGAAGACTTCACCGTAATAGTTGATCAGATGACCTGGAAACATTGAACCGAAAGCCAAAATAAATAAAAACGTGATGAGGAATTTTCGGTCGAAATGGTGCTTGAGCCATTGGTATAAAACGAAGATTGAGCCGGCAAACAGTAGGAAGTTATACCGGCTAATAATTAATGTGGGATCTTTGAAGAATTTCGAAATGAACCATAAGGGTAAAGAAAATAATGGGCCGACCATGGAATATCGCATCGGGATGATTTCCATAGTCTGAGTGAGCGTGTTCATAAACTCGTAGCGGATGCTGCCATCTCCCCAAATGGTAAAAGGCAGGAGGAAAAAGCTAACACATCCTGCTCCAAGCAGCAGGAATAAGCCCAGGCGGGCATAAAAGTCCTCTCTAAATCCGAATGGCAGCTTGTTGGTTGGGGTCACGAGGCAAACCGTCTCACTTTATCCGCTATTATAGTCCAGGTACGTGTTGACGATTTTGAAGCCAACCAATTCATAAAGCCTGATCGCCGGTGTATTCGAGACACCGGTCGAAACGCTGACTCGGTTCATACCCAATGCTTGCATCTTCCGCAAGCACTCGAGCAGGACGGCACGTGTCAATCCCTGCCTCCGGTAAGCGGCGCGTGCCCCTAAGGGACCAAAATCACCGATCTTGTTCACGGGGTCGACCCAGCCATTCACATAGGCTGCCATGACGCCATCCGGCGCCACCGCCACGATATCGAGCTCGCGTTGGTAACCCGGCAGGCGCATAAAGGTCGCATAATCCTCATCGCTGACATTTCCAACCGTCCATGGCTGCCAGACCTCACGCTGAGCTGCCGCGCGGTTGGAGATTTCGCCAGGATATCCCCCTTCGGCAAGATCAGCCACGGCGCGCACCTGGCAGTCAGCTGGTATCACTGCCTCAGGGATTGGCTCTTCCAGAGGAGCAAAGCATGTTTACTTCAGAAAATTCGCCGCCCTGCCGGAAGCCGTGCTGTTCCAGGAATGCAATCCGCTTTGTATCATCTTGCCGAGAGCCCGATACCAGATGGCCCCCCCACATCTCTGGGTTGGTTTTGCATAGCTCACCGATGCGTTCTTCTGCCCAGGTTAGCGACTCAGCCTCAATGCCACGCCAGGCATAACCTGGGAGCACCTGGCAGTCAAAGGATGGGTCTTCACCTAAAATCGCGTACCCAACCAGTTTGTCGCCAGCATGCCAGAGACGAATATACTCTTTTGGATCAAGGTGACAGACTACCATGAAGTACCAAAATAACAGGTCGCCAATGTGCGGATAACGCCAGTCATCGGTCTGTGCGCGCCCCTGCATCAGCAGATTTTGCATCTGCAGTAAATCTTCTTCGTTTTCGTAGTACCTGGATGTCCAGGCGAGTTTACTGTTCATTGGGTTATCCTACTCCAAATTCTGCATGCAGCCGTTCTAAATCTTGCAGCTGTTTTTCGGGTACCGTGTAGCCCTGGTGACACACTACCTGCATTTCAGGAGTTCAGGCACTGGACTGTAACCGCTGCCACTACCCCCTTGCCGGTAAGATCTTCTTTCTTGAAGATAAACCCTTCGGCCTCTGCCCATGCCGGAATCCCGTTGTCCTCCTCATCCAGGACCAACGTGTGGATATCGATTTCCCGCCCCTGCGTATCTCGCAAGACAAAGGCAGTGGCTGTCTCGACCCCTTGCTTATCGACAGCTGGCCGATTCTCAGACCAAAGATATGCCAGGCCGTAGCCATCACTTTCCAAGAGGGCGCACATTCGCACCACATCATCCAGCAGCATGACCAAGTCGAGGTCCTTGTGCGGGCGCGTCTGCTCTCCGAGCAGTGCATCGATCCCCCATCCCCCGGTAAGCCACACCCGAATGCCTTTCTCCGACAGGCGGCGATAAATTTTAATGACATCTTCAGCGCTTACCATCTTGCCTTCATTATACATCCTTGACAGGTCCTCATATCTGCATTATTATTGGATCAATCCTATATAGGATTGATCCAATATAGATTGGAGTGCTGATGTCCCTTCAACATGCCATCCTAGGTTTTCTCAATTACCGCCCGTATTCAGGGTATGATCTGAAGAAGATTTTTGACACATCCGTCCGGCATTTCTGGCCTGCCGATCAAAGCCAGATCTACCGCACACTGTCGCGGATGAGTGATGAAGGGTGGACGGAGATTGAGGTGGTTCGCCAGGATGCTCGCCCGGATCGCAAGATCTACCATATCACACCTGCCGGGCGGGATGAGCTGCGCCGCTGGCTGCTCACGCCTTTGCCGCCTGAGGAAAGTCGCAGCGCCGATATGATCCAGGTCTTTTTTGCCGCCCAGCTTTCGGATGAGGAGATCCTGGGTATTTTCGAGCGCGCCGCCGCGTTGATGCGTTCGGGGTTGGAGCATTATGCCCAAATTCCCCGGGATATCGAAGCCTACCGCGCCAACACCACTTCGCCTCGTGAGTTTTTCTTCTGGATGCTGACCCTCGATATTGGCATTCACAATTTGGAATCCAATCTTGATTTTATCGAAAACCTTATTCAACGCATTCGTAATGGGGAATTGCCCCGCCAATAGCGGGTAAGGAGACTTGCATGCTGCGACAACTTCCAACTCGTCAACGTGTCCGTAAAGCCCTGGTTATCCTGGCTTTCCTGACTTTTCCCATCACGATGAATTTTCTTTCCCCTTATGTGATTATTGACGCTGCTCAGCAGGGGATTATCAACGGCAGCTTGATCATGTTTGGCCTGATGTTTGTTAGCTCGCTTTTCCTGGGGCGGCTCTGGTGTGGGTGGCTCTGTCCCGGCGGCGGGATGCAGGAAATTGTTGAGCCGGTGAATACTCGACCAGTGAAACCTGCTAAAATCGATTGGATTAAATGGCTGGTCTGGATTCCATGGATTAGCTTGATTGCCTGGATGGTTATTCAGGCTGGGGGTTATATAACCGTGAATTTCTTGCACCTGACGGAGTCCGGCATCTCGGTTGATGCACCGCTCAAATACATTACTTATTATGGTGTTGTGCTGATTTTTGTGGGACTGGCGGCTTTTGTGGGGCGCCGGGCAGGCTGCCACACCATTTGTTGGATGGCGCCTTTTATGATCATTGGACGCTGGATTCGCAACCGCTTTGGCTGGACTTCTCTGCGGTTGGTAGCAGATGCCTCCGCCTGCAGTGATTGCAAACTCTGTACCAAAAACTGCCCGATGAGCCTGGATGTCAACGCCATGGTACAGGTTGAGCAGATGGAACACTCTGAATGCATATTGTGCGGCACCTGCGTGGATAACTGCGCCCAAAAAGCCATCCGTTATTCGTTCAGCGCCTCCAATAAGTGAAGGCTAATACCGGTTTCTATGCTTAATTTAGGTAGTTTTAGCCTGTCATCGATCTTGTTTGTAGAAGAACGTTTTTTCACTCCAGGTTCGATGGGGATTCCATTTCATTCAAGAGGGCTAGAAACCACTCTCTGGCTGAAGAATGCGCTTTTAGACCGTAATCGAGCGTTTTTAACTGGTAATTGAGGATGTCTCTGTAAGATGCCGGGATTTCAATCCGTCTGATTTCATCTTCCATTTTACTTAGCTCGTCTTGGACCAATTGGATCTTGCTCAAGATTTCAAGAACGATGTGCTTCCTCTGCTCTACATTTTGAATTAACCCAAGAAAATATACTTTGGAGAGAGCGGTCACCTCCAGTTTGTTTACCGGGATTTCACCCAACATCCACTGATAAAAAGCTTCCCTTCCCTGCTCTGTGATGCTGTAAATCTTTTTGTTGCGTCCTTTATCCACCTTTTCTTCAAAGACGATCATCCCTTTGTTGAGTAAATTCTTGACCGCAATTTGCAGGCTTCCGTAGCTGGCGCTGTAGAACATGGATATGCCCTGCTTGAAGGCCTGGTTCAATTCATAGAGGGTGAGACTCTTAATAATCAATAATCCCAAAACTACATTTTCCATAGTGATCCTATACGGGTTGACAATTGAAATATTTTATGCTACTATTAGATATATAACCATTAGTAGTATACACCCTTATTTGTTAAAAAGAAATGGAGATGCAGAAATGAATTTATTAAAACCTCTCAATTCACTGGGTGCTGCCCGTCATTTTGACGGGTATTTCAAGAAGATCCAGGCAAAGAACCCAAATAAACCTGTTCAGATCAAGGTGTCTTCTCAAAAACTAGGTCTGGATTACACCTTCCCATCTGATTCTACCAACCAACCCTACCATATGGCAAGCATAGGCAAGGTATTCACAGCCGTCCTGGTGCAAATGCTGGTAGAAAAAAGGCTTCTCTCAGTTAAGGACCCGATACACCCATTTTTTTCTACAACAGAGTTGGACCCGCTTTTTATTTTTCAAAACATCGATTACGCGCAGCAGGTGACCATCGAGCATTTGCTAGGTCACACTTCCGGCATTGCGGATTATTTTGAGGGAAGTACGGTTAGCGGTCAATCTTTTCTTGACGAAGTTCTTTCCAACCCGCAATTCCATTGGACGCCTCAAAAATTGATCGACTTTACCAGGGATCACCAGGCGGCGGTGGGCATTCCAGGAAAGATTTTCAACTATTCTGATACTGGATATATCTTGCTCGGGTTGATCATCGAAAAGATAACTGGGAAATCCTTCGCTAAAAACCTGGAAGATGATATCTTCCTACCTCTGGAAATGCGTGACTCTTACCTGATGTTCTACTCTGAGCCCATGAACACCCCGAAAAAGAATATTGAAAAAATCTGGTTCAATGCTGTCGAGATCAGTGGATTTGAAAGCCTTAGTTGCGATTGGTCAGGAGGGGGGATTGTTTCTACCACCGCAGACCTCCTCAAATTCAGCCAGGCGCTGCGAAGTGGCAGGCTGGTGCAAAATAAGACCTTAGAAACCATGGATGTTTGCCAGCACAAGTTCAGACCTGGGATCTATTATGGCCTGGGGATGATGGAAATCCGCTTCAAAGAATTCTTCTTTTTGCTCGGGCACCTGCCAAAAATCAAGGGACACATTGGAATTCTGTCAACGCATCTGTTCTACGACCCATCCAGGGAGGCTCACATCATTATGAATTTTGGCTCTAACACCCGGATGGTGGAAAGTTTCAAGGCGCTGATCGAGATTGAGAATGTTCTTCAAAGGATGCGATAGGCTTGACTGCGGTGGATCCAGTGCATGTTGCCCATGCTCTTCCCTTCTCCTGCTGCGCCAGCATGCGGCGGATCGATTCCTCAAACACAGCCTTGGATTGCCTGTAATCCTCTGAACGGCTCAGGTTGATCTGGATCCATTCCCGCATCTTCGGCTTTCCCATAAGCTGAAACGGGAGCGCGTTCCGATCCGTTTCCAGCAGCTTTGCAGCGGCTCGCTCAGGAAGCTTGATTCCAACACCCTTCGATCTAATCTACCGCCACCATAACACTGGAGGCTTTGATCACCGCATAAGCTGGTACGTTCTCCTTCAATCCTAAACGATCTACCGATTGGTTGGTGATGATGGCGACGACTTCCGTCCCTCCATCCAGGCGAATCGTCACCTCGGCATTGACCGCGCCACGGTTGACCTTTATAACGGTGCCTTTGAGAATGTTGCGTGCGCTAAGTTTCATCGTTTTTTCTCCTGATCTCTGGTAATTTTACAGACAATATGAATTATACTCAATCGGTTTTGTGCGAGACCAGAACTTTAATCACCAACAAGAAGAAGAAAGAGATCACTACGAGAATAGCTGATAGAGTGAGAGCACTCTCAAAATTAGTTTCGAATCCCAAATAAATTGCGGTCGGCATGGTCTGGGTCCGGCCGGGAAAATTCCCTGCGAAGATCATCGTCGCTCCGAACTCGCCCAAGGCGCGTGCCCAGCTCATCATAATTCCACTCAGCAAGGCGAATCGGGATAGCGGGATGATTAAGAATTCAAAAATCTGCCAGCGGCTGGCACCATCCAATTTTGCTGCCTGTTCAATTTCCGGGTCGATACCAGCAAACCCCAGCGATGCGGACCGCACGTAAAACGGCGCGGCGATAAAGATCTGGGCGATCACGACCGCCACGGTCGTAAAAGCGATCTCAATCCCGTAATTGCCTAACCAGCCTCCAATAAAACCTCGCCGCCCCAGGGTGATCAAAAGCGCCAGCCCGGCCACAGAGGGCGGCAGCACGAGGGGCAAATCGATGAGAGCGTCCAGCGCTTTTTTATACCGGAACTGGTGCCGGCCCATCAAGTAAGCGAGTGGAGTGCCGAGCAAGAAAATCAGCCCCACACTGACCAGGGTGGTCCGAAAGCTGACGCTGATAGCCTGGAGTACGGTTTTCAACCCAATATTCGCCAGCAGCTCTTGTATTGAAGTCCGGGTAAACAGCATTAAGATGGGGATCAAGATCAACAGGATTAGAGGAATAGCAGTGACCCACCAGACTTTCTCCAACCAGTGTTCAATCGTATTTGTCACATGAGTCGTTTCATGCGGACGAATGTCTGACTCACCGGTTGCCCCTTCCGTGGGAAGATCTTTTACCATCGCATTTACTTCACTGGGATAAAATTGTATTTCGCCAGGAGTTCCTGGCCATCTTGTGAGAGCACCAAATCGATAAAGGCCTGTGCCATCTCTGGGTTCTTACTGTCTTTGATCAGCGCGATTGGATAAAAAGCGCTGACATTCAGCGCGTCTGGGATATCCAGCCGGCCGACTTTACTGGCATCCTTGCCAGAAATATCGCTGGTATAAACGATGCCGGCATCGGCTTCTCCCAAAGCCACTTTTGTCAGCACCGCTTTGACATTGTCTTCGTACGAGACGACATTCGCCAGGACATCCTCCTTGAAAGCTGTGCCGAAATCTTGGTTGGAAGACGCTTTATCTAAAAATTCTAACGAATATCCACCAACTGGGACTTCTTTGGCAGCCAATACCAGTTTCAAGCCGAGGTAGGCCAGGTCTTTCAATTCCTTCAAGCCAGCCGGGTTATCTTGAGGGTAGATTACCACCAGCCGGTTCCTGGCGAAGGTTTGTTGCGTCCCGCTGATGATCCCCCCTGCCTCGATGACAGCCTCCATTTGGTTCTTGTGGGCGCTGGCAAATACATCTGCTGGGGCGCCTTCGTTGATCTGCTGGGCGAGCTGCTGCGACCCAGCAAAGTTGAAAACAACCGTCACTCCTGGATGATCAACCTCGAAAAGCTTGCCGATCTCACTGAAAGGCTCGGTGAGTGAGGCTGCGGCAAAGACATACAGCTCAACCGGTTCAGCAGGCGCAGAAATCGGCTCCTCGGAAACCGCCTCCGTTTCCGAGGAGGTGGCAGTGGGTTGTGCCGTACAGCCGGTCACCAGTAAAGCCAGGATAAGAGGAAGGAAAAATAGAGTTTTCAGAACTCAATATTTTACCCTTATATCCAGATTTGAGAACAAAGCGCCTCATCCCGAGTTCAAGGCGAACTGGCGTTTTTAATGACACACGCCGTCGCCAGAATCCAGCATGGCATGATTGACATCGATAAATCGCCATTCATACCGGTCGGAATAGAGACTTAACGCTAAAATTCCAAAGGTATAGTCCTGTGAGTATTCGCTATTCGCTGCCCTGGTATTGGGCAGCTCGATCATATAGGCGCCGCCCGTTCCCACGATAAATTGGCGGATGCCGCGTAAAGGGTCTATTTGACCGTTGGGGTCTTGCAAGGCAAAGCGTTCGTAGTGATGATCATGCCCGTTGAGCACAATCTCGGCTCCTGCTCCATATAGGATGTTCCAAATCGGCGTAACCCCTGGGTTCGGATACTGTGTACCAGAGGTGAACAGGGGATGGTGCCAATAGGCCAAAGTGCAGAATGTAGGACTGTTAGCCAGATCCTGGATCAACCAGTTGAGCATGGGCAAATCCAGGTTACATCCACCTTCCCAAGTGCACATGCTGTTGAGCACGATGATGTGCCAGGTCCCCAGGTTATAACTATAATAGTATTGCCCAGTTTCACCAGCGCTTGAACCGAAATAAGCTGAGTAGTCTTGCGTGCCGGAAATTAAATCGTGATTACCAACTGCTGGACGGATGCGGTCTTTGTATTGCCCCCAACTTTTATCAAAACATTCTGTATACTCTTCGTAATATCCTGCCATGTTTGTATTGTCGCCCAGGGTGAAGATCGTCCCAGGAAGCCCATTGAGTAGCTGGGCAGTTTCATCATCTCCAGACCGGTTGCATATGCTGATGTCTCCGGCACCAACCAGGTAGCTGAAGGGTTCCAGCGTCGGTGATGGCATGGGTGTGGGCGTGTCGGTGGCGGTGGATGTAGGGGTCGGCGTAGGGGTAAAGGTCTCAGTCGGGGTGGGAGTGGCGGTGGATGTACTGGTTGAAGTGGGGGAGGGCGTTGGGGTAAGAGGTTCAGTTGGAGTTGGTGTAAAGGTAGAGGTTGGGGAGGATGTGGCGGTTGGCGAAGGGGTTAACGGTTCAGTGGGAGTGGGTGTTGCCCATAATGCAGAAATGTTGGTCGAAGACAATCGGCAGGGGGTGATCAGTACCAGGATCACAGATACGACCAAGGCAAGCATGCTTCTTTTGATTACAGATATTGATGGAAATGGAATCACCGTAAACCTGAGAACAGTCCTGCTTTATTATTTGCTCGGGCTACTTTTTTTCTTTCCAATCCACCCAGGTGACACCACTTGAGCCCAGGTAGGCGTCCGCGCTTGTGACTGACTGAGCAGCCACCACAAACCAACCACTAGTGCGGGGGCATTTTTGGTTGCTTTAACCACTCGATCGTTTTTATCAGGTGCTGTCATTAAAAAATTTATGGCCTTAACAACGCCTCGAGTTTAATCTATGTGAATATAGATGTCAACAATCGCTTGCGAGTTTGCAGATTCGATTAAAACGCTCCTTCCAGGCCCTTTTCTGATAAAATTAATTTTCAGGAGCATATTCCTATGAAAACTTCACCTTCATCATATTCACGCAATTTCTGGGTTGGCTTGGCCGGTTTTATCTTGGCGGGTATCACTGGTATCCTGGCAACCTATATCCTCTTTGCCAGCGGTGTTGCGTCGTTAATTCTAAAACTGGTTCCTGAAGATCAGCCATATGTGCGGCTGTTATTGGGGATCATCCTCGCCTTTGTCGGTCTGGGCTTAGGAGGCGCTCTCGGTGGGTTGGTGCGTGGTTATACCTTGCACCGGATTGATCGTGAGGGCAGCCGCAGGAGATATTTTCTAGGCGGCGCATTTTCCACGGGGATCAGCCAGGGCATCCTGGTCATTCCATTATTGCTGTTGATCAGCCTGGTGAGCATGTATAACGCAGGGTCTCAAAAGGATCCCGTTTCTTTCATTGCTTTATTTGCTCTGATTGGCGGTCTGTTCGGATTAGTGAACGGAGCCATTCTCTCTCTCGTTACTTTGCGGCTGCGCTATGCGTGGGTAGCCTGGCTGGGGTACTTTTTAGCCAGCCTGGTGGGCGGTGCCTTGTTGGGCCTCCAGCTTTGGCAGGTCGGTGGGGTTTCTTCCGCAACGTTCAAGGAACTTTCCGCCCTGCTTTTCCTGGTCCTGGCGGGCGCCACGATATTTGGATTGCCCGGCGGTGTGCTTGGGGTGGTCTATGCCTGGGCGAGCCGCAAACGCAGCGCAGAGCCACCCAGGGAGATCGCGCCACGACGCTGGCAGGATATCACGACCATTTCGCTCTCTTCTTTAATTTTCCTGGCAGTTGCCTCTTTCCTCAATACGGGGGCAGACTTCTTGACCATCTACCCAGGCAGCCTCACAACCAGCCTCGGCTCTCCAACGCAGGGTATCCATTGGCAGGCATCCCATCAGATCAGCTCTGATCTTCTTTCCGAAGGCGGAAATATCTTGGGATTGGCGGCCGGACCAAAAGGGCTGGTGACAGCCTGGTCGAATGGCGCTGGAGAGATTCTGCTTGCCTCTCAGCAGTCCGGGGCAGAGGATCTCACATTATGGAGCGGTCCGTTGACCGTTTCATCGAGCCCGCAGGTCGCCTCGCTCCATTCACAGGTAGCTTTAGGAGATGACGGCTCGGCGTACGTGGTCTGGTCAGAGAACGGGGAGGTCTGGTATAACCGCTGTCAGGGTAATGCATGCGGTGATCCGCTGAGGCTCACCGGTGACGATCAAGCCTGTTCTGAAGATTCCATGCCAGCCCAGAATGATTGGCCTGTTATTGCGCTCGACCAGGGTGGCACTTCGATGGTGACCTGGCAGGCTGGCGAAAGCGCATCAGGTTATGCGGTCTGGACAGCCGCTGATGGTCCAGAGGCCAGGCTATCAGGCTGCCTCTCATCGGGTCTGGCTTCCGCCAGGCCGCGTTTGGCTGCGGGTGTGGCGGGGGAGTATTGGATGGTGTTATCAAGCCCAAAAGACTCGCCCGGACCCGTCTCGCTGTCACATTTCCACCAGGGGAAATGGGATCCTCCACAAACCCTTGGCGAGGGAAGTACTGCCGAGGTATTTGTTGACCAAAACGGCAGCTGGCAGACCGCCTGGTGCGGGACGGATCAAGAGGTGAATTCCCTGGCTGCGGGTGGTTCTGTGGAAACCTTGAGCCCGTCCTCCTGTCAGAACCGTCCTTCCTTCTTCGAAGATGCCAGCGGTCGTTTACACCTGGTTTACGCGGCCGCCCAATGGCTGGATAATTTCGGGAGCATACGCACTGGAAAAGCCCTGATGGAAATCACCCGCCAACCGGATGATACCTGGTCCGAGCCAGCTCTTCTGGCGCCGCTGTCTGCGGATGTTCAGCAGGAAGCCGCAAGTTACCCGGGCAGCGCCGCGCACCTGGCCTGGGTCGATGCCTCGGATGGTAGTCCGGCTTTATGGCATGCTGTTCAGCCTGCATACCTGTGCGATGAGACAAAGCTATCCAGCGAAATGCAGGCCCTTCTCAATGTGGTTCAGAGCGGGAAATTCCATCCCGCCGATTACCAATCCCCCTTCTGTGGCAATGATTTCATCGGGCTTGTTTACTTGCCCCGCCCTGCACCCGAGTATGCCGTCTTGCCTGAAGGTCAGGAGGATGGCTTCGACCAGGTGGCTGAGTATATTCGGAGTGCGCAGTATGAAGTCATGCTTTCGAATATGCAGTGGGACCCGGATGTGGATAACCTCAGTCCAGGAGCCCGGGTCTCGCAAGCGATCTCTGACCTGTACCAGCAGGTAAAAGCGAATCCCGGGGCATACCCGCGCGGCATGACCGTGAGGATCCTCCTGGGCAACTATCCGAACCTGTCCACACTGCAATATGGCGACCAGATTTATAATGCTGTGCAAGACCTGGGCTTGGTAGGTATAGATGTAATGGAAGACCCGTCAATCGGTTGGAAGGTGGAAGTTGCCAATTACAAAGGCAGCTATCCCCACAGCCATACCAAGTTCCTGGTGGTGGATGGAAAATCGCTCCTGTCGGGGGGGTTCAACATTTCGTGGTTTCACCTGCCCAAAGATGATCCTTCAGGAAAAGGTGATGATTTGACCGATCTTGGGATGATTCTTGCCGGACCGGTCGCCCAAACCGGCATTGCCGTCTTTGATGAAATGTGGCTGGGTGCCAGCCAACTTGTTTGTGATGATCTTTTCGATGGGGATCTCAAGCGCTTGCAGAAAACCTGCACCTGGGAATCAGCCAGCGTCTCGCATTTCCCCGAGAGCCTGAAATACTTTCTACCTGAAGATAGTGTCACAGCCGTGGCGCTGTACCGCACGGCGGATTATAAAGAAGCCGATGAAGCTTACGTCGCAGCCCTGGCATCGGCGCAAGATACCATCGATGCCATGCATGTCAACTTCTCGGCTGGGCTGATCTGTGTGGTGAACCTGGTTGCCCCCGGCGTATGTGATTACAGCAACTCGCTGCCCTACATGCAAGCGTTGGTAGATGCGATGGAACAAAATGGAGCCTACGTGCGCGTGATCGTCGAGCAGTCCAACATGAACGGTATGGAGAACAAAGTAGGTGTCCAGATTCTGCAGGACGAATTATTACGCCGTGGCTTGGAGGATCAGTTTGAGGCCCGCTACTTCAATGGCCGCTTGCACGCCAAATCGGTCATCATCGACAGCAAATTGCTCATCATCGGCAGCCAAAACTTCCACTACAGTTCTTTTTCCGATGGCGGCTTGCTTGAGTTCGTGGCTGCCACCGATTCTCCCGATGCGCTGGCTGTTTACCAGGACATGTTCGATTATTATTGGCAGCAAGCCATCCCTGTCGACGAATTGAAATAAGCCGTCCTTGATCAATCGGTGGAGGAGACCAGGATGAACTGCGTGATCTCGGGTGGGCAGTTAATGCGCAGCGGCACGCTGATGCACCCCAGGCCGCGGTTCGTGTACAGCCATAAGTTTTGGATTTTATAAAGTCCGTAAGGGTACTTCATTCCCAGGTATGGCTGAAAGAACGGCGGCTTTCCCGGAACCAGCACCTGCCCGCCGTGGGTATGCCCGGAAAGCTGCAGAGATACGCGTGGGTCCATCGCGGTCTGATCTGCCAGGTCAGGCTCGTGCAGGAGCAAGACAATGGGCGCGCCCTTGGGTGCCTGGTCCAGGGCAAGCTGCATATCCGGTCGTCCAGCCCAGCCATCGTCCATCCCTGCCAGGTAGAGCACCGCTTTCCCGACGCCGATTGACCTCCCCTCGTTATACAGGACCGGCAGGCGTACTGCGTCAAAGGCAGCCTGGACAGCACCAATATCCAACCAGTAATCGTGATTGCCCATCACAGAATACACTCCATACCGCGCATTGAGGCCGGCGAGCAGCGGCGCCAGCTCAAAAGCGGCACTCCGCATGCGCCAGACATAATCTCCCGTCAAGACCGTCAGGTCGGGCTTGAGCGCATTGGCCATCGCCACGGATCGCTGCAGCAGCTCTGGGCGGGTGTAGGGGAGCAGGTGAATATCCGTCATCTGCACGATGGAAAAACCCTCCAGGGCTGGATGCAGTCCCCGGATTGAGATCAAAACCCTTTCGACAACTGGATCTTGTGATTCGTCGACGATTGCCAGCCCACCCGCCAGGGCGACCAGGCTGCCAGCCGCGCTAAGGCCTGCTATTCTGAGAAAATTCCTCCGGCTGAGGGGCATGAGTACTTTCTAATCTCCACGGTTAAAAATCTGGCTATCCGGTGATAGGCCATTTGGTGCGCCCCGATTATAACCGCTCTTCACAAGACAGTCTGGGTTGGGCAAATGAAAGCAGCGCCCCCCTGATCACATCCCATTCTCGGGCGAACCTTTCTCCCATGCCCCCAGTTTCTGTCGCCATCTTTCTCTGCTGCTGGCGTGTCACTGCCCGCTGGCTGTTCGTTTCAGGATGTTGGTTGCCGTTTCCTCAATACCCAGGGATGTCGAATCCACCACAACCCAACCTTCCTGGCCCAATTTTTCCACCTCGGCGCTGAGCTCCTGGTAGACGATCTGGATCCCCTGGTCAAGATACTCCCGGTCAGAGCTCTCTCCCGATCGTTTCAGGTTGCGCTGGTGCGCTTCCCCTTGTCTGGGGAATAAAATAATCCGGTGGAGATCGGGAGAGCCGAACAACGTCTGGTAATCCGACAGATGATTGCCATCCCAAAAGTCATCCATGACAACCGAGAAACCAGACTGCTGGTATAGGAATGCCATGTGAACCGCGCTGCTGCGGGCCAGGGCTACCTGTTGCGCCAGCTCTTCGTTCCACTCAGCACCGGGGAGCTTGATCCCCGACACCACCATATTGCGGAAATCATCGACAGGGATGTGCACACTCTTTGGAAAGCGGGCTGCCAATGCCCGGCTTGTGGTGCTTTTACCAACCGCAGGCGGTCCGACGACGAGAAAGATTGGTTCCAATTGAATCTCCTTTTCAGACCCAATTCCATGCCATCCAGACCGTCAGTGCATTGAACCCAAGCCCAACCAGGTTCAAAAATTTATCAAAAGCAGAAGGATAAGTGGGCAATCCAATGAGGTTAAAACCAAAAAAGAAGATTGCTGCGATAATATTGACCCAACGATTTGCAGGGTAAGGCAGCATCAGGGAGAGGATAACCATCACAATTGGAATGACCATTAGGATTGCGAAGACCAGCCACATTTTCTGGGGTACCTTTACCCCTCCGATTTCTCCTGTTTTAAAGTCACCTTTGAAAATCCGCAGCACATCCCCTAAAAGATAGATTAACATGAGACATACCCATACTGCTGAGAGTTTGATCTGTACATCTTCCATTTTTTTAATTGTCTCCTTCGGTCATAATATTTTGTAAACTCAAACCACGGTCCCTTTACTTTTTTGCGCTATGATCGATAATTGTGTCGGATTTTTGATCACCTTACGCGCCCTGGCAAGATCCAATTCCCCTCTTCTTGCCAGGTGCATTAAGGTCGCCAAAGGTGTTTCCCCAATCTCGGTCGTATATGCTTTGGCCTGTTGGCGCGGCGTCAGGCTTTCAAAGTCCTTCCGTTCACGCAAGCAAGCGAAAACCTTCTCGTTTTCCTGGGCTGCCTGGTCAAGGATTTGTTGCAATAATCTCTCGCTCTCTGCATCCCAATCAGCGGACTCAACGGATATTTTCTTGGGTTGACTTGTTTTGGTGACAGGATGCTGCTGGCGGTACTGCCACCGCATCGTCCTCCAATGATCGCCGCGGCTCGGCACCGTGACAAAAGTGAAATCTGGCAGAATCAACCCCGTAAGTGATTTCCCATGTACGCAGCTGGTATCCAGGCCAAAAATACGCTCCTGGTAAATAAAAGGTTGGCCGTTTTTCTGGTAATCGTAGTGGCCAACGATCACTGGCTCAGCGCCCTCGTAGAGTTCATACCAGGGGCGGTTGTACTTGGAGCGCAGATACCTCTCTCCGCCCATGGTTCCGCATAAAACTGTAGCGAGTTGTTCTTCCAATGGAATTCCAGGTTCCAAATACCCGTGCACTACCATGGCCTCGGGCAGCTTAATCCAGGTTGGGAATGTGTCCATAAAAAGAATTGCATCGTGATAGGTTTTGCCTATCTGATCACGGGTAATAATCTGGGATAAAGACAGCTTAACCTCACCCCGTGCCGCGCGTACATGTTTCCGCTCGTGGTTGCCCAAAAGAGAGCGCGCCTTCGGCTGCCGCCTGAAGAAATCCAGCACTTGCGGTGTCTCATGCCCGCGGTCGACGATATCTCCGAGGGCGATAATTGCATCGCTATCCGCGATCCCAGATCTGTCCAGAAGCTCCTGTAACTCGATATAACAGCCGTGGATATCTCCGATGATCAAGGTTTTCATGGGTAAATTGTACCTCTTCTCGGAAATCATTATCCCCGGTTTCTATTCTAATCTCCTCAGATGGTTAGAAAGAAAATAACAAGATCAGCACTGCCGGTTAGAGTGAAAGCCAGCGATCCGCGAAATCTCCGGCAGTCCGGAATTCACCCCCAGGGGTGGAAATCTGCCAGATGATCTGATAGGGATCGCGAAACTCAAGGTGGGTTGGTCCTTCTTCCATGATCTCTGTATCTTCTGGTAGTCGTACTCGCACCCGGGCAATCTGCTCAGCTGGCATCCCGAGCCCCATTACATAGATCTGCCCACCCGCAGCCTCGCCACGGAATAAAGCCAGCACGAAGGCGCCTTTGCGAAGCGCGCTCATTCCCAGGTCAATGGCTGCAGCTTTGGCATCTTCCCAACTCTTATCGAAAGGTAGGGTGTACCACAAGTCATCCTTCAGTAAAGCCTCGCGTCCAATTAGTTCCATTTCAAATACTGTCTGATAATACTGCTCAGCCGCCTGCAGGTCGGGGACCACGATAGCAATATGTTGTACTGAAACCGCTGTTGCAGCAGCACGATTCACGATTTTCCACTTACTCACTCCTTGTGAAGACCATTGATTGTGTGTATGTCTTATGATACTACTATTATGATAAATCAGACAGATATTGTCATCAGTGAATAAACGGAGATGCACACGGATCTTTGGAGATAAATGGATCAATAATGATAAATATATTGCCCTCCTCACAGGAGGTGAAAATGAAGAGAAACAGAGACAACTAAGGTTATAATTGTAATATTATCTGAGTAATCCCGTTTGATCCAGCTGCAATAAATTTTATAATTTTCGTTTAATTTAGTCTTTGATAGGTTTTTATTCAGGCAAAATCCAGATAAAGGAAACGATTGACATATCTGGTTCGTAAGGAGAACACTCAAGGAGCAATCAAGATCAAAAAAGAAGAAGCTCCCTCAAAAACTAATTTTGGAAGGACAGAGCCATCTCCCCCGATTTTATCGATTCCCATCCAGCCTCCCAACAACCTGCCAGCCCAGCTGACCCGTTTTATCGGGCGCGAGCATGATCTCTCTGAGGTGAAAAAATGGCTGATCGATTATCGACTGGTCACCCTCACAGGTCCTGGAGGCTGTGGTAAAACCCGTCTTGCTTTACAGATCGCCAGTGATTTACGCTTGGCTTATGAACACGGTGTCTGGCTGGTTGAATTTGCTCCTTTGAGCGATCCGGCATTAATCACCCAGGCTGTTGCCGCCGCGTTAGGTGTGCGCGAATACCCTGGTGTGGAATTATCTCAGACTGTCTTTGAATATCTTTCCTCACGCCATATCCTGCTTGTGTTCGACAATTGCGAACACCTCATCACCGACATAGCCCGTTTTGTAGATAATCTCCTTCGTAAGTGCCCGAGACTTACCGTTCTAACGACAAGCCGGGAGGGGCTGGGTATCCTGGGGGAAGCAATCTGGACAGTCCCTCCACTTTCACTTCCAATCCAAAAACCTTGGACGGATCCAGCCAGTGCCCAGGAAACAGTAAATTTCTATTTGGAATCGGAATCTGTCCAACTGTTCATGGCGCGTGTTTCAGCAGTTTCTCCAGAATTTTCACTGACCGTTGAAAATGGTGCCTGGGTGGCAGAGATTTGTCGTCGTTTGGACGGGATGCCTCTGGCAATTGAGCTGGCAGCGGCGCGTGTGCGGTCGTTGTCCGTCAAGCAAATCGCAGAACGTCTGGATGACCGTTTCAAATTGCTGACAGGCGGAAGCCGTACTGCCCCGCTCCGCCATCAAACTTTGGCAGCGACGTTGGATTGGAGCTATGCATTGCTTTCTGAACCGGAGCGAAGGGTTTTGCAGCGGCTCTCGATTTTCGCCGGAGGAGCAGCTCTTGAAGGTGCCGAAGTAGTCTGCATTTGCGAATGTGTTCAATCCGATGAAGTGGTGGAAATCCTCTCACATCTGGTTGATAAATCATCTGGTCATAGCCGATCATAGTTCCGATCAAACGCGCTATCGCTTGTTGGAGACCATTCGGCAGTATGCCCGGCAGAAGTTGGTAGAGCTAAGGGGATGAAGATCCCTGTAGAGACTGCTCATTTATTATATTTTGTTCAATGGGCTGAAAAAATAGCCCCCACCTTAGGGGGGCAAGATCAGCTGATCGCATTGGCACGCTATGAGACCGAACATGACAACCTGCGCACGGCACTAGAATGGAGCAGGACAAATGAAAATAAGGCAAAAGCCGGGCTGCGGCTGGCGGCAGCCTGCAGTCCTTTTTGGATTTCCCACGGTTATCTCAGCGAAGGTCGCAGGCATTTATCTGCGGCGTTATTACCAAAGCATGTGAAAGATCGAAGCAGCACGCATGCGCGTGCGTTAATGTACTCCGCGCAGTTGGCTTACTTCCAGGCAGATTATCCGGCAGGGCAGCCGTTGATTGAAGAAGCCCTGGCTATCTGGCGGGATTTAGGGCAGGCAGACCAGGCAGGACTTGCTTTCACTCTCCAGATATACGGTGGATTTAGAATGGAAGTAGGCGATTATGAGAATGCTGTGCGGTTGTTTCAGGAATTGCTTGAAATTTACACTCAGCTGAATGATAAGAATGGGATGGGTGGACTTCATAAGGATTTAGGCTGGAGCGCCATGCGCACAGGAGATTATCAACTGGCGCAAAAACACCTGGAGAAAAATCTCGCTCTGGCCCAGGAAACCGGTGACAAGACCGGTCTGATCTTTGCGTATTCAGGTCTCGGAGAGGTTGCCGTAAGGCTGGGACAGTATGAGCGCGCTTCAGGTCTGCTTGAAAAAGGGCTATCCTTGAGCCGCGAACTGGGCGATAAATGGCTGGAAGCCACCATCTTGGGATCACTCGGCTGGGTGGCATTGCGCCTGTGGAATTTCGATCACATGCGGAATTTTTTCGGCGACAGCCTGTTTTTACGGATGGATATCGGCGATAAAGGTGGGATTGCCTGGTGCCTGGAAAAATTGGCAGAGGCGGCTATCCTGGAAAGACAACCCCAGAAAGCAGTGAAAATCTTCGCCTCTGCGGCTTCGCTGCGGAGCCCCATTGATTCGGTGATCGACCCGGTCGATCAGCCTGAATATGACCTCTTCCTTTCAGAACTTCGTTCCAGGCTTGATCAAAAAATCTTTACAGCCTGCTGGGAAGAAGGCGAGGGCCATGCTTTTGAAAGATGTGGTCATCTATGCATTATCTAAGCCGGTTGTGCTAATCGAAAAAACATCCATTTCGGATAAAGCGAAATATCAAGGGCTGTCAAAACGTGAACGTGAAACGGCTTCTTTAATTGCACAAGGAAAATCCAACCGGGAAATTGCACAGGTGATGACGGTAGGCGAAAAAACAGTTGAAACTTACGTCACCCGCATCCTTAATAAACTGGGATTTGACTCGCGGGTGCAGATTGCTACCTGGGCTGTGGAGAAAGGCCTTATTTCTTCACTGAAACAATAGGTTATTGTTAAATAGGCAGTTATTGAAGCCACGCCCTCAGAGCGTGGCTTTTTATATTTAAAATTGTAGGGGAGGGCTATTGCGGATTGTAGTGTTTTCCCCGTCAAAGTAATTGCTCAAATAAGATAAAGTATGTGCACAATCGATTGTGTGTCGATGTGGATAGAACCAATTATTTTGATCTAAAAGGAGATTAAAAATGAAACGAATAGCTTTTTTGATGATCGCTCTGGCTCTTGTGATGTCCGGCGATCGCTGCACGTCCGGCCCAGGCTTACGATAATGGAAATGTAAACCTCGATCAGCTCCGAGAGGCCACCGAAGCATATCATAAGGTCAGTGTTGCTCAAGCTGCCGGATACAATCTGGTTCCCGGTCTGGATTATTGTTTCGACAATCCGGGCGTGGGTGGGATGGGATTCCACTATATCAACGTCGCCCTGCTCGATACCGTAATCGATCCGTTGAAACCGGAAGCAATGGTCTATGCCCCTCGCCCAAACGGGACGCTTAGCCCTGGGTGCTGTAGAATACATTGTGCCAGCTGCTGCCTGGGATGCTGCAAATGCGCAGCCGCCAACATTGTACGGGCAGGTCTTTGGGCTGGAAGAAGCATTGGGGGTTTACGAGCTGCATGCCTGGATTTGGAAGAACAATCCCTCAGGTGTGTTCTATTGAATGGAATCCTAAAGTTTCCTGTCATTAGATAGAATTTCTAAATATTTTCAAGGAGAAAATACCATGCCCCGTTATATCGTCGAACGAACCTTTCCCGATGGCCTTGCGATC
The DNA here is from genome assembly GCA_963754615.1 of uncultured Chloroflexia bacterium. Classification (GTDB taxonomy): domain Bacteria; phylum Chloroflexota; class Anaerolineae; order Anaerolineales; family UBA4823; genus CAVVUF01. The sequence goes on along the minus strand of CAVWGW010000007.1, from coordinate 300,812 downwards.
CCGATGACTGCCCAGGGAGCTGAGGTGTGCCTGACCGTTGTTGGAAACAATCTGCAGGACAATGTGACCTGGATCCATTCCTATGTCACCAAGGATAAGAAAAAGACCTTCTGCATCTATGATGCCCCTTCACCAGAGGCCATTCGGAAAGCTGCCAAAACAAACGGCCTTCCGGTGGATGAGATCACTCAGGTGGATGTGCTGGATCCGTATTTCTATAAATAACCTGTGTGACCGTATGTAGCCGAACTATATTGACGGATAATCGGCTGGCCCAAGCGGTAAATATCACGCCTGGGCCAGCCCGATCGAATTCCGGATATTCTGGATGCAATCAAGCAATCCCATGTGACTCCCGAAAGGAGAATGTATGGACCTCTTTGATGCTCGATTTTCGATAGAGTTCTGAACGGCGTAGAGAAGAAGTAGCCTTAGCCGCACAGCACCGGCTGGTGAAAGAGGCGCAGCAGGCCGGGATGAAAATCCTCCCTCTTTTATCTCTGAGAAACGTGAATATCAGCCCTATAGCAATGGCGCTGGCCCATGGCCTGGACTGGTTAGGCCATCTGTTTGCCGTCTGGAGCTGCCGGTTGCAGTCTCGTTATGCTTCCTTTCCTTTTAGAGTGTCTCCGGAAAACCAATCGAGCCCTTGCTCAAGTTGATTTCAGGTTTATTAAGTAGAAAATTGGTGTATAATAGATAAAGTTTATCTTTATTACCTAATTAAATATTGCGCTCACTTTTCATCGAATATCCAAACGGTCTTTGGTTAATGGGTAACCTGGATAGACAGATGGTAGCATAACCCATCCATCATCGTGTGTTGATGAATTGTTCCTAATTAGAAATTCGAAGGAAAGGATGAAATTATGAGCTTAACAGAGGCAGAGACAGTATTTGCTGGAGTTCACGAGGCTGGGGTCAATGATCTATTTAAAGCTTTTTTTACCGCACGACCCCGTTTTCTCACCTACGCAACCCCTGGTTTAGTCCCACCAGCCACACCTTTCACAAGCGTCCCAGCCATCGCCTTCCCAGGCATTCCGGGGGGCATTGAATACCGGATTAGATTTGAAATTCCAACGGTCGATTTCGCTCCAGACAGCAGTGGCGGATCCTCCCCCCTCCCGGTTGGCGCAGGACAACTCAATATACGTACAAAAGTTACCATTACAGTGGGATGTTATCGGTTTTTTGATGATACGGGCAAAGACCGCCAAGGCACTGTAATCCCCATCTCAACCTCTCTCGAAGTTTGGGCAAGAGGTAAGCCGACCGTCACATACTTTAGCCCTGGAAATGGAGAGGTGGGTTTTTCGCTGGATGAGGTAGAGATTGTTGACATCACCCCTGATTCGCTTGAATCTGTCGTGGAATGTATTCTCCGCATGGTACTACAAGCCGTCATTCGGAATGTACGCTTACCTTTCAACACCCTTACTGCGGGTGCATTCTCCCTCGCCTTGGTACGTGGACCGGAGATTGAGGACGACCAGGTAAAGATTTATGGGAACGCATAGGAGATAATATGCCTGACATTATAGCTGCTGCAGACGAAACTGCCGCATCAAACCTTATCCATGCTGCCGAAACAACCCTCGGCACATTATCCAAGAGCGGATCGGGGAGTCTTGGACCGTTCACCGCCTCATGGTTTGCGAACGCATCCTTTTCAGGTGGAATGGTTGATCTGATTGCTCCGAACGTGGTCCGGATCGCCAACTGCCAGATGAACTATTCACTCGGTTTTAACTTCTCTTTCGATTTGAGCAGTATCCTGCCGGACTTTTGCCTGCCGCAAATCTGCATCCCAATCCCTTTCGATGGAAAACTCTGCACGCCAAAGATTTGCGTTAACTGGCCCACCATTACCATCCCGGTGAGTCATTCGGGTGTCATAAACTTTACCGGTGATTTCAGCCTGAATGTCCACCTCAGTGGATCCGACTGGTTGATCGATATTGTGGTGGTTGGTATTCCCTTCCTGCAGTTTGGACCAGCCGCTGCCGCGATCCTGGCGGCTATCGGGTTAGCTGCCTCGCTCGCCCTCCTGGCTGTACCTTTCATCGGTCCTTTCCTGGCAGCTGCGGTGGTGGGGATCACCGCCGCGATTGGTATTGCTGGAGTGACTGGCTTGTTGGGCCCCATTCTGACCCCATTTGTATCGGGACTAACCTTCACGGTCTACAAGCAGCCCAAACTCTTCCAGGTTCTTCCACCCGCCTTGCCGGATCCGGCCGTCAATATAAATCTTGATGCCATCACGGCAGCCGTAGTGAGCAGCAATGAGGATGAGTTGGTTATTTCAGTCGATATTTCTGCCTAAGAAGAGGATAATTATGGATACATTGGATAGTCGTTCATTGCGATATATTGATTGCTTTGCGCAAAAGTTCGCTGCACCGGGGCATGTGCATTATCGGATTTCTACGCTTGCGGGAGCCTGTCTGCCCGTCGGGGACGAAAGTGAATTCACCATTGACATAGATGCTCGCTCAGAGAAGAGCGGAGAATCACAACAACACAATGTTCAGGTCCGTAGGGAAGGCAACAAGTTTGTCGCTGATCCGCCTCATCTGGATATTCACGCTGGTGATATGGTGCTCTGGAACACCCCTGATCCAGGGATAACGGGTTACGTAGTTGTGGGGAAAGGGCCTGGAGGTAAATTCGACAGCTCAGCCCTAAATTCAGAAGCCGTTTTTACCCATGCATTTGGAACTCCAGGTGAATTCAATTGGGTCGATGCCAATAAAGGTAAAATCTCCGGCGTAGTTCGTGTCCTTTCACTGGATCCGAAAGATAAAGAGCAGTGCCAGAAATGGTTGGCTACCCTGGAGCAGGGTACGCTCATCACCATCGAAGGTGATTCGGTCCGCCCAAAGATGGTAGAGATCGTGACCGGTCAGACTGTTTTCTGGGCAGTCCAGAAAGCCCCCGGGATTAGCATCACAGATTCCAGGCTGGTTGGAAAATAGAATTCCTTGGCTTGATTTTCAGAGACCTCCAGGATTACGATTTCGGGTTGTCCTGGAGGTCTTGATTTAAAGAAAGATATTGTCATTTACCGCCCATAAGAGGTACGTACCACCTCAGGTGAAGAGGGTGAGTCCCCTGCAAAGTGGATAAAAATCTTGAATAGCGTCAGGCCAATTACCAACCTTATGACCACGACCTCAGCAGAATCTTGGGATTCTGCCCATGCATATGAGCAGTACATTGGCCGGTGGAGCCGGCGAATTGCCGCCTGTTTTTTGCGCTGGCTCGCTCTTTCTCCAGGCCTCGCCTGGGCGGATGTGGGCTGCGGCACAGGCGCACTGCTATCTACGATCTTGACTCTCAATACGCCGGCTTCCGTTTTCGGTATCGACTCGTCGAATGGCTTTGTTTCTCAGACCCGAGAACGTATTCGAGATTCGCTTGCCCACTTCCTAATCGGAGACGCCGCTCACCTTTCCTGGCCGTCGTCTATCTTCGATGTGGCGGTGTCTGGCTTGGTACTTAACTTTGTTCGGGATCCCGATGCCATGACTCGAGAGATGATAACGCGTAACGAAACCCGGTGGATGGGTCGCAATTTATGTTTGGGATTATGCTGGTGGCATGCAGATGATGCGATACTTCTGGGATGCTGCCATGACCATAAGCCCGAATGACGCCAAGCTCGACCAGGCCGAGAGGTTTCCGTTGTGCCAGCCCGGACCGCTCCAAGCCCTGTTCGAGCGCCATCAGCTCAAGTCGGTTACAGTTCAAGCCCTAGACATTCCAACTGTCTTCCAGAACTTTGATGATTATTGGCGACCCTTCCTCGGTAACACCGGTGCTGCCCCTACCTATCTGACCTCGGTTAGCGACGATGTACGTGAACGAATCCGATTGACCCTCAAGTCGCGGCTTGCACCAATCCAAGACCAACCGATTGAGCTGAGCGCCAGGGCTTGGGCGGTTCGTGGTATCGTTTGAAACCATGCCGCCTGGCATGGCATGCAACGGATGATGTTATCGGATTGCGAGAGCAAGTGCTCATGGATTCTAGAGTGTCCGGATTTGCAATAGGCATTGGCCATAAGCCGCCTTGCTGCTCATGCCCATATTGGTGAGGTGAATTCTATTCTGGTGCAGTCTCCCTGGTATAAACCTGAGCCAACGCTCCGCTCTTCTCTATTCTGGATGGCGAAATCCTAATCCCGTTGTCTGACAAGACAAGCACTTGTCTTACAACGCAAAGTGGACAGACTCATTGATCCGCATGTCAAGGGTTTTTAGCTAAGTTACCCCAATAATCCTAAAGGTGTGGTTGCCTCGCGTAAAATATTGGTTCTTTAGGAATTGCCGTGATGGAACCCCGTATTTGGGGGTGCGTGCGTACGCACGCACCCCCAAATACGGACACTTCCACGGTAACTCCCATTGAACCAAAATATTGTCAGAGATATTGAGGGTGGCTGTAAAATATGATTTAATTCCACTACCTGATGAGATTTACGCCCAGCTGGTAAATGAAATTTCTCCTGCGTTTCCCAGCCATCTTAGGATAGAATGACGCTGTTAACAGGAACCTCTTATGCTCTATCAGACTCATGTCCGTATCCACCTAGACAATATCCGCTTTAACATCGAAGGCATTCGCCAGGCAGTTGGCCCGCAGCGTAAAATATTGATTGCTGTGAAAGCCAATGCTTATGGGCACGGTGCGCTGGAAGTCTCCCGCCTGGCGGAAAGCATTGGGGTGGACTGGCTGGGCGTGGCAACCGTTCCCGAGGGGCTGCAGCTGCGCCAGGCAGGCATACGCCTGCCTATTCTCAAATTCAGCCCTGCCTTTCCTGAAGAGATGGAAGCTGCCATACGCAGCGGGATCACGCTGTCTGTCTGCGAGCGCGCCAACGTGGACGCACTCCAGCAGGTCTGCCATACCGCAAACTTTCCAGCCAGTGTCCACTTGAAAGTAGACACCGGCATGGGGCGCATCGGCGTAGCTATTGACGAAGCTCCCGACCTGGCTGCGTACATCGAGCACAACTGTACCGACCTGCGTTTGGAGGGCATCTTTACCCATCTGCCGGTCAGCGACACCTCCGACCCGACTTACACCCGCCTGCAGATCGAACGCTTTAAAGCGGTTGTGGAGGCTGTCCAGGCGTCCATTGGTCGCCGCATAAACCTGGTGCATTGTGCCAATTCGGGGGCGGTGCTCGGTCATGAGCCAGGCTGGTTGGACATGGTGCGACCGGGCATCATGGTTTACGGCTTTTATCCTGATCCCGGCACGCCGCGTACCATCCCGCTCAAACCTGGCCTGAGCTTAATCACCCGGGTCTCCTTCCTGAAGAAAGTCCCTGCCGGCACGAGTATCGGTTATGGGCGTACCTGGATCGCTCCGCAAGACACCTGGATTGCCACGCTGCCGGTCGGTTACGCCGACGGCTTTAACCGCTTGTTTTCAAACCGCGGGCGGGTATTGATCAATGGGCGCTCCTACCCGGTTGTGGGACGGGTCTGCATGGATCAAAGTATGCTGGATCTGGGCAGTGAAACGGACGTGCGTGTTGGCGATGAGGTGGTGCTGATCGGTAAGAGCGGTGCTGAGGAAATCACCTGTGACGAATGGGCGCAGGTTCTCAATACAATCACCTACGAAGTCACCTGCCAGATCAGTGCCCGCGTCGAGCGGATATTTGTATAATTCACCCTGCTCCTCACCGGCATCACCGAATCTGAGCTGCGCCGCCTCCGCTGGTCTCAATTGGATGCCAGCTCGCAGGCGGTTCGGCTGGAAGTGAGTCCTGGCAGCCAGGGTCGCCAAACTGGATGATGAAATCGTTGCGCTGCGTCTCCTACTCCGCCGCGCCTTGGCCCTTTCTGGCAGTTCCGATAACCCCTCCGATGCCCTTCGTCTCCTCGACCTCTTCGGTCTCTCCGCCGCCCGCCTCTCCCGCATGCTGCTAAAGCGCCAGAAATTGCACGCGCAAGACGATGCTGCCTCCCTCCAGCCCGCCCTCCTCGAGAATGCCCTCGAGTTGGAGGATCCGCACCAGCCGGAGTAATCCGTCCGATGAAGTAAAACCAGTATATATGCGAGATCGCCCAGCAGGAACTGAGCGATCTCTTTATTTACATTGATTAGCGGATTCTTTTTAGCGGAATAGATCAGATCCTGATTGGGCCTACAGCTCGGCGTGCTGGAAGCGCCACAGCGCCACCAGGGTGAACGCGATGGATAGGACAGCGGTGGAGATCAATTGTGAGACTGCCATTGCCGGTAAGGGCGCTCCTTGCACTACCATCAAGGCGATCCCCTCCATGCCATACGGAAAGACATACAGGACCCAGGGGAAAAAGTTTCTCAAGATCATTCCGCCCCACATGACTCCCAGGGCGATCCCCAGCACTGGCCCGCGGCTCTCGAAGAGCACGCCCAGCATGATCACCAGGCTCAAGTAGAAGAACAGCGCCAGCAGGACCACCCCGGCTCCGGCCAGGAAGGGCAGCAGGGGCACCAGCTGGTGGGTGGCCAGGAAAACCTCGCCCAGGGCGATCAACCCGGGCACAACGACGATAAAGAGCAGCACGCCGATGGTGTTCGACAGCAGCTTGGTCAGGATGAAAGCCGGGCGCGCCACCGGCTTGGAAATAATCCAGGCCGCCGTTCCCGACTGCTTTTCCTGAATGATTTCGTCCTGTGCCAGGATGATGGCGCCCATTGTGCCGGTCATAATCACCATGGAGAAGAAATGCATCACAGCTCCGACTTCGGGTGGGAGGCCTGCGAACATTCCCTCGGCAGTCGGTTTGAGCTCAGGATAGATGGATGCGAGCGCCGGTAAGCCGAACAACATTAAAGCGATGATGCCATCCAGGATGACCACCCAGATCAACAGCTGCCACAGCCAGCGGCGGGTGCGAAACCATTCGCCCAGCTCTTTGGCGAGCATATTGCCGAATCCGGCCAGCCAGCCGCTGCCCCTGGCGGGCAGCAAACCCTGGCGGGCGGCCTGGCGGAGATCACGGGTTACTTGGGGGTTTGTTTGAACGGTCATTTCGAATTCTCCTTTCCAACGAGTTCCAGGAATACTTCTTCGAGGTTATAGGTTTTGCGCCCGAAGTGCTTCACCTTCAGGCTCCGGTCTTCGAGGATCAGCCGCTGGAGCTGGTCTTCGGCTGCCGCCTCATCGGTCACGCTGACCTGCCAGCAGGCCAGGCCGTCGTCCGTCGTCACACTCAGGTTTTGCACCCAGGGCTGACTGACCACGCGCTCCCTGGTGCTTGCCAGTGCCGCTTCCGTCTCGCTCTCCAGGGTGATGTCATACCTGGTAGAGCCCCCATCGCCTGCCAACAGCTCGTCAATGGGAGCTTCGGCGATCAGCTTGCCCTGGTTCAGGATGGCCACCGAATCACTCACCCGCTGCACGTCTTCGAGGATGTGCGTCGAGTAAAAGATGGTGGTGTACTTGCGCAGCCTCTCCATCACCTCCAGCACATCATGGCGGCCCATGGGGTCGAGCGAAGCAGCCGGCTCGTCCAGGATCAGCAGGTCAGGATAGTTGACCTGGGCTTGGGCGATGCCCAGGCGCTGCCGCTCACCGCCCGAAAAGCCGCGCACCGGCCGGTCGGCCTTGTCCTCCAGGCCCACCAGCGCGAGCATCTCCTGCAGGCGGGCTTCGATCAGGTCTTTCGGCCCGCGGTAGAAGAAGCGGGCGGTGTAGTCCAGGATCTGGCGAGCGGTCATGTGCTCGTAGTAGCGCGGGTCCTGGGCCAGGTAGCCAACCCGCTTGCGGATCGCTATGCTGCCACGCTGCACATCTTGCCCGAAGATGGTAGCCCGGCCTCCACTGGGCTGGATGAGACCGAGCAGGAGCTTGATGGTGGTGCTCTTGCCGGCCCCGTTGGGTCCCAGGAAGCCGAAGATGGAGTGTTCCTTCACCGCCAGGTTGAGGCCCTGCAAGGCCTGCGCCTCTTTGTAGATCTTGCTCAGGTTGTGTGTTTTAATTACCATAGAATTGGAAGTGTCCATTTTTTATTCGCTCCTTTCACGAAATGGTACCAAGCTTGGTTTGGTCAGCGGCTTTCTCGACCGCTCTTGAATTTTTGGATAAAGTCATATCCACTGGCGCAAGGGCGTGGGGGCTGAGGAAGATCAGCAGGGCTAGTATGGCATACCCCAGGAATCCGACAATTCCCACTGTGCTGGGGCCGATCAGCATATCCCATTCTCCGCTGAGGAAGTAGACCATCAGCAAGCCCCCGGCGTTGTTTACGCCGTGAGCGATGCATGCTGGCCAGACGCTGCCAGTACGTAAGGTTACCCAGGCTAATAACACGCTATCGCCGAACATCGTGACTAACATGAACAGGAATGGTCCGACGACCGGCGCTCCCCAATAGCCAAAGCGATATTCGTAACCCATGAAGATGAGCGGCCAGTGAAATACGCCCCAAATCGCGCCCACCAGTAGGACGGCCTTGCGCGAGCCGAGCGGCATCAGCTTCGGCAGCAGGTAGGCTCGCCAGCCGAACTCCTCACCCAAAAACAGAAACATGCCAATCAGGGCAGTACGGTAGCAGTCGATGAAATCCCGGCTCATGACGAACTTCCACGCATCCGAGACCAACGGGACTGGTATCCCCATCTCGCGCGCAAACGGCATGGACAGGTCAAACTTGCTTGGGAACAGCAGGTAGTAGATCGCCCCGCCCACGAAGATTGCTATGAGCGGGAGGGACAAGGCCGCCAGGTAGAAAGGCCAGCCGCGGCGCAGGTTCGGGCGCAGAAAGGTGTTCGACCAGCCTTGACGGGTGATCAGCCGGGTAGCGATATTCCCCACCGCCGGGGCAAACATGGTCGCCATCATCAAGAGGCTTACCAGGTGCGTCCTATCGGGGAACAGCCCGCCGTTAAAGAAGATCACCAATGCCAGCAAGATAGTGATCCCGTAGGTAATACCCACGAAGATGAAGATGCGTTTACGATCGATCCTTGAAATCATGTCATTCACCTCTTTCTTGTTAAACACAGGTTGAGGCCTGTCCAGGTCTGCACATTTTTATGGGTCTTGCTCAGGTTGTGGTTTCCTAATACCGTAGAATTGTTCGGTTGCATATTTCCTCCTTGTAGGTTTGTTGGTTTTCATTATTGAAACTTTCTCGACGTAAGGACGCTGAACGCCTCGAATGCAATCCAATCTGATCGATCTGCAACCTCTGGCGCGGCTACCCGGATTACGCTGATCTTTTGCGCCAATTCAAACTCGACCAGCAGGACCTGCCCTTTGGCTGACCAATGGTTGAACTGGGTCTCGGTCAACTGAAGCCTGGGCTGCATCTCCTTCAAGAGCTGGGACAAGTCTTCATCCGTATTTTTTGTAAAGAGCAGAACATCAATCACAGTAGCTTTTACTCGCAGGGCGCAGTCGTCTTTATCTCTCAGGAAATACAGGCTGTCGCCCGGAATCATGGGGTGTGCAGGGGTCTGTGCAGGATCGAATTCCTTTAAGAGCATGGTTTTTACGCCGCTCAAGATTTTCTCCAGCTCGCCTGCACTTGCATCTAAAAAAACAAGATAGTTCATTGAAATCATCCTCAGTTCATCATAGGTAGTCTATATCTACTATATAAAGAAAACCCCTCGGGCACATCCATCCGCCGAGGAGTTATGGATTAGTCTTTCGAATATTTTTTTCTTATACCAAAGTATAAGAAAAAATAAATTCCAAAGGATAACTTGCAATGCCTCGGTAGATGGATGCTTGTGAGGCTTTTTTCTTCTATAGTGGGAATAAAGTTCTCAATTTTTCCAATGAACCGTAAGGAGGTTCAAAATGAACATGAAAACGAAGTGGATCATCATTACACTGTGCATCGTTGCAATTGTCACCGCCGCGATCAGCGTCCGCCTGACCTTCCGGGCGGCTGCCAGCGCCCCGGCGGACCAGACCGGCCCGTACAAGGTCGGGTTTGTGGCGAATACGTACTCTGACAGCACCCGGAGCGACTATGCCGGAGGCCCCAGACCCATTGTGACCTTTATCTGGTACCCGGCAGCACCTGATAACAACGGAAACCCCATGCTGCCAGCTGTCTACCCCATGAATCCAAATTTTGGATTAACAGACTTTCCGGATGCCTCTTCTACCGATTTTGAGGCGCATGGCATTGACCCGGCATACCAGGCAGTGGCTGTATCGAAAGAAGGCCCCTTCCCGCTGGTCATTTTCTCCCCTGGCTCTCACGCAGATTCGCTCTTCTATGTTCACATTGGGACGCGCCTGGCCAGCCATGGCTTTGTGGTCGCCATTCCGACCAATTATGATGATAAATTGAGTCCCTCGGGAACCCCAGAGTTTTATCCGAATTTTGATGCGTATTCGGTGGGGCCCTACATCGAACGAACCAGGGACATGCAGTACCTGATGGACCAGCTCGTCGCAGACTCGCAGCAATCGGGCAACCTGCTAAATGGCGTCATCCGGCCGGATCGAATTGCCCTTTCAGGGCACTCCCTGGGGGGGCTGGCCGCCCTGGCGCTGGCAGGCGGAGACGACCAGGCTTGTGATTGGACGATGGGTCTGGCAGATCCAAACGCCGTCCCGCTCGAATTGTGTGTCCCGATCCTGCCCGATGCACGCGTTAAGGCGATCGTTTCCATCGATGGTACGAGCTACGCTCTCCATTATGCCGAACTGGCCAGGATTAAGATTCCCAGCATGGTGATGGGACAGGAGTGGAGCACCCTGGACGCTCCGAAGGTAAATGGGGAGACGCTGCTGGCCAGGCCGCATGCCGCCATGCAGGGCAAATCCAATTACCGGGTGGATGTCGCCTATGCCACCCACAATTCGTTCACGAGTCTCTGCCCGTACATCCATGTCTGGTATGACCATGGGATCATGGATGAGCCGATGCGCGACACCTTTTTACAGGCGAACTGTCCGCAAGAGCCAATCACCTCGGCAGAAATTGAAAACCTGGTAACCCAATATATGATCGCTTTCCTCAAGACCGTACTGGTCCGGGAGACCGGTTACAAAGAAATGCTCACACCGGGCTACGCGCTGAAGAATGAGCCTTTCATTGAGTTCTTCGTGACCGAGAAGGGCAGCTCCAAAACTGCCGACGAGGAGGGTTATTTCAGCTACTTCATGCACCAGCCTGGGACCGAGCGGGCCAAGGCATTGAAAGAACCGACTTGGGAGGTTCCAGAAGAGATGAAGTGAACGACCGGGTTGGCACAGAAGCCGGCTTAAGAACGACCGAAGACAACCATCTGGCTGTCTTCGGCTTTTTATTAATTGTTTTTGTGAGCGGCGGATAACAAAACCTTAGGTTAAACTATAGTAAATCCAATATAGAAACTTAAATGTCCAACCATTACGAAATCAGAAAGGCTGAACCAGACCCTGTGAATCCCATCACCGTCTTTCTGAGCCCCCGCAGGGGGCGAAGAATCCCTATAAAGATTGCTGATCGGCACACTCCACAGGGATTTTTCGACGCTGTGCGGCTCAAAATGACAAATCACCGGCAGGATATACCGTTTACAGAGAAACGATTTTATGCTTGAGGGCGTACGCGCTTGCCTCTGCCCGGCTGGAGACCTGCAGCTTGGAGAGGATACTGCTGATGTGGGCTTTCACCGTGGCGAGGCTGATGACCAGGACCTCGGCGATCTGCTGGTTGCTGTTACCTTGCACTACCAGATTCAATATTTCACGCTCGCGTTCCGTCAGATCAAATAAAGGCTGTTTGGTTGGGCGGGTTGCTTGAACAAGCACCCTGGCGGCTTCGGGGGAAAGCGTCGATCTGCCCGAAGCTGCCTCTCGGATGGCCTTTGCCAGCTCATCCGAAGTCACATTCTTGAGCAAATAGCTGATCGCTCCGGCTGCCAGCACGCCTTGCACTAGCTCCTCATCCTCAAAGCTGGTCATGGCGATGATCTTAATCTCCGGGTATTCGGCCAAGATTGCCCGTGTGGCCGCGATGCCATCCATCTCCGGCATCATCAGATCCATCAAGATCACATCCGGCACCTTTTCATGGCAAAGCTTTACAGCCTCCAGGCCATTCTTTGCCTCAGTTACCAGCTCGAGATCATCATAGGCTCTCAGAAAGGTAGCCAGGCCGCTGCGCACCACATTATGGTCGTCCACCAACATCACTTGGATCATTTGAAATTTATTCATCGGTTCATTACTCCAATGCCGATCGCCAGTCTAGCTCAACGGTTGTGCCCTGGCCCACCTGGCTATCAATCTTCAAACTGGCTCCAATTGAGCTCGCCCGCTCGTGCATGATCGCGATCCCCAGGTGGTCTGGGGTAATTGAGCTGTGATCAAAACCAAGCCCATTGTCTTTGATCATTAAGCTCATTTGATCGGGCTGGCATTTTAAATGAAGCTCAACATGTTGAGCGCCCGCATGTTTAGCGATATTATTCAGCGCCTCCTGGGCCACCCGGTAAAAAACAAGCTTCACCTCATGGGTCAGCTCGCAATCGCCTTGGATATCTAGCGAAACTGGAACCCGCACACGCCCAATAAAGGCATCCGCAAGCTGGGTAAGCAGGGATTTGAGATCAGCTCGCTCCAATGATTCGGGTCGCATCTCCAGCAGTAAGGTCCTCATCTCTGCCAGTGCGCCGCGTGTCAATTGCCGCAATTCCTCCAGGTTCTGCAACCCTTCTTCTGGATCCCGCTTCCAGATGCGGGGAATGACATCCGCAATGAGATTGGCAGAAAAGAGGGTCTGCGTGACGGCATCATGCAGCTCACGCGCCAGCCGGTGCCGCTCGGCCGCAACGGCTGCCTGCTCTGCCTGTTCATATAAGTGGGCATTCTCCATGGCGACACCGATTTGTTTGCCAATCGAGCTCAATAGAGTCAGTTCCTCGAGGGACAGCTGCCCCGGTTGATGCTTCCCTAAAATAAAGAATCCCAGCTCGCGTCCCTTGGTCGAGAGCGGAATATAAACATAAAGCTGGAAGTCGAGCTGTGATAATTGGTCCTTCAGTTTCTCATCTTTGAAATCATCAAGTCCAAAAGTGATAATTTCTTCCGGGTAAACCACCGGAGCCCCCAGTCCTGCAATCGAAGAGCTGTTCAAGAGATCGATAGCGGTGGTTGGCTCAAAGCCCCGGTGAGCTATCAGGATTGGTGTAGTTGAATGCGTTTCAAGCTTGAAGGCCACGCCAGACTCAAACCCCATTTGCTCAACCGTATTATTGAGCGCGTCCTCCATGATTTCCTGGATATTCAGTGACTGGCTGGCAACTGAAATAATTGAGTTCAAGATCGCCAGCTCGCGGGTGCGGTCGGCGACTTTCTTCTCCAGGGTGGCGTACGATTCGTCCAGCTCTGTCGACATCAGGTTGAATTGGTCAGCCAGGGTTTCGATCTCGTCCCCCGTTTTCACCTCAATGCGCTGCTTGAACTCACCTGCGGTCACCTGCTCAGAAGCCTGGATCAGCTTTTGGATCGGATTCGTGATGTGCCTGACCCCATAGGCAGTCACCAGCACCGGCACGACCACGCCCAACGCCAGCAGGACGAGCAGAAACTGCCGGTAGGGTAGTGTTGGCTGCATGATCTCTTTCCAGCTCTGCTCAGAGACGAGGATCCAAAAGATGCTAGGATCTTTACTACGAACCAAAGAACTATAGCTGAGCACCTTGTCCTCCACCCCATTTTGGTACCGGATACTCTTACTCTCACTTTGAAGGAGCTGTTGAATGGAAGCTTCTTTCGATAAATCGCTACCCAGCTGTACTAAATCGGGAGAAAAGACGACGCGCAGGTTTCCATCCAGGATATACACCCCCTTGCCCATTGACAGGCTATTTACGGTTGTGTAGAGACTTTTCTGTTCAGATGGATCTATGGCCAGGCAGTAATAACCCGCGCCAATAAATTCACTTTGTCTATTATGCATCGGCCAGATGACACACACCATATCTGCCTCGCCCGTCCCGATGGTTTGAATATTCGTGATCGGGCCGGAACCAGGAGGATTGCCGCGCACATAACGAAACTGGTCGGTGCCGGACCAGTCCTGGCCGATCAGCTCAGGTTGCTCGGGTCGTGATTTAAATACTATTCCATTTTGATCGACAAAATAAATCCCACCATCGAAAACATCCAAGGTCGGTGTAAGGTCCAGGATATTTTGAGCACGAACTTCACGTGATAATTCGGGGTCCGTATCGATATTCAGGATAATGGCATGCAGCGAAGGATTGATCAGATTATTTATCGCATCGGCGGCCTTGGTCACTTTTGAATTGAGGATCTCCACATCCTGCTTGATGGCCAGGTCACCGATCACCTTCTGGTAAGAGTAAAAAGTGAACCAAGCCGCTGCCGAAAGGATGATCACGGTGGGCACAAAAGACCAGGCGATAATTTTGATCCTCAAGCTGTTCCACCAGGGCTTTTTCATTCTTACTCCAAGATCATCTTTTGTAAGGAGCACAGGAATGCTTCGGTTTATTCCCCTTTCCGTTGCTCTAAAAGGTGAATCTCATATTATGTTAATATAGCATAATTTATGTGCATTCGTTCCTTCCACTTTCGATCCTCCCCGGCTTTCCTGATTTTCCTGGTCCCCTTCCAGCGGCATTTACGTTAGTCTCGTGCTGCATACCAATCCAACACTCGTAAGGCGCGCAGCGTGTTCCACCGGCTCGGTCGGCCTTCGCCCTCGTCTATCTCGACCGGCATCACGCCGGGATACACGATCTCGAGCGGCCACCGCCCATCGCTATCGCGCTTCGACCTCACCAGCTCGACCGCCTCGGCCACTCGCTCGTCGGGCCTGACGCTGGCGCTGCGCAGATACTCGAGACCCCGCAGCACGTCGTAGTGCCACCATGTCGGGAAGGCGAAGCGCGTCCACACCGCGCCGCCCTTGCGGTCTCGCTCGATCACCTCACCGGTCGACCGCCGCCGGAAGAGTCGGCGCTCGAGCAGGTACTCCTGCCCGCGCAGGCGCGCCTCGGTCACCTCCGAGCTCCCTCCGCTCGCTCGTTCGTGCTCGAGCATAGCCTCCAGCACGCAGATCGTAGTGTTGAACGACGACCGCCTCGAGCCGGCCTCGCAGTTCCAACCGCCGTCAGAAAGCTGCTCGCCGAGCAGCCGGTTGATGATGCCCTGGGTGGCTTCGCCAACCACGCCATCCTGGCCGAAGTAGGCGCCGGCCGTCGCCACCTGCCCGTTGATGCACGGTTCCAGCTCGCCGGCGAAGAAAGAATTGCCATCGCACTCCGGTGGACCCGACCCCTGCCAAGTCACGTGGTCGCGCACCAGGCTCACCGCGCCACGTGCCTCAGCGCTCGCAGGGTCGAGCCCCAGGTGGCGCAGCAGCCACAGGACGTGCATCGTGGAGTTCCACCCGCGGTTCCATGCTGCCTCGCCCCACCGTCCGTCGGCTCCCTGCAAGGCCAGCAGCCGCGCCCCCCAGCCCTCGCTGGCAACCCTTGCACGCTCGGCCGCGACTTCATGCGCAGGTGCATCGGTCAGGTCTCGCAGCACCTGCCAGCGGATCGAAGGGTCAGAATCAAGCAGCCAGCGTATGACCGATCTCTTTGGGGCTTGCCGTTTGGGTGGATTGGTCGCCATTTGCTGGTTCTCCTTACTTCATTTTTACTCCCTCAAAGTTCAGTGATTCCATCCGAACTTGGTCATAGGGCCTGATCGAGCAAGATTCGCATTTGTTCCAAGAACGCTTGCTTGCGTTCAGGCGCCTAACCGGGTGTTTTGGATTCCTCTACAAGATGTTCCATTATACTTCTGAAAAATTGTTGGGTACCCGGTTGTTCGATATGAGGTGATGCAGGATATGAGGTAGGGCAAAAAGGGACCGACTGTAAATCCATGTCCAAATGTCGTCCAATGCTTGACAAGTGTCGAGGAGTACGTACAATGATGGAGGTTTGTTTAAAATTGAGATCGCCCAGCTGGAACTGAGCAATCTCGGAGGTTGTGTATGTTGCCATGCCAATCATGCCAAAACGTAAAATCCCGTTCTTTGACTTCCGTTTTTCAACAGATCGAGAGCCGGTAGGCGACGAAATCTGCCGATTTCGCCAAGACTTTACGCTCAGCGGAGAGGGTGGGTCCCCTATCCACGGTGAGTAAGTACCACTGAGTCCATACACACTTCACACAATTCTTAAAATGCGATATATAGAAACTTGACACCGGTTAGGCGATTTCTCCTTCCCGGTTATGCCAATTTTCTGTTTTGATATATAGAATATCTTTTTATAGGATTATAACTGTAGAGGAAAATGCCATGTCTCAAACCGTAAAAACTCATTTTGACGCAAATTGGGATTCGCTTCACAGTTATGAGGTCCCCGAATGGTACCGGGATGCCAAGCTGGGTATCTGGGCGCACTGGAGTCCGCAGTGCGTACCCGAAATGGGGGATTGGTACGCCCGCAATATGTATATTCAAGGTCATCTTCACTATCAATATCATCTGGAACATTACGGCCATCCCTCCAAATTCGGATATAAAGATATCTGCAACATTTGGAAGGCCGAGAACTGGGATCCTGAAGCGTTAATTCGCGCGCTACAAACGCGCTGGGGCGAAATACTTTACAGCCCTTGGCAACCATCACTGCAATTTTGACACATGGAATTCCAGGCACCATCGCTGGAATTCCGTCAACGTTGGGCCAATGAAAGACATCGTTGGCGGATGGGAAAAGACCGCCCGCGCTCAAGGGCTGCGCTTCGGCGTCACCATCCATTCCACCCCTAGCCGCACCTGGCGGCAGTTCTTTCCGGTGACATTTGGCGCTGACAAAGATGGCCCCCTAGCCGGCGTTCCTTATGACGGCAACCTGACCAAAGAAGATAGCAAAGGGCTCTGGTGGGAAGGACTGGACCCTCAGGAACTATACACTCGACCGCATCCTTATGGATCCGACCCTGATCCTGAATTCGTAGAGAATGTCATATTACGCGTCAAGGATGTGATCGACCAGTACCACCCGGATCTTTTGTATTTTGACGATGCATTGCAGCCCGTTCATGACTTGGAAACCTACCTGGGTATGCAAGACATCGCGCCAGAAATCGCCGCTTACTATTACAACGCCAGCCTGGACTGGCACGGTAAGGTTGATGTAGTTCTGAACATCAAAGATGTGCCAGAGTCTCTACAAAAATCTGTTGTGCAGGATATGGAACGGAGGCGGTTTGGTGCGATTGAACCTTATCCCTGGCAGACGGATACCTGTATTGGAGCCTGGCACTATCATCGCGACATACAATATAAGGGCATAAGAGAAAAAGTCACCGATTTAATTGATATCGTCAGCAAGAATGGCAATATGTTGCTGAATATCCCCATGCGTGGCGACGGCACCATCGATGAAAATGAAGAGTATTTTCTGGAAGGTTTCACACTGTGGATGGATATTAACGGCGAGGGGATTTACAGCACCCGCCCATGGATGGTGTATGGAGAAGGACCTTCCACGCAAAACACCGGGAAGATTTGGGATTCTGAGCAGGCAGTTTATACTGCTCAGGATATCCGCTTTACTAGGAAAGCCAATGACTTGTTTGCCTTCCTGCTGGCATGGCCCAATGAAGGTCAGGCTGTTATCAAATCTCTGAAGGCCGGATCAAGTGTGCCTGCGGAACAAATCCTGGCCATTCGCATGTTAGGGACAGCAGGCGAACTCGCTTGGCGTCAGGATGAGCAAGGCCTGCACGTTCAATTGCCTGCTCAGAAACCCTGCGATTATGCCTACACATTGAAAATTGAGCAGAAGGAAGGCCAACTTTGGTGAAGTAGTAGCAGCTTGCTATCAGGATGGTTTTTGCTTCTTCCCCAGATAGTTTCTGAATGGCATTGTGAAGTTTCGTAATGGATAGAGGTAGAAAATCAACGGCACACAGAGCTGATTTCCAGGAGAGTCACACCAAACGGAGGCACAGTGGTCGTCCACTCCAGGCAGTCTGTCGGCGTGGAGATGCTTTCAACTGCTACATCCAATTCCATACGGCGGCGCAATACTTCAAGGTCAGCGGGGAGGATATGCTGCGGCGCCCCCATATCCGCCCATGCATCGTAGACGCTGCCATGTTGGCGATCGAAACGAGTAATTTGTAGGCGAACCTCCTGCCCAACACCTGCCACATGAAGTTGAAATTCGCGTGAGGGCTGCACGGCGAACAAGTTGTAGATGTCGTGCGGTTTGGCAGCAGCCAGCAGGCGGCTGTCATTGGTGTCATCGCGGTAATGGCAGTAGTTCCACATCAGGATAACCAACGTGCCATCGCGACGCCGTGTGATTGCATACGCATCGCCTTCAGCTACTACCTCATCGCCCAGGCGCGACAGGAACCAATACCCGTGATAAGATGGTTTTTTCAACCCCTGAATATTGACCAATCCAAACCCACCATGGAAGGGTGTATCGCCTTGCCGGCTTTCTTCGAATATATCGCTGACCACCCAGAAGGACAGCGAATCCATCAGGCCGCGCGCCCGCCAGTTGTTATCCACGATGAAGGATGTCATGAAGGCCGTATCGTGGACGGGATCCCGTGGGCTGGGACTGGAACTCCACTCAGTGTAGTGGCGTTCAACATTGGGAAAAGCGGATGCACGCAAGAGCTGGTCGCAACCGCGCCCATCGACTAGCAGGCGGTCAGGCCCATCCCAGGTCATATACCCTTTCCCGGCCAGGTCTACCGGGTATAAAGTAGGATATGGGTGCGTGGAGAAGAAATCGAGCGGGAGATTGCGTTCAGCACACGCTGCCAGGAAATCTTCTCCCCATGGCGGCACACCTACCGCGTCACCAAAGCCGTGGCTGGCTGGCCCACCAATGCGAAGTTGAGGGTCAACGTGTTTGACGGCACGAGCCGTGCGTTCGTAGAGCTCCATATAGGCGGCGAAGTCGGCGTCTTTCCAGAAAACGTCCAGGCTCGGCTCGTTCCATACCTCAAAGTACCAGCGGCGTACTTCTTCAACTCCATAACGTTCAATGATATGGAGAATGAACTGCTCAATGAACCATTCCCAGCGTGACCAATCTTTGGGTGGGGTGATATTTCCTCTCCACCAGAAGACAGTCTGATCGCTGCTGGCGAGATCGTAGGGCATAAAACTCAGTTCCACAAACGGCCGGATGCCGATGGAAAGCCAGTGGTCGTACACCAGGTCAACATACTGCCAGTTGAGGATGGGTTGGCTGTCTTTTTCGTGGTAGACCATCATGTCTTCGTGGAACAAGCCATGCATGCGGATGTATTGGAAAGGCATCTCATGCTGCACCAGCTCCAGGTGTTTTTGAAAATCAGCCCGCAGGGCTTCAGCAACGCGTCCACCACCGACACATACCCGCCAATAAGGGGTAAATGGTTGAGCGCCCTGGTTGATGTTTGTTTTGATGATCATATTAGCCTCTCTATTAATTGATTTTATTTTTTATCGATCTCCAGGTTCCAGGAAGTGAACAACTGCTCTCACATCCTGCTCTTGATCTTTATTACATACCAACAGAGCATCTGGCGTATCGACGATGATCAGATCCGCTACGCCAATCGTTTCTTTCAGGGCCTGATCCCAGACAAGAGCCATTGTATCATCATCATCTACCTGGTCTAGATGAGCGCAAATCAACGATAATGCCTCAAACAAGTCAGGCATGTGCAGTGCCTGTTTTGGCATCTCTTCACGACTCATCGGCCAGAACCTGGTTCCTGATCTTCCTGCCAAAACAACTGCCCAGTCCATGGGTGTCCTCCTGATAGAAAAAACTGAAATTCTCCAGAGACTGCCTAGAAGCCGCGCAGATGGGTGCTGGTCCTGGTAGGCAGCCCTTCTTTCGGTGTGCGTTTCAAAACCACGTATTCCAGGTTGTGTTCCTTGCAGAAAGCGCGTTTCTCGGGTTTATCGCCGTCTTCATTCACCGCGTAGATATCAGGGTGAATTTTGGCAATTTCCGGTTCTGCGTCCATCCAGCCCGATCCTGTGGCTACCAGAGCTTGTTTCACATAACGAATCGCCTGCACCATGTACAAACGTTCAGGTTCGAGGAATAGTGGGTGCCCTTCACCCTTCAGCAGCCTGACGTTTGCGTCACTGCCGATCACCACATACAACTCACCAAACTGCAAAGTTTCTTCAAAAAAGCGCACGTGCCCAGTGTGCAGCCAGTCATAGCAGCCGGTCACCACGACCTTTTTGCGGCCATCCATGGGAACTGAGGCGCTCGTACTCCTCTTTGGGAAGACGCGCAGTTTATTCTCAGGGATGACCCGGTATTGTATTCCTTGCAACGAGAATAATGATTGAGTTGCAGGGTTATGCATTTCTTCGGTTACCGCCCAGGTACAATCGGAGGGGAGCCATGCAGGAGGTAGCCCGTTGGCATTTGCCAGGTCTTCCACCAGGCTGATCTGCTCCACATAACGGATGGCTTCCAGAAAATACTGCCGTTCGGCCTGTGGAAATTTTGGCCTGTTTCCGGTCATCGCTTCCACCACACTATCGGACCACAGCAGCACATGAACACTCCCTAGTTGCGAGGATTCCTCCAAAAAACGCACCTGCCGCGAGCGCAGATCGTCAAAACTGCCGGACACAAACACTGTACTCATTGTTCTCCTGTATCCTGAATAATCCTGAGGATCGCTAGATTAGACTGGCAATCCCCAGGACCTCATTAATTTCGCACCATGATCTGGAACCCGCCGGGTACCGGCACTTCGGAAACGATGTAGAGATACCCACCGCCGCACCCGCTGTACATTGCCCCGGGGTAGCGCGCCTGGTAAACGCGCAGCAACGCCATGAGATTAAGCGATATGGTGGGGTGGCGCACGGTTCCCGGCAAGATTGCTTGCCAGCAGTCCATGCACTCGTTCATGGCAGCCCCTAGTCTGGTCAGGTCTTTCGCCACAATCGCTGCGAAACAGTCTTTACCGCTTTGTCCCAGCCGCCTGATCCATTCGGGATCCAGATTCTTCGTTTCCAGTGGGTTGTAACCCTCCGGGCGTTGAAGCACCGGCACCAGGTAGAGGACCTGCTCTAGCCGAGCGCGCTGACGTCAGGGTCGCGGCAGCTTTCAATATACGCCGGGAACGTTCCACCTTCTACCGAAGCGTCATAATCCAGGCGGTTAATACCCGGGTAGATTATCCCAATCATATCCTGCGAGCCGCTCGGCTCACTCTTGCCCTGGTTTTCGGTTTCATAAAGTTCGCGTATCAGTTCAGTTGGACTACGGTCGGGCAGTTGGTTCCCCCAAAGCTGGGCAGCCACTCGCCTTGTCGAAGTGCCCATCCCGCAGCGGTCCATAAAGCGCATGGTTGGCTCCAGCCCGACCACCACCATCGAACCAGGTGGGCTCGGGTTGGACTGAGAAACGAACGGCTGGTCAATCCAACCACCCGCCAACGCTAGCCGGTATGGAATGTTCCCGATCAATGCTGTGAGGTCGCCAGCGGTTCCTGTCATTCATCACATCCTAAGCAAAGGTGATGCGGTAGCACTGGTCGAATTCACGCGGCTTCTGTTCAGGTAAATCAATCGCCAACCCACGCCCGGTTTGCTCAAAGCGCACCGGTCCTTCGTAACCCAACACCGTCACAGATTTCACTTCTGGTGCTTGTCCTTGCCCCAGGCTGCGGATAACGGTCTTACCACCTTCCGGCCACTTCATCTGGAAGGCATATACCTGCCCGTCCTTCTGTGTGAAGCGGAAGTCTTCAATCGTCCAGGGCACAGCATCTTCCTGGAAATGCTTGATCAAAACCTGCGACGGTCCCTCGCCAAACACTGTCCACGGGCGTGTACCGTAGATCCCTTCCCCGTTGGTGCGCAGCCAGGCCCCCAGCGCTTGTAGCAGGTAGGTACATTCGTCATCCAACGTACCATCCGGCTTTTGGGGGACGTTGAGCAGCAGGTTGCCATTCTTGCTGACAATATCGATTAACATATCGGCCATGTGGCGCGGCGTCTTATACACATCGCGCACATTGTAGAACCAGTCGCCCACGCTCGTATCGGTCTGCCAGATATGCGGCGAAATGCCTGGCAGCTGACTGCGTTCGATATCCAGCACTCCCACGGTGTAGACTTCCGAATTTCGGTCTTTTTGGGTATAGACTGCCTGATTCACACCACCGTGCAATCGAGCGCTGGTATTATACAGGTGGCTGATAATATTCAACCCATACTCACCAAACGGCACTCCACCATCCGAGTACAACAGATCGGGTTGGTACTGGTCAATGATATCTTTCGCGAACGAAAACCATTTCGCGTGCCACCAGGGGTTTTTAGTGTACCATTCAGTATCCCAGTTGGATGCGGTCTGGTTGGGCAGGTACAGGTCTTCATACGCCGGGTCATTGCCATCATACGGCACGCCGGCATACGGCCCGGTCTGATCGGTCCCCTTGTTGGGTTTATACCAACTGAAGGTAGCTCCCATGTGTTCCGACAGGCCAAAGGGCAGCCCAAACTTTTTCGCTGCCTGCCGCAAGGCTCCCACGATATCTTTGCGTGGCCCCATATTCACAGCGTTCCAGCGGTGATGAGTCGAATTCCAGTTGTGGAAGTTGTCATGATGGGCTGCCTGGCCCACAAAATACTTGGCGCCGGCTGCCACAAATTGTTCCATCAAGCCTTCGGGGTCAAAGCTTTCAGCTTTCCACAGTTGGACCATATCCTTCCAGCCCATGCGTGAGGGATGACCATACTTTCGCACATGATACCGGTACTGGTCTGAGCCCTCCACGTACATATGGCGCGCATACCAGTCGCCATACATGGGGACGGACTGCGGACCCCAATGAGACCAGATCCCAAACTTTGCATCCTGGAACCACTGCGGGCATTGAAATGTACGCAGCGACTCCCAGGTAGGCTCAAACGGCCCTTGTTCAATTTGAAACTTGCCCGGCATGTCTACCATTGTTGCTCTCCTTGTTCGATCGCATCGAATTACGTGGCCCGCGAAACGGTGCGATCAAGGTTCGTTTGCGCGAGCGGCCTCATGAAATCTAATTCTCCTGGTGTAGTTGTTTCAGCACTCAGGCAAGAGGGAATAAACTAATCCTGAACGACACGCTTGCCCTGCTTGCGGTCAATATACTGCTGTTCGATCCACTGAAAAGTGGGTTTCAACCCTTCTTTGAGCGGCAGGTTGGGCTCCCAGCCCAAGATTTCCTTGATCATGGTATTGTCGCTGTTGCGTCCAGCAACGCCGCGCGGGGCCTCCAAAACATAGGTCCGCTTCATCTGAATCCCGGCGATCTCTTCGATATAGTCAACCAGTCGGTTAATGGAAACCAGCTCGCTGGTGCCCAGGTTAATCGGCGTAGCAATGAGCTTGTCGCAGTGCATAATCTGATCGATGCCGAAAACACAGTCGTCGATATACATAAAACTGCGCGTTTGGGTGCCATCGCCCCAGATATCAATTTCGTATTTGCCGGTATCCTTGGCCTCGATCGCTTTTCGGCAAAGGGCCGCTGGGGCTTTCTCGCGCCCGCCAAACCAGGTGCCATATGGACCATAGACATTATGGAAGCGCGCCATGTGAGTTTCCAGCCTGCGCTCCGCCCAGTATTCCTGGCAGAACATCTCGCTCATCAATTTTTCCCAGCCATAGCCGCGTTCAGCCATGGCTGGGTAGGCATCACTCTCTTTTAGTGCACGTACGTTCGGATCCTGCTGAAGCGTGGTGTTATAGGCGCAGGCTGAGGACGAGAAGAAATAGCGGCTCACGCCCGCCCGATAGGCGGCCTCGATCAGGTGGGTGTTGATCAGGATCGAGCGCAAGCATTCGACGCGGAAGTGTTCGATAAAGCCCATCCCGCCCATGTCCGCGGCCAGGTTATACACCTCTACTGCTCCTTCCACGGACTTTATCGCGTTTTCTTTTTCGCTCAAATCCATCGAGATACATTCCACGCCCGGCACGCGCTGGTACCACTCCGGGACCGGCTTGCGGTCAATGGCTCGGATTCGGCGAAAGCCTTTTTCATGAAAATAGCGCGTCAGCGCTCCTCCAATAAAGCCACCTGCACCGGTGATGACGATTAGATCATCTTTGTTCAAAACATCTGTTGCCGTAACCATTTTTTTCCTCTCATTTTGATTAGATTCTTGTGGTATGGATACCACATCATTTAAAAAAGGATCACTGATGCCTCTACTTGACTAGTGGTCCACTTGAGCGACGAACGATCAATTGAGTGGGTAAGATCACTTCCTGAAACGCACCCATTTCCTTGTCATTCAAACGTTTCAATAGCAATTGCATCGCCTGCGTTCCCATTTCATAGGCTGGTTGTGAAACAACAGTGAAAAATGGGAAGGTGACCATGGCCGGTGGAAGATCGTCAAAGCCTGCCAGTGCCATATCCTCCGGCACTTCCAATCCCACCTCCTGCAAGGCTTTCATTGCCCCAATGGTAATAAAGTTATTGGCAGCAATGAGTGCGGTCGGGCGCAGCGGCAGGTTAATCGCTTGTTTGGTCATGGAATACCCGCTGTCTGGCGTGAATTCCCCACGAAATATAAAACGCTCATCAATGGCTATCGCATTCTCTGCTAAGGCTTTTTGATATCCAGCTACACGATCATCGGCCGTAGATACACCAACCGCACCACTCATGACCGCTATCTGTCGATGACCAAGCGATACCAGGTATTCCGTGAGCTTGTAACCGCCATCCAGGGAATCACACCGAACGGTATCAACATCAACTTCCGAGATGCGGCGGTCCACCACAACCACAGGTGTGCCATGTTTCAGAATTTGCTGGATGGTATTCACGCTTCTTTGTGTTGGAACCAAAAGAAGTCCATCAACCTGTTTCTGCAGCAGCACGTTCAAGTATTTTTCTTCTTTTGCAGCGGACTTCATCGGTGTTGCAGAAAATAACGGTGTACCCTGCTTCATTTGCCGCGTCTTCAACCCCGCGCGCCAGAGTAGTAAAAAAGGGATTGGTGATGTCGGTCACCATCAGCGCGACCGTGTTCGTCCGCCGCGAGCGCAAGCTGCGCGCCAGGGTATTTGGAACATAACCAAGTTCAACAATTGCTTTTTGAACACGCTCACGGGTTTCGGAGCTACTATAGCCCGAATTGTTGATCACCCTTGAAACTGTGATCGAACCTACTCCTGCACGTTTGGCAACATCATGAATCGTTGGCATTCCATCTTCCTGTGTGATATCCATACCACATGGTATCGATACCATAATAGCATTATTTCCACATAAATGTCAATAACGAATTTTCCGATAATCCAACTCAGTGTCTGTCCCTTTTCTGGTTGGTTTTTGGCTTGTCGCCACCTGTGGGGGTAAAAAGTAACAAAAAGGGCTGATTTGCCCCCATATATTGGATCTTGAAAGTCACCAACCAGTTTTGGGACAAACTCCCAACTCAGTGCCTATTGACATCAATAAAAAAAAGTTGTATTATTAATGAAAATGTTACCGCAAACATTTCCATAAATATTTCCAGTGAATACGATTAAAGCGCAAAGTGATAAATGGCTTATCGCCTAGCTGTTTTGACTTTATTAGGAGGTGTATATCGCGAATATATGGTAAATCGTCCCTTCTTGCCGCTCTGTTTCCCGATAATTGACACATTTGACATATAAGGATCACTAAAAATGAAGAAAACCGTTTCTACCATCTGCGTATTCTTGTTTGTTGTCGTTCTCGCTGTTGGTTGCGCAGCACCCACTTCGGCTCCAGCCACTCCGACGACCGCTCCCGAAATCAGCTGCCCCTACCCAAGCACCCGTTACCTTATCCTACCTGGTTAGCCAGGGCTGGGCACCGGATGCCGAACTGGAGCTGGCCAAACAGTTTGAAGAACAAACCGGCATTAAAATTGACTACCAGGTTGTCCCATCTGATCAATTCTTCAGTCTTCTGAAAACAAAGCTCAATTCAGGTGAAGGACCGGATCTCTTTGGTGGGCAAAGTGGCAAGACAGACCTGGTGGTGAATTATGATGTTGAAAAAAATGCTGTAGATTTGTCCGATCAACCATGGGTTCAGACAGAGGATTCTCAGGTTCTCGACCAATCCACGGTCAACGGCAAAGTTTATGGCCAGACGGTCTGGAATACCCTGGGCACGACCTGGGTGGTAAACTACAATAAGGATATTTTTGCCAAGTTGAACCTGAGTGTACCGACCACTTTTGCTGAATTCAAAGCTGCCTGTGAGACTATTAAGGCAGACGGGATCACTCCCATCTATGAGCCAATGGCTGATGGATGGCATCAAGTCTTGTGGTTCGCGGAATTGGGCGTTCAGATCGAGAACCAGGCACCTGGAACAGCCGACCAGCTGAACACCAATAAGACCACCTTTGCCCAAAACCCGACCGCATTACTGCTCCTGCAGCAGTATAAGGATCTATATGACTCTGGTTGTTTCGGGGATAACGCTTTATCTGATGCTGTAGCCGACCAAACCAAAGTAATTACCTCGGGCCAGGCAGCCATGACTGTAGCAAACCTGACCTTCGCTCAGCAGGCGAAAAACGATTATCCAGATTTCAATATCGATAGCCTGGGTGTCTTCGTGATACCGCTGGGCGACAATCAGGTCTTGAACGTCAATCCCGCCGGACCAACCAAGTTCATCTGGGTAGGATCAAAGTACGTTGATGAGGCGAAGCAGTTCTTGAATTTCCTCGCCCAACCCGACAGTCTGCAATACCGGATCGATAACGATCCCAACAGCCCAACCCTTCCCTTCCCTGGGATAAACAGCAAGCTGCTTCCTTCCCAGCAGACCTTCCTGGATGAACACACCGAACGGGGAGTTGTATACCAGACTGCGGTTACATATGTTAATCCCCAATGGATGGATATGGGGAAGGATATCGTCTCGATGTTCACAGGTGCGATGACCGCCGAAGATGTGCTCAAGAGCATTGATCAGCGCCGTATGGATATGGCCACGGCTGCAAAAGACCCGGCCTGGGCTAAGTAGCACAGCCAATCTGGTTAGGATCTCATTCAGGCGATGTTTCCATTCTGAATGAGCCCAACCACCCTTTTGATCCAGATATGGGGAGGGAACAAAGCCCTCCCCTAACCAATATCCTCCACAGGATGGCCCCAAGCGAGGAGAAGTATGAAAAATAAAGCCTATCCATTCTACTTTGCCAGCGGGGCTTTATTTTTATATCTGCTATTCTTCGTCCTACCCAGCGTGATGGGCTTATTCTATTCGTTTACGGACTGGAACAGCTACACGACCGAAGTCAATTGGGTCGGCCTGGATAACTTCAAAGCCATCTTTGCCTCCACCGGCCAGGGGTACATCAGTTTTATCAAGAACACGGTTGTGTTCACCATTGCCACCATCATTCTCAAGACCGTCTTAGCGTTGGGATTAGCGGTGTTATTAACCCAGGGAGTTAGGCGCCTGTCCTATTTTTATCGGGTGATCATATACCTGCCTGCCGTGCTGCCCATGCTGGTTGTGAGCCTGATTTTTCGATCCATCCTCAATCCAGCCACCGGCTTTTTGAATACCATGCTGCGCTGGGCAGGGATGGATTTTTTAGCCCTGAAATGGCTGACCGACATTAACCTGGCGCTGCCCTCCGTCATCGGAGTGGACACTTGGAAAGGTGTGGGGTACATCATGGTCATCTTGATTGCTGGGTTGCAAGCCATCCCAAAGGATTATTACGAGGCTGCCTCGATCGATGGAGCCACCGGTTGGAAAACCTTTACCAATGTGACTTTACCGCTGATAATGCCTGTCCTATCCGTTATAACAGTCTTGAACCTGCTTTACGGCTTGAAAGTGTTTGACATCATCTTTGTGCTCACCCACGGCGGGCCAGGTCGGGCTACCGACACTGTTTACACGGCCATCTTCGAGGATTTTTCCAAAGGCCGTTATGGCATCGCCACGGCGCTTTCAACGCTGCTGTTTCTGGTTATGATTGTTCTTAGTTATTTTGTCATCCGGCTGATGCACCGGGAAGAGATAGAGTGATGCCATGGTAACAAATGCGACGGTCCATAAGTCTGCAGTAAGTCACTGGGCGACGCGAAGGGCAAGACGATGAAGCTGCTGCGTAAAGCCTCCTACAACGGTCTGGCGGTCATTATTAGCCTGATCATGTTTATTCCTGTGTACCTGGTCTTTGTTAACTCCGTCAAGACGAAAGCCGAGGCCAGCTCGATGGGTGCTGAACTGCCGGCTGTTTTTCAGTGGAGCAACTTCGCCACGGTGATCGAGAAGGGTAAACTGTTAGGCGCATTTGCCAACAGCCTGCTTTATGCTTTTGCCGCCACTGCCATTGGGATTACTGTGTCTGCCCTGGCAGCCTATGTCCTCTCACGGAACCGCACCCGCTTTAACCGGTTCATCTACTTTTTCCTGGTGATGGGCATTGCGATGCCAACCAATTTTGTCACCCTTACGAAGGTGATGCAGTGGACACAGCTCAATAACACCCAGTTTGGCGTAATTCTGCTTTATGCGGCTTCAATGATCCCCTTCAGTGTATTCCTCATCTATGCCTTCATTGAGACCTTGCCGCGCGAGCTGGATGAAGCCGCAATAATGGATGGCTGCAGCCCGACCCGGCTGTTCTTCTCAGTCATTTACCCGCTGTTAACCCCTGTGCTGGTCACTTCGGCAGTGCTCAATATCTTGGGCATCTGGAATGAGTTCCTTGTGCCACTTTACTACCTCAACCGCAGCACCTACTGGCCCATGACCCTGGCCGTATACAACTTCTTTGGCCAGTTCCAGTCCGACTGGAGCCTGGTTTCGGCAGATGTCGTCCTGACCATCCTGCCAGTTATCCTGATTTACCTGGTAGCACAGCGCTTTATCCTGTCGGGGATGGTGGCCGGGGCTGTCAAAGGTTAATCGAAACGATTTCCCCAACCGCCCCCCGCCCGCAACCTGAACGAATTCTGGTTTGACCGCAATGACGGGTCACTCTTATTCACTACCGCCTATCGCGCAGTTCCAATATGGCGGATATCCTACCGGTCGCCAATACCCACCTCAGTCCGGGCTCGATTGAACAGGCGCTCGAAATCGCCTCCCACTGATGATAAAACCTGCTTATAACAATCTGCCCTGGGCGGACCTGGCGCCGGTCAACCAAAGAAGAAACCATATGACTATCCATTCGTATTCATCCGGGCCTGACGGGCTCTTCATCAAAAGCGACCGCGGATATCTTTCCCTGGTACCCTATTCTCCACGCGCCATCCGCGTGCGTTACAGCTTGCATCCAATCCTTCCCCCTCAGCCGGCAAATCTGGCTCGAGCAGCCTGATTGTGACAGCCAGGCCAGATCCCCTGGCCCGCTTTACCGTGAATGAAACGGCTGAGGGGTTAATCTTCTCCACCCCCGAGGTGACGATTACAATCCAGTGCCAGACGCTGGCCTTTACCTATTATGACAGTCAGGGCCACGTACTCACGAAAGAACCAGCCCGCGGTGGAAAAACGCTCAACCCGGTAGATGTGCTGGTCTCGGTTTTCGATGAATCTACTGCTGTCGAGAGCCGTGAGAACGCCGATGGCGTACGCAGTGATGCCCGTAACGTCCTCCAGGTGGTCGACCGGCAGGCATATCATACCAAGCTGGAATTCGAGTGGTCAGACGGCGAGGCCCTCTATGGTCTCGGCTCTCATGAAGAGGGTATGTTCAATTTGCGTGGGCAGCACCAGTATCTTTACCAGCAAAACATGAAGGCGGTCGTGCCGGTGCTGGTCTCCACGCGCGGCTACGGCATCTTCCTGGATAGCTGCTCGTTGATGACATTCCACGACGACGCTTTTGGCTCCTACCTGTGGAGCGACGTGGATGAAGAGTTGGATTATTACTTCATCTATGGCCCGGAATTTGATCAGATCGTTCACGAAATTCGCGCCCTGACCGGCCATTCGCCGATGCTGCCGAAGTGGGCGTTTGGTTATATCCAATCTAAAGAGCGCTACGTGACCCAGGAAGAACTGCTTAGCATTGTGCGCGAATATCGCCAGCGCGAAATACCGCTGGATTGCATCGTCCTGGATTGGAAGTCATGGGCGGGCGATCTATGGGGAGAAAAAATCCTTGACCTAGAGCGGTTCCCGGATCCCGACCAGATGACCGCCGACCTGCACGCTCTCAACGCCCGCTTGATGGTCTCTATCTGGCCGATTATGCGGCCCGGCGGTGAAAACTGGCAGGAGATGAAAGAGCAGGGGCACTTGCTGGGCAACCAGGCCACTTACAACGCCTTCAGCGCCGCGGCTCGCGCCTGCTACTGGAAACAGGCCAACCAGGGGCTATTCTCGCATGGGATCGATGCCTGGTGGTGCGATTGCACGGAGCCCTTCGAAGCCGACTGGAAAGGTGCGATCAAGCCTGAGCCAGAAGAACGCCTGCGCATCAATACCGGGGAGGCCAAACGTTACCTCGATCCTGAATACATCAATGCCTATTCGCTCCTGCATTCGCAGGGAATTTATGAAGGGCAGCGCCGGGAGACCGGTGAAAAGCGGGTGGTCAACCTGACCCGCTCGGCTTATCTGGGCCAGCAGCGCTACGGTACGGTCACCTGGTCTGGTGATACAGCTGCTTGCTGGGATACGCTGCGCCGCCAGATTGCTGATGGGCTAAATTTTTGTGTGACAGGCATGCCCTACTGGACCACCGATATTGGCGCGTTCTTTGTCAAACGCAAGCCGGAGCTGTGGTTTTGGAGCGGTGATTATGATGAGGGTGTAGACGACCTGGGCTACCGCGAGCTGTTTGTGCGCTGGTTCCAATATGGGACCTTCCTGCCCATGTTCCGCGCCCACGGCACCGACACGCCCCGTGAGATCTGGCGCTTTGGCAAGCCGGGCGAACCTTTCTATGAAGCCCTGGTGAGCACTCTAAAACTGCGCTACCGCCTACTGCCCTACATTTACTCCTTAGCCGGTTGGACCACTCAACACGATTACACCATGCTGCGTGCCCTGCCCTTTGACTTCCGCTCCGACCCGGTCACCTATGATATCAGCGACCAGTATATGTTCGGCCCCGCATTGCTTGTAAACCCGGTCACCCGGCCTATGTTGTATGACGTCGGATCGCGCCCACTTGCAGGTGATGCGAATTCGCGCCCGGTGTACCTGCCTGCGGGAGCCAACTGGTATGATTTCTATACCGGGCAAACGTATACCGGAGGCCAGACCATCCAGGCAGAAGCGCCTATCGACCGCTTGCCGCTGTTTGTGCGTGCCGGGTCCATCCTGCCCATGGGACCTGTCCGCCAGCATGTGAATGATCTATCTGAGGCACCAGTTGAGCTGCATATCTACCCCGGTCAGGATGGTGCCTTCGCGCTTTACGAAGATGAAGGCGATCAATATAATTATGAGAACGGTGCCCTTTCGATGATTGCTTTTCAATGGCAGGATGCAGATAGGCAATTGACTTTGGGAGAGCGTAAAGGGCAGTATACTGGAATGCCTGAGCAGCGTATATTTGAAATTCATCTGCACGAAAATATATTGGATCACTCTGGTTTTGACTTGTCCGGCCAGAAACAAAAGGTTCTCTACAGCGGACAACCGGTAGTAATCAATTTTTAAAGTACTCATTCTTCACCAGAAAGGGCGACTTATCTGTGGGAAAGCAAACGAAATTCAAGAAGATGACAATTGTTGATATTGCGAAAGCCAGTGGTGTATCAATCACCACAGTTTCTCGCATCCTTAACAATAAATCGGAGGTGGCCGATGAAACACGCGCCCGTGTTTTACGGGTAATGAAAGAACAGCATTTTACCCCACAACTTGCCTGGCAGCAGCTCCGTTCGGGTAAAAGCCATTTCATCGCTCTGCATTATCCACAAGATTTTAACCCACCAGAGCAGAACATCATCACCAGCGCGGCGATGAGCTGCGAGGATGCCGGATACTCCCTTAACCTGATCGTGAATTCGCTAAGTGATAACGAACTGCTCTCGATCTTCCGTCGTGGACAGGCAGACGGTATCATCTTAATGGAAATTTTAACCGAAGACTGCCGGGTGAAACTCTTACAGGAGCACGACCTGCCCTTTGTAATGATCGGTCGCTGTGCCAATAATACAGGCCTGAGCTACGTCGACATCGATATTGGCAAAGGGGTAGCTGAGGCCACACAATATCTGCAAGCGCTCGGTCACCGAGAAATTGGTTTCATCACATTGGCCCCGGTAGTGCAAGAGAAGGAATACGGATATGCCACCTGGGCACTGCAGGGCTATGAAAAAGCCTGTCAGCAGTTTGGACTGCCCCATTTGTGGCGCACAGTTGACCTGAAGAACGACAATACCGAGTCTGTTTTGTTCCACTTATTTACAGATCATCCGGGCATCACCGCGCTTGTCATCCCTCAGGAAAAAGGCGTTCCAGGAATCCTCAAAGCGATTCGGGCAAAGGGTTTGCGAGTACCGGAGGATCTATCCATCATTGGTATGTTCAAAGATAGGATTAGCGAGTTACTCACACCTCCCCTATCAACGATCTCTTTCCCGGCTCATGAAATGGGTTACCAGTCCGTTCGCATCCTGATCGATCAAATGACCGGAGCAATAAGCAGACCACAGCAGGCGCTGCTGCGCCCCGAATTGACCATCCGCCGCAGCACCGGACCGGCTAAAGAGGCCAAAGCATTAAATTAAAAGTCATTTGGGATTTGTACAACTCGCCTGCCCGATGTCTGACAAGACGGGTACTTGTCACAAGACAAGCACTTGTATTCCAATGCCTTGACAAGCGTCGAGGATTAGGTACAAGGAAGAGCATGTACTTTAAAAGCGAAATCACTCAGTTCCAACTGAGCGATCTCTTTTTTTATGTTGATTTGCGGATTCTTTTCAGCGGAGAGGGTGGGATTCGAACCCACGGTGGAGCAAGCCCCACAACGGTTTTCGAGACCGTCCCATTCAACCGCTCTGGCACCTCTCCAGTCTCGTTCGCGTCCCCCATTATACCAAACCCTGCCCGCTCAACAGGAGCCAAATCTCAGGCTTATTGGGAGTTACCGTGGAATTGTCCACCCCGGCAATTCCTAAAGACCCAAACCTCATCTTCTTTCTGGTTTTGTGCCAATGATCCTGACCAGGTTGGTCGCCTAAAAGGATTGGGTTTTATCCTGTAAATCCTGTGCATCCCTGTTCAACTTCCCTGCGTTCACTGTTTCTCAAGGGGATTCATCATTCGAATCCTGAATTAGCCCAAATTCTCGCTTATAATAGGGTCATGGAACTCCTCCCCCGCATCCTTTCGAGAATGCAAGCAGCCAGGGGAAATTGAATGACTCTTTTTTAGCTTTGAATCGTTATTAAGGATAGAACGTCTTAGTGAGCGAAACGCTTGAAATCACAAATGATGTGATCCTGAAGGCGCAGCAAGGGGATACGGCAAAGATCGGGGTCCTCTTTCAACGGTACCATCAGAGTGTATTCCGCTACCTCTACTACCGGGTGAATGACCTCCATACCGCCGAAGACCTTACCTCCGAAGTCTTTATGCGCATGCTGCGTGCCCTTCCTGACTACCGTCTTCAGGGCGTGTCATTTCAAGCCTGGCTGTTCCAGATCGCCCGCAACCTGTCGGTCGACTACTTTCGCAGAGTCTCCAGTCATCCAAACGTGGAGCTCCAAGAGAACCTGGTAGCCTCCGACCCCGACCCTGCGGCCACCGCTGAGAACAGTCTCGCCAGCGAAAGCTTGCGCAAGGCGTTAGCGCAGTTGCCTTCCGAGCAGCGGGAAGTCCTGGTATTACGTTTTATCCTTGGCCTGCCGATTACCGAAGTGGCACTTGTGCTCAAGCGTAGCGAAGATTCAGTAAAAGGTTTACAACGCCGGGGGCTGATTGCCCTCCGAGAACGTTTAGACGCTTGGGAGATATCGTATGTCTGATTTAGATCAAATTCTGCAAAGGAAGCTGGAGACCATCGAAGATGGTTCCCCGCTCCGCAAGGTTGTCAAAGGCCTCAAAGATGATTCTGTTGAATTAGAGCCTTTGATTACCCTCGCTGCTGCCATACGCGACCTCCCCCAACCTGAGCTTTCCCCAGAGACCTCCCGCCTCATGCAGAAAGAGCTGATCGCCGCAGCCCGGGAGACCCTCAAATTACCCTCCCGCAAACCGGCCCCCAGCCTGGCGTGGCTGTTTACGCCGGGCTTTGCGAGTTTAAGTCTGGTAATTTTGCTGCTTGGCATCGTCTTCTTTGGCGGGCGTGCCTGGCTGGCCGGTCCCAGCGCCGTTCAAACTGTCCTCCTCTATCAGGTCTCCGGCCAGGTTGAGGTGGCTGAGAACGCCAAAGCAGATTGGCAAACCGCTTCTTCGGGCGCTGCCCTCCGTTCTGGTCAGCTCATCCGCACCCAGGCTGATTCCAGCGCAGTCCTGCAGTATTTTGATGGCACACAGACAATCTTATCTCCCAATACTGAGCTGCAGTTGGAAGAAATTGGCGGAGGTTGGGGCAGTGTACTCAAAGTTAGCCTCATTCAGCCCTATGGCTTTACCAGCCACCAGGTTGTCCCCTTTGGAGAACGTAAGAGCTCCTTCGCCGTCAATACCCAGGCTGGTTCAGCCAGCGTGCATGGCACCACTTTCAGCGCTGCTTCTGAACCCAATGGCAAAGCCTATTTTGCCGTACAAACTGGACAAGTGGTTGTGGAGAATGACCAAGGTCAGGTCACCCTCACTCCTGGTCAGGCCACCACGGTTCAAGTCGACCAGGCGCCTGAGCCACCTGCTTACGCCTTTACCCTCACCGATACCTTAGTTCTAGCCGATGGCGAAACTTGGTGGATCGGGGGAGTGCCTTTCACCTCACCTCTGATACACTTCTGCTGGATGAGTTCCAGCCAGGCGATACCGTCATCGTCACTGGACGCATTCTTGGAGATGGTCGTTGGATAATCGATTCCATCCAGCCTACCCAGACCTCTCCTAAGAAATCGACATTTGCCGGTGTTGTTCAAGATATGGGCGATGAAACCTGGTTGATCAGCGGGATTTCTGTACAGGTGAACCTGGCGACTCGCATTCTCGATGATGTCCAGTTTGGGAACGTTGTAAAAGTCAGGTATGTCGTTTTAGAAAACGGAACCTGGCAGGCTTTGGAAATTTCCACCCTGGTAGCTGGCATCCTGCCTCCCACTCCCACGCCTACGCCTACCTCAACCCCTGCTCCAACTTCTACTCCCACTCCCACCAGCATCAGTGAGCTCACCAATCCGCCGGTGACCGCAGAAATGCTGCTCCCTGCTGAATATGATATTCCGGTCCCTACGAAAACGATCGAGTGCTCATCGGTTGAGTTTCAACCCGAAGCCGCAACGCTTGCCGAGCGCTACAGTGTGCCCATCGGCGAGATCATGGGCTGGTTCTGCCAGGGCTACGGTTTTGGCGAGATTGACCAGGTCTACAGCCTGAGATCGGATGCGGTGAGTGCCGAAGCGATCTTTACCCTGCGTGCCTCTGGTCTAAGCATGGGCGCCATCAAAGAAAACATTGAAGCACAGGCGGCTGCAAAGAATCTTCCGGTGAAGCCGGTGAAGCCAGTCAACGAAAATAAACCGGTTAAGGACAAAGAAACCGAAAAAGATCCGAAACCCGAAAAAGATCCCAAACCGTGATCATTTGTTTGATAAGAAATTTAATAGAAGTTTACCGAACCAGCCTTGGCTGGTTTTATTTATATATCAGACGCCGGTTTCAACCGGTGGCGAGGTGCCGCGGTGAATCCTCTCGTCGATAGGTCCTTCTCAAAATCCCTCTCTGCGCCTCTCTGCCTCTCTGCGGCTAGTATATTGAGAGAAGGAAGGTATACAATGGGGAAGGACACGGCAGGCCGATCATGCGGTTTGGTTTTTGTAAACCGTCGCGGAGCGTGGTCGCCGTGTCCTATACCCAAAGAACCCGAACAGTTGCGTGGGCCTAAGGAGCCCGGATCCAAGCTAGAACGGGTCATTCTCATTATACAGCTAGCGAGGTAAAAAATGAACGAGAAACAGGTTGTGGTATATGTAGGGATCGATGTGTCCAAGACGAAACTCGATGTAGCCATCGGCGAAGATGGCGAGTATTGGCAAGCGAACAATGATGCGGTGGGCATCGGCAAGATCGTGGAGCGGCTGCAGGCGATCCAGCCTGCGTTGATCGTGGTCGAGTCGACCGGTGGTTTGGAAACGGCGCTGATCACCGAGCTGTATGGGGTAGGATTACCCTTCGCCCTGGTGCATCCGGCCAGGGTCAGGGACTTTGCGCGCTCGATCGGATTGCTAGCCAAGACCGATAAATTGGATGCCCGCTTGCTGGCTCGCTTTGGGGAAGCCATCAAACCACCCGTTTCGCGCCTGCCTGGCGAAGCGGAGCAGTACCTGAATGCC
Organism: uncultured Chloroflexia bacterium; assembly: GCA_963754615.1. Taxonomy (GTDB): domain Bacteria; phylum Chloroflexota; class Anaerolineae; order Anaerolineales; family UBA4823; genus CAVVUF01. The sequence goes on along the minus strand of CAVWGW010000007.1, from coordinate 264,400 downwards.
CTGATGTTACGTCGGCGCCAGCTCCTCGACATCTTGGTAGACGAAAAGAACCATCTGGTCAGCACCCGTCTGTCCCTGCGCGCACTGGTCGAAGAGCACATCACCTGGCTGCAAGAGGAAGTCGCTGAGCTGGACCAGCAGATCGATGACCAGATCCGCCAAATCCCCCACTTCAAAGAGAAGGAAGCCATCCTGCGCAGCGCCAAGGGGGTCGGCCCGGTCTTGTGCGCCAAGCTGCTTTCCGGTCTCCCTGAACTGGGGCAGTTGAACCGTAGAGAAGATCGCAGCTTTAGTCGGCGTCGCCCCCTTCAACGATGACAGTGGATACAGACGGGGTAAACGTAGAACCAAAGGAGGCAGAGAAGATGTCAGAGAAGTCTTATACATGGCTACTGTGGCTGCAGCACGTTCCAATCCGCTAATCAAACCTTTTTATCTACATCTCCTCAAACAAGGTAAGCTCAAGAAGGTCGCTCTCGTGGCTTGTATGCGTAAATTCCTCACCATTCTCAATGCCATGCTCCGCGATATGCGCCCTTTCTTGGCTCCGATTAATCCGATTCAATCTTGACATTTAACACAGTTGTTCCGCGTTGAAGGGTTCTTCCCAATCTCCATCTCTGCGCATCTCCGCCTCTCCGCGACTCCACGTTGAATTCCTCTGCGTCGATAGGCTCTTCTCAAAATCCCTCTCTGCGTATCTCTGCCTCTCCGCGAGACTCTGCGGTGAATCCTTTCAATCTTACCCCCCTAAATCCACCACCTCATTCATCTCCGGATACACAAACGGCGCTATCCCGCGCTCGCTAAATTTCCGCTGCAAGGTCCCCGCCGCCCCCTTTTCGCCATGCACCAGGAAAATCCCTTTCAACCTCCCTTGCGCGGCCTGGGCGTATTCGATCAGAAAATCTTGCCCCGCGTGCGCCGAAAGCCCGCCGATCGTCGCCACCTCCGCCTTGCGCAGAGTACACCTCACCCATGATCTTCACCTTCTTCTCCCGGTCCGCCAGCCTTCTCCCCAGCGTGTTGGGCGCCTGCCACGAAACGATCATGATCGTATTCAGCGGATTCTCAAGGTTATATTTGATATGATAGACCACCCGCCCAAATTCTGCCATCCCCGACGCCGAGATGATCACCATCGGATCCTTGCGTTCGTTCAGCGCCTTCGAATCGTCCAGGGATTGGATATATTTCAGCAGCTTGAATTCCAGCGCCGGGTGTCCGCTTCGCACCTGCTCCCGCATCTTTTGGTCAAAGCATTCCGGGTGCTGCTTGAAGATCTGCGAAGCGTTCACCGCCAGCGGGCTGTCTACGAAAACAGGCACCGCCTCCAGGTCGCCCGCCTCGTACATCCGGTTCAGGTTATACACCAGCTCCTGCGTGCGTCCCACCGCAAAAGCTGGGATGATCACCTTGCCTCCCCGCTCGATCGTCCGCATGATCACACTGCGCATCTCCTGGTAAGCCTCTTCCGGATCGCGGTGGGCCTTATCGCCGTAGGTGCATTCCATGATCAGGTAATCGACCTCCCTCGGCAGCACCGGGTCATTGAGGATTGGCAAGCGCAGCCTGCCGATATCCCCCGAAAACCACACCCGCTGCTTACGTCCCTTTTCCTCAATTTCCATGTCCACTGCCGCCGAGCCCAAGATATGCCCCGCCTCCACCAGCCGTGCCTTCACCCCGGGGATGGGCTCGAAAACCTCGCCATAGTTCTGCTTATGCAGGTACTGCTTCACCTGCTCGGCCTCCTCCTCCGTATACAGCGGCTTCACCGGCGGCTCGCCGCGTCTTGCCCGGTGATAGCTGATGTTTTCCGCCTGCGCCTCCTGCACATGCCCCGAGTCGCGTAACATCAGGTCTGTCAGGTGCGCGGTCGCCTCCGTCGCATAGATCGGTCCGTGGTAGCCGCCTTTCACCAGGTTCGGCAGATTCCCCGAGTGGTCGATGTGCGCGTGCGAAAGGATCACCGCATCCACTTCCTTTGGATCGAAGGGGAAGCTGGCGTTCCGCAGCGTAGAACTCCTTGCGCGGTCCCTGGTACAGCCCACACTCCAGGAGCAGCTTATGCCCGTTGATGTGCAGCAAGTGCTGCGACCCAGTCACCGTCCGTGCCGCCCCATTGAAGCTGATTTGCATATTGCCTCCTTCTTTGTTCTAACCCCTCGCCCGCCGGGAGAGGGGCAGGGGTGAGGGATCATTATCCATAGCCCACGCTGTGCGCGCAGCTTATCCCTCCCGAACCAGCCTTGGCTGGTTTTCTTGCCATACCAGGCGCCGGTTTCAACCGGTGCCTTTGTGCCCAAGCGATGCTCTTTATCGCATGAGCCATTTGTGGTTTAAAAATTTTTATTTTGACATTTTGACAATTCATGCTATACTTCATTTGCCGGGGACAAAATTCGGCTCCATGCCGTGTAATTGTCTGGCTGCGGCCAGTTCAATTCTATATCCCTGGCGGGTTTTTTTTCACAGCCGCTAATGTTAGCGGCTTTTTTTGTGTGTAATATCGGCCGTACGCGTTCTCGCGTGTATCGTCCAGGTCATGCACCAGTTGAAAAGCCGGCCACAACAGTTCTATATATCGATCTTCCCGGCGCTCATAGAATCGTTGCAAAGACCACATGAAATAGTCTACAGCTTGCCGCCCTCCGCATCCAGTCGGAGTTCGTGGATAAACGGTGATCGGGGCTGAGGTCTGAATGCTCCACTGGGCTGTAAATCGTTCACACGCGCTTTATCCAAGGCTTGTTTCAATGCCGCCGTCCGGTCCTCTTTGCCGCGCTTTGAAAAGTAGATTTCATAGCCGTCATCTTTGTGCAGCAAATTCTTGAACAACCTCCGCACCATGTAATCATATAACTCATTGGGATGGTAGCGATAGCCCAGCTCATTCTTGTTGCGCTGTTGCACGTACTCGACGGCTCTCAGCTTATCGCGTACGATCGCAAAAAAGCGCAGCTGATACTTCATGAGCAAAGAAAATACTTCTCGGCGCACTTCGGGCACATCATCTTTGGCATGAAAAGCCAGCGCTGTTTTTTGACCCTCTGGCCGCATTGAGGGGACCTGCTTGAAATACGGATCGGCTAGCAGGCGCCCTCGTAAAGCTTCTAGGTCAGCGTTCAAAGCCTCTGGATCAGCGATATCCAGTATCCCAAGGATGAAATAGCGCGAACATCCTTCAGAACCGACGATGACCCTGCCATTCGCCGCGAACAGCGTAGCGTCGCCAGCTTCGTCAACGAAATAATTGCGGATCACAGGCGGTTTTTCCATTGGAGCTTACTGCTTTTTAATAAGGTATAAAGCCGCCGGAAACGCCCACGCACCAACTCTATTGCCGGAGTATCCAGCCAGGTTTCGGGCTGCGCCCCCGTCCAAGTCCGCCATATTGCAGTCTGCGCTGCCCTGGCGGTTTGCACATCCATGGGGCGCAAGTCTAAGTCGCAAACAATCCGAATTGAACCAGTTGCACCCTGTTTTTCCCCACTCACGTCGCCCTCAGCTTTCTGTTGGCTTCAAGGCAGGGTAAGTTCCATTAGCTTCGGGTCGGTCATAGAGCAAAATTCCCTTGGCTTGGGCCGTGGCAGCCAGCGAGGTTTTCACACGGGCCAAACGCCTGAATTCAGTCCGGGTCAGCACAATCACGTCAACCGGTGTAGTCAATCCCCAAAGTAGATCGTAGGAGAGCGCTTCGTGTCGATGGCGAGGTAGATTGGAGTGCGGTACCACCACGAGCAGATCATAATCGCTCCCCAGGCCGGCTTTGCCGCTGGCTTGTGACCCAAACAGGTAGATGCGTTCCGGACTCAGCCCACTGGCTAAACGGGACACAATATCATCCAGAACCGGAGTATAAGTAGTTGAAATCTCCATCGATAACCTGATTATATCCGATTTACACAGGATCATTCCTCACCCCACCTGCCAGCACGAGGAGCTGCACGAAGCGCCACTTCTGCATCCCCAAATTCGCGATCCACCTTCTTGGGTCGGATTTGCTCAAAAATGCCACCTCATAACTTTCAAATAGTGGACGAAGATCTAGTCGCTGCCCACGAAGTGCACGGGCCGATTGACAGCTTTCTGAAACAGTTCTTGGATTTTGAGGATTGTCTTGGGGGGTTCTTTACGCGCTCAAAGCTGGTAAAGTTCCTGGGAGAAAAGGGGGGTACGATCAATAACCTGAACGTGACGGGGCTGGCAGGGAACGCGAAAGCGATGAGCGATTATGGAGTCGTTGAGGGGGAATGCTGTACCCTACCAAATACCATGGCGTGCAATTACTAGAGAGCGTATCTTCATATCAAGTGAAAAAGCTTTCTGATACAGGGCTTTGGCCAGAAACACTCAAGTTTATACCTTGAATGCCCATTCCCCAGCGCACATAATGGGTTCTGTGGTCCCTTCGCCTCTCACCCCTTCAACATCCATTTCACCTGAACCGATCATGAAGTCCAGGTGAACCGAGCTGAGATTCCCGCCCGCTGCTGCAAATGCTTCATCTGATAGTGTCTCGCCTTTGTCCAGATTAAACTTATATGCTTCCCCAAGAGCGATGTGGTTGGACGCATTTTCATCGATAAGGATATTGTAAAAGATCAGGCCACATTGTGAAATTGGGGAACTGTGTGGAACTAATGCCACCTCTCCCAACCGGCTGGCGCCAACATCGGTCTCGAGCAACTGGCGCAAATTCTCTTCTCCACTATCCGCGGTTATTTTTACCACCTGCCCTTCAGAAAAAATCACGTTAAACTTTTCTATGATCCCTCCGCCAAAGCTCAGCGGTTTGGTGGCTGTTACCATCCCCTCCGTCTTGTCTCGGTGGGGCATAGTGAAGACTTCCTCCGTTGGAATGTTGGCTGTGAATGGGATGCCGGCTGCAGTGTTCATCCTGCCACTTCTCCAAATATGTCCTGCAGGCAAGCCAATGGTCAGGTCAGTTCCGGGTCCAGTTAATCTTAATGCTGTGTATTGTTTCGCAGTCAGATAGCCACTCCTCAATGCAAGCTGGCTGACGTGGTGTTGCCATTCTGCAACCGGGTCTGTGCTTTTCACCCGGCAAATCCCAAAAAGAACATCCCATAATTTTTCGTCCTGCTCGTCGGGTGCGATGTCCGGAAAAACCTTGGCTGCCCAGCCGGGAACAGGAGCCGATATTACCAGCCAGTTGGTTGCGTTTCGGGTAAGAAAGTCGCCGATTGGAGCAGATTTCATTGCATTGATCTGTTCGATTTCGCCAAGCAGTTCCGGATCATAACCTTGGAACAAATCGGGGTTGTGTGCGAGAATTCCCAGCAAAGCATCGCCCCGTTGCATGTACTCTACGGTTGTATTGACTTGCCACGCGGGATATTCCTGGAACGAGTCACGTGAGGCGTGCTGTAGTCGAATCGATTTCAGATGGTCGTCACCCCATAACACATCAACCAACCTTGCGCCAACTCGATACGCTTCAGCTGCAATCAAGCGGACAAGGGGTGCGGTTTCAATTGGCGCCAGGAAGTTTGCCATTGGTGTACCGATCAATAGCCGTTGCCCGGGCTGAAGGTTGAGGCCAACCTTAACAACCACTTCAGCATACTTTTCCAGATTCTGTTCGAACTCTGAAGACATCCTCATACCTCCTTCTTACGAACAATGATCTTTGGGCTCGAGCAATATCTACCTGATCATCTCCCCTCTACGATCCTGATCTCCTCCTCCGTCAGCCCATATAACTCGTACACCAGCTGGTCGATCTCCCGGTCGGTGGCTTCGATCTGGCGTTGGAGATAGGTCTTTTCATTCGGCGTTTTAGCGGCTACCAGGCTTTTGTGCAGCGCCAGCATTTGCTCGACGAGCGACACCATTTTGTCGTGCTGCGCTTTTTCAACTGAGTTCTAAAAAAGAAATAGTGTGGATTGGTAGTTGTTCTACATGTTTTTTCTTTATTTCTGCAAGCGCTTCACCTTTTTCTGGATTTATAAAACTATAGGAAAAATCCATTAGTTTTGAATTCATCAAGCCAAGCAAGTATTCAAGTTTATAAGGATTTTCATTTTTCAGTAATATATGCATATTGTTTCTAGCAATATATCCAGATTCTATTATGGTAGCGATTATCGAATCGCCTGTCTGTCTAACCATAATTTTTTTAGGAGCATCGAATATTTCTGGGGAGCGCGGTGCTGCAAGCCACTCACCATACAAAATCCAGTAATCACCATTCCACAAGTTCCTATATCTTTGAATAAGCGAACCTCGCAATAAAGGGCTCCAATTTTTGCTTTTGTCAATTGCCACTCCTTCAACAACATAAGGTCGCTCTTTTGCAATTTTTTCAGTTTGTGGTGGATTTCCTTTTCCAATTTCAAATGGCTTAACTCCGTTGTATACAGAGAATAAATTCTGTAATTCTAAGGATTTATTATGTATTTTCCTAAAGAGTAATTGTGCCTGTTGATTCGCTACAATGTTTATTGCATCTCCATTTTTAGGAATGAACTTTCCAACCAGGAAATGCTTATACTTGACTTGTTTCCTCTCCATATAGTCAATTGGAATTTCATCATCATCTTGTATACCATTATCTGACTTTTGAAGAATCAATACATGGGTGTCAACAACTGCATTGAACACTTTTTCGGGCAAGTGTAATAACCTGAAGATCAGACATGAGTTGGGACAGGAAAATGAACTAAAGCCAGAAAGGCTGCCAAAGTGGTCTCCAAGATCATCCGTCGATCCTGGGAAGATATAGACCATTTCTGTTTAAGCAAGACGAACAAACCTGAGTAGCGTTTCCATTTTTTGCCTTTTTTCAGATGGGGAGATCCAGGGATGCGATCTTTCTCAAGCACGGTCTCGTTTTCAGCGATCTGCTCACCATACAGGAAATCCCGGATGCGTTCTCCGACCAGCAAGCCAATCGCAAAGACCATTAAGAGCAGAGCCAGCATTTTTTCCATGTAAGCTTGCTGTTTATTCATCAGCTTGGTCATTCCCAGCAGGCTTTTCAAGTCGCGTAGACTTTGTTCGATCTTCATGCGCAGCAAGTAGATCCGCAATCCTTCTTCGGCTGTCAGATTGGTCATCACCCACAAAGGTTCCGAGAACCCTTTATTCCAGGTTCCGATCAAGTTCACGCAAACTTGGCCCTTGTACCACACTCGGTTATAGATAACGACTTCACCGGGCAGGATGGTCAGGCTAACTTCCTGACCTTCTGCATCCCAGAACTTGGGTGGATGGCTCCCCAGGTTCAGACGAATCACGAAATTGACTTGTTCTGCGTTCAAACACAGCAACAACTCCAGGTAACTAAACTCCCGATCCAGCACCAAAGGACGCTCCCCAAGCAGATCTTTGAGCCCTTCAAAGGCCCGAAAATGGTTTTGATTGCGCGAATCTTGGTTCATGGCAATCGTTTTGGACGAGTAGGTAATCAACCCGCAGGGTATCGCCCGTCCCCGATAGGGGGTCGCCAACAGCAAAGCCCAGAACCCTTTCGTCTTCCCATCCTTGAGCGTTCCCACGTACTCTGTTTTCCAGGCTTGCGGACGCTCGATCTCGGTCGGATCACCAATCACAAACTCCGCCTGCTCTTGAAATAGTCTCCACAGCGCTTGGCGTGGATCTTCATCCTTGATGAAACGCTGGATCCGTTTATAGCTGGCTGTACTATTGCCTCTCATCGCTACGGCAATATCTGTAAGCCGCAATGAACGCGCTGCCAAAATCCCTTGCCCAATTTCGGCTGCCCTGCGTGCGGTCCCTTTATCGTCAAATAGACCCTGCATAAATGGTTGAATGTTGATAAACTTACTCATGGGAGCCTCCTACCGATTTGTGGTTGTCGCTAACCAAGTTTATCGGTTTTGAGGCTCCTTTTTCTTCTGTTGTCCTAACTCATGTCCGAAGATCAGTAATAACCTCTTCCATGAGTAGAATGAGGTAAGATATTTTCGAATGTTCCTAATTGTTATAGATTGTAACCATGTATTTGAAACTATTACCCCCACCAAGCCTGAATGACAAACTAGGCCATGATAACGTTCTAAAAACAGCAGATAAAAATCCTTCTGATAATCTTGATGTTTATAGGTTTTGTTGAAATAATTTAATTGTTTTCCATCAATCATGGTTCCATATGGCGGATTGCCAATCACCACTTCGAAACCATCCCCCTTCGCTCGGAACACCTCCGGGAACTCCCTCTCCCAATTGAAGGCATTGATGCGGTACGCTTCCTCCGCATCCATAAAGCTGGCTTGCCCTCCCTGGTAAAAATCCGGTCCGATCAAGGAGTTGCCGCACTTGATGTTCTTCCCCAGATCCGGCAGGACGCGCTCCTGCCAGAAGCTGAGCTGTTTCCCCAGCGTCTGCTCGTTCTCGCCCTCCAGCACCTTCAACAACAGCGATAGCTTGGTTACCTCCACCGCCTGCTGGTCGATGTCTACACCGTAGATATGCTCGAGCAGGATGCGCTTGCGTTCGGAGGTGGTCAGCTTCCACTCCCCGCCTGCCGCCTGGTAGATCGTTGGCTCGCGGCTCTTGGCCCACTTCTCCGCTCCCTCGGCAATGTAACCGTCTCGATACCAGTCTAGTAGATATTGGTACGCTCCCAGCAAAAATGATCCTGATCCACATGCAGGATCTAAGACCCGCAAAGCATCGCCCTTCCCCTTATCCCCTGGTTTTTTCCCCTCCAGCAGCTTCCCCACTGTCTGCCGCACAATGTACTCCACGATATAAGTCGGCGTATAGTACACCCCACCGGCTTTCTTGACCTCCGGCTTATCTTCCACCACGGCGTGATGCCCACTTGTCAGGCGTATTACCTTACCCAGGAACTGCTCGTACACCTGCCCTAGGATATCCAACGGAAAGACCGAGAACTCATACGGGCTGTCCGGGTAGTACAGGTTGTTCAGGATATCTTTGAGCGGTTTATCGTCCAATACCAGTGAAGGTGTGAGTAGGTCAGGAGAATCAGTCTGGTTCTTCTCTTCTCGAAAATGGAACAGCCCCGAGTTGTAGCGCTCGTCTGCTTTGCGGAAGAGCTGCCACAAGCGCGCGTAGACCTCGCTGCCGTTGACCAGCGCTTGGAGCTGACCATAACCCTCGATGCCGCGGTCCTCGCAGATGCGCAAGAAGATGATGCGGTCGATCGTCATTTGCACGGCGTAGTTTAGCTCGCGCTGCGAAAGCGCAGTGTTACGCAGCGCCAGGTTGTGCGCCAGGAGGTCGCGCCAGCGCTCGATTTCCCCCAGGAAGGCATCGTCTACTTCGGCGGTACCGTGCTTGCCTTTAGCGCTCTCTGCGTATTGGTCGAAGGAGCCTTTCAGGATGGCCTGGCGCGAGAAGATCGCCTCGATCTCTTCCCACTTCTCCAGGTAATCGGGGTAGGTCATGAACATTACCCTCCCCGTGGAGGCTTTGTCGGTCTTATCCGGCTTGGAGCGGCAGTCGTAGATGGCGAGCTCCTCGAAATCGGTCAGGATCGAGAGCGGCAGCCCCGCTGACCAGGCGTACCGGCGCAGTTGGTAAGCCGGGCTGATCTCGTCTTTGATACTGATTGAGGGCTTCTTAGCTTCTACGAAAAACTTGCGCGTCCCGCCAATCCGGAAGGCGTAATCAGGGGCTTTGGTGGCTCCACCCATCTTGATCGCATCTTCGTGGATCACATCCTTGTAGGCTTCGGCATAGCCCTGCTTGTTGAACATGTCCCATCCCAGCGCCTCGAAGAAGGGATCAATGAACTCCCGCCGCGCCTGGGCTTCGTTATAATCTCCCGAGCGATAATTGGTTCGGTGCTCATCGAAGCGCTGTACAAGTTGGTGAACACTAACAGGAACAGTCATAGTCATCCTTTCCAAAATATAATATACACCAGCTTCCAGTGGAGGGCAATTAGTTTGGAGGCGGTTAGGATTTATCTAAATCACTCAGCCGCGGCGATGGACTGTTGGAAGACCCTGGATGCAGCAAAACCGGATATCGACAACCCAGTGCCTTTCGACATCGAAAACTCCAGAACAACCAACCTGCTGCTGATTGTGACAAATGGCAGATGACAAAAGGTGGGAATTTTGAGATAATGAACTCGGGAAACAAGTATGGCATAAACATCAAATACAAGGGCGAAAACTGAATTGGCGTTAAAATAATCTAAAAATTCGTAATACGCCCCACCACATATGGAGGGAATATGACCAGTGTAAAATACCAATATGACGAGTTGATGAACCCGGTATTGCAGGCATTAAAACTTCTGGGCGGTTCCGGCACCAATGAGGAAATTAATGATAAGGTCGCCGAAATTGTAAATATCCCACCGGATCAACTAGAAATCCTCCATAATCCAGAAAAGGGTGGTATGACCGAAATTGAATACCGTCTGATGTGGACACGTACCTACTTGAAGAAATATGGTCTGATTGAGAATTCTTCACGTGGGATCTGGTCGCTAACCCCCAATGGTTCAGCAACGGAGAAGGTTGATGAAAAAGAAGTGGTTCGTGTCGTTCGCGAGCAAATGAAAAAGGAAAAACAAGAAACTGCCACTGACGAAGAAGAGCCAAACAAAAAAGTCGAATGGCAGGAAGAGTTGCTTGATATCATACTGGACATGTCACCCGCGGCGTTTGAAAGGCTTATCCAAAGGCTGCTTCGGGAATCGGGATTTGTTCAAGTCGAAGTTACAGGCCAATCTGGTGATGGTGGAATAGATGGTCACGGGATCATGCGGCTAGGCGGATTATTGAGTTTTCACGTTATCTTCCAATGTAAAAGGTGGAAAGGGGCAGTAGGTGCAAGCCAAGTCCGAGATTTTCGTGGCGCGATGGTGGGAAGGGCAGATAAAGGTCTATTGATAACTACCGGCGCTTTTACAAAAGAGGCTGTCAAAGAAGCAACCCGCGATGGTGCGCCGGCAATCGACTTAGTGGATGGAGATCAATTAGTCGAAAAGTTAAAGCAGCTTTCTCTTGGAGTAACGATTAAGAAAATCGAGATTGAGCAGGTCAATATTGATAAGGAGTGGTTCTCTTATTTATGAAGTGGGATTTAGAATGAGTGAAGATCTTGATGATTTTAGAAACATGAGGATGCCCGTGTTTTCATGGGATTATGAGGATCTTAGCAGAGCAGATCTTTGGTTTCTCATGGCTCGAGCATATTATGATTGTAGTTTTTTCTTACTAACTGAAATGGCACAAGAGGGATTTGACCGGAATTACCATCGGGCTTTAGTTGCCGTTTCTCTTTTCACTCATTCAATAGAGCTGTTTTTAAAAGCTGCCATATCCCAATCAGGCAATAAGATAACTGCAAACCATGATCTTGAGCAATTGTATAACCGGTACCGAAAAATATATCCTGGAAATAAGTTCGAGTTCGAGGGGGAAATTATAAGTGTCATCAGTTTTAACCAGATTATCCCCCAAAATGAATTCGCTAGATATCCATTGGACCATGCAGGACAACCCTGGCCTGGTAATTACAATATTGATATTGCAGTATGGTATGAGCGTCTTAAGGTGTTCAAGAAGGATTTTGCTAGATTAGAACAGAATATAAAAGAGCGGAAGCAAAATCCCGGGAGATAATTCAAGGATCATAATGCTTAGGGAATGTTTATGGAGAGAAACCAATGCAACATCTAACTTTACGCGTGGCATGGCATGAACACCAGTGGGATGGCACAGTATGCCAGCATCCTACCGAAAATTCTTATTGTATAATGCTCGATCGCGTGCGTGTTGATAGAGATGATGAAGCCGAAAAGAAAGTAGCGGAAAATATTTTCATACATTACCAGATGAAATGATGCCTGCCTGTATTGCTGAAGCGGGGGCTTTTATGAATTCCCGACCATGGTCTCGCAAATTTAAACATCCTTATCAGGATATACCAAAAGCATCTGAAACTCATGGACATTTGCAGCCACGGATTATGACCGTTAATCCATTTTCCACTTTTGCCGTACCATTCTGGTGGATGCTCTCAGAAAATCAGAAAAATATCGAGCAGATTTTTAAAGATCCATTACCTCCTGACGAAGAAGCTCCATTTCGCACATCCTGGGTATTCAGTCAAGCAAGGCAAGTCGAAATAAACCAGTTCTTCTTCAATCGTATTAAACAACAAAAGTCGTTGGTTATTCTCTACTGTAAGGATGGGCAACCTTTAGGAGAAGAATTAAACCGATTGATAATAGGCGTTGGTATAGTAGAGCACGTTGGCCCACTGACTTATTTTGATTCCACCGACCCAACGAAAAAAACTTATCCTTTATGGGATCGCTTAATAGCACATTCAATAAGGCCAGATGGAATAAATGGCTTTTTGATACCATATCATGAATATTTGCAGTCCATAGGTGGTTTACATGAAGATGAAAATCGTATTAAAAAGCTAAGAGAAATTGCAGTTGAGGTTCCAGGGGAATATCTTCGTGAATTTTCATATATGGCTGAACATGCCGATTCTGATGTGGTTATTGCCGTTCTATTACGCATTCAAGAATCAATTAAGAAAATTAAAGAACATGGTATATCAAAAGGGCCTTGGGATCAACGTGAAGAATGGGTAAATAGTCAAATATCTCGGCTCTGGAAAGAACGAGGTGCATTTCCTGGAATTGGGGCAGCACTGGAATCGATTGGGTTACGGCTTGGTACGACTTTAGTTCAGGAGCTACATGAATACGGTTGGCTTACTTATGAAGAAGACCCTTGGCCTAAATTAGATGAATTGTTACGTGGTTTTAAGACAATAAAAGATTTACCAATAACACCTTATAAAAAACAACTCGATAACGTTCGAAAAGTTTATAACATGCTCAATCCAAAGCGAGTGGAGCTACTCAAGTTGCTTTCTCGTTTTTCACTTACACCTCAACAGATGAGGCGCTGGTTCCTTCCAGAAAAACGTCCGTTTCCACTAACTGACCAAGATATTATTAATAATCCATATCGGATTTGCGAATGTGATTGGGGAGATCAAATTGATCCACCTGTAGCTATTGGAGTCATCGATTGCGGTATGCTGCCAGAATCATCTATAGCTGCACAGCACCCTGTCCCAGAACCATCCAGTATTAATGATCCAATGGATCCGCGACGTGTTCGTTCTGTACTTGTATCAGTTTTAAGAAATGGTGCTGAACAGGGAGATACCTTTCTAAGCGAAACAGAAATTTTAGAGAAGCTTACTGAAATTCATCTCATCCAACCTTGTGAAATTACCAGTGATTGGCTTAATGGGAATCAAAACTTTTTACAGGGTGTTGTTGAACGTTTTCCCTTAATGGTTGCTTCCAGTGACGTGCAGGATGAGGATCAAAAAAGCAATAGTCCTGCAATTGACTGATCATAAGATCCAGGAGGATTACCTTCGCAAGGTTTTACGTGCACGTGCTCTAAAGCCAGTTCCATCAACAGGTGTGGATTGGAAAGAATTAATTATTGATTCTTTGAATGAGCGTAAAGCTAAGTACGACCCAACAAATCCTCGGCATGTAAGTGCCCTTGAGGAACAGGCTAATGCATTGGAAAGGGTTACGACCCGTCGATTATCGGTATTAACTGGTCGTGCTGGTACAGGCAAAACTTCTGCAATGGGAGCCTTATTCTTGAATGAGCCATTGAGAAAAGGTGGGATTTTACTATTGGCTCCAACGGGTAAGGCACGTGTTCGTTTGGGAAGGGCTGCCAATACAGAAGCAAAGACTATTGCTCAATTCTTAAACGAACGAGATAGATTTGATCCCGTGACACTTAAACCAAAATTTGAAGGTAAAGATAAATATGGTATCGAAAAAACCATTGTAGTTGATGAATGTTCAATGTTGACTATGGACGATATGTATGCTTTATTTCTTTCCCTAGATTTGGGGCATGTAGAAAGAATTATTTTGGTGGGTGATCCAAATCAACTACCTCCAATTGGCGTAGGCAGGCCTTTTGCAGATTTATGTGTAATGCTTGAGAATACCGATCAATCTGATGATCCTGAGGTTTCCCCATTGAGCTTTGCATTAGGTCATTTAAGTGTTGAAGTTCGTATGAAAGACAACCAACAATCCGACACTTTACGTTTAGCTTCTTGGTTTACACGGGAACCGCAACAAGTTGATGCTGATAAAGTATTTAGTGACCTTGAGGCGGGAGAAAGCCTAAATGATTTGGATATTCAATTTTGGGGAGAATAGCGATGAGTTACACAATCTATTATTGACGATGTTCCAAAAACACCTTGGACTGAAATCAGCAGATGATGTTGATGGTTTTAACAAAAAGCTTGGTATAGAGGAAAGGCAAGTAGATTTTCATCAAGTAGAAGGGGTAGAGGCTTTTCAAATTCTCTCCCCAGTTCGAATGCATACCTACGGGGTGCACGATATCAACCGTTTTATTCAAAACCAGTTCCGTAAGAAAGAATTGAGAGAATCTCGCCGTACAGGGCGTTTAAGTCTCGGTGATGAAGAATTGGTCTACTTAGATAAGGTTATCCAATTAAAGAATCAATATCGAAAGGCTTATAACTGGAATAATAGAGAATCAGTACGTTTATATCTAGCAAATGGTGACATTGGTATATTAAGTCGCTCTGATTGGAATTCAAAAGGGATTAGCGTTTCGTTCGCAGGTCATTCAAGTTACACGTTTAATTACGGTACGTGGGATTTTCTTGGGGGCAGCGGACCATTGGAGCTAGCTTATGCATTGACTGTGCATAAATCACAAGGGAGCGAGTTTAGCACTACGTTTATTATCTTGCCTCAAAAATGTCGTTTAGTAACACGAGAACTGCTTTATACTGCACTGACTCGATCTAAAGAACAACTAGTTCTGCTAGTCGAAGGTAAAAGAAGTGACACTTCATTTCTTTATGAGTTTACTCGTCCTGAAAGCTCGGAGGTAGCGCGTCGAAATACCAATCTCTTCCGTTCAGTAATTAGAATAAGATCAAACGAAACCCCATATGCAGAGCATTTGATCCATAAGACCGAAAAAGGTCATATGGTACGCAGTAAATCAGAGTTGGTAATTGCCAATAAGCTATATCAGTTAGGTATCCCTTATGAGTATGAGTTACCATTCCAAATTCCATCTTTGGGAAAACGATTCTGGCCTGATTTTCGATTCACAGATCCATCGGGAGATACAATCCTATGGGAACATCTTGGTATGTTACACAAAGATGAATACCGGGAATCTTGGAAACGTAAGTTAAAGATATACAAGGAAAATGGATTTGTCGAGGAAGAAAATTTATTCACCACGCGTGATGATGAGCGTGGCGGGCTCGATTCCACTGTTGTAACCCAGGTTGCCAATAAAATAGGGAGTTTGATTTAAGCTAGGATTTACAGGTTCACATTAAGCTAGAATAATTTTTTATACTTGCCATTGAAAAACTGTAGATGACGCGCTAGCTATGCTCCACTTTTCGCAACGGATGCGGAGTTTTCAGCGCTGATAATTATGATACCGCCAATCTGCCGGTCGGTTGTAAAAAATCAGGCAATGAGATCAATGGGAATGATCCAAAAACGAATGGAATTTTGTGCCTGGACGGACATCCCCGAAAGTCGTTTCCGCGTTGCCTATCCGTTTTGAAATGTTTTCTCTTATAACTATTCTCAGCGCCTCTCTGCGCCCTCTGCGACTCGGCGGTAAAAGGTCTTCCTCCATTGCCTATCCTGAGCATAGTCGAAGAGCCTGTCCTGAACAAAGTGAAGGAATACTCACCGCCCCTCTCCATCCCGGCTCACAGGGGCGCTTCACATGCGTTCCGCTGGCCAAACCTTCCTTTGTAACCGGCTTTGAGCCGGTTTTCCATACCAGGCGCCGGTTTCAACCGGCGGCGTCGCTCATCCGCATCCAATCGGAGCAGTTATACCGCAGACCGTAAAAAATTCTAGGCTTACGGACTTACACCCCCTTTTAAGGGTGTAAGTCCGTAAACCTGGATTGGCATGCATAATTCAGAGGCTCATTCACTTCATCTCCGCCACTTGTCCTTTTTCGTGTCTTTCGTGTGGTTCGCGGTTGAGAAACTTCCCATCCAGCACTCCCCATGCGTGGATTCGGGATGCTCTGATTCGTGGATAGCCTGTCACTCCCTCCCCAGCCGTGCTCCAGGGTTTCTTCGTCGGCACAAACCGCCTCCTCAGAAAGACAAATTGGAGATGTTTCTTTCACGGCTTTCGCCTCCCACAGCTTTTCACCCATTCCTGGACGGCCCCGAAACCGCACGCGCTGCTGTAGATCGCCCAAACCGGTCATCATAAACCGCCTCCGCATCCAGGCGGAGCAGTTACACCGCAGACCGTAAAAAATAGAAGGCTTACGGACTTACACCCCCTTTTAAGGGTGTAAGTCCGTAAGCCTGGATTGACATGCATATTTCAGAGGCTCATTCAGTTCACTTCATCTCCGCCTCTTGTTTTTTTTCGCGTCTTTCGTGTGGTTCGCGGTTGAGAAACTTCCCATCCAGCACCCCCCATGCGTGGATTCGGGATGTTCTGATTCGTGGATAGCCTGTCACTCCCTCCCCAGCCGCGCTCCAGGGTTTCTTCGTCGGCACAAACCGCCTCCTCAGAAAGACAAATCAGAGATGTCTTAAAAAAATCCGCCTTTTCCTTCTTTCATAGCTCTTTCCGTGTCCTTCTTTTGATCTTGAATCTCCGCCCTCTCCGCATTAATTTTCATGTTTTGATCTTTGAATGGTTTTCCCCTCCTTTGCTCTTCTCCGCGCCTCTCTGCGCCCTCTGCGAACTCGGCGGTAAAAGATCTTCCTCCGGTGCCTGTCCCGAGCCTGCGAAGGACCGCCTCCTCAGAAAGACAAATTGGAGATGTTTCTTTCGCCTCTTTCGCAGT
Source organism: uncultured Chloroflexia bacterium (assembly GCA_963754615.1). Lineage (GTDB taxonomy): Bacteria > Chloroflexota > Anaerolineae > Anaerolineales > UBA4823 > CAVVUF01. The sequence goes on along the minus strand of CAVWGW010000007.1, from coordinate 247,520 downwards.
TTTCGTGTTCCAAATCCCCCTCTCCGCATAAATCTTTAATTTTTGATCTTATAAAGATTTTCTTCGTGTCCTTTGTGCCTAGTATATTGAGAGAAGAATGAAATACAATTGTAAAGGACACGGCAGGCCGATTCTGTGCCAAGGTTTGAGTAAACCGTCACCAAGCGTGGTCGCCGTGTCCTAATTCAAAGAACCCGAACAGTTGCGAGGGCCATAAAGAGCCCGAATCCAAGCTAGAACGGGTCACTCTCATTATACAGCTAGCGAGGTCAAAAATGAACGAGAAACTTTCTGATATATACGTAGGGATCGATGTCTCCAAAACCCAGCTCGATGTGGCGTTCGGTAAGGATGGTGAGTATTGGCAAGCCAGCAACGATGCAGTGGGCATCCGCAAAGTGGTGGAGCGTTTAAAAACCATCCAGCCGGTTCTAATTGTAATCGAGTTCGACTGGAGGTCTCGAAATGGCGCTGATCACCGAGCTGTATGCAGCCGGCCTGTCCTTTGCTTTAGTCCATCCGGGCCGGGTGAGAGCTTTTGCGCGTGCGATCGGGTTGCTGGCCAAGACCGACAAACTAGATGCCCGGCTGTTAGCCCTATTCGGGGAAGCGGTCAAACCGCCCCTGACCCGTCTGCCTGGCGAAGCGGAGCAGTACCTGAATGCACTAATGTTACGTCGCCGCCAGCTTCTTGACATTCTGGTGGATGAAAAGAACCACCTGGTCAGTACTCGCCTGGATCTCCGCTCTAAAGTGGAAGAGCATCTCACCTGGTTGGAAAAAGAAGTGAAGGTTTTGGACGAACAGATCGCTGACCAGATCCGCCAAATCCCTCGCTTCCAGGAGAAAGAAACCATCCTACGCAGCGCCAAAGGGGTTGGTCCGGTGTTAGCCGCTAAGCTCCTTTCGGGCTTACCCGAGTTGGGCACTTTGAACCGCAAAAAGATCGCCGCCCTCGTCGGTGTAGCCCCCTTCAACGATGATAGCGGCCGCAGACGGGGTAAACGGAAAACCAAAGGAGGTAGAGAAGATGTCAGAAGAGTTTTATACATGGCAACTGTCGCTGCAGCACGTTCCAATCTCGTAATCAAACCTTTTTATCAACATTTACTCAAACAAGGCAAACTCAAAAAGGTCGCTCTCGTGGCTTGCATGCGTAAGTTCATCACCATTCTGAATGCCATGCTCCGGGATATGCGCCCTTTCTCGCCTTCTCTTAGTTAGATTCATCCTTGACATTTAACACAGTTGCTTGGTGGTGAAAAGCCTTTCTCCGCGGACTCCCTCCTCTCCGCTTCTCCGCGTTAATCTTTTAAGATTAAGATTCGAGAATCCTCAGGATCTCCCTCCCATACCGCCTCATCCTCCACGGCGTATCCTGCAAGATCTTCGCCACATCCTCCTCCGTCTGTGGATTCCTCCCCCGCCAGCGCCGTCATCAAATCCTTCGGCAGCACCACATCCAACTCAACCCCCATCGCCTGCCCAGCTGCCTTTCGCCACTGGCGCAGCTTCTCCAGCCTCAGCAGAAATTGTTCGTCCGGTCGCTCTGAACGCGGCAAGCGCACTGGCTTTGCCGCCAAACCGCTGCGCACCGCCTCTAAAAGCCCTCTCCCGTGCCGGTCGATCTGCCCTCGGGTCATCCCCTCCACGCTCCTTAGCTCCTCCAGGTTCTTCGGGCAAGTCATCGCAATTTCCAGCAGCGTTTTATCCCCGATCACCTTGAACAGCGGCCGGTCCATCTGCTTGGCGGCCCGCTCGCGGTACGCCCTCAGCCGCAGCAGCACCGTATATTCCTGTGGTCGCAGGTCTCGCTCCCCTTTGATCCCGCGCCTCGTCCCCTCCTCCTCATCCAGCTCCCCCCATTCCATCTTGCTCATCCGTTCAAAATCCTCCGCCGCCAACTCCCACCGCCCGGACGTTTGTAAGTCGTCCAGCAAGTGCTCCCGCAGCGGGATCAGAAAATGCGTGTCCATGCGCGCATAATCCAGCAGGTCCTGCGGCAGCGGGCGTTGGCCCCAATTGGCGCGCTGGTGTCTCTTATCCACCCTCGTGCCAAACTCCGCCTCCAAGATCGCTCCCAGCCCCAGGGTTTTGCGCCCCAAGATGCGCATCGCCAGCATCGTGTCGAAAAGGTTAGACACCTGGAACCCAAAATCCCTGTGCAGGCAGATCAGGTCATACTCCGCCGCGTGGAACACTTTCACAATCTCCGGGCTGGCGAAGATCCCTTCAAGCGCCGATAAGTCTCGCACCGCCAGCGGGTCAACCAGGTAATCCCTCTCTGGCGTAGAAAATTGGATCAGGCACACCCTCTCCTGGTAAGCGAACAAACTGTTGGATTCGGTATCCACTGCCAACACAGGCTGGTTGGCGAATTCTTGGGCCAGGCTTCTCAAATCCCCTTGCTTCGTGATCAGGCTTGCTTCAGTCATGACAAAATTCATTAGGCTATTATAAACGGATTTTTTCCATTACCAGGGCATCTTCGCCGTCTTGATAATAGCGCTGCCAGTTGCCCGTGATGTCATAACCGAACTTCCGGTACATCCGGATCGCCGTTTCATTCGTCGCCCGCACGCACAGCTTGATGCGAGGGCTTGGCAGTTGTTTTTCGCAAGCTTCCAAGAGTTGAGCGCCAATTCCCCTCCCGCGGTACTCCGGCAGCACCCCAATCGTTGAGATCCAGGAGACCTTTTCATGGTCCCTGATATCTCCCGCGATAAAGCCGATCATGCGCCCCGCATGATCGGCTTTCAATCGGATCACATTCGGAAAGGTGAGCACGCCCACCAGGTCCAACAGCGGCCAGGCATCCAGTGGAAAACAGATTTTCTCCAGGTTCCGCAGTTGGTTCAGGTCACGCCAGCTGGCCGGCTCAATCGTTATCGCTTGCGAACCTATTTTTCAAACCCCTTGAGAAAATTGCCCAGCATGCTGCTGAATTCCATGGGGAAGATATACTTCGTGGATGGTGAGGCGCCGATCGCCTTCAGGGTATCGAAATACTGCAGGGTCATCGTCTTCTGGTCCACGGTCTGCGCGCTGGCATAGATGCGCTCCAGCGCCGCTGCGAAACCTTCCGCCCGCAAGAGCTGCGCCTGCTTCTGCCCCTCCGCGCTCAAGATGGCTGACTGCTTCTCGCCCTCTGCCCGCAGGATAGCGGATTGCTTCTCGCCCTCCGCCACGTTGATCGCCGCCTCGCGCGTCCCCGTAGACTCGGTCACCACCGCCCGCCGGATGCGTTCCGCCGACATCTGCCGGTTCATGGCATCCTGCACGTCGCGTGGCGGGATGATCTCGCGAATTTCCACGTTGGTCACCTTGACGCCCCAGCGCTCGGTCACTTCGTCCAGGCGTGTGCGCAGCAGGGTGTTGATGTGCTCCCGCTCAGAGAGCACCTCGTCCAACGACATGCTCCCGATGACCGCACGCAGGGTGGTGGTGGCCATGCCCTGTGCCGCGGATTCGAAGTTGCCAACCTGAAGCACGCTTTGGGTTGGGTCCAAGATCTTGTAATACCACAAGAAATCGATACTTATCGGTGCGTTGTCTTTTGTGATTGACGTCTGGTGTGGGATCTCACGCACTTGCTCTCGTAAATCTTGTTTGACGGCCCGGTCGACCACGGGGATCAGTAAGACAAGCCCAGGGCCTTTGGATCCGATACAGCGACCTAGTCGAAAAACCACCAATCGCTGATATTCAGACACAATCCGGATGGCGCTGCCTATGAATATCACTATTCCCAGTAGGATAAATCCAACCAGGCACAATACTACGGTACTCGATGCATTCATTTCCTTACTCCTCTCACAAAGTTTTTAATCAGACCGGTTTGAGTAAGCCTGCACATACACAGTTTCAATGGCCTCTGCAGATGTGCTAATCAACCTGCTCAACCACTAAAACAAACCCTTCCCGGTTTATCACACGAATCTTGGCGCCGATTGCGATGTGGTTTTCACTGCGCGCACTCCACAGCTCGCCATCTACTTGCACAGAGCCCTCATTCTCTATGACACTCTTAGCCTCACCCAGCATACCGATGAGTTTCCCTGCATCGTGAGTTGGTTTCCTTTTATCTGCCTCCAGCACTTTAATCGCAACGACCCACAGGAAAAGTCCAGAGAAGATTGAGACAACCACGGCCAGTAAAGGACTGACGGCTGGACTCCAGGGGGTTTCCCCTTGGAACAAGAAGATCGAGCCTATGATCATAGAGGCAATGGCAATTCCCAGGTAGATCAGCTTCTTGGATTGCCGCACTGCTATGATGAAAGGGATGACTCCTAATGCCCAGATCACGAGTGCCCACGGGTTGAAGGGCAGGTTATAAATTTCCCATCCAGCCAGGAGCAGTAGAAAAAGTGCTCCCAGTTCCAACACACCCGTCCCTGGCGCAAGAATAGCCAAGATCAACAAAATTGTGCCTGTTACCAATAATAGATAGGCGATATTAGGATTTAATAAGATTTCCATACTATTTACTCCCTTCTTGCAAATTCATTATACATCCACATTCTTCTTAATGTATACGACCTGGCAAGGCATTTGGTTGCAGGAGAGAAGCGGTCAGCGTGGTATGATTAAGCGCAACCCATGTACATTTATTCATTACTTATTGCGGTCGGTGTAATCCTGGGTCTTGCCTGGGCTGTGGTGGGTTTAAAAGATGAGCAAGCTGTGTGGGGGATTGACGCGAGTCTTGGGCTGCTGATTGGAAGCCTGGTTGGCAGCCGGATCGTCTTTATTAGTTTCCATTGGGATTATTACCGGGCACACCTCCTGGAGATACCTCAGGTGTGGGCTGGGGGCCTTTCAGCGGTCGGTGCGCTGGCAGGAGGGCTATTCGTTTGGATCATTTATGGAAGTTGGAAACCTAAAGATTTTAAAGCCTTGGCAGGTCATTTCTTGCCATTGTTCATGCTCGTGGTCGTAGCAGCCTGGCTGGGGAGTTGGATGGAGGGTGTCGCTTACGGGCCTCGGCTTAATACGGATCGATGGGGTTTGCTCTCACTGGATGAATGGGGCAGCCCGGCGAAGCGTTTTCCCACTCAGCTCCTTGGAGCTGTTTTGACCTTGGGTTGGTTCTGGTTTTTAGGTTCCTGGAAAAAGCCCAAAATACTCCTTCCCGGATGGCTGCCCGCTTGGGGATTCCTTGGAATTTCTTGTATCTTCACTGTCCTTACTTTCCTGCGCGCGGATCCAATGATTCAATGGCAAGGATTGCGCCTGGATACATGGGGTGGGCTTTTTCTGATAGGCTGTTCGGCCATCTATCTCTTCTTTTATTGGAGGGTAAATCGGAAATGAAAATATCCATTGCACTTGCTCAAATGAATACTTGCTTGGGTAATGTTGAGGCGAACCTGGAAAAGCACCTCAGCTTGATTACCGATGCCCGCCACTCTGGGGCGGACCTGGTGCTTTTTCCTGAGCTGTCGCTGACCGGTTATGTGTTGCAAGACCTGGCCTCGGCAGTTTCACACCGGGCTGTGCCTGATGACCCGGTCTTCAAACCCTTGTTGGAGGCCAGCCGAGGAATTGACCTGGTGGTTGGATTCGTCGAAGAGGATCATCGCCATCGCTTTTATATTGCCTCTGCTTACCTTTCTGATGGCCAGGTGGTTCATGTGCACCATAAGGTGTATTTACCCACTTATGGATTATTTGATGAAGGCCGCTTCTTTGCCTGGGGTGATTCGATCCAGGCATTTGATACGCGCTTTGGACGGATGGGCATCTTGATTTGCGAGGATTTTTGGCACGCCTCACCACCTTACCTGCTGTGGTTCGACGGCGCGGATATCTTTCTCTTCGGCCTCGGCTTCACCTGGCAGGGGTTTGAGCAATGAGCCCCAGTTAAAATCGGCACGCTGGGTAGAACATATCAACCGGGCTTATGCCAGCCTGTTTACTGCCTTTGTGGCACATGCCAACCGGGTTGGGTTCGAAGACGGTCTTAACTTTTGGGGGGGTTCCACCCTGTTCGATCCAAATGGGGAGCAGCTGGCTAAAGGACCCTATCATAACGAAGCGCTAACCCTGGCAGAGATGGATCTAAACCAGCTTCACCGCACACGCGCTCGTCTTCCCCTGCTGCGAGATGAGCGTACGGCATTGGTGATGCGGGAAATGGAACGCATAATCAAGAAGTAATGTGCATCAAATTGGGAGTCTTTTTATTTCAGGAAGAAGCTGATCAGCATAAAGACAAAACAGACTGCCACGAAAACCAGGGTCAGGGCCGCTCCGATGTGCATTCCTAGCGTCTGGCGTTTTCTTTCTTCGTAACTCAAAGCGACGGCTGCCAACAAGCCGCCGGCAAAGCCTCCCAGGTGTCCCCAATTATCAACGTTTGGCATTACCAGCCCAAACCCAAAGCTGATGATCGCCAGGATTGCGATCTGCCTGAAGATGGCCGATCCGAATGTGCCTCCCCGGCTGCGCCCATAATAGATCAACGCCCCAAAAAGACCGAAAATAGCGCCTGAAGCACCCACAAAGAAAGGTGTTCCCGCCAAGACAGAAGCTGCGGAACCAATCAACCCAGCGAAGGTATAGATGATCCAAAACCGCGATGCTCCAAATAGCTCTTCAACCCAGGCCCCGGTGCGGCGCAGCCATAACATGTTGAATAGGATGTGGATAACACTTCCGTGCAAATAAGTGGCGGTGATCAGCGTCCACCATTCTCCTGCCAGCCAGGGGATGCGTCCCCCCATACCGAGCTTATAAAGCGCCTCGTTGGAGGGTGAGAGGAAGCTGAATATGCTGTTGAAGGTCAGCGCATTGGGTAAATCCAGGGCAATACTCACCGCGTAGAGCAGAAAGCAAATCAGAACGATCCCATTAAAAAAGGAAAGGTTGCTGCGAATCAGCTCTCCCAAGATCGGTACGGATCCATAAAAGCTGGGTCGCTTTAACCCGCAATGGATGCATTCGGGAGTGTTTGCGCTGACCAGCTTCCGGCACCTTGGACAGGGAATTGCCGCTGGGTGCAGCCTGGGATGGTTTTTAGGCCGCATGCCGGGCGATGCCTATTCCAGAGAGCGTTTGCTGCGAGTTTTTTGAAGCTCGAATTCGGGCACCTGTCCCTGGAGAAGATCCAACGAGATATCGATCACTTCTCTAGCTTCATCTGGGGTAGTTGTGCCGATTGTGACCATATCTTGGGGTCGGATTGTGCTCCAAACAAATGCAAGGCCTACCACCGGGAGAAGACGGCCGGCTGCCAGGGGTTTGATGGTCATCACGGGCTTTTGGGCCTGGCGGATGATGCGCATGACCCAGTCAGCTTCAACCTGCATCAAGAAGCCGGCTGCATTATAGAGCTGGATGTAGGTTTCCACATCTGCCCCGCTGCGATCGGCGTAAACGGGTGTCTCGGGCATGTGGGTCGAAAGCCCAGGGATCATCCCTCGTTCACGGATCATGCCAGTGTAATGATCAATGTCCCGGATCGTACCCGATCTGCGGTCGAGCAGGGCGTCGGTAACGCACTGGTGCGGCATGCAGAAGGTGGCACCTAGTTTTTTACACTGGTCGAGCATTTTCTCGGGTTCACTCTCCGGAGCCCCGCCTGGATTGATATTGAAAATGGGTGTCCAGATGCGGATCATGGGCTTGCCGGTGCGCTGCTCAGCGGCCTGGATCGCATATTCCAGAAGCTCGCTGGGCGGGGCCATCACCGCATCGATATCGCGTTCCAGGAAAGCGGTCAAGATATCGGTAATCTTGTCGCGTGTTTGGAGCTGTTTGATAAAATGATCTTTTGCCAGGCTGGTGTGTGAATAACCCAGAAACCAGTTCGAACCGATAATCAATCTTGGCAGGCTGATGCCGCCAACCAGGGTGCGGGGGAATTGTTCCATCCGGGAGGGTATCCTTTCTCGATCCTTGATAAGTATGATAAATTATAAGCCTATTCTTTTGCCACCACGTTCATTTCTGAAAGCAGAATATAAGGCAAATTAAAATTATTATAGACCCACTCTGACTCACAGCTGACGGCAGCGACGTTTTTCAAAAGCTCATACACATTCCCGGCAATGGAAGCATTCTTGACGCGGCCTACGAGCTCACCCTTTTCGATCTTGAAAGCCAGAGCTAAGGGATTGGAGAATGCTCCTGATAGCGTGTTGCCTTGTCCCAAGCCAAGCACATCCTCAACCAGCAAGCCTTCATCAACTCCTGCGATGATCTCTGCCAGGGAAGTCTGACCTGGCTCGATCAGCAGAATTCGAAATGGATGGGAAAGGCGGGTTGAACAAGCCTCGCCTCCCGTTGCCGGTGGGTTCTACACCAGACTGGACAGCGGTTTTTAAATCATAGTAGAAACTTTTCACGACACCTTTTTCAACCAGCGGATTGCGGCGGTGAGGTATCCCTTCGTCATCATAAGGGGCACTGCCAAATCTGCCATCCAGCGTCCCATCATCTACAAGCGTGATCTTGGGATCGAAGAGCGTCTCCCCCAACTTGCCAATCAATGGCGAGACGCCCGTAAAGACATTCTTACCATCCAATCCTTCCATTAGAGGTATACCTAACACCAACGAGCCAGAAGGGGAGAAGATCACTGGCATATGTCCTGAACGAATGTTCGTGAGTTGCTTGGCCAGCTTGAGCTTCTCACCCAAGCGGTGAGCAAAGGCCAGGTAATCATCTTCCCACATCGTTGTGCCGGTCATATCAAACATAATTAAAATATCATCTTCTTTCACGCTTGATAAATCAACGGTAATTGATAAAGGTGAACGCTGGAAGGCAATCTCAGCTCCGGCCTGGTTGCGCAATGAGAGGCGGTTAACACCTCGATCCAGTGAGATATTGATCCGCGCTTCTGGCTCGATCGGCAACAAGATGTTCAAAATTTCCTGCCCGATCTCGACCAGGCGGGAGATGGGAAATTCGGCGATTTTCGGATCATAAGTTTTAACGCTAGAGGTTGGCCGAGGAGCGGGGAACTGCAAGGGGATTTCGTCGCCATAAGCCGCGGATTCGAGGGCATTGGCGATGAGATGCTCTAACGCACCCTCGTCACTCGAAGCTGAAAATCCCAGGCGTCCCTTGCGCACCACACGCACAGCCATTCCCTGGGTCTGCTCGACCTTACTGGTCTTGAATCGGTTGGCTTCATATTCCACCGTGGTGGATTCGGCCTCGATCTTTACAACCTCAGCCTGTTCGGCCTGGGATTGGAGTTGCTTTAGGATATCCATGGTTGCTCCTTTAGGACTATTTCCCGCCAATAACCACATTCTGGATGCGAATGTGAGGTGAGCCAAACGATACCGGCAGTGGGAATTGGTTTCCCTTACCGCATCCGCCTGCCCCGTTGATCCATTCGAAATCATCCCCGATGGCATCGATGTTCATTAACGTGGTGAAGAGGTTGCCCGCCAGGATCACATCCTTGACCATCTCGGCGACCTTACCATCTCGGATCATATAGGCATAACCGGAGCTGAACGAGAAATTTTCCAACATTGTGTTACCGCCATATGCATCGCAGGCGTAGATGCCCAGCTTGATATCCTTGATCATATCTTCAAAGGATGTGGTACCCTGTTCGATGGCAGTGTTGGTCATACGCACAATAGGAGGGTGCCGATAATTGATGGCGCGTGCATTGCCGGTGGGTTGTTCACCCATCTTGGCGGCGGTTTCACGCGAATGCAGCCGGCCGACTAAAATGCCATTCTTGATCAGATAGTTCCGCCGCATTGGCGTTCCTTCATCATCAAAGCGGTGAGTACCTCTTTGACCCGGGACCGCACCATCGTCGAATACATTGAGGATATCCTGCCCGAAACGCCTTCCCAGCACCATCATCTCCCGCGCCTTGGGATTCTCGTAGATAAAATCCGCTTCGGAAAGATGTCCGAAGGCTTCATGGATGAAAACCCCAGCCAGTTCTTGATTACATACGATCGGATATTGTCCGCCCACAACGCTTTCGGCGTTTAAAAGATTCCACCGCCCTTTGGGCAGCAATGCGTGGTAGCTCGTCCAGATCTTGGACATACTCAAATCCGGTCTGGTTGGAACGGGTTTCGTAGGACTGCTGCACGTTATCTCCCTCGCGGGCAATTGCTGCGGTCACCAAAGCTACCATAGGTCTTTCATCTTCAATGTAGACACCCTCAGAATTGGCAAAAATGTAGTGGTTATAGCTATCCCCGTATGAAGTATAGCTGTCCACAATCTTCTGGCTGTGCCCCAACAGGATATTGTTATACCTCTCCGCCAGCGCTTTCTTGTTTGCCATTGAGATGTCGCGAAAGTCATGCTGCATGGCAACGGTTAAATGTTCCTGGATGGCAGGGATGGAGGCAATTTCAATAAGTTCCTGATTTTGGGCGACCTGCGCGCACTGATAGGCCTGTTCCACGCGCACTTTCAGGTCTTCAAGACTGTTGAAAGTCGCCACTCCCCAGCCGCGATCTTTCACCAGGCAGCGCACAATTCCACCCACATCGATCGTGGCTTGGGCGGTCTCCAGGTTCTTGCCGCGATAAGCGATTGTGGTAGATTCTTTTTGTTCGACTCGGATTTCAGTATAATCTGCCCGGCTGCTTTTTAAGGCCTCTTGAATTTTGTCTTGCATAAGAATACCTCCAGTATCTAGCCTGGTTTTCGATTCATCACGATCAAGATATTTGAATTCCAACAACCAGAATGATAACCTCACTGAGAGATTGAAACAAGGGTTACCACCGGACCGCCTGGAGGATTAGCAAAGATGCCATTCCGACTACGATCGTCAGCAGCATGCTGCGCGTCTTCCAGCCAACCAGGGCCGCCAAAATGCCGGCGATCAGCCGGTCATTTCGAAGCGTGGGATCAATTGTGCCCGAATGGGCTAATATCTCGGGGAAAATAATCGCAGAAAGTACTGCCGGTGGGACAAACCGCAGACTGCGTTGCAGCCAGGCAGGGAACTGGAATTTTCCGGTCAGTGCAATGAAGGAAAGCCGGGTTAGGTAGGTCAGCAGGCCGGCAATGAGCATAACAATCCAGAGCGTCATTTCCACTTCTCCAGGAACAAGCCCACCAGGATACCCCCAAGCGCGGCTGCAACCAACCCCAGTTTGTAAGGTAAGCTAACGCCCAATACCGCGATCAGCCCAGCAGCCAGGGCGGCTCCCACGCTGGGCTTGTCTTTCATAAGCGGCATGAGCAGGGCGATGAAGGTTAGCGCCAGCGTAAAATCCAGCGACCAGGCGGCGGGGATCACCGCTCCCACCAGGATCCCTGCTGCAGTGCTGACTTGCCAGGTCGTCCATAAACCCAGGCCTGCACCGAGAAAATACCAGTGGCTGGCTGGTTTTACCCCCTCTTGGTCATAATGGATGATCGCAACCGCATAGGCTTCGTCTGTAAGCAGGTAAGCCAACAGGGCTTTCCAACCACCCGAAAGCTTGCTAATAAAGGGAGCGATGGAGGCGCTGTAAAGGGCATGGCGCAGGTTGACAATAAAAATTGTCAGGACCATGATCAAGGCAGGCGTGCCATTTCCAACCAGTTGGGTGGTCACGAATTGGGAAGAGCCGGCAAAGACAATGGCTGACATTGCCTGTGCTTCACCGGCCGGGATGCCTGCTTCCAGAGCCAACACACCGTAGATCATACCGAATGGGAATACGCCAAGCAGTAAGGGCAGTACGCCTTTGATGCCGGCCCAGAACATGGCTAGGCGAGGAGGTTTCAAAAGATCATCCATTAGAGTTTAATAAAGATTTGCAATTGTACCCTGACTCTCCTGGATCGCTTGCCTTTATTGAAGACCACTGTAAAATAAAGCGAAAAAGCCAGGTTGATCGACAAGAGGTCCTAAAAATGCGCCAATATCAGATTGCTGTTATTCCAGGAGATGGCATCGGTCAGGAAGTTATGCCTGAAGGTTTGAAAGCCCTCGCGCGGCTGAGGAGCTGGAGGGGGGCTTTAGTCTAAACGTTACTTCCTATCCCTGGGGGTGTGATTATTATCAAAAATATGGGGAGATGATGCCGAAGGATGGCATAAAGATTCTCTCCGGGTATGACGCCATTTATTTTGGAGCGGTAGGTTTTCCGACCGTGCCGGATGAGATCTCTTTCCGCGGGCTGCGTCTTGCGATCTGCCAGGGCTTTGACCAATATGCCTGCGTGCGCCCTGCACTCCTCCTGCCGGGAATTGAGGGCCCTTTGAGGAAAAAAGAGGTGGGGGAAATTGATTTTGTGGTGGTGCGCGAGAACACCGAAGGCGAATACAGCGGGGCAGGGGGTAGGGTGCACCGCGGCCTGCCGCTCGAAGTTGCTGTGCAGGAGACGGTTTTTACCCGCCGCGGCGTTGAGCGCATCATCCGTTTTGCTTTTCTGCTCGCTCGCTCACGCCCAAGGAAGAAGCTGGCGAATGTCACAAAGACGAATGCCATGGGCAATGTTTTTGGATTGTGGGATGAGGTCTTTGTAGAGATGGCACGTGCCTATCCAGATGTGCAGACCGAACGCGTCCTGGTGGACGCCATGGCGGCGCGCTTCGTCCTGCACCCCGAGACTTTAGATGTGGTGGTGGCTTCAAACCTGCATGCCGATATCCTGACCGACCTGGGCGGCGCGGTCAGCGGCAGCCTGGGGCTTGCGCCCAGCGCAAACTTAAATCCAGAAAGGGAGTACCCTTCGATGTTCGAGCCGGTCCACGGTTCAGCGCCAGATATCTTTGGTAAGGGGATCGCCAACCCGGTGGCTATGATCTGGAGCGGGGTGCTGATGCTGGATTTCTTGGGAGAAAAAAGCGCTGCTGATAGCATTCTGGAGGCGATCAAGCGGGTGATGGAGGATGGAAAAGTCCACACTCCAGACCTGGGAGGGAGATCACGGACGGTGGAAGTAGGCGATGCGATCGCGGAGCGGATCAGGAAAAAGCAATAAATACTTCGTTCAACTTCGCCGGCTTCCGGCGTAAGTCTGCGCGCAGATGGTCGGTGCCTTTTTGCTTCGGCGCCACGCTGTACATTGCTTGATCCAGCTTTAGTTTTTTATGAAAACTCCCAGAAAGATTAATTTAAAAACACTTGCTTGATTGAATTATTAGTGCGATAATTAAGACGATATTAATATTTCTTCTGGGGGTTGCATTAAGATTTTTTTACCTGTTCATATATTCTTTGTTGTTCATTAAACATTCAATTTTTATGGAGGAAATCTATGAAGACTCGCACGGTTTTGAATTTTGTTGCAGTGCTCATCGTGATCTTGGCTTCGGTCGGCTTGACGGATGCCCGCGCTATTTCAGCGCCTTCTTCAGAGCCAGACCAACCTGAACTGACCACGATGCCTGCTCCCATTGTCAAATTCCCAGGCCTGGCTAGACCGGGTGCGGATACCGACCCAGATAATGTGGTGCCAGAGACTGGTGGCGCGGCAGGGATTACCCATTATATGCAGACTGTCAATAAATCGATCGCTCTGTTCAGCAAAGATGGGACATTCACTGGTCAGCCATTGGGTACACCCCAATTTAGCGCCACATTCGAGCAGTTCTGGACAGGCGCCAATACAGCTACTGCTTGCGATGGCGGCAATAATTTTCATCACGGGCAAGCCAGCGTCATCTTCGATCATAAAAATGGACGCTGGGTTGTTCTCGATATCGCTTATGCTGACCTGGATAATGGACCGTATTATCTGTGTTTAGCGGTGTCGAATGGGCTCCAGCCGCCAACACCCGCTGTACCCGCTGACCCCGCTTATTTCACCCCGGCATATTGGTACTACTTTGCCTTCGACACAACCATGGGGGGTGGGATCTATAAGTACATGCCCGATGCACCCAAGTTGGGTCTTTGGCCGGATGGCTATTACCTGGCGGTGGATTTAGTTGACGTCAGTAATATGGGTTACGTGCGCACACCCAGAGGTGCCCAGGTTTGGGCTTTCAACCGGGCTGTGCTGGCAAACCCAACCATCAATGGCACCCGTTCTGTTTACTTCTGGCTGAACGAGCACATGGGTTTTGAACACCTGGTGCCCAGCAACATGCTGGGGAATCCGCCCGCCAACGGGACCCCCAACTTCTTTGCCGCGATCCAGCCGGGCAGGCTGCACTTCTGGAAGTTCAGCGTGGATTGGATCGATCCCAACCGCTCGACATTTGGAACAGCCATCCAGAACCCCAATTACACGATCAACACAGATACAACCTCGATTTGGGCCAATGGTTACCTTGCCACGCAGCCAGGTACTGATGAACAGCTCGATGTGCATGGCGAAAGAATGACGTCGCCCTTGCAATTCAGAATTATCGATGGTCTTCCTACCATTTGGGGAACGCATGCTGTGCTCAGCGGTGATGTGACTGGCTTGCGTTGGTATGAATTCCATCAAAGCTCGGATGGTACGCCTTTCATCTACCAGCAAGGCACCTACCAACCAGATGCGCGCTTCCGTTGGTTGAGCAGCCTGTCGCTAGATCGCATGGGAAATATGGCGATTGGTTACAGTGAGTCCAGGGATAGCACGGGTTCGCTGGCGAAATATCCTTCCATTCGTTATTCGGGTCGCTTGAAGAACGATCCCTTGGGTACATTGATCACCAACGAAGCTATTCTGAAAGATGGCCTTACCTTTCAGGATAATGGCAACGGAGTTCCTGATGGCCCTTGGGGACGTCAAAGCTCGATGACGGTTGACCCGGTGGATGAGTGTGTGTTTTGGTATACCAACGAGCACCTGGATGTATCGAATACGCATTGGCAGACATATATTGGCTGGTTTAGCTTCCCTTCCTGTAAAGGAGGCTCAACAGAGCGCGTCTCGCTGCACACCGTAGGGACCCAGGGTAACCTCTCGTCGGGTGTCGATTTTGAAATGTACAGTGTGGCAGCCTCTGAAGATGGACGGTTTGTAGTCTTTTCTTCTGAAGCGACCAACCTGGTAAATGGAGATTCGAACAATTATCGCGATATATTCTTGCGTGATCGGGACACGGATGGTGACGGTATCTTTGATGAGCCCGGTGCTGTTGCCACCAGTCGAATTATGGGATTGAATGGTCAACAGCCTAACGGAGATTCTTGGGATGTTTCCATTTCAGCAAATGGCCGCTTCGTCGCCTTTGCCTCTGAGGCGAACAATTTAGTGGTGAATGATTACAATACCTGGAAGGATATATTTGTTTACGACCAGAATACCGGGCGGTTGTTGCGAGCATCCTTGACAAACGATGCCTTGGAAAGTAACGCTAAATCGGACCAACCTTTCGTTGTTAGCGATGGCAGTTACGCCATGGTAGCCTTCCGTTCGTATGCCAATAACCTGGTAGCTAGTGATACGAACCTAGGATCTAATATTTTTGTGCGTTACATTAATTCCTGGGTGAATGAGTCCGCTAATAGCACTCGCTTAGTTTCTGTACCTGCAAACCTGATTATGGAGGATGCCAATTCATTCTCGCCTACCATTTCGGATGATTGGGATTATGTCGCTTTTGCGTCTGAAGCTACAAACTTGGTCTTGGGCGATGCGAATGGACCAGTAATGGACGTCTTTGTTCGTTATCTCCCTGGCGGCACAACCGAGCGTGTTTCGGTCTCCACTACAAATGTTCAAGGAGATAGAGAACTCCTATACTCCTTACATTTCTGGAAACGGGCAGTTTGTTGTATATGCCTCCCGAGCCACTAATCTAGTTGTGAATGATTTGAACGGTGTCGCCGACATTTTCTTACGTGACCTGATGCTGGATACGACCAGCCTGGTTTCGGTCAGCTTTTTCGGGACACAGGCGAATGGCAACTCGTATTCACCATCTATCTCTCGGGATGGAAATTTCATCGCCTTTGCCTCTGAAGCCAGCAACCTGGATGTCTCGCTGAAGGACCTGAATGCCAGCCGGGATATTTTCATGAACGATCGTAGCATGGTCAACAAGGGTATTTATACCTACGGTTTGACTTCACGAATTTCGCTGGATTACATGGGTGGAGAGCCGAATGATTGGTCCTTCGCACCTGTTGTAACCCGCAATGGACGCCAGGTGGTCTATGTTTCAGAAGCCTCAGACCTGGTGAACGGCGATACGAATGCGGTGTGGGATGTGTTTGCTTTTGACAGCCAGCGTATCAGCCCGACTTTCTTGACGATTCCAGGAAATATCACGGGTGTGCCCGGACAGGTTGTTCAGGTGCCGGTGCTGTTCACGTCTACTGGACAAACCATCGATACGACAACGTTCTCGATCGATTTTGATCATGTTTGCCTGTCCTTTAACAGTGCCGATGCCAACCTGGACAGCATCCCAGACGCGATTGTTTTCAATTTGCCAGTTGACTTCACCCGCACCGCTACATACAGTGCCTCTGATACAGATGGAGAAATCGATATTTCAATTTACGACCAGGTTGCCCCGCGTGCCACCTTACAAAATGGCGTTTTGCTGACAATTGGCTTTACTGTCAATTCCACTTGCCAGGCCGCCCCGGGGTCTTCCAACAGTGCTCGGATCGGGTTCTCGAAAGATCCCTCTCCATCCTTTGCTTCTTTGGGTCAGAGCATCCTGGGTCTTGCAGCGGATGGTTTTGTGCGGATTCTGGAAGGGAAGCTGGGTGATTGCAATGGAGATGGTCTTGTCGATGCTGCAGATATCTCAAGCTTCGTTTTGGAGATCTTCGATGGCGATAACACCGATCCTGCCCTCACTCCTGGCGGTACATTCAAGGGGAATCCGGTAGGGTGCAACCCCAATCAGGATTATGTCGTTGACGCTGGCGACCTTTCCTGCACAATCTTGATCATCCAGGCTCAAGGAACCGGTTCTACTGCAGCCTGCGCGGGAGGAACTACTGCCTCAGCTTTTACAAAAGCTTTTGCTCCAATGAGTAAAGCTGACACGGAGGGGCTGGTTGTACTCGATTTACCTGATCGCGTGCTTGGATTGCCCGGTATGACGGTGCAGCTCCCCATCACTTTCAAATCTGATGGCCAACCGGTTAACAGCATGGCATTCTCGGTCGATTTTGATGAGAGTTTGCTGTCCTTTGACCCAAAAGGAATCAGCTTTAGCCTGCCTGCTGGCTTTTTAGGCTCAGCTTCCTTCGATCCTTCGGATACGTACGGAGAGCTTGATGTGATCATCTACAATCCGCTCGCCTCGTCGGTTTTGCAAGATGGAGTCATTGCCACAATTACTTTTGGGATTGGTCATCCTACCCCGCCTCTCCTTGCTGCGGTGAATTCCTCACATAACCCCCCAGCCTCGTTTGGCAGCTCCGGTGGATTGAGCCTGGCCGGATATTTAGATGATGGTTCAGTTTGGATTGCAGAACGGCTCTTCAAGGTATACCTGACTTCAATAAACTATTGAGGTTCCGATTGATGTTAGCAGCGATACAGGTTCGTATCGCTGCTAACACGCTGGTTGGTTCTCGAAACCATATCATTTAGGAGTAGTCTGATGCTAGTCAAGTGGATCCGTTCTAATATATTGTTGTTAGGTTTGATCTTAACGGCAGGAGTCCTGGTCTTTTCTATCCCTTTTGCTGCCGGTGCACGATATGAAGGAACTGCCGGCCCTGCCTTATCAATCCCCTTGCAAATTCCAGCCTCAATGAACAGCCTGGTCTCGATTCCGGTCAGCTTTTCTGCAAATGGGAACAATGTTGCCAGTGTTCTCTTCTCCATCGATTATGATGAGAATTACCTGACCTTTGATTCCGGTTTGGCCGGAGCCATCACGCTTAACGTCGGCGCAGACTTTGTGGGAAGTTGTTCCCCTGATCTGACAGACACTGATGGAGAGCTGGATTGTTTTGTTTATGACCCATTGCCACCTTTGACCGCACTACCCAGCGGGGTTTTGATCACGATAAAGCTCAAAACGGGAAGCCCAGCCAGCAACACCACTGCAGCAGTTAATTTTTCTCAGAACAGTGCGCCATATTCTTTCGGCAGCACTACGGGGCAAAGTCTCGTCGGCACTGCTCAAAATGGATCTGTTTCCATTGTCGCAGGGGGAGCCCCAACGATCAAAGCTTATTTACCTTCGATCTTAAAAATCCTACCTTCCGCTACCCCCACCCCTATCAATACGCCGACCCAAACAGCCACTCCAACCAAAACCAATACCCCTTTGGTTAGTTACACGCCCACCCTTACCAGGACCAAGACTCCCACCAGCACCCCGACCCGTACTCCCACGCGTACGCCCACTCCCCCAACTGCTTGCTCAAATGCCATCCAAAACGGGGGATTTGAAACTACTTCAGCCTGGGAATTGCCCGCCACGGAATATACTGCTGGTTATTCAACTGCTCGCGTACGCAGTGGTTCCTGGGCCATGCGCACTGGTATCGTGAACTCGGCCGATAATCGCTACAGTTATTCATCAGCGCGGCAGTTGGTGACGATCCCTTACAATGCGTATCGCGCTGATCTCAAATTGTATCTCTATCCGATCAGCGGTGAATCCCCGTTGAATCCGGTTTCTAAAATGCCAGAATATATGCTGGTCGGCCCGTTTGGTCAGGCGCCCTTGGCTGATGATTTGCAGTATGTGCTGATCCTCAACCAATCAAACCAGGTACTTGAAACCTTGCTTTGGCAGCGCAGCAACACCCAGACCTGGACGCTCGCAGAGTTCAGCCTGTTGGAGTACGCTGGCTACAGCATCAAAATCCAGGTTGGCACCTACAACGATGGTTATGGCGGCATCACCGCCATGTACGTTGATGATGTTTCCCTGGAGATCTGTAAGTAAGACCGGGATAGCTTAGCTGCTGCGCCAGTCGCTGGCTTGATCGATCGTTCCAACATCCTCCTGGGTTAGCCTGACTTCCAGGCTGCCCAGGATGTCTTTTAATTGCTCGACACTGTTGGCGCCGATGATGGGTGAGGTGATCGCCGGACGCTGCAGCAGCCAGGCCAGGGCCATTTGCGCTACGCTGGCGTTGTGAGCCTTTCCGCGCTCCTCCAGCAGATCGATGAGCTGGAAATTCCTCTCGGTGAAGTATTTCTTCAACCCCTCGGCACGCGCGCTGTCTGGGGTTGCCTCCCGGCGGTATTTTCCGGTCAAGAAGCCCCCTTGCAGCGGGCTGTAAGGGATCACGCCAACTCCCTGGTCCAGGCAGACGGCCTCATGCTCACGCTCGAAATCGGCCCTCCGCGCCAGGCTGTAGGGTGGCTGTGAGCTGATGAAGCGGTTCAAATTGTATTTGTCGCTGATCCACAGCGCCTTGGTCAGCCGCCAGGCGGGCTCATTCGAGCAGCCCAGGTAGCGCACTTTACCGGCTTTCACCAGGTCGTCCAGAGCGCGCAAGGTCTCTTCTTGGGGTACGTCATAATTCGGCCAGTGGGTCTGGTAGAGATCGATGTAATCTGTCTGTAAGCGTTTCAAGCTATCTTCGACTGCTTTCATCACATGTCCACGGCTTACGCCTCCACCATTCGGACCTGGCCACATTTTGCCATTAAATTTGGTTGCCAGCACGATTTGAATACGGTTGCCGCTCCTCTTCAGCCAGCGTCCGATGATGGTTTCGCTGATCCCGCCTGGGTTGCCTTCCACCCAGGCCGAGTAGATATCCGCAGTGTCGATGAAATTGCCGCCAGCCTCAAAGTAAGCATCCATGACCTGGAAAGCTGCTTGCTCATCGGATGTCCAGCCGAACTGCATCGTGCCCAGGCACAGGGGGGCTACTTTTAAACCGGAGTTTCCTAACCTTCGATAATCCATTGTTCGATCTCCTTTGTAATTAAGATGTTGAAATAAAAGAATCCGTTAGCGCATGTGCTTGACCGAAAGGTACTTTAGGTTGTTATTATAAGCGACCAATCTGCTCCCACACCCGCTTCCATTTATTATTTATCTCCCTTAGGGATCAATTTTCCAGAGCTGGTAAGAGTTGGGTGCACAGTGGGATTGCCGTAGTAGTAAATATTACCCGAGCTGGAAATCTTCGCTCGCAGGTCGTCGGTTACCCATACGACGATCAGCTCCTCTGTGGAGCCTTGCATGATCTCCAGCCTGGCGGGAACGGCTAATTCCACGCGGTCCGCGCCGCTGATGAGCCGGCGATTTGCTATTCTTCACCAAATTGGATGGCGCCGATGTCTGCAAACCAGGCAGGTCGAGAAGGCAAACCTAACTGCCCACCCGCCAGGCCGATCGTGAGCATGCCCGCCACAACCAGGATGCCCAATATCGCTCCCACCCAGGGAGAGCGGCTGCGGAAAATGAGGCCCACCCCACCCACGATCAGCAGCAGTGGCCACAGGTTTAACATCATCCACAGGTTATCGGCAGGGGATCAACCCCAACTCGTATAAGATTGCAGTGACGCCCACGCCGATCATCAGGATTGGCCAGAACAAGTCGACATGTTCGCCCTCAGTCTTTCCAAGGTGCAATATTCGCCAAACCAATAAAAAGAGGCCGAGGATGGCAAGGAGGATTGCCCAAACCAGGGTGTTTACCTGCTGGTGAAATCCAATCATCGTGAAGATAAACTCCATGATGATTGCAAAGATCAGGAAGAGGATCAAACCAGAGCGCATTGTATCTTGTCCGCTCTTGCGCAGCTCGGGCTGGTCGCTCCGGTAGCCGTTGATCCAGACACCTGCGCCAACGGCAAAGATGATCAGCGCCCAGCAGTAAGACCAGGCTTCCCAGTTGCCTGTGGCGTTCATATAGAATAGGATCAGGCCGATCATAACCAGGATGCTGCCTGGGATTGCCAGTCCCGCCCGGCTATTATCTCCCAATGCCATGGCTATGAAAAAGCCTGTTCCCACCCCCACCAAGATCAAAGGCCATAGATCATCCATGTTCAGGATGTTGAAGAGATTTCCAAACAAAGCAAGGACACCAATAATGATCAGGACGCTACCGATAATAATGGCGGTAAGGTTTCTGTTTTTGTCCATCTGATTCTCTCCTTTTGAATTGGCTGATTATAATTATCGCGCCGAATCTTCTTCAGGTTACAAAAAATTTTCATCCCGTTATTCACAAATCGATTATTTTTCGGCAGGTGTGGATTGGCGAGCGAAATAATTTTCGATCAGCTGGTCGTATTTCCCCAGGTTCATTTCAAGGATCGTTTTAAGCCTTTCGGGATCGAGGATCTTGCCAGTGGTGATCAGCTTGAGCTTTGAGTAATATTCTGCCAGGTCAGGGTCAGCCAGCTGGTTGGAGCCGGTTTCAAGGCTTTCAACATACC
This sequence comes from uncultured Chloroflexia bacterium, assembly GCA_963754615.1. Classification (GTDB taxonomy): domain Bacteria; phylum Chloroflexota; class Anaerolineae; order Anaerolineales; family UBA4823; genus CAVVUF01. The sequence continues at coordinate 226,315 of CAVWGW010000007.1, read as the reverse complement.
CTTCGGGAACCTCCCGGATAAAGTGCCCGATGCGCCAATCGTTGGGATTGGGGATGGGCAGCCTGGCGAGCAGGGGGTCTGCCAGTGCATATCGGTCAACAATATACACGCCCGGGCCGGCAAAATAGCCCAGGTAACCGATGCTGTACTCGACAGATACACCGCCCCTGGCTTTCAAGGCCAGCCCGTCGCGTGCCCACGGATGGTCAGGGATGATGGGAGCGTGCCAGTCGATATTCATCAACCCCGCCTCATTGAAATAAAAGGCGCGTTCATCCGCAATTCCTTCTGGTCCAATGGCTGTTTCGGATGATTTTGGCAGGTTCAGCTGTGTTGGTGAATGCGCCATGAACCCCAAGATAAGCGCTGAGACCAGGATAGCCGATTTGACTGCTTTTGGGAATGGGGGGATTAAGCGCAAGAGGAGGATCACACTTACCAAGAGCGGCCCGGCAAAGAAACGCCCGCTCATGAAGTCCCCCCCAATAAAAAGGATATAAAGCAGTGAAAGGAGGATCCCGAAAGCGATAGCTCTCTCCCCGCCTTTTCCGACGATGAAAGCGAGGAGCATCCCTGCCAGGATGGTGAACAGCGTCAGGGGATCCCACTGGTAGAGGTTCCCAAAATACAGCCAACCTTGCCGGAACAGATCGCTCTGCGAGACACCGGTGTTCAGCTTGGCGTAGGCGGTGTTTGGGAAGGGGAAACCATAATATAGCAGTGAGAAGGCTTCCCAGAGCAGGAGTGGGAAGGCGCTGGCAACCAAGATCCAAAAGCATTGCCAGTTGCGTTGTTTTACCAAGACCATGACGAGGGCAGGCAAGTAGAACAGACCGGTATCCAGGCGGTTGACCATTGCCAGGGAGGCAACGAGGCCAAGGAGAAAGACCTGCTGATTGGTGGGGTGGTCTTGATAGCGAAAGTAAAGGATCAGAAAAAGGGTCAGCAAGACATACGTCAGGGGATTTTCCAAACCGGAGGTAGCGTATTCCACAAAGGCTGGAGACAGGCACAGGATGACCAATCCTATCGAAATGGAAAATATATCATCCGTAAAAGCCAGGCTGACCATCGTTGCCGCTGCCAAGGAAAGCAGGATGCTCACCGCCAGGGTTGTGAAATAAGCTTCGTAAGTGAGCACGTAAAAACCAGAGAGCAACAACATCCATAACGGGTGAGTATAGACCTGCACACGTTCACTCGGGTTCCAGGTCACCCCAAAGCCGTTGATAAAGTTATCTACGGTGCGTAAGGTAATGTATGCATCATCGTTTACCCAGGCGGTTCGTATCAAGGTGATCGCGAAAAGGATAAGAAGACCTGACCGCACGATGCAGGCAGTGAGATTAGGTTTTTTACCTCGTGAATCCATAAAAGTTAAAGAAAGGAGGTACGAAATATTCTCAGTCGCCCTTGCCTGGTTTGTGAAAATCTTTTGTGCTGCGCTGTACCTTGAAAGCCGCATTGACCTGTGCCTTAGCCTGGGCTGGCGAGGCTGCCATCACACGCAGGTCATTCTGTAAAGCGTGCAGAGAAGCCTGGGCTTCCTGCGTGCCAACCAGTTCGGAATAGGCACGTACAGCGTCCAATCCGCGCTCGGTCTCTTTTGCTCCTGCTTGTGGGCGGCTGGCCATAATCCGAGAGGTGCTGAGCACGTGCGCAGCGCGCAGGTGCTTGAACACCCGCTCCGCGGTGGGCTGCACCAGGCCTTCGCGCAGGGTGAACTCGTGCTCCGAGACAAAGCGCACGGTCACACGGTTGAGGGATGTGCTCAGCGTATTGCCGGCGGGCGAGTGGAAATTCACCTGTCCATCCAGACTCAAGCGGGTTCCAGCGGGCTGGGAAAGCAGGGTCAGGCGCAGAGGGATTTCCAACTCGACATCGCAGGGGATATCACCGATATTGACGGAAGCTTGTGTTCCAGCGATCTCGGCAGGGTAAGCCGCGGAAAGCGGCATCAGCATCCCGCCAGGGGGAAGGTTGATCGCCAATTTTGTGTTGCGAGCAGCCAAGTTGGCAGCTTCGCCCAGCTCGCCGGTGAGATAGGCGGCGATTTGAGGGGCAGACTGGATATGGTAATAACGTCCGCCACCTTGGATGGCAATCTCAGCCATCAGTGCTTCGTTGTAGTCGGCTCCTACTCCTAGTGTAGAAAGAGTCAACCCCTGCTGCCGGGCTGCATGGCTGCGCTTGCCGATCTTTTCCAGGTCGGTCTCACCAACGTTTGCCTGCCCATCGCTCAACAGCAAGACCAAATTGTTTTGGAGTGATTTTTGCCCAGCCTTGGTAATTCCTAATTCCAACCCGCCGTCCAGAGCCGTCATGCCGGTGGCGGTGATCTCTTGGAGAGCGCTTTCGGTCTTTTTGCGGAGGGTATCGTCTACAGTGGATGGCTCTAATACACAGCGCACGTCATTCGAAAAGGTGACCAGCGAGAATATATCCCCGTCGTGCAAGGTGCGCAAAGCCAGGCGCACAGCTTCTTTAGCCTGGTGGAGCTTTTCCCCCTGCATCGAGCCGGAGATATCCAGCACCGCGCTGAAGTTCAGGGGAGGCCTCCCGGTGAGTGTGGGAGCTGCTTGCTCTGGTGGCACCTTATCGGGTGTGCGCAGCGTAACGATCAGGTACCGGTCGATATTCCTACCCGCCGGCGCTTTTACCTGATCGAGTTCCATTTGGGCAAACAGGTAAGCCCCAGGTTGGGCGCCAGGGACTTGAGTTTCGAAAGCCAGCTCGCCTCCGCAGCGTGAGCATTCTTTCACACCGGGGGGCTCGTCTTGAAGCAAGCCGCAGTAAATACAGCGCATCAGATTTGCCATGGGGTAACCTCCTGGTTCAGTAAGTTTATTATACAGGGGAACGAGCAAATGGCTAAGGTTACTTCTTCCTGGTTCACGAATTCCAGCAGATGGGTGAGTGATTTTCATGTCGTTTTTAGCAATCACGGTTATAATAGACAAAATATGTCTGAATTAATCTTGCTGACCGGTGGTCTACCCGGAAAAATTTGTCGGAGGCATCGGCAGTGATTTCGATGGTTTCACCGGTACCCCCGATAATTTGAAAGATGCCTCCGAGCTGCCGCGCCTGACTCAGCATTTGCTGGCTGAGGGGTTCACCAGGGAGATGATGGTGAAGATTTGGGGCGGAAATGGCTTGCGCGTGCTGCGTGAGGGCTGGAAGAAACTCTAATTTACCTTCTTAGAAAAGGCTTAGGATATGAGCGAAGAAAATGTTGCACTAGTTTTGCCGGTTGGTAAGGAGTTTTCGATCGATCTAGAAGCCATACCCGGCGCAGGATATATGTGGGAAGTGTCCCATCAGGCGGAGGAGCTTGAAATTATTAGTCATGCTGTGGTTTCCATCTCAAAGGAAATCGGTGGGCCTTCTACTCAAAGGTTTGTCCTCATTGCCCACCAATCCGGAAATTTTTCCATCGAATTCGAGTTAAAACGCAGATGGGAAACGAGCTCAATCAAAACCAAAGTATTCTTGATCCAGGTTGTTCAATAAAAGAAATGGAGGAAACATGCCTGCAACACCCTCAAATTCAATCGATTTAACGCGTGTTACACCGTCGAAAAAGGCTCAGGCCGAAAAAAAGAATGAGAGCTTAAAGAGGGAGTTATCTGAAAAGAATGCCCACTGGGAGGCTCACCAGACGCCGCAAAGCTACCTGACGATGGCTCAAAAGAAAGCCTTGATGGGAGTCGTGCCTGATAAAGAGTTTCAACGGAAAGCCAAGACTGAAGCTGCAGCAGAGCGGGGTCTCCTGCCTGTCTTTGATCCTGAGGTAGATTGGCGCACCAAGAACGGTGGAAAAGTATCTCCGGTAAAGGATCAGGGAACCTGTGGATCCTGCGTTTCTTTTGGTACGGTTGGCTTGCTCGAATCCATGGGCCTGATCGAGAGAAATGTCCTGCTCGATCTGTCTGAGGCCGACCTCCATTTCTGTTCCAGTCATGGCGCGAGCTGCGCTGGTTGGTATCCTTTAGCGGCACTCTTGTCCGTGAAAAACCGCGGCGTCTGTGACGAGGCCCGCTTCCCTTATGCTGCGGCTTTCTCCAATGGCGGACCTCAATGCAAGCCTGCTCCGGACCGGGCCAGCCATATCTATCGCTTCAGAAATACCAGCTGGAACGTCTTCGATGCCTACCGTAAGGATTACCTGACTCATCACGGGCCGATGGTCGCCTGTATGACCGTTTACGATGATTTCTTCTCGTATGGTGGGGGCGTGTATCAACATGTGACGGGTGTTCGAGCCGGTGGGCACTGCATCCTGGTCGTCGGTTATTCCCAGTCGGAAGGCTGCTGGATCTGTAAGAATTCCTGGGGCACATCCTGGGGTGAAGAGGGCTTTTTCAAGATCGCTTATGGAGAATGTGGGATTGACAGCCTTATCTCACCGTTCTTCGGCGCTCAAGAGATGGTTTTCCCAGCTTAGCCTGAGCGAAGAAAACTCGCTTCAGTCTGCCTGAATCAACATCCCGCAGGAGATGAATGGGATCATGTAATCGTCGATCTATTCCGGATGCGCTCGACTGCCTGAGCAAAAACCTCTCCATGTTTTTGCTCCCGGAAGACACTGGCGCCTCCGAAAAGCTGCACTCCCCAGGACGGCAGAGGTGATTCAGCCACCTCAAGCAGGCTGCCTGGAAAATCCAGCATATCCAGGATGAGCTGCACCTCTCGGTTTTGGGGGATAAATTGTGGTGCACTCATCAGAAATTCCCTTCCCCAGGTAGGGAGGCGCCCGCTCTTGGCGCAGTAGATCAAGGGAGTGAACACGTCGATTACCTCCGCCAATAAACTATAATCCTGTCCAAAGATCCGCTTGGTTGCACCGTCGAACTCTTCGGGTGTCCAGGGGCACATATAAGCACCGATGATGCATTCCGGCAGGTGGGACCGGATGATCCCGGCATAGTGTCGGGCAAATCCGGCGATCCGCTCACACTTATGTCTCATCCATTGTTCTGAGGCTGTGCGCATAATCTGCTCGGGTGTGACTGCATCCACGCCGGTTGCGTCACAAAATTCAGCAATGCAGTCCGCACAAAAGCAGTTGTCTTGCAGATCGGGCTTGGGGGTTTCGAACCAGCCTGCATAGGTCAGGTAATCGAGCCAGATACCTGCCGGTCGGAAAACCTGCAAACCCGAAAGGAGGGAGGCCTCGGTCTCTTCCAGGAATTCTTTTTGGGATAGGCAAACACCCTGCACCAGCTCGCCATATCGGATCGGTTTTCCATCCAACCCGGTTGGGATCAGCTCTGGATGGACGGTAAAATCAGCACGGAAGGTTTTGAATTCCACACACGCTGAAATGGCGTGTTTTTGACAGGCCTCGAAGGCTGCTGAATCGAAGCCATGAAACCAGCAGGCGTTGGCGCCGTATTCCGAGAATTTGGCTATAAATTCTATCGCCGCGCTGCCATAAGGTCCGAATAATGGAGTTGTCTGCATCTCAAATTCCTGTCCTTTTCATTAATTTCGAAAAATATTGTTTATACCCGATTATAACCTTTCCAGATCAGCGGTTTTTTTAGACTTCGATCCCAAACTGCCTGATTGCCCAGGTAAATAAGATAACATTTAAGCCCAGGTATCCCAACCCCAGAATATTGGCCGCCAATATGGGCTGGATGAAAAAAAACAATAGGAGCAACCCTACTGGCCCGAAGAACCAGGCTGCCAGGAGCAAGGGTGGCAACTGTTTCTGATGATTGAGAACAAGCAAGATGGGGATTAAAAGTACCAACATGTAAAAATGGGAATGCCAGGAGATGGTAAAAGTTGCTGTCAAGCTTGCCAACATCAGTAGAAGAAAAGCAGTTTCGTTTTGTTGGCTTTTTTGGCACCATAACTTGAGAGTGCCGAGCGACATGATCAACATGCCCAGCACTGCGATACCCCACGATACCCATTCAGGAAAAAATGTCTCCAGGTTGAGAGCCAGGGCGCGCCAGTTCATCATAGCTGGTCCGGTCTGGATCAACGGTCCTCCAAAGCGCCTGGCCAGCTCCAATGAGGCATGTACGCCATCCGTGCCTGCCAGGAGAAGTGAGCTCAACATGATCATCAAACCACCTGCCAGAAAACCGATCAGGACTCTCCAGCGTTTCTGAAGGATCAGGCCAGGCAGCAGCATGATCAAAGACAGCGGTTTGATGAGCATCCCTGCCAGCCATAAACCGCTTCTGCGTGGTTTCTCATTTAAAAATGCCAGGCTAAACTCTCCCAGGCAGATCATCAGGAACACGTTGCTTTGCCCCAGGCCCAGGTTAGAGATAGCAGGCAGGCAGGCTGACCAGGCGAACAGCTCAAAGAAACTCGGGGTTATCCTGAAAGCCTTTGAGAATCGTAAGAGGTAAACGGCCAGGATAACCAGGTTGAGGGCGCTGAAGATCAGGTAGCTGTTCGTGAACCCGAACAGGGAGAAGGGCAGGAAGAGAATCACGAAGACCGGCAGATAAGGCATGGATACCTTCAGCCTCGGCTGGATTAAGGAACTATCCAGACAGCGCAAAGGCAAGGCTGCTTGATAGGCGTTTTGGAGCTCCTGATCGTATACGCTTGAAAAACCATGCTGCAGAGCAATTTGGGCGGAGGCATAATACCCGCGAAAATCTGTCCCCAGCGTTTCGCACACTGACCTGGGTCCAAAGACAAGCGGGCCAGCTACCAGGCAGACCAGCACGATGAGGCTCCACAGCTTTTCGATCCGCAGGTGGAAAAACGCCCTCTGGCAGGCAGTTGGCTGTTCATCTGGTATGGCAGAGCGACCTTGGTGCACTTTTTGAGGTCCTTTTTCGGATGTGGAATTATCAATAAGGTACGTGTTGATTATAATTTCGTTATGCAAATCGATCAGGTTCTGGTGAGTGTCATTATTCCGACCTTCAACGAGGCTGAAAACATTGCTGAAGTCCTGGCGAGTATTCCGGGCGATTATCCAACCGAGATTCTGGTGGTAGATGGCGGTTCGCAGGACGGCACTGTGGAAATTGCCCTATCTGCAGGAGCCAGAGTGATCGGTGAACCTCGGAAGGGATATGGATGGGCTTGTGCGGCTGGGTTGGCTGCTGCCCAGGGGGAAATTGTGGTTTTCATGGATGGGGATGGAGCAGATGACCCGCGCTATCTTCCAAAATTGGTATCACCGATCCTGGAGGGGCAGGCTGAGATGGTGCTGGGGGGGCGCCTGAGCAGGTTGAGCGACCCTGGCGCAATGCCCTGGCATCAGCGGTTTGGCAATGGGTTGGCTGCCTGCCTGATCTACCTCCTTTACCACTTGCCGCTTTCAGATCTCAGCCCATTCCGCGCCGTGCGTCGTGAGGTTTTGCTCGGTCTGGGTATGGTCGAGATGACCTATGGCTGGCCCACCGAAATGATCGTCAAGGCTGCTCAAAGCGGCTGGCGTGTTCGAGAGGTGCAGGTTGCTTATCACCCTCGCCGGGCGGGGAGATCAAAAATCAGCGGAACTTTCAAGGGGACTATCCTGGCAGCTTATTACATAATTAGTACAATTCTGCGTTATGCACTACGGGGAGTGATATGAAGGATACTTTATGTGTCATCATGGCCAAGCAGCCCCAGGTGGGCCGCACCAAGACCCGCCTATCCCCACCCTTCGACTCTTGAGCAGGCGGCCATTCTATATGAAGCCTTGCTGCGAGATACCATTGCGTTGGTAAGCAGCCTGCCAGTCACCTTGGCCTTGGTGATTTCTCCTCCCAGATCGCCGCACTACTTCAGCCGCATTACGCCTCCGCATACTCTCTTGCTGCCCATCGAAGGCAAAGATATTGGCGCATGTCTTTCACAAGCATTCCAATTTTTGCTGGGAACGGGCTGGAGGAAGGTATTTGCCTTGAACGCCGATGGTCCTTCTCTACCACCGGATCACTTTTTGCAGGCTGTGAAGTTATTAGGAGATAGTGAAATAGTGTTAGGCCCTGCGCAGGATGGAGGCTATTACCTGGTTGGCATGCAGCGCCCTCATCTGGGCATCTTCCAGGGAATTGCCTGGAGCACTGGGCAGGTATTTGCACAAACGCTCGAAAGAGCTGAGGCTTTAGGCCTGAGTGTTGGGGTGACATCTGAATGGTATGATGTGGATGCAATCGCCGATCTCCGGCAGCTGCAAAATGACCTCACCAGCTTGCCTTCTGACCGGCTTATTCATACTCGAAAGCTTTTCGCGCAATGGGGTGGGATGGTTTTCTGAGTTCAGAACCCAACGGGTCCGAAGCTATTTACTTCACTTGAATTCGTTAAGCCCTTCCTGGCTTGCCTGGCGGATGGCTTCTAACTCCGCCTGGATCTGGCTGACGGCTTCGGCAAGCGGAAAGATGGTTGAACGCACTTTCATGTCCGGGTCCGTCGACAATGGATGCCAGTAAACACCCTCCTGGTTAACCGTCACTTCTGGCTGGAGGGTTTCTTTGCAGAATTCCAGCCCTTCTAGCGAGAACCCCCGCTTTGCGATTGGGCGGATGATATGGTCTTCTTCAGGTATGCTCAGGGCTTGATGGAAGGCGCAAATCTCAGCGAGATGGGCGGAATTCGCTGGTGTTTCTGTTGTGGAGAGATGAACTCTGAAACGCAGCCCCAGAAGGTTTTGCAGCCCTTCGACAGTCTTTGCCCAGCTTCCAGACCCGCGGTAGGGATCGTGCTGCTCTGGTCGGCTTCCATCCAAGCTTACCTGGATAATCAGGTTTTCATTCTGGATCGCCCGCAGCCGCGCCAACCGTTTGCCCCTCAGCAGCATGGCGTTGGTCAATACACTCGTTGGCATTCTCTTCGACGCATAATCGAGGATCTCGAAAATTTCTTCCAAAATAAAAGGCTCGCCTCCGGAGAAATAGACGTGCTCGAAGCCCAATTCTGCAGCCTCATCAATTAATCTCATGATGGTTTCCAGCCCGAGCGCCCGCCTGCTTGCCTTTGGGCTGGATTCAGCCAGGCAGTACTTGCAGCGCAGGTTGCAATCATAATTGGTGTAGATCCATAATTTCGTCAGAGGCAGCGGCGATGGTAAGATGGGTTGGAGGTTGAATTCTAAGGATTCCATGCGGTACCTTTTATAGAGGCATCGATCAATGCTAAGTATTGATAGAGTATATCATTGGGTGATCATCAATAACCAGAAAAACAGAGGGCTAAGGGATGCGAAAGATATTTACAGCTTCTCAGAACATAGTGTTTACCACGTATTAAATATAGTTGATCGTTTTAGGAACATTCCTTTAAACCTGTCTATTTTTATCAAATTAGTATATAATGAGTTTACGCATGAAATTTCATTTTGAGTGAGGCAAGCTGAAATCATGAGCAAGTTACCAGGGTGGTTATCGATCTCTGCATAGTTTCTTAAGTATCGGAAAGGAGGTGGGATGCCGGACTAGACTATAACCAACTTTAGTTTTTTTACCCATAATTTAGATCATATTCAATTCCTTTTTCGCCAATTGAGGAGACAATTAGAATAAAAGCATTACCCTGTTCTCAGCGCTGGTCATACTTGCGTTGATGATCGGCGTAATTCCTGCTGGTGTTGAATCGGTGACGGCTTCCCCTGCCCAGGCTTTCAAAGCTCCAAAACCAAAATTTACCACTGCCAAAGCATTTGATGTATCTCTGGCTTTAAGAGACCTGGCAGTGCCCAGTGCAGCCAGAATGGCAGATGATCCTTCCGTTGAACCGGTCGATGTCCGCCCAGATCGTGGTCCCGAAGTGTTTGATTCGGGTTTCTCGGGTGATGGCGCGGTTGGTGCCGAGCTTGCATTGCGGGCTTCGACCGAATCGGTAACTGCCTCAGCAGCAATGATTTCTGCACCACTGCTCACCTTCGAAGGTATCAGCAACCAGGATAATTTCAATATTTTTGGTTTCCGCGTCAACCCGCCGGATCCGGTCGGTGATGTCGGTCCGAACCACTACGTTGAGATGGTCAACCTTGCATATGCGGTCTACGACAAGCAGGGCAACCTGCTGTTGGGACCGCTCGACACCGGTTCGCTTTGGGCAGGTTTTGCTGTGGAGGATTGTACCGATCCCTCCGGCGACCCAATCGTGATTTATGATCAGTTGGAGGATCGCTGGATCCTTTCTCAATTCACCACCCGTGGCCCGGTTTATTATAACTGCGTGGCGATCTCCCAAACCGGCGACCCAACCGGTGCCTATTACCGCTATGCTTTTACCTCGGGCGCATTCTTCCCGGATTATCCCAAGTATGGGGTTTGGACGGATTCATATATTCTGACTTCGCGCGATTTCGGCCCGACGGTTGAATATGGGATCAGTGTCTATGCCTTGGAAAAGAATAAAATGCTTGCTGGCAATCCAAAGGCTCGCGCAGTGCAGTTCTTCCTCGACTCGGACGTTGTTCCGATCTACTTGATGGGTGATGGCTTGCTCCCCGTGGATGTTGACGGTACGCGCCGGCCGATCGACCGCATCGCTGCGCCAATCGTTGGCACCATGGATGATAATGGACCCTATGGCGCTCCCTTCGATGCCCTGAATATCTTCGATCTGAGCGTGCAGTGGAACTCCAAGCCTGTCGCATCCTTTAAGCTTGCAGCGCAGTTACCCGTCGCTTCATTTGACTCTATCTTCCCTTGTGCTCCGACTTCGCGTGACTGCTTACCGCAGCCGGGCATCACCAATCCTACGCAATATCTCGATATCCTCTCCTACCGGCAGCGGCCCACCTGGCGGTTGGCTTATCGAAATATGGGTAAGTACGAGGCTCTTGTGACCAGCCAATCGGTGGAGGCGCTTCCCGGTGTAGCAGGTATGCGCTGGTATGAGATCCGGCGCACTGACGGGCAATACGCTGTTTATCAGCAAGGGACCTATGCCCCTGGAGACGGCGTCCACCGCTGGATGGGCAGCGCAGCGATGCACTGGCGAAGATACTCGAAGCCGGTATTCTAGATAACTGCCTGGACGTGCTGCTTGCTTTCCTGCACAGCGGCGTCGGGGAGGCCAACGATGTCCAAGCGCGGCAAGAAAGACCTTGACTTTTTCATTGACCTTGTCAGAACTCGCTGTTTGCACAGGCCATTGAGTGAACGAGAAACCTGATAAATGTGGCTGTATTAGGTAATTATCCCGAAGTTGGTGGCCGAGTAACTTGGGCCAATCTGAAAATTTGCTTACCTATTTCAGGATACATTGGGAGGCAACTGGCACTTGTATTTCAAAAATTTTATCTATACAATAAGAATATAAGTCGTCGCTTGTGTTTTACCAGGGAGGAGTGTTCCTGAATGGTAAAAGCTAACTTTACATATATCGCTGATCCTGTTGGTCACGATCGCGTTTCTTGGAGCTGGCTCTCCAGATGGCTCTGGGTGAGCTCAAGAGCACGAGGGATAAAGTCTTCTGACAAGGAAGGCCAGGAAGGAATAGGAGGAGATATGGAATATACAGTGGTCGAGGAACACAATCTTGAAGAACTTATCAGGAAAATAGCAGAGCTGATAAAGCAAGGTTGGAAGCCCCTAGGAGGTATAGCAGTATCGACAGTAGCACCTATTTTAGGAAATTATATATTTTGCCAGGCTATGATCAAAGAGTAGCCATAATGTCAGTAAGCTGTCTTCATGGTATACCACATAAGGACTTGGACGTACACTCCCAAAAGCGGACGGTTTTTCCTGATCTCGTTGATGGACTTGGGGTAACTTGGATATTCCAAAGAAGAACATTATGCGTCTATAAAGTTAGGCTTATCTTGCCGCCAATCTTCAAACCACGGCTGCTAGGCTTGTGAAAACTGGAATCGGATTTGACAGATAAGAACCATCGCGGTGGTTCACTTCTCCTGCAATAACCCTGAGAAATTTAGCACCTGATCTGACCATTTCTTGGCTTGCACGGAGAGCAATATGCATTGAATTCGGCTGCGCTGTGCTTCGGGCCAGGCACGCCGCCACAGAGCCACCATGCGCTGAATATCGACCAACTCACTGGCAATCTCCGGCTCTGTTTCAGCGGCAGACCACTCGATGTAGTACTGGCTTTCCTCGAGCATCATGGCAACGCTTGTGGCGCCGGTTGCATGCCGGGCTGAGGAAGCGACCCTTGCTAAATTTGCCGCCAGACCGCCTAGTCTGACTGGTAATGGATCGCCCAGGAAGCGTTCTCGTTTGCGATCTTTATTTTTCATTGCACATCTCCCAATAAAGCGCGAGTAATGCCCTCGACTTTTTGCCGAATCGCTTCACTTTGGATCAACAAACTACGGTTACCCATGTTAGGGCGGATATTGATAAGGGCTTCAAACTCCAGACGTTGATCTGCTGGATACCAATTCGCTCCCCAGATATCATCTTGCTCGCTGCCATTTTCGAGGAGCATCTGCTCACAATCGGCATGCATTTCTCCTCCACCGGAAAGAATGACTTGGCGGATATCGACTGCGATCTTAATCATTCCGCCATATTCCTCAGACATAGATTGGATTTGGTCAGGGCGTGCTCTTTCAGCGATTAATTGAATCACCCGTTACTCCTCTATAACAACGAACTTGCCACTCAGGTTATTGCCTTTCTTCGAAATGGCAGGAGATAGCATCCTGGATGGCGGCTTTGAGCTCATCCCAAATGTCGGCTTCTGTGTAAATTGAGTTGTCCAAAGCTTTGGCTGTGAAGCCACCTTCAGGCGCTTCTTCCACAAGGAAAACGTTTTCAGCCATAGCCGCCTCTTACTGTTGATTATAACAATAAATTAACTTTTCATTTACTCCAGCATCACTTTAGGTCTGTACTGCAGTGCTTCCGCCAGGTTCACGACGATGCACTGGCGAAGATACTCGAAGCCGGTATTCTTGATAACTGCCTGGACGTGCTGCTTGCTTTCCTGCACGACGGCGTCGTGGAGGCCAACGATGTCCATATGCGGTACAAAAGACCTTAGCTTCTTCATTGACCTTCTCAAGTCACACTAACCGCCTGAAAACGTCGCAGAATCCCGCCAGCCAGGTGCACGCTGTGTTGGGCGGCGTTTGAATTGGCAACCTTATTCCACAATTGCCTTAGAACAAGCCGACAGAGAACTAAGTTCATGGTTCGACTGTAATGGTTCCCGTCAAGACGCCATCCGCCGAACAATCATAAGTGTAACTAGCGGGCTGCAAAAAGGTAAACGCAAAATTGTCACCAGGTTTCAATATTCCTGAGTTGAATTGACTCTTTTCTTCAACAGCTTTGTCTCGAACAATGTGTTCTTGACTGCCTTGATTAGTCCAAGTTACTTGTTGACCAACTTGCACGATAACACTTGGGCAGAGATCGTCCGAAATCTCCACACTAATGCCTGGCGCAGACAATGTTGCCAAGGGTGGCGTCGGCTGACAAGATGCTAATAATCCCGTCATCACCAACACTATTACGATAAAAACTGACTGTCTTTTGTCAAGCAGCATAATAGCATCTCCTGTGATTTTCATTGAGTATATTATCCCATTATTCCGAATACACAGCTACTTCATTTCCTCAAACCACGGCTGCTGCACAGGCAAAGGCCATAGTCGTATCATGTCTGTCCTGATCCAAGTTTGATTAGGATATTCTTGCAAGTGCTTATTTTTCAAACAGGTTGGTGATAAGCTCTTCGCGAGAGATATCAAAATGGTCGGCCACATCATTTAGAATTGCATTTAGTGTTCCCACCCTTAAATCCTGATGTTGTGGGACAGTAATATGGTGCTCACCTTTCACAAAGGTTGTAAGACGTAAATGGCTACCGGTTTGTCGAGTGACACGGTAGCCATAAACTTCAAGCTTTTTCGCAAGTTCAATTCCACTAACGTCCCTGGGAAGCCTCATGTTGCAATCACCTCTTCCTTCAGGTAGTGCAGGCGAACTACTTTTGGTTTTAGTCCTTCATCGAAGTGACAGGTAATGGCATCCTGGATGGCGATTTTGAGCGCATCCCAACTATCCGCTTCGGTATAAATCGAGTAACCTAAAGCCCTGGCAATAAAACCGCCCTCAGGAGCCTCTTCAACAAGAAAAACAATTTCTGACATCACAGCCTCCGATTGTTTATTATAACAATTTTTTACTCCAACATCACCTTCGGTCTGTACTGCAGGGCCTCCGCCAGGTGGGCGGGCTGGATCGCTTCACTGCCTGCCAGGTCGGCGATGGTGCGTGCCAGCTTCAAGATGCGGTGGTAGGCACGCGCCGAGAGCTGGAGCTGGCTCATGGCGGTCTTCATCAACGAGCGGCTGGTATCATCCAGGTCGCAGAACTTGCGCACTTCTGCCGGGCGCATATCCGCGTTCGATTGGATGGGCATGGCAGATAAGGATGTTTTACCGGAGTCTTGAGCATCCTGCTGTGCCGCTGCGGCAAAACGGTCGCGCTGTCTTTGGCGGGCGGCTTCCACGCGCTTTTGGATGGCTGCAGAAGACTCGCCCTGGCGCCGGTCGCTGAGCTTATCGTATTCGACGCGCGGCACTTCAATGTGGATGTCGATGCGGTCGAGCAGAGGGCCGGAGATGCGCTTCTGGTACTTGGATACTGTGCCTAAGGAACAGGTGCAGGGCTTGACAACGGTGACTCGTATTCTTCGTTTTAATTCCTGCTGCCTTGACACGGTCAAGCTGATAATTTGCTTTCTTCTTTTAATCGTTTTTAGCTGATCGAACCCCAGGTTGTGGATAAGTCACTGATTTAGTCGAGCGGTTCTTCACTTATCCATATTTATATTGTATCAAAGAATCACCGGATATCTATCCAACGTTTCTATACCACTTGGTTATAAAAAACCGATATTGACTGTCTAGAATAAATGTTCTAAAATAATCCTATATTATTTAACAACTTTACGCATTCTCGTGAAAGGAAAATTATCTGGCTAACCCAGAATATTACAAGGATATGTTCGACACACTGGCAATGGATGGTTTCATCGGTGACCAGCATGGTCGGTTAGCCTATTGCTACCTGCGCGTTTCATCCTCGGGACAGGCAGGCGAAGGCTCTTCAGGGCTTCCGAGGCAAATCCAGCATATCCATGATGTGGCGGTGGAGAAGGGGTACAAAGTTCCTTGGAATCTTGTCTTCGCAGACGATCATACGGGATTTGAATTCAAGGATCGCCCTGAGCTGTCGCGACTGCGAAAGGAGTACAAATTTATCGAAAGGCGAGCCAATGCTGTCATCATTGAATCTCTTGATAGGTTGTCGCGTAATGCCACCTGGCATCAAGGTTTTCTAATTGGGGAAATGAAGGAATATGGTCTTGAGGTCATTTTTTGGAAATCATTCTCATCACGCATCGAGGCCGACATCATGGGAATAATTAGCCAGGAGGGCATGGAACAGGAAAAACAGAGGATGTCTGAAGGTAACATTTTCAAGGCGAAAGATGGAAGAATCACTGCCAGAACGCCGGCCTATGGCTATGTTCTCGTGGATTCCCGAGGCAGGGAGGGGGAAACATCCAAGAAAGATACTCACTATGCGATCAATGGTCAGGAAGCAGGCGTAGTACGAATTATTTTTGAGCAGGTTGCTAGCGAAAGTAGCTCCCTGCGTAGCTTGGCTGCTAGATTGGAACAGATCTTTCCAACGCCCAAGAGAATGGCCCATTGGGAGCCGAAGCTTTTAGTATTGATCATCCGTAATCCGGTATACAAGGGCGAATTTATTGCCCATCGCTGGCAGCATATGAAGATCCCTATCCAATCCGATAATGGCTTGATAAAAAATCCGTCAAGATTCGTACTAAGAAAGGTGCAACGCCCCCAGGGAGAATGGATTGTCATCCCAGCGCCGCCCATTGTTAATGGCGAGTTGTGGGAGAAAGCCAATCGTGTTTTAGATAAAAATACTCAGATGGGAAGGCGGAATCCAAAAGAACCTTACCTTCTCACAGGATTGGTAAAATGTGCTACATGTAGCTATACCTATGTAGGTGGGAGGAAAGTCAAGCATGGGAAAAAAGGGCAGGCTTGGCATTTGAGTTATTACCGTTGCGCTGCAAAATCGGCCAGGTCGCCTCAAGTTGTCCGCGAGATAGGCTGCAATCAGTCACAAATTTCATCTGTCACACTGGACAATGCCATCTGGTCTGTTGTTTGTCAAGTGTTTCTCGATCCCAGCGTACTAATCGACGCACTTGAAAGAGAATATTCCAGCGATCAAAATGACCACCTCAAACCACAGATTGCGTTCTTGGAGACACAGATAATGGCAAAGCGAGTTGAAGATGAGAAAATGTACGAAGCGTATCAGTTTGGGGCGGTTGATGAATACGAATATGCCGAAAGAAGTAAGCTGTTGAGGGATAGCAGATTGCATCTGCAGGCCGAATTGGACAATCTTCAGTCCCAGATCATGACACTAGAGAAGTTTGAAAATAGAAAGAGGCTCATACTCAAAATAGCCGAGACCGCAATCAAATCCAATTTGGTTATAGATAAATCTTTTTCAGGTAAGCAGAAAATCATAAAGACAGTGGTAGATAGGATCGTATTGAATGTCAATGAGGGCTGGTTCAGGCTTGTTGGCATTGTTAATGGGAAATACCGACTACCTGGAAATGAGGAATTAACAGCGATTAGAAAGATCGAAAATAGCTATCAGCACAGTGGTTCATCGTTGCAATAAGCACGTTTGGCAGAAGATCGAGTGGTGATCCTGGCAGTATTGCCAGATCGACAAAAGGATACGGTGATCGAATTCCTGCGTTCGATCCCAGAGCGTTTGCAGCAGACCATCCATACGGTTTGTTGTGATATGTACGAAGGCTTTACGGAAGCGGTGCGGGAAGAACTCAAACCTGTGCGCATCGTGATTGATCGTTTCCATGTCGCTAGGGCTTACCGGGACGGCCTGGATGATTTGCGCAAGCAAGAACTGGGACGACTGAAGCAGGAGCTTCCAACCACACAATACCAGCAATTGAAGGGCAGCATGTGGGCCTTGCGCAAAAAGCCTGTTGAGCTGAATTCTGAAGAAAGGCGTACCCTGAGACTTCTCTTCCGCCACTCGTCCAAACTAAAGCAGGCCTATGCTTTGCAGCAGCAATTGACCGCCATTTTTGACCAGCAAGTCTCCCCAACATCCGCCAAACGCAAAATCCGGACCTGGATCAAACGGGTTGCAAAAAGTGAGTTGCGCTGCTTTGACAAGTTTATCGATACCCTGGCTCGCTGGTGGCAGGAAATCATCAACTACTTCGTCAATCGAGACAATAGCGGCTTTGTCGAAGGCTTCAACAACAAACTCAAGGTGCTCAAGCGGCGTTGCTATGGATTGTTCAACCTGAAGCATCTTTTCCAACGTATCTTCCTTGATCTGGAAGGCTATCGCCTGTTCGCAGGCCGACCACCATATGTGCCCGAATCACGGTAACTCCCAATGAGCCGAAATTTTCTAAAAATTGACAGACTGGTTCAACAAAAGGGCAGTGACCTTATTCGTTTCTTAGGGATTAAAAGTGAACCAACCACTGAACAAGTTGTCAAACACTTATTGTTTTCGAGCGAAAAGGGGAAACCGATCACACAGGAAATTTATGTGTTTCTTAACCGCAATTCAGGCGATCCAGCAATTCGTAAATTGCGTGGAAAAGCTTGTCTCTTTCTGATGTTACCATCAGGCGCCGAAATATACTTCCGACCAGATCAGGTATTTTGGGAACAACATCCTTTTGGATATTATCGCTATCGATTAGGACCTGACTTTGGGCGCTTCAAAGATTTGTTAGATCAGATTGATGTTAAATCAAAACCAGATGCCCATGATGCAATCAGTGTTTTGATTGAAATCTCCGATGACTTCGGTAAATCTAATCTGCCTCTTGTAGATCGTCCTGATGTTGAAGAAATTATTATCAAATGTTGGCAATTGTTGAGCAGCGCTTTGGAATCTGGTGAAATCAAAGTACAAGAAATCAAGAGACTATTGGGAAACAAAAAGACGGTTCCAAACTCGAGACATATCTTGGAACCACCACTGCATTTATTCTTTGAGGATCGCCCAGGATGGGGATCAAAATTCAAACTCATCAAGAATAGTCTGACTGCAAGGGTAGAAGGCGCCTGGCCAGCCATGGAGGCAGCCGGGGTGCAGCGCTTGAGCAAGGCGATTGCAACCGAGATTCACCAATGTGTAAACTCAAGTGAAAATCCGACCATGAAGGATCATGTCATATCACGCCGGTTGCTGATCCAGCGCGTCATTGAGGCTCATCGCTCAAAAGGGGTTACAGATTTTGATCTGGAAAGCCTAGAAAATCTTAACTTTTTCAAAGCTGATCAGATTGATATTGTTCGTGTGTTTACAGGATTTGGTCGACAGGAACGCTCACAACTTGAGACGGTAGAAGCAATACATCTGGATGGAATCCTTTACTTTTTTGCAGAGGATAGCCAATATCCTTGGAAAGGGATTGCACGTGAGATTGCCTATATTCTGCATCCATCTGGAGAGTTGAGTAGCCTGGGAATGGAACTTAAAGAGATATTCTCGCAATCTTGGGAGGATGCAAATGCGACATTGGACGAGTATGGGTATCCACGAGTTCAGGCTGCATCCACGCATACACCCGAGAGCTCCACAGTACATCCAGGTGATGCCCCAATAGAGCCAGGAATCTCTCATGAAACCAAAGATGAGACTGAAAAAGATGATGCCAGGGAAAAAGCTACAGGCGAAGGTAATCAGCCACCAGGGATACCCCAACAAGTAAAAGATATTCCGGAAACTCCATCTAAGCCGGAAAAGCGAAAGACATCAAGATTGGTATCTTACGTTTATCAAGAGGATGCTACTACAACAAAGACCCAATCTGAGGAAGTAGTAATTCGGAGAACAAAAATCGGCCAACTTGGCGTTAAAAAAGTTATGGCTTTTGAACATGAAAGTGATCGTGCACCAATAGATATGGAGACGGTTCAGGTACATCACCCTGGATATGATATCAAGTCCATTGATAAACTTGGCCGTGTTCGCTACGTCGAAGTAAAAACGTTTTCTGGTATATGGGATAGTCAAAATCCGGCCCAGATGACCAAGACGGAGTTTGAAACAGCACGAGAATTAGGAGATAGCTATTGGCTTTATGTGGTTGAACAAGTTGAAACAGACAAGGTAAAAATATATCCAATACGGAATCCTGCCAATCGAGCTGATTATTATCTGTTCGATTATGGGTGGGTTCCGGTTTCAGAGATTTGATCTATTGCAAAGGTACAAATGAGTTCCTAATCCCATCAAATTTTTTAATTATTAGTTTATGAAACTAGACTGGATTGATATATACCCTCCATAACCCAATTTCCCTCGGATTCGATATCTATTACGTGGACATAAACACTGTTACTTGCTGCTTGATAATATCGTTCAACAACCTCGGTTTTAGAACTCGGTCTATCCTCTCCAGGAAATTGAGTTAACCAATTTCCTTGTGCATGTTGAAACACTTCTTCTTGGGCGTTTTCAAGCGAATCTCGAAGATCATAATAATCCATCTTGGGTGTATGGATATGAACTAGGTAAAATACCGGTTTTGATTGCATAATCTATCTCCTTGGATATAATCCAGCATAATTATACGAGATTATTATCAAACCTCAATGTAATATCGACCGTTGAATAATTGAAGTTACGGCCCCATTAACAATCGGGTGGTACCTGGCTTAACAAACCCTGGCTCTACACACACTGTATCTCTATTTGAGGCTTCTAAGAAACCTCATTTTATGTAATCGAGTTGTTGGATTTGGTTCTCACCGGTAATACTGCTCTTCTGGCATGAGGAGCGTCACCATGTTCATGGCGCGGATGACGGCCTTGGAGATAGGCACAATCCCGCAATTGGTGCGGGGAGGACGAGTTTTCTGTGCAGAAAATTTGATAAGGCTGGACACAATCACAACCCTCTCTTCAGCATCGCATTCAGAAATGACAAATGATCAGAATTTCGAACCCCATGTGAACCCAGGGCGTTCTTGAAGTCGCGAAATGAGTTGGAAAGCTTCGGCAGGGTGGGCAGAGAAATAGCGTCTAGCAGTAGGGATGGTACGGTATTTGTGCTTGGAGAGCAGTAAACCTAGAAGCAAGTTATTCAAGCAAGCCACAACATGTCCAAACTTTGCCTGGGTCATGCGGGTATAGTCTTCTCGCAAGGTGACATCTCTCCGATAATGCAGGCCATTTTCAATACCCCAATAGGAACGGATTTTCTCGAGGAGTTGGAGAGGCGTGATTTCTTCTCGCCTCAGGCTGGTAAAGCCATAGACGAGCTGTTCATGAATTTCACCAGTACGGTTGGATGCGGAACGGCGCTGCAGTTGAAAGACTTGCTCCAGGAATGGCCAATCCAAGAAGTCCTTCAACTGACTGCTGACTGTGAGGGTGCGGGTTTCTATCCGACCGTGACCTTTGTTTGTCACATGAGCCGTCTCGAAATCCTTAGGTGGAAAACCTAGCCCTGGAATGGG
Organism: uncultured Chloroflexia bacterium; assembly: GCA_963754615.1. Taxonomy (GTDB): domain Bacteria; phylum Chloroflexota; class Anaerolineae; order Anaerolineales; family UBA4823; genus CAVVUF01. Next base: position 205,839 of record CAVWGW010000007.1, on the reverse strand, counting down.
TTGCACATCCGGCTCAAACCAAAGGCGGATATCTTCTTCAATCTGGGACTGATTGCCTTTCGCAAACCAGATATATTCCCCACCTGCCATCACAATTTGAATGGATACCTGCCTTTGGGTATGTAAAGCATCTCCCATCACAACTTTGTCACGTAAATCAATGCGCTTGAGCACTTTCGGAGCCGCAGGGATCTCGCTACCTTTGCCTTCAATGGCGACTTCCATGAGCACAATCCCTTCGCTGGGCAAAAAAGCGGCCAGTAAGTAGGTCCCGTTTTGTTGCCGATCCAGTGTCCCGCGTAGCACTTTCCCATCGATGGCGATGAGAACTTGTTTCCCAAAGAACTTCTTCCCGCTCAAAAACTCACTGCTCATTTGCTCAAGCTCGTCTATTTTCACCACTTCAGCCAGAATCCGGCGATAGGTGCTATGATGGGGCATCTTCTTGCGCTTCAATTGCAGCAGTTCCACGATCAGCTCTCCCCGATGTTTCACCCAGTCGGCAATCCCGCTCATATGGTTCTCTCCGCACAGCTTCGCCAGCATCACCAGTACCAGGATCATCTCTAAGGAATACCGGCGCCCTCTGCGTTTCCTTTTGTCACTCAAGGCCTGAAAGTGTGCGTACAGACTGCCTACATCGAATACAATCCCTGTTCCTGTGTTAGACTCCATTTTGACCTTCCTTGGTTTCGTTTGTGCCGTACACAAAGCTTAACCGATGAAGGTCTTTTCTTACAACCTGTCCCTGACTTTAAGAACACCCTGCATGTGAACCGAAGAATTATTGTGTTCTGGGGAAATTGGCGCGATACTGGAGACAGATAAGAGGAGAAACCAGCATGCAAAACATTCGTACCCCTAGTCGGGAGGTGATCCTGGCTGCCTTACTCGGCGCTTTCGGTGGTGGGATTATCCTGGCTGTAGTCACGAAGGCTATTCCCAGAATGATGGCGCGCATGATGTCCGGAATGATGCAAAATATGCGCGAACAGATGATGCAGAGTGGCAGCAATCCAGCCGATATATGAGGAAAATGCTCTGAGGCTCCGTGAGAGCCCAAGATGGATCACACCGCTTAATTTTTAGGGGATTAGGTTGTAATGATCCATAAGGTGTTTAGCCCATAAATTTCTGCCGACCACTTAGATGGGTACACGAATGGTCAAAATTACCGATTCGAAAGGAAAGAACACATGAAGGTTCGAAGGGTAGTAACAGGACATACACCTGATGGCAAGGCCACGGTAGCTAGTGACACGGAAGTCGATGGACTAGAATATTCCTTAACTCCTGGATCAGAGCATCACAGGTTATGGGGTGCAGATATTGTGCCGACTTTCCCCGATAATGGAGCTCCCCGTCCGATGGCAACCTACTTCCCGCCGCTTGGCGGTTTCAGGTTTGGCTTATTTACAGTTCCTCCAGAGCCAACAGCACAACCAGAGAACTTTGATTGGGAATTGGCACTAAAGGAAGTTGAGGAAAACTTTCCTGGCTTGTTAGCCTATCTGGAACCAGATAGCCCAGGCATACACACCACCAATACCATTGATTTCGAATATGTGATATCGGGTGAAGTATTTCTAGAGCTGGATGACGGTGTGGAAATACACCTACTTCCTGGAGACACAGTTGTGCAGAATGGAACACGTCACGCATGGCGTAATAAGGGAACAGAACCTTGCCGAATGGTGTTATGCATGATCGGAGCGAACCGCAGCTTAAAATGCTGAATGGATATGCCCAAGTTTCCGGTGGCACATCCATTGTCTCTACAGGATTAGTCGGTCTAAGCAGGACTCTACTTTGCTTATACCCATAACTATTCAAGATAGAATTTATACCAAGCAGCCAAGTTCAGAGTGTTGGAATTGATTGCAACCAGTAAAAAATGCAATATACTGGTACTAGGAAATGGGATGCGTGGGCAGTTGATCTGGGCTTCGTCATTGACTCTAGCTGCTACACCAATCCCTAATCGTTAAGCGCCTCTTAATAGCCGGGTGGGGTTAGCTTATCATCAGAGGCAAATTCATGAGTGTTCAAAGGATTGAGTGAAGTGGAATCTTCTAACCTAAATGAATATATGACACCGAGTCATGCATTGGCCTATTTAGCAAGAGCCGACCATATTCCCCATCGTGCTGAAGGCGAAGCGATCGTGTTGGAGCTATTGCCTCCTCACGTTCACCGTATCTTGGATTTGGGCAGTGGTGATGGGCGCTTACTGGCGTTGGCAAAATTGGCTAAGCCGCAGGCTTACGGTGTTGCCCTAGACTTCTCACCAACGATGCTTACCGCAGCTCGCGCGCGCTTTGCCCAAGATCCCACCGTTTCGGTCATTGAACACAATCTGAATGAGCCTTTACCCAATATCGGTGTATTTGATGTAATTCTATCGAGCTTTGCGATTTATCATCTCAATGACAAACGCAAGTTTGCGCTTTATCAGGAAATCTATGCACATCTTGAACCGGCGGGAGTCTTTTGTAATCTTGAGCACGTGGCCTCTCCGACTTTAATACTCCATGAAGATTTTTATCGGGCATTGGGTATGAGTGTTGCAGAAGAAGACCCATCCAATCAATGTATCAGTATGGAAGTTCAACTCGACTGGCTTCGCAAAATCGGATTTGAACAGGTAGATTGTTTTTGGAAGTGGCGAGAATTGGCCTTGCTAGCTGGAGTGAAGCAAGAGTAACTTGTTTCTAAATAAAACTCACTGGCGCCCATCGATGTATTGCTGTGTCAAGAGGTAATCTTAGCCTGGTTTGCCAGGCTTGGATATTACAACCCACCTCCTACTCCGGACTGATTGATAAACACTAGGAAGAAGGAAACATTGGCAGACCATCTTCACCTCAGCGGATGATCGTTGTGTCATCCGCGCACTTCGCTTGTTTTACCAGAAATGGCGCGACAATAGAGGTGACCCTTTTTACTCTCGCGGCTGAGCTAATCCTTTCCATCAAGCTTAGTTCAACTCGGAACGATGTGGCGGCAGGGTACTGCCGGGCGGCGCGTTGAAACGAGCTTTGGGATTAGCTATAGCCACTACATCAATCCTTAAGTCGTTGGGTAGATTGGGATGTAGGAAAATCTGAAGTGGAGCTAGGAAACGAAGGGTGTCATGAAGGAGGCCAAGTATGTCGTGGATGAATGATCACAAGCGTGAATGGCGAGTGGTCGTGCTGGTCTTGCTGTTGGTGTCAATCATCGGCCCCTGGATTTTCGACCAAATTGTTGTGCCGTCGGAATATGCGTGCCTCGCCCCTGCTATCCGGCTGGCTGGAGATTATTGTGGTATCCCGATGTCGGGGATATGGATTCTTTCGGCGGCGGCTGGCGTACTCGTCAATATAGTCGTGGAGCTGGTCCCTGGAACAACGGCTTTTACAGATCGGTTCCGCGAGCTCTCATTCAGTTTGCTTGGCCTCTTGCTCGTACTACCCTTTTTCAGCACACTGTTTTTGATCGTGCGTGGAGACCGCCAACATCAGCTGGTGTTTCATGTTGCAGCGTGGAGCTTGGCTTTTGGCGTGGGTCTTTGGCTGGCTATTTCAAGCTATCCTAATCTGTTTTGGGTGTTATGGGGCGTCTGGCTCTATGTCGGATTGGCAGCCAGCGTACTGATATTTGAGGTAGGCATGCTAGCAGTGAGAAGAAAGCTTGGTCATGGGTTAGTAAATCAAGAATCCGCCTAACATCAGCTCCACCTGACCGCCTTCGGCGCGGGTACGCGGCGGCAACTTGATAGAAAAAGTGGTTTTCAGAGTGAGTTGTCTTGCTATAATCGGCGGCAGGTGAGCCAAACCGTTAGGCCGATTGCATAAAGTATAGAATACATAATTACGAATTAGGACGGGCGAGCTCTGAAGTATATCAGTAAGGATAAAATATCTTAATCACCAAGGATGAGCGAATGTGAAAATCTTCAAAGATGCCAATAAGGATAAAGGGACACCGATTCCTTTGCCCGATACAAAAAGAATCTGGATTGCTTGCTTTGTTTTAGGAGCCGCGTTTTGGATCATTGGGTTGATTTTATGGGCACAGGGGGGGATTGATGAAGCGGTCTTATTCTATTACAACCCAATGCGAATCGCGATGAATCCAATTGTCGTCTTGTCGAAATGGCTCTCATCCAATGGCATGGCTGCCATCACGTTCCTCTTTGTGGTTTATCTGCTCGTTTCTAAAAAGCTCAAAGCTTTCGATGCACCCTTGACGGTGTATTTCTATACGATATGCTCGTTTGGATTGAGTGGGATCGCAGGTGATCTATTGAAAGAGGTTTTTGCGCGTCCGAGGCCAGCAGCCACATACGGTAGTGAAATCCTGGCATTGAGTTAATTATTAACACCTGCGATTCCATCCGGGCATGCCACCAAGAGCATTGCTTTGGTCCTGCCATTCATCTTGTTGGTGAGTCATTCGAAAAATCTTCACAAGGGGGTTAAAATCGTGATCGGATTGATAGCAGGCGGTGTTTGTTTCAGCCGGATCGTACTGGGTGCTCATTATGTAAGTGATGTCCTGGCTGGGATCGGGATGGCTTTGATAGGGTTGCCTCTATCCATGACGTTTGCCAATATGATTTTACGTAAAATGAGACAGGAACAACTACCAAAGCTCTCTTATATATGGGGCTTTGTGTTGATTTTCTTGACCTGGGTATTTATGGCTCTGTAGACAGCATAGTAGGAAGATAGATCAAAAAACAGTAACAAAACCAATCCCGCAAATGCTGATCTGGTCCTTTACGAAGTCGGTCGTGTAAAAAGCCAGCTTTAGAACCGAATGCGGGATTTCCCAAGCTGGATCTCACATAGCTTGGCAACGCTTTCTCGGCACTGTCATTCAAGAAGTAAAACTGCATTCATCGGCCTAAAACAGCGTGGTGTGTCCTGAAAAGTCATCTTCTGCTTGCTGGTGAAAGTCCAGTCCTGGTAAGGGTCAGGCCGCCAGGTAGCAGACAACCGATGTAGCCGGGTGACTGGCTATTTTGAAGGGTTGTAACTCTCTTAGAAAGAGAAGCAAAGTAGCTGTCCGAATGGCTTTTTTACCGGATCTCCAGTTTGCGCTGGCAGGCTTTTTGGATGTACAATTTATTCATATCCGCCGATTTGATGGCAGTTTTGACCTGGCAGTGTGCCTTAAATTCCAAATAGCCCGGTAACTGGGCTAGGACGGCTTAGTTCAACTCGGTTCGATGTGGCGGCGCAATGTACCGATGTTTGGACTTTCACCCTTTCCGCCACATCGAACCTTAATCGTTGGGCGGCGCATCAGCAGATAAGGAGTGAAAAATGAACAAGCTCACCGATTGGATTAAACAGCATCAAATCGTTGCCTTCTTTGTTATTACCTTCATGATTACCGGGGGGCTGGGGTTCTCCTATGGTGCGATCATGAACAAGGTGAATGAATTGCTGATCCCCCTGGCTTTTATAGCCACGTGCGGCCCGGCGCTGGCAGGGATCATCGTTACAGCAGTTTCCAATGCCCAGCCCAGACAAGGGACACGCAAAACTTTCTGGGCCGCTTTCTTCACAGCCTGGGTTGTGTCGACGCTGGTATTCCTTGCCAACAACATCTTCATCAACCAGGCCCCATTCTCCATCGGCATGGTCATATTCGTCTTCATTGCGGTTGCGCCGGTCGCCTTTGTGATCAGCATGGCTTTTTCGCGCATTCCAGCTGTGAAACGCTACGTGTCCTCGTTGATCCGCCTGCGTGGCGTTTGGCGATGGGCTCTGCTCGCCCTGGTGCTGGTTGTGATCGACCGGATGTGGAAAAAGCTGCCACCCGATCACCCAGCTGTATACATATTGCCCTAATATGCCGCCCAACACCGTCTCCACCGGACGCTCGCTCCGCTCGTGCCGGTGAGCCAAGCCGTTAGCTGCTTTGCCGACTGGGCAAATCACTAAAGGCAGGTTTAAGTGTAGAGGAATGCAAGTGATGGAATTGCGTAAGTTAGGAAGAAGTGGTGTAAAAGTAAGCCCATTGGGATTAGGTACGGCCCGTATAGCCGGATTGGGATGGCGTGATGATTTAACTCCTCAAGATACATCTCAGGTGAAGTGTGATGCTATTCGACAAATCCAGGCGGCCGTTGATTTAGGCGTGACATTTTTCGACACAGCGGATAACTACGGCCAAGGCTTAAGCGAGAGCATCTTGGGTGAAGCCTTGCGTGGTCGGCGAGAAAGCATTGTAGTGGCAACCAAGTTTGGGGAAGATCCAATGCCAGACCAGGAAGATCCCTGGTCTTTGGATGCCAATTCCGTTGAACGGAAGTGCGAAGCCAGCCTACGTCGTTTGGGGATTGAATGCATAGACCTGTATCTATTTCACCGCCGCGATTACCCGCTTGAACGAGGTCCGGCGATGATAGAAGTACTCGAAAATCTTGTTCGGGTTGGCAAGATCCGCTATTACGGCTGGAGTACGGACGATATCGAAAGGGCTAAGCTCTTTGCATACGGAGAACACTGCATCGCCATTGAGCATCGATTGAACATATTTAACGATAATCCAGCAATGCTAGATCTGTGCCAAGAACAGGATCTGGCCAGTTTGAACCGTGTACCATTACTGATGGGCGTGCTCACGGGGCGTTGGTCGCTAGAGACAAAGTTGGAGGAGGGTGATCCTCGGGCACAATGGTTTGAGCACCAGGAATTTCGGGATGTGCTGGCCTGTGCGCAGGAGCTTGAACTTTATCTAACCAGTGATGGGCGGTCTTATGTGCAAGGGGCATTGGGATGGATATGGGCGCGCTCCCCTTTGACGATACCCCTACCAGGCTTTCGTAATATGGTGCAAATGCAGGAATTGGTGCAGGCGCGGCAATTTGGCCCTCTCCCCCTAGATATTATGCAGGCCATCGCAGAGCGGGTGAAAATCGCAGGGATTGCTAAGTATTGACAGAATTATGCAAAGGAGGACAACACGCCTGAAACCAGAGCACACAAGACAACAGCAAGTTGAAAGCGCCTAACATCGGCTCCACCCGACCGTCTTCGGCGTGGGTATGCTGGCGCATTTCGCCAAATTTCGTGGGAAGATGATTTTGTCGCCTTGCCAGAATCGGCGGCAGGTAAGCCATTCCGTTAGGTGGCAAACCAATTCCGAAAGGAGAAGCGAACATGAGGAAGTCAATTGAGTGGATGAAGACACACTCTATCGTGTCATTCTTTATCCTAACATTGGTATTATTGTATATCCTCCTTTTCCCCGCCTTTTACTTGTACCAGATGGGCCTCGCGGACCAACCTCTCCTGCAGGTCCTGATTCTATACATATCTCGATTGGCTGTGTATTCTCCAGTTCTTGCTGGGATGTTGGTTACCCGATGGACCCTCCCTGTTCGAGGCCAGGTAGCTGCAAGCAAACGCTGGCTCACTTTTGGGATCGTGTGGCTAGTAGCTCTTATCATCTCCACCCTCGACTTATGGCGAAGCAATCCCGATCCTACCGTGGGATGGGTGCCCATGCTCATCATCTCAATCCCGATCGCAATATTGCCTGCATTCGTTTTCTCCAGCGCCTTCAGCCAGGTTACCAGCCTGTGGGATTACCTTTCGACCCTCGTCCGCCCCAGAGGGCACCTCATCTGGTACCTGGTTGCGCTGCTGACTTTTCCCATGATTCAGCTCCTGGGGGTAGCCATCACGAACCTTCTAGCTGGTAGGCCATCGCTCTACAATATCTATCTAAATCCCGGGATCCTGTCGGCCACCTTAATTACATTCGCCTCTGTATTCTTTTATAGCGGAGGGGTCAACGAGGAAGGCGGCTGGCGCGGGTTTGCACAGCGGCGTCTTCAAGCAAACTACAGCCCCCTGGTAACCAATCTCCTTCTCTGGGTTTACTTGGTTGTATGGCATATCCCCAATGACCTTGTCCAGTACCGCGAAGGCGGCTACCTTCTTTTCCGTATCGGCCTATACCCGTTTATCACCATCCTCCTTGGGTGGATTTACAATCGAACACGAGGTAACATCTTGGCTCCGGCGCTTTTTCACGCCTCGATGAATTCGATGAACACACTACAAACTTCGCTTCCAGCGACAAACGCTGGAAGCGTTCTACTAGTTCTCTTCGCGGTTTTCGCCGTCTTTTATGATCGCATGTGGAAGAAGCTACCCAAGGATTACCCTGCGGTTTATCCAGTGGACAAAGCCGCCTAACACCGGCTCCAGGCGGACAGCGGCTCTGCCGATCGAATCAGCGGCGGTTTGCCAGAAATGATGCATAATTGAGGAAAAATCCCGCCCGTTCCGCCGCTACCGCTGAGCCAAGCCGTTAGTCACTTTGGATCCATTATGAACAGTTGAGATACTGGATATCATCCTGGCGAATATCAGATAAAATAAGAGAACTGTGTATAAGTAAATATCCCGCAAAATGGCGTGTTAAGCACGAGTTAGGCAGCCCGATAAAAACAAGTAGTTTGAGAGAAAGGGTAACTGGTTGAAAATAGAGCGCGCATTTGAAATTGGGATGTATGATTATTCAGTCCACCAATTGACGCCTGAAGATAGTGGATCAATTCAAACTCTATTCGAGAATTGCCTGGACTTTATGCTATTAGTTGATGGGCGTCCGGCAGGAAACAATGCGGCAGAAGAGACCTTTCAGGATCTGCCTCCTGGGAAATCTACTCAAGATAAGTTTGTCTTTGGCATTTTTGATCGACAAGGTAAATTAGTCGGTTTGTTGGAGGTTGTGCGTGAGTATCCCGAAATTACTACTTGGTGGATTGGTTTACTCTTACTCTCACCCGAAACACGTTCTCAAGGTCTTGGCAAACAGGTTATTGATGGTTTTATAGAATATGTGAGGTCAAACGGCGGTCAAGCGATTATGCTTGGGGTAGTAGAAGATAATCAGCGGGCCTATTCTTTTTGGGAGAGTACGTGCTTTGAATTTGTTCGCAAAACTGAGCCAAGGCAATTTGGCAACAAGACACAAACTGTGAGTATCATGCGACGAGCAATTTAAAATAACTTCAGGTGAGTAAGTGAGGCTGCCTAACAACGGCTCCAAGCGACAGCGGCTACGCCGCTGGTGGTACGCACCTGGCTTGCAAGAAAAGGTGTTTGAATGCAAGCGAGTCCTGGTCGCACCGCCGCTGCGCCTGAGCCAACCCGTTAAGCCACCAAACACGACCAAGATACTGAAGAAATGGCAACCCTACCACTAAATGATCGTGGTACTTGAAAACATCATCATGCCAATTGTCAGGAGTTCTGTCTCATGAAATCACAGCCTGTTTCAGAACAAGATATACAACCGCATTCTGTTTGGCAATCGCTCCTATTGCATTTATTACCGGGAGTATTGCTGCTCCTTTTCTTTGTCCTGGCTGTACCCATTGTTGAACACCTGGGTCTTCCCCTCCGCTTTACAGCCATGCTGGGCGTATTCCTGGTTCTTATCCCATTCGAACTGGGAGTCCTGTTCTATGAGGGAAAGAAACGAAATGGCAGGTTCTCGCTAAGAGGGGTCGTTGTTTATCGAGAAAGGATCCCCCTGTGGCAATATTTTCTCTGGGTTCCCCTGCTTGTCGTTTGGTCCAGTATTTGGGCTTTACTATTATCCCCATTTGGAGATTTCCTTATCAAAACGGTATTCTCCTGGCTACCCGCCTGGTTTATATATTCGGACAACAGCGGAACATCAAGGATCACTCCTGGTTGTAATGGTGACAGTATATGGAATTGCGAATGTTTCAGCGGCTATAGTGGAGGAACTCTATTTCCGCGGGTATCTAATGCCGAGACTCTCTCGCTTAAAAGGTTGGGCGCCGTTGGTCAATACTGTGCTTTTTGCGTTGCAGCATTTCCTTACACCCTGGCAGCAGCCTTTCATCATACTGGGAGTGCTTCCACAGGCATATCTCGTTTTTAAAAAGCGCAACATCTATCTGGGCATCCTGGCCCATAGCATACTTAATCTGCTATCAACGATATTATTGATCATGTCGGTTTTTGGCTGAAAGGAGGTGGCCTAACACCGGCTTCACCTGACCTCCTCCGGCGCGGATACGCGTGCTTCTCGGGGCAAGCTATCGTTCTGGTTTTTGAAAGTAGCCTTGCCAGAATCGGCGGCAGGTGAAGACGGGCGTTGGGCGGCTGCGAGTTGAGTCAAGTATCCGCTGTATATTTCCAACCAAACCGAGAATCAGGAGGCAAGGAATGTTTGAGTTGCCTGAGTTTGTCACCTTGGCTAAGCAAGTGAACGAGACCTTAATGGGTAAAGTGATAAAGGAGGGGAGACTGGGCAATGTTCCTCACAAGTTCGTTGTGTACAACCGGAGCCCGAACGAGTTTGAAACACTTACAAGGAATAAAACGATCGGGAAAGCACGATCAAGAGGGAAAAGGCTCTTTGTCCCAATAGAACCCGGCTATGTCTTGTTACTTGGTGAATGTGGAGGCAAGGTGCTGTATCATCCAAACGGCTCAAAGGTGCCGCTGAAGTATCATCTTTACCTTTCCTTTGAAGATGGCTCGTTTTTCACCGCCACCACCCAGATGTGGGGAGGGATGGATCTAGACGAGACAGGACAAGTGTACAACAGGCCATATATCCGGGATATGAGACCAACCCCCATTGAGCCAGAGTTTACATTTGACTATTTTTGTGAGTTTATCGATACCCTCACACAAGGGGAAAAAAGGAGCGTGAAAGGGCTTCTGACGCAAGACCAGCTCATCCCTGGTCTGGGAAATTCCATTGCTCAGGATATTCTCTTCAGAGCCAGGCTTCATCCCAGGCATCCGATCGATGACCTGAACGAAGGCCAAAGACAGCAACTTTACCATGCGATCTTACAGACGGTTGGTGAAGCCATCGAGCAAGGCGGCCGCTATGATGAATATGATCTCTACAACCATTCTGGCGGATACATTCGCGTGATGGATAAAAATACTGTTGGCCATCCCTGTCCAGAATGCGGTCAGAAGATCGAAAAGATCTCATATCTGGGTGGCACATGTTATTTCTGCCCGAATTGCCAGCGGTGATGTAACTGAAGGGCTCCGCTCAAAACGGTTTGCAGACAATTTTGCTCATCTTTTTTTCGCAACGTGCCTGAACCCAGATATTATCCTGACGCATTACGACGATCACCAAATCCAACTACCGCCAGTCTCACAGCTATCGAGCTTTGAAATAACACGCAGAGGTCGAGAATGTCACGTGTTCTACCGGAAATGGCGCGATAATTAGACATGAAGTTACCATTTTGGGCTCTGCTTTTCAGTATATTATCCTACACACATAGTAACCTAAATCGCTGGGCGGTAGGATAATAATTCTTGCCAAACAAACAAGTAAAACATTGTTTTTAGTTGTTTATGTCTCTATTTGAAAGGAATTGGACGATGACAACAGGAGAAGATACCCAAGAACTATTGCAACAGATCAAAAAGGCGGACGAAAAAATTGATACCTTATCAAATCGATTACAGAAGCTTGAGAATGAATATCACGTAAACAAAAAGGTGATTATTTATGGGGTGGGGCTGTTATTTGCATTTGTGGCGGCTTTTTTGGGTTTTACCGTAAACGATATTCCTGCCAAGGTTAAAGAAGCAGTTGATACGATTGTTGGCCAAGAAACCATAAAACTCATTCAAGAATATAAAACCCAAATTGAAGAACAAGCTACACAAATCGAGCAATATGCCACAGACGCAGGAAATAATTCGGATGAAATAGCCTTAATCAAAAAGAATATAGAAAACGATATTGCTTTTTTGAATTTCACAAATTGTGGGGAGGCATATAGTTGTACGCCTAAAGCCTGTCTGGCCAAGTGTATAGAACTTGGGATGAGTATGGCAACTTACGATGAAGTTTATTCTTGGGCTTCTGCCGGGAAAGATCACTGTGCTTATATGTGGATGTTAGATTCTAAGCAATCAGATACCCCTGTCTCTGGATATCCTATGTATCACAACCAAACCACTGACAAGAGATGCGGACGAACAAACACAGGCGATATACCACGGTTGGAAGGTGTAAATAGTAATGCATCTTGGGATTCTGGAAATAAATATGACTGCGCGTGTAACCGCATAATCACAAAATGATCTGAATGCATTACTTCAAAGCCTTGGAATAGCCTCCTACTTTAGGCCCTATCGTTTGTTCCGTTCAGCAGTCAAATCAAGGCAATTATGAATGATAACGATCTTCCGGAATAGGTACATCCTTGCCTCCCCACACCGACTGTACCTGACCGCCTCCGACGCGGGTAAGCTGCGGCACATTGAATGGTGTCGTGCTATGATGAGTTAGTCACCTTGCCAAAAACGGCGGTAGGTGAGCCAAACCGTTGGGCGGCTGGTAGGCACTGATCAAAAGGTTCGACACTGAACAAGTTAGTCACCATTGCACTATAGAATCCGAAACTATGAACAACGTCACCAATCACCGTATAAAAGGAAGTTTGAAATGAAGCATCTGCTCATTCTCCTAATATTGGCGAGTTTGCTATTGGCTTGTGGTGGAACCCCACCACCTGACAAAACGGCAACAATGCAGCCCAGCACGTCTGAGCCGACGAACACACCAACATCCACGCCAACCAGCACGCCTGAGCCGACGAACACACTACCATCCACGCTAACCAGTACACCTGAGCCGATAAACACATCCAAGCCAAAGGTTACGCCTACACCGGTGCCTCAAGGGTTGAGTCCACATGCTATTGCAATTACCAAAAATGGAGAATTTGTATATGTAGGATTTGATCTTTCAGAGGCTGTTTTAAAAATACGCTTAAGAGATCTGGCTATTATGGCATCAGCTGACTTATCCGAGTATTTCCCGATAGAATCTGAAAACATTGCTTTAGATGAAAGCGAAGCGAAACTTTTTGTTTACTCCCCAACCTGGCGGAAATTGATTGTACTTGATACCCAAACAATGAGTGTGACCCAAACGATTGAAGATATTGGAATTATCGGTATGACCCGGTCGCAATATGGCCCATTCCTTATAACCTTGGATGGTGGAAACTCAGTAAAGTTTGTCAATACAGAGACGTATGAAGTGACCGAATTCGTGTACCCCGATGAATTCTTCGTGAAGATTCAAGAAAGCAATACCAGTCAGGATCTATGGTATGTCGTTAGTGGGCAAGGTCCCGGATCGTCAGAGGTCAATGTAGGCATCTACGATCATGAGGCGAAGACATGGATTCGTAAAATTCCCCTTCCCCCGGAGGCCCGAGCAGGTTCCGTTTTTGATCTTGAAGTCCTACCCAACGAGCAGAAAGCCTATATAGCCATCTTTGGGGGTTGGTATCCAGAGAACCATGCTTACGGGTGGCTCCATTCAGTTGACCTGGTGAGCGGGGAAGTCAAGGTTGTTCCTATAGACGGTGGCGCAATGTGTCTGGCGGCCAGCCCTGATAGTAAAAGGCTATACGTAGGGACCGGTTGGGCCGTACCAGATAGCAACAACCTACTGGTTCTCGATACTCAATCTGATGGCATTGTGGGTCAAATCCCTTTGGGTCGGACTAAATATAACTGGCCATTTACACAGATGAATCACATGCAAATTGATCCCACAAATGCTCAAATTCTTTATGGTACCATTACAGATGCAAATGCCTTCATCAAGGTGGATCTTGATAGCCTCACTCTTAACGATGTGCTGATCTTCAATGAGGAAACCTTCCAGCCCTATTTCTTTGTCGGGCAATCAGCACAAAGCATTGGCTACATTCTTATTCGTCGAAGTGCGAATGCTTTTGTATTTGATCTTAATAAGGCAAATGTAATAGATGTGATCAAATTCCCTATGATTCGCGATGATGCTTACACTTATGATGCAGCCATCAACGATTCTGGAAGGATGTATATCGCTCAAGGAGAGACAATCCTGGAACTTGATACTAATGATATGCGACTCCTCAAAACACATCCACTCCCAAAAGACATTAGTGGACTTTGGAGTTTTGTCCTCTCCAATGATCAGAAGAGTCTATTCGCGATCTGGCCAGGACCATCTTCAGGAGGATATCCACCGGATACTTTCCTGAGAATTAATACCTCGAATTTTCAAGTGGAGGCGAACGTTAAACTTGAAGGGGGAGCCTTCAATAGCAGACCATTTGAACTACCAGATGGCTCAAAACTGTATGCCCTCGGGGGAATGCATAATGGCCCTGTAGTTATTCAAGTGATTGATCTAGAGAGTAATATCTTAAAAAGAACGATTACTTTTGGTAAGCCTGGTTTACAAGGCATATCTGCTGGACCTTATTATCCATTTGCCTATGATTCCAATTCGCATACACTTTTTGTGGGCGCTACTCAAGTGGTTTTGGCTATCGATACAGATACAGACGTGATCAAAAAAGTGATTTATTTGGGAGATGCGGCGAGGGCTATCGGTCTTGAACCCCAGCAAATGACCTACCTCAATGCAATTGGGTTGGTTTATAACCCTCGAGAAAACTATCTCTACATTGTCCATCTCGATCGAAGTTTCATCAGCATTTATGACGTAGAAAATGACAGGTTTCTACCGCAGGTCATCCCATTGAAAGGGTATTTTCCATGGTTCGTATTCGCAAACGATGACTATAGCAAAATCTTTTCGTTGAATACCCGTTCAGACAATATCTCGGTGATCGATGTAAACACGAAAATAGAGGAAAAGGTCATTGACTTGCATTCCTATCTGTCAGAACCGTGAAAATTTTACATACCGACTGTTTAGCCTGGATCCACCTCCACAGTGTGGATATGCCCTGATGGGTCATCGGCATCGATGGGGTGGGGTATTCAATTCTTCCTCATCCCCCGTGTTCACTTTTAGTGCTTTCTTACCTTATATATTATCGAGTGACTGCCGGATGGGGCATTTTTCCCCCGGGGATTACAAATGGCACATGACTCCAAGTGGATTATGTGCTATGCTATATTAGGAGTTGGGATCAGGGCTTAGTACCACCAGTAGAGTGTCAAACTTGATTTTAAAAATATAGTGAGAATCTTACTATTTTGCTAGGATAAACAAATGGGAGGACATATGACTGCAAAAAATAAAAATCGCTGGTTTGATATTGGTATAGCCTTGTTTACCTGTCTCATCCTGTCCGCCTGCGGCCCATCCCAAGCAGAGCTGGATGCAACAGACACGCAAGTTGCGGCGAACAGCTTCGCCACTCAAACGGCTCAAGAGCCAACCGCAATCTCGCCTTTGATTTCACCGGAAGTGGTTGTGGAGATTGATGACCTTCTCGACAAACTTGCCGAGCAAGACCTTTTCACAGGGTCAGTGTTACTTGCCCACCAGGGCAAGGTGCTGATCAGCCAGGGCTACGGATTGGCAGATCGTGAGCAAAACATTCCCAACACTCCCCAAACCCGCTATCGTATTGCATCCATGACCAAGCAGTTCACGGCAATGGCGATCCTCATACTGGAGGCTCAAGGTAAGCTCGATGTCAAAGACCCCATCTGAATATACATCGCCGACTGCCCTTCCACTTGGGAAGCGATCACCATTCACCACCTCTTGACCCACACATCCGGCATTCCTGATTATTTGTCATTGCCTTATTATGGGAGCTCTCGGGCTACGCCTTCTGCGCCACTGCAGACCATTGCTCGTTTCAAGGATTTACTTTTGAATTTCCAGCCTGGTGAGAAATTCTCCTATAGTAATTCTGGTTACATTGTCCTGGGTTACATCATTGAACAGGTTTCCGGTCAAACGTACGAGGATTTCCTACAGCAATCGATCTTTACCCCTCTGAACCTCCGAGATTTTGGCTATGACCACAACTCGAATGGCCTGGCGATTGGATACGAAGATAAGTATTCCTCTCTTCCAGCTGATTTCATCGATATGTCGATCCCATATGCGGCTGGCGCTTTGTATTCTACAGTTGAAGACCTTTACAGATGGGATCAAGCGCTGTATACGGAAAAGCTGGTTCCGCAGGCTTATCTGGACGAGATGTTTACCCCATACGCGGTTTACCCCGACAGTAGTGGGTATGCGTATGGCTACGGATGGGGGATAGGTACAGATCATGGTCGGCCAATCAATGGACACGAGGGTGGCGTTGAAGGGTTCAATACCATCATTGCCCGATATCCAGACGATCAGATTACCATCATTGTTCTGAGTAATCAGCAGAACCAGGCTGCCAGATCAATACTAGACATCTTGACATCGAAAATCTTTGGAGACAAGTAGATCAACTCACTGCGTAGGGACAGGATCAAATGCACATCAATATTAGAAAGGCAGTCCAACATGCGCTTTCTGCCGATCACCTTCAATGGTGGTTGAACCGCAGTCCTTTGGGGAGGCTTAGATGCCGCAAATAGTTGAACTTTATAAGAAGTGCAATACCATCACGAAATCCCTCGCCAAAGCCTCCCGGATCAACACCGCCCTGCAGGTCAAACAATGGCATGACCTTCTACCTCCAGCCCAAGGAAGCGATACACGCCTCAACCATAGGTTTTTACTTAGGAAGGCATGATGAACCACGTGACCCGTTCGCTCACAATTAGCTTGCTATGTTGCCTGCTGCTGGCAGCTTGCGCTCCAACGATTCCTGCTGCCACCCTCACACCTGTGCTGCCGACAGATACATCCACACCTCTAGCCAACGATACGACTGTACCACCTAAGGATATGCCTCTTCCGCTGGCCGCGGCAACGATAAATCCTTCACCTGAGCCCACAGAAGATGTGGTTTCGAAAATCGATCAGGGACTGAGCTTTTTTACCAAACAAGAAGTGTTTACAGGCGCAGTGCTCGTCGCCCGCGACGGTGAAGTGCTGCTCAGTCAGGGTTATAGCCTAGCCGACCGGGATAAAAACATCCCCAATACGCCGCAAACGCGGTTTCGTCTTCTTTCTCTGACCAAGCAATTTACAGCCATGGCGATCTTGGTCTTACAGAAGGAAGGCCAACTCAATGTTGAGAACCCTATCTGCCGCTACATATCCGAATGTCCCGCGGCCTGGCAAGAGATCACCATCCATCACCTCTTGACCCATACATCGGGGATCACGGACTTCACAAGTCTTCCCGATTTCGATGCAAAAAAAGGCTTACCGTCTACCCCTCTGGAAACCATGGCGCGTTTCAAAGATTTACCATTGGATTTCAAACCTGGCAAAAATTGGAGTTACAGCAATTCAGGTTACATTGTACTGGGGTACATCATCGAACAGGTTTCCGGGCAGTCCTATGAATTGTTCCTGCAGCAAAGTATCTTCGATCCCCTGCAAATGAAGAATACTGGCTACGATCATAACGATGGCAGTCTGGCGATCGGCTATACCAATGTCTACAGCCATTGGGAGAAAGCTGCTTATATTGATATGTCATTGCCCTATGCGGCCGGGGCGCTTTACTCGACAGTCGAAGATCTCTACCTCTGGGACCAGGCCCTCTACACCGAACAACTGCTTCCGAAAGAGCTGATGGATTTGATGTTTTCAGCGCAGGCTAAGATTCCCAATAGAAACTTGAGTTACGGGTATGGCTGGTTCGTTGGGGAGAGTAATAATCGCCAGGTTGCCTTTCACGGTGGTGGACCCTATGGTGGTTTTGTCGCTGAAATAGATCGTTATCCTGCTGATAAAGTTACCATCATCGTGCTCTCCAATCGAGATGCAAAAGGTATTGTTGATGTCATCAATCTAATCTCTAAGTACCTGTTTGAAGAATAAGCAGGACAGTCTGAACGGTTTGATTTGATCGCAGGCCTGGCGTTCCGCAGCACTCAGTCTGATTTCCAGAGCAGGGGTCAGCAAATAAGGTGTGGCAAGAGATGCAAGATGAACTTCCAGAGCTTTCTACCAATCGTGTCCATCTGCATCCCTGTCGCCCGCGCTGCTCATCCGCCGCTCGGGTGGACGGCCATATAAGGAAAACGAAGTAACATGCAGAATCTAATTGAATACTTGAGGGATATCAATTTTAAAGAACGCTTCTTTCTTGTTGGTCAAATCCTTAGTAATCCGGGGTTCACACTCAGCTCTGAGTTTCGTGAGAAGCTCAGGGAACTTCTAGAGATTCCAATACCAGCTGATGCTCTATCGGCAATGGGGATTATCACATTGATTGGCTATATGCCAGTCTAAGACTGGCGAAAGATGGTGATCCCTACAAACGTTTATCCCAATGACGATTATAAAATCAAGGCACAGCAAGAGTATGTGGATTGGCTGATTGCCTTCAAGAGCGAGAACATTTATCACCTAGTTCTTATCGAAGCCAAAGGTGTGACTGGCTGGACAAATAAGCAAATGACCTCAAAGGCCAACTGGTTTGGAGACATTTTCGGGGAGCAGGGCACTACTTGGCCTGGTGTCATGTCCCATCTTGTCATCATGTCACCTTCGAGCCCCAAAGGATTTTTGGTTGAAAAATGGCCACATTGGATGGCACCGAACGGGCATATTCGTTGGTTGGGACTCACAATTCCTGAACACCTGAAGCAGGTTTGCCGTTGTAATCTTCAAGATAAAAAAACAAGAATGGGTAAAGGTGGAAACTAGAGGAGAGGTTAGCCTGTGTAGCGGCCCAACATCGGCTTCAGCGGATAGCGGCTGCACTGCTGAAAACATGCGCCGCGCCAATCCCGGCGGCAGCTGAGCTAAACCGTTGAGCGGTTTTAGAAGTGATCATGATAAAAATTGTATCAAGTAATACTCCAGGTGGTAATAATTGCCGGAGCTGTATAAAATGAGGAGATAGAAAATGAAAGAGCAAATATCAAATAATCCGGGGAATCTGGATGCGTTATTTTCAGATTTGGTGAAAACGGATCTGGTCGGACTAGCGGCATGTAAAATCCAAGATGGGGTTATGATCTGGCAGGGAAGTTATGGCTGGGCTAATCTTGAAGATAAAATCCCCGTTTCAGCCAATACGTTATTTGAAATGTGCTCCGTATCTAAAACAATTACGGGTGCAGCCCTTTTGCATTTATTTGATAAGGGATTGTTTAAACTTGATGATGAAATTAATCATTACATTCCTTTTGCAATAAAGAATCCTAATCATCCAACTGTACCCATTACATTCCGAATGCTATTAACGCATTCATCCTCACTAGCCGATGACCTCCAATCGATATCCTCCCTTTATGCGGACGGCGAGAAATCGGATCCTTCACTGGAGGAACTTGTAAAAGAGTATCCTTCACTGGAGGAATTTGTAAAAGGATTCTTTGATGTAAATGGGAAATATTATAAAAAGGAGAATTTTTCCGGAAATAAGCCAGGGGAAAAATATCTCTATTGCAATCTTAATTATGTCATTATTGCTTATCTCGTAGAAAAGTTGTCGGGAAGATCATTTGTTGATTATTGCAAAGAAAACCTATTCACTTCGCTGGAGATGGTAGAAACCGGATGGTTGCTATGGGGGATAGATATCAGTCATGTTGCCTATAACTATATCAGTGATGACAGTGCTCCTTCAAAAAGAAAGAGATTGTTTCATAAAGGATGGCCAGGATATCCTGATGGCGGACTCCGTTCAAGCGTTGTCGAATTCTCCAATTTTGTTTCAATGATGTTGAACGAAGGAATGTTTAAGGGTAAGCAGATACTTACTCAATCGATAGTTGAGGAAATATTTACAGCCCAAAATGTTGATGTAAGCAGCGTTCCACGGGAGCCGGTACCCGTTGATGGGATCGGTCTTACCTGGCATATTCTAAAAGCAGGTTCAGTGAGTTATTTTTACCATGCCGGAGGCGGAACAGGTATTTCATCCATCGTATTAATGGATCTTGAAAACAAAGCGGCTTCGATAGTAATTTGTACAGGTTCAATGACGCAAACCGTGATAAATACGTTGATGTCGCAGTTATTATAATTGCTTCAATCGATTGGAATAAAGACACACAATAAAGCAACTGGAAGAATATTTATCCAGATTTAGCCTTACAATGCCTGTATCTACAACTCAATCTCAGTTCGAGGAGCTCTAAATATGTGGAACTCCTGACTCTATCGAAAAAGAAACACCACTTGTCCAGGCGTCAACCGCTGAGGTCTATACTTGGGGTGTCGGTCACGTTCTGAAGCTCTTTCACGAGCTTACCCCTGGAATGCAAATGAGGCCCCCGCTACAAGGGTTCCGCACGAAGCAATTTCATCTTTTTGCATGACTAACTCCAGTGTAAGCAGCTTTAAGGTGAATCAAGTATTGGCACAGCAAATGAGAAATAAAAAAAGGAGTATTAAATGGACACTGAATTAGAAACCATCGAAAAAGAAGAAAAGAAATATAACATACAGCTCCAGAACCGTTCATCCGATACGGTCTATGGATTGGGTCTGATCGGCGCCTGGGTGTATTACATCGGCCGCGCCACCACTCCCCAGGAGAAAATCCGGGGCTTCTTTACAGCCTTCGTTTGGCCAGCGATTTTGGTCTACAAGCTGTTCGAATTCCTGGAAAAGGAGTGAGGCCTCGCCACACTCAGCTTCCCACCGTCCTCCAGGTCATTCAACAATTGGACGAGGATATGGCAATAGCTGGGGTTTACAGTGTAAGTATTTTACGGAATAAGAAATACAAACTTCGTGATAGAAGTTGAGAAGGTCATGATTTCAGCCGCGGCTGAAAATATTATCTTGAACTGCTTTCCAACCCTTAGAAGGTTAGTGTTCAAAGGATGGTGACTAGTCTAAACGTGATCGTTCCAAAATTGGTAAATGATAGGTAAACAAACAGGATTGGAGGCAAACCCGCTGGCAATTTACCAGGGTTATGCCATCAAATCTGGCAGGCGCAAGCCACGGGCCAGGTTGTTTCCGGCAAAGGCGATCAGGCGGCTAATGGCAAGAGCAGAGCGCCCCTGTTTGTAGCCGCGCATCGAGCGATAGCGCTCTTTGATCCACCATCCAATGGCGCGTTCACAATGGTTGTTGGTGCCGTCTAAGATCTCATTTCCATATTCATCCTTCCAGTTTCGATAGAAAGTCAGGCGAGGCCAGAGGTTCCAGCGATCCATAAACAGATTGCGCAACCGATAGGCAACGTCATGTTTTTTGCCCTTACCTGGTTTGCGAGCGTTGGCGTAGCGGAGATACAATTCCTTCAAGGCGTGGCTGATCTTCCGGGAGTCGGGAATGGATCATTTCCTTGAGTGAAGCCAAATCCTCCAAGGCCTGTTGAGAAGTTATCCCGATGGCATCCAAAGAATGATCCTGGCCTGTACTAATAATCACTGAGAGTTCAGCCACCAAAGCATCTGTGTTCCGGCCGACATGGCTCTTGCACACTTGCTGCGAACGCCCCGTCTCATCGCTAACGTTCTTGAACGCATCCGCATCATCACTCACCACAACATCTGCTTCTACCGCTTCCATAATTGGCTCAAGCCAGGCTTTCAATTGCTCAGCATCCTCACCTGGTAATTCGTCAATACTCAATACCATCCCGTTGACCGCATCTACCACGATGCCGACTGTCACCCATTCCCCGTTACAGCGCACACTGGTTATATCTGCCCCAATCGCTTTGGTCTTGTACCCGCTCAATAGCTTTTCACGCTTTAGCCCTGGCACTTGCTCTGCTACGGCCTGTACCGCCCGATAGACACTCGTTTTTCCTATCCCCATTCCAAGATTGCTCAATACGATTTCTACCGCCCCATAGCTCAATCCCAGCATGTACATCATCACGGCCATACCATTCACACGCTTCGATATCTGTTTCTGGCTGACCCCTTTTGGATATACCCGGAAGACATGCCCGCATTTTATGCATTCACATCTCCAGGCCGTTACCTCAGGGTGCTGAGCGTCCACGATCCTCTTGCTCACTTCCTGCCGTGGGATAAAGCGCATGCCGGAACATCCTTTTTTGGGACATTTCTTTGGGAATTCAAATTGGTTTGGTTCAACTTTTGGTAGAATTAGCTTCAGGCGCATGTAGGTGTGCCTCTTTGTTCGTAGGATGTGGGGTGGTTGCCAGACTGCCCCACATCCATTTTACTCACGTTTTTACCAGTGTTGGAACGATCACTAATTAGAACATATTTCCTAATTATGGTAGAATGAATTTATGAATGCTATCACTAAAGCCTCTCGGATCAATACCGCCCTTCAAGTTATCCAGCACATGAATGACGGTATGAGCGTGGTCGAGGCTTGCCGTTTGGTAGGGATGCCCCGCAGCTCGTTCTATTATTTCATAGAGAATAATCCAGAAGCGGTAGCTGAAATACAGGCAATCATCGATGCCAACAAACGTGAGCAGCTTGGCCTGATCCTGATAAGCAAAAATGAGATTCTCCGCAAGGTCATCGAATCTGGCCTGGCTGAGGAAACCAAACCTAGGGACCGCCTGGCGATCTTCGACAAGTTGAATGAGATCGAAGAGGACATGGGACAAAACTTGCGTAAAGAGAGTGAAAGCGAGAGGACTGGCGCAAGAGATACTGCTGACTGGTCCGAAGACGGTGAAGGCGAAGTCCACCTTCACGGCATACACAGACTGTCACGATTGAGGCTGAAGAATAAGAGGAAGTGGACAGGGCTGGACAGAACTTGTAGACCGAGGTTGGTAACTAGGAGGGAACTATGGAACTCGGATGTGTTGTTGCGATTACGATGGGAGTTGTCATACTCCTTTACATCATGCAATCTATTTCGGGTAAGTCCAACAAACCTTATAGTCGAACTGGATCATCAACCACCTTTACTGGTTCGAGCAGGATCAAGATAACCGGAAGAGACGATCTGACGAGCTGGGCTTTGCACAAACATCCAGAAGATATCGATGCCCATGATTATAGAGATTACTCGGTGCTAGATGCTGATGTAGTCATACATCGGGAAGGCGGCGTGAACAAGGTTGTCAAAGGTCCAGATAGAGGACTCATACTCACAGATTGGGAAGTGGATGAGCTGGAAGAGGATGAGTTATGAACGATAATATCCAAGCAGAACGAACCAACAAGGCTCATCAGGTTATCGAGCAAATGAAAGAGGGAAAAGACATCACTCAAGCATTCCGTCTCGTTGGTATACGTCAAAGCACATTTGAGGAGGCATGCGAGGAAAATCCTGAAATCTTCGCTAGACTCCGAGAGGTTGTTGTAGCCCAAGGCCAACGAGTGAGGGAGTTGTATGCTGCTTATAGCAACGAGTTGAGGCAGGAGCTCGAAGCAGATGGGATTACTGATAGAGCTGATATATTGCCCCGATTAAGGAAATAGGCAAGCACTGGATGAGTTGATCTGAAATTAGACTAGAGATGGATTCACAAATTCCACAGACGCCAATCGATAACTTGTAGAACAGTGTTGTGACTCACGGCGATGTAAACGGTGATCACGACTGGTGCTGAGATGCAAGGGGGATTGGGTATGGGCTGTGCGAGATACCCCGATGATTGTAGTTTGTTCACAGGTGTATTAGCTCCTGTGCACCCTCCTGACATGCAGAAAAAACTCGAAGCCAGAAAAATGCTTGAAAAAGCGGTAGAATCCTACACGGTCACTGCGCGCTTTGTTGGGCAGAATGTCTTATTGTATTTATGTTGCACTACCCAGATGAACGATAGCAGATGGGTTTATCTATGCCGTGTTATTTTTTTAACCATCTAGAGATTTTCCAAACCGGAGCAATACCAGTTTTTGAATATTTATTAGATTCGATAATCATGCGAACAAGGCGTTGGAACGGAACAAGAATGAAGCCAGTTATGACAGGAATTGTTACAACCAAATAGGGAGCTATGGCATTATCACTAGAATTGAAGAACAATCCAACTACGATGAACATTAACAACAGCCCTAAAGTCATTGAAACAAATAGCCAGGCAAGAAGATTCCCGAAGAAAGCACGGATCGGAAAATTCCAAGACGGAACAAATAACTCCGAAATTGCAATAAGCGCCTTGCGACTTCCAGGGAGATTTGCCCATGGAGTGAGACCCGTCTCAATAACCTGCTTGCATTTATTACATTGAACTTGGGTCGGACCAAATCTGTGCTGTCCTCCCATAATTTCGGTTTCACACTTCGGGCATACTGTCACTAAATATCTTACATTGTAGCGTATGGTCATCTATCTCTCCTTTCAGTTTCGTTCCATTGGTTCAAATAAGTTTATCACAATACAATCTGCTTAACGGTATTGCTCAGCGGCGGGCGGATTTAGCGCAAAAACCCAACACAAAGGACTGCCTCAAACGTGCAACCGACACCGCCAGCTAGCCGCAAAGGATGTTGGGCGGCTCAACTTTCATCAGCCGTAGATTCTTCGCAGACCCTCGAGCACTGAGTCCGGTAGAGGTTTTTGGCCGCTCATAATCTCCTCGAGATTCAAGCTGCTCAAGTGTCTTTTGAGCGTCTGCGCTTAGCTTTTCGTCCGTTCCCCGAAGTTTTGTATAGAGATATTCGATACCCTTGGCAGCGGCCTTCCTTACGTTCACATCCACATCCTGACTTGCGGCGATGAGTATTGCCGCTGCTGGTGCACCAATCTCTCCTAACCCACGAGCCGCATTCTCACGGACAACTATGTTACTATCCCTCAGGGCGGTACTGAGATGCTCCACTGCACGAGAGCCAGCAATACTAGCCAGGGTACGTATCGCTATCTCTCGAACCCGCCAATTCTCATGCTTGAGCGCAACAATTAACGATTCAACGGCTGGCGTACCGATCTGTACTATCACATAGGAAATTAGTAAACAACAAGCTGTTTCTATAAGCTACCGAAGTTTTGCAGCAAAAAATCATCCATCATTATCGATTATGAACAAATCATCTCTGCTGCACCTCAACCATTCTTTCCTGGCATCCTGTACAACAACTATCGCAGAACATGAAGTGTATCCGATAAATGTGACTTGAGCGAGGATCAGCATACAACCACCATTTTGAATCAAATTTCGCGATCTAAGTAAGTAGCTCTTGCCCTCCTCAATTGACTCGGGTGAAACAAGTAGATTTGTTTTCCCCATCACGTCAACTCCTCTACCACTTATATCGCTGTCTTTCATAACCACTCCTATCTTCAAGCAATCCTACTGTTCTCGAATTTGTACCTGAAGAAGTTGCTTCTCTCTCAGTTTCAAGTGCATCAATTAGCTTTATCAACCTGATCACTGCTCGCCAGATCGCGAAAAGCAGCACCCAATGCCCTACTAACACGCCTACAAGAAATGCTGTGAAGATATCCATTTATCGTGTACCTCCATTTGCTTAACCCGATTAGTTACCATTATGGACTATCAAGATATCAGGATCAGGAAGCAAAAACAATCCCCCGCGGGGGTATTTCGGGGGGAAAAGAGGGGTAACCCGTAGAGGTGTTGTTCTCAATTCAAGAATCGATCTATACTATAGCTATGGACAACGATGAGATTCCAGAACCCAGAGATAAGGTTGAAATAAAAACGGGTGATATAAATGCTGACCAGGGTGGCACTGTCAACATTGCCGCGGGGGATATCCTCCAGACCATCCAGCCCACCCAGGCGGCTGAGGCGCGGGAACGCCGCCTCCTCCAAGAACACAACCTAGCTAAAGCCACAAGGGTCTATGCTGCCGCCCAGGACAGGCTGCGCGAGGAGCTTGCCAATTTGCAAAGTCCGCCCTCACCCTATAAAGGTCTGCATTATTTCGATCCTACCGATCAAGCCATCTTCTTTGGTCGCCAGAGCATTGCCGATAAGCTAACAAAGCTAATCTTGCAGCCGCACCACCGACTGACGGTCCTGCATGCCCCCTCCGGCGCTGGCAAGACCTCTTTGATCCGTGCTGGGCTGATCCCACGCTTGTTGCAGCAGGGTTGCATTTTTCTGTGGACCACTCCACTGCCTTATCCTGCAAACATCTATGCACCGTTGACCGACTTGGCACCCTCTATCCCGGACTTTATCGATTTACATCTGCATGATTTTTTCAGTTTGGCTGTGAGAAACCTAAACTTACCAGTTAATAGCAGACTAGTGTTGTTCATCGACCAGTTCGAGCGGCTCTTCAGCCATGCTAATAGCGATATTTTACCTGCCATTGAGCGCGACCTGGTGGCCTGCCTGCGAGCCGAGGACTCTAGCTTGCCATTGCGGATCGTTATCGCCATCCGTTCAGACTTCTTATGGGCCCTCGACCAGCTGCGCGGTAAAGTGCACGACATACTACGCAATCGCGAGCTATTACAGCCACTCTCTGGCGAGCAGGCACTGCAAGCGATCATCTCTCCTTTACATAACGAGCCGGTGCAGTGGCAGCCTGATGCCGCCCAAGCTGTACTCGCTTACCTGAACAAAGACGTTATAGAGCCACCTCATCTGCAGTTGATCTGTTCCCAACTGTACGAAAAAGCAATTCAACTCGGCCAGGCTTCCATCACCTACGCTGAAGTGGCTGAGTATAATCTGGAAGCGCTACACCGTGAGTACCTACGCAGTGAGTTGGCCCTGCTGGAGGATGAAGAATTGGGTTGGGCTTTGCTCAAGCGCTTGGTCGATTTAGGTGGTGTCTCCCTCCCGCAGCTTGTTCCAGAACTTCCTAGCGAAATGCAAGCAGTTAAAGAGACGCTGATCGAGCGTCGGGTGCTGCGCCAAAGCAAAACCTCGCAGGGATTGCAGGTTGAGATCGCCCACGAAACCTTGGCCCAAGAAATCCTGGCGCATGAGTTGAAGCAAGAAATCCGCCGCAAAGCTGCCCGTGAATTGATCAACCGCGGCTTGGAAGACTGGCAGCGCCACACCACCTTATGGATTCGCCCCGTTTGAGCGTTCTAGATGAATATGGGGATGTAATTGAACCCCTCTTTGAAGAGGAATTGAACCTCACCTGGAAACATGCTGCATTGGAATTTCTTCTGCGTTCTGCCTTGCAGTACGGGCATGCCATCTCCTTTTGGTTTACAATTGCCCAGCGGAATGATGTTAAGGGGGAGGCGATTGTGTTAGAGGGCTTACAGTCCGATGCCTTCCGCGCCCGCGCCGCGGCGGTTACAGCCTTAGGCAGGCTGGGGGTGCAGTTCATCCCGGACCTGAGTAACATGCTTGCGGATGATTACCCCCAAGTGCGCATGGCAGCCATTACTGCCCTGGAAAGGCTCCAGCCCTCCGGCGAGTGGCGGATGCATTTGAAATATGAGTGCTTTGTGCCCGAGGGTGAGTACATCATGGGCAATGGGGAAGTGGCTCACAAGATTTATCTGGAGGCCTTCTACATCGGGAGGTACCCGGTGACCAAATCGGAATACAAACGTTACTGCGAAGATGTAAACCAACCTTATGATGTTCCGGAAGGTAAAGAGAGGCATCCGGTGGTTGAGGTTACCTGGTATGATGCCCGCAATTATGCTACCTGGGCGGGTATGCGTTTGCTAAGTGAGGCGGAGTGGGAGAAGGCCGCAAGCTGGGATATAGCAGGCAGAGGCGAGAAACGCCTGTACCCCTGGGGGGACGAATTCGATAAAACAAAATGTAACACCGCAAAATCTGGTGTCAAAACCACTACCCCGGTTGGGCGGTTCTCGCCCCACGGCGATAGTCCGTATGGCTGTGCTGACATGGCTGGCAATGTGTGGGAGTGGTGTAGCAGCAAATTTGAAAAATACCCTTACCAGAAAGACGATGGGCGAGAAGAGATGAGCGGATACGATCTGCGTGTGCGACGGGGCGGCTCCTTCGATCGCAATGCGTCTCACGCCGCTTGCGCCTACCGCCTTCACCTCAGCCCGCTCAATCGTACCAGCCGCGATGGTTTTCGGGTGGGGGCGGACGTTCCTGCCGCTCTGGACTTTGAGCTCTGAGCATCTCAGCCTTGAAGAGTTCAAGAGACGAGTTGTCCATCGCCGCAATCACTCCTTTGCGACCCACAGGTATGGGAGTTGTCCGCTATGCCAGGAGCATGGCAAGCAGCTTGAGATGAAGGAAGTGGTGGTGTTGGATCAGACTGCGACTGAGAACTGGCTCCACCTGACCATTGTTGGGTGTGCGAGGAAGCCAGTTGTTGATATATAAACCAAGTGGATGCATATGACCTATAGGAGATTGCATAATGGTTATCCAAGAACCTGTTATTCTCTTCAGCGTCAATAAAACTTATGAACCCACCATCAGTCCCGAAAAGCTATATGAGATTACTCGAGGGGATTGGGTTCTCGGGGAGCGTCGCAATAAAGCTGAATATGCTTTTTCGGTTTATAAGGGGATCGTCAAAGAGGTCTATCGTATTCACAACTGGTTCCCAGTCACTACTACTCTCAAGGAGCAGAAGATACATAAACGTTGGAGATTTGAGGGTGAAGTAGCTCAAGAGATGCAGCAATATGTTGGTGGCAGTGTTGAGGAATATAGAAAAGCCGGAGCACAAAGCCCAATCAAGTATATCAACTGCTGAGTGTGGGAAGATTAGATGCGAAGTTACACTGTTATCGCAATCTTTATCGCCTTCACCATTAGCCTTATCTTGGGCTATGCCCTACTATCAGCCAGATCGAGCGATATTGTCCCAGGCGCTACCTCCTTTGAACTGGGAGGAAGATGCAAGCTCATTCTCTTCGATACCAGACTTCAGCCCATGAACACCTTGGTGCTGGCGTGCCCCAGGAAAGACATGATACGACTGTGGCCTTTGCCTGTGCGGCAACCGTGGTTTGAGGATTGGTGGCACGATAAAGCTGATTTCATAAACGGATAATGTCACTTATTTTTAGGCGCCCGTCAATTTTAGGAAAAA
This sequence comes from uncultured Chloroflexia bacterium, assembly GCA_963754615.1. Classification (GTDB taxonomy): domain Bacteria; phylum Chloroflexota; class Anaerolineae; order Anaerolineales; family UBA4823; genus CAVVUF01. The sequence continues at coordinate 177,094 of CAVWGW010000007.1, read as the reverse complement.
AATTCCGCCAGTGGTGGTGGACAATCGAAAAGAAACTGCTACAATAGAGAAGAGGTAATCAACCTGATCTCATCATTCCTCGCTAAAGGTTGGTGTGGATACCTGGAGTGTGAATATGAGGCGTTTGGCGCTACACTTATTGGGGGCATTCGAAGCCTATCTGGATGGAAAATCCCTTTCAGGTATCAAAACCGATAAAGCACGTGCATTACTGATCTACCTGGCAGTAGAACGAGCCCGCGCCCACCGTCGGCAAGCACTGGCTGGACTGCTGTGGCCTGATTACCCTGAAGAAGGGGCGCGTGCCAACCTGCGCCATGCCCTGGCGAACCTACGCCAGGTGATGAGGGAGGAGCAGAACGAGGCGCCATTCATCCTGGTGGAAGGTGAGACCCTCCAGATCAACCAAGAAAGTGAATATTGGCTGGATGTGGTTGAGTTCGAAAAACTCACTACCCAAAATGCAACTAACGATGATCTGGAATCAGCCATCGTCCTCTACCGCGGCAGCTTCCTGGAGGGCTTTACCCTCAAGGACAGCCCTGATTTCGACAACTGGACTGCGATCCTGAGAGACCACTATTTGCAAATAGTCTCGAAGGCTCTGGGCAAACTCGGCGAGCAAGCTGCTCAGGATGAGGCTTTCGAAATTGCGATTGTCTTTGCCCACCGGAGGTTGGCGCTGGAGCCCTGGCAGGAAGAAGCCCACCAGCAGCTCATGCGCTTCCTGGCGCTGAGTGGGCAGCGCGCCTCTGCCCTGGCGCAGTACGAAACCTGTAAAAGGATCTTGAAAGAGGAACTGAATGCAAAACCGTCTACCGAGACAGTGCGCTTATACGATGGTATCCGAGATAGCCAGCTACTGGAGCCAGCTCCTGCCAAGGTCCATGCCCACATACCTGAACTCCCCTCAGGCACAGTTACTTTCTTGTTTACCGACATCGAGGGTAACACCCCCCTGTTTGAGCGCGACCCAGTGAAGATGGACGCTGCCATGCAGATCCACAATGCCATCCTGCGCCAGGCCATCGAAGCCAATGGCGGCGCCGTCTTCAAGATCATCGGGGATGAGTTCCAGGCAGCTTTTTCCACCGCCCCCCAGGCGTTGGCAGCCGCACTTGCAGCCCAGCGTGGGCTGCTTGCTGCCGTCTGGAATGAGTTGGGACCTCTGAGTGTGCGCATGGGTTTCCACACAGGGGAGGCTCACCTGGATTTGCATGGCGACGAATACGCTGTCTCACACACCAAGAACCGCGGTCATCGGGTGATGGAAGCTGCCCATGGCGGGCAGATCCTGCTCTCCCTAGAGAGCGCTGCTTTATGTGAGCGGGTATTGCCGGAGGGGATACACCTGATAAACCTCGGACAACACCGCATGAAAGGCTTATCCCGCCTGGAAAATCTCTATCAAGTGGTGGTGCCTGGCATGCAGGAAGAGTTTCCCCCGCTGCGGACACAGGAGGCGTGTCCGAACAACCTGCCGATCCAGCTGACCAGCTTCATCGGGCGGGATCTGGAAATGGCAAAGATAGGGCAACTGCTACAACGCTCTCACCTGGTGACGCTCACTGGACCTGGTGGGACGGGTAAGACCCGTCTGGCGTTGCAAGTTGCCGGGGAACTCATGGACTGTTATCCCGATGGTGTCTGGTTGGTTGAGCTGGCGTCAGTAGCAGACCCGGAGCTGGTGACGCAAACGGCGGCAAATAGACTTGGTATGCATTTGTCTGCCGGATCACTGACTCTGTTGTTCTTGATCGACTACCTGAAGACAAAGTATTTTTTAATGATTTTCGACAACTGTGAGCACTTGATAGCTGCCTGTGCTAGGCTAGTGGATGCGCTCCTACATGCATGTCCGAGATTGACCATCTTGGTCAGCAGTCGGGAAACACTGGGGGTTGAGGGAGAAATCCCATTTATGGTGCCTCCTTTGGGCATACCTGATCCCAACCAGAGTCCATCGCTTGAATCGTTGGCACAGTACGAGGCAATCCGCTTGTTCACCGAGCGCGCCAGCACAGTTTCACCTAATTTCGCCTTGAATGAACAGAATGCCTCCGCAGTCCTACAGGTGTGCTGTAGGCTTGACGGTATCCCACTAGCCATCGAGCTGGCTGCGGCGCGGGTCAAGATCCTCAGTGCCCAGGAGCTTGCCCGCCGGCTGGATGACCGCTTTCGCCTGTTGACCGGAGGCAGCCGCTCGGCCCTGCCCAGGCATCAGACGCTGCGCGCCTCGCTGGATTGGAGCTACGAGCTGCTCTCCGATGCGGAACGATTGTTGCTGCAGCGCCTATCGGTCTTTGCCGGTGGGTGGACACTTGAGGCAGCAGAGTTTGTCGGCTGTGGAGGTGGTATCGAGGCTTGTGAGGTGCTAGACTTGCTGGAGCAATTGGTGAACAAATCGCTGGTGACTGTTGAAGCAGGAGAAGAGACTCGCTACGGGATGCTGGATACGATCCGCCAATACTCCCAGGAGAAATTGGTGGAAGGAGGGAAGGCTGAGGAGGTGCGTAACCAGCACCTTGAATACTATGTAGACTTGGCAGAGAGAGAAGGCGAAAAAGTACGCGGACCCGATCAGGCTGTCATCTTAACCTGCTTGGAAGCGGAGCTAGATAACATCCGCCTGGCGTTGGCTTGGTCGTTGGAAAGTGGCAGTCCTTGGGGAGGATTGAAAATTTCTTCTTCCTTGCTATGGTTCTGGCATAACCACGGTCGGCATGTAGAAGTGCTACAGTGGCTGGAACATTTGCTCTCTATTGTCGACGAGGAAGCGGACGGGCAAGAGCTAACTCAGGTGGAATCCTTGTCACTCGCCAGAGCGTTGGGAGTTTCCGGATATTTGGCATATCAAATCGGTCAAAAGGAAAAGGCTGCTGTTCTTGTGGAAAGGTGTAAACGGCTCTACATGGATCAGAATCCACAAGCGAAAGGCGGATTAGCTCTGCCCCTTATCATTTCAGGCTGGTTAATGGCAGATCGAGGAGATGAGGAAAAGGGCATGCTGCTATTCGAGGATGCGCAAAGAGTAGCCCAAGAGGTTGGTGATCTTTTTTATCAGGCTGAAGTTAAATATGCTTTCGGTTGGATTGCGGCCGGACATCAACAATATGAGCTTGCCCGAAAATGGTTTGAAGAAGAGATGGAATTGCGGAAGAAGATTGGCGATCATTCCGGGTATGCTGCTGGTCTGATGGCTCTAGCGACGATTGAATATCATTTTAGCGAGTTTCAAAAAGCCTATTCTTTAATGAATCAGAGCCGGAAGATTTCCTTAAGCGTCAAGGACACTTCAACGTATCTATGGTCAATGATGGGTCTCAGCGACTTAGATTTACAAGCGGGGAACTACCAGGAAGCAAAAGAGAAGAATGAAGAGGCTCTTTCCCTTGCCCGGCGCCAGAGAGATGTGAAAACCATCATAGATGCATTAATAAATCTTGGAAATATTGCCACCAAATTGGTAGATTATCCATCAGCAGAAGAACATTATTCAGAGGCGCGTCGTATTGCTAGCGAGAACAATCTACAATCTTTATCTACCTGGATTATGATTATCCATGGGTGCATGGATTTTGAGAAGCGTGATTTTGGTGCTGCAGAAAAAAAATTCTCAGAAGCAAGAATATTAGGTAGGGAAATCAATGATGGAGCTTCCGAGTCTCATGCGATCTACTGCCTGGGGAGAATGGCGATTTTCCGCGGCGATATCGAAACTTCTCGGGCCTTACTCAAAGAGGCAGCCCAGAAGAGGCTGTATGAGTTCGTGGATTTTTGAGAGCACCAGCGTTTTTCTACAGGGCATTGAGGATTTAGCCGCTGCTTGCCGTGATTGGGAACAGTGTGCTGTCTTGCTAGGGGCAACTGAACTTTGGCATCGGTTGTATTACCACTCTCTCAATAGAGATGAAATTGAATTCCGGAAGAAAGATTTTGAGCAGACTCAGCAGGCACTCAAAACAGAAACTTTCAACTGCTTATTTGAACAGGGCAAGGTGTTGTCGTTGAAAGAAGCGCTGGAGTACGGATTGGCTTATTTAGAAGCTGATACAGCCGAATGAATATGCTGATCCATTGGCATTTATCAGTATATTCCTCCGATTTCACAGCTTCATGACAGAGCTTCATTTATTTTTCCTTTTTTCATTAGACTGTTCGAATAGCCAACTCGCCAAGATCAATGTAAAAGTTAAGGTCTTTTGAGCCGTGCATGGACATGCCTGGTACACCAGACCTTAATGTTTCACCCCTCGTTTTTTGAGATCAATATAAAGCTAATTCTACCTTTAGCTCAAAAGGTAGAACAATGTGCCGATTGTGACCACTATACGAGGATCAAGTGGCTTTATCTATTCCCCTTTCAGGTTCCAGACTACTTTTCGATTGCTGCCAGAAGCCACTTCTCCACTTACAAATTAGTAGAGCTTCCCAAAAAAAATTTCAATTTTTTGGTACAAACCATAATGTCAACCGTGACTTTAATTTTAACTCGTCATTTACTCCTAAAGGCTGCTGCAAATCTAAATACACATTTCCATTTCGTAAACAGTTCTCATGTCGGCTTTAAAGCCTCCTTCATTCGTATCACTCAGAGCAGCCTTCGCTTTTATCCCCTTACATCGACTACCTCCCTTGCTGATCCCGTTGGTAGCGGTAATTAATCTCATCCCGATGAAATTTCGTTTACTTACTGTGATGCTATTTCCGGATTTACTGCTAGATTCCCGACAGCCCGGCCTGAAGGTTCTTTAACCTTTCCAGCTAATTACATGCTTTCACATAGTTTAAGAAGTGTGAAAAATTTTTAATGGCTGATCAGCAATAAAAGGGTGAAGATTGGATCTCCCGTACTGCAGTAGGTTTTTCGAACGGTTTGCTAGAAGACGTGTGGAGCGTCCGATGATTTTTTTTAAGTTGATGAGGAGAGAATGAACGTAAGCGGCAGAAACGCCATGCCGCTTACGCCTTGCTTACGTGCCGCTTACGTTTCCGCTTACGCTGGTTCATCAGGAAGCCTGTAAATGTGGCTTTTGGATATTAAACGGTATTTGATTTGGATATCCATGGAATCCCAATTGGCAGCCTTCTCAGAAGTAAATTCCAAAGGTAACTGCTCAGGCTGGAGAACTCAACCGAGCCTGAAGAATAGGAGGAACAAAGGGCGATCCTGTCAAAGCCAACTGCAACACATCCAACACGCCTTGTCCGTTTTTGCGGGCAGTTGAGATGTAGCTACGGATGCGGCAAAAGACTTCGGCGCCGTTCTTCAGAGCGAAAACATCCAGAGATTTTCTGTTTCAGTTTGACCATGCGGAGATCGCGTTCCGCCTGATTGTTGTCAAACGGCACCTTAAAATCATACATAAAAGCCAGCGTTTCGGTTTTGCGAACCTGAAGATGATCCAGTAGGTTCTTGATCGGATGTTGTTTGGGCTTGCCGCGTTTCTTTGGTGGCGGGTCTATCGGTTCCAATACTGGACATGTTTGCAGGGCCGCCTCCAGGATGGCATCATAGCGGGTTTCAAAGTCAGTCAACTGGGTTGGCGATAGGCTTTGCTGTTCTGACGGTGCTTCTTCAACGGCGGTTTTGATTTCGAGCAGCAGCTTGATCATCTCGGTAGCCCAAGTTTGCTGATATTGGTCTCGAACGAAGATCAAATCCCGCAGATGATGGGCATTACACAGTGCATTGATGAACATCTTCATACTGAAAGTATGAACGGTAGCTATCATGCATCGCCTTGCCTTTGAAGGCCGGGAAGATGCCAATTGCGTCAAGCGCTTCGCCGCCGCGTTTCCGGTGGGGCGCATAATATGTCAGGAGAGCGGTACAAGCCACGTGCAACCACCATAGCTTGCCTTCAATGCGACTCCCAGTCTCATCGAAATGCCCCGTGTCTTGTGTGTCGGATCAGTTCAGTCTTGGTGAGTTGGTAGATCGGCTCTACCTGCTGGGCTGTCTCTTGGCAGGCTTCCACAATTGTCCCTTCGCTCACCGTCTGGCCGTACAAATCTTCCAGGATTTCTGTGGTGCGTTCCAAGGGAACAAAGTGATACTGATGGAAGTACACCATTTGCGCTTTGATCCGTTCACCATACTGCACCGGCTGACTAACCCCAGTTGGAAATTCGCCCACCGTGAGACTGATGACATTCCGGACAGGTTTTGATCTCCGCTTGATGCTCCGTGACTTCTATCTTCACGGCGGTACATCAAATACTTGGCGCTTCTCGCAATCCTGCACTTCTACTTCTTCCAGATTTGCCTGACAGTGACTGCAGCGCTTTACTCGATGGATTTGCACATGATCCGGAGTGGTCACAGCCTTGAGCGTGTGCCCAGGATGCCCGGGCTGCCCGCCGCTTTTCTTGCCACTTTTCTGACGCAGGCTCTTGGGCTTCTTTTTCAACCCATCACTTGATGGCGGCTTGCTGCTGTTACTGCTGTTCTTGGCAATCTGATCTTCCAGCTGCTGGATACGTTCATCCAGCTTGCTAATCGTCTCATAGAATAGCTTAACCACAGCATCTTCGCCTTCACGATAGGCTGCCCGTATCTCTGCTTCGCTTGGTATCCGCAGTGGTTCCATGCCTATATTGTGCTCGGCTTTTATGTTTTTGACAATGTTAAAGTTCAGTCAATTCAGGCCTTTCATGCCTGAGTAGTTACTTCCAAAGAATAACATTTACAAATCTCCTCTCAAGATAAGTAAAAGGAAAAGCAAAATATTCCCGACATTTGCTTTTGGGAGTGCAACCCAGGTTTGATTCTGTGTGCTGACGGAACGAAGTGTGATGATAGTTTATAATGGCAAAGGAGGAAGAGGATGAGGAACATGGCGCCAGTATCTGGAAGGCATTTTTCCAAATAGAAATCTACTACATCAATACACTTTACAGACCGAATTTACCGATCACTTGGTTTGGGTTATCGCGTTCTTCCTTCTCCGTGAATGACTTTCCATTCGACCAACTAACAGAGAACTTGTCTGTATCTACTGAGTTAAGCAGGTTAAAGCAAGACCCCCTTTATGTCAGCTTTAACCTGCTGGGAGAGGTAGTTGTCGCGTTATGGGGCTCTCGGAAGATCCAGCATAACGTAAATTGTCGTTGGATGTTGCATCTCTTCGTTTACCCGGACATTTATATGGGGTATCTTTTCATCCTTTCCAAGCGTACCAATCGTGATCCAGCGCTTCTCCAGGAGACCTACAGATTAAGGCTGAACCATAAGGGGTATTGCCTTAATCTGCTTAGTTACTCACCACCTGGAGGTTCTCTCCTCATCGAATTACTCTCGGAATAATTAGTGCGATAGAGATATCAAAACCGATATCACTTCCAGGTCAGGAATCAGCATCATTTCAGATGAATCAGGCAAACCGACAATGGAAATCATCGGTAATTCAGACACTCCTATTTATTTCGACCTTCATCCTATAACAAGTCACTTTCTCTTAATAGGTTTTATAAACATCATCCGTCTGAGTCATTGAGAATTCAACCGTGTGTTAACCATAACTAGGAAAGATCGGACCAACTGCCAGTTGCTATAAGATGGGTTTCGTTTGTTTATCCCCTCGATTTTGGTGATCAATATAAAGCGAATTCCACTTTTTTACTCAAAAGGTAGAACGATGTGCCAGTTGTGACCATTTTGAGGCTGGAAGTTCGCCGGGAAGGTTAGCGAGCCTTGCGCCCGGCTGATGGTGACGAGCTTATCTTCGATGGGCTGGCGCATCACTTCCAGGACGCGTGGTCCGAACTCAGGCAGCTCATCCAGGAAGAGCACACCGCGGTGCGCCAGCGAGATCTCACCGGGATGAGGCCAGTTCCCGCCGCCCACCAGGCCGGCATGGCTGATGGTGTGGTGCGGAGAGAGGAAGGGACGGTTGCGGATGAGCGGCACATCGGCTGGAAGCTGGTCAGCCACGGAGTAGATGCGCGTCACATCCAGGGCTTCTTCGATGCTCATGCGCGGCAGGATGCCCGGCATGGCGCACGCCAGGAGGGTCTTGCCCGCGCCCGGGGGACCGATCATCATGACGTTATGGACGACATTACCGGTAATTCTCCAAACCATCCTGATACCTTTATATTGCCGTTGATTTCTAGTGTAACCTTGGCGTGTAGCATTTCCAGCACCCAGCGCTTATTTTCGAATGTCGGCTCCCACATCTCCCCTAAAGTTTTTCACGTATCTCTGAAGTGAAGTTCTCCAGGTCGGAGAATTCTTGTGGCGTGGGTAAATCGCTTATGCTGCCTTGAAGCTCATTCATGTCCCGAATGATTGTTTTTTGTTCGCCGTCAAGCTGCTCTCGTTGAGCAATATAATCATTCTTAGGCATTCCTATTTCAGGATCAGTATACATCCTAATTAGGTTTTGCTTCATCTGCTCTATTTTTCCCAGCTTCTTCTGGTATTCTTGAATCAAGATCAATTGGCGGTTCCTGTCTGCCTGCTCGCGAGTTAGCGCATCCCGATAACCTTCGTATAGTTGCTGTGGGTTTAATAATAATTCTACTACAGCATTCCATACCTTATTTTCCAGTTTAGTCGCGCCAATAGTATGGTTCATACAATGCCCCTGCCTGATTCGATGGCGATAGAATGCAGTATCATTCGGCCTCTCTTGGTATACCCCCCAGTTGAGTCACAGCGCTATAGGCTTTCTTGCAACCTCCACACACAACCATATTGGTTAGTAAATATTTCCTGGTTGCACGATTGCGAACAATGGCCTTGTTAAATTCCCGTTGCCTCTGGACCATCTCAAATAACTTCCTGTCAATAATGGGGGTTATTTCTATCCGGCTCCATTCGCTTTGATCTCTGAGGATCAATTCTGCTTTACCCATACCATTTTTTCTCACCCGTTTATACTTGTTATAGAAAACATACCCAATGTATGCCGTGTTGGTCAATATCCTTCCAATGGAGTGACTTAACCCATTTCTCGCTATATGAGGGGGAATATCCTGCCGAATTGAGATTGTTTAGTATCTGAAAAATACTGTATTGATCGATGGCATACATCTCGAAAATCGACCTTACAACCTGCGCTTGCTCTTCTATCACTGCTAATCCACCAGGCGCATTCGGATCTATCCTGTAACCATAAGGAGGACGGCCAGCCACGAATAGTTTCTTAGCGGTTGCCTTGTGCAACTTGCCCCGATTACACCGCTCGACCCTTTTGGCATTCTCCCATTTAGCGAATGTAGCATCCAAATCTTTTTTAACAGCCCCCTCTGGGGTATCTTCATATTGTCCAAGAACATAATCAACACTTACACCACGATTAGCGAATTCAATTTCAAAGGTTTGGCGAATGTAAGGATCGCGCGCCATTCGGTCGATGGCATGGACCACCACCACGTCAAAACCATATTCATCAAGGAATTGGAATACCTGATTGAGAGCTGGTCGACTCAATTCGAGGGATGAATAATCGTCAACAAACGCGGGGGTTCCTGTTAAGTTTTCAGAATCGACATCATAACCCGCAGAGTCAACAAGCCGATTGCCAACAAGCATGTAACCTTTTTCTTGAATGTACTTTTGGCAAGCTGCCACCTGGGAGGGTATGCTGTTATTGTCGCGCTGAATATCCGATGATACTCTTGCGTATATTATGGCTCTCTTGTTCATTGTCTTTTACTCCATTCCAATTCCCAAATGATCACACGGCGCATCCGTCAAGTTCTGCCATACGCCCAAATAAATTTCCGTTGTCCTTATCGAAGCGTGTCCTAAGCTGTATGATATTTGTTCAATCGGTGAACCGCCCCGATGGGCCAATTTTGCAAACGTCCTCCGGCAATCGTGAGGCGCCAGCTTGAATTTCAACGGGCGGGCATACTCCAGCACCACGTAATAAATCGCTTGAGGTGTCATCGACTCGCCGGCAAGATGATTGCCCCGGCGAATACGGCGAAAGATCAATCCTTCTTTTATCCCGGCTGCTTCGGACCATCTATCAATAACAACCTTGCACCAGGCCGCCATAGGCACCGACCGGATCGAATTCCTCTTTCCTATCAGGTCCACGATTACCCAGCGCCCTTCTCTTTGCTGGATATGCTCAAACGTCAAGCTGGCCGCCTCTTCCCTGCGTAATCCGCAATCTAGAAGAACGGCTAAAATAGCCCGATCTCGTTTACCGATCAAAGATGAAGCATCCGGCGAGTTTAACAATTCTTGCGCTTGCTGTTTCGTGAGCCAGTTCCCTAACCGCTTTCCTTCTCTGCGTACACCCTTCACCCGAAAGATACCGGCTGCCAGTACAGGATTAAGAGAGCCATTGTCGGCAGCCTCTTCGACCATCCGACGAATTGCGGTTAATCTCTGGTTGATGTTCGAGGCGTCCATTCCCCCTTCACGCAGCTCCGCGGCATAGTTCTGGACCAGGGCTTTATTCAATTTACCGGATTGTTTTGAATACCATTCCTTGAAGTCAATCAAGGCGCGGCGATAAGCGCGCTGGGTGTTGGGACTGTCTACGGATTTCAAGACAATTTCAGTCGCTTGTTCGATGTAAGTTAATGAAGAAGTTTCTTCGGACATAGGCCTTAATCCTCTCACCGCTGCCCACCATGGGCGAAGGCTGCCATGATGGGCAGAACGTCAAAGGATTATCTAGTCAGTAGCACCTGCCGTTTCCAGTGGTAAATTAAGCTGGATGACTTCCACATCCAGCGGGGTGTCAACCAATTTGGTTATCCTCGTGAGCATTCGCTTACCGAAGATATAAACCATTTCAGAATCACCCAGGCCAGCCAGCAAGCATACATCGTATAAGCACAGCACCGGCGAGGCGCTGGCGCCTAACGGATCATCCCAGGCTTGCTGGTATTCGCTCATAAGACTCTTGAGCGCATCCACATACAACTTAACTTCGATTATTGCATTTTCTTGAGACACTTTCGTTTTCCCTTCCGGGCGCTCAATTAAAAGCGCCCCGTAGAATTTTCCGGGGCGCCTGTCGCATGTGATAAAATAACTTGTAGCTGATTGACCGGCCCACCCGGTTGATTGGTCAGGCCTCGGTAAGTGCTATCAACACTTTCCGGGGCCGCTTGTTTAATTTAGTCTTGCTTTTCCTTCTTTTTCTGATCGAGATACTGCATCAAGATATAGATGATTTGAGCATTTATAGAACGTTGCTCCGTTTCAGCTAATTCCTTGATAGCTGTATATAAATCCTTCGGAATTCGCAGGGCAAAATTAATCACAACATCATTATAATATCGCTTTGCTGGCATGTCAATATCACTTATGGTTTTGGTCTATTAACTCATCGATACGGCGAATAATATTGAGAGCCTTTTTACTCATTTCAGGTAAAACAGCTCCAGATAATTCTTCCTCTCCCCATTCGATCTTAGAAATAAATTCTTCATACAACACATTAAATTCTTTATCACCAGCAAAGGACATTTTTGGTATTTTCTCTTTAAGATTTTTTATAACTTGTGCATCTACCTGATCGCCAGGCCAATTATTACGCCATATATCATCTATGATCACATACATATTTTCCCAAACCTGTCGAATTTTTTGAAGTTCTTCACATTTATACTTTTTATATTCGCTGTCTTTAGCCCATCTCCGCTGATACAAGGCAAGAGTGAATTGGGAAAGAAAGCCAACTATAGCCCCCACAATAAGTCCGATAAGCATCGCTGTTGTAGCATCCATAATAAAATACTCCACCTAAATAATACCCAACAACCAGAAAACGGACACAATCACCAGATTAGAGAGCTATAGAAAGATGTTCAAAACCTGAATGGCAAGGATGACAATAAGCAGCCAAGTTATACGATTAACGATTATGCCAATTTGAGAACTGATGCGGATTTGCTGCTTCAGCAGGTCCGTGAGCTGTTTAAATTGTTCGTCCGTCATGGGATTCTCCTTTTCTTAAAGTATATATCAACCCCAAGTATTACGCGCGAAAAGAAAGTTAGCGCATCATCTCCATGCCCCCAGCAACCATAAAACACCCACGATTAGAACAAAGCCGATTGTAAAACCTGTCATAAATTTCAGGCACCCATGGTTGGTATCGGGGGTGTCCATCCAGGCCCATAACTCCTTTGTCTTGCGGATCACTTATTAACCGCTTTCATCCAGAATAGTAGAAAATCGCCTGGATATCTACCACTATTTACCCTCCTCTACAGGTCTCTTGAAGGTATACAGAAGTCGTATTGTTGCACCATTATTATTAGTTATTGGAGTTACACTGACTAACTCCCATCCTTCAGCTGCCATATACTGAAGATCTTCCCCTACTCTCTTACCGGTCTTTGTATCACGCTCCTCCCAGAGCGAGTACAGGTATTCGTTCACACTAACATCAATGTGAGGGGAAAGGTAAATTTCTAACTCCCACTTTGTCATATACTGTCTCCTGTTCTATGTATGTAATTTAAATTTTATGGACATATTCCTTCAACCTAATGCCCGTATAGATATATTGATTTTATACCCATTCCACGCTATACATGACTAAATTCCTCAGAGGTGCGGTAAGAGAAGCCGCACCCCTTTTCTATCGCCTCCGGTTCTCTATTCAGTTGTTAATGTGCAATCCAACAGAGCCAACGCTTCATCAATGCCTGTTACTACTTTTGCTGGACCACCACGCCAGGTATCGAAGAATTTCTGTTCTGCCTCCGTCAACTTCACGCCGCGACCGTCCTTATTCTTCACTTCCAGCAAAAGAGTGATACCGCCATAACCTACCAGTAAATCTGGCACATGCCCCAATGAAGATAATATCCACACCGACACGCCCAACTCGCGCAGCTTCTTCACAATCTCAGCCTGGTTGGCATCAACTCGACCGTCGCGCCGCATGATTCAAATTCTCCCCGCTATCCCCGGCTGGACCATTCCAACCGGGGATGCTAAGGAGGGGCATGGAACACCCAGGAATTATTTATAAGCCAGGCCAGCCAAAAGACCGGCCTCACGATTCTGCAAGTGAGCTATTTCACCCACCAGAACAGCCGGATCGTTACCGTCAAAAACGGCTTTCGCTAAGTTTGCTTTACGCTCTGCCAGGACATGCCGGGTATACTCCAACTCGCCTTCTAACTCTTTACGCCGCGCATCCTTGGCCGTCTGTACCTTCACCCGGTCGGGGTCTTGCTTGGGGGCTGCCTCAAGATTGCGCTCCAACTCGACCGCTTCAAGTTCTCGTATCAGCTCATCTTCTCGCCTCAGTAGGTTGTCAAGATCCTGCTGCCAGTTGTAAAGCCGGGTGCCGCTGAAATTGCCATCACTATGCGGGATAGAGTTCATGGCTCCGATCTTCTGAGTCAAATCTCTTTTCTCGTTTCGCAGCTTATTCAACTCTTCAGATAATTTTCGGTATTGCTTTTCTAGACTTTGCATAGTTTCACCTCCTCAGGTTGTATGCTTTTATGGCTGCCTCAGCTCCGCGCCGGGCGCCTTGGTTGATTATCTCGGTTAGGCTTTTCATGTTAGGCGCCCAATTCAATAGCGCCCGTAATTTTTTCTCTTCGGGGGTTGCGCCTGGGTAATAGGGCGCCCAATCCTCCGCCCAATCATTCCAAATTTCGGCTTGTTTGTTGGCCGCCGCCTCTTCTTGGATCACGGGATAACTCAGATCCTTTGTGACAAGCCGGAAATAGCCGGGCTCTTTGTCCACCCATGGGTTGTATTTTTGGTTGGGCGCCAGGCTTCGACAATGGGCGCTTTCGTGCAAGAGGTGCCAATATTGACCCTCGGGTGTCAAGCTGGGGTCAAGGTCAATCACGGCACCGCCCAAATGGGGCATACACAGACCTTTGACACCTGATACGCAAGGCGCCCGCAAGCGGATCTTGACGGGCTTTTCAGCCAGTTTTGAAGCAATACGACTCAACGTCTCAAGGGACAAACTCATCGGGCACCTGCCTGCCTGTTCGGTTCATTTTCGTTTGCATCGAGACGCCAGGACACTTCCCAATTGCCCCCACTTATCAGTGCCTTGTAATTGTCGATAAAATAGCGGGCTTTTCGCTCCGGTAAAATACTTACCACCCACTTTGAAAATTCCTCTTGGCCTAATTGGCTTTCGATCATACTCAAATATCCGCCCATCTTGATTGTGATTGCAAGAAGTTCGCTTCCTTTTTGGAGATATTCAGCAATCAACAGTTGGATTTTGTCGCGGGCAGGTTCGGTTATAGTCGGTTGATTCACAGTTTGTTCGTTCATTTTTCAGCCTCCTTAATTTTAGAATTACACATCATGGTATTACCTCCTTAGGATATAAGCCATGTATAGCCCTTCTCAATTGCCGCGAGTGAGGCCATAGCCAGGGATACAATTACATCGATTTTGAAACTTGTCTTTTCTTTCGCAATTCTCCAACCTCTCGAAGATTGAAGCGCTATCGCATGGCTGGCGCATGTTCGCATAAATTCATCGGGATAAAGAACCAGGTTCCCGTCCTTCACCAACTCAAAAAGGTTCTGCCCCATGGCCGTTAAATTCGGTACGCTCTGAGGATATTCAACCATGGGCAATCCTTCAGAACGAAGGCGAGTGCTCAAATCGTGCATCTGGTATGGATCGTATCGAACCTCCTGGAGGCTGTACGTCCTATGCAATTCCCGCAAGAATTCACCGATTGTGCCGTCCAGGTCCAGCGGATCACGGCTGGATGGCTGCCATATCCGATGTTTCGCTAGAACAACTTTGGACAATTCATAATCGCGGTACACTGCAACAACCGCCGCGCTATCGTGCTTGATGGAGGCATCAACCCCAACTAATAAACGTTTCTCAAAGGATGGCAGCATAGGCCGGCAATTTATATCAATACATTTATCCCAATCTTCCAGCGGTATAAATGCTTCACTGCCAGTGGCGCGCTTGTTCTCATGCAGCCTGGAGAATGTCCCCGGCCTGAGGCTGGCACGTTGATCATCGTAATAAACCGCTGCCTGTTCAGGTGCGCCTCGAAAACAACGCTTCTGTGCTTCTTCTCCATCAATATGAAAGAGCAATAAACCATGGTTGCTGAAGATAGGCCATTCGTCGCTTACCCTATCCCCAGCCAATCCACGATCAACCAACTTGTGCCAGGTATCCGATTTCACCCTCAAAACCAGCATAACTATCGCATATTCGCAATGCTGGCAATCCGTAGAACGAACCTGGAGGAGGTGTCAACTCCTCGAATGCACGAATACCCGCTTCGTAAACGATACCCCATGCCTCTGTATGGCTTGCCGTTAGATGATTAGCTCCAGCATTGCCGGCAGCATCTACGGCCAGCGCTGTGATTGTGCTTCCGGTCGGTTCGAAAATAAGCTGCTTTGCGTTCACTTTGCTATTATGTCGCAAGTATTCATTCCTTCGTATCATCTCGCTTATCTCTTGAAATTGCCGGCTTGCGCTCTGGTCCAGATCGTTTCCAACCGCAAAATGTTCGCCTGGGAGAGCCAACCAGCGCCACGCCAATAGAACAGCATTGGAAAATGTTTTTCCGGTTTTCTTGACGTTCGATACTCCCAATGTGGTTATCGTCTCTTTACGCTGCCACCAGGCGCCTAATATCGCAGCTTGCCATGGGGTTAACTTGATTGGCTGCCTATCGATACCGATCCAACCATACGGACCTTCAGCCCAATCAACTGGACCAGCCTGGCGCCAATGGGTGATTAATTCATTCGTCTTTTTGTCCACGTTTCACCACCTCCAAAATGTTTTTTGCATCCAGCGCATCTTCGTTACTCTTTGGCAGCAAACTTATCAAAGAAGCAATAGCACGTTGCGCGCTGTTCTGATAGGCCGGCAGTTTACCCAAGATAGGTATATCCGCGAGTGACCTTCCCGACTGCTTCTCCTGAACGATGTAAGATTCAATAATCTCGCACATCATTATCGAACGTGTTACCCGCTCTTGAAGAAGGCTGATTAATCCAGCTCTCTCGCTTGCCAGTTCTGCCAACTCAGCTAACCGACCGCGCTTGTTCGGTTCAAGCGCTGGCGTTCCTCGCGCCTGGTAAGCATAGGCGCCGTGTTTCTTGGCCGCCTCCTGGCGCTGGGTCAACTCTTCTTCGCTCATTGTTTCTTTAGGTCCGCTGGCTGGCATAATCCAATCCTTTTAGCTTTTGATATTATCTATAATCGTAAGTAGAATTTTTACACTCGTTTCGGGTGTATGATGGGCGGTTTTGAAGAGGTAGGCAGGGGCGGTTCGTACCATCTCCCAGCAAGAAGAAAACAATCCCGGTTGTTGGTTGTTCAGGTATATCAAATATACCTGAACAAGCAACCCAAACACTTGTGTTAAAAAACCGAATAACAACCCAACGTAACCGAACAACCGGAGCCCGTTATACATTTTCCACCGGCCTATTAACCAAATCGTATATAGCTTCATTATTCTTACCCCCAGCATTCGTGCGCCGGATCAACCCTTCATCGGCTAATTTATAAACCGCGTTGCGCGCTTGATCGGGACTGCATATCTCGGCATGTTCCATTAGTTCTTTTACGGATGCAGGTTCCCCGGATTTTTCCAAGTATTCTAAAACATGCCTTTGGCCTGGGTTCCTGGGTTTGAGCATCTCGGTTACGTCGGCAAGTTCCAGGAAAAATTGATCATCGGTCCAATGCGCCACGGCTGTAAATTTGGTGGCTTCAATGTTCCTGGTTTTCTCACTCTTGAAGCTAATCCATTTGGAGCCTTCATCGCTTTCTATCTTCACCAATAAATCAAGCGCCCCTTTGATCGCGGATGAGCCCCGATAACCCCCGGCTTTGTTGGAATGGTGAATGATGATA
This sequence comes from uncultured Chloroflexia bacterium, assembly GCA_963754615.1. Classification (GTDB taxonomy): domain Bacteria; phylum Chloroflexota; class Anaerolineae; order Anaerolineales; family UBA4823; genus CAVVUF01. Next base: position 160,275 of record CAVWGW010000007.1, on the reverse strand, counting down.
ATCGCGGCATTCGTTCGGGATGCAATCTTTTTTAGCCTTGTAAATATGGGCTGAGTATCCTGTTTGCTGTTTTCATCTCCATCCATAATATCGGTAAGCGCATCGATGATTACAAGCCCGGCTTGATGCTCTGTGATTAGCTTCTCCAATTCCGCAGCATCTTCTTTTTTATCCAGCTTCCACCCAGCCAGACTGACAAATTCAACCGGGATGCTATCATCGCCTAATTCCCCCTGGATCGCGGCTTCCAGGCGATTGGTAAGCCATTCATCGCCTGATTCTTCATCGATAATTAGAACCTTCCGGGGCTTAACGGCAAATCCCATCCAGGTTTTGCCAAGCGCCACGCATACGGCAAGCGATAAAAGCGCCCATGTTTTCTTTGCTCCGGGTTCACCGTAGAACATGGATACCGAACGTTCGTGAATCAACCGTTCGATAACAAATTCAATAGGGGGATGGCTGGAAAAGATGTATTTTGCATCCCTGACTATATAGCGGGGCTCTTCTTCCTCTTTCGCCGTTAAGAGTTTCTTTGAGATTCGTTAATCACCCCGACCACGTTAAATAAGTATTCGAATACATCGCCCCCGGCTTTGTGGAATTCTGTTAAATCTTTACCCGCGGGCAAGTGTGGCGCCCTCCAGAAATGAGGCAACCGGCACAATCTATCGGCTGCAAGCTGCCCCGCTTCATCTTCATCGTATGCTACGATTACATCTTCAATATTTTCGAATAGCGGTTGCCATTCCAACCGAATGGCTTGGCCGGCTGGCATAGAGACGGGCCCGATGTTATAGCCCGTTTGCACAGCCAATAAAACATCCAACTCGGATTCGAACAATGTGGCATATTCAGTCCCGCGCAAATTTTGAGCGCCGTATAGATAGAATTGGGAGCCCCGCAGATTCGTATACCTTGGCTCCCCATGGGAGCGCCTTACCTTAACGTAATGTACGCCCTCCTGGTCCACGCAAGGAATTGTGATTCCTGCCGGTAATCGCATCCCTTCACCATCGGGCAGTCCCCATTTCTTGCCATTAGCGATATCATCCAAATCGTTGAATCCCAGCCACCATTTTGTTAGCGTCGAATCTTCTAATCCGCGCCCGTGAAGATAATCCCGCGCTTTCTTACCAATATCGGACCATAGCTTTACGCAACATTCACCGATGAATTTACACGCGGCCTTCTCCCATTGTTCCCGGTCCAATCCATCCTGCAGCTTCGTTTCCTTCTTTGCTGGAAGAAATTCACCACACTCTAGCGTTTTAATTGCCGCGGGTAAATCGCAGTCATCGCGCTTCATCACAAAATCAATCGAATCGTGCCACGGCAATGGAGAGCACACCCGGCAAAACCAACGAGGCCCGTTCGGGTGGTAGAGCTGCAGTCTAAATCGATCTGTTCCATAATCGGGGCAAAATGGACATGGCCCGGCAAGTTCGGAGCCACCGCAATTGGATACTTTGCGAAGTGGAGTCGTTATCAGATCCCACAAATTAGCATGTTTCCGAATGTAAGCGATATCACTCATGAGTAGATGGAGGGGTGGGTTTGCCACCCTCCAAATCGATTAGTAATCGGTCTCCGAATAGCCCAATTCCTGTTTGATCTGTGTTTCTGTTTTAGCCGGTTTGGACTTCTTAAACGGAAGAATATTGGTTATTTTGTTGATGGTTTCACCATCTTTTGTTTCGGCATCCACCAAGAGCATCACTTGCTTGCCAATAAAATCATTGGTATTCAGATGGAAGCCGGGGGGATCTCTTGGCCACCAAATAGAATCAGCGCGGGTCCATTTACCCAGCTTGCTCTTGGAGCTGAATTTGGAGCTGCACCAACCCAATAAGCTCTTGGATTCACCATCTTCATCGGGGAGCAATTCAAACTTGAATTTGAGCTGGGCTCCATGTTCCCCGGGTCAATTCTTCAATACTGGCAATCTTGGCGGAATAAGAGCCCGCATCGATTGGCTGATAATCCTGATAGTCAAATTCTGGCATTTTTTCTCCTTTTTTGAAGTCTTCTTGATTTTGTTAATGGTTTAGATGATGATTTATGATTTCGTTTCAGTCGATAGCGCCTCCCCGCTGGCTTCTTGTGATAAAATACAAGCGGAAACGCTCTCACCAGTGTTCCGCCTGGATTGCCCGCCCTCGCCGCCAGCGTCGCGGGCATTTTCTGTCTCTGCTTTGGGATGGTCACATTGCCCCCAATCAGCCGATAAAATGTAGAAGTAAATATCAACCAGGTAGTTCTTCGCTGCTATCCTAGATCGTGGCTGTATATTGACGGTCATTTGCTGAATTCCTGAGGCTGACTAGGTTGTAATTCAACTTGATCCATTTTTTGAATAGAAAGCAAGCCGCGGCGTTCAAGTTCTTTGCAGATAAACAACCTTGCCCTCGGACCGAAAATCGCGTAAATCGTCTTCAGCTGCTCTTTGCAAAGCCATTCTTTCTGCCCTGCTTAATTGCACGGTCATTCGCTCTAGCATCGTTCCTCCAAAAATAAAAGACTGTCACTATTGAACATAGTGACAGTCTAAGCGGAATGCGGAGGGATAATAAGTGACTAAATCATTTAGTCATTTTAGGCGTAATCCAATCATCAGACATTATTTTTTTGAATTGTCTTTCAGGATCGACGAGGTTGCGTTCTTCAGCTTTTTTACGCCATTCCTGATAAACTTCATTCATATCTCTTTTTTGCTCGAACACTTGTTTCCACGCCCATGTATCTTCTTTGAGATCAGGACGGCCTGATTTCCCGTGTTTTCTTGATGGTTGAATATTTTTGATCATTAATTTATATATGTTCTTTGTCTCTTGCCATTGCTCCTGCTTAGCCTGTAAAAGTCCATTTTCGGGCATTTCATCTCGAAACACTTTACTAGCCCTGAGTATTTTATCCAAGATATTTCCTTCTGCTTTTACGAATTCCTGCTCTACCTTCTTTTCATAATCCTCAATAAGCGTCACATCACTAAAATTCACTATACATCCATCGTTTTCCTTCATAATTTCAACGGTTCCCAACTCCCCGATCAGGACATCAACGATCTTTAGTTTTGTATCACCCGGTATAGATAATATAATTTCAGGTCTATAATTTGCAATATTATCCCAGGCGTGTAGACTTTTTGCTACTAGAGTTTCATAATCCAGATTAACACTCATTTTTTCTTCCATAACAATCTCCACAAACATAAAGCCGTCTGTTAAAACAAACAGCTTGGAATATGCTATACTTCAATTGTCAACCGCCTGTTTCGGCTTGACCGTCGCCCTGGGTGTTGAAGCACCGCAGGGCGTCTATTTCGGCAAATTCTAACACTGAAAAGAGGATAAGCCAAATCAAAAGAGGTTGAATACCTCTCTCCTGATTATTTTCTACTTACCTCTATTCCTTCGGGGTTGTAAAGCACAGCAGGGTCGGAATTCCGAATTGTTCCAAATAGGGCTACTTTTTCCGCAATTAAATCCACCGCTTTGAGAATTACCTGCCCAAATTCTCAAAGTCTCCCCAACCAATAAAATGCCTGACAAATTACAGGACTGGTTACCTTTCTCGGAAACTAAGAATCCAGCCCGATAAATCCACATCGGAATCCCCGTTATTTTTTATATCAACATATTCATCACGTTTATTTACAGTGACAATAACTACTTTTGGAGCGGAAGGTAAAGGTATTGGCGTAGCGAACCAAAGACCACTTTGAGTTTCAATAGCTTGCTGTTGAGCCAATATAAATAAATCAGTGCATGCTACATCTGGGGGATAAGTTACAGCATGAGCAAATCCTAACCTTACCAATTCCTGATTTACAAAAACATCGCCAACAATTACATACCTCAATAATCGGTCATACTGGTCTACATCCGAAACATCCTTTATCAGAATCACTCCTTTTTGGAATACTAAATCAGAATTGGCTTTTGTTGCCTCATTGTAAAATGGTCTATCCTTTTCAGGCGTATCAATACCAATATATCGGACCCTGTAAGTATTTCCATCCTCTAAACGAACATCTATCGTGTCACCATCTACGATATGATCTACAATTCCCCCTTGGCGGGTTGTATTGCTTGGTATACAGCTTGCCAAATCTGATGGTAAAGTCAGGGGCAAAGGAATGGGAGTAATAGGAATTTCAGTTTCGGTTGGAAACTGTGTGACCGTTGGGTTTGAGGTTACTGTTTCGGTTGGTATCAAAACTGGGGTTTCAGTAAAAACCTCTACTGGGTTGGCATTAGATTCGGTTCGGAATAATGAGCTGTGATACTTCGATTGTAGGTGTTGGCGTTGTAAATAATCCAAGAGCATTAATTCCAAAGCAAACACCAGCCAGAATGATACAAAATCCCAAAATCCCAGCAATAACGATAACAATTCTTTTATCCAATCCACTCTTCTTTTTTGTTGTATGGGTTGGTATCGATGGTTCAGGCGTTGTTGTTTGAACTGGTATGGGCGGTTTAGGAGTTGTTGTTTGAAGTTGAATAGATGGTATAGGCGTGGATTCTTCTTGAAGCTTTCGTAAACGGGCTTTTGCCTGGGAATTGTCAGGGATTATCTCCAGAACCTTGTTCAGACAATAAATAATTTGTTCCTTCTCATCAACAACCCAACTCAATAGATACCAGGCTTGAGCATTACTAGGCTCATTCTTTACTACTTGAACTAATATTTTCTTGGCACCGGCTTTGTTTCCTGATTTGGCTTCAGCAATTGCTTTATCGATAAGCTCTGATGATGTACCCATGAGCCGGCTCCTTTACTAACAGCAATCTTTTATTTTCCCGTGGTTTCCACGAATATATAAACTAATCCTCTTCAATAACAATAGCTATCAACTTGTGTTGCAGCAGAATTATTAAGATAAGCGCAATCCCCAGTGTTGTTCCATATTGCGCTGCTACTCCCATAGCTGAAACCACACCATTCTGGATGAAATTCATTTGTATAAATTCTACATATTTTCCCTGGCATCATAACAAAACTAGGGAAGGTGAAATTGTGGTTTGCAATATCTCTAAGTGTCCAATTCTGCAATTGAATTGATTTAGTATCATCATTCCTTATTTCTACATATTCATCTGGTTCAGTGCTTCCAGCACCATTATAGAAAATATAAGTAATAACAATGTTTCCAGCTGATGACTGGGGCGAAGCGTTGGTGTGTAGCTGTCTAGGGCGTTTGTGTTGGAGTTGACGTGGCTGTGGGATGTAGGAGTCCTTGAAGGCTCTATACGAAAGATAGCAGGTAAAAAGGAATAAGCTGTCGGTGTACCTGTAATGCCTAGATAATCCCAATTTACATTCTCTCTGTGCCCACCTGCTTCTGCAGTAGAAAACAAGATTACTAAGAAAACAAGCGACAAAAATCCCCACAAGAACCAGTCTTTTAATCATTTTCATAAAGCCCTCCTAATCGATGATATAGGCTACTACCATTTCATTATCGCGAATATCCCCCCATTTGTCATGTGCCTTTTGTCATATTGTCGAAGCAAGTTGATTTTTTATTGATAATCCCTATACTAAAGCTAAGTAATTGTTCAGATAAGGGAGCGTAAGTGCCGATAGGAGGACCGATATGGCTATCCAAACATCAAAGCAACAAGCCTATTCGTTATTCATCTTATTTATAAGTATTTTCTCGATACTTCTCATTGGGGTAATCACGATAGTTCCTATTAGTCCAGAGAGCCTTAAAATCATCGAATTCCTGGATTATGTTATTTGTGCAATTTTCTTCGTTGACTTTCTTATCTCATTCATTCGCGCAGAAAATAAACGACGAGTACTTTTTCACTTGGGGTTGGTTCGATTTGCTTTCGAGTATCCCCGCAGTATTTTTTCTTCGATATCTTAGGTTTGCTAGAATCCTTCGCATTGGTCGAGTTTTGCGAGGCGTTCGAGCAGGAAAAATATTGGCCTCTTTTGTAATGGGTCATCGCGCCCAAACTGGGATGATTGGAGCACTCCTAATAACAGTTCTGCTGATTTTTCTTGGAAGTATCTCAGATCCTTCAAGTAGAACAGGGTCTTGGTGGTAGCATCAACACCGCTGAGGATGCCCTTTGGTGGGCGGTTACAACCATGACAACAGTTGGGTATGGTGACAAGTATCCAACATCCACTGAAGGAGAGAATTATTGCTGCTGTAATGATGTTTGCGGGCATTGGGTTGTTTGGGGTAGTATCCGGATTTGTTGCCTCTTGGTTCATCGCTCCTTCCAGTAAAAGATGACGAAAAGGAGAGTAATGAGTATAGAAATAAACTTGACACCCTTCAATCGCAAATGAAATTCTGTTAGAAACTAAATTTGATGAAATCATTGTTTACTTGAAAGAGAAAGAAGATTATGAAATAATCGATGACAGCATAAACCAATCACCCATAAGCATTCTAGTTTTGATATTGACTTATTTTATGGGTAGGTATTCGGTCACTTTCTCATTTGCGTGGTATCGCGATATCACACCGAATGCGATGTTCTCACTCTATCAATATCCCATCGTCGGTAGGAATGGACTGCCCTTATGTCAAGAGCATGGCCGGCAACTCGAATTGAAAGAATAGGTTTTGCTAGACAAAGAAGCAACTGAAAGGGCTCCACCTGACCATTGCTGGGTGTGTGAGGGTTAGATAAGTAAAAGATTTGTTGTTGCCCAAATGATTGCAAAGACCATCCAAGCAATGTCGAAGGAGATGTACACGAAAGAGAAGAGATAATTTTTCTCAATAAGGAAGAAAATATGATTAAGAAATCCTTGAAGATTTTACCAACAACAACATTAGGAAGATGGTCAGTAGGGCTTATCGTCGCAATGCCGCTTTTGTTTATTGTTGGCACGTCCTTCACTAACTCAATGTATAAATCCGTTCCTGCAGGAGGCACTATTCTGGCAGACATTGCCGTGAGACCTGCATTAGCGCTTACAATGCTAGTTGGAATGGCTGCCAGAATTTCAGCTTTCATAATGGGTTTGCTGGCAATACTTAGACAAAAGGAAAATGCGCTCCTGGTTTATGTCTCAAGCTTAATTGAAGCACTTCTTTTAATTTTTCTCGCAGGAGAATTATTGTTTCCCCACTTAGAATTCGTAATTGATGAAAGGATATACAAATGCCCGACTTCTCGCCGGGCGTTAATTCCACACGCGCCATATCATGGTTTATAATTTGGTCCAATGAAAAACTTGAATTACTCAAGTCAATCACGAATGAAATATATGAATGTCGTTCATAACATGATGACGTTGTGCGAGCCAGCCGCGGCGACTTCCACCTCGACGATCACCCCATCCAGGCCAATCACAGCGCAAGAAAAGACACGGGCTAACATGCGGTAAGTGTAGAGGCGCAGGCGGGAATTGTCAAGGAGGGGGAGTTGAAGGAATCCAACCCTTAATTTGTAGAATTGCGTTAAATTATTATAGATCAATACCAGTTGAACCTTCATTTCTATAAAAGGGGATAATTGTTAAGATGTGCCTTTTCGATGTATCTGAACCCTCCAAGCGATTGATTGGATAGGGATATCAACATGAATTCCACCCAGATTTTTATTATTGCGTTTATAAGTTTATCTAGTCACCCGACAGTTTAACAAGAGAATAGTTGATCGGCAAGGATTCTCCACTAAAATTGGTTTTGCGCAACCATCTTAGAAACGGAGTAATCCAATGCCGATCAACCACCTTTATGATACCTGGAAAATGCGAATAATGGAACTGCGTCCAGGACAACGGATCACCCAAGTTCGAGGGTTTGTATGGCTGATCATCGGAATTTACCTGAGTCGTTCGGTGAGTATGAGTAAAGTAGCTTGCAAGATTCCTGGAGAAGCAAAATTGACGAGTGTGACGCGGCGACTGAGCCGACTGCTGGATAATCCTGCCATTCGAGTGCGAGCGTGGTATGAGCCGATTGCCCGGCAATGGCTGGAAGCCCAGTTTCGGAGTATCGGAGAGATTTGTCTGATTGTGGATGGCACGAAAATCGGTTTTGGGCATCAGTTGCTGATCGTGTGCTTGGCCTATCGGAAGCGCTGCATTCCGATTGCCTGGACTTGGGTCAAACACGTCAGAGGACATAGTACTGCCGGGAAGCAGTTGGCTTTGCTGGCCTACGTTCGCAAGTTGATCCCTAAAGGAGCTGCGGTTTTTCTGGTTGGCGACACTGAATTTGGACCGGTAGAAGTCTTGCACCAATTGGATAGCTGGAGATGGTTCTATGTTCTGCGGCAGAAAACTATTACCCAGGTCTGGTTGAAGGAACAGCAAGGCTGGCAAGACTTTGGGAGCTTCGTTCAAAAGCCTGGTCAAAGCGTATGGTTGGGACGATGCTATCTGGCGGAGAGTCATATCTATCCGGTCAACTTGTTAGCGCATTGGGAAATCGGTGAAAAAGAGCCCTGGTGTCTGGCAACCAATCTGCCCGATCGGCGCATGGCGCTGACCTATTACGCTCGCAGGATGTGGATCGAAATAGTCTTTACGCAAATGACAAAAATGGATGTGTTCGCTAGAAGAGTTGGTCGGGATCACGTATCGGATCTCGACATCTCCATCTTTGACAACCACCCGGTCAATGAGCAATTCTACCAGTTTCCGTTTCTCTTCAAAGGTCGCGTTCGTCAATCCGAGCCATATTCGTTTGCAGAAATCTATAACAGTGGCAGCCAGCCCTGTAAGTTCGTTTTGCCGATCCACTTGATGAACAAGCTGCTTTTCCAAATCTTCCATACCTTGAAGTTTGCCATCCAGATCGATGCGTCTCCGTTGGTATTCTAGCAAAGGGATCACCCCATTCAGATAAGCATCGGTCAACCGATCCAATTGAGTTCGGAGAGCGACTTGGCCACGACGCAAGTTTTCGCACCGAGCCTGCAGCTCTTGTGGGAGCCAAGCCCCGCCTTGTGCTCTGTGCAAAGCAGCGGTAATGATTTCGGGGTGCGTCAAGACCTGACACAAATCGTTCCAGACCAATTCATCCAACTGGCCGGCTGGAATATATCTGGCAGGGCAGCAAGCATGGACATGAGTATAAACCACATCCGACTTTCCCCGGCAGATATAATAGGTATACCCAGGATGCAGTTGGCGAGCTGTGCAACTGAGGTTGCAGACACCACAACTTACCAGATTTCTCAAGAGGTATGGATGGGCGGTGTTATTCCGACTGGCAATCTGTTGATTGTGGGACAATTTAGCCTGGATAAGGTCAAACTGCTGTTCTTCAATAATCGCTGGAATGGTCGCAACAGGAGTCCATTCTTTGGGTTCTACTTGGGTATGACTTCCATAAGGTCTGCCCACCGGATGTGTAGCAGAACGGCGCATGTGAGGTTGAACCACCCGAGTACGTCCTACGTAAACACGACCCGTGTAAGCCGGGTTTGTCAGAACACCCCGCACGGTCGCTGTGCTCCAATATTCGCCGCCCAAAGGTGCTGGAATCCCCATTTCATACAAGTGCTTCACCAAACCATAGAGAGATGTGTTTTCTTGCAGATAAAAGGCAAACATCTCCCGTACGATGGAAGCTTCTGTCTCGTTGATAGTGACTTTGGCGGGATCTCTAGGTCGATCTGGATCGACTTGAAACCCATAAACCGGCTTCGTCCAGGGCAACAAAACTCCGGCGCGGTACTTCGCCTGACGTCCACGCCGCATCCGGTCAGCGATCAGGGTACGCTCGTACTCTGCAACTGCCCCACGGATTTGCAGCACCAATTGATCATGAGGATCCTGGCTGATTGGACGATCCAAAAACTCAACCCGACAACCGTATTTCTCCCATTCTTCCAAGAGCAGCATTTGATGGACATAGTTACGGGCCAGTCGATCGGGAGCCGTTATGATCACACAGTCGAACTCTCTGGCTGCAATTCTGTCTCGCAAAGCATCCAGCCCTGGCCGGTTGAGACTGGCGCCACTGCGACCGTCATCTCGATAAATGTGCTCTTCAGCCAAACCCCATCCCTGTTGATTGACGTAGGTCAACAGTCGTTCCAGTTGTTGCTCAATCGTTTGAGCTTGGGCTTGGCGCAGTGTCGAGACCCGCGCATAGATCGCTATTCGCATGTTGTACCTCCAAGCTGGTCTGTATTGGGATCGCTTCGACACTCTGGGCTATCTCCAACACCAAGAGATATGCTCGATCCCATCGGCTCTGTCCATCCGAGTATTCTTGCACTTCCCGATGAATGTTCCACTGGCGTTTCATGGTTACCTCCACACTCAGATTTCTCTGATGCAGAGTACACCTTTTTTCCAGTGGAGGAAGTGCGTAACCGTAACGGACGACGGCAATGGTTCAGCCGTAACTGACCGGTGCGGATCATACAGAATTTGTCATTTGTGAGCAGACCATTGAAGAAATGTTTGGTGATATGAAAAAACATGGCTTTGATTTGGAAAGTACAATGCTTCGTCATTTTCTGCGCCTGTCACGTCTCACTTTGGCGGTGGCTCTACTCTACGTTTGGCTAATCTCGATCGGTGGCCGGACTATTCGAGAGGGTTTACGACACCTGGATGATCGTAACGAGCGTCGTGATCTAAGTATCTTCCAAATCGGTTTGCGTTTCATAGAAAGGTGTGTGACGAATGCCCATATATTCCAGGTTATACTTTGTTCTTACCGTTGATTGCAAACTGTCAGGTGGCTAGAAGTTTATCTATAATCTTTTTTGCCCCTCCAACATCTGAAAGCCCGCGTGATCTTTCAGCAAGAATTTTCGGCGCATCTGATCCTGCTCTCGTGAACCAGAACCTGGCGAATACGGCTTTTAAAACCATTACAACCAATGGCGTAACCAAGCCATTGATTGCAGATGAAAATGCTGACATATCGGTAGTTAATACGGATTCCCCTGACCCGGTTGCAGAAGGACAGATGCTGACCTACCAGATCCTTGTACAGAACAATGGTTTGTCGAAAGTACCGGAAGTAAAGATGAACGATGTGCTCTCCACCACCTTGTTGACATTCATTTCAGCAGTATCCGTCCCACAGGGTACCTGCATATGGACTTCACCAAACCTGGATTGCAACTTGGGAACGCTGGGAGGCGGGAGTGTGATCACAGTCACAGTCACAACCACCGTTAAACCGGTTGGGGACAGCCTGCCCAAGACTGCCTCAAATACCGCGACAGTCAGCTCAGGGAAAACGGATCCGAATCCAGCCAACAATTTCGCAACCATCAGCACGCAAATTCTGCCAGCTGCTGATTTACAGATTACGTTATCCTGTCCTGTCACGTCCGTGCAAACAGGAAATTCGTTGACCTTTCTACTACAGGTTACGAATGCAGGCCCATCAATTTCTGATCATTTTGTTGTGACTGACACGTTGCCGGCTGGGTTAACCTATCTATCCTCCTCGCGGACACCCGCCTCAGCTGCTTCGAAAGTGGTATGGAACCTGGGTACCCTGGGTGTGGATCAGTCGGCTTCGTTCACTTTGGAAGTAGAAGTAAAGTCACCTACCAAGATCCTGGTGAACTATGCTGCAGTGGGCTCCTCCATGATGGATGGCAACTTATCCAACAGCCAGACGCAGAGCAGTGTGATTGCAGTCGATGCCATCGCACCCACAGCTGCCTGGAAGCTCCCAGTAACGTTAGGGCAGAGCTATGTGGTTGTTGGTCAGGTGGTTCACTTGGAAGTGCTGGCAACCGATAACGTGGCGGTATCGTATGTGAAATTCTACCGTTGGAACGAGCCAGCTGGCAGTTTTGTGGATATTGGAATTGATTATTCAGCTGCCACCTGCCAATCCGAAGCTGCTGAGTTGTGTTTCCAGTGGGGTTTCGATACCAGGGTGCTCAATCCTGGGTGGAATGAAATCCGCGCCAGGGCGTACGATGAATCAGGCAATGCCTCCCCCAGACCCGATCTCAATAGTCATATCTGGCTGTACTATAATCCTGATCTGCTCTACTTGCCTTTTGTGAAGAAATGAGCTGGACAGCAAGACGGTTTTATGCTTTACTTCTGATCATGGCTTGAGACCACCAGCCATCTCCCACCGCGATTCCCCCCAAAGGCTGCCAGCCCTCTTGGATGTACAGGTTTACTTTTTCAATAAATTCTTCAATATATTTGTGGTGCGATATGCAGATCACCGTATATTCCATCATAACATCCTCCTTATCTTTGACCTTCTCGGGCGCAATTTGATCAGAATCATATCACGGTTCATATTCTGGCCCAAAGAAAAAAAATTAACTTAAGCTGATCACGATTGCAACCATGCATGCCGGTCATCCACCTCCGCCTGGCAGATCGTGCGGTGCGCGGAGCTGGCGCTTGAGCGGCAAGGCGGTTGGGGTTGTGAGATTTTCCAGAAAGCTGTACAATCTTACGGACGAATTTTTATGAAAGCCTTCTTGGTTTTCCCACCTCAATGGATACCTGCCATGCCGCACCTGGCGCTGCCAGTGCTCACCGGTTATTTGCGCTCGCATGAGGTGCAAGTCATCCAGCGCGATTTGAACCTCGAAACATACGATGCCATTTTGAGCTGCGCTCATCTTGAGTGGGTGATCGAGCGCCTCCGCACCGGGTTCAACAAGGTGTATCCGCGCGGCCTGCCAGAAAATTTCAGACAGGCGTTTAAGCAAAAGGCAGGCCTGGCAGCGCAGGTTGAACAGGCCAAGGCGATCTTTCGCAGTCCGGCGTTTTACGATGGAGAAACAAGCCTGGCAGCCTTCGGCATCCTTGGGCAGGCACTTGAGCTGGCCTCGCTGCCATACACGCCGGCGCAGCTCGATTTGTTCAAATACATGTCGCCCTGGCGTGTAGACAGCAGCCAAAGCTTGCTTCAGGGCGTACAGGACCGGCAGCACAACCTGTTCATCGAACTTTTCAAGCGTTTGATTTTGCCGGATCTTATACGCGAAAACCCGGATCTGGTTGGCATTTCGATCCCGTCCAGTGGACAGATGCTGGCAGGATTCACACTGGCGCACCTCATCAAACAAGCCGGTCTGAAGTGTCATGTCACGGTGGGCGGGCCGCAGATCAGCATGCTGCGCGACCAGCTGCCGCGTGTGCCAGCCTTATTTAGCTTGATCGACAGCGCCATCGTGTTTGGCGGAGAGCTTCCTTTGCTGCGCTTAAGCGAGGCGCTGGACGGCAAGGGCGACTTGAGCAGCGTTCCCAATTTAATCTACAAGGCCGGGGACCAGATCCTTGCCAATCCTGCCAGCCCGCGGCCACACCAGCACCCAGGCGAAACGGGCGGCACACCCGATTTCGATGGCCTGCCTCTCGACCGCTATCTCGCCCCTGAGCTGGTGCTCCCGCTGATCACCGCCCATGGCTGCTATCATGGCCAGTGTGCATTCTGCAACGTGGGCTACGGAGGCGGAAAAGGTTTCTATCCGCTGACAGTAGAGCAGGTGCTTGATCAAATCGAAACGCTGCGGCAAAAATATGGGGTGCGCCATATTTTCTTTTCCGACGAAGCAATCCCGCCGCGCACGCTGCGGCTGCTTTCGGAGCGGCTGGCCGCCCAAGGCGCGCCCATTGACTGGTGCGGCTGTGCGCGCTTCGAGAAGACGCTTACAAAGAGCCTGCTTGAAGGGATATCCCAGGGTGGTGGGCGAATGCTGTTCTTTGGACTCGAGACGGCCTCCGAGCGCATGATTGAACAAATGGTCAAGGGCACCCAGCGCGAGACCATGAGTCGCATCCTGAAGGAATGCGCGCAGACTGGCATCTGGAACCACTCCTTCTATTTCTTCGGCTTCCCGACCGAGACGCTGGAAGACGCCCAAGCCACGCTCAATTTCATCAGCGCTCATCACGATTCGATCCACTCGGCTTCGCCGGGCGAATTTGTCTTGGAACGTTATTCGCCCGTCTACCTCGATCCGGCCAAGTTTGGCGTCCGGCGCATAATCGAGAAGCCAGAGCTCGACCTTGCCATCAATTTCGAATACGAGCTCACTTCGGGAATCGATAGTGCTACCGCGCACAACCTAGTCAAGCGGCTGTATAATGTGTTTCCCACCAAGCGCTTCTTTCAATTCTATATTTATGATGTATTTCGTTTTTTGTATGCCAGTCATTTGCACGCCCAGGGTCGGGCACTTCCTCTGTGGCTGGCGAAGGAAGAAGCTGAACCCGCAAAGGAAAAATTAAAACCGCACCAACGACTTTGATGTTAAACTTGACCAACGGGGATAACTGTCCCAATTCGACTTCGCTCAGCTTCCCCTGGCGCTGCTGGGGCTGCTGTACGTCTTCGACTGGACATCAGACCGGCCCTCGCCCGAGGCGGTGGATGCCTTGCCGGTCACGCTGGAGCCACATGACAGCGCGCCGCTGTTCCTCTCTCCAGAGCCGATCACCTCTGCGCCGGAGAGGCTTACGTGATTGAGAACGTGTAAAATGTATCTAAGAACGTAACTGTCCCAAAACTGGTTGAAAGCGATTGAAAAATAACAGGCTTCTGGTAGGATGAGGTTGCTTAGACACCCAACTACCAGGAGCCTGCGATGTCGATTGTCATACTGAAACTACCAGAAGTCAAGGAAGAAGCGGGGCGACCAAATTGCTGCCCGGTGTGCAAAGGGGAGACCTTTCAACGCTGGGGAGGACAGGTGAAGCGGGTGCGAGACCCGCAGGTGAAGCAGGTGCTGGTGTATCGGTATCGTTGTTGTGCCTGTCGGCATACCTTTCGATACTATCCAGAAGGGGTCGATCAGGCGCAGCAAAGTCAGCGACTGCGTAAGCTAGCTGCTTTGACTTGGATGTTAGGGTTGAGTTACCGGGGCTTGGTGGGGGTGTTTGCGGTGTTTGGAGTGAGCTTGGGGCGAATGAGCGCCTGGCGGGATGTGCAGGAGCGGGCAGAGCAGCTGAGGAAGCAGCGCAAGTGGAAGGAAGTGCGGGTGTTAGGGTTGGACGGGGCGTATGTGCGCGGCTGGGGGGAACAGCAGAAGGTGCTGGTAGCGGTGGACTTGGGGACAGAACAGCCCGTGACAATCGGGTATGTGGATGAACATGATCCGCAAGCGGTGAAACGCTGGCTTGGACCCTTGGTCAAGCAGCTTGGGGTCAGTGTGATCGTTACCGATGATCTCTTCACCTATCATGTGATCTCTGAGAAGCTCGACCTGGAGCATCAGGTGTGTCAGTTCCATGTTCGCCGTTGGGTGGGGAAGACCTTGCATGCCTTGCGAGAGACTTTGCCCAAAGAATGGGTAGGCATGATCGATGAGGTCAAGCAAATTCTGCAAGACCTGGCTGCGGAAGGTAGTCGACAACTGCTGGAACTCTACAAAAAGCTGCCAGCCAGGCAAGCCCAACCTGATCAACCGCTGTCTGCAGTGGATCAACTGCGCTCCCTGTTGATCCGCCTGAGTGATCATTGGGCTCAGTTCCGTGTCTTTGACTGGCAACCGGATGTCCCCTGGACCAACAATGGCTCTGAACGAGTGATTGGTAGAATGAAGATGCGCAGCCGTACGGTGCGCGGTTATAAATCCGAGAGTGGGATGCTCAACGCCCTCATGGTCACAGGTTCAGGTGTGTGCTGAGTTTCGAGGGGCATGGCAGGGCAGCCTTTGCTTTTTCTACCCTGCGAAAATCACCAACCAATTTTGGGACAAACACCTAAGAAATTCGTGATTGCTTTCGTCTGGTTTTTCTGATTTAATAAATATAGGCTACGTCCCAGACAAGCTCAGATCTCAGGAGGGCGCAATGAGCAGCTTACCTACGGGTACCATTACTTTCTTGTTTACTGACATTGAGGGCAGTGTTCCTTTATGGGAGCGCGACCCTGCGGCAATGGAAATCGCACTTCAGGTACACAATGCTGTACTGAACCAATCAATTGCTGGACACGGGGGAGTCGTCTTCCAGATTGTCGGTGATGAGATCGATGCAACCTTCCCAACTGCCCCCCAAGCTCTGGCAGCAGCCTTGGATGCTCAACGTGGACTACTTTCTGCGGCTTGGAATGAGCTAGGTCCTTTACGAGTACGCATGGGGCTTCATACCGGGGAAGCACATCTCGATGAATACGGCAAGGAATATACAGTTTCGCATACCAAGAACCGCGCTTCACGGGTCATGTCTGCGGGTCACGGAGGTCAGATCTTGCTTTCACAGGAGAGCGCCGACCTCTGTAAACGCAGCTTACCGGTCGGTGTGGATTTGAAAGATCTGGGAGAGCACAAGGTCAAAGGTATGCTGCTTACGGAACATCTATACCAGTTAGTATCGACAGATTTACCACAGGATTTTCCTCCCCTAAAGACTTCAGACTCCGGTAAAAAGCAATTTACCACGCCAACTCACCAGTTTCATCGGCCGAGAAAAAGAGATTGCACAGGTTAAGGATCTATTGGGACAGTATTCTCTTGTGACCCTGACCGGCGCTGGCGGGGTGGGCAAGACCCGCTTGGCGCTCCAGGTAGCCCAAGAAGTTCTGGATCGTTTTCCCGCGGGCGTGTGGTTGGTAGAGCTGGCTTCTTTAACAGATCCAGGATTGGTACTTCAGCTGATAGCCACCGTGTTGGGGATTCAGGAAAGTGCTGAAGAAAGATTAAGATCATCTCAGCAGCGCCTGTCATTATTACAGCGGCTTACGAATTCTTTACAAGAAAAACATCTTTTGTTAATTCTGGATAACTGCGAACATGTCATCGATGCCTGTGCGCGGCTTGTGGATCACTTGCTGCATCATTGCGCGAATTTATGTATCCTAACCAGCAGTCGAGAGGCCTTGGGTGTTGAAGGTGAAATTGCTTTGCGTGTGCCATCCCTGTCTTTACCAGAGGTGGAGGAAATAGATCTGGACAAGGTGGCGGATTCGGAAGCGGTGCTGCTTTTCATAGATCGGGCTTCAGCCATCTTGCCAGGTTTCACCATAACTCAAGAAAATGCCACATTCATTAATAAAATATGCATCAGGTTGGATGGAATCGCCCTGGCTATTGAGCTGGCTGCTAGCCGGGTAAGATTATTGGGAGTAGAGCAAATCGCCTCCCGGTTAGATGATACTTTTCACCTACTCACAGGTGGCAAGCGGACTGCCTTACCACGCCAGCAGACCTTACGCGCAACCATCGATTGGAGTTATGATCTGCTCTCTGATCTCGAGCGCTTGTTGCTGGAACGCCTGTCTGTATTTCAAGGCGGGTGGACACTGCAAACCGCCGAGGTGGTGTGTGCAGGGGATGGAATTGAAGGTGATGTAGTCCTGGAGCTCATGACGCAGTTGGAAAACAAGTCCTTAATTGTTTCTGAATTCAATGCTAGAGGAATTAGCCCTTTGGAAGAACGACGCTGCCGGCTATTAGAGGCTACCCGCTTATATGCATGGGAAAAATTGAGAGAGCACGGCAGTGAAGTGAGAATCCGGGTGCACCATCTGGACTTTTTTATGGAATTGGCTGAGGCTCTCGAAGTGAAGATTGATACGAAAGAACGCTCCATCATCTTGAAACAGGTGGATAACGAGCTGGATAACTTCCGAGCCGGTATGGAATGGGCTTTTGAACAGAGGGATTTGAACAATTGGGTGAAAGGTTTGTGCATAGCATCTGCATTATGCCAATATTGGATTCTGCGTGGTTATTTTCAAGAAGGAATTAACTGGTTGGAAAGGGGTCTGACAAGATCAGATGAGAGCAATGGTGAATTGAATTTCGTTCGCGCCAAAGCGTACTTTGCGATTGGGAATTTGGAAAATTTTCTTCCACCGCATAATTCGAGGCAATTTTTGGAAAAGAGCATTCTCCTGTTCAGAGAGTTGAGGCAAGTAGGAGAAGGTTACCTGTCCAAGGCTCTTAAATCCTTAGCCTTTTGTTATGAAAATGATCCACAGCGCCTCCAAGCTCTAATTGAAGAAAGTATTGCTATTTGTAGATCCTCTGATGAAGGTAGTGGTTATGATCTTGCCGAAGCCCTTGCATGGCTGGGTCACAGTTATTTTTTACAAGAAAATTATTCAGCGGCTCATGCATTTGCAGAAGAGAGTATCAAGATTTCAAGGCATAAGGGAATCCTGCAAGATGGTCATTCAGCCTGTGTATTGGGAAATATTGCATTTAAGCTGAGTGATTATGATGGAGCTCGCCATTATTGGGAGGAAAGTGTGCAATTATTTTGGGAGGCTGAAAACAAGCCCATAGCGATTCTTCACTATGGGAAGTTATTGGTTACAGATTTTGCGCTTAAAGATTTTGCCACAGGTAAGAGGCGGGCTGAAGAATGTTTTCAAGCATGGTGCGATATGGGCGATCGCCAGAGGGGGGATGTATTCTATATGAGATCAGGTATTTTTGCCATTTTTCAAGGCGAGTATGAGATCGCTAAAAATCGACTATGTGAAAGCTTGTGTAAAATTCCTTTATCTCAGGCAAATGTTTATGATCTTGCCCTCAACTTGGCTGGATTGTCTGAGCTGGCGCGGATCCGAGGTGAAATAAAACGGGCAGGATGTTTGCTCGGAGCGGCTGAGGCGATCTTTAACACTTTAGGCTTATCCATGGGTGGAGGTTTGTTGAAAAGCCTCGTCGAGTCTGGGCACACCAACCTAGATCAAATAGCCTGGGAAGAAGGACGTAAAATGACGCTTGAACAGGCGATTGCTTATGCCTTGACATAATACCCTATGGTTAAAATTCCGGGATCTATATGATCCCAGGTAGGCCAAGCAAAATGATAAGATTGTTTCGTTCATATGATAATCGTTCGATTGATGCGATCTACGTATTTAGTTTTACCGTTCCTCATTCATTATCCACCCTTAAACTGACTTTTACAGCAAAAGGACTTACACCAGAGCTGTTAGATGAAGGCTGGGGCATAGATAACATTGCGGTTTACACGATCAAATAAGTTTATATTGTTAGCCCTATTCATTACAGATTATCTGAGAAAGGAATCCTGTTTTTCCTTGCCGCCAAGTCACCCGTTCTTCCGCGCAAGGATCACATACCCATACGGCGGTCGCTCATAGGAGGGTGGGGGATACGGCAAGTAAAATTCCTCGTGGCTCTCATTTTTCTGCCGGTAATATTCTTCTTTTTTCTTTTCCTCTTTTTTGAGTTTCCGGGCAATCCGATTTTCTTCTTTGGCGTCGATTTCTACCCGTTTCATCTCGAGGACCTTGAAATAACCGTGCTCTTCCAGCCTGCCGAGCCGCTTCTTCCATGCCGTAATGCCATGACCACATCCAGCGTTCCATCACGGTGTGAAACGGCACGCCGCGCCAATCGGGACCGGTGTCAAAGGCATATAAGAACAAGAGACCACCCGGCTTGATGGCACAGGAAAGCCGGTAAACCGCGTGGTAGAAGTCGATCGGGTCCAGGTAGAGAAGCGAGGAGAATGAGCAGGCCCCTTCAAAGACAGCCTCATAGGCAAGCTGGGTCGATGCCTGATGGATAAACTCAACCTGCGGGAAATTTTGGCTGGCTTTGCGCAGCATTTCTGAGCTAAAGTCCGCACCCGTCACCTGGAAGCCTTTTTCCAGCAGTCTGGAAATCACCGGTTCGCCGTGCCCGCAGCCCGCATCCAGGACTTTTGCACCCGGCGGCAGTTCAGCCAACCAGCCATCGAAGGCTTTGGCGAGCAAGGGGTTCTTGAAATAATTTTCCTGATAGCTGTCGACCAGGCCGTTGTAGGCTTTTTGATTGAGCTGCCAGACCAGTGGCCATTCGCTCGAGCCGGGCGGCAGGCTTGCGGGGTCGGGGTGTTTGCCCTGGTAAACAGCGTCAAGCTCATTTGTCAGCTCGCGCATGAAACGAACACCGTCATTTAACTCGATGTCTTTCAGCACGATGTTGACTAATCGCTCACCGGGTGCTGAAAAACCAAACACAGCTCCGGTGTCCGCCGAGATTTCAAGCGTGATTTGGGTATAGGTTTGGGTTACGCTTTCATCTATTCCAGTTTGGTAGCTCTTTTTTTCGACTGTGAACATCAGGCTGGTTTCAGGCAGCATGGATCCAAAGCCGAAGCGCCCTTCCCCTTTTTGTACCAGTTCATCCAGGTGCTGGTTCCGCGCCGTTGCATCAAAAAAGTCCGTGTGGAGAAAAGTGCGGGTATAGAGGATTTGAGCGTCCTCGATGGTGTATTTGATTTCCAGCCAGACATTTCCGCTGGCCTGGAAATTCGCCCCGCTGCCGATATAGAAAGCCTGGGCTTTGGTGCCGCCCAGTTCCCAGACGCGCACCTCGATGGTTTCTGTGGAAGGGAGCATTTTATCTTTTTCTGGATGGATATATTCGATTTTTGCCATAGGATTCCTTAATTTGTTGGGGTGCACGCCGCACACCTTTACATAGGATCCGCAGCGGGTCCATCTATTTGTTTATGCCTTCTTTAACTCTTTGATCACCCGGTCCGCAGCTAATTTGCCCGTTAAGATGGAGGTTGGCAGTCCGGAAGGGCTGTAAGTCCACTGCCCGGCCTGAAACACACCCGGAACAGGGGTCGTGATGGCGTTCGTGATCTTGGGCAGCCGGCTTTCTGCGGGCATGGGATGGTTGCTGAAAGCCCAACCGGTGATGGCCCCCTCTGAGTTGCCGGCATACTTTGCCATGGTCACCGGTGTGGAGGAAAATTGTTGCAGGATGGCAGACTGGATGCCCGGGTAGATGGACGCATCTAGCGTGTTGAGGATGCACTTCTCACAAAAAGCTTTGAAATCATCGTACCAGCCCACCTCTTCGATCTGTTTGGTGAGCTGGTAGTCAAACAGGAGGCTCACAATGAGGCCGGTTTTCCCGGCGGGTGCCAGGGATGGATCGCGCAGGGCAGGGATTGAAATCTCGTAGGTGGTCAAAGAGAAGAAGGTTTCCAGCCATTTTTCAATAATGCCGCGCTCTGAATAGAGGGGGACCGGTCCGGCTAGCGATTGCCCTGCCCGGCTGGGTGTGTAAAAAAAGTGCTCGCTGGCAATGTTCGCAAAGTAGCTTGGATCTATGTCCACAGCCAGGAAGAGGGTGTAGATCGAATCATTGCCCACGTGTTTGGCAACCTCTTCCTGGCGGGCCGTGATTGCATTTTTTACCGGCCCCTCTGTAAAGCCCTCCAGGTTGACGAAGCGGTAGAAGGTTTTCAGATCGGCAGCCCAGATCAACCGGCGGTACGAATACGCGTTCCCCTGAGCATCGGTTAAAAGCCTCTTTTCTGGATCAACGGAACGGATTTCTGTCTTAGTTCGGATCTGACCATGGTGCTTCTCAATTAATGCGACCATTTTTTCAATGAGCTTCCCGGTGCCTCCCAGGGGGTAATAGTAATCGAGGTACAGCTTCAGGTAGCTGAGGGCAAAGAAAGCCGGGGTTTCGTGGAAGAAATGCTGTGTGATGTTGTCCAATAAACTTTGATTTTGGGTATATCCCCTTAAGAAATCGACAACCGGCTTGTTTAGAGCAGTGATCTTGGGGGCTGTTAGGGCATATTTCAGCATCCAGGGAAGGATGACTTTTACCATGTAATCACGATCCTTCTTCATATCCAGAAAGATCGGGTTGTCGATGCCGTATAAAACATCCATGTAATGCATGATCTTGCGGATCTGGGCGATGATTTCGCCAATTTGGTCCTCGCTGCTCGGGTAAAGGTCGTTGAGCAGGGCCTGGTAGTCGGAGATATTTTCTTCCGAATTAATGCGGATCACCTTCTCCTCGACGCCAATGGAGATGTGATTCTTGACCAGCTCGATCTCCAGCCCCAGGTGCCTGAGCATGGGCAGGAACACCCCGGAGCTCTCGATCGCCCGCACACCGCCATCGAAAACAAAGCCACCCCGTTCAAAGGTATTCACGAGTTCCTCCGACGATGGGCTCCTTCTCGCAGAGCAGAGTGGATAAGCCGGCTTTTGAAAGGTAGGCAGCGGCGGTTAATCCGGCGATCCCGCCCCCGACGATGATGACATCATAATCCATATCTGGTCCTCAACTGACAACCTTTTGATGATAGTAGTAATGGTTTGTTCATAACTTGGATAACACCGATTCGTAAAAAAATCTTTCCTTTAGATGATGATATTTTACCCGATCAAGCGAGACCAGTGAGCTCTTCACTAATCGCCCAGACGCGCTTTCCCAGGGAGCGGTCCAGGGCATGCCGAGCTGGTACCTCGTCAATCGTCTGGTTGAAGAATCTACCACTCACTTCGGCCATCTCCGGTGCGGCAGCCAGGTAATAAATGGCATTTCCAGAAATGACTGGATCTTTCAGAAACCACCAGAGGAAATAACGCTGGTACCAGCGGTAGAGCAGGCCGTTATTCATGCCGATGTTGCTCCTGACCTCGCCAGGGTGCATGGCGTTGATTGTCACGCCGCTGCCCTTGAGCTGGTCAGCCATCTCCCAGACTGTAAGCATTTGGGCCACCTTGGATGCACCGTATGCTTTATACCCATTGTAACGCCGCTTCTCCCAGCTGAGATCATCCAGGTCCAGCCCACCGAAGCGGTGACCCTGTGAGCTTACCTGAATGATGCGCGCCGGTGCACTGAAGATGATCCGTTTGAGAAGGAGGCGGGTGAGCAGGAAAGAGGCCAGGTGGTTTACGCAAAAAACCGTTTCCAGCTTGTCGGTGGTCAATACACGCTGGGTATAATGCACCCCGGCATTGTTTATGAGCACATCGATGCGAGGATAATTGGCCAATATCGCCCCAGCAGCTTTGCGTACCTCATCCAACCGTGAAAAATCCGCCTGAATGACATCCACCTGCACGGCATATGCGCCCATTAATTCTTCTTGAACCCGGGCAGCCTTTGCACGATTGCGGCAAACGATCACGAGCTGGGCTCCGCCCTGGGCCAACCGTTTGGCAGCCTGGTAGCCCACCCCATCGGTGGCGCCGGTGATGATGCAGAGGCATCCATCCAGTCGCACCATGGTGGTTTTTTGGGACATGCGGGCGTTGGCAATGAACTGAAGCTCTTCAGGGAGTTTCATGCTCATCCACCTGCTAGCCGAAGTACCGGCGCATGAATTTCCAATAGGCTTTACGGAGAGGTGGTATGCCGTTGAGAATGGTCCCCCACAGGTCGAAATAATCCCGCTGTTCGATAATCCGGTTGTCTTCGGCGATGGTGATCTTCGTGCAGCCATAAAGAGCGGTGCTAGGCCATTTTTTGAAGGTCATCACCATTTTCCACTGAAAGAAGACGTCGCGGGATTCCATGACAATGGAAAGGATGTCCATATTCAGCTGCTCGCAGCGTCCTGACAGCCGGTTGCACATGGCGATGAATTCCGCTTTTCCCTCAATCCTTTGGACGCTGTCCACGAAAATGATATCATCGTGGTAATAAGGGAAGAGATGAGACCAATCCGGCTTGCCCTCCCGGTTGTAGGTCTTGGCCCAGCGTTCCCGGATCTTTTCAATTGTCAGTGGTTCCAGAGGAAGTTTTTCTTCGTGTGTGGCGTTATGATCCATTTTTTCTGACGACCGGTAAGAAGTGGATTGTTTGAGAAAATCGCTCTGTATTATATAACATAAATGCTTTGGTTTGATGCGGTAGTCAAGCTCAAATGGCTCTCGATCTCCGCCTGGCAATGTTCATACATTGTTGTCAAGAAGCTTCTCCTGACCCTACCTTACTCTCGTAATCCTTTTGTTCTCTACGATCTTGGGCTGCCGCGTCTTCATTTCCTGACTTTTCATAAGCTTTTGCCCGGGCAGCATAGGCTCTTGCCACTCCTGGCCAATTCTCGATGGGCTTCAGGATTTCCAGGGCACGGTCAGCGCTTTCGACGGCTTCCGATGGCGTTTTTTCAACGATCCCAGCATTCACCAGGTCTGCTTGCAGGATCCAATACCATCCCAATCCTTGTTGGTGGTCATAGCTGTCACTACCTTCAAACAGCGCACGGGCTTCTTCTAACAGCCTCAACCCTTTTTCAATATCTCTGGCAACAATGTAGTTCGCACCAGTGGACATCAGGCTGCGAGCCAGCGTGATCTCATCACCAGAAAGGCGCGCTGCCTTCAATTCTCGCTCACTCAGCGCAAAGGCTTCCTCTGGCTTATCCATTTGTCTTAGAAGATTGCTTTGACGCATCAGGCAGTAAGCCAGTACGCGCTGCTGTTCTGCATAGGCAGGGTTGTCGGCGGTTAATGCCAATGCGGTGAGTTTTGACTCGGCATCTTGATAAGCCTCAAGAGCTTTTTCAATCTCGTCATGCACTTCCAGAGCCCATAAAGCTTCTTCGATCTGGTTCTCAATACCTTTGATTATCTCTGCTATCTCTGCCATCGGTTTACCTCATCTTGAAATCGGTAGATAACACTCTGATTCTAAATCTAAATAAGGCAGTTGTGGAAACGAATATACTATGTTATCCTGTTTGATAATCCCGAAGTCTATTGTGCTGATGTTAAGCTCTGGGCAAACAGCGTTCTGACAGATGCTGAACCGCTATTACAGAGAATCAGCGCAGTTTCGCTGGACGCCTAGAGTGCAGTGTGATATCACAAGATGAAATCTTTCTCCGCCAGGCAATTACACTCGCCCATCAAGCCCGTCAGGCTGGTGAGCGCCCGTTCGGTGCAGTGCTCGTTATAGATGGCGAAGTAGTTGCTGAAGCACAGGACCAATGTAGTGCTTTACATGACCCAACTGCTCACGCAGAATTACGGTTGATCAGCGCTTATTGCCAGAAAAGTGGGCATTTCGATTTGGCAGGTGCGACGATTTATACTTGTGCGGAACCCTGTGTGATGTGTTCCGGGGCAATTAAATGGGCTGGTGTTTCGCGTGTTGTCTTTAGTGTTTCGCAAGCAATGTTACAAACTTTCAGCGGCGGGCGAATTAAGCCAACTTGTGATGAGTTGGTTAACACTGGTGGGCGACACGTTGACGTTCGCGGGTTATTATTACTGGATGAAGGATTAGCCTGTTATAAGGATTTCGATTTTTCTTTACACCGGCAAGTAATACTGAATAACAAACGAAGAAAATAAAGGTGTAATCACTTAATAAGGCTGCCTGATCCCTATCGCCCGCTGCTTGCTAGTTAGGCGGCAGTGTGTTAAGGATCACAAATCAACTCAACAGAGGCTTTATGATCATTTGCGCTTCGCTACCAGCTGGTAGATTGTCATATAGGGTCTTTTTTCTCTCCCATATTCAATCTGCCGGATTTCAAGCTCTCGGGCTTGTTGAGCATTCAAGCCGAAGTACCCTTCTGGCTTGGTCAACAGCGCCTGTTCCTCATAGAATCGCTGGCCGTCCTCCAATTCCTTGCAGGCCACGAGCTGTAACTCTTTTGACCTTGCAATATGATCCGCCCACCAGCCCGGTGAATGAGAAGTCAGAAAATCATCCTTCCAAACTGGCTCTGCAAAGTTGTATACATCGGGCGGATTGGATATCTGCTCTGGTGTGAATTCCTCACTCAGACATTCACCACCTGAACAGAACACGCCACCTTTCTTGAGATGCCTGGCAATCTGATCAATTACGGCGATATCGGTTCCATAGAAATTGAGGTTGTTCACGTACAAAATGGCATCGAAATATTCTTCTACAAATGGCATGGGCTTTGAAGCGTCTAAATTTAATGGAATGATGCTGTCTCTATGTCCTCGGCTTTCGATTCTTCATGCGGTATCACTAGGATCTCTCCATAAATCAGCCGCGATCACTTTCACTTTAAACTTTTCTGCCAGATAGATCGATGATTCCGCAGACCCACATCCCAGATCAAGAACCAATGCGTTGGGTTGTAAACTCAACCGCTTTGCCAAAAGAGAGACAAGATACAGCCCTCCTGGGCCGCTGTCTCTCCAGATGGCGTATATTGTGTAGCTGTTCAATTCGGGGTACTTCGATCGGTCGACTTCTCTTAGTGTTGCTTTCAGCTCGCTGATACTTCTCATTCATTCTATCCTATCTCAATTTTCCTCCTTCTTCTCGCTGCAAGCATGACCGCCTCAAAGATCAGCGCGCTGGCTGTCACTCCGACATACAACCACATGCCCCATAACTCCCAGAACAGGTTCGGGTAATTTAACGTAGCGAACAGCAGGCTCGCGCTAACAGCCAGGCTTAATGCCGTAATATGAAATACGGACCCGCCTCGCTGGTCTTCACGTGGAATCAAGAAGAGTGTGCTGAAATAGGGGAGTATGAGAAGGAGTCCAATTAAACAGAAAGCGAATTCGTAAAAACGATCTATTAAAACCGTTGTCCCCGTGACCACCCCCACAACGATATTGGTGAAACCGCCCGCCATCATCGCAAGAACTCGTATTCCTGATAATGGCAGCCCACAATAATCACCTTCCAGCCGGACGACGGGGGCGGAACATGTGTATTTTGACGGCACATAAATTTTATCGAAGGTCCAGGGTCCGATGATTGCCACCATCAGCAAAACCAACCCGATCCCTCGCCAGACACGCTTGTGCTCATTCATTCAAACCACACCTGGATTTCTTCATGGAACGCATCGATTCCTGTCTCCATATAGAATAGCACATTACCCATCCAGAGTCATGTGTCGTTTGTAATCCCCTGGACGAAGCATCCTCCGGCAGGTTTCCTTTTTTCTCCAAAGAGTATTGACATTGCCATCTAAAATCTGTATATTCTAGTCAGAGGAATGATTTTCGCATCCTCCAAATTACTCCTTTTTACTTATCACCCTCACCGGTTTCTAGCTTACTGATCTACTTGCATTTCACGGATAAAACATAAGATCCATAATTCTTAATAAGTTGAATATGAAATAAGAGCCTGTTAACGCGTAGCCAAGAAGCTGGTTTGCAACTGGATGGAGGCTTGTCATGAGTGACATGATCAACCGGACATTGAAACGCTATAAGGTGTCTGCGAAACTGGGCACCGGCGGGATGGGAACCGTTTATCAGGGTATGGACTCATCGCTTAATCGCGTGGTGGCTATCAAAGTGATGCACCCGCAGTATGCCGATGACCCTGTTTTCCGCCAGCGTTTTCTTCAAGAGGCCAGGGTAGCCGCTAATTTGGACCATCCGGGGATCGTCAAAGTATTTGATTTCGATGAATTTCAAGGTACCCTTTTCATTGTTATGGAATTCATCTCTGGCAAGAATCTCAGCCAATGGCTAACGGAACAACGTGCTTCTCATTGCTGGATTTCAATAGGCGATGCAGTGGAATTGGTACGCCAGGTTGGCCTGGCTTTACAGCATGCGCATGAGAGCGGTGTGCTGCACCGGGATATCAAGCCCGCCAATATTATGATCAAAAAACAGGCTGCAGACCGGTTACCTTATCGACCGGTGATCACTGATTTAGGTTTGGCTAAGCTTGTGGAAGGTATGCAATTCACCCACGCAGGCGAATCAATGGGCACGCCTGCTTATATGTCTCCGGAGCAAGCCCTAGGTGAAAAAGTCGATGCGCGCAGCGATGTATATTCGCTGGGGATTCTGCTGTACCAGTTAGCGGTGGGTCAATTGCCTTTTGCTTCCAAGACCCCTTCTGAAGCAATCCGTGATCATACCCAAAAACCTCCCCCTCCTCCCACCACGGTTCAGCCCGGCTTCCCGGCTGAGCTTGAACAAATCATGCTCAAATCCCTGGAAAAGGACCCGGGAAAGCGTTTTCAATCTGCTGTCGAATTTGCCAACAAATTGGAATCTTTTTTAGATGAAACGCCAGACGCGCTGAACCAGCTCAACTTTGATCGAGGATGTCAGTCCGCAAGATTTAGGTACCATCTTTGTCAAGCAGGAGGATTTAGGAGGCGAGGAATCAGCCCCGTATGACTTCGATCAAACTCCTGCAGGCTTTACTGGGAACATCATCCACGTGCATTCACCTAACCAGGCTGACCGTGCAGTTCCTTTAAAAGTAGGCACGATAACCATCGGACGAGTTAAAAACAATGATATTGTGCTGGATGATCCTGCAGTTTCCAGGGTGCATGCGCATATCAAGTTTGATGGCACAAGTTGTAGAGTGATCGATCAGAATAGCAGCAACGGCACTTACATGGCAAATAATCGGTTATTAGCCGGTGTGGGCGAGAATTGGACATTAGAGACACCCCTACGGATTGGCAGTCATTTGCTGCGCTGGAAATTCGCCCAACAGGCGCTGAGTAATGCACCCCAATCTCTTGATTTCCAGCCTACAAGCGTCAGCCAGGAAAAGACGATTGGATTAACCCTGGATCCTCCTCAGATCAGCGTTGACCCAGGAAAATCCTCTCAACTGACGGTGGAGTTGAAAAACCTGGGGGCTACGGTAGATCATTACCATATTTCTGTGGAAGGCATCCCGACGTTGTGGGTCGGCGAAATCCCTGAAACAGTTCAATTGATGCCTGGAGAGGTAAAGAGTGTCCTGCTTAATTTACACCCTCCACGCCATCCAAAGAGCCGGGCTGGCAGGCATTCGTTTTCAGTTTGTGTGATGAGTCAATCGAGAAGCAGTGAATTTGTTAAGCAGAAAGCCATCCTGACCATCGGTCATTATTCCCAATTTATGTCCCAATTACATCCCCAAAAACTGCATTCTGGCACCCTGGCACAGCTCAAAATTGAGAACCAGGGAAACTTGCCGGATACCTATGCAGTAAGGTTTGAAGATCGGGGAGACGAGGTCGCTTTTGAAGTATCTCACGCACAGGTCACCATACCCGATGGTCAGCAAGCTATCGTGACAGTCCGTCCCCGTCCGCGAAAAACACCTTGGTTTGGCAGAGAAACCAGCTTCTTGTTTTCCGCCAAGGTCAACCCTGGCTCAGGAGATGTTCAAACTCACAGCGGTGAAGTGGTCAGCCGGGCGTTGATACCCATCTGGGTTCTTTTATTGGTGTTTTTCCTTTGCGTCTCGCTGATTGGGCTTTTCGCTGCCATAAGGCCCATCATTTTCCCAACCTCAACCCCGACCCCTCATCCTACTGTCAGTCCAACCCCTGAGCCAGGGATGCCGATATTGGAGGAATGGTGTATATACCCGGAAGGGGCTGAGCCAGCTGCCCTGATTAATCGTCCCATCCAGGTCAAAGCGATGCCGGGAGAAAAGCTGATCGTTCGCTGGCGCGTCAGTAATGCCCAAAAGGTAGAAATTATGCCTTTTGGCAATCAGCCTTTATCCGGACAGATACCCTATGAGTTCCTGGAGACGCGAACGATCACCCTCAAAGCGACCAACGCGGACAAAGTCATCGAGAAGATGATCGAAGTGCTTGTCCTCCAGCCCACTCCGGTATTACCACCCATCCTGCCAACCAGTCCTACCCCATCTCCCAGCCAGCTGCCCACTTCCATACCCGTCGAAACCTCCACGCCTGATAATAGGCAGGCAGTCCAGCTAACTGGCTTTGATATGATCAATATGCAAATGGGTTGGGGAGAGTGGGCGAACCCATTTGGCGCTGCAACCAACCTGTACCGTACGGAGGATGGTGGTCTGACCTGGTCTGATATTACCCCACCTTCCGGGTATCCGATCGGCTCGCGTTTCTTCGCCCTGGATGGGCAGCGTGCCTGGGCGGCCCTTTGGGGAACATATACCGAGGGCGGCGGTGTTGTCTGGCGCACCAGCGATGGTGGTCTCACCTGGCTGAGCTCAGCGCCGGTGCAACCGGGTTTGCCAGAATACAATGTCCTGCCAGGCTTTATTCCCAAGGCTATGTACTTCCTCGATGAGCAGCATGGCTGGCTGGTGGTCGCGGTGGATTATGTTGTATCTCCAGGAGTGCTGGTCATCCTAGCCACCACCGATGGGGGGCAGACCTGGCAGCAAATTGCGGACCAAAACAGCATGAGCCAGTCTCCAGAGGGCACTTCTGGCTACGCTAATATGCCGTGCAATGTGAACGGCATCGCCTTTGTGGATCTTCAGAACGGTTACATGGCAGGGGATTGTTTTGGGGAAGACTTGAGTTATGGCTTCACCGTCTTGAATACGATGGATGGGGGACGTACCTGGCTCGCGATATTTACAAATCCAACAAACCTGCCCCAGGAGTTACAAACAGCCATGGAAGAAGGCCGGGCAAATTGCGGCGCTACTGGCGTGGAGAACACTCCAGGAGGAATCCTCGTGCAGCATACCTGTAAGGTCATGGAAAGCTCGGATACGTTTCGAGATTATTATTACCTCTCCTTCCTCCCCACAGGCAGCAGCATCTGGCTGGGTTGGGCAGGTGAGACCGCCAGCTTTGCCAGTATTTCCGAGGGGTACAGCCTGGAGCAGCCCTCTGAGGATGGCAAGCGCAATTTGAATGTGACGACCGATGGAGGTAGTACCTGGCAGATCGTCGGTTCAGTGAGCTGGGCGAATGCCCGGTTGGATTTCCCTGCTCCGGGTCAGGGGTTTAGCCTGGCATGGAGGTGGGGCGATCAAGCCTATGCCTCGCTCCTGGTGCGCACGGCGGACGGTGGCCAAAGCTGGGTAACGGTGGAAGGCGTGGTGAAGTAGAAAGGATAGGTTATGAATAGGAAAGGGCGAAAACATCGACATGAGGATGCTCTTGAGAAGGAACAGAAATCAAGATCAAATGCCCAAAACATTGAAAAAGGGGACCAACAGCTCGGTTCCCTTACGGTCCAGCAAGCCAGGCTCGATCCGGTAGCGTTGAAACCGGAGGATATTCGACTGCTTCAAAACACGGTTGGGAATAAAGAAATTGACCGGTTAGTGGGACAACCAGTCCAGAGTCAGACGAGTAACGTTGCCCCGCGGTCAATTATACAGCTGGGCAGAGACCCCGAAAGTGAAGCGAGGCTTACTCGTCTATGGAAGGTGGCCCATGAAAACCCTGAAGGCTTCACATCTTTTATTACCGGCGATATTGTTCCGGCAATGGGTTTCTGTGTTGCATACGAGGAAACACAAAACTGCTTTGGTGAAGATGGATTGGCAAGGGCCTACGATATTGCCCAAACTCAAGATGGAATATTGGGAGGATGGAAAGATGGCGGTCAATACTATTTTGACAGCGTGCAGCTTGTTGGGGACATGGACACAGCCATAAAACTTGCCTACCGCCGGCATCAATTAGCATTTTTTAATTATGGCAAACATATGCCGATGTCTACAAATCCACTTCATGAATACTGGAAAACGCCTCCTTAAAAACGACAATCCATCGTATGCTCATGTGATATGGTCTCTCGTTGTCAAGGATCAGCTTCAGGCGCAGGCTTCAGAGGCTCCCTCTCGCTTGATGAGGATCTATGAGAAATGGAAAGCATATGATGAAGCATTGGCTGCGCGCCAGCGTTTGCCAGCCTTTTGATCGGGAATACTTCCAGGTCTGTCACTAGCGCTGGTTCAGCAGCATAAGCCTGTGGGACGAAGATGCGTTTGGTTAAATATTCAAAACGACAGAAAGGATATTCTCATGTGTGATACTTGGGTTGCGTTGAAGGATGCGACTGCAGAGGGGATGGTTATTTTTGCAAAAAACAGCGACCGCCCGATCTTTGATAGCCAAACCCTGGTGCTGCGTCCCAGGCGGTACCCGCCAGCGGGGACCGGCATACACACCGAGTACGCTGAACTGCAGCAGTCGAAAGTGACCTACGCCCACCTGGGTTCGAGTCCCTATTGGTGCTGGGGCTATGAGGAAGGAATTAATGAATGGGGGGTAGTGATAGGGAACGAAGCGATTTATACAAAGCCACTGCGGGAGACTGTGATGGATTTCCAACAGGGCAAGCGCATTCAGCTTGGTTTGCTGGGAATGGACTTGGTCCGCATCGCTTTGGAGCGCTGCCAGACTTCGAGTCAGGCTGTGGAATTGATCGGGCAGTTAGTTGCGCAATATGGGCAGTTTGGGTCAGGAAACCCTGGCAAGCCGCATGCCCAGGGCAGCTACGATAACGCCTTCATCATTGCAGATCCGGGGGAGGCCTGGGTCCTTGAAGCAGTTGGCCAGCGTTGGGCAGCCAGACGCTTTTCGCAAGGCCTGACATCCATTTCCAATGAACCAAGCATTCGCACAGATTGGCACCTGGGCAGCCCCGATCTGGAATCCTATGCTCGCCAGAAAGGCTGGTGGCCAGACCCTGCGCGAGGGAACCCTCCCTTAGCCTTTGATTTTGCGCAGGCTTATGTTGATGAAAACATTTCCCGCCAGGTGTCGCATTTACGGGCGATGCGCTCTCGCCAGCTGTTGGAAGAGCGCCGAGGGCAGGTTACCCCGCAGTGGATGATGCGCATCGCTCGAGACCATTACGAGGATACCTTCTTGCAGGGGCCATACTTCGACGCTGCCAACCCCGATTTCCTCTCGCTGTGCATGCACGTTTCCCCAGCAGATTTTACCTGGGGAAATACTGCCAGTTCCTGCGTTGCGGTTCTACCGAAAGAGGCCAGCGACCTGCCTGTCTTTTGGTGGACACCCGGTCCACCCTGCAATGGCTGTTACGTTCCCTTTTTCCCTCAAGGTAGTAAGCTGCCGGAGGTCGTTTCGCGGGCAGGTCAAAAGGGCCGAAACGTGATCCCGGCTGACCAGGTTGGCGAAGATTTTTACTCCCCCGCTTCCTACTGGTGGCTGTTCCGCCAATTGAATGACCGGGTGAAAGGAGATCCGCTGAAAAGCCTGCCCGGATGTTATGCTGAACGCAATCTCCAGGTGCGAGTTAGGTTTGATGAGCTTGAACGAACCTTTTCAGACCAGTTGTCGGCGGTGGTACAAAAGGCTGAAGAACTCAAGGAGCAAAATCCCGCAGAGATGGCGAAGATTCTGGATGATTTTAGCGCCGCGTGTATTGCGCAGGTGCTGGCAGGATTAAAAGATTTGCTGGAAAGGTTCCCTGCGATCGAAGCGTAAGCGAGAAGGCAATCGATATTTACGCTCGCCCAAGCTTCTCCACCGCCCTGCGCACGGCCCCGATCATATGCTCGATCTGCTCGTCGGTCAGGTGACCGAAGATGGGCAGCTGGATCTGGTGTTCGAAATACTGTTCCTCCGCCACCGGGCATTCGCCATACTGGTGACCCAGGGCGCGCAGCTCAGCCAGCAGATGCACGGGGAAGTAGCGGATGGCAATGTTAACGCGTTCCACCTGCTCCATGTAGCGTATGAAATCATCTTTGCTGGCGCCGACTACCTTTGGGTCATAGAAGAAGGTGTACAGGTGGTAGATGTGGTGGGCATAGGGCTGTTCGACCTGGAGGGTTACTCCCGGAATGCCGGCGAGGCCCTCGTTCAGCCGTTTGGCGATCTCGCGCCGGCGGTCGTTGAGCTTCTCGAGCTTGGTAAGCTGCACCAGCCCTACTGCGGCTTGCAGTTCGCTCATGCGGTAGTTGTTCCCAACCTCAAACGCTTCATTATCATAATCCTTGTTGAAGGACTGTTTGGCATGCCAATCTTTGTAATAATTCGGCTCGGTGTACGGACCTATACGCTTATCAGCCCGTTCGTGCATGCGCCCGTACATATGAATGGTACCCAGCGGCTCGGCAAATTCATACAGCTCATCGTCATTGGTCACCAGCATGCCGCCCTCGCCGGTGGTCATGTTCTTGAGGGAGTGGAAGCTGAAGCAGCCCACATCGCCCAGCGTCCCAACGGGCTTTCCTTTATACAGGGC
Source organism: uncultured Chloroflexia bacterium (assembly GCA_963754615.1). Classification (GTDB taxonomy): domain Bacteria; phylum Chloroflexota; class Anaerolineae; order Anaerolineales; family UBA4823; genus CAVVUF01. The sequence continues at coordinate 126,719 of CAVWGW010000007.1, read as the reverse complement.
GCCAGGGGCATGGGCGCAGTCCTCAACCACGCGCAGGTTGTATTTACGGGCGACCTCGAGCACGGGGTCCATATCTACAGCTTGCCCGCCATGATGGACCACATAAATGGCTTTCGTTTTTTCTGTCACCAAGGGTTCGATCTTGGTTGGGTCGATGTTCAGGCTGTTGGCTTCGATGTCTGCAAAGCGGATCTTGCACTTGCGTACCAGCATGGGCCAGGTGGTGACCCAAAAAGTCTGCGGCGTGCAGATCACTTCATCGCCTTCTTTTAGTCCCAGGATTTGCCCGGAAAGGAAGAGCGCCGAGGTGCAAGAGTTCATCGCCAGGGCATGTTTGGCGCCGATCTTGGCGCAGAACGCATTTTCAAATTCTTTCGCGGTCGGTCCTTTGCTCAGCTGATCTTGCTGAACAACTTTTACCAGGGCTTCGGCTTCTTCTAATCCGAGCTGATTCGAAACTCCGCTGTAGGGTACTTTCCAGTCCATGGGGTAATCCTCCGAAAGATGAAGTGATGAGATTGACCAGTGGGTCAACGGGAATATTGTTTTGTTGGATAATTATATCTCAGCTTGGTTAGGGCTGATCTCGTGTGTTTATGGACTTATCTCAATCTCCCCATTGGCAACTTGTTCCCAATACTTAGGGGTAAACTCTGTGAGAGGGTGTGAAGACAAGTCCTTAAGAAAGATAGCTTCGAGGTCAACTTTTTGATCATCTACGCTTACATGGATCATATTATCCTGGCTTGTATCGCCCAGACCGGTCATGATCATTGTCAGATCAGATTCAGGGTTACGTTCATAGTAAGGAGACAGGTTGCCCCAGGCGCCCACATCTCCCGCAAATAAATAGACTGGCATTTTCTGCGCGGCGGGAAGCAAGACGTCTTCCAGAAGATCACCAAAACTGCCCCGGTCATAACAGCGCCAGCTGTTGGGACTGGCCTGGCGATCTTTTTGGGCAGCTAAAGTGTCATTCTTGAAGAACAAGGTCTTGTGCATGAAGATAAAGAGATAGCGGGTATTGTGGTTGCGCAAGGCTTTCTGCACCGACCCTTTTAACATGTCCACTTGCTGAGAGCTCAGGTCGCATTCTTTTTTTTCGGTGTCTAAGAAAACCAGGCGGGCAGGACCGTAATCGAAGGTGAAAAAAGTGGGTCCAAAGGTGGTCTCGTAATAACTGCGATCTAAAACGTCATGGTTGCCAACCGTATTAAAAAAGGGGAACCTAAAATTCTCGAGCAGGGTCTGGTTCAGCAGCGCAAAATCTTCTGGATCTTGATGCATCACCATATCGCCCAGCGATACCATGAAAGCAGGTTGGGCGCGGTTGATGGCGGGAATGGCCGATAAAAGAGCCTGGTCCGGCAGGCGGTTATCTTGTTCTGTGGTACCGTAAAGGTGTCCCACCACGAAAAAGGAGAAATCTTCCGGCTGTAGATCGCTGAAACCCACGCCATTGATCCCTTTTACCTTTTCGGCCCGGGTTTCCCCGGCTAAAGGCTTGGGGAACAACTGCCGGTAAAGCTTTCCAGCCAGGCTGTGCCACTTGACGGCTGCGCCAACCAGCAGGATGATGACTGCAATCGATGCGATCCAGAACCAGCGCTGCTTCATCTAAAACCCCATCATTTTTTCCAATGCATCCACATACTTCGAGCGCCGCTCGGTGCGGCTGGGGAAATAGGTCAAGATATCAGCTAGAACTGGAGCATTGGCGACATCGCTTTTCAGCTCGACGATGAGGTCATCCCCCAGAGGCTGGCGAAACCACAAATTTGGGTGAGCGGTAAAACGCTGGTCGTAGGCGTGCAAGTTGGAATCGAGCGTCAAGCGTATGGCTCCATCACTTGAAACAAAATATTCACGCCAGTAAACAGTGAGGAGGGTTGGCCGGACGACAGAAAGCAGCTCCCGGATGACACCGCTGGATTGCTGCTGCAGCTCGGTTAAAATTTGACTCCAATCCATTTTCTCAAAATCAAAAGTATACGGGATGGGTTGAGTCTCTTTCCAACCGACCCGCTCCGCTTTGTTTTTGACTTCCATTTGCCCGCGCCCCACCTGGAGCGACTCCCCGTACCAGCGGAAACGGAGCTTGCGCCGCTCTGGCACCCCTGCCAGGTGATCATTAAAACTGTCCAGGTCAGGGGTATCAAAATAGAAGCTGTTCACCCACCGCGGCGGATAAGCCGTGATGAAGCCCGCGGGATTGCCCGTGATCAAGCCTTGCACTTCTGAGATCCAGGCTTGAGGATAAACGATCTTTAGCTCATACCGGGCGAAAGAATCATTCTCAGGCATCAGTTTCCCAAAATGCCTTCACTGTATAATTTATCGACATCCATCTCGACCGATGGGACTTCCTCTCCGTGCAGCAAGATGGTGCTGCCGGTTTGCACGACGGCTTCTGTGATTGTATTGGTAATTACCACGTCTGGGGCTTCCAGGTAGGCCGGTCCATAAACAGGTTTTTTAATGTAAGCTGCCAGGGCCGCGAACTCGGCATGCGATATTTGGGTCGTATAAACGTAGGTTTTCGAAAGGTCCTTGCTGGCAACGCCGATCCCCACGCTATCCATTTGTACGTTCTGAATGATTACGGTGCTCTTTTCGCCAACCGAAACACCCTTGTCTGTAATGCGTTCCATCTTGGAGTCCTTGATGGTGGCTGTTGTACCGCTGACATCCACCGCATCCCCGGTGATATCATGAAAATAACACCCGCTGACCTCACCCTGTGAATAATCGCTGTCAAAGGCGTCGGCAAAGGTGTTCGCAAACTCGGAATCGATGAAATTGAAATCTCCATGGATAACGTTGATGGCATCCTCGGTCTGGTTATTGCCCAGGAAAACATTTTCCAGGCGGATATCGCTCTGGTAGAAGGTAATCCCGCCCGTCAGGATCCATCCATTTCGACTGATCCCGCCCGTTTGCTCTACAGCCGCATAGCTCCATAGCGATTCTTTGGGTGAATTGAGGACGATGATTCCGCCCCAGAGATCTTGCTGTGCCGTCAGGATCGCTGGCGCATCGTGAGCTCCTCCGAGATTTACCGCCCCGCGCGCCAATAAGATCGCTCCTGGCTCAAACATTAACACGGCTCCTGGAGCTACCTGTAAAGTGACTCCTTCGGGAACGATTAAATCTCCGCTGACATTCCAGATCCCCTCACTGGCCAGGAGGATCTGCCCATCAGGAGAAAGCGACAGGAAGGGATGTTGTTTCAAAACCTCATCCATGGTGGGGGTTGGGGGAAGTGGACCGATCATCAGGCCTGCGGGGGTCGTGGCGCCCTCGAGGAGTACCTTGAACTCGTCGGTCTGGCCTTGAAGGCGAACAACTGCTTTCACTTGGGGAACCTCGGCGCCTTGCCATAAGCTCCGGTCATGGATCCGAACCGTGAACCTGACGGGAGTAAAGGAATCTGTTTTGGGGTCCATCACTGGAGATAATACCCTTTGTGTTTCGGCTGGCGTTACCGCTTCATCGTTGATCTCAAAACCGAGCACTTCCACCGGGAGGATCATCAGGTTAACGATATCGACCTGAAGCTCAGGAGAAGCTGCAGAGTCGCCTTCCATGACGCCCGAGGCCTGGTAGGAGCCTCGCACGGGTTGGGCGGGCTGCAGCTCGAGGGCCAGGCTTTTTTGGCGCTCGCTCAGCTTCGACCAGCTGATTCCCACCTCATCGTCTGGAAATTCTACTTCTAGGGCCGCATCCAGTTTTTGGGGTTCATCGCCAAGTGAATTCTGAAACGTTTCAAGATAGCCTGCCTGGGTGATGCGCTTTAATTCACTGGCATAAGCAGTGCGAATCTCCGGATCATTAAACATGCCGCTGTCGATGAAGCGCTGCGCGTTAGAACTATTTCCCTCACACCACCTGAAAGGTTCGCTGTCGTACGCCACTGGCTCCAATAAGCCGGTGACCGGGTTGTAATAGAAACGCCAATTGTGCCAGGTAACCCCGTGACAGGCATTCCAAAGGTCACTGAGGGCAAAAAAGCGCCCCATCAGGTTTACATCGAATACTTCTGAGGCTGGGCGCTCTCCAGTTTGGAAAGCGCGCAGCAAATCTCTGGCCGTCTGAGCTTCCACTGCCAGGGTTGGATCTGTCTCGATTTTCGAAGCCTGGAAGGGAGTAATATCCGCGCTATCTTCATTTGTTACCATCCAGGTGCCGCCATCTACACGGATCCCCTCTCCCCAATAATTGGCGATGTTATTCCAAAAGGTGTTCTCATTGAAGCGGATGATGACTCCCTGGCGGCGGCCTTGGCTTTCAATCATTTCTGCAGCAAAGTTTTCTTCGATTGCATAAATGCCCAGCAGTTTCCCGTTGAGCAGTACATTGACGAACTCATAACGTGGAGCAAGGATTCCCTCTTGCTCCAGGTTGCGATGAAAAGCCCATTCGTCGAGGAAAGTCCTTGCTTCCGGCGTTTGGATCGAAAACTGCCTGAAATTAAGGATCTGCCCATCTTCTTTGAGGTGGATGCGAAAAGACCACTTGTCTCCTTGAAGGTGGTCCGTCCAATCGCCCTTAAGGCGCATTTTTGCATCCAATTCTGGCCCATCTTGCAGGCGGACTGTGGCAGGCACGAAATCTTCGTCTGTAGTTTGTAGAACGCCAATTTTCAACGCTTCTGCCCGTTTCTCAAGCAGCTTCTGGTAATATTTGAATTTCAAATCGATATACAGGGTCGGCAAGCTGTTATTTTGATAAAGCCGGATCTCATCCTGGATATTCTTTTGGATTTCTAATATTGAAACGGGTATTTCAGCGCCGTATGAATTACCGGTGATTACCTGGCGGATAATGAGGGTGGCTGGCCGGATGATCCCCGATCGATAGACGACTGCTCCTGCCAGGAAGGTTAAGAGCAGAAGGCTGATCTTGAGGAAGACGGAGCCGGTCAGGCGGTCATAAAAGTTACGGGAAGGTTGTGCCTCCTCGCGCTTGATTTTCAAGGCGATTAACCTCCCAGCAAGTTGTTTTGTTCAACAAGCGCAATGGTACTGGTGGGATACGTGCTGCGCAGGTTATCCATGACCCTCATCAATGTTTCCTCGTTTGGAACATTGATGTAATAAGTCATCTGAAGGCGCGTTCCAGCATGATCCATCCGGCGGAGATCCAGGTCGGTAAATTCCTTGAGCAGAAGCTGGTTAATCTCTGCAAACAGGTTGCCGCCGGCTTGTTCACTGGTCACCTGGATATTTAGGAAAAGGTTGTGGGAGGTTTTCTTCCTTCTCGTGAGCAGTACACGTCCCAACAAGTAAAGCAGCATGAAGGCGGATGCTGCCAGGGTCGGGATGCGCTGATCAGCGCCCATCCCCAAGCCAATGGCGATCGCAAAAAATAAGAAGATTAATTCCTCAGGGTCCTTGATCGCCGTCCGAAAGCGCACAATCGAAAGCGCTCCTACCAACCCTAGCGATAACGCTAATGACGATTTCACAACAGAAATCACCAGTAAGGTGATCAAGGTCAGGAGAGGGATGATCGCAGCAAATTGGGCGCGGTTTGACAGCGACTTTCCATATTTTACATAATAACCTGCGACGACCAATGAAACGCACAACCCCAAGGTGAGGTTGAGGATCAAGATTGGCAAAGAAAGAGGTGCTGTTGTGTCGGTATTAGTCATAAGCCTAGTCTCCACGTTTTAGTGGCACTTATTTTACTCCAAATCCAATGTCATAAAATTTGTGTCCTCTAATCGAGGTTATCCGGTTATCATTTCGATCCACTGCGAAGATATCCCCCACGCCCGGAACTCCACAGGACCCTGGCATTCGCGGTACCGGGTAAATCGTACGCCACGATACCAGAATTTGCGGTGAGTACCACCAGCTCCAGATCCGCATCTGTATCGATATTCGCCAGAGTTGGCGCAGCCATGGCACCGTTCCAATCATCACCGATCGCAGCCGGCAGGTCGAGCTCGTAAAGAGGATTTCCCAGGTAATTCAAGATATGGATTTTTCCGGTGCGGGATGTGCCTTTCTGCACCCAGGAGGTGAAGAGCACTTCTGCCTTCCCATCGCTGTTCAAGTCTGCAATGACCGGCTCGGAGGCAAAGCGCAGAAAGCCCTCCGTGGGTTTAAAGACGCTGTAAGGCCACTGTCCGTGTTCTGTCTTGTCCAGCCAATAAGCGTGCACGCGTCCATCGTAGGAGGCGTACAGAATTTCCTGAAACCCATCCCCATCCAGGTCAGCCAGGGCGGGGTTGGGCTCTGCGGTTTCAATGACCTCGTAATTTTCGCTGAGCGGTGCGTCGGCAGGGTCAGGGAGAGGAATGGCAGTCCAATCAAAGCTGGCTGCTTTCCAGCGGCTGCGATCCGCGTTGAAGATAAAGGGCATCTGGTAAAGGCTGGTATAGGGATTGGTGTCGCAGTTGTATACATTGCCGACCACGATGATTTCGCGGCTGCCGTTGTTATCCACATCTGCAATCACAGGCGCTGAATCTGCGAAGTTGGGGCGGTGTTCGGTGCCGCAGTTGGCATAGCCGCGTAGATCGACGAAATGATCCACATGCACACCGACCTGCGACCACACTTTGGGTCCAGCGGGATTGAAAGTATTGTACATAGCGTTTGTGGAAAGCTGGTTCCCACCCCGGTCCAGGGCAGTGATGTAATGCGTATCGGTGGGGCCGATGATTTCCTTGTAACCATCGTTATTCACGTCACCTACCGCCATATTCTGGTTGTACATGCCCCAGCCATAACCGGGCTCGTTAACGCGCCGCGCCGGCCAGCCTGGGCGCACGCTGCCATCCGGTTCATAGACACTGAGCTGCCTGGTTTCACCTCCGCTGGCGCGCCCAACGATGATCTCGATCAGGCCATCATTTTCCAGGTCAGAGACCCCCAGCGTGCGGATTTCACCGCTGCCGAACGGGTTGCGTGTCCAGACCACACCGCCGGATGTGTTATAAACCGTTAGCTGATCGCTGCTGCGCCCCACGATGATCTCCAGCGAGCCGTCCCCGGTCAGGTCAGCCAGGGCGATGCCCGGCCAGACCCGGCTGCCGTTTTCTACCCGCCACTGCAGGGTGCCGGTCGCGCCATCCAATGCGACCAGGTCATAGGATCCACCGATGATTTCAGCTTGCGGGTCCGAGTCGATATTCGCCACGGCTGGCGAAGAATACCAACCCGTCTCGCACCACGAGCTGTAACACCCGCCCCGCTGCCATTTCAGAGTTGGCCGCTGGATCGCCTGGTTGAGGACCAGGGGAAGATATACGCTGGGCTCCAGGGTGCCTGCATCTGGCAGAAGCGCTGCCCGGCTGGAGGCGTTGTTCCAGGTTAAGGCGACAAAGCATGCCAGACCAAGCAGGCCGAGCAATCCTTTCAAAGAGAAAACCTTTTTCATGGCGGCAGGCGGCTCGCTACGAACAGAAGATTTCTTGGATGAGCTCTTGGATTTGCGGTTTTTCCACCAGGCCAAGCTCTACCATCTTCTGCAAGGTGCTGCAAGCCTGCTTTTGCAGGAATGGATATTCGTTGATCCTGGGTGCGGTTTCGCGCAGCTTTTGTTCGTCACCCAGGTGAGCATAGGCCTGCAGGAAAGGCATCCACTCCACCCGGTCAATTGGATATTCGCCTTGCTGAATGGCTTCATCACCGAGCTGAGCGATTTTTTCCCATTCCCCATTCTGCAGCGCTAACTCAGCTTTTTCATAGAAGTAACACCACTTGTGGGCAGGTTCGGCCCCGAATAGATACGCGGGCGGTTGGGCTGGCTGGACATCGGTCAATACATTTTGAATTTTTGAATAATCCCCAACTAATTGAATGCGGTCCACATCGTCCACCGAATACCTGGGCCATTGTCCATCGAAAACATGCACGCAGGCGCCTTCAGCAGGCTGGCTCATCACCAGCACATTATCGTAATGCTTGGTCCAGACGTGTGTGCGGTAGCCGCCTGGCTTGTCTGGCGCCTGGATCAGGATATCTTGGGCTTCTTCTTTAATGAAGGCTAATGTTCCCAGGGTATAGGTGACGGGGATTTGGTTGGTGATCTCAGGATCATAGATCAGGTTGGCCGGTCCGGTGACCACATCTCCATCCGCGAAGTATTCAAAGGTTGGATACTTTACGAATAAGGTGGTTCCTTTGTTCAAGCCGGGGGCACGCCAGGCTACCTGCCACCAAAACGCTTTGATCGTTTCTTCCTCGTACACCGTTTCCAAGGAGATGGCATAATGGGTCATAGCGGCCAGGGCTACCACCACCGATAAGACTGCCATGCGCAGGGTATGCGACTTGAGGCTGAAGATCAACCCGGTGATCAGTGTGGCTGCCGCTAATGAAGCGGGCAGGGCGTAATGGGAGTAGGCTTCAAAGAGCACCTTACGGTTGGCAATGATCACCGGTCCCACGCCAATCACGACCCCAATCAGCCCCATCCAGATCGCTTCCACCTGCCAGGGAACCAGGCCGGAGGCAGCAGGTGCTTGGTCCGCCTCATTTTCCTGGTCTTTTTTTGCAATCGAATTAAAAACCCACACCAACCCCACCGTCAGGGCAGCAATTCCAAACCCAACCAGGATGTCACGCAGACGGTTGCCGAAGACATATTTGTAGAAAGGGACTCCCCAGGCCAGCAAAGCCGTGTTCAAAATGCTCTGAAACCAGGCAATCAGCCACCACAACCCTTTGAGGATGGGAGAAGCGATCAGGTAGCTCATCTGGAGGCCGACGTCCGTTTCAGTACGCTCATTATGAAAGATGAAGAATCTCCAAAAGAGGTAGCCGAAGGGAATTAAGGCATAAATCGCCCATAAGCGCAGGGCTGCCAGCCCTTTTTTAAGATAAGAATTGAAGCCGGGGTCGTGGTTTATAAAGACGAAAATGCACAGGAACCGAAAAGCTTCCATACCGAAGGCAAAATCCAACAGCGCCAGGTAGCACCACCCGGTCAGGATGGCACCCACCGTCAGCAGAATCTTGGGCACAGTCCGGGCAGACTTAATCGCCTGCAAGGTCATGGCAATGGAGATAATTTCAAGGAAGAGGCTGAGCATGCGTGGTTGGTTCTCAATCCCTTCCATCCAGCGCACATAACCTGGATAGAGGGTTACGAAGACTGCGATGAAGAAAGCCGCCTGCCGCTGCCTGGGCCACAAGAGGTGGAACAGCCAGAGAGCAGCCAAGCCGCTGAGCAGCCTCCAGGCATAACTCGTCAATTGGTAGGGCAGGGGCTGCATCCCGAATAATTGGTAGAGCGCCTCGAAGAGAGGGCGCGCGCCGGGCGGTCGATGCGGAACATCTCCTCAAAAAGGCCTTCGCCTCCTTTCAAACGGTCGATCATGTAATACCAGTCATCCCGGTAATGGGTGGCTCGGTTGACATTCGGTAGATACACGATGGCTGATACCAGGATCAGCAAGATGATTTCAGCTACCGGAAAGGAAAAGAATATTTTTTTTGCAGATGGTCGTCGGGTCGGCATCGTTTTGCATTATACCATCGAGGTTAATCTGCCTGACTTCGCGTCAGGTGAGGGCGGAGAATATTTATGAATAATATGATAAATATAATAAATTAAGGTATAATAGTCCGAAATGATGATCCGCACCGAATGTACGACAAATTAATCTGTGCAAAAGCTTATGATCAGGTTTGAAAAACAATACAAATACTATACAAAACATTGACAAATACAGCACAACGTGCTAAAATGTTTTCAATGATTGACTGCTGCCCATGAAAAAGCAGTAAATTTTATCGGAAAGGAAAAATCCTACTATGAACGAAGAAAAAGTTTTCACACAAGTTTCTGAACCCTTACAGGACCTGTTTATCTTGCCTGAAGTTTCCTCTGAGCCAGTCTCGTTGATTGACTGTGCTGTGCACGATATCCTGGTGACGATCGGTGAAGATCCCACCCGCCAGGGCCTGCAAAAAACTCCCGAGCGTGTCCGCCGCATGTATGATGAGCTGACCGCCGGTTACCGCACCGACCCGGAGAAGCTTATCAATGGCGCTCTGTTCGATGTGGAATACGATGAAATGGTACTCGTAAAAGAGATCGAATTCTATTCCTTGTGTGAGCATCATATGCTGCCCTTCTTTGGCAGGGCTTATGTAGCCTATATTCCCAATGGCAAGGTCATCGGCCTGAGCAAGATCCCGCGTATTGTGGAGATGTTCGCCCGCCGCCTTCAGGTACAAGAGCGTATGACGACCGAGATTGCCCAATTCATTGACCAGGTCCTCCAGCCGCGTGGTGTGGCAGTCTTTGTGGAAGGGTCGCACATGTGCTCCATGATGCGCGGCGTTAAGAAGCCGGATGCGACCATGACCACGAATGTATTCCTGGGTGCCTTTAAGGAAGATAAGGATCTGCGGGCTGAATTCCTGGCTCAGGTGAATAGCAAATAGCCTGTTGGATGAATTGGATTTAATAATTTGAGAAAGTATGGTTCACGATGTTGCTTGATTTGAAAGATAAAACAATCCTGATCACCGGGGCAGGGCGCCGTGTGGGGCGCAGCCTGGCTCTGGCGGTTGCCCGCTCTGGGGGCGATGTGCTAATCCATTATGGCGCCTCACGCCTCGAGGCAGAAAACCTGCAGCAGGAGATCATCTCTTTGGGTCGTAAAGCGAATGTGATCCAGGCAGACCTGGCAGATCCGTCTGCTGTTGAAAAGCTTTTCCAGCAGGCAGTAGCGTACGGACCAGTGCATGGACTGGTCAATAACGCCTCCATTTTTGAGCCGCTCGATTGGCAGACTACCCGCCTGGAGGATTGGAACCGCCACCTGATGGTAAACCTGACCGCGCCTTTCCTGCTCAGCCAGGCATTTGCGCGAGCTCTTCCAGAAGGGATGCAGGGACGGATTATCAATATCTTGGATTGGCGTGCTTTTCGTCCAGGGCCAGATTACTTGCCCTACACGATCAGCAAATCTGGCTTGACTGCGCTGACCCAATCCTTGGCCATCGCCTTGGCCCCGCGCATCACGGTGAATGGCCTTGGCCTGGGCGCCATCCTGCCTCCCAGCGATGGCAGCGACACCACAGGGCTTCTTCAATTCGTACCGGCGCAGCGCTGGGCGAGCCTGGATGAAGTGGATGATGCGCTGCTATTTCTACTCGCAGGACCCGCTTATATCACTGGAGAAGTCATTCACGTAGATGGCGGTCGTCACCTGGTTTAAAGGGTAGAATTGGTTTATACACATTCTTTGGAGGATCTATGGATCAAATTCTAATCACCGATTTGGTAGCGCGCGGCATCATCGGCTTGAATGACTGGGAGCGTGAAAAGCCCCAGGAGATTCTTATCAACATTGCTTTGTTTACCGATATCCGTAAAGCGGGCGAAACAGATGACCTGGCCTACAGTGTGAATTACCGCACGGTCACGAAAAAAGCCATGGCACATGCTGAAACTGCCGGGAGGCTGACGGTCGAAGCTCTGGCGACGGACATTGCCCGCCTGTGCTTGGAAGAACCCGGTGTTCAAAAGGTGCGTGTTCGCCTGGAAAAACCTGGCGCAGTACGCTTCGCCCGCTCGGTGGGTGTGGAGATTGAGCGCAGTCGAGAGGATTTTCGGTGAGAGCCAGGCGATTCCCCGCCCAGAGGCACCGCGTTTGCCTTCTGCTGGGTTCCAATATACAGCCGGAGGAAAACCTGCGAAAGGCAGTGCATTTCCTGCGCCAAAACTTTCGGGTCGAACAAGGTTCTGGGATTTGGGAGTCTGCTGCGATAGGCTCGGATGGCCCCAATTTCTTGAACGCCGCGGTGATTATCCACACCTCCTTGAAGCCCCAGCAGCTCAAAGAGAGCTACCTGCGGCCTTTGGAAGCGCTCATGGGCCGGGTGCGGACGATGGATAAGAATGCGCCCCGTACGATCGATATCGATATTGTGGCCTGGGATGCGGATATTGTCGATGTGAACGTTTGGAAATTCGCGCATGCCGCTGTCCCTGTCGCTGAGCTTTTACCTTGTTACCAATCGGAAGTGACCGGTGAATATTTAGAGCAGAGAGCTGCCCACTTGAGTCGGGTGACACCTGTTTTCGCCAGGAGAGAAATACCGGCGCTCTTTTCCGAACAGCGAGCGTAAACAATTCCCTAATGTAGCTTTTCTTGACAGTTTGTGTGGGGAAAGATAGAATGATTCGAAAATTACCTGGAGAGGCGTTTATTGCGAGGCAGAAGCTTAAGCCTGTGGTTTCAACGCTGTATCGTCGGCTGTTTGATATTGTCCCTCAGTGTTTTATGGGGCTGTAAAAAACCAGGACTGCCTTTCCTTAACTTACAGTCTCGTTATCAAGTATATCTGCCCGCAGTTGGTGGACCAGCGCTGTCTCCTGAAGCAGGGGTTTCCAACCCTGAATCTCCTGCTTCAGAGCTTGCAAGCAGCATTGTTGAAGTTGCCCAGCCTGGTGTGATGAATTCCGCTGAGCCGCTTTGGGATTTAACCCCAGCACTAAACGATGTTCCAATCTCTGAAATTATTGTGCTGCCAGAAGAAACGCTCCGGACCGTCCGCGAGATTTACGCGACCGGCCAATCTTTAGGCAATAATCCGCACGCTTTCTCCAAAATCGGGGACAGCACGATTGAGAGTCCATTTTTCCTGGACCGCTTTGATGATGGACCTTATAACCTGGGGGAGTATGATTACTTGCAAAAGGTGATCGATTATTACGCAGGCTCTTTTTCCCGCCAGGGTAGAGCGGTCTACCGCGGGCTGCATACCTGGAGCATGTTCGATCCGGCCTGGGCTGACCCTGATTTTTGCGAACCGAATGAGACCCCGATCGATTGTGAGTTTCGCTTGCAGCATCCCAGCCTGGTCTTCATCCGGGTCGGCTCTAACGATGTTGGGCGTTCTGACCTGTTCCGCCAGAATATGACCCGGCTGATCGAGCTGTGTTTTGAGCGTGGCGTGATCCCCATCATCGGTACCAAGGCAGATCGCAACGAGGGGAGCAACGTTAACAATGAAATGCTGCGCGAGCTGGCTGAGAATTATGATGTGCCGCTTTGGGATTTTGACCGGATTGCAGACACCATCCCGGGGCGGGGGATGGACATAGATGGCGTGCACCTGACGACTTTTTATGCGCATGATTACACCTTACCATATGCTCTGCAAACTGGCTATGGCGTTCATAATATAACCGCTTTGATGATGCTCTACGAACTATGGCGAAACCTTCCTGCTGCCCCGTAAATTTGAAAAGCGTCCTTCCTATTCTTGTTTCAGCGATCGTTATCCTTTTCCTGGCTGGCTGTAAGGGTGAAGACCGCAATAACCCGCAAGCCGTGGTCGAAGATTATTTACAGGCGAAAATCAGCCGCGATACCGAAACCATCCAGAAGCTGCTCTGCTCTGAAATGGAAACCTATCTTGAGCGTGAGACGCGCACCTTTGAGACGGTCAGTGAGGCCAGGATCGATGGTCTGAGCTGCACCTGGGATGAAGCGCAGTCCGTTGTCCGCTGCCAGGGGAAGATTGTGGCCTCCTATGGCGCGGAGCAAACCGAATTTCCTCTAAAAGCCTACCGCCTCGTCGAGGAAGACGGCCAGTGGAAATGGTGCGGAGAAAGCCGGTAATGATCCGAAATGGTCCAGAGAAAATGACCCCTCGCCTCCATTTCAGCATCTAGGGGTTTTACCAGTTTAGTACGACATTTGCCCGGGTAGAGAAAGGATTGTTCATGCCCAAGGTTGCCATTATCACGGATACCGACAGCAGTCTTCCATTCGAGCTGGCGGAAAAATACCAGATCCGCCTGGTTCCCATCAGCATCTCATTCGGCCAGGAGACCCTCCTCACGAGCATTGATGTCGATGACGCGCAGGTATTTGCGCGTATCGACCGGGAAGGCAGGCTGCCGAAGACGGCCGCGCCTTCTCCCGGCGCTTTTGCGGAGGCTTACCAGGCCGCTTTCGATCAAGGCGCACAGGCGGTGGTTTGCCTATGTGTCAGCAGCGAGATCAGCGCCACGTATGCAGCAGCGCTCACAGCCCGCGACCTGGTCCCTGATAAAGATATTACCGTGCTCGATACACGCAGTCTATCTTTAGCACAGGGCTTCATGGCGCTGGCAGCGGCAGAAGCCGCTGCGTCAGGGGCTTCAAAAGAAGAAATTATCCAGCTAGCCACGCAGGTGGGTGAAAGGACACACCTTTATACGGCTTTAGCGACCTTGAAATACCTGGCGATGAGCGGCCGGGTGGGTCACCTGGCTGCGGGGATGGCCAATTTGTTGAGTGTGAAACCCATCCTGACCATTCGGAATGGAAAGCTGGACCTCCTGGAAAAGGTCCGCACGCGCTCAAAAGCCTGGGATAGGGTGGTTGAGCTGGTTGCTCAGTCGGTTGGCGGGCGCAGCTTCGAGCGCATGGCGATCGTGCATGTGAATGCCTTGGGCGAAGCGCAGCAGTTCGAGGCGATTCTGCGCACCAATCTGACCTGTCCTGAAATGATCTTGTATGCAGAATTAACACCGGGGCTTTCGGTACATTCCGGTGCAGGGTTGGTCGGGGTTGCTTATACGCTCTCAGTTTGATCTCTCAGCAGCAGCAAAGCCCTGTTTATAAGGTATTTTTGGTTATTTCTTGTTTTTACTTGATTGTAATCATGGCTGAAGCATTTTCGGTTTTTATGCTACAATAGATTATCTATGGAAAACAAGCCATCTTTTCAGCTGCCCGAACGGAATCCTTCCACGTATGCCATTCACCGCCGCGAGGTCTTCTGGCAGATCACCTTTCCATTAGGAATTGCCTTGTTCCTCATCCTTTGCATGGTGACGGGGGTGATCCTGGCCGGTTTCAAGGGTGTCGGCGACATCAGCCGCTGGGCAGATATCTCTGTGATCTGGCTTTTAATGCCATTAATTATCCTCACGCTGATCTCATTCTTTGCTGTGACTGGTTTCATATATCTACTCACCCGGCTGCTGGGAGTCCTCCCTGGTTATGCCCGGTTAACTCAGGATTATGTTTACCTGTTCCAGGTACGTTCGAAAAAGATTGCCAACCAGGTGGTTGAGCCATTTCTGAAGCTGCGCAGCTTCAAAGCTGGAGCGGAAGCCCTCTGGCAGAAACCCAAAAAAGGATAGGATATGGAAGAAGAATTGGAAATTATCCCGGAAGATAATTGGAAGCCCAAAGTGTTAGTCGTTGGTGGGATGATTGGTTTAATGACAGGCTTGCTGGCAGCTTATTTAATGATCCAGCGCGCCGAAAAAGGGGAGACCAAGCCTGAGCTGAGCGTGGGCGAGGGGGTCAAGCTGGGTGTGCTGGTCTTGGGCCTGCTGCGCTCGGTGGCAATGTTGGGGGAAGGCAAGTAAACCTTTCGGTTTTTTCCCCGGAAGTTATCTGAATAACCTTCCTGCCCGAAGCGTCGCGCTCCGGGCAGGTATTGTTAATGAGAGAGGGTGACAGGGTGGTCTCAAAATCATGCATTCAAATTGTCACGCGATAAAGAGATTATTTTAAAGCGGGCGTGGACTCGGCTTGGGTGTAGGAAACTGCTTGTAAGTCGCGCAGAATCCCCGTCGTCCGCTGCACCTCCGCAAGATGGCGGGCCATCCTGTTATACTACAGAAACAGGAGAGCTGTTTCTGAGGACACTACGTTGGGCAATGGCCTCTCTGCTCATTTACTTTCTTGCAGAGTCTTTAATGCGCTCTGGATCGAATGGCGCTCCTTCACTGTCAACGATTCAGCAGCGCTCCACTTTTCATTTAACGGTAATAGATCTACAAAACATGGTACTGAATGTCTTCTTCGCCATCTTGCATGCTTTTCTCTGGTCTTAAGATACCTGGTTTTTTCTTCTTTTACCACTTGTCTTTTGGACCGATTTTTGGGGGGCAGGTCAATATTCCCTTTTTTCGCTATTTCTAGCTGCGGCATTTTCTATGCCTGTCGAATGGAACGGCGTTGGCTGCGCTGCAAAAATAGGGTGTTATAGTAAATCAACCGCGCCAGTACCTGCCATCTTGCCGCGAACACCACCAACAAGAGGTCCATATTCCTCACCAATGCCGATGGTCAGCGTGTAGTCGAACGCGACGTCTTCAGGCTTGATCTTAAGCTGGCTCAATGATGGTTCTACGACGCTGGCCACGATGAATGTCACCGATATTTTGATAGGCGGTACGGTTGCCCGGGAGTCGGAAGTAAAGCCATCGATATAAATATTCAGACGGCTATCGGTAAACTCCGCGGACACTTTATTACCTGTTGATCCGATGTTGGTAACATGACCGGAGGCGGCTTTATCGAACAGAGTGAGTCCAATACAGATGCTCGATGACTCAAACTTCATCCAGGCAAACTGGGCAAACTCATCACTGAGACCATAACCCTCAACTACTGGAAGAACCCGATATTGGAGGAAATTCTGCGCCATTTCATTGATGTTAATATCAATAGTGGCTGTGAGCTGGACAGCATTGCCTGATGAAGCCGGTTTTGGGGCATCTACTGAGACGTTAAAAGGCAATGGTATGGGATTGTTGATCTCAGCCAGTGTGGGTGAACTGAGGATCGGTGACCCAAACTGTTCTATCCCACCGACCGGCAGACAAGTGCCAGGCATCGCGACAGTGTCAATGGATGACCTGGCAATACCTTGGATATCCGGCATGAGTGCGAGTGCCTGTGACGGCGTCAAGAAACGAACGCCTTGGTCTTCCAATGGTTTCAAGGTTTTATATAGATCTCTTGCGTTCGTGCTCCAATTGGTTGCCATGATGAAGTTGACCGGAGAACGTTCTGCTGCATCCAGCGCCATAAGTTCTTCAATCCGCGCCTTCAACCGCGCCGCGTTTTCATCATACCCGTTCTGTGTGATCATAACAGGTGTGCCGGTGTCTCTGCGAAATGCTTTATCGATGCTTGGTCCATAGCCGACCACAACACCTTTAAGAGCGTCTCGTGACGGCGCACTTTCTAGGATGTCCCACAGAGGTTCATCGGTGATCGTTAGCGAGCTGTCCAATGACCATAAGGTACTTAACCCCATGTCTGCCATGGATGAAAACGTTGCTTTGAAGTATCTCACCGGCTCAGGCAGTGTGGATGCATGCACATAGGCGATGCCCATGATAGAGACAATCTCGTCATTGGGATGGACTGTTTTACGATAATACTCCCATATGCCAGGAGCCAATGTGGACAAACTTACCCCCATACTCCAGCCCAGTGGGATGCTATGGGTCTTATCCGTGTTCCAAAACTCAGGCAACGGATACTGCATGATCGGCACCTGCAAATTATCACCGTCTGTTATGGCGATGGCAATATTCACCTGAGCAGGGTCGAGTGGGGGAATGGGCGTTGGACAGGCCTGTTCAACTGCCTTGATCGGACTGTTACCCAAGACCGCTGAATGGAAGGATAGGTTACTGACTTGATGGGTTGGAACCAGATACTTACCGGAAGATGACGCTCTCTCCACAGCAATCTCTTCTTCCACCGTATCATCTGAAACGTATCCATATAATATGTAATTAGCAGGATAGGTATCCATAATCTTGGCCACACCATCCCATGTATCATGCTTAGGTCGGGAGAACATGGGCATGATCTGCTGCTGCATGATGAAATCCCATAGGTTCTCACTCGGCTGCACTAAGGCCATACCAGGATAGGCCAGATCATCCCGGTGTGCTGTAACCATGGCATTGAATGCCGACACGGCATCCGGCCAATGTCCACACATATCATCGAGCTCAATCCAGCCGCTAGCCTGCAAGTGCGCGGCAACATCATCCGGTGCAACGATGCCATTCTCTAGTATGGCACGAACGGCAGCGGCATGGATGGACCATGGCTCTGACTCTGTGGCGCGAACATAGCCTGTAAACTCTGTGCGAAACTGAGCCAGTGCCGCATCAATTGTCAGATATCCGACGATATTAACCCAGCCTTGCCGTTGGTATTCCTCTATCCAGAATTTATCAGATGCGCCAAACTCTTTGTGATCTGAATTAATCAGATAAAGTCGGGCGACATCGCGGTTGACCATCCCCTGAAATATCCGCATGCAGACTTTCTCGGCTGTGGAGGACCCCTTTAGATCTACCACCCATGTGTCACCTAAAGTGACACGCTTGGATCAGAAAAGTTTCATCGGCTTGCCACGATGTACCTCGGAGGTTATTTTTACCTGTAAATGGTTCAATAGGTTTTTGATTCATTCGATCGCCTCATTACTTTCATACGCTCTAACATGGGGTGTCTAAAGGCTTAAATCTCTAATCCACGGGTGTAATGTCTGACTCATCGTGTTTCCTGCGGTGCATCGCGATGGAGAAGTCGGATAGCTCCTTCTCGACTTTCTTATTGATCGGCAGGAAGAACAGAGGGATGGCACCCATGATGATCAGCGCACCCGGCAAGAAGGATGAGGCCAGCCGAATCCCTGAAACAGCGGATTCGGCTTGTGTCTCAGCCCCGCTGACAAACCCGTAGAACGCCAAAATGGATGTAAAGATCAAGGTGTGGAGACCGCCAATCGGTATGGTTAGGAGGGCATTCATGCCGGTGAATAATCCAGCCTTTCTCGTACCTGTTCTCTTCTCGTCCTCGTCGATGATGGCACCAAATAGCGGTGCTCCGACGACGCTCCCGATATTGGTGAATAGGACGATGGCAATATAAACCGGCATCGCCGTCCAGAAGCCACTCACAAAATAGAGGGATACATAGGATAAACCCAGTGGAATGGCTGCGATGATGATCAGATTCCTCATGCCAAAGATGCTGCTGAGTTTAGGGATCAAGGGCAAAAAGGCAAACATCACAAGTCCCGGCACAACATCCATCAAGGTAGTCTCGATACCTTGAAGATGCAGAACGTGGTCAGCCATATAGAGGAGCTGCGTGAATAGTATCGCTGTTGCGCCCCGACCGATGACCTGATAGATAAGATAGCATATAAACGAGCGGGACCTAATCAGGGACTTGGCATCCCGTCTCAATTGCTCCACAAGCTTTCCCTCGTCGGTACGAATATCATTGAACATATCGGGAGGCTCTTTCAACGGCTTCAATGCAAAATAGTAGAGCAGTGAATTCAATACAATCACACCGGTAAACAAGATGATAACAAGCGTCTTGTCCACATCGCCCACAAGAAGCAGTGTGGGGATGATCATGGAGAGGAATGCGCCTATTTGTCCGGCATACATGGTGACGACAGAAACGTCCACCCGCTCATCACTGGTTGGAGCGGCAATGAGGATATAGTTATTGTAGGCAATGGCGTAGCCTGTCTGCGTCGTATCATAGATAAAGAGCAGCACCGCCAAAAAGCCAAAGACCACCCATGTAGGCCAGTCCGGCTGCGCATAGAGCATGGCGGCGGCTGATAGCACGGTAACGGGCGCTGTGACTTTCAGAAGATAGGTATATTTGCCCCGCTGGGGTTTATACCGAAATCTATCAATAAACACCCCCATGAGTGGGTCATTGATGGCGTTCCATATACTAAAAAGCATCCAGATGATGCCAACGTACTTAATATCCAGACCGATAATATCGGTGTAGAACTTTATATACGCGCTGTGAATCAAGCCATTGCTTATGGCGAGGGGCATCTGAGGGAATGCCAGTTGGAACTTCTGCTTGTTGGTGATGTAGCCGAGTGTTTTCTGCTTTTCCCAGTATCCTTTAAACTTGTTCATTATTTACCTCAATAAAGACAGTTGGCCGTTCCGTTAGTGACCAGCCCCCGTTCAGAGTGTAAAACCTGAATACCCTTTCAAAATAAAATCGCCTCCATTTACCTTCATCCGGCGAAGAATATTGAAATATTCTCTATAGTATAGCATTTACGGCACCCCATTGCCGAAAATTTTACGAGCAATCCTTGCGATACGGAATATTGGGAATGATTAATAGGCTGCATAAAACAAACTGAAGCCAACACCGGAATATTTGTTTTGATCTTCTTACGTTAAGCAGTTTTAACCGTTCCAGTTTGTCAAATTTAATGAGGTTACCGCAGAGCATGGTCTTGACGTGGTTCATTTTGATTTTGTTGGTGGATGCGTTTCCAAAAATCAGGTCGTGAATAATCAGGTCAAAAACCCCATTTTCACATCGAAAGTGGGGCTTTTATGAAAATGCTCTTCTTTGACTGATTCGGGGACGTAGAATCTGGGTTAAAATAAGCTATATCTGGCGCGAAACGGTGGGAGCTTTTATTTGACAATTATTAAGCCGGCGCGTATAATATGAACGAACGTTCGTTCATATTCATTTGCTTTGGCTACATCCATGCTCTCTCAACCGGCCGACTCCTTGACAGACCCTCTCCTGGAAGAATCTCTCCCCCGCGGCGAGCAAACCCGCCTGCAGATCATCCAGGCAGCCACACGCCTCTTTACCCAGCAGGGCTACCACGGCACCTCCATGCGCCAGGTTGCCCGGGAAGCCGGCATTGCCCTGGGCGGGATTTACAACCACTTCCCCAGCAAAGAAGCCCTGTTTGTGGCGATCTTGCTGGAACGCCATCCGATCAAAGAGATTGTCCCGGCGCTAAACGCCTCACAGGGCGAAACGGTGGAAGCCCTGGTGCGTGACGCGGCGCGCCTGCTGGTCGAAACCTTGGGAAAGCGCATGGATTTCCTCAACCTGGTCTTCATTGAGCTGGTTGAGTTTGACGCTTGCCATCTACCCGATATGTTTGGCAAGGTGCTGCCGCAGGTAATGCCCTTCGTCGAGCGCATTTACCAGGCGAAGGATGGCTTGCGGTCGGAGCCGCCCGTGCTGCTCGTGCGCTCCTTTATGGGTTTATTCATTTCTTATGTCATTACTGGGCTGATGATCGGCGAGAAGGCTTCTCCGGATGTCGGAGAAAAGACGCTCGATCGATTTATCGATATTTACCTGCACGGTATCCTGGCAGAAGGTTAAGCTTATGTTCAATTCGCGTTTACGTTCGATCATTCGCAAGGAATTCATCCAAATCCTGCGCGATCCGCGCACGCTCGTGCTTGTGCTGGTGATGCCCATCATGCAGCTCTTCCTCCTGGGCTATGCAGCTACCAATGATATCCGCGAAGTGCCTCTGGTGGTCTTCGACCAGGACCGTGGCCCGGCAGCACGCGAGCTTCTGGAAGCCTACCGTGCCTCCGATTACTTCCTCGTGGCCTACGATGTGCAAACGGAGCAGGGGCTGAGCGACCTGATCGATGGCGGGGAGGCACGCGTTGGGCTGATCATCCCGCCGGATTATACTGAGCAGCTGCGCAGCGGAGGGGTGGGACAGGTCGTGTTTATCTTTGACGGTTCCGATCCCACGGTTGCTTCCACAGCCCTCTCCTCAGCCAAGCTAATCGGGCAGTCGCTCTCCACCCAGGTCATTATCGAACGCCTATCCAGCCGCGGCCAGGCCTCCAGCATGACCGCTCCGGTAGACATCCGCACCCAGGTCTGGTACAACCCCGACCTGCTCAGCACTTACTATATGATCCCTGGTGTGATCGGCATGATCCTCTTCGCCCTCACCTCGATCCTGACTGCCACAGCCATTGTTCGCGAGCGCGAGCGTGGCACAATCGAACAGCTCATCGTGACCCCCATCCGTTCCTGGGAGCTGGTGGTCGGCAAGATGCTGCCTTACGTTGTCTTGGCGTTATTGAATACCTTGGAAGTGTTGGCGTTGGGTCACTATTGGTTCAAGGTGCCGGTGCGCAGCGACCTGTGGATCATTTTGCTCCTTTCGGGCTTGTTCTTGCTTTCCAGTCTGGGGATTGGTCTGCTGGCTTCGACCTTTGCGAACACCCAGCAGGAAGCCATGCTCCTGGTATGGATGACGCTCTTGCCCGCAATCTTCCTCTCTGGTTTCTTTTTCCCGATCCAATCGATGCCGCAGATCTTGCAGTGGGTTTCATTATTTCTACCGCTGCGCTATTATCTGACCATCATCCGCAGCCTGATGCTGAAGGAAAACGGCCTGATCGGCTTGCAGGATGAGATCATTGCTTTAATAATTTTTGGCTTTGCCTTTCTGACAATTGCGTCACTGCGTTTTAAGAAAAGGCTGGATTAGCTCTTACGGAGGGTTCTGATGTATAAAGGTAAACCGATTTTTATCCCTATTCTGATTGTCCTTGGACTGATTGCTTATGGCGCCTGGTACCTGCTGCAAGAAAATCAAGCCCAAACCACTTCATTAGAAGCGTCTGGAACAATCGAGGCTGTTGAAGTCTCCGTGGCTTCCGAAGTGAGCGGCAAGGTGGTTGAAATCCTGGCCGCCGAGGGAGATGCCGTGGAGGCTGGTGCTCCCCTGCTGCGCATAGAAGATGAGCTGCTCCTGGCCCAGCGTCAGAAGGCGCAGGCAGGCTTGGAGGCGACCCAGGCAAACCAAAAGACCGCCCAGGAAGCACTCCAGGCTGCCCAGTCTGGGCGTGACCTGGCGCAAGCCCAGGTGGATAACGCCCAGGCAGGCGTGGACCTGGCGGAGCTGCAGTACGAGCGTACCTTGAACGCGGCGCGGCAGGCGGAGCTGCCCATCCGTGAAGAAGCCTGGCAGGCCAGCCAGCCGAGTGAATTTGAACTGCCGGTTTGGTATTTTCAAAAATCAGAAAACCTTGCTGCCGCCCAGGTCAACCGCGATGATGCTTTGGCGGTTTTGAAGGCCGAGCAGGAGAACCTGGCGAATGTAATTGCAGACTCGGGCGGTGAAGAGCTGATCAACGCTGAAAAGCGCCTGGCAGAGGCAGAGCAGGCTTATCTGGTTGCTCAACAGGTATTGGATCAGGCCAGGCTGGCCACGGATGGGGCGGATATGGAAGATTATGCTCAGCAGCTTTTTGATGCAGCCGAGGCAACTTTAAAATCTGCTCAGGAGGATTATGACAGCCTCTTATCCGATAAAGAGAAAACAGACCTGCTCGAGGCAAGGGCACGCCTGACGGTTGCCCAAGGCCAGTACGATCTTGCGCTGGACCAGTTCACCCAGCTGCTAACCGGCGAGCAGTCCTTGGATGTGCAGATTGCAGATACAACCCGCAAGCAGGCTGCGGCTAACCTGGCACAGGCGCAGGCTGGCTTGCAGCGGGCTGAGGCCAGTGTCGCCCAGGCAGAAGCCAGCCTTACCCAGTCGGGTGCGCTGGTTGCCCAGGCTCAGGCAGAGCTGGACCTGCTCGGCTTGCAGCTCGACCGCTATACGGTCTATGCCCCGGCCAGCGGTGTGGTCCTGGTGCGCACCCTGGAACCGGGTGAGCTGCTCCAGGCTGGTGCAACGGCGCTGACTTTGGGTCAATTGGATAACTTGAAAATCACGGTTTACCTGCCCGAAGATCGTTACGGCGAGGTCAATCTTTCGGATGAGGCAGATGTCTCTGTCGATTCATTCCCTGGGAAGACTTTTAAAGCCACGGTCACCCGCATCGCCGATAAAGCTGAGTTTACACCCCGTAATGTGCAGACGGAAGAGGGGCGTAAGACCACCTATTTTGCCATTGAGCTGTCGATCAACAATGCCGATAACCAGCTCAAGCCCGGCATGCCAGCAGATGTCGTTTTTCCATAATGCCCGCCTTTCCATTTCCAATGTCCTCGTTGAGTGATCAGGATGATTGAAGTTCGCAACCTCTATAAACAGTTCGGATCTGTGACTGCTGTCGATGGACTGGCGCTGAGCGTTGCACCGGGTGAAATTTATGGGTTGGTGGGGCCTGATGGAGCCGGGAAAACCACCACCATCCGCCTGGTTTGCGGAGCCTTCCTCCCTTCACCTGCCCCTGGTGGAGAAACGACCGTGGTTCAGATCGGGGGTTTCGATGTGCTGCGGCACACCGAGCAGGCGCGCGCTCAGATTGGCTATCTTCCACAGCGATTCTCTTTATATGAAGAGCTGACGGTGATGGAAAACCTGCACTTCTTTGCCGAGGTGCGCGGTTTGCCCTCGGAGGACTGGAAGCCGCGCTGCACGGAGATCTTATCTTTTGTGGGCCTGGATTCTTTCGTCAACCGGCGGGCTGGGCAGCTCTCGGGGGGCATGAAGCAAAAGCTTGGCCTGGCTGCGGCCTTGGTGCACCGCCCGAAAGTGCTTTTGCTGGATGAGCCAACCAGCGGCGTCGATCCGGTCACCCGCCAGGACTTCTGGCAGCTGATTATCCGGTTGGTGGCAGAAGAAGAGGTGGCGCTCCTGGTCAGCACCCCCTATATGGATGAGGCTTCGCGCTGCAGCCGGGTGGGTTTTATGCAAAAAGGGCGTTTGATTGTTGAAGGCACCCCGGCTGAGCTTCGCCAGAGTTTGAACGACCGTGTACTTGAGCTGCGCGGCCAGCCTCTTCCGGTATTGCGCCTGGCAGCCAGTGCCGACCCGCAGGTGGAAGAGGTCCAAATGTTCGGCGACCGGCTGCATTTGCAGGTGCAGAAAGGCATGGCAGAGAGCGTGATTGCCAGGCTAAACCAAGCCATCCCCTCCAGAGGTGGGCAAATCACGCGCCTGCGCATGATTCAGCCTCAGCTCGAGGATGTTTTCATTGCCTTGGTGGAGTCTCACCTATGAGTGAAGACTCAACCGTGATTCAAGTGCGCGGCCTGACCAAGCGCTTCGGCGACTTTACTGCCGTTGATCACATCTCCTTCGATGTAAAGGCCGGTGAGGTGGTAGGCTACTTGGGACCGAATGGCTCTGGCAAAACGACCACCATTCGCATGCTGCTCGGGCTGCTGCGCCCCAGCGAAGGCGAAGGCAGCGTGTTAGGCTTTGATATCCGCCGTGAGACGGAGCAGCTGCGTCAAAGAGTCGGTTATATGTCGCAAAAGTTTGCCTTGTATAATGAGTTGACCGTCATCGAAAACCTGGCTTTTTACGCGGGCGTGTATGGCGTCACCCAGCGTTCTCGCCTGGAGGAAGTGATCGATCTGCTGGGACTGCAAGGATTGGAAAAAATGCGCGCGGGTCAAATCTCTGCAGGCTGGCGGCAGCGCCTGGCATTGGGCACCGCCATTGTCCATCGCCCCAGCCTGCTGTTCCTGGATGAACCCACCAGCGGGGTCGATCCCAACGCCCGGCGGGCTTTCTGGGATTTGATCTACATTTTGGTTGCAGAAGGTGTGACTGCCCTGGTCACCACCCATTATATGGATGAGGCAGAATATTGCGGTCGGGTGGGCATAATGCGTCTGGGCAAGCTCCTGGCACTGGATACGCCTTCGATACTCAAAGAAAATGCTTTGCCTGGGCTGGCTTGGGATGTGTTTGCTGAACCACTCATGCAAACGCTGACCGTGCTGGAACAGTGCCCCTTCATCTTGCGCGCCGGCCTGGCAGGTGATCATCTAAGGGCAATCATGCTCAAAGAGGTGGGAGCAGTTGAATTGGGAACCATCTTATCGCAGATGGGGATCACCGTCCGCTTGGTGGAGCAGGTGGATCCTACCCTGGAAGATGTGTTTATGGCATTAACCAAGGGAGACAAAGCGGACTGAACGGTTAGGCACCGCGCTGGAACAGCTGTTTCGTAAAAGTGCCCTCTCCTGAGGGCATTTTTAATCCTTATACTGAATTCTTTTTGAAAAATAAGTGGAAAATTAAAGAAAAACCCCTTGATAATATTGAATTTATCAATAATAGACTTAATAATATTCAAAAAGGTATTGACATTTGCTTGAATTTTGTTATAATTAATTTAGGATCATACGAGCAAAGTTGATGAATAACAGGAGGTTGGCTAGTCTATGAACACAATTCCCACGGTCTGCCCATTCTGCGGAGGCGAAGTCTACGTTACCCATATTTATTGCCGGGAATGTGATACGCACATCGAAGGTCGCTTTCTGGCTGGGGCAGCGACCTCGTTAAAGCCAGAACAAATGGCTTTTGTGGAGCGTTTTGTGGGAAAGCTCTCTCCAGAACAGTTAGCCCTGGTGGAGACTTTTGTGCGCTGCGAAGGCCGGATCAAGCGTATGGAGGCAGAGCTTGGGCTGTCCTATCCAACCATCCGTAACCGCCTGAACGAAGCGATCCGCGCCCTGGGCTATGAGCCGGAGCTTGATGAGCCATTAGGCTCCATCACCGAAGAGAAGCGGCGCGTTATTCTGGAAGACCTGGAAGCTGGGCGGATTAATTACGAAGAAGCCATGCGGCTGCTGCAGGAAAGCGAGGCGTAAGATGGAAAAGCAATTTGTTGTCACGAGTGAAAATCCGAAAGTGATTATAGACGTACGCGGTAATTTGACCTTGAAGGGGACGGATGAATCTCAGGTTTCCGTAAAATCGTCTGACCCCAATGCAGTCACGTTAGAACAAGATGGAGACACTGTGACGATCCGGGCACGCTCCAACTGTGATATAAAAGTGCCGCGTGAAGCCCAGGTACAGGTGATCGAAATCCGCGGCGAAACCATTTTGAAAGCTTTTGAGGGGGAGCTGAGCGTCAAGGAAATCCGTGGAAACCTGACTCTGCGCAGCATTGGTCCCGCCATGCTGGATTTGGTACAGGGCAACCTGGAAGCTAAAAATGTGGAAGGCAGCCTCGAAATTCAACGTGTGGACGGAAATGTGACTCTGCGAGATGTCCAGGGCGATTTGTATATCAAAACCGTGCGCGGCAACCTGCAGGTTCTTGATGTGGATGGCAGTGTAGAGGCCAGCGCAGATGGGAATATCAGCATGAACATCGATCCGACCTCGAGCGATCATTATTCCCTGACCGCAAAAGGCAATATTGCCTGTAATGTGCCGGAAGATGCCAGCCTCGCGCTGGATATCCCTAAAGTTGGTGGCCGGATCACGATCAATATCCCCGGGGTTGAGAATGCGAAAAATGCCAAAGCCCCTTATCAGCAAACGATCAATGAAGGCGATGCCCAGATGACCCTCTCTGCGGGTGGGAATATTGTCATTTCTGGTCAGATGCCAGAGTTTGAGATCCCTGATTTTGATGCGGAATTTGAGAGCACCTTCGATGGGATGGGCGAGGCCATCGGTCAGCAGATTGAAGCGCAGATCGAAGCGCAGATGAAAATGATGGAGGAGCAGCTCAATGCCCAAATCTCCAACATGACCATGAACCTGGGTGCTTCAGGATTAACCCCGGAGCAGGTAGAACGCATTAACCAGCGTGCTCGTGAGGCCAGCCAACGCGCTTCAGAGCGAGCGGAGGAAAAAATGCGCCAGGCCCAGGAGAGGCTCGAACGCCGCATGGCACAAACCCAACAGCGCATGGAACAAAAAGCCCGCGTGGCTGAAGCGCGTGCCCGCCGCCAGGAGCACCGCTCACCGGGAGTCGGTTGGCCGATTGCTCCAGTAGAGCCGTCCAGCCCGCTGAATGAGCCGGTGTCGGACGAAGAGCGCCTGACGGTGCTGCGCCTTCTGGAGCAGAAGAGGATCACGCTTGAAGAAGCTGAGGCCTTACTATCGGCATTAGAAGGCAAGGAAGGCTAGGCTGACATGTCATACGAAAGTGAGCGCTTGAAAATCCTGGAAATGATCGATAACGGCTTAATCACTGTCGATGAAGGTGTGAGCCTGTTGAAAGCTTTGGACCAAAGACAGGCCGAGCCAGGCGTAGTTTCTGGTTCTCTCGAAGAGCCTTCGTTGGGCTCTGACCTGGCATCGAAAAGTGAAAAGGTGATTTTTTCTGCGCCTGCCCCAGCTCCGCAGTCTCCATCTGAGACGGTAACCTTCGCAGAGCCTGATTTTGAGGAGCCCGCAGCTTCACAGGCTGAATCTGTCACCAATTTTTACGAGGAATCCCACCCGAGAGCAGAGAAAGTTCATGCTCCCGAGCCCGAACCGCCCATCGAAGAAGAATTCACCTCGCCGCAAATTGATCAGAACATGCTCAAATGGAAAGGGTACTGGTGGATTCCGTTTTGGGTGGCTGTTGGGATCACGGTCATCAGCGCTGCTTTGATGTATTATGCCTGGTTTGCAGGCGGCTTCAGTTTTTGGTTTGCCTGCACCTGGTTCCCGTTTATGCTGGGCGTGGCGGTAATGGCTTTAGCCTACGCCAGCCGGACCGCCCGCTGGCTGCACGTCCGCGTCCACCAGCAGCCGGGAGAAAGACCCCAAAATATCGCCATCAGCATGCCGATCCCGCTGCGCCTGACAGCCTGGTTCTTCCGTACCTTTAAAGGGCATATCCCCCACATGGGCAATTCCGGCATCGATGAGCTGATTATGGCTTTAGAAGCGACAAATCCAGACACTCCTTTTTACGTGGAAGTAGATGAAGGAGAAGATGGCGAACGAGTAGAAGTTTATATTGGGTAAGATCCAATCAGGAGGCATATATGGTTACTTCAGATGAACGAATGCGTATTTTAAAAATGATTCAGGAAGGCAAGATTACTGCAGACGAAGGTGCCAAGCTGCTGGCGGCGCTGCGCGAAGCCCGCCCGATTGCCCCGCGGCCGCCCGTACCTGCCAACCGCCCTGGCGGGCAGGGTTGGCTGCGCGTGCGTGTCACGGATATGGCGACCGGACGGACCAAGGTCAATGTCAATCTGCCCTTAGGGCTGGTTGATGCTGGCATGAATATCGCCACACAGTTTGCCCCAGATATTGATCTTAACCAGATTGCCGAGGCGATTAAGGCTGGGAATATCGAGGGCAAGATCGTTGATGTATATGACGAAGAAGACGGCGAGCACGTTGAGGTCTTCATTGATTGAGAGGTTACCATGTCATCTGAAACGCTAGAACAAACGTTTAACGTTGGGAGTCCGGCGCGCCTGAAGCTGTCAAATATCCGCGGCTCGGTAGATATCCTGCCGGGAGAGCCTGGCATCTTGACCGTGACGGCTACCAAGTACTCCGAATATGGAGATGTTTCCAGGACAAAGATAGCCATGAACCAGTCTTCAGAGGGGCTGGTGACCGTTGAGACACGTTACCAGGATACCTGGTGGGGATTTTTCAGCTTTTCCAAACCTTGTAAGGTGGATTACCAGGTTCACATCCCTCCCAGTTGTGAGGTGGATGCTTCCTGCGTCTCCAGCTCGCTGGCAGTGAGTGGCTTGGATGGAAAGTTCAAGCTATCGACGGTCAGTGGTGAGATGAGATTGGAAAACCTCTCCGGTGAGATCAAGCTCTCTGGGGTCAGTGGTGAGACGGGCGGCAGCGGGTTATCTGGGGTGCTGCATTTGAATACCGTATCGGGCGAAGTGCGCCTGGTCAACTCAGCGCTTGCTTCTGGCGACCTGACGACGGTTAGCGGCGAAATCCGCCTGCAAACCACGCTGACCGAAGGACCGTATCGCTTCCATTCCGTCTCCGGTTCGGTCTGGCTCTCCGTGCCAGTCGATACACGCTGCAGCCTGGAGCTGCAAAGCGTCAGCGGAGGCGTGCATGTTAATCTTCCTGTAACCCGTCAGAAAATTGGCGGAAGGCATTACTCCTACGATGTCCAGGGGGGAGGGGTACGTGTGACCGCCAACAGCGTATCCGGCGGTCTGTATGTTGAATCCTCGGCTGGCACTTCCCAGGAATCGATTCCAACAGATGCCGTTGAAGATGACGAGCAGTCCTTTATGGAGCTTCCTCCGGTGCCTCCTGAGCCCCCTGTTCCGCCGCTCCCCGCCCAACCGCCTGAGCCAGTTTTAGATCGGGCTGTGATCTTGGACCGCATTGAGAGAGGCGAGATGTCTGTTGATGAAGGTTTGAAGGCACTTGAAAAATTAGCATAAAGCTTGTCCGGGAATTGGGAGAATGCAATGCTCCCGATAAGATCCGGAGAATTTTCCTTGAGATTGTTGTAAAATAGCGTGTGTTGGGCTGACCGGGGTAGCTCAACACACTTTTTTTATCTTCAGATCGGTTTAGAGCAAAAGCGTATGCCCCTCAATCGTCCGCGTGGAATGTTGGGTTTCTCAATTGTCTGGTTGGGTCAGCTCGTTTCGCTTTTAGGAACGAACATGACCGGGTTCGGTGTCACAATTTGGGCTTATGAAAAAACGGGCTCTGCCACCTCCCTTTCCCTGCTTGGCTTTTTCTTTGTCGCCCCCATGCTGATCTTCAGTCCCTTTGCGGGTGCGATTGTGGATCGTTATAACCGTAAGCTGATGATGATGGTTAGCGACCTGGCTTCGGGGATTGCCACCCTTGTCATCCTGGTTCTATTCGCCTTGGGGAAATTGGAGATCTGGCACCTGTTCGTCACCAGTGCCTTCCAGGGGATTTTCCAGGGATTTCAGTGGCCAGCTTATTCAGCTGCGATCACCACCATGCTTCCCAAAGAACAGTACGGTAGAGCCAACGGGATGATGTCGTTGGTTGAGACAGGACCTGGGATTTTTGCACCTTTGATGGCTGGTGCTCTGATTGGTCTGATTGGGCTGCAGGGCATTCTTCTGATCGATGTCATCACCTTTTGTTTCGCCATCGGCGCGCTCCTTTTGGTCGAAATCCCGAGCACGCCTGTCACTACCGAAGGGCAAAAAGGACGCGGCAGCCTGCTCAAGGAGGCGGTTTATGGCTTTTGGTATATTCTCAAGCGGCCTAGCTTATTAGGCCTGCAGCTTGTCTTCCTGATCGGAAACTTCTTTGTTAGCATCCCTGCTGCCATTTACGCGGCTCTGATCCTGGCGCGCAGCGGGAATAATGAGCTGATTTTTGGGACGGTCAATACAGTCGGTGCCATCGGAGGGCTGGTTGGGGGAGTGGTGATGAGCGCCTGGGGAGGTCCCAGGCGGCGTGTGCACGGGGTCCTGGCAGGCTGGGCTTTGAGCGGTTTGCTCGGAACGACCTTGATGGGGCTGGGAAAGGGGCTGGTGATATGGGCAGCAGCCAGTTTCATCGGCGCATTCCTGGTGCCTTTCATCAATGGCTCCAACCAGGCCATTTGGCAGTCCAAGGTGGCGCCCGATATCCAGGGGCGGGTGTTTTCGATCCGCCGGTTAATCGCCTGGTTTGTCAGCCCGCTGGCGATGCTGATCGCTGGACCGCTGGCGGATAAGGGTATGGAGCCCGCTATGCAAAGCGGGGGCACGCTGGCGGCGATCTTTGGCCCCTGGGTTGGGACGGGTCCAGGGTCAGGGATATCGGTGATCTTCGTAGTGTGCGGCATCCTGGCGAGCCTGGTCGGCCTGGCGGGCTACTTGATCCCGGTAGTCCGGGATGCGGAAACGCTCCTGCCGGATCACGATACTGCCGTGCTTACTCCTCAGGAAGCTCCCCAGGTGGGCGGCTGAGCCGAAGCGGCGCTCAACTGCGCAAGAATCGGGTGGAAATTTCCTCGCCCGCGCCTATAATATGCGCTATGAATACTTATCTCACCCCTAACGATCAGCTTTCACAAGACTATGCTCGCATTGAGCAAGCCATTCAATACCTGGAGGAAAATTTTCGCCGCCAGCCCAGCCTGGGCGAAATTGCTGCGCACCTGGGATTGAGTGAATACCATTTCCAGCGCCTGTTCACCCGTTGGGTGGGGATCAGCCCGAAACGCTTCCTCCAGTTCCTCACCAAGGAATATGTCGGCGAGCTGCTGCAGGAATCTCACAATATTCTAGGCTACCTTTGAGAGCGGGCTTTCCAGCCCCGGCAGGCTGCACGATCTGTTAGTCACCTGCGAGGGCAGTCACCCCTGGCGAGTATAAAACCCAGGGTGAGGGCCTGCTCATCGAGTATGGCTTCCATCCCACTCCTTTCGGAGAATGCCTGCTGGCAAGCACCCCGCGCGGCATCTGCAGCTTGATGTTTGTTGAGCCTGGCGGAGAGGCGGCAGCCTTGATGGCATTAAAAGCCCGTTGGCAGCGCGCCGCTTTTGCAGAGAACCAGGCCGGGACGCAAAAATTGGCCGCCATGGCTTTTACCGGTATTCAGCAAGAACCTTTACCCATTTTCTTGCGCGGTACGAACTTCCAGATTAAGGTATGGGAGGCGCTGCTGCGCATTCCTTCAGGTACGGTGGTTACTTACCAGGATATCGCCCTTTCAATTGGCTTACCCCGGGCTTCGAGGGCGGTTGGGAATGCGGTAGGGCATAACCCTCTGGCAGTGGTCATCCCTTGCCACCGGGTGATCCGCAAAGACGGCTGGTTTGGGAATTACCTGTATGGTACGCCTCGTAAGATGGCCTTGTTCGGCTGGGAAAGGGCTCAAAAGGAGCTGGTCGGCTGAGCAATCATCGGGTTACGAAGCTTGGTTTTTCGCTGCCAGGTTGGATGTGGCTGGTTGGCTTTGCCCTGGTCGCCTGCCAGCCTGTGCCCGCCGCGGTACCGGAGCGCAGCCAGACTGCCCTGCCATCGAGTGCAACATTCACAGCGACCGTTACCCCAATGAAAACAGCCAGCCCAAGCTTCACCCTTACCAGCACCAGCACCCAAATCCCGCCCACGGCAGCTCTCACCCCAGCCATCTCCATCTGCTCCCCCTTGGAAGGCTATTCCCTCGACCAGATGGCTGGCCTGGTAAGCAACCCCTTTCACCCTCCACCGCCCGGCTCGGATGACCCCCACCAGGCTGTCGACCTGGCGGATCGACATCCGGACAGCCAAATTGCACTGGCAGGCCGGGTGGTGCAGGCGGTGCTGGGGGGAAGCGTGGCAGCGGTGATCCAGGATCGTTTTCCGTATGGGAATGCCCTCCTGGTGGAGACACCTTTGGAAAAGCTGCCGTACGATCTGCCGGCTGCGCTCGGGCTGACTGAGCCAGCCTCAACGCCTTTCCCCAACCTGAACTTGAATTGCCCGGAGGTTGTCCAGACGAATTGGCAGGCGGATCAATCCCTCTACCTGCTCTATGCCCACCTTCAGCAGGCTCCCACTTTACGGCCCGGCGATGCAGTTGCATGCGGTCAAGCGCTTGGTTTTGTTGGAGACAGTGGGAATGCTCTTAACCCGCACCTGCACCTGGAAGTCAGGCTTGGACCATCGGGAGCGCGTTTTGGCAGCCTGGCGCATTACGATAACAGCGCCACCCTGGAAGAGATGGATAATTACTGCACCTGGCGGGTGCGCGGAGTTTTCAGCCTGGTCGATCCTATGCGCTTGTTGGGCTTTTCAGGACGTTAGAAAAGCTCATCATTTGTGTCAATGCGTCTCAGTGACTTTGTGGATGCTGCGCGGCGCTTCGGTATTCCAACCTTTGATGCGCGTCAGTGCGTGCGTGAAGAGCTGGGCTGGGACGATCGCCACCAGGGGTGTCAGCCATTCCGGGATACCGGCGGGCAGCGGCATGGGAGATTGGGCCAGCGCCAGCGCCTCCGCTTGATCGGAGATCATCACCAGCTCAGCTTTTTGCTTTTCACGCAGCTGGCGCAGCAGTGGCAGGAAGTTATCGTAAATCTTGCCCGCTGGGTTGACGACCATCACAGGAAAACCTGTCTCGATGATCGCAATGGGTCCATGCTGAAAATCGGCTGAGGAATAGGGCTCAGCGGTCACATAAGTGAGCTCTTTCAGCTTGAGCGACCACTCAAAGGCTGTGGCGTAATTGAAGCCTCGCCCCAATACCACGCAGCGCTCCATGTACCGGTAGCGCTCAGCCAGGTGGGCGATGTGCTCTCGCGCGCGCCAGCACCTGGCGCACCCAGCCGGGGACCTGCGCCAGGGGGTAGCGTGCTTCAGGGTCGTTGAGCATGGCAGACGACAGCATGGCAATCGCCATCAATTCGGCGGTATAGGTCTTGGTAGCCGCTACGGCTGCCTCCACACCGGCCTGGATGTCGATTACCCAATCTGCGGTCTGGGCAAGGGGCGAGTCAGGTTCGTTGGTGATTGCCAGCGTGGGGCTGCCCTGCTTGCGTCCTTCTTCCAGCACGCTGACAATATCTGGCGACTGCCCCGATTGCGAGATGCCCACTACCAGGGCACCCTTCAGGCTGGGCGGTTTCTGATACAGGCTGAACAAAGACGGGGTTGCCAGGGCGACAGGCAGCCGGTTCATCGATCCCCACACGTAGTTCGCGTAGCGACCGGCGTTATCCGAAGTCCCGCGCGCCGCCAGAAAGACAAACTGCGGGTCCGCTTTCAAGATGGCCCGGCCGATGCTCTCGATCTGGGCAGCCTGGTTGACAAGTAAATTCTCTAATACATCGGCTTGTTCGTGGATTTCAGAGATCAATGTCATTTTTTTATCCATCCTGTTTAAATCTCATCAAAACGAGTAACTCCCCAGCGCCCCGTGCACTTTTCGCTGGTTGAGATTTGTCATTTAGATATCGATTACAATTCTCCCTCACATTTTAACGCCAATTCGTTCTATCGGGAGTTCTTATTTTATATAGTTACCCCATGAAAAGTGCTTACATTCTTCCCACTTGGGCGCCGCGCGTTAAGCCATACCTGATCCGCCGACCACTTATCTTATGGGCCTGGCAGCACACCTGGCACCCCACAAAACCTGGAATTATTGAGGAAGAATATGAAAACTTCACCCTATCGGAGCTTAAAAAAGAAAACGAACTGCTTGACGTATTTGGGTGCTCTGCGATAAACTTGCTCAACTTTCAGACGCTACAAATAGATTATGAAAACCTCTCGCTCGTTTTACGCTTATTATTATTTTTACGGTAACCTGACCCAGGTCGCCGTTGGTGGCGCTTAAGCGGGAGAGCGATAACAATCCCAAAGTGCGAGGCCAGCGGCCTCGCACTTTTCGTTTTCTAAGGAGAACCGCTATGCCTGTACGTGGAATCCGTGGTGCAATCGATGTGATCAATGACCAACCAGAGGCAGTCCTGGCAGCGGCGCGTGAGCTGCTGGAGGCAATCCTGCTCGCCAATCCCGCTTTAAAACCGGCGGACTTGGCGAGCGTTTTGTTTACCGTCACAGACGACTTACAGTCCGTCTATCCAGCCCAGGCTGCCCGCCAGATGGGCTGGGGGGATGTTCCTCTGATGTGCGCGCGTGAGATCCCGGTTCCCGGCGGGCTGCCGTGTTGTGTGCGGGTCCTGCTGCACTGGAACACCGATTTGAGCCAAACCGAAGTCAGGCATATATACCTGCGCGGTGCCACCGCTTTGAGGCCCGATTTACAGCCTCCTGAAGGGCATTAAGAAATAGGGAACATTCGCATTTTATTGGTTATTGAAAGGAGAATTGGAGTTCATATGATGATCATTATGCGTACCGATGCCACAAAAACCCAGATCGATGAAGTGGTTCTGAAAGTCGAGCATTTTGGACTTAAGGCGCACCTCTCGCAAGGCGAGGAGCGTACGGTGATCGGGGTGGTGGGAGATGGGCGTCCCTACAGCCTGCAGGATCACTTTGCCTATATGACTGGCGTAGACCGGATTGTGCCGATCTCGCGCCCTTATAAGCTGGCTTCGCGGGAGTTTATTCCGGAGAATAGTAAATTTCCCCTGGATGGCGTGCAGATGGGGGGGGACAGTGTCGTGATTATTGCCGGACCTTGTTCTGTGGAGAGCCGCAGCCAGCTCATGGAGACAGCTATTGCAGTGCGCGAGGCAGGTGCGCACGCTCTGCGTGGAGGCGCATACAAGCCGCGCACTTCTCCCTATGCTTTCCAGGGCTTGGGCGAAGAGGGTTTGGAGCTGCTGGCTGAGGTGCGCGAGACGGTTGGCTTGCCGACAGTCACCGAGGCAATGACCGATAGAACAGGTACCTCTGGTGGCTAAATATGCTGATGTAATTCAGATTGGCGCCCGCAATATGCAGAACTATAACTTGCTTATGGCAGCCGGCGCCAGCCAGCACCCTGTGTTACTCAAGCGCGGTATGTCCGCGACAGTCGACGATCTGCTGATGGCTGCTGAATATATTCTCTCGCAGGGCAACCGGCGGGTAATCTTATGCGAGCGGGGCATTCGCACCTTCGAAACCTCCACTCGCAACACAACCGATATCAACGCCATCCCGGTGCTCAAGTCGCTGACCCATCTGCCGGTAGTCCTTGATCCAAGTCACAGTACTGGGAACTGGCAGTTTCGTTGAGGCGATCGCCCGCGCGGGCATTGCCGCTGGCGCAGATGGCTTGATCATCGAAGTGCACCCCAACCCCGACCAGGCCATGTCGGATGGGGGTCAGAGCTTGAAGCCTGAGCGGTTTGCAGAGCTGGTGCGGCAGGTGCGCGGGATTGCCGAGGCCATTGGGCGCAGCGTCGATCCGAACCATTACCGTGCCTTGAACCCCAGCTTCGCGGAAAGCCTGACCCTATGAATGAATCGGAGCCATCCAGCTCGGGAAAATCCCTGTCGGAAGAAACCGGCCCGAATACTTCCGTCCCGGAAGACTTCCGACCTCGGATACTTCCGACCATGACTTTACAGGATTTACCGGCCTGGCTGAGACACGTGTGGCGGTGGTCGGCCTGGGTTTGATGGGCGGCTCGCTGGCGCTGGCGCTGCACGGCAGGGTTGCAGCGCTGGTAGGTTACGACCCTGATCCGCAAGTCGTATCCCTGGCAAATCAGCAGCAGGTGGTCGACCGGGCCTCATCCGACCTGGGTGAAATTTTGCCAGGGTCAGACCTGGTGGTGCTGGCGGCGCCTGTCTTAGCCATCCTGGATTTGCTGCATCGCCTGGACCAGCTCCATCCCGGTCCGGCGGTCGTTTTGGATCTCGGTTCTACCAAAACCCTGGTTGCGGCAGCGATGGCCTCCCTCCCCGAACGGTTCGATCCCTTGGGAGGCCACCCCATGTGTGGCAAAGAAAAGGCCTCCCTGGTCAATGCCGATCAGGGGATGTTTCGAGGGGCGGTCTTTGCGTTGACCCCCCTGCCGCGTACTTCGCATTCGGCAAAGAAGCTGGTCCAGGAGCTGGTGAAGGGGATCGGGGCACAGGAGCTCTGGCTGGACCCTGCCTCGCATGACCGCTGGGCAGCCGCCACAAGCCATCTCCCTTATCTGCTGGCGCATGCTCTAACCCTGGCGACACCTCTCGACACGGCTCCCCTGGTGGGGCCTGGCTTTCTCAGCACCAGCCGCTTGGCGGGCAGTTATACGCCGATGATGCTGGATGTGCTGCAGACGAACCGGCAGAATATCCTCGCTGCTCTGAGGATATTCCGGGGCAGCTTGGAGGAAATCGAGCTATGCCTGATGCGAGAAGATTTCGAGGCATTGGAGGATATCCTTTGGAGGAGCACTCACCAGCATGAGGTCTTGGCCTCCCGAGGAGGAAGATGAGCGTTCATCCATCCCTGAAATTAAAAACCTTTCCTGGCTGCTCTCTGCGTGGAGAATATCGCTTGCCAGGCGATAAATCGCTCTCGCATCGTATGGCTTTGTTCGCTGCAATGGCGGAGGGGCAGAGCTGCATTTCGAATTTCCTCCTGTCCGGTGTCACGCAGGCCATGCTAAGCGCTTTGACGGCATTAGGAGTCGATTGGGAGCTGAAAGATGATCGATTGACGGTAATGGGAAAAGGTTTCTCCGGTTTGAAGCCTCCCCAGGCAGTATTGGACTGTGGGAACTCTGCCACCACTTTGCGTTTGCTCGCCGGCGCCCTGGCCGCCGCCAACCTTTCAGCCACCCTGGATGGCTCGGATGGACTGCGCCGCCGGCCCATGGAGCGCATCCTCACCCCGCTGTGCCGGATGGGTGTGAAGATCACCGGTTCATCGGGATGCGCCCCTTTACAAATCACTCCCACCGCTCTCCCGTTAAAGGCGGTGGATTACCTCTTGCCGGTGGCGAGCGCGCAGGTGAAATCCTGCCTGCTCCTGGCAGCCTTGTCAGCCGACGGGCCGGTGTTCCTGCGCGAGCCTGGTCCCTCGCGTGACCATACCGAGCGTTTACTGCAAGCGATGGGGGTGGAGCTTCGTTCCTGGATCGAAACTGCTCAAGGGGAGAACAAAGCACAATATATTATTCGGTTGGATCCGCTGATGGGGCATTCATTGCTGCCTTTGAATATGCCGATCCCAGGTGATATTTCCTCCGCCGCCTTCTTGATTGTCGCCGCCCTGGTCGTGCCAGGCTCTGAGATCCTCCTCCGTAATGTAGGCCTGAACCCTACCCGTACCGGCCTGCTGGATGCGCTGTGGGCGATGGGGGCGGATATCCAGGTTCTCAACCCCAGCTCAGGTCCTGGCGAACCCTGCGGTGATTTGCTCGTCCGCAGCTCCCACCTGCATGGAACGCAAGTAGCTGGTCCTTTGGTTGTGCGCATGATCGATGAATTCCCGGCCTTTGCTGTGGCGGCTGCCTTTGCCGAAGGCGAGACGGTTGTCTCTCAGGCTGAAGAGCTGCGTTACAAAGAATCTGACCGAATTTCAGCCTTGCGCCAGGAGTTCAACCGCCTGGGTATTCGCATTCGGGAAGCCTCGGATGGGTTTACGGTAGCGGGAGGTGAACAGCCGGATGGGGGAGAAGCAGACCCCCATGGAGACCACCGCCTGGCGATGGCGCTTGGATTGGTCGGTTTGGCCTCCAGTCGCCCGGTGACCGTCTTGGGAGCAGAAGTGATCGACGAGTCGTTCCCTGAATTTGTCTCCGTCTTGCAGTCCTTTGGCGCTGATCTGCTGCTGGAGCCTTGAGCCATGCCTCCGGCGTATTTCTCTCTGGGTCTGATCGGTTATCCCTTGGGGCACAGCCTATCCCCCCGCTTGCACCAGGCTGCCTTGAAGGCGAGTGGTCTCGAGGGGGAATATCGTTTATATCCGGTTGACCCGGCAGAAGGGGGATTGGAAACCTTGCAGGGTTTGCTGCATGATCTCCGCAGCGGGAAGCTGCAGGGTTTGAACGTGACCATTCCACATAAGCAAACCGTGCTGCCCTTTATGGACCGGTTGAGCCCGACCGCCCAGGCAGTCAGGGCGGTCAACACGATTTCCTTTCAGGATGGTGAGCTGGTGGGCGATAATACGGACGTGGCTGGTTTTTGGGCTGACCTGGTCAAGAAGTTCTCTGTGATTGTCCATAAGGCATACGATTCCACGGGGATTGACCAGGATGCGAGCCTGCTTCCCCGCCTCGCGCTTGTGTTAGGGGCTGGGGGCTCTGCCAGGGCGGTCGTTTTTGCGCTCTGCCAGGCCGGTTGGAATGTTTCCATCGCCTCCCGGCGGATGGAGCAGGCTCAGGCGCTGGCTGAAGAATTCTCTATGCTTGAAGTGAGTGTTTTGGGTTGTGAATTGAGCCGTTCAACTTTATCCGATTTGCTCTCCGAAAACCCCGTCCGCCTGATTGTGAATACAACGCCTCTTGGGATGCAGGCATACCAACCTGCCTCTCCCTGGCCTGCTGACCTGGATTTTCCTGGGCAGGCTTTCGTCTATGACCTGGTTTACAACCCTCCAGAAACCCCCCTGGTGCAGCAGGCCCGCCTGGCAGGGCTGGAGGCGGCGAATGGTCTGGGTATGTTATTAGAACAAGCTGTGCTTTCTTTTGAGCTTTGGACGGGCGTCCGCCCTTCCATTGAGACTTTAATAGACGCTTTATAAGGTTAAACGCCAATGATTAGTCCTTCCTATCGTATCTCAAATTTAAGTGGACACTTTTTTTCTGAGCTTAATCAAAAGCTGGCCTGCCTGAAAGCCGAGGGGGTAGATGTGATCCGCCTGGACGCAGGCACACCGGACTTGGCTCCCGCTCCGCATATCTTGGAGGCCTTGCAGCGTTCCGCCAGTGACCCGGCTGCGCATGGTTATCAGCCCTATAATGGCACTGCCGCGCTCCGTCATGCCTGGGTGGAAGCTTACCGGCGTTCGTTTCAGGTGGCTTTAGAGGCTGAGACCGACGTGCTGCCTTTAATGGGCTCTAAGGAAGGCATCGTTAATCTCACCCTGGCTTTTGTGCAGGAGGGGGATGTAGTCCTGGTACCAGATCCTGGCTATATGACCTATACGCGCAGCGCCTTGCTGGCGGGTGGTGAAGTCTATCCCATGGCACTGCTCCCCGAAAGGGGGTACTTGCCTGATTTTTCAGCCATCCCGCAAGATATTCTGCGGCGCGCAAAGCTGATGTGGCTTAATTATCCCAATAACCCGACCACAGCGACAGCCTCACTGGATTTTTTTACCAGGGCAGTAGAATTTGCGCGGACTCACCATATTTTGGTCTGCCATGACGCCGCCTATGCCCAGATCACATTCGATGGCTACCATGCCCCCAGTTTGCTCCAGGTGGCAGGTGCTGCGGAAACCGCCGTGGAATTCAAT
The DNA here is from genome assembly GCA_963754615.1 of uncultured Chloroflexia bacterium. GTDB lineage: Bacteria > Chloroflexota > Anaerolineae > Anaerolineales > UBA4823 > CAVVUF01. The sequence continues at coordinate 86,679 of CAVWGW010000007.1, read as the reverse complement.
ACATTGTCTAAATGGTACAACATGGCTGGCTGGCGCGTGGGTGCTGCCCTGGGTAATCACCAGGCACTGGCTGCCCTTTACCAGATGAAGGTCAATGTGGATAACGGTCATTTCCGCCCAATCTTAGATGCGGCTGTCGCAGCCCTGACCGGTGAGCAGGGTTGGCTTGGGAGCGCAATCACATCTACCAGCAGCGGCGTGACCTGGTCATCCGGGGTTTACGGGAGGCAGGCTTAGACCCGTTGGTCCCAAAGGCATCTTTGTATGTATGGTTCAAGACGCCTTCTGGGTGGACAGAGCAAGATTTTACACGCATCATGCTGGAAGAAGCGCATGTCAGCCTGGTGCCAGGCACGATCTTCGGGGTGAATGGGCAAGGCTATGCCCGCCTGTCTTTCACAGAACCTTACGAAAGGCTTACTGAAGCCATGCAGCGTATGAAGCGAACGCTGGGGAGGTCAGGATGAGTTTGCGATTTTTTACTGCCGGCGAGTCCCACGGACCCGCATTGGTCGCCATCCTGGAAGGACTGCCCGCCGGGCTCTTACTGGATGCATCTGTGATCGATCTCGACCTGAAGCGCCGCCAGGTGGGTGTCGGGGCTGGTCCACGCATGAAGATTGAGCAAGATCATGCCCAGATCCTGGCGGGAGTGATGGAGGGGAAAACGACCGGAGCTCCTTTGGCGGTGCTGATCGAGAACCGTGACCATGTAAAATGGCGCGGCAAAGCCGTGGAGCCCTTCACCATTCCTCGCCCAGGGCATGCCGATTTGAGCGGGGCGGTCAAATATGGCTACGCTGACCTGCGCCCCGCCCTGGAACGGGCTTCAGCCCGCGAAACGGCTGCCCGCGTGGTGGTGGGAGCTGTGTGCAAGCATCTGCTGGCGCAGTTCGATATCCAGGTTGGGGGGTACGTTTCGGCTATTGGAGAGTTCGTTGCTGACCTGAGGGCAATTCCGATCCTGGAGCGCCCTGCTCGCGGAGCAAAGCGAGGTGCGCTGCCCTGCCCCGGCTGCGAGCGAGAAGATGATCGCCCGCATCCGGCAGGTGATGCAGGAGAAAGACACCCTGGGAGGGGTGATCGAGTTGGTTGCCTGGGGGGTGCCGGCCGGCTTGGGTTCGTTTGTGCAGTGGGACCGGCGTCTGGATGCCCGCCTGGGGGCAGCCCTGCTCAGCGTGCAGGCGGTAAAGGGTGTGGAGATCGGTCCTGCTTTTGAGAACGCCGCCCTGCCTGGCACGCAGGTGCAGGATGGCATCTACCTGGATGGGAATGATTTAGTTCGTTCGAGCCTGCGGAACGGCGGCTTGGAGGGGGGTGTGACCACCGGTCAGCCGCTCTGGCTGCGGGCGGCGCTGAAACCGATCGCCACTACCTTGACACCCCAGGCCTCTGTCGACCTCGCCAGGGGAGAAGAAGTGAAAACGCAGTACGAGCGCTCCGATTTCTGCCCGGTGCCGCGCGCGGTGCCGATCTTGGAGGGCATGCTGGCTTTTGTGCTGGCTGAAGCCCTCCTGGAAAAATTGGGTGGGGATTCGCTGGATGAGCTGCTGCCGCGTTTTGAAGCTTTGCGCCAACCCAGGCTTTCCGATCTGCGCATGGCGCCTGAGAACCAGCCTCACCTCTTTTGGCCGGAGGAATAAGTTGTCAAAGGGAATGATCTTTCTCTACGGACCCTCCGGCTCCGGGAAAACTTCCCTGGGTCGGGTTTTGGCTGAGCGCCTCAACCTGCCTTTTCTCGATTTGGACCAGGAGATCGCAATTCATTCAGGGTTGGATATCCCGGATATTTTTGCCAGACATGGGGAGGCCGGTTTCCGGCAGGTTGAAAAGTCGGCCCTGAGCCGGGTGTTGGAGGGAAAGCGCCAGGTGGTTGCCTTGGGCGGTGGGACGCTCCTCGATCCTGAAAACCAGCGGCGAGTTGAAGGGTGTGGCAAGGTCGTGTGCCTGTCAGCTTCTTTGGACCAGCTCCTCCGACGCCTGGAAGCTGAGCCCGGTTCCAGGCCGCTCTTAGCCGGGGATGCGCCTCTCCGCCTGCAGAAGCTGGTGGCAGAAAGAGGCGCTCACTATGCCTCCTTTTCCATTCAGGTCGGCACGGACGATCAATCCCTGGATGAAATCGCCAGGCAGGTTCTGGTCAGCTTGGGCGAGTTTCACGTCCGCGGCATGCATGCCGGATATGCTGTGCTGGTAAGTCCGGGTGGGTTGGAGAGCCTTGGCGAGCTGCTCGCTGAACGGGGTTTGCAGGGCCGGGTTGCGGTTGTCAGCGATACACACGTCTCTGCCATTTACGGCGAACGGGTGTGCCAGGTGCTGCGGGGTTCTGGTTTTTCGCCTGTTTTAGTGGAGATTCCGGCCGGCGAGCTGGGCAAGAACCTGGAGACGGTTGCGGATTTGTGGGATCGCTTCATCGAAATTGGACTGGAGCGCAGCAGCACTGTCGTTGCCCTGGGAGGCGGGGTGACGGGCGATCTGGCGGGCTTTGCTGCGGCGACTTACCTGCGCGGTATATCTTGGGTGGCTCTGCCTACGACTCTTTTGGCGATGGTGGATGCCAGCCTGGGCGGCAAGACCGGCTTCGACCTGAAACAGGGGAAGAACCTGGTAGGCGCATTTTACTCGCCGCGCCTGGTCCTTGCCGACCCCCTCACACTGGATACCCTGCCCGCCGCAGAGCTGCGTTCGGGTATGGCAGAGGTGATCAAATCTGGCATCATTGCCGATCCGGTCTTGTTTGAGCTATGCTCCCAGGGTTGGGAAACCGTCCGGGATCGTATGCGGGAGATCATCAGCCGGGGAATGGCAGTGAAGGTGGACCTGATCCAGGCTGATCCTTTTGAAAAGGGTCCCCGCGCCGCCTTGAACCTTGGGCATACGGTGGGGCACGCTCTGGAGCTGGTCTCCGGCTACCAGCTGTCGCATGGCGAGGCAGTCGCCATCGGGATGGTCGTCGAAGCGCGCCTGGCTGAAAGCCTGGGCCTGGCCAGAACTGGCCTGGCGGAAGTGATATTGGCAGTGCTGCAGTGCTTTGATCTCCCCATCAGAGTTCCCCCTGGATTGGACCCGGCTGCCGTTTTGGCAGGCATGCGGGTGGATAAAAAGAATGTTGCCGGAGAGCTGCGCTTGGCCCTGCCAGTCGAAATTGGCCAGGTGCAGGTTGGGGTGAAGGTCTCAGGGAATGACTTGAAAATCTTGGAAAAAATAATCGGATCGGATATATGAAAGCAATTCTTGTTTTGCACGGACCCAATTTGAATTTACTCGGCTCGCGTGAGCCAGAAATTTATGGCAAGCTGACCCTGGAAGACATTGACAGCCGGCTGCAAGAGGCTGGAGGGACAATGGGGTTGGAAGTGCGCAGTTATCAATCCAACAGCGAAGGAGTCCTGATCGATGCCCTGCATGCGGCACGCGGCTGGGCCAGCGGCGTGGTCTTTAACCCGGGTGGGTATACCCATACCTCGGTGGCGCTGCGAGATGCTGTGTCTGCCATCGGCATCCCGGTGGTGGAGGTGCACCTCTCCAATGTTTACGCCCGCGAGGAATTCCGCCAGCGCTCGTTGATCTCGCCGGTGTGCCTGGGGAAGATCACCGGTTTTGGCTGGCGCTCCTACCTGTTGGGCTTGCAGGCCCTGGCAGGGCTTATCCAGGATCAAGGCGAGACCGCTTAATCTTTCTTTTTTGTCCGGTTGCGGATCAAATCCCTGGCAGCCAGCTCCAGGATCTGTTGTCCTCGCTCGAGCAGCTCATCCAGGTGCTCAAGCGCTTGCTCCAATTCAACCGGATCCTCCAGGCGAGCGGACTGGCTGTTGAGCTCTTCAACCCTCTCAATTGTCTTCAGCAGCGAGGCGCGGTAGCCGCTGGCGCGCCGCGCCCAAATGGAATCGGCGGACAGGCGTTCCAGGCGGGAGGTGAGCTGCCTGGCTTGTTCTAGCTGATTTTCGGGATCGATCATAACTGGGGGTTTCTAACCAGCTTATTGAGGAGGCAGGAGGGCATTGAGCAGCGGATTGATCCAGATTTTTAGCTGTGGATCATAGACTCCGAACCCGGCACAGAACTCCCAGTAAGCCCAGCTCATGCCTCTTTCTTCTGCCTGGCGGGCTACGGTTTCCGTCCAGCGGGCGCGCCAGTCCATATCTGCCCTGCTGTAAGCTCCGAACTCACCCAGGTACAGGGGGCGGTTATTCTTCTCCGCCCACCCTGCTGCCAGGTCCAGGTCGCGTTTGAGCGCTTTTTCCTGTGCGGGTGTACCCGTCCAGGTGGTACCTAACCAGGCTTCGGAGCCGTCTGCCCACTCCGCGCCCTGGTGGGTGAAGTGAAAAGGCTGGTAATAATGAAATGTCACAAGGATATGCCGGTCATCCTCAGGCAGCCTCAGGTCGGAAAGCTTTTCCAGGCTGTTCCATTCAGCCGGTCCGATGATCACGTTGCGTTCCGGGTTGGTTTGACGGACCACTGCCAGCGCTTTCACCAGCAGGTCGTTCCAGAGCGGCGCCGTCAGCTTGTTGTTCGGCTCATTCAAGATTTCGAAGACCAGGTTGTCTGGGTAATCCTGGTAGTGTTCTGCGATCTGTTCCCAAAGCGCCAGGTAGCGTTCCTCATGCGCTGCCGGGTCTTTGAAGATCTCCTCATAATGGTGCATATTGATCACCACTTGCAGGTTGTTCCGGATGGCCTGGTCTACAGCCCAGTCCACCCGCTCGAAGAAAGCCGCCTCGATCGTGTATGGGGCTGTCTGGCTGGCGTGGGTCGACCAGCGGATCGGGATACGCACGCTGTCGAAGCCAGCCGCTTGGATCAGGCTGAAATATTCCTCCTGCAGGGTGACTCCCCATTCGCCTTCTTTGGGAGCTTCCAGGGCGTTCCCCAGGTTGACTCCCCGGCCTAAGCGCTTATTTTGCTCGAAGGCATCCAGGCCCTTATCCGCCGGGTTGGGTTGAGGAGCTGAAGTGGGGGTGGTGGTTGGGATTGGAGTATTCATACTGCACCCTGTCAGGATCATCAAACTTAGGAGTGAGAGAACTATTACTTGGATCATGGAGTCATTATACTCCAGGCAATCCACCTTCCGGTGAAAGGAGCAATTGGGCGTGGTATACTTTCCGCAGTCGTAAAAAATACCAACTTCTCCCAGCTTTATAGCGATGAAACTGATTATCCAGATCCCTTGTTATAATGAAGCCGAGTCGATCGCTGATACCCTGTCCCTCCTGCCGCGCCAGATCGACGGCTTTGACCAGATTGAGTACCTGATCATTGATGATGGCAGTACGGATGCGACAGCGGAAGTGGCGCGGGCTGCGGGGGCGCACCATGTTGCCCGCATGCCTCACCATGCTGGGTTGGCCCTGGCTTTTACCACCGGTTTGGATGCCAGCCTGAAGCTGGGTGCGGATGTGATCGTGAACACCGATGCAGATAACCAGTACGACGCCAGCGATATTCCCCTGCTGGTGGGGCCGATCCTATCGGGGGAGGCTGAGCTGGTGGTCGGCGATCGGGGAGTGGCAACGTTGGAGAATTTTTCTCCCCTCAAACGCAAGCTGCAGTCGATCGGCAGTCGGGTGGTCTCGCAGGCAGCCGGATTGGCAATCCCTGATGCCACCAGTGGTTTTCGGGCCCTGACGCGTGAGGTGGCTTTACGCACCATGGTGCTGAGTGAATATTCTTACACGCTGGAAACCCTGATCCAGGCCGGTCACCAGCATACCAGAGTGATCTTTGTCCCCATCCACACCAACCCGCCGCGCCGGCCCTCCCGCTTGATGCGCGGCATCACCGATTATTTGAAGAATTCAACCATCACGATCATTCGATCTTATGCCATGTACCGCCCGCTGCGGGTGTTCACGTCACTTAGTATTTTATTCCTGGGTTTGGGCTTTGCCCTGGGGGTGCGTTTTCTGATCTTTTACCTGCAGGGTGTAGGCGGTGGGCACGTTCAATCCCTGATCCTTGCGGCAGTCTTATCGATTGTAGGTTTTCAAACCTTGTTGATCGGCCTGCTGGCAGATTTGATCGCTTTCAACCGGAAGATATTGGAGGAAATGTTATACAGGTTGCGTAAAGGGGCTTCTTCAGATGATGGAGAAGAAACATGAGATTAACCTTGATAGGACCTGTGTATCCGTATCGAGGTGGAATTGCCTGGTTTACAACATCATTAGGACACGAACTGCTTTCAGCAGGACACCAAATCCAGATTGTTTCTTTCTCTAGACAATATCCCTCCTGGCTTTACCCAGGAAAATCAGATAAAGATCCCAGTCAACAGCATGTGCAGGTTTCTGCACAATTCTTATTAGATCCCATATATCCGCACACCTGGATGCGCACCATTCGACAGATCAAGCAATTCGATCCTCAAATGGTCATTATCCAATGGTGGACAACTTTCTGGGCGCCTGCGTTCTGGTTCATTTCTCGTTCTTTGCAGAAGAGGAAAATTCCTGTTGCTTTCGTTATTCATAATGTCATGCCGCATGAAGCGCGTTTCTTTGACCGTTGGTTGGTTCGAGCAACGTTAAAGCATGGGAATGCTCTAATCTATCTTTCACCCCAAGAAGGCGAAAGGTTAAGAAACTTGCTTCCGGGTTCAAGAGTTTATCCCAGTTCTCTTCCAATCTTTAAAATAAGCCAGACACATTTAGATCGTTCTATTGCCAAACAGAAACTTGGGTTGAATAGTGACCAGAAAGTTCTTCTCTTCTTTGGCCTTGTTCGACCTTATAAAGGGCTCTCAGTTCTTCTGAACGCTTTGGAAATATTACATAAAGAGGGTATAAAACCAATCCTGATTGTAGTGGGTGAATTTTGGGAAGACCCCGAGACGTATATTCGACAAATTCACAATTTATCTTTAGCCGATCAAGTCAAAATAGAAAATCGTTATGTTCCGAATGAGGAAGTGGGTATATATTTTTCTGCAGCCGATGGGTTTGTAGCACCTTATGTTGAAGGCACTCAGAGCGCAGCCATAAAAGTAGCGATGGATTATCAAATTCCAATTCTCGCTAGCGATAAGATTAGTGGTGATCTTTCCCTCACCGATTACCCCGTATTTGTTCATCCATCCGGTGACGTGGCGGAATTAGCAGCTTCGATAAGGCAATTTCTTAGGGAGTTCACCTTCACAAACGACACCCAAATTTCATCCTCACGGTTGGCAAGATACCATCTTATTAATAGAGCAGCTGTGTGCCGAATTGTCAGGGTAAAATAGATTAAAGAAATGGAAGCATCTGCCCTTAATCTTTTTGCTGTGACGGTCAATTGGAACCGACCGGACGATACATGTCAATGCATCCAGTCTCTTCTTGATATAGATGGATATTCAATTCAAATTGTGGTGGTTGATAACGGTTCGACAGATGGGTCAGTTGATATCATTTCAGAGCGTTTCCACAATGTCACAATTCTTAAGCAGGCCAGAAATTTAGGCTTTGCTGGGGGGTACAATGTAGGTCTCCGTTATGCACTTGATTGTGGAGCGGATTTCATTTTTATTGTTAATAATGATGCCTGGGTCGATCGTGAAGTGTTTCTGCATTTATTTGAGCACTTGTCTCCTGATACTGCCGCTGTTTGCCCATTAATATTTTATGCGTCGAAACCAGAAATCATTTGGTCTGCAGGGGCGGTTTCTAATCCTCTGACTCTTGAAGTAGCCGATAATCATGCAAACAAGACGTTGATATCCTTGATGGATGTTCCTTTCTTGGAGAGAGATTTCGTAACAGGCTGTGGAATGTTACTGACCAGGAAAGCACTTTTAAAAGTCGGATTGTTTGATGAGCAGTTCCATCTTTACTATGAGGATATGGACTTCTGCCGCCGGTTTCGTAAGGCTGGGTGGCGGTTACGTGTAGTTCCACGCGCCAGGATGTGGCATAAGGTTTCTAAAAGCAGTGGTGGTAGTGGAAGTTTGAATGAGCGTTATTGGATGGCTCGCTCGAGTATTCGATTTTTCCATAAACATGCACTTTGGTGGCAGATACCAGCAATTATTTTCTGGAGGAGTGGCAGTGCTCTATTAAACACTTGGCGACTGGCTCGATCCAAGCGGTGGACTTCGGTTAAAGCCTACTGGAATGGGTTGAAAGATGGCTTCGTAGATTGTTTTAGAAAATTATGAACTTACTCATGCTGGTATTCAACCAGATAAATCGGGGAACTTATTGGCGAGCTTTTCAATTTGCACGGCGGCTTTGTCAGCGAGGCCACACAGTCACTTTAGTGGCAACATCTCCCAAGGAACATTTTTTTATCCATTTCCGAGAGGTACAGAAAGACCTGATATTGGTTGAAGCTCCAGATTTGTTTTCTGGTTCTCTACGTTCTGGTTGGGATGCGTGGAATACGATAAAACGCATCGCCTGGTTGAAAGGCAAACCATATGATTTGATCCATGCTTTTGAAGCGCGTCCTACGGTTATCTTCCCTGCGCTTTTCATGCATTCACATTCCATACCGTTGATTATGGATTGGGCTGATTGGTTAGGACAAGGCGGATCAGTTGAGGAACGTACCAACCCTTTGGTTAGAACGGTCCTTCGCCCAGTTGAAACTTACTTTGAGCAGAATTATCGCACAAAAGCTGACGGGTCAACCGTAATTTGTTCCTCACTGCTTGAGAAAGCAGTACGTTTAGGTGTGTCTCCTGATTCGATATTATGTTTGCGTAATGGTGCAGATGTAGATCGCCTTAGGCCAATTCCAAAAAACGAAGCTCGGTCTCGAGTTGGTATCGATGGTTCTGCCAAGGTTATCGGTTATGTAGGTTCCATTTTTCACGGTGATGCATTATTCCTGGGAGAAGCATTTAACCGAATTTCAACTGCTAACCCTGAAGTGAGGTTATTAATTGCGGGATATTGCCCTTTTGATTTCAAATCTCTAATAATAAAATCAGACAAAGTGATTCAAACAGGCCCTTTATCTGATGAGGATCTTAATCATTACCTGTCAGCCAGTGATGTTTTCTGGTTGCCATTAAGGAATACCAATGCAAATCGGGGTCGCTTTCCTTACAAATTTACGGATTATTTGTCGGTTGGTAGACCCATCATCGCAACTGCGGTGGGGGATATGTCTAAAGTATTTCTCGATGGAGAGATCGGATGTTTATCGCTTGATGATCCTGACCTCTTTTCTCAGGCTACTCTCACACTGTTGAACGATTCTGACCTTTGTGAAAAGATGGGGCGTAAAGCGCGAGAAATCGCTGAAACCCAATTCTCGTGGGAAAAATTTACAGATAATCTTGAGTCGTTTTATCAGAAGATCATCTCTGATTTCAGGCATGCACACCATGGATGACAGCCCAATACTTGGAATTACGGTCGCAATTTTAATTTGTGTCGCATCGACCGGCTGGGGGCTGCTTGTTCTTGATGCGTTGGCCATGTTATTCAAATTCATTCACAAGATATTAGATTGGCCCGATGGAATAAAGTTATGGGTGTTCTTACTCCCACTTGGGTTTGGAATTATATCTTTGATCTTGTTATTTGCCGGAATGTTAGGGTTGATATATCTTTGGCTGGCCTGGTTAATGATCATCATCGGCTTTTTAAGAGTGCTCCTAGAACTATATAAAAAAGCGCCGTTAAGAGTAAGTTCACGTAATTTTTTTGAATGGTTAAAAGCCCTTAAATTTATCCAAGTCGCACTGTTGTTAATCATTATTGGCAACCTCCTTTATCCACTTTTGAGGAATGGGTTGGTTCCACCAAGTGAGTGGGATGAACTTGCTTACCATTTGGCTGTGCCCAAACTGTATATCGACGCTCATCGCATTTTTTATATTCCTTTCATCTTCCAATCAAATTGGCCTTTAGGCTCACAGATGCTTTTTATGCAGGGATTGTTGCTCGGGTCTGGACTTGCTAGCCATTTACTGACATGGGTTATGGGGGTTTGGATTATATTGGGACTTTACTACACTGGCGAAATAATTATCCCGGGGGGAGGATTATGGGCCGCGGCTTTATTTTCAGGTATACCGATTATGCAGCGGCTGCTAGCGACGGGTCTGGTCGATGTTTCCCTCCCATTTTGGGGCATTTATGCCTTTTATGCTTTCTTTGTCTACTTAAAAACGCGTAATAACTCTATGTTGGTTCTGACCGGTCTAATGTCTGGATTTGCTGCTAATTGCAAAACGACAGGGGCACTATATTTATTTGTCATATTCGTTGCACTCTTCATTTTCACCAACCGTAATATAAAAAAGAACTTTTCTCCATTTCTGAGTCTTATGATTCCTGGCATTCTGGTTTCACTGCCTTGGTACCTGCGGAGTTTTATTTTTACGGGAAATCCTTTCTTTCCATTTCTCTTTAATATTTTGGGTGGAAATAATTGGGATACCACAGGTGATACGATCAATCGAATTCTTTGGGGAAAAATTTTTGTAAAATTACCCTTATCAATTACCGGGTTGTATCGCTCAATCCAATATCTTTTTTTATCACCCGGCACGCTTGGAGGGTATGGTGGTGGGATAGGGCTTCCTCTTTTACTCTTATCCTTGTGCGGGTGTCTTTATGGGGCCTTGAAGAGGTCGGTCAATAAGTATATATGGTTTTTATTGGGATTCACCCTTTTTTTCTATCTTATTTGGTTCGGCATGGGAATGTTAGAGATTCGATATCTCCATCCAATTTTTATCTCTTTGGCTTTGATGGGTGCGATCCCATTGGCATATTTGAATGAAGTTGGCTGGAACGACAAGTTTGTATTTTCCCTTCAGTTTCTCTTTGTATTGATTTTGATAGGGTATTCACCGTGGATATCCTCTTCAAATCGTTCTGAGCTGAAGTGGCGTGTTCAAGCCGCGGTATCCACACAAGCACGTGAGGATTACCTGTATAATAAAGTTGATATACTTCCGGCTTTTCAATGGATGAATCAGAACTTGGAACGAGATGCGAGAATATTATTGCTGCCCTATGAAAACAGGGGATATTATTTGGATCGAGATTATATTTGGGGGCATCTAGGTGCCCAAAGAATTATCCGCTTCGAAGAATTTCAATCACCAGAAGAGCTTTACTCTAAATTGAAAGCGTTGGGGGTCACGCATATTTTGGATAGTACAACCTGGATGTTTACCGATCTATCAGAATGGCCTCAGGCGAGAAAGTTAATGTTAGACTTCTATGCCCATTGTACTTCGACGATAAACCAATGGGAAAAGCAGACACTTTTTACGCTTCAACCATGCCAGTGAAATTGGGATTGTTTTAATGAACAAGCAGATAACTCCTACCACGAGACAATTTCAAGATATGTTTTGCACACTTTGCCAGCATAACAGTTTCAAAGCATTGTTTCGTGGGTCTGATCTGCTACATGGAAGACCAGGAGACTTTTGGGTCTTGGAATGTGAAAGCTGTGGCTTGTTTTCTTTATATCCTCGCCCGAATCCGGATCAGCTATCAGAATTCTATCCAACGAACTATATTTCCTTCCCCAAGGCTATCGAAGATGAAAAGAGTCTCATTCGACGTTTGGACCGTAGTTATGGCCTTGAGAAGCGCTGTCGGGAGATTATCCATTGCGCCGGCAAACAGGGTCGAATATTAGATGTGGGTTGTGCAACCGGAATATTCTTAAATGGTATGAGCCAAAGGGGGTGGGATTGTCAGGGCGTTGAACCATCTGCTTATGCGGCCAATTATGCACGCGAACGGTTTCGTCTGAACATTTTTGAAGGTTATCTGGAGGAACTGGATTGCCCCGGCGAATGGTTTGATGTTATTACGATGTGGGATGTTCTGGAGCACATACCCAATCCAGATGAGGTTCTAGAAAAAGTCGGGCATTTATTGAAACGGGACGGTTGGTTTGTATTAAGTCTGCCGAATGCAGAATCTTGGGAAAGGTATATTTTTAAAGAGTATTGGGCAGGTTGGGACGTGCCTCGGCATTTCCATATTTTTACGCCTGGGACGATCACCAAGCTGCTTAACTCCAGAGGATTCAAGGTAGAGGAGATTAGAAGCTTTACAGGTCGTCATGGCGTCTTGGTATTGAATTTTCAATTTCTAATGGCGAATTGGAAAGCTCCCAACAGGGTAAAGCAAACCCTTCTTGCTATGATCCGTTCGTTATTTGCTCGAAGTTTTAACTTACCCATATTACACTTTGGCTGACGCCCGCAATAAAAGCTCAATAATGACCGTGTTTGCGAGAAAATTATAGGAACAGAGGTTAGCCGAGTTTTTTTTCAAAAAATGATCACCATGCTGTCAAAGAGGAATATCAAGACTGTTCTGAGCGTTTTGGTGACGCTTATCTGCCTGTATTTCCTTTATTCTTTTGCGAAAGAAACGAGGACTGGCTTAAGTTCATTACCAAGAGATATTCAATTTAAACCGCTCATATATTCTTTTCTGATTTTTTTAGTGGCAACCTTTATTGCTGCATACTTATGGATGAGGATAGCTACCGAATTAGACATTCGCTTTGAATCTTTAATTCATCTAAAAATATACCTGACCACTTTGGCAGCAAGACGATTGCCAGGTTCCGTGCTGCATATTGTAGGTAGAGGAGCAATGTATTTTGATCTTGGCGTTAAACCTGCACGAACAGGTTTCGCGGGCGGCGTAGAATATATTTTGATCTTATGGTCAGGGATATTGGTGTTTTTAATTTCGATATTTGGTTTGGTTAAAATTGAGCAGTTCCAGGTGCTGTTGCTGATATTACTTTTAGCAATCCTTACTGCCTTAATTCACCCCTCTACACTTCAATTCCTGCTTAGTAAGTTAATCAAAACAAAAATGAAGGAGGCGCCTAAGATTCGTTATAAATCGCTGCTAGCTTGGATTGTGGGCTACATCGGATTGTGGGTGCTTGGTGGGATGATCCTGTTATGTATTTTGGCCTCGATTTACCCAATTAAGAATTTAAATTTTTTTGCGCTATTAGCGGCGTGGACAGGGGGTGGGGTGAGCGGAATGCTTGCTCGCGGCCCTTCCATCAGGTCTTGGACTCACAGAATTGACCATGAGCCTGATATTGGGGCAGTTTATCCCGCCCTCAATAGCAGTTATTGTTTCAATATTATCTCGGATTATCCTTACAGCTTTCGATATCCTTATCTCTTTGGTAAGTTACGCTTTATGGAAGGTAATTAATCCAAAAGGATTATTGTAACAATGCACTTAAGTGAATATAATTTGCATACAATAAAAACCAGAGATTCTAAAAAAAGGAGTTTGTCTATGGTATCACCTTCTCGAAAGATTTTTTATGTCATTTTCATGTTAATACTCACAATTGGTATGGCTGTACAGCCTGCTAAAGCGGCTACACCGACTTCATACCAATCAGGATTTCAGATTCGAAACCTGAGTGCGACGACTGCAACGGTTGCGATTGATTTTTATCAATCCGATGGGACCATGGTATTATCCCTGTCGGATACGGTTGCAGGAAATACAACCAACTCATATTTTCCGCTTACTGACTCCGTGCTTCCAGGGACTGGAGAACCCCCAAATGGTTTCCAGGGTGCAATTGTGATCTCTTCTGATCAACCTGTTGCCTCGATCTCCAACCTGGTTGGAAATGGCTCGACTGGCTCGCCGATTTCATATGCCAGCTATAGCGCATTTTCAGCAGGATCTTCTGACGTTTATTTACCTTTGTTGATGAAGGGAAACTACGGATATAACACTTTCTTAAGTGTACAGAATACAGGCTCTGCGGCTACGGACGTGACGGTTACTTATAGTGATGGAACCACGAATTCAATCACTAATCTAAAGCCTGGTGCTGCGATTAAACTTGATCAGGCCTTAGAGACCCATACCGCAACTGTTTTCTCTGCCCGCTTAACATCCACTGGTGGCACACCTATTGTTGCTGTTGTTATTGAGGTAGGCCCAACCACTTTGTTTGCATATGGTGGATTTGGCAGCGGTAACGCGAATCTGATCATGCCTTTGGTTAATGAAAATAATTATGGTTATTTCACTGGCATTCAGATCCAAAATTTAGGCGCAACAGCCACGGACGTGACTGTATCTTACACCGCAGGTGCTGGCATGCCGGGGACGGCTTGTCAGGAAACTCGTACGGTTGCTGCAGGTAAATCGGTCACATTCGCGCAGAATGTCTTCACAACCTCAACTGACCCGGCCACATTAGTTTCTGAAAACTGTGCTGCGGGCGAAACTTTTGTAGGTTCCGGTAGGGTGACAGCCAATACGGGCGGTACGGCTCTGGTAGGTGTAGTCAACCAGCTCTATAGTGCAGGAAATAAGGGCGCTGCATATGATGCATTCGCTCCAAGCCAGGGTCAACAGAAAGTTGTTTTCCCTCTGATTATGGACCGAAACTGGGGTTACTTCACGAGTTGGAGTCTTGCTAATGTTGGTGCAACCACGATTGCCAAGGCTGACTTAGTTTGTACGGTTACTGGCAAAGATAAAGTGGGTACCACGGTCACCAAGACTTTCAGCCCTGATACTGATCTTGCCCCAGGTGCGAACTGGACTTTGAACCATGTCAATTTGCTCTCCGACGGATTTGTTGGTGGGGCAACATGTCTCGGACCGGCAGGAGCCCAATTTGTCGGCACAGTCAATCAACTGCTAGCGTCTGGAGGTATAGACTCCTTCCTGGTATATGAAGGTATCTCTGTTGCTCCATAAGAAGGAGATTTTCCAAAGGGTGTTCATACCTTTATAAGCTTGTGAGTGAGTACAGATGTAGAGTTGGTGTAAGCCAACTCTACATTCTATTTATATCGGTTTATAATAAAAGTAAAAATGTCAGGAGAAACTCATGAAGAAAGTTCTCTTAAAACGGTTGCTTGCATTCTTAATCTTTTCTTTTCTCTTCGGTTGTTCAGCTCAAGCGCCCAAAACGACCCCAGTGCAGACCGAGCAAAAAACATCACTGCAAATTCCCACCCCAGGTCAGGAAAGTGGAGTGATCTCAGGGCAAATCCTGGATTCTGCTACTGGTAAACCCTTTGAAAGAAACTTCTTTTTATCGAAGAATTTGACTGCGGATCATCCAGAGTTACCGCCGTTGATTTCGTTTTCATATGACTCGAATCCTCGAGCAGCCCAAGATGATGCTGGGTATTTTGTTTTTAAGGATGTGCCCCCCGGTGAATATGTGCTGGTACTCTGGTCACCCGCGGATATGCAATTTGTGATGGAAAAAGGAACCGAAACACCACTACCTATTAAGGTTGAGGCAGGAAAAGCTTTGGATCTAGGCTTGATCCAGTATCCTTAAAAAATAAAGAGACAATGCTTGATGCGTGATTACTACGTTTTCTTGGGGCAGGAACGTTGAAGTTTTCATGGTTTCTCTGCTGATACTCTTCCCGCTAAATACACCAACCCCCCTCCAATCGCGAATAAGACGATATTCAGCATAAACGGCAGCGCTCTGTTCACCTCCGAGAGCCTCCCTGCGATCCATCCGAAGGGGGTTGTAAATAGGATCACAATCACATAAATAATCGCCAGGATGCGGGCGCGCTCCTTGGGATCTACGGTGACTACGACCATCTTATCTAAAAGGGTGCTGACGGTAGCAAAGCTGACCGCCTCGATCAGCGTGCTGATCAATAAAGGCAGGTAACCCTTTACCGGGCTGGCAATCAGGATCAGCACGCTGACGATATATCCCGCCAGTCCAATCAACATGGGGTTTCTGAAATCCAGGCCTCTGATCCTGGGCATGACCAGGAAAAAGAAGAATAGCATGGTGATCGACCGCGCAAAAGGATAGAGAGCCAGGTGTTCGGGCGGGATGTTCAAATTTTCCGTAACGTAAATTGACCAGAAAGTATTGTTGATCATCCAGCAGGTGCTCATCACCAGCATGACGCCCAGTGTATACACCGTCCTGGGTGAGCCCAGGATTTGCCGGAAAACCCCCCGGTATTCGCTTAGGAGACTGAAAAGGTTTTGATGCCGGGTCTGTTCCATCCGCAGCACACCATGCTTGGTCTCTGTAACCATGCCGTTCATGATCAGGAACTTGGCAGTCATCATGACAAAGGCGAAGATATACAGCAAGCGAACGGTCGGAACCAGGGAATAGCGGTTGATCAAAATGCTTGCCAGCGGTGCAAAGAAAGCTGCCAGCAAGCCCGCGATGTAAATCCAGGTATAAACATCCAACAGGGTATCCTGGTCTGTATCTTCGACTAAAAGGCAGCTCCATGAGTTATGGGTGACGCGCCATAAGCTGTTGATGATCGCCGCAATCAGAAAATAAGTGAAATTCTGGGCAACTGCCCAGATCAGGCAGGGAATGCTCCAGGAAATCAGATCAAAAATGAATGTGGCGCGTTTGCGGCCCAGCTTGTCGGTGATAGCGCCGCTCAGTAAGGCTGATAGGGCTTGGAAGGCCAAGCCTATGCTGGCGATTAACCCGACCTGGCTGTCATCGAGGCCTAACGCCAGCATGTAGACCGATACATAGGGGGCATACAGAAAAAAGGGGATACCCCACAGCGGCTCCGTCACAATGCAGCCGCGCGCATTTCCTTTGACCTCGCGGAAAAAAGTGAAAAGTGGATGAGCTGTCAATGGTTTTCCTTCTGTTTTGATGTTCTAGAACCCACACCCCAGCCCATTTTACCCCGGTATGCTGCTTTTGGGTAATGCGATCATTTTCGTGGAACGGGTATACAATCAAGGGCATGGATGCGCCTCATCCTTCGTTTGTGATAATCCGAAGGTTGGGGTAGATAAATTTGCAGTTGTCTTGTGAATTTGGATCATTTGTTAGCTTAATCTTTCAAACATGGAGCAAACTATGCGTTTACAAATAAACCCGGTCAAGGATTCTCCTCGCCAGCGGTTGCTGTTTGACCGGGGCTGGCGTTTTTACTTGGGCGAGCTTCCCGTCACTGCCAGTACGGATGAAAGGGCTGATCACTTTCCGAATGCCGGCACGCATGTCGCCGGTAGGGGCTGCCAATCCCGATTACGATGATCGCCACTGGCGCCAGGTCGATTTACCGCATGACTGGGCTGTGGAGGGCAGTTTTGATCCCCAGGCGAATCCCTGGCATGGCTTCCTGCCAGTAGGAGTCGGTTGGTATCGGAAAACCTTCGATTTGCCTGAGGGGGATAAAGACCGGCGAATTTTCCTGGAGTTTGATGGAGCCTTTCGCGACAGCACGGTGTGGGTGAACGGTTATCGCATGGGTAATCAGCCGAGTGGATATACCAGTTTTCGCTACGATATGAGTGACGTGCTGAATTATGGAGGCAGAAATGTCATCGCAGTTCGCCTGGATGCTGCCCAGTTTGAGGGCTGGTGGTATGAGGGAGCAGGCTTATACCGGCATGTCTGGCTGCTTAAGGTTTCTCCGGTTCATGTTGCTCCTTGGGGAGTCTTTGTCCAGCCTCAAGCGCAGAAGAGCTTGAAGGATTGGGAGTTGAAAATTGATACTGAGCTGGTCAACCGCACAGATCGTGCGACGGTCGTCACAGTCGAATTGGTGATGCTGGATAAGTTTGGCGTTGAAGTGCGTTTCGGTTAAGACCGAGCAGTCCCTGGCGGTTGGAGGCTCAGCTACCGTTCAGCAGATTGTTCAGGTAGATGCTCCCATGCTCTGGTCCCTGGAGTCGCCTGATCGCTACCGTTTGCTTTCCAGGGTTTGGTCGGAGGGTTCTCTGATCGATGCGTGTGAGACAACCTTTGGATTTCGCACCCTGCGCTTCGACCCTGACCTGGGTTTTTTCTTGAATGAAAAACCGGTGAAGCTGCGCGGCACCTGCAACCACCAGGATCATGCCGGGGTCGGTGTTGCCATCCCAGACCGGCTTTTTGAATATCGAGTGAAGCGGCTGCTGGAGATGGGCAGCAACGCTTATCGCTGCGCCCATAACCCACCTGCCCCCGAGCTGTTGGAGGCCTGTGACCGCTTGGGGATGTTGGTCTTGGATGAAACGCGCCACCTGGACAGCAGCCCGGCGGGATTGGCTCAGCTCGAAAGCTTGATCCGGCGCGACCGGAACCACCCCAGCGTGATCTTGTGGTCATTGGGGAACGAGGAGCCGATCCAGCGCACGGAGGCTGGCGTGCGGATGATCGCCACGCTGAAAAACCTGGCGCGCCGTTTGGATCCCACCCGCCAGGTGACTCTGGCCATGAACGGCGGTTGGGGGAGCAGAACTTCCGATGTGCTGGATGTGCAGGGCTTCAATTACAACATCAAAGAATATGATCTGTTTCACGAGCAGTTTCCTCATAAACCAATTATGGTTACCGAGAGCGGCAGCACCGTGGGCACACGCGGTATTTACACCCGCGACCCTGAAAAGGGATATGTGAGCGCCTATGATCATAATGAGCTGACCTGGACAGCCAGCGCCGAAGACACGTTAAAGGCCGCGGAGCAGAGAGCCTTCATCGCTGGAACCTTCGTTTGGACCGGCTTCGATTACCGGGGTGAGCCAACCCCTTATCTGTGGCCCTGCGTCAATTCGCATTTTGGCATCCTGGATACCTGCGGCTTCCCCAAGGATCACTTTTATTACTACCAGGCCTGGTGGAGCAGCAAGACCGTCTTGCACCTGCAGCCCCATTGGAACTGGGCCGGCCGCGAGGGAGAGAGCATCCCCGTGCGAGCGCTCACCAACTGCGAGGCGGTGGAGCTGCTGCTGAATGGCGAAAGCCTGGGGATGAAGACAGTCCCGCGTTATTCTTATGTCGAGTGGCAGGTGCCATTTGTTCCAGGTGTGTTGGCCGCTCGAGGCTTTGTCGCCGGGCAAGCAGTGGTCTCAGCCGAGTGCAGGACGACCACCGCCCCAGCCAGGATTTCCCTGGAAGCTGACCGCACGACCCTGGCTGCCGACGGCGAGGACCTTACGGTGGTCAATGTGTCAGTTCAAGACGACGCTGGCCTGGTCGTGCCTGTGGCTGATAACCTGGTGCGCTTTTCGCTGAGCGGAAATGGTAAAATCTTGGGTGTGGGGAACGGCAATCCGAGCTGCCACGAGCCGGATAAAGCTTCTCAGCGTTCCGCTTTCGGTGGATTGTGCCAGGTGCTCGTCCAGGGTTCCGATCAGCCGGGCGAGCTGATTCTGACGGCTGAATCGGATGGTTTACGCACCGCGCGCCTGGTCTTAAAATCCGAACCAGCTGTGGTTCGCCCACGTCTTTAACCTCATTTAAAATCCTCGAATTCATTGTTTCATTTGCTTATTTGTTCCAAAATGATCAGTGAATATTCGTGGAGATTAGTGGATAAGATTAATTGACCATGTAGACGTTACTGGAGGAAGATATATGCCTGACAAACCTGTTCAAGTCGGTCTGCAACCTGCCATGAGCAAATTGAGCTGGGGCGCCTTCGAGTGGCGTCCAGAATATACCGCCGGTGGCAGCGAGATCAGCCTGAAAGGTGCGCGTAATGAGATCCTCGGCTTTCAGGTTCGCTTTATCTCTCAACACGATTTCGTCTTGACCCTGGATCATGCGAATTGGCTGCATGCCCTGGGTTTTCGACCCCGCTTGCGCCTTGAGGTGGTTTTTCCCTCCCTGCCTGCAGGGACAGTGGAAACCTTTGCGGTGGGTTACGCAGAGGGGGATGATCATCGCCATTGGATGGAATTTCTCGACCGGTCCGGTTATGCCGAAGCCCTGGCAGGAAAGCCGCAGTCCGTATACGTGCGCCTCACGCTGCCCCGAGACCTGGCTGTAGGGCTGCATGCAGGGACGGTGCGCGTATATTCTCAGTACGGCTTCGAGGATGAGGTCCTGGCCTGGCAGGGGACTGTCCACCTTCATGTAGCGGATGTCACCTTACCCGATGTAAAAGATTGGAAGTTCCACTTAAACCTGTGGCAGCACTGCACTTCGATTGCCCGCTTCCACCATGTGCCCCTGTGGAGTGAGGCGCACTTCGCTTTGATCGATCGTTATTACGCCAGCCTGTCTCGCCTGGGACAAAAAGCAGTCAGCGTGATTGCCACGGAGATCCCCTGGTCGGGTCAGCGCTGCTTCCGTGATCCAGAATACCCCTCTTACCTGTTTGAGCATGCCGTGATCGATGTCAGCCGGAATGCTGCCGGAGAGCTGCTGTTTGATTACTCCAAGCTGGAGCAGCTTCTCGACCTGGCTGCCCGGCATGGCATCGACCAGGAGATCGATGTTTTTGGCCTGGCGAATATCTGGCTGGATGAGGCTTATGGCTTTGGGAAAATCATTCCTGATGCCCCGGATGCTGTGCGGGTGCGCTGTTATGACCAGGCAGAAAGGCGCATCGTTTATTTACGAAAAGCCAGCGAGCTGAAAGCCTTCATCCGCTCCCTGCACGATTTCTTTGCCCAGCGCGGGCTTCTGGAACGCGTGCGCATCTGCGCCGATGAGCCTTCTGACTTACAGAAATACCAGGCAAGCGTGGCTTTCATCCGCCAGTCTGCTCCTGGCTTCAAGCACATCGTCTTCATTAACCACTTCGAATTCTTGGAGGAGGCTCCGCCTGAAGTCGTGGATTGTGTCCCCGTTTTACCGCTCCTTGCCCGCGACCTCGATTTATCCAGGTCCTTGGTGGAAAAGTTGCATGAAAAGGGCGGTAAGATGCTTTGGTATGTTTGCTGCTGGCCTCCCATCCCTAATACTTTCTTGCATTCACCCCTGGTTGAGGGTGTGCTGCATGGCTGGCTGACTCATTATTTCCATGTAGATGGATTTATCCGCTGGGCATTCTGCCTCTGGCCTGCCGATCCCTGGAAGCGGGTTAGCTGGCGGGCACCAGATTGGCACGCCGGCGATATGTATTTTGTTCTGCCGGGTAAAGATGGCTTTCCAGTAGAGACGCTGCGTTATGAGGCATTGCGCCTTGGCATCCAGGATTTTGAGCTGTTGAAGATGGTCGAGCAGAAGCTGCCCGCTGACGAAGCCATAGCTGTGCTTGAAAAGGCCTTCCACTGCATTCTGCGCCGCTCAATCACCTCAAGCATTTGCAGATGTTGACCACGTCAGAGCAGTCGAGCTGTATTCACTCGACCCGCAAGATTACCAGGAGGCGCGTTCCTTGCTGTTGGAGGCTTTGAGCGGTCGATCGTAGGGGCGGGGTGTCCCCGCCTCGGGGTTTTGTCTCCTCGCCCTCACACAAAAGGTTTTCGCACCCTACAAAAAAGCTTGCGCCCACCTCGCAAAGGCCGCGAAAGCAATTTCCGGCTCGATCAGGTTTGGGTGCCAGCGCTTTTCATGTTCGAACTGCAGCCAGCCGTTATAACCGGATTGTTTTAGCAAATTGATCGATTCGGCCAAGGGAAGCTGCCCAGTCCCCGGCAGCACATAGCGCCAGCCATCCTCCATCGCCAGTGCGTGCTTGGGGTCATAGACCGCGTCCTTGATGTGCGTGTAGCCGGCTCTTCCGCTTAAGGCAAGCAGGGTGTCACGCGGCTGCTCCCCTCCGATGCGATAAGTGTGCCCCATATCCCAAATTGCTCCGAATGCCGGGTCAGGAATGATATCTAGGAGCAGGCGGCAGTCCGCTGCTTTTACCCAGGCATCGTGCGTTTCGAAAAGCCAATGGAGTTCTTTAGCACCGTCTAACCGGAGAATCTGCTCAACGCAGCTGCGCCCAATCTGAGCCAGCTCTATTCGGCTGTGTTTGGATAGATCGCCTCCCCCAAAGATGCGCACAATCACACAGCGCAGGTCGTGTGCTGCAGAGATCGTGCGCCGGGCTTCTTCCAGATTTTTTTCAAGGTTTTCAGGCACGCAGACCTGGATGCTGGAGCTGATGGCGCTGACCTCCAGGCCAGCCTCGTTCAACTGTAGCAGGGTGGAGGCCGCCTGGCTGGTAAACTCAGGTAAGAGGGTGATATCGAGCGCCTCCAGGTAGCCGCGGAAATCCACGCCATGATAACCATATTCTTTTCCTTTAGCGCAGATCGTATCCAGATCCCAGTTCGGACATCCCAGCGTCATGAAGCTGATCTTCATTCTCATTGCTCCTTGAATGGTTCAAATCCTAACAAACTTGATGACAATTCTTAACGTTGAGCCGCCGAGAAGCAGCGTTTTTACAAATTGGATCATCTCGATTACAAACAAAACAATTAGGTTTGTTCTCTTTGGTGTTTTCTTAAGAAACCTTCGCGTCTCCGCGTCTTCGCGTTAAGGTTTTTACTTACTCAAGAATCCGAAAGATTTATTGAAATCTTCCATGCCTCCGATTTTCACTTCTTTTTGAAAAGTGGAAGCACTGATCAATTCCAGGAGTTTCGCTTCATAGGCTTCTTCGTCGATTGGGATCGCAACTGGCTGCCGCTGGAAAGAAGACAGCATGATGGCATTCCCCAGGGTCAGCGAACGGATGCCCTCCACGGCCTGGGCGATCAACGGTTTTCCATTCAGGATGGCGTCCGCAAATGCGGTGGTTACCAGGATATGCCCCGCCTCGCTGCTGTCTTCATAGGGAATCTCCTGGGTCTGGTATTCGACGCGGTCCCACGCAGCCGGAGAGGTCTTGATAAACTCGAACATCGAAGTCTCGTTTTGGAAGAAAGTAAGCTTACCCTCTTCGAAGACCAGCTTGCCCAGCTCGCCCACGATCTCCAGCCGGTTGGTGCCGGGGGATTCAGCCGTGGTGGTGATGAAATGCCCGACCATGCCGTTTTCGTGCTCGAAGAAACCCGTTACCTCGTCTTCCACCTCGATCTGGTGATATTTCCCGATCGAAGCGAAGCCCGCCACACGCTTGGGCATGCCGAAGAACCACTGGTAAAGGTCCAGGTTGTGGGGGCACTGGTTGAGCAAGACCCCACCGCCTTCCCCTTTCCAGGTGGCTCGCCAGCCGCCGTTGTTGTAATAGGTTTGGGTGCGGTACCAATCGGTGATGATCCAGGTGGCTCGCACCAGTTTCCCCAGCCGACCAGCCTCCAGCATCTCCTTGATCTTGCGCCAGAAACCGAGCGTGCGCTGCTGAAACATGATGGCAAAGACCAGGTCAGGTTTTTTCGCTTTCGCTGCTTCGTAAGCTGCGATCATCTTTTTCCCGTCTTTAACATGCACCGCCAATGGTTTTTCGCACAGCACATGCATGCCGCGCCCCAGGCAGTCGATGCTGATCGGCGTATGGAAGTAGTGCGGCGTGGCGATGATCACTGCGTCCAGGCTGGTTTTCGCCAGCATATCCTGGTAATTGTAGAATACCGGCGCCTCGTACAGGCTGCCGATCAGGTCAGCCCGCTGTGGGTCGATATCGCACACTGCCGCCAGCTCAGCGTTGGGTGTTTGCTGTAAATCCCTGGCGTGGCAGCTTCCCATCGTGCCAACGCCGATGATCCCGATGCGAATTTTATTTACTTGTGTCATACGTGTGAAACTCTCCTTAGCGCTTCTTCGTAAATTTCTTCGTGATTCCTCATGGTAGGAATCTCACGAGCATAGTCTGGGTCCAAAAAGCCTCTTTCATAACTTTCCTTATTCTTTCGAAAAGGCATCAATTTGCTGATCCGGCACAGGAAGTACACTTGGACCGATAAAGGATAAATCCATTGGAAATTTTCAGGACGCGGCCCCAACAGCTCTACTTCTTGGATCCCAACCAGTTCAATGACTTCTACTTGAACGAAAGTTTCTTCAAGCACCTCTCGCACTACAGTTTGTTGTGGGGTTTCACCCACATCGATTTTCCCGCCGGGGATATCCCAATCCCGGTTCTTTAAGCGCGTCATCAGCACCTGGTCCCCATTGAAGGCAAAGCCAAAGGCTGTCCGGCACAATTCCAGGGGCGGCAGCTCGTCGGTGATGTATAAACGTCCTTCTGCCGGTTTGGGCAGCCAGGTGATTTCACGGTCGACTTTGATCAGTTTTTTCATAATGAAGTCAGAAGAAAAGATCTTACCGCTAAAGTATACCAGCTTGTAAAGTAAAAAAGGAATTGTGACTTTTGTCACATACTTCGTGCCGTAGTTTTGATATGATGATAGATGGCTTTTACTCAGCCCACTTTTCCCAGGAGAATAACATGACAATATTCGATAAAATCGTACTGCTTGTCACCGGTCTTGTGGCCCTTTATTTGGTGACTTTATTTTACAAACGGTACACCAAGGATAAGGGATTATATGACATTTATTATATGCTGGGCTTCTTGGTCCTGCTGGTTTCCGGTTTGCTGTTGATCTTCTTGGACTATGATATTTTGCAATCGCCTTATGTGCTTACCGTTGCCAGCCTGATCCCCTTAGGTATCTCATTGGGGATCATGAACCAATATTACAAACCTTGGAAGAAGGCCTATGCCTGGTTTGCCCTGGTTGGTTTTCTGGCAATTGCTATTACCAGTATTGCCGGCATGGATTTAAAGAAAATTGCTGTGCCATTATTCCACGGTGTTGCAGGCCTGATTATCTTTTTAGGTCCCATAAAAGCCTCCTTGGACAAGAAATCGTCCAAAGATTTCTGGTGGGTGGGGGTTGGCGGCGCATTGATCGGGTTAGGGGGGATTGCGCTGGCATTTTTAACCTCTGGCTCTCAATTCCTTTTCTTCAGCGACGATCTGGTGATGACGATTTTAGCTCCATTGTTGCTGCTGATGACTTTGGCATTTGCCTGGGGCTTTGTGAAGGATATTCGTGCACGTTGACTTTTAACACGCCATCAAAATGCCTTGCTTGCCACGCAAGGCATTTTGATATTTGACAAAAAGCAAAGCTTTACTCTTGAATTTGTGATATCTTATACAATAAGCGGTTTTGATCCGACCTCGTCAACTAGGGAGTCTTTATGCACGTAATTAATCAAAGGTTGAATTATCTTTTCAGTTCTACCAAGGGTTTGATCCTGGTGGCCATTGCCATGATTGCGATCGTCACGTCTGTGTGGGGTATGCTCTCTGGTCCCATGGCTGAAATGGGCGTGCGTGAGGTGGTTGTTAAACTCCTGGGTATGGATATAGTGCAAGCCGAACGCGAAGGACGCATCATTATCCTGTATCACTCGATCGCCATGGCTGTCATCGCTATTGAAGTGTATATGATCACCAGCCTGTTGATGATGAAAACTTTCCTCAAGACTGCTGTCAGAATCCTCATCACGGTTGGCTATATCGTCACGATGATTTTTGGGCTAAGCTTCGCTTATTTTGGTCACAACTGGGCTTTTCATGGGCTGTACATCTTCGGCTTAGCGTTGATATTCTTCGCCGGTGTGCTGCTGGTGATTGCCCTCTGGCCGTGGAACAAAGATTATTACCAGCCCGATAAAGCCTATGCGCGCCTCAAGTCGGGCTTAGACCTGGAGCGCCTTGCTTTCTTTGCCACCGCCCTTACCACCGTCATCTCAGCCTTATTTGGTGCCATCCCAGGTTCCTACTTTGGCAATGGCTTTGAAGTCTTCCTGGCAGAAAATATCATCCGCTATCCTGAAAAAACGACCATGGAATATTCCATCATCGGTCATCTGCACATCATGCTGGCGCTGATCGCTGTCATGATCACGCTCATTATTGGTCGTTGGTTGAATTTCAAGGGCATCTTACACAAGATTGCCATGCCGCTCATGATCCTTGGCACCGTTGTGCTGAACCTCGGTGTGTGGGGTGTGGTGACCCCGCTCGAACCCATTGCGCACATGGTCATTTATGTTGGGGCAACCCCCTCCATGCTCGCGGCTCTATTACTGCTGATCTGGAGCTGGGGCATGCTGATTCGCACCGGTACGGCCCACCTCCAGAAGCCCAGTTTCAGCCAGAAGATCAGCGCCTTGCTGCGTGACCCGCTAAAGTTCGGCCCAACCTGGCAAATGCTCTTCATGAACTTTACCACCAGCGGGATTGGTATTTTCATGGCAGTCAAGCTGGATGAGATCTTTCGGGTTTGGCCGGCGCGTGAGGAACGCATCGAATTAACCGGTCACTGGCACGTGCTCTCGGCGATCATTGCCACCATCATCTTGTTGTACTATGGCGATATGCTCGGCCTCAAAGGCAGGCTCCGCCAATTCTACGGCTGGGGCATCATCGTTCTGTCAAACCTCGCCTTTGCATCTGTGACGATATTTGAAATGAAGCGCCTGTTCATCGGTGAAGCTGAACAGCAGCCGCTGGTTAATGTGCTGATGTACCTCATGGATTTTGGCCTTGCCATGTTGCTGCTTTTATTGGCGGTTGTGATGGTCTGGCGGTTGAGCGATCTTTTCAAGAAAAAGGGGCGTTGGACGGAAGAAATGGATCATGAACTCTCTCAGGAGGTGCTAAAATGAAGTGTATCCTCCCGACTATTTTGCTGATGACTGTGCTAATGGTTTCTTGCGCCCCGGTTGATTTGAACGCTGCGCTTCCTACCTTCGACACCGGTGTGGACCCGAACATCTGGGCGCAGATCCCCGCAGGAGAATTTTATGCAGGGCAGCATGAAGAATTTGAAACCACCAGTGCCTACGAGATCATGATTACAGACGTGACCACCACTCAATATGCAAACTTTTTAAGTGAAGCGCTGGCAGCGGGTTCTATCAAGGTGGATGGGGATCAAATTGTGGGTTTCTATCCTGGTGATCAATTCCACGGCGTCAAGCACGAAGAGCGCATCGACGCTGGAGATTGGATCTTCATCCCCTTGAATGACCCCTCCCAGCGCATCCAGTGGGATGGCGCGACCTTCACTGTCCAAACAGGGTATGAGAGTCACCCCATGACGATGGTGAGTTGGTTCGGCGCCTGGGGCTACTGTGGCTTTTATGACTGGCGTCTGCCGACCGAAGTAGAATGGGAAAAGGCCGGGCGCGGCACAGATACGCGTCCTTTCCCATGGGGTGATGAATTGCTGCGTGAAAACGCCAATTTCTATGCCAGCCGCGATCCTTTTGAAGATATGAGCACCTACGGCTCTCGCACCACGCCGGTTGGCTTTTATAATGGCAACACCTATGCCGGCTATACCACCCTCGATTTCAGCCTCGCCCTATGGATTGTATGACATGGCGGGGAATGTTTGGCAGTGGACCGGGAATGTTTATGAAGGGATGCACTACCGCTTCCTGCGCGGCGGTTCAAAGGATACCTATGACATGGATTTGAGATTATGGGTGCGCAATAACGCCACGCCAACTTATGTCAGTCCTGGAGTGGGCTTCAGGTGTGTGCGATGAGTGTTTTTTCAGCCAAATTTCGCCTTTACTGGCCCCTGATTAAAAGCTGGCAGACCGCTTTGCTGCTCTCCACGGGCATGGCAGGTTACCTGAGTGCAAGCCAAGCACCTCTCCATTGGGGAATCCTTCTGAGCCTGTGCGGCAGCCTGTTTTTGGCGATCAGCGGCAGCACGGTGCTGAATATGTGGTACGACCGCGATATCGATGCCAAAATGCGGCGCACCTGCAACCGACCGCTTTCGAAAGGCCTGGTCAATGCCTGTTGAGGTTTTACGCCTGGGGCTGGTGCTTTCGACCTTGGGAGTGGGCTGGGCTGTGTTCGTCTCTCCGTCTTACGGGTTCGTGGTTTTTGCTGGTTTGTTCGTTGATGTCATCATTTATACCATCTGGCTCAAACGTCGGACTGCCTGGTCAATCGTGTGGGGAGGAATTTCAGGGGGTATGCCTATCCTGGCTGGACGCGTCCTGGCGGTAGGATATGTCGATTGGATCGGATTGCTGCTGATGTTGGCTGTCCTCTTCTGGATTCCAACTCATATTTTAACCTTCAACATGCGCTATTTCGAGGACTACCTGGCTGCTGGGGTGCCCACCTTTTCCTCGGTTTATGGATTTGATGCCACCCGTAAAATCATTGCTGTTTCCAGCCTTCTGGCTGCGCTGGCGATGGGTGGTGCGGCTGTTTGGATTGGCACCACCGCTGGCGCCCTGCGCCTCATGTTGGTTCTGAGCTCAGGGCTTCTGCTCCTGGCTTTGACCACCTGGATGCGTCCCTCAGAGAAGATCAATTTTGGGCTGTTCAAGTATGCCTCTTTATTCATGCTGTGTTCGATGCTGGTGCTGGCCTTTGGGACTTAATGAAAATTTCCGCCCTCGATCGAATTTTCCTGCTCGGTGCCAGCCTGTTAGCCGCTTACCAGGTGGTGGTTGGCATTGAGGGATTAAGTTCGTTCACAATTTTGTGCTATACCGTGGGTTTCGGGGTCATCCTGGTGGCCTGTTTGTTGATGATCATCTTGGGGTTTGATGTGCTCGAAAGCCCCCTGGTAGTGGTCTTATCTACGCTTATCCCCCCTCAGCCTTTCCATGGGTTTGCCGGAGCCCGTGGAAGACCAACTGACCGCGAGCGGCCGGGTCTGTGAGCGGCCGGGATGCCACGAACGGGCTGGGACGAACCGCAGCTCGGCCAGAGTCTCTTTTCTTCAGGAACAATTATGAACAGCGCGATCCCCCGAAATTCGAGGTCGCGACACTTGGCGGCGGTGTCTTCCGGGACGCAAGCCGTGCTGAGTGCCCTGAGAGGTGTCATGCGAGTCACCTGCGGCTACAGCGGCGGCAGGAACGGGCTCACCGGACGTATGAACAGGTCTGTGCCGGAACCACAGGACACGCCGAAGTCGTCGAAGTGGAGTTCGATCCGTCCGTGATCCCCTACGAAGATGTGCTGGATCTTTCAGACCCATGATCCAACGACGCTCGAACCGCCAGGGAACGACATCGGCAATCGACAACCTTGTCGGTCATTTTCTACCACAATGACCAGCAGCAACAAACGGTGTGCGGTGCTACGATCGACCAGTTGAACGAGTCCGGCATGTTTTCCGGGCGGATCGTGACAGGCCTTGAGCCGAGCCGGCGGCGGCATTCTTTCCCGCCAGGACTACCACCAGGACGATTTCGTGGCTCATCCTTCCCAAGCTGATCGCGCCGCGGTGATCCGGCCGAAGGTCGACAATTCGCGCGCCAAGTTCCAGGACTACCTTGACCAATGACTTACTGAAGGGAGATCGGTCCATGGCCTATATTCGACAGGTGGACGAACAGAGCGCCACCGGGCTGGTGGCCAGTGTTCATGAGGCGGCCCGGCAGGCGCGGGGGCATCGCCAACATCATCCGAGTCATGAGCGAGGACGGAAGGTCTCTGCAGACGTCGATGCAGTTCTACGTCGCATTGATGAAGTCGCCCAACGCCTTGACGCCGGCTGCGGCGAAGACGTCGGCGGCGGTCGTGAGCAATGCGAAACGACTGCGCGACGGCACCCAACGTTTGTCGCATGCCCACGACTTCGGTCAGGAGTCGAACAACACGCAGGTCGCGCGACAGCTCATCTACGACTATCGGCAGGCGGACTTGCCGGAGCATGCGACCACCCTGCGCCGTGCGACTACGCCGTGCAGCTCACCCTCGCGCCGGGCAGCATGGACCAGCGTGATGTCGAGCGACTGCGGCAGCACCGGTTCTCTCCGACGAACAGATCACGGTCGCTGTCGATGATTCGGCGACTTCAACTACATCACACGCATCGCTCAGGGACTGGGCGTCGAGCACGAATCATGGATGGACGTGCCGCAGCGAACAGTGGCGACGCGATAAGGGAGCAACTACCTGGCCAGTCTCCCGCGTGACGGCGACGAGCGGTGACCGACGCGAGAACCAATAAGTACTCCGATAGACCCTCGATGACACTACGGCGTGATTGCCCCATGCGGCGTCGGCCGCGGCGTGATGTCCCGCGTCAGCGCCATGATCGGTGTGCCGGCGAGCTACATTCCACGCAACTTCGCGGCGGATTCCTCATCAACGCATTTGACGAGACTCACGGCTCCGCATCCCCGATCCGCTGCTCATCAGCCATTGAACCACCGTTCCAGGAGTTCCTCGTCAATCAGCTCGACGCGGGTCGACTCGATCGACTCGGAAACGGCGTCGTGCCAGCGGCATGGAAACGATACTGCACGATCGTCGTCTGTGATTGATCAGACGCTGATTGCAGACTGTGCGACCGAAGTCGCTGCTTGCCAACTTGTTTGGGAAACTAACGAGCTGCAAAGCGTCGCCAGCGGCTCTGGGCGGATTCTCGGTGTATTCTGTGGCCATGACCGAACTCAGTACCTCGGATTCACGGCCCGCATATTGCTTGGGGATGGCTGGGAATTCACCTTCTCCGGAGGCGTGGTTGAGTTCATTGACGATGAGCAGCTACGAGGCGACAGTGTTCGTCCCCATTACGTCGAGTAGGTGTTCATTCACCCTCACCACCTGCCGTGCCATTCAGCCGTTGCCACACTTCGCCCACGACGCCAGGCCCATTTTGTCTAGGATTACATATGTTGTCAAAACAAAAAAAAAAAAAAAAAGAAAAAAAAAAAAAAAAAAAAAAAAAAAAAAAAAAAAAAAAAAAAAAAAAAAAAAAATGGCCACCTTTTGGTGGCACTGATTAATCTGCCCCATATTACTTATGGGTCACCGGTGCCGAAACCTCGTTGGCACTATCGACAAGTCACTGACGAATCTGCTGATAGGACTGCTTGTGGAATTGGTAACCACAATGGTGTCATTCGCCGGCGCGCCATGGCCAAGGACGGGGTGCTGCGTTTTGGGTCATCGCCGTGAACGACAGCGACACCAAGCATCTGTTTGACAACCGCTATGGCACCGGTCAGAGTACGCTCTATGGCATCATCCGCGCCACCAACATCCTGCTGGCGGGCCGCACTGTGGTCGTCGCAGGGTACGGTTGGTGCAGCCGTGGCATCGCCAGCCGCGCCGATGGCATGGGCGCGAACGTCATTGTCACTGAGGTAGACCCGCTGCGTGTACTCGAAGCCGTGATGGATGGCTTCCGCGTCATGCCAATGACCGAGGCTGCTCAGGCCGGCGATATTTCGCGACGGCCACTGGCGACATTAACGTGCTGGATGAACACCACTTCGCCGGTGATGAAGCCGGGCGCCATTGTCGCCAACTCCGGCCACTTCAACGTCGAAAACTCACATCAAGGGACTGGCAAAGATGAGCAGTGGTGCGCCCAAGCTCGTGCGCCTGTTCGTCGAAGAGTACCGTGTCGATGGCAGGCCCATTTACCTGCTCGGTGAAGGCCGCCTGATCAATCTGGTCGGCTGAGGCCACCCCGCCAGCGTGATGGATATGAGCTTTGCCAATGAGGCACTCGGCCGCCGAGTACATGGTTAGCAGGGCAAAGGCCTGAGCGCCGATGTCTACACGATCCCTGCCGATATTCACACAGGAATCGCTGGCCTCAAACTAGAGGCAATGGGAGTTCAAATGACACACTGACCGCGCAACAGGCCGCCTATCTGACCCAGTGGGAAGAAGGCACCTGATCCGCTTTCGTCAGTTCGTCCATTGTAGAAGGGAGACAGTAATGACCTTGAATTGATTGCAGTCCCGCTTGTGGCTAACCGCCCTCATGGTGTTGCTCGCCGTATTGGTTGCGCCTCCATCTCGGCCCAGTCTGAGGAGACTGAAGCGAGCGTGCGCTTCCTGCATGCGCTTCCCGGCGCTGGCCCGGTCGACTCGCGCACGTCGACAGCCAACTACGTTGAGCGCCCTCACCTTTGGCGTGCCGAGCCTGTTTGGGCACATGCCCGCCGATGCAGGTCATCACCGTTACGCAGACCGGCGTCACCACCATGCTGTGGCAGCAGGAGATCAATCCAGACCTGGTGCTGCGCTCACGCTGATTGTCTCAACGACCGTTCCACTTGAATTCACGGTGTTCCAGGACGATGTGACGCCGTTGCCTGAAGGCAAGGCGCGCATCACCGGAATCCACGCCATTGCTGGTGGCCCCGCGGTTCGATGTTCTTGGCGCCGGCCGATGGCCGCGCGGTCATCCCTGGCCTGCAATACAACACGCCCTATGGCGGCACGCTGTACGTACCTGACTTGGCGTTGATGAACTCGCCGTCGTTCCACAGGGCGGAACCGTTGACGCGGCTCTGATTCCGGGTCTCCATCAGCCTCGACAGCGGCACGTCCTATCGAAATCGTGCGACGGCACCGCAAGCCTGCCCAACATCCTCGTGCTGAGCTCGACCACACGCACCGACAGCGCAAGCGCTGGACTGCGCGTCGTTCATGGCGTGGTGGATGGTCCGGCCGTCGATCTTTATCTCCATGACGCGCTCGTCGCACCCGCTCGAATACGGCGAACTCCGACAGTGTTCATGCCATTTGCTGCCGGTGATGACGATGCAGTCCTCGTCCCCGCTGGATCCCTCCGGCGAAGCTATCGCTTCCGGCACGCTGACGCTCGAAGCAGGATCGGCCGTTTCAGTCGTCGCTGCCGCTGGTAGTGATGGCGTGTCGTTCCAGGTGACACCGGCGCAGCTCGCGGCCGCTACGGCCCAGAACTCGCGACCTGTGGTCGAACTGATGAACTTCAGCGTGACCGATGTGACTGCCGCACTGGCTGATGGCGCGAGCGTAGTGGACGCCGCGGCTGGCGAAACCGCCACCGAGGCCCTTCCCGCCGCCAATGAGAATCTCGTCGTCAGCGCGGCTGGCGCGCCGATTGAAACCTTCGCTGGCCCGCTCTACGGCGGCGCGAACTACGGGTTCGTCGTGGTCGATGGCGGCGATGGCCCGCAGTCGTTCGCCCTTCCGCCAATAAGCGTCGCCACGACGATTGGCAGCGCGGCCTGGCGCGACCTAGACGATTCCGCTGCTGGCCGGGGCCGAGAGCTTCACCGAAGCACCCGCCGCCCCCACCGAAGCGCCCGCGCCCACTACGGCGGCCGTCGAGGCACAGCCTACTGAATCGCCTTCCATCGCTATTCAGCCCACCGCTGCCCCGCACTGGCGCACTGCCCACCGTGCGTGCTGGACGATCCTGGGCGTGAATGTGCACCTGCGCCAGTTCCCAGTGAAGCCCTGTCGCTGGCGCTGCTGGTCGGCACCGTAGTCGATGTCGTCGGCCGTGAAGGCCCACCGGCCCCGCCGCCCGACGCAACTGCTACGCCCGAGGGCACGCCGGAGGGAACGCCGTTTGTGGACCCGGCAACTCTGCTGGAATCACCCCGGCCGATGACGATCTGACCGACACGCCGGCCGTTCATTTCGTCGGTGGCCCCGGATGGCTGGCACGATCACCGGCTGGATCAATTCACTATTCCTGGCAGTGACCGCGCCCAATGGCAGCCGGAGTGCTCTGGCCGACCTGCCACTCGGCGCCAGCCAGAACTGCCCCCAATGTAA
Source organism: uncultured Chloroflexia bacterium (assembly GCA_963754615.1). Classification (GTDB taxonomy): domain Bacteria; phylum Chloroflexota; class Anaerolineae; order Anaerolineales; family UBA4823; genus CAVVUF01. Next base: position 53,567 of record CAVWGW010000007.1, on the reverse strand, counting down.
ACCGGAGTCAGACGCGCATGCACACCTCCACCGGGCGCATCAAGATGTCCGCCGGGCCAGCCAGACGCTGATACAGGGGATCTCCCGTTCTCGGGGAGCACCGACCAACTGACAGGCGGGACCACTGTCTCGGAAACCGTATCAAGCGACAGCCCAACAACAGCAGGAGAGATTGTACACGCATCAGAATCACACAGGCTCTCCTGCGCCAGCACAGACACTGAAGACAAACATATCAGCCCAGCCACAATCCACCATTTCATCTACAACCGCTCGTCTCGACAAGCCTATCCGTAACGCATACAGCATAGCGTCATCGAGGCTCCCCATGCTGCACGTATGCTGTGCGACCACTCAACGATATGCACTTCGGGAAAATCAAGACTAACCATTCGCATTCTCAACTATACTGGAGTAAAGTTTTGGTTAGCGTTTCGTATTCGCGCTCACTGCACTGCCAGGAGAAGGCAAATGAAGAAGCTCATTTTCGGTCTCGTCTTCGCTGCGCTTATCGCTGCACTGGGAGTTATCTGCAGCCCTCGCGCACGCCGACAGCGCCGAGCAGGCGCAGTACGCAGCCCCAATCGCCGTCGTCAACACCGGAAACCTGACGCGTGGGTCCTTCGGCCCCGGCCCGCAGTTCTCCATCATCACGACCGTCCCCGGCGGATTGCAGTCGCCCGTCCCGCTCAACGTAGATGGAAGCTGGTATCTGGTTGTTTCCCTGGTTGGAAACGGCTGAGTTCACGGGCGTGATCCCGCGCGGTGACTTTCGCTATGTGCCCGTAATCACGCAGCAGGATTTCCAGGATAGCGCCGTGAATGCCAACGGCACGCTGGCCATTCAGAACTCAGCACGTCGGTGGTGGTGCCAGTGCCCGAATTGGAACCTGGACGCGTCGTCGTCAACACTGGAAACCTGAACTCTGCGTTCTGGTCCGGCCCCGGAGTTCCTCATCCTGGTCCGTCCCCGGCGGCATTGTAATGCCTGTCAGTGGAATGACGCCGGATCAGGCATGGTTCCTCGTCAGCAGCCCGTTTGGCGCTGGTTGGGTCGACTGGCAAAGACTGTCGTGTTCCGGCGGCTCGATTGCCAGTGTTCCAATTTACGACTACTAACCGATCGAGATATGTCATCAACGCCCCGGTATGTGCCGGGGCGTTCCCATTATTCTGCGCAGTCATCAACAAGCGCCTGCCTGCCGCCCAAGCCTGCGCACACCTAACTGCGCTTACACTGAATTCAAATTGGACCAGTTTCCACGCACACATGGCGGTCGCTATGCCTCCTCATTGCTTATTCTGACCGCAGCGGCGCTCCTGCTTGCCAACATCAGTCCATTCGGCACATTCGCACAAACGGCGTCGCCGAGAATGCTCCGCCCACTATGTCGTCCATCCAAGCGACGGCCGACCCGACTGTGGTGCTGTTGATGGGGGCCGATACGGCCGTGCAAACCAACAATGGCCGCACCGATGTGCTCATGCTGGCCGCCATCAATGCCCAGGCCGGAACAGTGTCGCTGCTCTCGATCCCACGAGACCTATACGTTCTGTTGCCCGATGAGACTGTAGGCCGAATGAACATGGCGTACGCCATCGGTGAGATTCAGGGAGTGATATCCGGCCCGATGTGCTGATCCAGACCATTCGCACAAATCTTGGGATTGAAGTCGATTATGGGTACGGTGACTTCGCTGACTTTCGCCAGATCATCGACGATCTGGGCGGCGTCGAAATGGTCGTGGACCGTGCCATTCAGGACTGGCGGCTTATTGAGCCGGACCTCGACCCCGCGATTGAGGAAACCTCGGGCGCAGTACACGCTGCCAGTGGGCATCGATACGCTCTATGGCGATCTGGCGCTGTGGTATGCGCGTACTGGCGCACGAGCAGCGATTTCGACCGTGGATGCGCACCAGGCCCTGCTGCAAGCTCTATGGCATCGGGTGCGCCTGCCGGGCTGGGCACGCAGATAGGGCGAGGTGTGGCCGCAACTGCTGGAACTGGTCGATACCAATATGCCGCTCGATGCTTTGCTCCAACTGCTGCCGGTAGGGCTGGAGGATCGCCCGGCCAGATCGCGCACTTCACGATGAGATCAGGCCGCGAAGTCACCCCGTGGAGTTCGCCACAAGGTTCCAGCGTGCTCGCGCCCAATCGAGATGCTTTGAGGACCACGCTGGAGCAAGTCTCCCACGCCGCTCACGGCCAATCAATTGCGCGCAACGCCGATCAGCGTTGAAATCGTGAATGCCACCGGCATCAGGGATTTCGACGAGGTCTGCTGCGTGGCGGTCTGGCTGGGAGGGCATTACCACCACCATCGCGCCACCGGCAGACAGAGCTGTTGCCTACACCCGGCTGGGTGGACTCAGTGGACAAGTAAAGGCCAGTCCGGCGCAAATACTGCTGCGAGCGCTCAATCTACGTGATGAGGCGCTCACGATCGAACCAGACCCCGGCACGGCCGGCTGTATTCCCGGCCCGATACTTGGTCAGGCCACCTCCCATGCATGTACAATGTCACTGTTCCGACAGTGGTCGATTCAAGTGGTAGGGCAGGGAGACTAATCGGAGCAGGAACGGACTACACCAGCCTGCCATCAGTTCCGCCAGTTCGATGTCCAGAGCGGTAACTGCGCTGCGTTCAATGCGTATTACCAGCACGACGCTGGCCTCAAAGGTTTGTTACGACTTCGCCGCCATGGGCCTCGGTGGAGCGGCGGCACAGTTCAAACAACGCGTAGGGAACTTCAATTCCAATCGTCACCAGATCGCGCTTCTCTTCAAGAACTGCCCTGCTAGCAATACGGCTCCGAGTCAAAAAAAAACTTTTTAAAAAGAAAAACAAAAAAAAAAAAAAAAAAACGAGGTCGTGGGCGTGGTGGCGTTAAAACAAATTGAATTGCTGCAGCGCCAGCTCGACTTCCCGCCGGCACCGTTACGCTGTGATGGCATCTCGGGCGAGTTTGACGTAGTCCGCACCCGTGGCATCGGGGAAGTCTGGCATACCCTGATCGTGCAGAACAGGATGCTGCGGGGTATCGACTCAGACGCACAAGGTGTTTCGACAGATTTCATGGCGTATTTTGGCACCGAGGAGTTGCTCGTTTTGCGGTCCGCCTTTAATGGCCTCGGACGCAGTGCCAGGCTCATCAAACCAGCCGTCATTACGCTGGTACTGGGCGCGATGGGCGCAAAACTGACCATCAGGATGCTTCGATCTATGCGCCAAAAGTCCGGAAGGCTAGGCTGCTTCGTTCCAGTGAGGAGGGAAGAGTCTGAAATCGTTATCAAGCCGGGGCATCACGCTCGCTTAGGCAGAAGCGAGGAGCCGACTATTTCCCATGAACATATCCACTTGCTCCAATACAACGATTCGGAAGACAGACTTCGCAATGCCAAATCGCCAGAAAGGCTCTTAAGTAAAAAAGGATTGGCTGAGCCGTTCCTCCTTTATTTGCTCGAAGCGAACGAAGTTGAAGCGCGATTGCACGAGTCCGTGCTGTCTTTCTATCGCGTGCACCGTCATCTCCCGATGACTATTCCGACGTTCTTGGGAATGCTTGCCGCTAGCCAACAGTTCGGAGAATTGGTCAGTCTTACATTAGAGGTCGGCGGAGTGAGTTTCGACCGTTTGGATGTCCCTTACCCTGAGCGAGGGAGCGCGTTCGCCGAACAGTTAGAATGCATCCTCGTGAATATCGATACGCCGGAACTGACGTGCCGATTTATTACCGAAGTTCTGACCGTGATGTACGGCAACCTCCTTCGCTACTACGGCGACGAAACTGCCAGCGGCGCTTTCCTTTTTGACATAGCACGCCCCAATTTATACGACGTTCTTTACGACAAGCAGGGGAGTGTCTGAGTTTTGTGCGCAGGACAGGTGTCTTCACAAGCCGCGGTAGGTCTCTACGGGATCGGCGAGATTAAGTGGTTCGGGGGAATCAATAACGCCACCGGCCGCCAAAACAACTTCGGGTTCATCGACACACGGGGCGGCGACCTGTATTTTCACCGCTCCAGTTCGCTTTCTCCGCCGGAAATTCTGACCGAGGGCGCGAAGGTCGCCTTCGTTGCTATTGAAGGCGAGAAGGGCAAGATTGCCAAATCGGTCCAAGTCATGGCCAAAATGGACGACGGTGCCTTGGCGGCCTTGATCAACGGCGCCAATTCGCTTCGGCCCGACGAGGTCATGACGGCCGTCTCGTTCATGAAATCGATTGATGCGGTAAAGGACGAGGTATTCCGGGCGCTGACCGCCCTAGTCTCAGAACGGCCATCGCCTCCATCAGTCGGCAAGTTCTGGGAGAAATTCGAACCCGTTGGGTCTAGCGACCGCTTCCTCGCGATTGCGCCGCAGGCGGTGAAAGCCAAGTATTACAAGAAGCATTTCGCCGCGTTCCGCTCATCCCTCGACAACCTCTTTTCTTCCGTGACAGCCGCGACAACTACGCTCCAAGCCGTAAAGGCTTACGGTGAACTGGATGAACTAGATATGTTGATAGCCAAGGAGTGGGCGGGCAATACCAATTACGAAGCCTCCATTGCTGAAGCAGTAATGGCCAAGATGCTCTCCGCAAGAGGTGCGGAGAAGGCGGCGAAATGGTTTTACGAGGGTATCGGAGCCAGCGTGGAGGACATTTCGATACGCCAGCTTGATGGGCAGGGAAAGGATTGGACGACCCACGACCTTCTACTCGATTCGACCATGCCCGTAAACTGTTACTGCGCGGGCCAGATTGACCATCGTGAGCGATTTGCGCTGACCAACCTTTAATTCACCAAACTGCCAGTCCGTGTGTATCTGGAGATCCCGAGTTCGACAGTTAAACGCGCAAGTGATTGATTGTTATGAACCTGAGTTCAAAAACGTGTACTACAAGAGGGAAAGTTGCTGTGGCTGAGCAGGTTTTTTCAGATTCAGGGCAGCAAAGACGCGGTTGTGTGTTTCCGAAAGGTGGGAGATCCCGGTGATGGGTTGTGCTGACGGGTTGATACGAATCTGATGCTGCTGAAGCCGCTGCAATTGCTCCAACGCCCGCTCCGGCGACAGATCACTGTCGGCGGCCTTGAGCCGTTGTCGCATCACCCGGTAGAGAATCAACGCGATGAAGCAAATACTGGCGTGCGCCTTGATACGCTCGGGCAAGCGATGAAACACCGGCCCAATCTCGATCTCCGACTTCAGCACCCGAAAGCCGCGCTCGATGTCCGCCAGCGACTTGTACCGACCCACGATGCCCTGCGGCGACAGATCCTTGCAGTTGGTCACCAGCAGCAACTTGCCATCCATCAGTTCCGCCAGCGCCAGTGCATCCTGATCAATGTCATAGGAGAACAACTCGTTCTTCAGATCCACGCGCACGATATGCGCCAAATGCCCCTCCTTGACGGCGTGATACAGCCGCGCCTTGGCGCCACTGTCCGACAGCTTCTTGCCCCGCGCTTTAATGCCCGCATCCTGCGCGTCGAGCTTGCCCACCCACGCCGCTGCTTGCGCTTTCAGTCCCTGAATTCTCTCCCGGCGCAACGTCTGGGTCTCGGTGGCGACCCGCGGGTTGTGCGCAACGACCAGGCGCAACTTGCGCCATGGCAATTCACCGACAACCTCCTGCTCGCCCCCGACGTACTGGTTGTGGAAGGGGCGCAGCAGATCGGCAAACTCGCCATAGCGCCTGCCTGGTACGGCCAGCACAAACTCCAGCGGCTCACCACTGTCCAGTCGAATCTCGGACAAGGCATCCAGATTGTCCAGGGACAGCAAGCCCCGATCTGCCACCAGCACCACACGACGAATCGACGGAAAGCGCTCCAACACCGTTTTGAGCGTCGGCAACAAGGTGGGCGACTCTGCCGTGTTGCCCGCGAACACCTCATGGTAGATTGGCAGCCCATCGCCGGTCTGCACCACGCCCAGCATGATCTGCCGGGCGATCAGCCCTTCTTTCGCCATGCCGTACTTGCGGACATCACCGTCCTGATCGCTCAAGCCTTCAGCGCGGATCGTGGTCATGTCATAGAAGACGACGGACAATTCCTGATCGATCAGGGGGCGCAGCAAGCCAGCGACGACGTGATCGACATCGGCCTGATGGTCCATCAAGGCATCCATGCTGCGCAGCAGGTGTTGATGGGTGATCGATTCGGCGTCAATACCCGGCATCGCCACGGTTTCCAGCCAGCGCAGCACGCCAAGTTTGGATTCCGGGTCACACAGCCGATTGAACACCATGACGCGAATCAGTGCTTCGACATCGATGGCGTGTCGCGTCCGTCGAAACACGCGGCGCAACTCGCCAAAGCCCAACGTTTCCCACAATTCGTTCAACGCCCAGACATTGCCCAAGGCACGCGCCGATTCGAATTCGACCGACGGCAACGGGGTATTGAGAAAGTCGGGGCGACCGGTGATTTTCAGCAGGCCAGAGATGACGGAATCGAGGTTGCCGGAGATCTGATCGAGTCGGCCCAGAGTGACCAGCGTGCGATGCTTGGCTTTACCGGCGTCGTCACGAAACGCCTCGACAAGTTGCAGATATTGGCGCGGACCGGAGCGGGTGATCTTGAGGAACATGCCTCGACTTTACTACGCAACGAACCCATGTCAAGCATAGCATCAAAACAACACGACGTGCCACTACAGGACGTTTACGAAAAACCGCCGGAAACCCGCATGGTTACGTGGGGTGCCTTCCGAAAAACACCATTTTTGGCCGCAAACTGTCGAACTCGGGGGAGATGGTTGGCCCTGATCAATCGGCGACGCGCAAACTGGTCAATCTGAGCCGCGCAGCAACACCCCAATGAGCGAAGTTCAAACAAAACCATCTTTACGACCCCCAAGGGTGTTTCTGCGCAGCTCAGATTGACCATCGTGAGCGATTTGCGCTGACCACCTTTAATTCAACAAACTACCATTCCGGGTGTGGATCTGGAGATAATTCGCCCTGATCAATCGGCGACGCGCAAACTGGTCAATCGGAACCGCGCAGCAACACACAATTCAATGAATGCAGTTGGGCTGTGGGTAGATTGGTGGTAAGATTTTCGTTTAGCCAAATGGAATTAAGAAGAAAAAAATTGGCTTTCGGCATGTTTTAATCGGGGCTACTTTGGGAAGTTTGGCGTCGCGCATTTTGCGCTTTGAAAAAGGTAAATGATGGAACATTTCGGTTTTCCGTTGGAGGCTATCGCCATTTTTTTGGTGGTGATTCTGTTCTCTGTGTATTTGGACCTGGTTGCGCACAAAAATACGAATGAAATCACAGTCGCTGATGCGGCCAAGTGGTCTATCTTCTGGATTTCCCTTGCGCTATGTTTCTACGGCTACCTTTGGTTTCGTTTCAGTAAGGAATGGGCCGACCTCTACCTTGCAGGTTACTTTCTCGAGAAGAGCCTATCAGTCGATAACTTGATGGTCTTTATTGCAATCTTTGCCTCCTTTGGAATCAGGAGCGGGTTGCAACACCGAATTCTTTATTGGGGGATTATCGGAGCTCTAGTGTTTCGTGCCATTTTCGTTATGATTGGGACAACCATTTTCTTGGCAAGCCCATGGGTTGGCTTTGTCTTTGCGGCAATTGTTGCGTGGAGCGCCATCCAGATGTTGAAGAGCGGGGGCGATGATGATGAGATTGACGACTATTCCGATCATTGGAGTGTGCGCCTGACTGGCAAGATGATGCCGATTTACACCAAACTTCATCTTGACAAGTTCTTCATCAAACACAAGGAACTTCTTGTTAACGGACTTGATACTTCTGTAACGCGCAAGGGCGCGGTTTACGCCACCCCGGCCTTTCTTTGCCTTGCCACAATCGAGACATCCGATATTGCCTTTTCATTCGACTCCGTCCCAGCGGTGATCTCGATTACGCAGGAACCGCTACTTGTCTATGCAGCCATGATATTTGCGATACTCGGTTTGCGAAGCCTCTATTTCGTCATAGCCGCTTTAAACCGCTATCTAGTTCATCTTGAGAAGGCAGTTATCGCGTTGTTGTTCTTCATCGCAGCAAAGATGGCTCTTCAGTCGTGGAATCATGTCTTTGGTGATACAGGCATCCACATTTCTCCTGGGATGAGTCTATTGATCATCCTTGGGACTCTGGCAGCTGGCGTTGCGGCGTCGTTCTTATTCCCTGAAAAAGAAAAGAATGTTTAGGGCGCCAAGTATTGATTTAGAGAGGTGGCCCCGCGCAGTTGGACAGAATTTCCGGTTTTCTAAGTGAACCCTCTGCGAGTTAAGCCGCTGCGACGAGCAGCGGCTGGGTGAAGTAAGCCGTATCCGGAGTTTGCCCGTCAAGGGTTGAATGCGGACGGCGGCGATTGTAGAGGCTCAGCGCCTGCTTGACGTCGGAAACGGTGTCGTAGCCGTGCAGGTAAATCTCTTCGTATTTCACTGATTTCCAGAGGCGCTCCACGAAGACGTTGTCCCGCCAACAGCCCTTGGGTAATCCCCGCAACTGGAACAGCAAGAAAACGCTGAAGGGAAAATTCGGCAAACTACCCCCATCGAAACCCAGCGTGACCGTAGCGGGTTAAGGGTAGCAAAATCTCATCTTGATGCGCCACTAAGACAATACAGTGATTGTGCGGTCATCATGGTGTCCGGGAGAGAAAAAGTCGAGCCAATCTACCAACGCTTTCTCAGGCTCTGCTGCCTCGACCATTGGATTAATTTCATCCCAGAGTGCGTCCCAAAGAATTGGGTTGGCAAGGCCGTTGTCCGTCTCAAACCTAGGGTCCGATATACCATCAGTCATCAGCAGTACCGCTGTAAGGTCAGAGTAGCGACCGATGCCGATACGCTTCGCGAATGACTGGTCTGTGAGCGAATTTCTATCCAGGAAACGTGTTTGCCCAGCGAACTCTCCGCCATCGGGAGTTCCCATAAGTCTGACTTTCCCTCGGGGGCCATATGCAGCTATTGCGCCGTCGCCAATCCAGAATGTTGCTAGAAAAATATCGTTTCCATCGTAATGGGCTGCTGCTGCAAGGAGAGTAGTGGAATACTCTTTCGGCTGGCCCCCATTGGCCTGTGCTTCAGTTTCAATTGCTTGAATTGCAAGTGTGGCAGCTTTGTGGAACAGAAAATGAAATTCCGCCCCTAGTAATGTAGCGGTAGATGACGGGTTAGCAACCCACCCCCCCAGTGCAGTCGTCGTTCTTGCTCCAAGCTCTCCCTGGAGTTGTCCCATAACATGCTTTCCAAAGGCCTTCACTGCAAGCCTTGATCCCCATCTTGAGTTCTTGGCGCTACCAGCTCCGTCCGCGACAATCATTACGCTCCACTCGCTCTTGGTGTCGTGCTCGAGGAAAAAATCATCATCGCGGAAGGTTCCGGCATGCTCGTGCGATCTACCTCTACGACTGGCAGCTATTAGTGAGTATCGAGGGCAAACAAGCCACTTACTGTCGGCATCTTCTTTAAAATATGGGTCGTCCCTAGGTGGGTCTATTTTCTTCCAAAGGCTCTTAGGGTCTGGGTTGACAACAAGGCTATATTCAGCCGAATAAACAGTGACATCATCGGGGCTCCACTTGATAGCAATCTTGTGCTCTCCGGGAACAGTAGGAATCCCACCAACAAGACAAGTCTTCAGATCAATAGAGAGACCGAAGGATTCTGGAAGCTTCACGTCGAGAATGTGGACAGGTTTTCCTGTGGGATCATTTCCCTCAAGGACACATGAATACACTTGCCCAACCTTTGCGTTAGGAAGGTGAAAAATTACTCTCGGATTGATTGCTTTCCCGGCCTGGGTTCCAACGGGGAGGATTTGGCCGGGACGAGCACCATGAGCAATTGGTTCCGATCCAACAGATTGTGCAGTCTGCACGGCTGGGGGCAAGACGGAAAACTGAGTGACATTGGATGTGTGCGGCGTCGGATTCATCCCATTCATTTCAGCCTGTAGTGATTGGTTTGCAGTTGCTGGCAGCTGAGATTGCGAAGGCTGCTTGGTTGGGGCATCCAAACCAACGGTCGCCGGTGTTGGGGGGAGTTGCTGCGACCGATCATTTCCCATTCTCGTCTCCAAGCGTACTGTAGGCATTTTAGTGGCATTTTGAACTGATGGGGTCGAAGGCACACTTGGAGGATGTAAGAATAATTGAGTAAACGGTCATTTGGTAGGAAACTACCGCGCCACAAGGAGCGATGATGGGCCGTAACAAAGACACTTCATTGTGGTCATGGTGCGCCCTTCCTACGGGGGTAAGAAATCGATTTCGCTATCAACTTCTTACCATGACCAGCCGCGAATTCAATCTGCCAAGCCGTTTGCACATAAGCCAGCACAGTACTCGTTGGAGCAAGGGCTTGACCACGTACTTCCAATCAGTTCCGGTCATTCGGGACGTGGAAAGGACCCTGACTCGAACGGCTGTTAGCTCATGAAAATGCCGCCATTGAATAATACAGGCCTTAAGACAACAGCTCTGCATTATGTTGAGCTCCACATAATGCAGAGGGTTTTTAGCCTAGCGGACGCGGTGCACGGCGTCTGATCAGAGGTGCGGCGACTATTCCGCGTCCGGTTGGCTAAAAAGCCCTTTGGACTAAACCGCTGGCGCGGTAGGCGCCCGGTTTGAGAGTCGGCGGGCGGGGTTCCGGCTTGGGCAGATAGTCTGGATGACGGCGGGTCGGGTTCACAGGAAGCTCCAATGGGAGAACGATGGAATTGCTGTTCGCAGCATTTCCCTCAATCCCGAGAAGGAGCTTTGCCATGACACCGCTACGTCAGCGGATGCTCGAAGACATGGGCATTCGTAATCTTGCCGAGAACACCCAATCCGCCTACCTGCAGCAGATTGCCGCGTATTCTCGTTACTTCAACCGCTCGCCTGATCAACTCGGGCCGGAAGAGATTCGCACCTACCAACTGTATTTGATGGAGGTCAGAGCGCTGACGCCAAGCAGCATCTGCGTCGCGACGGGGGCCCTTCGCTTCCTCTACAAGGTCACCCTGAAACGCACCTGGGCGGTCGAAGAGATTCCGATGCCCAAACGCCCGCGCAAGCTCCCTGAGATTCTCAGTCCCAAGGAAGTGATGCACTTCCTGAACGCGATCACCAATCACAAGCACCGAGCGATTCTCATGACCGCCTATGCGGCCGGCCTGCGCGCCTCCGAAGCCACGCACCTCAAGGTGACCGACATCGACAGCCAGCGCATGATGCTCCGGGTCGAACAAGGCAAAGTGATGCCTGTGGCCACCAGCGTATCGCTTTCAACAGTTGCCGCAACCGGCACTGCCCGAAGTGTCAGTCTCTGGTCCGGGCGCAGTGGCTGGATGACCGGCGGGCAGACCTGATTCCTGTTGCGTATTTCCACGTCGTGTTTACGCTGCCGGAAGAGATTGCCGCGATCGCCTACCAGAACAAGGCCGTGGTCTATGACCTCCTGTTCCAGGCGACGGCCGAGACCTTGCGGACAATCGCTGCCGATCCCAAGCATCTGGGCGCCGAAATCGGCTTCATCGCCCTGCTGCATACCTGGGGGCAGAACCTGATGCATCACCCCCATTTGCACTGCGTGGTTCCTGGCGGCGGCCTGAGTGCCGACGGCGAGCGCTGGATTTCCTGCCGCCCCGGTTTCTTCCTGCCGGTACGGGTGCTCTCGCGGCTCTTCCGTCGTCTGTTTCTGGTGCGGTTGCAGCGTGCGTTTGACGCCGGCGAGCTTCGCTTCTTCAATCGCCTTGAAGCACTTTCTTCCCCTGCTGCGTTTGCCCGGTATCTGGCGCCGGTCAGACAGGCCGAGTGGGTGGTTTACGCCAAGGCACCGTTTGGTGGTCCCCAGCAGGTTCTAGAGTACCTTGGCCGTTACACGCATCGGGTGGCGATCGCGAACAGTCGTCTGATCGACTTTGCCGATGGCAAAGTGAGCTTTCGCTGGAAGGATTACCACCACGAATCACAGCAGAAGGTCATGCATCTCGACACAACCGAGTTCATCCGTCGCTTTCTGCTGCATGTGCTTCCGAATGGCCTGCAGCGAATTCGGCACTACGGCTTCCTCGCCAACCGTTATCGTGCGGTCAAACTGGCGCGATGTCGCGAATTGCTCGCCGAACCTGTCGTCAGCCTTTCCGTGGCGCCAGCCGACTATCGCGACCACTACTTGCTGCTCACCGGCACATCGCTCCGTGACTGCCCGCAGTGCGGTCGTGGCCACATGGTGTGCATCGAAAGCTTCCCGGCGGGCTCGATGCCACGTGGACCACCACGCGATCACTGATGAATGCCATCACACCACGCCGAGTCAATGCACGTTCCCTGAGACATTTCGCGAAACGGCGGGATCCCCTGCGCGACACCTGGCCAATTCCAACGTCTTGCCCCCTGGCGACCCACTGTTCACTTATCGAACTGCGCAGATCCCCCAAGAATGCCAAGCATTTGGCCGAAAAACCGACAAACAGGCTTCTTTCGAAGGCGCTTGCTCAGCGCACGCGCCCTTGGTTGGCGACACCGCCCTGATTCAATCCCCATAGCGTCACCGTCGGCGCGTCGGTTCAGTCCAAAGGACTTTTTAGCCAACCGGACGCGGAATAGTCGCCGCACCTTTGATCAGACGCCGTGCACCGCGTCCGCTAGGCTAAAAACCCTCTGCATTATGTAGATGCCTTAGCGGTCTCTCACGAATGCACAAAGTCTCTTATATGCTCCTCCTGCAACCAATTGTCTATTTGTACGTCTTGCCGCCGCTCGCAGTCAGGCAATAGCGTCCGCCCTTCGGGCCGGTACAGAGCACAGAACCAGTACATGGGCATCGCTGATCCGTATCAACGCGGGGTTTGGCATGCCTGAAATCCCAGGGCGAGGTCGGATTCTTGTCGGACCAGAGTCCAAGGCGTTGAGCCTGTGCCTGCAGCTCAGTCTGTTCATACAGCCGGCGATCGGCGGCTGACTGTTCCTTCGCGTAATCCCGATACCACCATGCCAGTCCGGCCTTGACCTGCGCCAGGTTGGCATCGACGCCATTCACCAGGACTTTGCCGACCGTGCGGCCATAGCGATCCCGTTTGTTCCACTCGACTGCAACCTGCTTGTCGAATACCAGGGCCGAAAGGCTTTGTTTCGAGCGGTCACCGAACGGCTGGGCTTTTTCCGGGGCATCGATGCCGGAAAGGCGAATCTTGTGTTGCTGGCGATTCGCATCAAGCACGGTAATCGTGTCGCCATCGGCAACCCCGACCACGCGTCCGGTGAGCGTTTCGGCATGAACCGAGCACGCCAGAAGGAAGAGAAAGACGAAGCGGATCAAAAGCGGTTCGGCTCACGCCCTTCTTGCACGGCCCAGTACAGCACAATGACCCAGCCAATCACCGGAATGAAGTTGAGCAACAGAAACCAGCCGCTCTTGTCGATATCGTGCAGCCGGCGAACGCCAACGGCAATGCCCGGCAGCAGAACTGCCAGGGAAAACACTGCAGACAGCTTCTCGCTGAGGATTCCGGTCACCACGGATACCAGCACCACAAACAGGATCCACCACCAGTATTCGGAACGGGAGGCCCGTCCGGAAAAGTCCGCGTACTTGGAAAAACAGGTCTTGATCGATTCGCTGAAGGTCATCTGGAAATGTCGCCGTCTGTTCAATGACAGAAGTCTAACGGATTGAATTTCGCTTTGCACTACCTGAAGGCGTTTTTATCCCGCCGGCTTTGGTTCGAGATCGCTTACCCGCCTGGTCTGGTTCCCCGGCATTGCGGGAAGTGCGTACACCCCCAGAAGGCTTCCCCTGCGTTACTCCCTTTCTTCGCTACCCGCCGAACCATCGATGCGCCACATACCGGGCAACCTGGTGTTGACCGCGCATCCAACCGAGAATGTATTTCTGGCTCCCCTGCCTTCCGGACGGATGCCCTGCGCTTGGTTCCGGCGGAGATCTCTGGCGGGCGGTTCGGTCCGAATTGCCGGTACCCCGATATAGCGGCACCGATCAAGCAACAGGCCGGCAGGATGTACTGCATGTAAAGGGCAAATGTGCGCCAGATCTGGGAAGCCATCATGTCCCCCATATGTTTCGGGTCAGCCGTTATCGCTGGTAATGATTGAGTGGCGACATGATGCAGCCAAAGGTAGAGCACGATCGCTACGCCGACGCCTGCCCACCAAGGCAACCGCGAAACGACGACGGCAATGTCTTCGAATGTCGAACTGCGCTGCCTGCCCATATCACTACACCCCAACCCGAATACAAAGGCATAAGTGTAGACTAGGCGCCTCTTTCCATGAACCTCCATCGTCGCCCGATGGCCAATCTGAAACCGAGCCGCCTTGCTGTCCTGCTGAAGAAAGACACTTGCCTGGGAGCTATCGACCCGGAAGGACGGGGTCGTCACCAGACTTAATGGCACGCCGGTGGAACTGCCCTATGCCACCATCACCGACCTCGACGAAACGCCTGGCTGGCTGTGGTCGACCCTGCGGATGCGCACAGCAGAGGGCGACATCTTTCTGTCCGGCGCACCCAAGATCGATGTCCGCAATCTGATCCAGAAAATCACTCCAAGGATCACAACCGCAGTCACCGGCGAAATCATGAAGGTTCAGGAATCGGCCCGCCGTCTGTTCCGCCACCTCGATACCTTCCTCACGTCACCGAAGTATCTGGCACAGAGCGACCTGCAGAACTGGCTCAATGCCGTGCAGGTGCTGCCACAGCCGGAACTGCTCCGGCTGCGCACGCTGCTCAACCATCCCTACATCGATACCACGGCAATACCGGCCGATCTCGCACCGGCCTACCGGAAACTGCAGGACATCCTGGTCGGCCCGCGTCAGGGGTTGGTCGAGCGCAACGCGAATTTCATCAAACGTGAGCTGCTGGCCCACATCGACTTCTTCGATTCGGTCGAGAGCAAGCCGCTGACTGACGAGCAGCGCAAAGCCGCCGTGATCATGGAAGACCGCAACCTGTTGATTGCCGCGGCAGGTTCCGGAAAGAGTTCCACTGTCGTGGCCAAGATTGGCTATGCCATCAAGACCGGACTCTGCCAGCCCAACGAAATCCTGGCAGTGGTGTTCAATCGGAATGCCCGCGAAGAACTCGAATCCCGGCTCGCCAAGCGCCTGCCCGACCATGGCAGCCAGGTCACCGCCTGCACCTTCCACAAGCTGGGCAAGGAGATCATCGCCGAGGTCGAGGGCAAGCAACCGACACCGGCGCCATGGGAAGACAGTCCCCAGACCAGTGCCGCCTTCATCGAGCGCCTGATCGATGGCCTGCTCGATGATCCGGAATTCCTCCACCACTGGCTGCTCTTCCGCACCGTCTGTTTCCGGCCCAACCGGGAGCTGGCCCAGTTCAAGGATCAGCGGGACTATGACCGCTACCTGCGCGAGGTGGGCGAAGAACGCGATGGCCATCGCGGCATCCTGACCCTGAATGGCGAACTGGTCCGCTCGATGGAAGAAGTGGCGATTGCCAACTGGCTCTACCTGAACGGGGTGAACTACCAGTATGAGCGGCCCTATGAATTCGAGACCGCCGACCGGGAGCACCGGCAATACTTTCCCGACTTCTATTATCCCGAGATCGATCTCTATCACGAGCACTTCGCACTGGACGACAATGGCAAGCCGCCACCCTTGTTCAAGGGCGACTACGAACAGGGGGTGTTGTGGAAACGCGCCCTCCATACGGACAAGGGCACCGCGCTGATCGAGACGACCAGCGCCATGTATCGGCAAGGCGAACTATTCGCGCACCTGAAGCACGAACTGGAGAGCCGCGGTGTCGTCCTCCAGCCACGGCCGGTCAAGGAAATCCTGGATCGCCTGAATCAGAAGCAGACCAAGTACGCCCCGTTCCTGCGAACCTTCATCACGCATCTGAAATCGAATGACTTCACCCTGAATCACTTACAGGCCAAAGCCGCCGAACAACGCGACCACTGGCGGGCCATGGCATTTCTGAAGGTCTTCGAACCCGTCTGGCAGCGCTATCAGGAGGCACTGGCCACTGCAGGCTTCATCGACTACGAGGACATGGTGCGGCGGGCGGCCGACTATGTGGCGTCCGGGCAATACCGTCATCCCTATCAGTTGATCCTGGTCAACGAGTTTCAGGACATCTCCCAGGCTGGGGCGGCACTGATCAAGGCGATGCTGGCGCAGAATCCCCGCTGCAAGCTGTTCGCGGTCGGCGATGACTGGCAGTCGATCAATCGCTTCGCCGGTGCCGACATCGACATCATGGCCAACTTCGCTGGAAATTTCGGCAGTGCGGCGATCAATTATCTGACCCGAACCTTTCGCTCGAACCAGGGGATCTCCGATGTAGCTGCCACCTTCGTTCAGGCCAATTCCTTGCAGTATCGCAAGGAGGTTCGCTCGACCGACAAGAACACCGAAGACATTATTCAGATTGTTGAGTACAGCCGGGATGAAGACGTCGATGAACTCCTGAATCACCAGTTGGGTGAACTGGCGGCAATCGCGGTGACCAAGGAGAAATCAGCCACTGTCTTCATTCTGGCCCGCTATAACCACCTGAAGCCGGGCAACCTGAAGCTCTTGCAGGCCCGTTACCAGGGGAAACTCAACATCGAATTCAAGTCGGCGCATCGCTCGAAAGGCCTTGAGGCGGACTACGTAATCCTGCTCGGTATGAATTCCGGGGCGTTCTCATTTCCAAGTCAGATTGAGGATGATCCGTTGCTTGACATGGTGATGCCGGTACGGGAGACGTTTCCGCATGCCGAGGAGCGCCGATTGTTCTATGTCGCATTGACGCGTGCACGGCATAAGGTGGTTCTATTTACCCGGACGTCACGGATTTCCCGGTTTATTCCCGAACTATTGGTCGCCGAGTTCCGTGGGAAGGTGCGTTACGGAACGGCCACCCATGCGGTGGCGAAGCCTTGCCCGGTGTGTGGCGTAGGGGTGCTGCGCGAGAAGCACGGGAAGTTCGGCTGGTTTCTGGGGTGCTCTGCGTTTCCGGAGTGCCGGCATACGGTGAAGTTATAGATAAGGCCCAATGAAATATGAACTTATTGGGGTTTTCGATGTCTGAGTTTGATGGAAAAAGAAAACGCAAGAAAACAAACGCTGGAACAACTTCATGAGCGGCGCAAGCAAGTTATCCGATTGCACAAGAAGTCCATCAAGATCATGCAAATAGTTTCGATGACGGGTCTGAGCTACCCGGCTGTGCGCGCCACGATTGATCTATTTGTGGCAGGCGGCTGGGTGGCGATTCGCCCGACAAGCCGGGGGCGCGCACGTGGCGATGGACGTTGTCTGAGCGAGATTCAAGAAGATGCGATTCGTCGCACCATCATTGATAAACGACCCGAACAACTCAAGATGGATTTCTTCCTTTGGAGCCGGGCAGCGGTGGCTCAGCTCATCGAGCAGGAATACGGCATCAAGTTGCACATTCGCAGCGTGGGTAAATATTTGGCACGCTGGGGCTTTACCCCGCAAAAGCCGATCAAGCGGGCCTATGAACAAAACCCGGAGGCTGTGCAGGCATGGCTTGAAGGCGAATACCCGGGCATTGAGCAGCGCGCAAGGGAAGAAGGCGCCGAAATTCATTGGGGCGATGAGACGGCGCTGGTCAATACCGATGTGCGCGGCAGAAGCTTTGCACCCGCGGGTAAAACGCCTGTGGCGATGACCGTGGGCGGCACCCGAGAAAAGCTTTCAATGATTGCCACCGTAACCAATCAAGGCAAGACCCGCTGGATGATTATTGATGATGCGTTTGATGCAGAGAAGCTGATTGAATTCTTGGCGGCTTTGATCAAGGATGCCGGCAAAAAGGTGTTCCTGATTCTGGATAATCTGCGGGTTCACCACAGCAAGATCGTGAAGGCGTGGGTCGCCGAGAGGAAAGATCAAATTGAGTTGTTCTATCTGCCCAGCTACGACCGAAGGAAGTCCCTGTGGGATAGCCCTCAGCTCAATCCAGAGGAGCGCCTCAATGCGGATCTCAAACAAGAGATGGGGAAGCATTTACCCGTTCGTACCAAAGCCAAATTACGCGACGCAACCAGCGCTCATATGAGGATGCTGGAACAAAACCCTGAGCGCGTCATGAGTTACTTCCAAGACCGGCGCGTCAAGTATGCCGCTTAAGACTTCATCGGGCCGGAGCAATAGAAGGGTCACGACGGCCGCACTAAAGGACGACGAACTCAACTTTCCAGTTTTCAGAACTGTTCGAGTTGGTGAACAAAAAATTTGCACCATCGACTTCCCCGTATATCCACAGCTATCGCAATAAATATCTTTTTTCTATTTTGCTCAATCTGGAGTTGGCAATATCAACGGGCAACCAAAGTGACGCCTTCACGGTGAATATCACCGTACGCACGCTACGCATGCTTGACCAGTCACGCTATAGACTCGGCAAGAATTATACGTGAACTTTAAGGTACGGAGCGTGTCATACCGAGCATGGAAAAAGAAGACGCCCGCAAGCAGTCGCGAGAAGTGCTGCACGGCAAATCATCTGTAACAGGCCCGAACAACTGAAGATGGAATTTGCGCTATGGAACCGGGCTGCGGTGATGCAGTTGATTGAACACGAATGCGGCATCACGTTGTCGGTGCGCGGTGTTGGTAACTACCTCAAGCGCTGGGGATTCGCCCCGCAAAAGCCGATCAAGAAGGCTTATGAGCAACGGCCAGAGGCTGTGCAGGCATGGCTAGACGAGCAATACCCAGAGATTGAGAAGCTTGCCAAGTCTGAAGGCGCTGAGATTCACTGGGGCGATGAAACGGCGGTTGTGAATACTGACGTGCGTGGCCGCGGTTACGCACCGGCCGGAAAAACGCCGGTGACCTTTGCGGTAGGTGGAACGCGGCAGAAATTGTCGATGATCGCCACCGTCACCAATCAGGGCAAGACGCGCTGGATGATCATTGATGAGTCGTTCAACTCGGACAAGCTGATTGAGTTTCTGGAAGCCTTGATCAAGGACGCAGGCAGAAAGGTGTTCCTGATTCTGGACAATCTGCGGGTACATCACAGCAAGCCGGTCAAGGCTTGGATAGAGGAGCGTAAGGACAAGATCGAATTGTTCTATCTACCCAGTTACAGCCCGGAACTCAACCCGGAAGAACGGCTCAACGCCGATTTGAAACAGGCGCTTTATACAAGGGTTCCGGTACGCACCAAGGCCAAGTTGAAAGCCGCCGCAACTGAGCACATGCAGTCGTTGGAAAAATCACCCGAGCGGGTGAGAAAGTTCTTCCAGGATGCGCGTGTAAAATATGCAGCATGAATCACGGATAAATCAGGCCGGATCAATAATCGCATGACGGATTGCGCCAAAGTTACTTGGCGATCCTGACCGGAAGCGCTACCGATGAATAGCGGATCGGCGATCCATCAATCTTGACGATATTCACATCGACCACGCCCCCGGACTGCGCGTGAGCGTCCTTGATCGGCGTCACATCCTGCACCACAAAATAGACCAGGCAGCTGGCGATGACCGTCAGGACGGCCTTGGTATAGAGATCAGGTTTCATGGAAACTCCTTTAGCTTGTATCGATTGGACGATTGACTAAACACCGCCGTGACGTAACGTACTTCGGGGGTCTTGTCGTTTTTAGTCTCGGTTACCTTCAGGCGAATTGGATAGTATTTGTTGTTCATGTCTCGATTATCGAACATGACCTCCACGCTCACCGACTTGAGTTCGAACATCTCATCAGACATTCCGGCCGGAAGTTCTGTGGCAGTGTCATAGATGCGATTACCGACAGGAGTCAGAACGACCAAGGATCCGACGCATTGTGCCGAACTGCAGGAATCCCACTGATTTACCCAACCCCATGTGTCAGCGCCAAGTCGGGTCAATGTCCAATTGCCGGGCGCTGCGCCCCACGATCCATAGGTCAAATCGTGGCTTTTGGCGTCCACTATAAGTTTTCCGCCAGTGGCTTCGACAACCATCGCGACGACGAGTCCTGCGTACGCATGGGCTGATTCAGGCTCGCCATTTGCGCCGATCCGCTCTCCTAATCCCAGGATGAAGTACCGGTCACGCCCATCGTTGCTGATCTTCTGGGCTGTTGCCGGCTTGAGACAGTACGTGCCTATGCCATTCTGGTCGGTTGCAGTGACGCGGTGGCAATCGCTAACCTTGTTGGCGGGTCCGAACTCGGAATCAAAGGCCTTATTGGCAAGCAGCATGCCCTCGTCAGTAGCCTTCTTTGGTTTTTGCAGCGCCTCCTGCGGTGCCTTGAACGACTGGGCCACTGCTGGAGTGCTTGCCGGGCTACTGGCAGCCTTGGCGGGGAGGGCTTTCGGGCGATAGTTCTTTGCTCTGGCATCAGCACATTTATCGAATACCTCCTTGCGCATTTGGTAGTTCGTGGCGTCGACCGATGCTTCTTCCGGGTAGGTGTAGCTTGATCCCGTGGAGCAGGTTGTTTCTCCCCGCTTGTTCGTGGAGCATGTGGTCGAACCGTGTGTGGTAATGATTCTCCCGGTCTTGCGAGTAAATGAAACGTTGGGGACCTTGGCTTCTGCAATCGCGTTACATTCGGCCACATCTTTTCTTAGCTGGGCCTGACTCGCGTCGTCACACCAATCGCACACACGATCATATCCACGGCTCGCGCATCCGCTTAGGGTTAGTACGGCGATTGAAATCGAAGCTGTCAGGATTAGCCGATGGGTATGGTTCATGGTCATAGACTTGATTTTGTGCCTCACGTTTGGCTAGGAGCAAAATGACAATTGTCGTCGTAGCATGTGGACTTGCAAGAAGCTGAGGCTACGTTGCCGGCAGACGTGGAAATTCAAGGCGACCACGGCTCAAAACACAATCTGACTGTGGCACCGAACCTGCCGAATCGGCACGCTGGCGTCACGCACCCAACAAGGTCTGGGCCACTGAAATCACCCGCATCGCGACCGACAAAGGCTGGCTTTATCTCGCGGGAATCAAGAACCCGTTCAACCGCGGACTCGTCGGCCACCTCTACTGATATCAACTTACACGGACTAAATTGTTGATATTGTTAGCCACGGTAATAGCCAGCAATTTCAGCTTGCTTCAATTCCGTATGCAGTAGGCACTGCTCAGTCATTTACCTTTCACGAATAGCGACGCGGATTATGAACATTTAACTCAGCCGCTTTTTGCTCCATGTTTCCCTTGAATACCGCTGGGCCGTCCATGGATACCTTTACTGTGGAACCGGCACGCGTCAGCCACGGCGTCCACTCCATGTCCGGATCGGTAGTCTGCCCAGAAGGCGAGAGAACAATCGAATCACCGTCAATCTCCACCACTCCGATCACATAAGTGTAGATGTTCGATTTGCGGGCGGCTGCGGAATTCTTGAAGTCAAAAGCGCACTCGACCACTTGGCCACCATACTCCATGACCATCTTGGGAGCCATTGAACCGACGGATACTGCGCCGTTGGCCAGCGCCGAATAGACACTGAAGACAAGTGCCACCGGGCCTCCCAGCAGCTGACTGATCTTTGGATTCACTTCCACAACCTCCATTGCGGGAGCTGCCATCGAGGCGCTGGTCACGTCACCCAGGTGACGGACATAGGGACTGGCATCAAAGTATCCGGAACGATCCGGCGCCTGAATAAAGGTCATTTTTCCCGATGGGAGAAGGATACCTACGCGCAGATCAAGGTCGTCGTTGTCATCGTCGCCATCGCCATTGTCGGTCCACGTTGCCTTGACCGTAATTTTATGCGGCGCACTAGCCGCCTTCTCCAAGGAGATGCGATGCTTCTGGTTGGCTTTGGTCAAAGTTATCTTGGACAACGAAACCTTTGGCAATGGAGGCGGCGGAACCGGTGCGTCACTGGTCCTAGCCACCACCGTGCCTCCAAAGTGCTGCACTAACGCATCGAGCCCGCCGTTGAAGCCCTGGCCAACGGGACTCATGCGCCACTGGCCCGCCTTGCGATATAACTCGATGAGCATTATCGCCCGTTCTCCCTTGAACATGGTTCCATTAAACGCAAAATTGGCGACCGTGGTGCCAGCTCCGGAGCAAATCTTGGCGACACTGCCACCCAAGGCACTCATCACACCCGAACCGTCTATCGCCAGTGTCACCACCATTGCATCGATTGACGTTGGGAGACGGTCCAAGGCAAAACGAAAACAGTGAGGACTGACGAGTTTGACACCACCGCAAGGACTCTCTAGCTGATTGAAAAAGATCATGTAGCGTTCATCAGCTAACTTGCGGCCACTGTCGAGACCGAAGCAAGCAGCATCGACAACCAAACCACCCGCCTCAATGTTCATATCTACGAGGAACGGTTGAGCACCCAACCCAAGATCTCCCACCTCGATACGTTGTCCGCGTGATAGCGCTTTTTCGCTTTCCATACTGCGACCTCGTCCAATTATGAAATAGCCTGCCCCCGTGGGGATTCAGTGAAGTTCTGGATTCTCTACGTTCCAGACATCTGCACAACGAGCAGCCGCCCACCTGGTTCTTGAGAAAGGAGAATTTGGGCCCCTTCATCGAGTGCCACTTTGCCCCCAATCGGCACATCCTGATTAGCACGGACGTCGCGCATCCGTGGCAATCGTTCGTTGACCAGATACCAAACTCCCTTGTGCTCAACAAAATAGCCGACTCGCTGCGAGTCATCTGAAGATGTTTTTTCGTTGGGGAAGATGAACCGATTCTCGTGCCAGCGGAAAACAGACTGTCCGTTGAAGACCATGACGCGATGGTTGTCCGGAACAAACTTTCCCTTAGTATGCGACGAATAGAGGTTCAACACCGGCAACTTGCCCTGATGCGGTGTTCCACAGAACGGGCATTTAGGCGCGCGTTTATTGTCGAAGGCATACCATTTTTGCTCGCAGTTCGGATTCGCGCACGGCTGCAGGATATCCACCGTCTTAACCAGCGCCGTTTCCCATTCGTCGGCGGTCGGGCGCTTTGCTGGATCATGCAACCCATCGAGAAAGGCGCGTTCAAACAGCGCCGAAAGATAGGGCCCGGTAATGCTGTATGGAATGCGATCTGTGTTTTTCCAGGGCAATTCGCTCGGCTTGGCATTGCCTGACTTGATGCGATTTGACTTGTCCGTCGGATGCTCAACAAAGAGTGCCTTGGCCCCCATCAGCAACTCTTCATCGCGCTGGGAGTCATCCTGATCATGAACCTTATCACCCCGCAAGGGATGGCGGTAGAGAAGGTACATGTAGATCAACACAGCAAGGGCGTGTAGGTCGGTTGTGCGTGATGGCAGCTTTCGGTTCTTATCATCTTTCGGCAAATACGTCGTCATCACAACTTCTGGAGCAATGAAATCTGGCGTGCCGATCACCGCCGGGGGGTGTTTGCCCGGAACTACCAACCCGTCTATATCGATCAGACATGCCTGGCCGGTGGTCGGATCGATGAGACAGTTGTTATAGCCCAGGTCGGAGTGGCTCAGGCCAGCCATATGCATGCGTCGAACTGCCCGCGCCAGCATCACACACACCTTGAGATGGCGCATCCAGTCCCCCAACTCACGCTGATCGAGGAACTTGGCCCGATGGGTTGGCGTGGCAAACCACTTGCCAATCTTTTCCTTCTTGCGAATACCCAGCATGTCATCGTTCTTAGATCCATGCTCAAAGAAGAAACAGTCCCGATAGAACGGCACCACCACCCCGAGCCGCCCATCGTGCTCCACCACGGACGTCGGCCAACAGTACAACTTCTTGAGGTACTCACCGCCCTCCTGGTTGAATATCTTTTCGCGATAGCGGCCAGTAATCTCAAGTAGGCGGTCTCGCGCAGCGGCTTCGGCCTTATCGCGGAAAAAAGCAACTACGTAGTTGCCCTCAGGGCTGAACATCACATCCTTAACACCGCCCTGCGCCTTAACTTCATTGATGAAGCGTACGGTGCAACCATCGCTTGCGGTGAGCGTCACAATATCGGCGGCCATTGCTGTCCTCAGTAGATCAATGCGATGGTGCGGTCGTCGTGGTTGCCCTGCGACCAGAAATCCAGCCATTCAAGAAGTTTCTGGTCCGGGTGTTCGTCCGTTGAGGACAGCCCTGCACCAGCATGAAGGTCATCCCATAACGTGTCCCACGCGCAAATGTCCGCAAGCCGGGATTCGGTCTCAAATTTCGGATCAGACACCCCATCGGTCATCAGCAAGAACGCTGTGAAGTCATCGCACAAGGTGAAACGAGTGCGTTTTAGTAGAGCCTCTTGGGAAACTTCATTTGCATCGAGGAACCGAGTCTGGCCTGAATATTCGCCAGCATCTACTTCACCCAACAATTGGATTTCACTCCCTTGCCGATACACTCCTACGGCGCCATCGCCGACCCAGTAGGCAGCGCACAACCACTGCGTACCGAATTTGCGGGCCACACCAATGAGCAAGGTAGTTGACAAGTCTTTCACCGACCCAATGATGTCTGGCCGTGCCTGCGCTTCATCGAACAATGCCTTCATCGCCCGGTGAGCCGCGTGCCCGACCGTGACATAGAGGGCGTTGTGGAGTACGCGCCGTGCATTCTCTCGACCCTCTTCGGTCGCAACTTGGACGGCAGCCACAGCTGTGGCCACCTTCTCTCCACCCTCACCAGCGAAAACGTCCTTTAGAAAGCTTCCTGCTGCCCTGACCGCAACGCGCGAACCTTGGCGCGAGGCCTTTGCGCTTCCAGCGCCATCAGCGACGATAGCCACATACCAACCCTGATCGGAATTGTGCTGCAGGTAGAAATCGTCGTCGCAGCAACTTCCCACATGGGCGTGCGACCGGCCTCGCTTGCGGGCGGCAATAATGCGCCGCTCTTCGCCACAAACGATTTGCGCCGCTTCATCCTCTTTCCACATCGGGTCGCTCCGATCCGATTCCTGATTTTTCCACAGAGACTTCGGATCGGGATTGACGTACAGAGTTACTTTTCCGGAACGATCTGTCATTTGAGAATCGTCTGCCCAGCGGTAGCAGACATTAATCGAGAATTCGCCACTTATTGTGGGAGTGCCCTCGACCATCATCGAGTTCAGATTACAGGCCAACCCCAGTTCCGCAGGCAACTCCACATTAACCAGGCAAATTTGTGCATTACCCGAATCGTAGGCAATCCCATCGGTGTAAGGCTCTGATTGACGAGCATTGCGTAGCTTGAACGCAAGAGGCCCACGATCCTTTATCGGAGTCACAGGTAGGGGCTGTGGTACAGGTGCATTTTCCCCAGGCTCCGTAGGGGGCTCGCTGGGTGCGGATGGTGTTTGTGGCATTGGGATCTCTGGCAAGTTGGCTGCTTGAGCCATTTCCTGCAACACCTCTTTCGCTTGGGAGTTTCCGTCCGTGGGCATCACTGAGGAGGGCAGAAAATGGTCAACTGATGAAACAGCCGTATTCGGGATAACTGGGTTTTCATCCAAACCCCCGCATGGGTGCCGAGGAGTGGCCGCAGCACCTTCCAACGGTGGTGCCACCCACTGTTGTATTGCAGACTTCGGCGCTTCAGTGCTCATAAATCTGAGCCAATCGGCCCGCAGCCCCTTTTCCATTATTTCAAAATGTTTAGCAACCATTGGATCTAGCAAAAAGGCCGCAATATCCTTTGCTGCATCAGCGCCTAGGAGCTTAACCAGGTAGCTCGTCCGAAGTTCGTGCATACCTTACCCTCGCGAGCGCGCAACATCGAAATTACCTTCGGCACGGCCCATTTGTACTTCCTGATTGCATCCAGGGCAAACTGCCTTTCCCTCACCCTTGGCGCAGAATATCTGCCCGCAGCCGCACGCGGCGAAGGCATATGGTGCCCCGCAATGCGGGCACCCCGGGTTACCAATCAACATTTCAGTATTGACGGTCCGAGTATTAGCGCGCAGGTCGGACAACTCATCAAAGTCTTTCTCCGCTGGGTACACGCCGATCAGGTTGTAAAGCGTGGTATCAACACGAAAGTCAGAGGTCTCCACCGCATGTTTAGCTCGCTCGTATTTGAGCAGATAGGGAAGCTTCAATGTTTGACACTTACCCGAGACGATGACAAAGTCTTCGTCAACTGCCGCGGCTTGTGCGATGGATTCGATCTTCTTCATCACCGACTCGTCAACCTTGGCGAGGCTAACTTTGGGAGGTTCACCAGTGCCGATACTGCGGCTCTGTGTACTGACACTCGCGCTGACCCAGTCGATGAACTTCTTGAAATCCTGTTCGGTGGAGCTCTCGATGCGCAGCACGTTGGGAGAAATGCTCGACAACCCCTCCAGCGCCGCATAAGGTCCGATTCCAATGGCCACAAGGTTGGCCCGCCCGGCGTAATCACGCTTCCAACGCATCTGTGCCGTACTCATATCGTCGGTGCTCTTGCCGTCAGTCATGAGGAAGACCAGTGGTTTGAAGTCCCCCTTTTCCTCTGGGGTCGAGCGCTTGACGTTGCGATCGATCTCGCTCATCAGATGTTCCAGAGCAGCGCCGATTGACGTACCGGACCCCAGCGGCAGACGCGGCGGGTAGAACGCAACCAGTTCAACGAGCGGGGTCAGTGTCTTGGGACGGCCAGCGAAAGCGATCACCGAAAGGTAAGCGGTTTCCAGCGCGTAAGGATCTGTGCGCAGCGTCTTTATGAGCCGCGCGATACCATCCTGCAGGCTGCGCAAATTGTCCCCAGCCATACTTTCGGAAACGTCAATGATGAGAAAAACGGGTAGGCGACGCATGCGACCTCCGGTCAAAGCACGATGTTTAGTTCAGGTGGCGGTGGCGGCAGCTCAGGAGAACTGGTAGCGCCACGACTCTGGCTGTCTTTGCTGAACGTTGCAGACACCCATTCGAAGAACTTACTGAAGCTTATTGCATCCATTGTATCGAGGCTGACAACGGCGTCAGTCAGGCGCTTCAACTGCGACGGGTCCGCCTTGGAGCCGGCCGCACAGGCCACAATCTTAGCGAAGCCACAGGCCTGCAGTCGCGGTATGACACCGCTGTATGCCAGGGTATCAGTCGGCTTACCATCGGTGAGGATCACCAGAATCGGCTTCCAGTCGCCCTTTTCGGTCGCGCTCGATTTATGGATATCATGCTGCACTTGGTCACAGAT
The DNA here is from genome assembly GCA_963754615.1 of uncultured Chloroflexia bacterium. GTDB lineage: Bacteria > Chloroflexota > Anaerolineae > Anaerolineales > UBA4823 > CAVVUF01. The sequence goes on along the minus strand of CAVWGW010000007.1, from coordinate 26,517 downwards.
ATGTTCGAGCGCCGCCCCGAGTAGCGTGGCGCCGGACTTTGGGCAGGCAATCTCCGGCAACATGACATCTGCCACCGGAGTCATAGGTAGCACCAACTTGATTTCGGAATCAAAGGTGGTGATTGACAGGTGCACACTATCGAGAGCGTAAGGATTACTACGTAGCGACGTCAGCAAAGCCTGCAACCCAGCATTGACGGCTACGATTGGCTCCCCATTCATAGACCCTGACGTGTCAATGCATAAATAGGTCAGAAGACGACGGGTCATAGGTGCGCCTTATACATACGAACGCAGCACATCAACAAAACGATCTGTTTCATGGGGATTGCCGATCGCCCGAAAAGTCCATCCCGCACCTTGACGCGTAACCTCCGCGAACGTCATGGAGCAGAAGCGATCGAACGTCGCATTCCCGCTCACATTGAATCGACACATCTCCTTTCCGCGCGCATCAACGGCGCGGATGAATGCGTTCTGAACGTTGCCAAAAGACTGCTTTTTATTCTTGCCGTCGTAGATGGAAACCACAAAGATAATGCTTTCGTACTGCGGCGGCATGCTGTCAAGTTTAACAACAATCTGCTCATCATCTCCGTCACCGGCCCCAGTACGGTTGTCGCCAGTCAGCCAAATAGCACCGGATCGATGCCGGAGGGAATTGTAAAAAACCACATCGCCATCAACCAAAGTTGGCGTTCCGTTGTTTCCCTGTTGGCCAAGGTTATGAACCTTGCCATCCTTGCCAAGGAGAAAAGCGATAGCATCGAGGTCGTAATCCTCATCCTTCTTGCCAAAAATTGATCCGATTAACCCCTTCTTCGGCTCGGCCACGTCCCAGCCAAGTCCCATAGTCACCATGGACAAATCAAATTCGCCATCCTTGCGCAGGCTGATGCCTTCGCCTTTCTTCAGACTGACAGCCATTCTTCTCTCCCCTTAAATGACGACATTGACTTCGGGCGGCGGTGGCGGTAGATCCTCCAAACCCGCGACTTCTTTCTTACCCTGCTCGATCTTCTGGCTAGACACTGATATCGACGACGAGACCCACTTGAAAAAGCTTTTGATCGAAGTCGAATCGGCCGTATCAAGATTGACAACGATCTCCGTGATCCTCTTCAAACAATTGGTGTCTGCGGACTGACCGGCCGCACAACAAACAAAGGCACCTGTCTTCACCGTAGCAAGCGCCTTGATGCCCTTGTCCAGATCGTCAGTTGGCGCGCCATCACTAAGCATGAACACGACAGGTTTCCAGTCTCCTTTTTGCTCCGCGCTACCCTTCTGGACTTCTCGCTGAATACAGTCGGCCAACAAGGAAAGCGCCCCGCCCATGGCTGTTGTACCTGAGGCAATAAGTTCTGGTGTCTGGAACTGGGCAAGCTCCGTTAGCGGCACCATTTGCTTGGCCTCGCTCGAAAATGTAATGACCGACACGTACGCAGTTTCGAGCGCGTAGGGATCCTGACGCAAACTACTGACAAGCATCTGTAGGCCATTCTTGACGGCCTCAATAGGCTCGCCAAACATCGACCCAGACGTGTCGATCACGAGATATACGGGAAGTCGGCGCATGTTTCAGTCCTTGTGTGTTGTTAAGCGTTAAGGTGATGACCAGTGTCATGCAATGCTCCATGCGCTTTTTCGAGCCAATCGCACGGGAAGAATGAAGCTGAAGTCGCGCGAACCAACCCCAAGGGCACAAGCACCCTCGCCGCAGATCGGTTTTCCCATCCATTGGCACAAGAACAAATGAACGCCAGAGCTACTAGTTGAATGGATTCGGCATGACTCATGTTTGTATATCGAAAATTCAAAATAACTATATGCCATTCGAAATGTTTTCTCTACAATTCTCGCATGGTATACACACTTTGCTTACCATGCAGTGCAAATGATGTACATGAAGTGATGGCTACGCGGTTTTCTACGGCAATTTCATATTTCATTATAATAAACTGCAAGGGTCTGCAATAATGACTAATTTTCCCATTCGTGTGAATTAATTCACATGCAAATTTGCACTTTTCCCACCATCATGCAGGCGATCCGCAAAGTACTCTCAGCGACACCTTGGTCGTGGGTACTTTGCCGGAAAATCTTGGCATGTCACCCCTTTGGCGCTTGAACTACGAGTCGTTCCGTGCAGACCATCTGTTATGTGTGACAGCGTCTAACCTTTCAATTGGAGATTGTTTAAATGGCTGTGTCCCTGAAGAAAGGCGAGAACGTCTCGCTCTCAAAAACTGACCCCAACCTCAAAAACGTATTGATTGGGCTCGGTTGGGATGCCCGCGCAAGCGACGGCGCTGATTTCGACCTTGATGCTAGCCTGTTCATGCTTGGCGAAAACGGTAAGGTACAGAATGACGATTGGTTCGTCTTCTACAACCAATTGCACTCTCCGTGTCGTTCAGTCGAGCACACAGGAGATAACCGTACTGGCGACGGCGACGGCGACGATGAAGCCATCAAGGTTGCTCTCGACAAGGTGCCAGCGCACATCAACCGATTAGTCATCGCCGTAACCATTCATGATGCAGAGGCACGCAAGCAAAATTTCGGGATGGTTCTGGATGCCTTCGTCCGCCTCGTCAATTCTGATAGCGACCAAGAAGTGCTTCGCTTCGACCTTTCCGAAGACTACTCAACCGAGACAGCCATGGTTTTCGGGGAAATTTACCGGCGCGGCAGCGAATGGAAGTTCCGGGCTGTTGGCCAAGGTTATGCAGGAGGTTTGTACGCGCTGTGCATGCAACACGGCGTGACCGTTGCTTAATTTTACTCAACCAGAAGGAGATCTACAGTATGGCAATCAGTCTGCAAAAGGGCGGCAACGTCAATCTAAGCAAGGAAGCTCCAGGCATGAAGAAGATGCTGGTTGGCTTAGGCTGGGACGTGCGCGCAACCGATGGGGATGGCTTCGATCTTGACGCAAGCGCCTTCCTACTGAACGAGGCAGGAAAAGTTCGTGGTGACACGGACTTCATCTTCTACAACCAAACCAAGTCCACCGATGGCTCAATCGAGCATACCGGCGACAATCGTACCGGCGATGGCGAGGGCGACGATGAATCGATCATAGTGGACCTTTCCAAGGTTCCGGCCGACATCCACAAGATTGCAGTTTGCGTGACAATTCACGATGCCGTCGCGCGGAAGCAAAACTTCGGCATGGTCAACTCGGCCTATGTCCGCTGCGTCAACGCGGCGGACAACGTCGAAGTCGCCAAATACGACTTGTCGGAAGATGCGTCCGTGGAAACGGCTATGATCTTCGGCGAGATATATAGAAATGGCAGCGACTGGAAATTCAAGGCTATCGGCCAAGGCTTCCAAGGCGGCCTCGGCCCCTTGGCTAAAAGCTTCGGCGTAAACGCCTAAATTCGACCAGCACGGCGCCCATCGCCGTGCTCCTCGCACAACTTTCATACGAACCATGGACACGCTATCACGCTGCCAACTCTTCAAATTTGCCGACACAGGCCTCTCGGACACCAAGTTCCTCATCTCACTGTAGATGCCCGGACTGGGTCAATCTGACCTGAAGCCACGACATGTTTTAGCAATCGAAAAACTCTGAGTTGAAATATAAATGTCTGCATTTGTCGTAACTGGTGACGTTGACCCGATCCTCCATGTCTCGCTCACCAAAGGTGAATCGATCTTCTGCGAAAGTGATGCCATGGTGATGATGGAGGAGGCACTGGATCTGAAGGGTCGCATGCAGGGCGGGCTATTCCAAGCCGTGATGCGTCGACTCGCCAACGGCGAAAGTTTTTTCCAACAGCAGATCACGGCTGTCCGCGGCGATGGCGACTGCCTACTATCGCCTAACTTGCCTGGAGGCATGGAAGTCCTTGACGTCGGTACAGTGCAATACTGCGTGTCCGATGAGGCCTATGTAGCTGCCACCCAGGGCGTGCAAGTCACGGCGCAAATGCAAAGTTTGGGCAACGCAATATTTGGCGGGACCGGTGGGTTCTTTATCGGTCGCTCTAGCGGCACTGGCAAGTTGGTAGTGTCCGGGTTTGGATCGATTTTCTCCCTGGATGTCACCACGGCCAAGAGCGTCATTATCGACAACGGCCACGTAGTCGCGTGGGACAGCAGTCTTCGTTATGAACTGGTGGCTTCGACCAGTCAGAACCAAGGCTTGCTTGGCAACCTGGTCAATAGTGTTACCAGCGGCGAAGGCATCGTCCTGAAATTCTCTGGGCAAGGTCGCGTCATCGTGTGTTCTCGCAACCGCACCGGTCTTGTTTCCTGGCTGAGAACTAAGCTAGGCATCAAGAGTTCGTGATCTCCAACACCTAGCCATTTCCCATACGAAAGCCACCTCAAAATGTCCATATTAGATACCCTCAAGAAGTCCGTCCTCGATGTCACGCAGTCCATGAAATTGGAATTGAAGAAATTCCGATCCAAGGAACTCCTGCAGGCCATTGTTGCAGGCTCGACCATGATTGCTTACGCCGATGGCGAGGTATCTCCCTCCGAAAAGCAAAAGCTCATGGGCTACGTTCGCAATTCCGAGCAACTTAGCGTTTTTGACACCGACAAGGTGATCGAGTCCTTCAACCAATACCTGACGCGCTTCGAGTTTGACGCCACCATCGCATCTGGCGAAGCACTGCAGAAAATTGCAGTCTTCAAGGACAAACCCGAGGCTCATTTGATTGTGAGGGTATGCCTGGCAATTGCCAACGCGGACGGACATTTCGACAGCGCAGAGCAACAAGCGCTCGACCAGATCTGCCGATCCCTCAATCTTGACATCAAGACCTTCATTTAATCGACACACCACTAAGGAATAACCATGTCTGTAAATCTGCAAAAGGGCCAGAAAATCAGTCTTTCGAAGGATGGCGGCGGCGATCTGACAGCAGTCGTGATGGGGTTGGGCTGGGACGCCATAGCGAAGAAGGGCCTATTCGGATTCGGTGGTGGCGCCAAGGCGATCGACCTCGACGCATCCTGTCTTCTCTTTGACGAAAACCGCGGCATGCTCGATTCGGTCTGGTTTCGCCAATTGCGCAGTCGCGATGGCAGCATCCAGCATACCGGGGATAATCGCACCGGCGACGGCGATGGCGACGACGAGCAGATCATCGTAAATCTGAATTCGGTCCCGGCCAATGTGAAGTCGCTCATTTTTACGGTTAATTCTTTCACTGGGCAGGACTTCTCTCAAGTCAAGAACGCCTACTGCCGCCTCGTGGATAAGTCCACTGGCAAGGAAATTGCCCGTTATGACTTGAGCGTTCAAGGTTCCCACTCAGCACAGATCATGGCGAAGTTGTATCGCCACAACGGCGAATGGAAGATGCACGCGATTGGCGAAAACGGGGCCGGTCGGACCTTTAATGATTTGATGCCGCAAATCCTCCCGCACATCTGACAAAGGGCAGCGCATGAGAGTCTGGTTCAACAAGACATTCTCTTCGGTTCACTCAGCCTTGAGTCTCATTCGTAAGGCAGATACCGAGGGGCGCTACGAACTTGTAGCGTCCAGCCCAAACCCGCATGCGCTTGTCAAAACAGCTGCGCACCAATTTTTCGATGAGCCGTCAAAGGTGATTGGGGCGGAATACATCGACTGGTGCGAGAAGTTCTGCGTCCGCCACGGAATCGACATCTTCATTCCCGGCAAAGAAGCTGCGCTTCTTTCGGATGCACACGAGCGCTTCCGCAATGCTGGAACTCAGATCATGAGTTGCACCACGCGAAACAACTTGGACAAAATTCACAACAAGAGCCTTTTCTACAATCTGGTGCGTTGCGATGAGGCTCCTACGCCGGCGTGCATCCCCTGCTCGACGCCCGGTGAGTTTGAAGATGCCTATGCCAAACTGTCCGCGAATCACGGAGAGCTGTGCATAAAGCCATCGGTGTCTGTCTTCGGGATCGGGTTTCGCCGCATCCGCGAGGATCGAAGCGCTTTCGACCTATTTTCGGGTGGCCACGATTACCAGATTGACCTCGCCTCGCTGCGAACCATGTTGGCCACTCAAGGCGAATTTCCTACTATGCTGGTAATGGAATACCTTGGCGGCAGCGAATTCAGTGTTGACTGCATCGCGGACCAAGGCAAGCTCAAATGCGCTATTGCCCGGCGTAAACCGCCCGAGATTGCCGGGGGCCAAGTCATCGATCCGCGCGACGATATCCAGGCCGCCTGTCGTGCGGTCGTGGCTCAGTTCTGGTTGAATGGCTATGTCAATATTCAGTTTCGCGAAGGCAAGCAGGGGCTGCGCATTCTCGAAGTGAATCCGCGTATGTCCGGTGGAATCGGCATGGCCTGCCTTTCCGGGCCCAACCTCCCCTATCTCGGACTACTTGGGTTTGATCGTGGTTACGACGCGATCGAGATACCTCCTGTAACTACCGGCCTTCGGGTGGCGGAATACAATCAGGCAACTGCACTGTCGTGACCCCCCTCGCCGCCACATTCGCTGCGGACATGCTAATGTGTGACGATCTACCCATGGGGCGCATCGAGGTCACCGTTGAGCATGCCGAAATGGCTCCGCAAACCCTGTTCAGCCTGGGTGCGAGGCACAACCCCAAGCGCGCATTCTTGTTCCTTTCGCACGTCCTTGGAAAACACCTTCCGGTTGCCCCAATGGCGATGGAAGATGTTCATGAACGCCTAGCTCGCCACATTCCCGAACTGCCACAACCGGTGATCTTCATCGGTATGGCGGAGACGGCAACCTGCCTCGGCCAAGGCGTATTTGAAGCATGGCAGCGCGCCCACCCCTGTCAAGAGTCCGTATTCCTGCATACCACGCGCTATCAGGTACAGAGCGGCCTACCGATCAATTTCGAGGAGTCTCACAGTCACGCACCACTACAATGGTTTTATCAACCCGCGGACCCAATTCTTGCACAGCGATTTCAATACGCTCGATCGCTGGTTCTGATTGATGACGAGATCAGCACCGGAAGTACCTTTGCCAATCTAGTGCGAGCCTGCCGGGTCCACATACCCGCTATTGCTCACGTACACCTGGCCGCCATTACAGACTTTAGCGGACCGACCAACAAGGCGCGACTGGCTGCGCAGTTCGATGCCGAGTTGAGTATCGGCGCCCTCCTCTATGGGCAATGGCAATTCGTCCCAAATCGCCAGGTTGCCCCCGAACCACTAGCTGCTCAAGCGCTCTGCGGCAGGGCTCCAACAATCGTCGATCATGGGTTTGGGCGACTCGGGCGAAGCACATATTTGACCCTACCGAGAGACCGCATTGAAAGCATCGGCCAAGGGATTTGCCCCACTGATTCAGTGCTTGTCTTGGGAACAGGGGAATTCATGCACGCGGCGTTCGTGCTGGCGCGAGAACTAAAGGAAGTTACCAGCGCCAAAGTTTTCATGCACGCGACAACCCGATCCCCTATCGTGACCTGGGGGCCGATCAAGAAGGCACTGACCTTTACGGACAATTACGGCGAGGGCATACCCAACCACCTATACAACTGCGATGCAGATAAATACGATCACGTATTCATTTGCCATGAGACAGGCCCCACCCCAAGTCTAATCGCCGTCGCGCGCCAACTTGGCGCGCGACTTTTGCATTTCCGTTCGGAGCTAGAGATTGAAGAAAATCCTGTTTGCTGATTTGGACGACACCTTGTTTCAGAGTCATCGCAAGTCCAATCCGCTCGACGACTGGCTTCCACTTGCTTACCTCGCCGACGGTTCGCCAATTTCCTATGCCAATCCAAAACAGCAGGCCGCCCTACAGCTATTTCTGCGCGAAATGACCTTGATTCCGGTGACTGCTCGCAATCACGATGCCTTCCAACGTGTGCATATCCCCTTTGTCGCCGAAGCGGTTCTCAATTATGGGGGCATCGTTCTCAACGTTGATGGCACACCGGATGAAGCGTGGCTTGAAGTCAGCCGCGACCGGGCCCGTCAGTCCGAAGCAGACTTGCACGCCTGGGTAGGAGCTCTCTCGGTCAAAAGCGACTGCCTGCAACTTGATCTTCGCGTTCGGCTCATTAGCGACTTCGGAATCCCATTCTATGTAGTTGCCAAATCCAAATCCGGCGACGTCGCCGCGGTCGAAGCGGCTGCCGAGTTTTGCGTTCGCTCGCGCGACCTTCGAGAACTTCCAGACTTGCTCATCCACACCAACACCAATAATCTCGCTCTTATCCCGCGGTGGCTCGACAAACACAACGCCGTAGCCTATCTACACCAACGTTATGTCGCCCAACATGGCGAAATACTCACCTTCGGCATGGGCGATAGTCTAGTCGATCTCAATTTCATCGCCGCCTGCGACTACATGATAGTCCCCTCCACCAGCCAAATCGCAAGCCAAAGATTCGGAGCACTGCAATGAGTTTTCACGGAAGCTACCGTCGTGAGGACGTTGAGTTTCTCCTCAAGCCCATTCCCATGACTCTGATTGAGTCGATGCTGGAGAAAGAACGCTTGATTCAGTCAGGAGAACGGCACTACAGCGAAATGTTATCTCCCGAGAAATTGCCGTCCGAACGCTATCGCCGGTTGTTCATTGAGGCACACGAGTTGAACCGCGACAGAATGGCGCGCGACTGCCTAGTTCTGGCTACGCTCATACGCGAACAAATCGGGGATCAGCCGACGCTGGTCTCCCTGGCGCGAGCCGGTACGCCAGTGGGTGCCATTCTTGGGCATCTGTTGCGCCTTCTAACAGGCAAAGCCATCTCCCACTATTCGGTTTCGATCATCCGTGATCGAGGCATCGATGCCAACGCGCTGGACACTATCCTCTCCCGCGGCGCCGCCCCTGAATCCATCGTGTTTATCGATGGGTGGACCGGCAAGGGAGTAATTGCCGCCGAGCTAAACAGGACGGTCGCTGACTACAACCGGGACCGGGAAACGTGTATTCGTCCCAACCTCTATGTGCTTTCAGACTTGGCAGGGAAGGCCCACTGCGCGGCCACTGTTGAAGACTACCTTATTCCTTCCTCCATTCTCAATGCCACTATTTCCGGGCTTGTCAGCCGCTCGATTCTAAACGAATCCATTGGCCGACTGGACTACCACGGTTGCGTTCTCTTCTCCGAATTCGCGGATCAGGACCTCTCCGTCTGGTTTGTCGATGAGATTGTTCGCATTGCCACTCGCATGCATGCTGAGAATCTTCAACCATCCCGCAGTGACATTGTCAACAGGCTTGCCCAATCGCAGAAGAGCGATTACTTCATTGCTGATGAGATGCGGCGCTATGGAATCGCCGATCTCAACCTCATCAAACCGGGGATCGGCGAAGCCACGCGTGTCCTATTGCGTCGCCTTCCCGAGCGGCTGATCATACGCGACAGCAATCAGCAGGCCGTTCAACACTTGATTGCGCTCGCCCAGGAAAAGAATGTGCTAGTTGAGGAACGCTTTACCCTACCCCTCAATGCCATCGCCGTGATTAGGAGTGCGACCGATGCTTAATTTTCCAGCGCTTGGCGCATCGCTCTATGTTCCAACCACTCATCCCGACCTGGAAGCGATCGCCGCGGGCAACAAACTCGCCGATGTACGTTCAATAATCTTCTGCACAGAAGATGCTGTGAAAGAAATCGATCTCGGTTCGGCTCTTGCCAACCTTGCTAATTCGTTAAACCATCTACAGTTCACCGAGGGACACCGCCGTTTCGTACGTGCGCGCAATCCTGAAGTTCTAAGGCAAGTCTTATGCATGCCTGGCGCCGCGCTACTAGATGGGTTTGTCCTGCCTAAGGTTACCGCAGACAACATCGACACCTATATGGATTGTCTCGAACACGAAGGAAGCCCAACGCATTGGGTAATGCCGACCCTTGAAACACGAGAAGTGTTCAATGATGCCTCAGTGCAGGACCTGCTCCAACGGATGGATAGTGCGCACTGGCGAGAGCGCATTCTCACTTTGCGAATTGGAGGCAACGATCTGCTTTCTTTGTTGCGCATGCGCCGACCGCGCGGTCGGACAATCTATGAAACTCCAATCGGCCAAGTGATCGCTCGCTTGGCCACCACGTTTATCCCCTACGGTTTCTCGCTATCTGCCCCGGTCTTTGAACATTTCGATGATGTACAAACGCTATCGCGTGAAATCGAAGAGGACCTGAACCACGGCTTGTTAGGGAAAACAGCCATCCATCCAACCCAAGTGCCACTCATTGAGCGCCACTATCGGGTGCGCCAGCAGGATGTGGAAGTTGCGATGCATATCCTGCACCATGACGCACCGGGGGTTTTCAAGCTGCACCAGTCGATGTGCGAGCCGTCAACTCACCGCCCCTGGGCACACTCGGTCCTGGAGGCGGCACGCTGCTTCGGAAGCGTCAGCTAGGCATAGGTACCAGAGGAAATTTAAGATGGGCGATTGAAGTTATTGTGGCCAATCCGCAGGAGCGAGTCGCTGAAGCCGACCATGACGACTGACATCGCGAATAATGCGCTGACCATCATGGTTCAGGCGGTGGCCGGCACTGGCTTGATGCCGAGATAAAGGCTCCCATTTTTTAGTGTATCGAGCTTTTCAACAACCGAAAACGGCAGCATTCGACCCGCCGCTACAGAACGCCAGTTTGTTCCTGAAAACCTGGATCAAACCGCACCATCAAGTAAAACTATTGCTCCGGCCCGATGAAGTCTTAAGCGGCATACTTGACACGCCGGTCTTGGAAGTAACTCATGACGCGCTCGGGATTTTGCTCCAGCATCCTCATATGAGCGCTGGTTGCGTCGCGTAATTTGGCTTTGGTACGAACGGGTAAATGCTTCCCCATCTCTTGTTTGAGATCCGCATTGAGGCGCTCCTCTGGATTGAGCTGAGGGCTATCCCACAGGGACTTCCTTCGGTCGTAGCTGGGCAGATAGAACAACTCAATTTGATCTTTCCTCTCGGCGACCCACGCCTTCACGATCTTGCTGTGGTGAACCCGCAGATTATCCAGAATCAGGAACACCTTTTTGCCGGCATCCTTGATCAAAGCCGCCAAGAATTCAATCAGCTTCTCTGCATCAAACGCATCATCAATAATCATCCAGCGGGTCTTGCCTTGATTGGTTACGGTGGCAATCATTGAAAGCTTTTCTCGGGTGCCGCCCACGGTCATCGCCACAGGCGTTTTACCCGCGGGTGCAAAGCTTCTGCCGCGCACATCGGTATTGACCAGCGCCGTCTCATCGCCCCAATGAATTTCGGCGCCTTCTTCCCTTGCGCGCTGCTCAATGCCCGGGTATTCGCCTTCAAGCCATGCCTGCACAGCCTCCGGGTTTTGTTCATAGGCCCGCTTGATCGGCTTTTGCGGGGTAAAGCCCCAGCGTGCCAAATATTTACCCACGCTGCGAATGTGCAACTTGATGCCGTATTCCTGCTCGATCAGCTGGCCTACGGCTGCACGGCTCCAAAGAAAGAAATCCATCTTCAGTTGCTCAGGGCGCTGATCAATGATCGTGCGACGAATCGTATCTTCCTGAATCTCACTCAGGCACCGTCCATCACCACGAGCGCGACCCCGGCTAGTCGGGCGAATGGCCGACCAACCTCCGGCCACATATCGATCAATCGTGGCCCGCACCGCCGGGTAGCTCAGGCCTGTCATCGAGACAATTTCCATGATCTTGATGGACTTCTTGTGCAATCGGATAACTTGCTTGCGCCGCTCATGAAGTTGTTCCAGCGTTTGTTTTCTGGCGTTCTCTTTTTCCATCAAACTCAGACACCGTAAAACCACATAAGTTCATATTTCATTGGGCCTTATCTATAATAGCATGCACCCCTTTAGCAAATGAAGGACCGAAGTACATCTAACCATATTTTGTCTCTTAACTATAGTGAGGAATGTTAATGCAAATTTCGCGCGGCCAGCGGGCCAAACTCAGTGACCTTGGACTTGCTGACAAGGTATTCTCCGTTCAACTGGAAATTGATACAGCAGGTCTGTCGGTCGATGCCGCATGCTTTGGCCTCGATACAGCAAAGAAACTTAGCGACGACCGTTACATGACTTTCTTTAATCAACCGACGACGCCCTGTGGCGCGATAAAACTGTCGGGAAATGGGCATTTTGAGTTTGATCTGGCCCGCTTACCTACCTCTATTACTTCGCTCACGATCACTCTTGCCGTTGATGGAACCGGGCAACTGAGCCGGCTCGGTCCATGCAAGGCAGCACTCCTAGTGGGTGGATCGAACGTGGGGAGCTATGCCTTCGACGGTAGTCATTTCAGCGCCGAGCGCGCGGCGATGCTGATCGAGTTTTATCGAAAGGACGGTATGTGGCGGCTGTGCGCGGTAGGACAGGGCTTCAATGGCGGCCTCGATGCACTGGTAACGCACTTCGGCGGAGCGCTGGCCGGCCAACCTGCCGCCTCCCCCACGCTGACTGCGCCCCCCCCACCTCCGACTCAAGCTCCGGCTCCAAAAGTTTCCCTGTCCAAGATCACGCTCGAGAAACGTGGCGACAAGGTGTCGCTTGAGAAGAAGGGGAGCGCGGGACATGGCCGGATAGTGTGTAACCTCAACTGGAGTAGCGGTGTGTCACAGGGGCAGAAGAAAGGGTTGTTCGGCGGACTGCTAGGGGGTGGCTCAAAGGGGGGCATCGATCTTGATCTGGGGTGCCTGTTCGAGATGGCCGACGGCCAAAAGGGGGCAGTGCAAGCGTTGGGCAACACGTTCGGCTCATTCAATACACCGCCCTACATCCACATGGCGGGTGATGATCGGACTGGCGCCAATGCGAGCGGCGAGTTTCTCTACATTAACGGCGACCATCTAAAGCAGCTGCGCCGTATTTGCATCTATGCCTTCATTTACGAAGGTGCCGCCAACTGGGGTCAGGCCGATGGTGTGGTAAGCCTGACGGTGCAGGGGCACCCGCCAATCGAGGTTCGGCTCGATAACCACGACAATTCGAAAATCATGTGTGCGATCGCCATGCTCGAATGCGACGGTGGAAATCTAAAAGTAACCAAGCTTGGGGAATACTTCGGCGGCCACCAGGATCTTGATAAGCGTTATGGATGGGGAATGCGGTGGACACGAGGGAGCAAGTGACGCCCTTGCGTTAAGTCACATCCGCCAGGCCGGATTTTTTCGACAGTTGTCGTCGGGTATCGAGCATCCAGACATGGAATTCATCGAGGATGTCCGTCACGCCGGTGGCGGGCAAATCCGGGTGGCATTGGGCAGACCGATCATCGCTGCTGCAACTCGGCGAGAACCAGTCGCAGCACCGCGGCGTCAGAGTGGTCTTCGATGCGCAGTCGAGTTTGTCCGATCTCAATCGTCAGGCAACCGGTGTGTGCAGGGCCGCCTGGCGCTGGCTTATAGATAAGGCCCAATGAAATATGAACTTATGTGGTTTTACGGTGTCTGAGTTTGATGGAAAAAGAGAACGCCAGAAAACAAACGCTGGAACAACTTCATGAGCGGCGCAAGCAAGTTATCCGATTGCACAAGAAGTCCATCAAGATCATGGAAATTGTCTCGATGACAGGCCTGAGCTACCCGGCGGTGCGGGCCACGATTGATCGATATGTGGCCGGAGGTTGGTCGGCCATTCGCCCGACTAGCCGGGGTCGCGCTCGTGGTGATGGACGGTGCCTGAGTGAGATTCAGGAAGATACGATTCGTCGCACGATCATTGATCAGCGCCCTGAGCAACTGAAGATGGATTTCTTTCTTTGGAGCCGTGCAGCCGTAGGCCAGCTGATCGAGCAGGAATACGGCATCAAGTTGCACATTCGCAGCGTGGGTAAATATTTGGCACGCTGGGGCTTTACCCCGCAAAAGCCGATCAAGCGGGCCTATGAACAAAACCCGGAGGCTGTGCAGGCATGGCTTGAAGGCGAATACCCGGGCATTGAGCAGCGCGCAAGGGAAGAAGGCGCCGAAATTCATTGGGGCGATGAGACGGCGCTGGTCAATACCGATGTGCGCGGCAGAAGCTTTGCACCCGCGGGTAAAACGCCTGTGGCGATGACCGTGGGCGGCACCCGAGAAAAGCTTTCAATGATTGCCACCGTAACCAATCAAGGCAAGACCCGCTGGATGATTATTGATGATGCGTTTGATGCAGAGAAGCTGATTGAATTCTTGGCGGCTTTGATCAAGGATGCCGGCAAAAAGGTGTTCCTGATTCTGGATAATCTGCGGGTTCACCACAGCAAGATCGTGAAGGCGTGGGTCGCCGAGAGGAAAGATCAAATTGAGTTGTTCTATCTGCCCAGCTACGACCGAAGGAAGTCCCTGTGGGATAGCCCTCAGCTCAATCCAGAGGAGCGCCTCAATGCGGATCTCAAACAAGAGATGGGGAAGCATTTACCCGTTCGTACCAAAGCCAAATTACGCGACGCAACCAGCGCTCATATGAGGATGCTGGAGCAAAATCCCGAGCGCGTCATGAGTTACTTCCAAGACCGGCGTGTCAAGTATGCCGCTTAAGACTTCATCGGGCCGGAGCAATAGGCCATTGGTGGGTGGTCATCTACGGCGCGAGGTGACCGGTAGCAGTATAGGCTTAGGTTCGGTGAGCAGGCCTTCCCGGTATAGTCTTTGCGCCAGGGAAAGACCCTGGTTGGCGTTAACAGGGCGTTGAAAAAGGTTTGGGGTCGCCCAGGAAGTGGGGTTTCAGGCCGATTTCCTTCTTGTTTCACCTTGTCGAGTACAAAAAAATAGCAGAAATCGCCCCCAAAATTGCTTCGGGTGGTAAATGAATTTGTTTTTCAACATCCTGTTAATGCGGTGTTGGCTGGCGATCCGTGCGACCGAGGCTCCGGGTTGCAGGGTCTCTTCAATGATCGACCGCTTCAGCGCCAGCGGGTGGTGCCAGTAGGCGCCCCACCCGTTTCGCGGCAACGACAGCCTTTGAATTTGTGTCCATAAATACCTTTGTGGGCACAATTTTGAGATGCCCATCCAGGGGCTATCTTTGTTCAGCAACATCTCGGCGAAAAGCCGGTGAATGCCGGACGTTTACGCCAATATCATCACTTCATCGGACAACGGGTGTTTGCCGCCGTCATTCCTCAGGCGCCGTCAACTGCAATGCTGCTAGATCAAAGCAGTGGGGCTGTAATCTCACCTTTCCGGACAAGCTGCTCAGGAGTCGGAAACCAAGAATGGTCGGAAAAAAGAATGTTGTGCTGCGTTCAACATTTCGGTATCGCCGATTGAGTCACCGTAGGCATAGACTTCATAGCCATGTAACGGGCCCAGCAACGACTCCAGCAGCCGAACCTTCTCAGCACATCGGCAATTGGCGCCCTTCAAGCGACCATCGAATGCCAGATGGTTACTCGATAGCCGCGTGCAGAGTAGGTCGTCAAACCCGAGGGCAGCAGCGGCTGGTTCCAGATAAAGATCAAGGGACGCACTGACCATGACTAGGCGATGCCCTTGCGAGCGGTGCCAGCGAATCCGTTCCAAAGCGCCAGGCCGGTACCAAGCGGTGATCGCCTTAGCATGCTGCTGGCCGACCCGGTGCAGTCGTTCGGTTCAACTCGTTAGAGAAGAGCTTCCTCACTATCAACTCCTTGAAACGGTCGCGAGTGGAGAGGTGCATCCCCACCTTAATCGCCTCAAAAATTAGTGACATGGCCGCCAGGCGAACCTGTGACTTGCCAAACGCGCGCTCAAGAAATGGTACGAAAGTGTCCTTGTTGGTGATAGTGCCATCAAAATCGAAGGCGGCAACCGTCTTTCTTGTCATGCTGTCAGTCATCAATGGGGTTTTCCGGGACGTTAATTGCAGGCAAGTTTGGCCCAGCAAATCTTGACAAAAGGGCTTCCAGGGTACTGCTTTATTGGAAGCTGCAACGCGAACTGGAAAGCTTATGTCTTATGCATTAAATGACATCCAGCCAATCAACGAGAGCTGCCTAACGTATGTCATCATACCCGGAGTCAGGCTCACTTATCGAGCCCTATCTTCAGGCTTCTGCATTTGGAGACCTCGCTATGAGCAGCATGGAGCGCATCTACCAGATCGACCAGATTCTTGGCGTCCGCCACTCCGTCACCCGCAAGGAGTTGCAGGAACGTCTCTGCGTCTCCTGGGCCACGCTCAAACGCGATATCGCCTACATGAGAGATCGCCTGAACGCGCCTCTAATTTTCGACCGCACCTTGTGTGGCTACCGCTTCGAAAAAACCGGCCAGCGCATCGGCCCGCAGTATGAGTTGCCCGGCCTCTGGTTCACCGCTGAGGAAATCCATGCCCTGCTGACCATGCAGCACCTCCTCTCCAACCTCGATACAGGTGGCCTGCTTGGCCCGCAGATCCAGCCCCTGCTCGCCCGCCTCTCTGGCCTGCTCGGCACAGCCGACAACCCGGCCGAGGAAGTGCAACGCCGCATACGCATTCAGACCGTCGGCGCCCGTGAATTCCACCTCGACCACTTCCAGGCCGTCGGCTCCGCCCTGCTCCGCCGCAAGCGCCTCGTGATCTGCTACCACGCACGCGGCACCAACGAAGTGACCGAGCGTGAAGTCTCGCCGCAGCGCCTCAATCATTACCGCGACAACTGGTATCTCGATGCGTGGTGCCACCTGCGCGACGGTCTGCGCGCCTTCTCGGTCGACGCCATCGAACATGCCGAAATCCTCGATACGAAGGCCAAGGATGTTGCCGACAAACGACTCGACGAGGTGCTCGGCTCGGGCTATGGCGTCTTCTCGGGCGAACAGATCTCCTGGGCCGTATTGCGCTTTACGCCTGAAAGAGCGCGCTGGGTCGCCTCCGAGCGCTGGCACCGAAATCAGAAAGGCAAGTTTCTCGACGATGGCAGCTACGAGCTGCGCGTGCCCTACGCCGACGACCGCGAACTGATCATGGACATCATGAAATACGGCAGCGACTGCGAAGTCATCGAGCCGGAAGCACTGAAGGCGCGCGTGGCGACGGAGTTTGAATCAGGGCTGGCACGCTATCGGCAGTGAATGCCGATTTGCCGGAGCTGCCTGCTCTATCCATCGCTGGCAGTGAATCGGAATTGACGATCGGTGCGCGATCTCCGCTAACCATAAGTCAAAGTAACAAGTTTTCAGTCGGGGCTGCGGGTCCGGAATATCACGGGTAATCGCTCCACTTCGAAGGCAAGCGATCGTAATAGCGCTCGACCCAGTCCGTCGCGTTCCTTGATGCGCGCAATATCGTCTCCGGATCACGCGCAGCGTCAGTGCACAAGCGACCAGGATCCGGCTGGACCCCAACCCGTGCAAGGTCAAGCCGATCGGCATCCCAGCAGGTGCTGACCGTCACGTCCGCATGTCGGCGCCCGGCGGTATGGCCCTCCATGGCGGCGATCAGCAAGGCCAATTCCTCTTCATTTAGATCGATGTGGCGCGCGCGGATTGTCAGCGCAAACTGCGCCGCACGCGACCCATGTCCCGAGTCGTGGCCGTCGCTCTCGCGGCACACGTCATGCAAGAAGGCGAAATACTCGACCACGCGCCTGTTCGCACCGGTCAAACGCGCAAGTTCCAGCCCGTTGTGGCGCACTCTGGCCCAATGAGGCGCGCCATGGATGCCCTGCCACTCGAGCCGAAACTCATGGCGCAGCAAAACGACAAGGTCCGGTGTGATCAGACTTGAGCTGGTTGGAATGGGACCTGGCCTCATGAGGGTGTGCAGATCGCCGTAACCGCCAGATCAATTCTGACGGCGAACCGCGACAAGTTGCTTGACGCCCCAGTAGAGCGTTGCCGCCACACCCGCCATGACGCAAGCCAAATGCAGCGCCTCCAGTGAGATGACGCCCCGCCAGGGGTTGCCATGCACCAGAGGCCACAAGGCCTCCACGTCGGCATGCATCACGGTATCGAGCGCCAGATGGCTCAGTGTGCCTGCCAACGCCCCTGTCCATGCCGCCGACCTTGAAATCCCGGGCGCGACGGCCAGCCATCGGGCCTGCGCCGGGCTGAGCTGGCGGTTCCAGAATGCCAGCAATGCTTCGCACGGCTTTCGACCGAAGATTGCGGCGACCGCCGCCACCGCCAGCGCGCCGGGCAGCGTATGCAGCCAGGGATGCGCCGGGTCGCCGATCAGCAGGAACAGCGTGACCGGCTCCAGGTCGATCAGGATGTTGGCAAGGGCGAAACAGATCCAGCTGAAGTGTCGCGGCGCCAGGACCTTGAACAGGGCGCCGGGGCCGAAATGAAATGGTGTGATCGGCACGTCGCCTATCTCCGAACGATGGATTGATTATGCATGACAGATACCCGGGTTTCCGATGATACGGTACGCGGCAACCGGGACTGCCTGCCCTTCATCACTCTGTTGCCCCAGTCTCACCTGCCTCCGGCCGCTCCATGATGCGCCGCACCGCGAGGAAATACGGTCCGAAGCCGTCACCACGGGCAATGACATAGCCTTCTCGGGTCTCTGGCGTTCCCCACTCCCCGTCCCACTGTGCGGCAAACCGCCAGATCGTGTCGCCCTGCACCAGTCCCGACTTGAACCGCAACCACGCTGCATTGAGATGGCCGAATGGCAGGGGCGGGACGGCACCCAGCGGGTCGCTGACGGCCTCCGCCATCTCGATTTCCTCGACCGTCATTTCCTGAAGCAGGTGGTCGCGGGTGACGCAGAACACCGCGGGCTCCGGTTCCTCCGCGGATTCGAGCGGCCTGCCGGCTAGCAACTCACGCACCTTCATGAAAACCGCAACCGGCCAGGCCACCAGGATCAATGCTCCCGCCAGTGCAGGAGCGATCACCTTGTGCATCAGCCTGTGGCGCAGAGTCGCCCGCGCCGGATCCACGCTCTCCAACATGGCCTGAACCAGATCCGACTGCGTGGGGCGGGCCAGACGATGGATGACCAGCACGACCCCAAGGGTCACAGCCCCGATTGCCAGATAGGCAACGAGGTAAGTCACTCGCCCTCCCCCTGGCCACGCGCCACGGTCGGTAAGATGGTCATGCCCCCGATCCCGTAACCCTCTACTCCATCCGCGTCGTCGGAAACGCCGTTGTGGCGCACATCGCTGCCGATGACCACACCCTTCTCGACGCTGAGCAGCAGGTCGTCCTCATAGGTGCTGCCATAGCCGCCATGGACGTATTCAAGCAAATTGCCTTGCGGCACCCGCAGGGTACCCGAATACCAGTGCGCAAAGACGCGGTCGGGATAGTCCGGGAAGAAGGTCGCGACCGTCGCCGCCGAGCCGTCAGCCAAGGTTCCGTCAAGGCCAGTCAGGTAGAGCCGGCCATCCTTGATCTCCCAGCTGCCGACGTAGCCGCGCCAGAGCGCGGTGCAGTTGGCCTGGAAACCAGGCTCGATGCCAGACAGTTCAAAATATGAATTCAGGGGCTCACTGCACATCGTTGCATCGCGGCCTTCATAGGAGAGGTTTTCGCCGATCTGTGCGGTCATTGATTTTCCTGTTCGAGTGGAACGGGGCGCCGAAGCAGCCGGCGCCACCCATGTTCAGTGGTGGTTGATCCGCTTGTAGCGGTGGCCCACGGTGACCAGTTCGCCATCGCCGGACACCACGGCATAGGCATCCAGCGCAGGCTCCAGGCGGCGATAGGCGTCGCTCCCTGCCGCCCGGCGCAGACGCTCGCGGCCACGGCGGTCGAAATAGTAGAGCAACGCCCCGTGCTGGTGATGTTCGCAGCGCCCGAAATCGAGAAGATAGTCCACGATCTCGGGCCGAACCGCCCGCTGCTGCATGCGCGCTACGGCGTGGTTGGTGACCGGCATGCTCAACATGGTCTGCTCCTTTCCTGTTCGTATGAAGACAGTATGCGGCGATCAGGGCTCGCCGGCTGAGCCCCTCACATCAGGTGCGCACCGCCTCTTCAGGAACACCAACGGCCAGCCAGTTCCAGCGCCTTGCTTCCACCGCGGAAAGAGACGCCGCCAGCCAATCATCGACCGCCTGTGACACTGCAGCACGCTTGCGTGCGCTCATGATCAGCCTGAGCAACCCGCGCTCCAGTCCGGCGCCGACCGCGCTTTCCGCCAGCGCATGGAGGAAGGCGAGCACGATCTCCGCTTCGCCGAGCGACGACCCCATCCACCCGCGCAGGGCTTCGGCAATCCCGGCCGGCAGACCGAACTGTTCGAGTTCGTCGATGGTGGCAGGGAGCGCATCGACCTGCCGGAAGCCGACCAGAGCGCGATCGAGATTGAATGCAAACTCTTCCGGGGACGAGTTGACCGGCAACCTGAGCAATTCCGGCGCCGCAGATCCCGGGAGCGCTTTTGCAGCGCTCTGCGACGGAATTTCAGGTGAGTCGCAAAGATCATCGAACGACTGCCTTCCACGGTGGAATACGGCTGAAGGTAGAGCTGCTGGAGGCGTGGCGCCCTCGATATCGCAGTTGGGGTCTATGTTCATGCAGCAGTCAATGTCATAGGACATGGAAGCACCAGCCTGCCACGCTACCGCCTCCTCCAGCATCCCGACCGGCAGCATCTGCGGCACCTTCATCAGTTCCGGCAGGTCTTCGGCCTTCGCAACGCGTTCCGCAACCACAAGGAAGCTGGTCTGCGGCGTCAGCAGCTGGTGACGGAGCGCGAGCCCCAGCTTCTCCTCGTCGTCTTCGAGGACATCGATACGGGCCTGCGCGGCCAGACGGGGAATGTCCGGCAGTTCGGCCGTCACCGTGGCGACCGCACCACTGGCACCACCCGTATAGGTCAGACGGGCAGGCGCCTGCGGGCCGAACCCGGCGAACAGGTTCACCGTATCACCGGCAAACAGTGTCTCAGGGAGCGGTGTCTGCCACAGCGGCGCCACATCCCAGGCCAGTTCGATCGGCTTGATGCCGGGCTGGCGCAGGCGGTGGAACTGGGCAAGGATTTTCTCGGCCATGCCCTCCTGGGGGGAGACCAGTTCGCAGGCGCCGCCGGTGGCACTGGCGATCTCGCTGACGAAGCCCTCGGCGACCGCCGTGCCGACGCCCACCGTGAACACCCGATGACCGGAGCTGAGCGCGCCTTGGACGACCGCCTCGTGCTGCCAGATCTCGCCGTCGGTGATGAGGAGGACCGCCGGACGACTGCCAGGGCAGGTTTCGGCAACCCACTGCTCGAAGGGGCGGCCCGCCTTGCCGGATAGCTTGTAGACGGACTTCAGCGCGGCGCCGGTTTCGGTGCCGCCCATGTCTGCCGTGAGCTTTTCCAGCCAGCTGCGGGCATGCTCGATGGCAAGGTCCTCGCATGGCCTCAGGTGCTTGAACAGGTGTTCATGGCGGCTCCCGAACAGCGTGAAATTGACGTAGTCCTGCGGACGCAACTGGTCGAGGATGGCCAGGGCGCCCTTGCGCGCCTGGGCAATGCTGCTGCCGGACATCGATCCCGAGCAGTCGATCACCACTTTCAGGCATAACGGCGCCGCTTCATCGGCTGCAACCGGGGGAACGCGAAGGCTGGCGAAAGCCACGCTGCCCTCCCCGTCGTTCGCGACAGTCACTGACGCAGGCGCCACGTCACCGGATACCGCGGTCAGGACAAAGTCGCGGTCAAGGCAGGCGGTGCGGCTGAGCTTGACCTCCATGCCGCTTGCACAACGTCCGACGCTGACCGGGTGCGTCGGCGAGCCCAGCTCGCAATCTGCAAGCCTGCCCTCGACGACGATGCTCAGCTCGAACGGATATTCGACCACGAGGTCGGATTCCGGAGCCTCCCAGGGGCGCAGTCCGGCGGCGAGCGGGTCGCCGTAGCGCGGTGCGATGGTGGTCGGCACCAGGAAGCGCAGACGGTCGCCATGCCAGGCCAGGGTCATCGCATAGCGGTAGCGGATGACCGCTTCCTCGCCCGCCATCAGGTTGCCGAAGTTCATCGTGTACAGGCCATCGCCATTGTCCTGGACCATCACCGCCGTATCGCCGTCGGTGATCGCATCTTCGTAGCGGCGCTCGGCCGTCTTGCGCTCGATGACCTGTCCGGCCAGCGTGCGACCGTTGACCTCGACCACCATCTCGAGCAGGACCGCACCCATCGGCAGCGGGAAGGTATAGACGGCCTCGATGTTGTGATCAAGCGGATTGCGATAGCGCTGCTCGACTTCGACACTGGCCAGCGTCTCGCTGAGGCGGCCGCGTACGGTGACGCCCTGGAGGGGCACCGGGTTTCCGGAGGCATCGCGCAGCAGTGCCTGCGGCTCTTCGTTCTGGTTGTATTCACGCATTCTTGTTCTCCTTGTCATCTTGTTCGTCGTTTGTCTCGCGTATCTGCCCATACAGCGCCATCACACCCCGAGCAAAGGCTCTGACCTGCGCTGCGCTAAGTCCGGCCCGGCCCGGCTCCAGCGTAATTTCCAGACCGTCTGCAATCACCACATGGCTCCACACCTCCACCGTCCCGGGACCCCGCGGCCGCGGCGGCGGCAGCAGTCCTTCCTCCGGTTCGGCGAGCAGTTCCCGGATGCGTTCTAGGGAGAGGCCGGCAGCCTGCCACTTGCGGATCGTCAGCAACTGCTCGAGATGGCGCGCCGTGTAGTAGGCGGCGCGTTTCTCGCCGAGCGGCCGGGCGACCAGCCCTTCCTGGATGTAGTAGCGGATGGTCCGTACCGTCATCTCGGTCAGGCGGGCCAGATCCTCCAGCGAATGTCGTGTGTCTTGTCCGTTGTTCATGACAGCATTTATAAACATCGCATACTGTCTGATGTCAACTGTCAATAACAGAATATCGGGACGGCTGGCGCTTCCCGCTTCGCTCAGCGCCGGGCCGTGACCTTTGACTGGCGCCGCAGATAGGCTGGCGTCTCGAGCGCCAGGAAGCGGCGGTCGCCATCGCCGTAGATGGCGCGTGCCAGCGCCATGCGGTCGGCTTCGAAGCTGGCGACGCCGGCAAGGCGATTGAAGAGGGTCTGGATGCGCTGCATCATGGTCGGGCTCCTGATTTGGTCGGGACAGGGCCATGATGCTGGAGTCTGGGCTCAGTAACTGAGCCCGTCAAAATTCGTTCGGGAAATCTTGCGTCACCTTGGGCGACCCACTACGCTGACGACCTTTTGGTAATACTCAAGGCCCCCTTCTCCATGGCTTCCCTCAACAAAGTAATCCTCATCGGCAACCTCGGCGCCGACCCCGAAACCCGCTCGCTGGGCTCTGGCGATCCGGTCTGCACGCTGCGCCTTGCCACCACGGACCAGTGGAAGGACAAGGCCAGCGGCGAGAGCCGCGAGGCAACCGAGTGGCACCGCGTGGTCCTCTTCCGGAAACTGGCCGAGATTGCCTGCCAATACTTGAAGAAAGGTACGTCGGTCTATATCGAGGGACGCCTTCGCACGCGAAAATGGCAGGACAAGGAAGGACACGAGCGATACACGACGGAGATCGAAGCCAGCGAGATGAAAATGCTGGGTGGCAAGCAGGGCGGCGCGGAATACGTCCAGCCGGCGAACCGCCAAGCCTCGTCAGCAACTCCGGCGCCCCAAGCCAGGAAGCCGGTCGAAGCCTTCGACCCGGACACCATCCCCTTCTAAGCCTGATTTGCGGCGCCTGCACCGGGAACCTTGGCAGGCACGCAAGCCAACCCGGAAGCCCCTGATATCTGGCACGATTCCGCATCGGACCGGCATAGGTCATGGGCGGATTTCCCCGATCTGAGATTACCACGGGGCGCTTGCGCAACAAAAATCTGCACTGGCACACTGAATTTCGCAGCCCCATTTTTGGCCGCGAAAACTCTCCAGGAGGCAGGTTCCATGCAACAACAATTTCCCGCAGTTGACGCGGTCGGATTTTCCACCCGCGTCATGAACGTCATGACTTCCCTTCGGGTCGATGATCTGAAACAACTGGCCCAATACACCGAGCAGGATCTTTTCCGGCTACCAAACCTTGGCCGCAAGAGCGTGGACGAAATCCGCGCGGCGCTGGCCGGATACGGGCTTGCCTTGGGGATGGTGTTTAAAGCAGACGAGGCCATGCGGCAAAGCAAACCACTTTGCCGCACGAAATCGGTCGATGAATGGATCCGCGAGTTGGCGGTCGGGCGGATCCCCTTCCTGCAGTCAGCGTCGCTGGCGGGATGCGCCGCGGCCGACAACCACCTCGGCCGACTCTACCTCGAGGGTATCGGCGCCGACCGTGACTACCGCAAGGCCCGCGTGCTGTTCATTCGCGCGGCACGCCGCGGGTGCCACCTGGGTTACGCGAACCTCGCGCTGATCTATCGCATTGGCTACGGGGTGCGTCGCTCTGCCGCCAAGGCCGAGCGCCTGATGCGGCGCTTCGTGCAGACCGGAAAGGCGACATGAACCTCGATAGGTTCGGTGATTGTGGCACGGGCGGAGTTGGGCCCACACAGCCCCTTGTCCAGCGCCTGGAATGGCACGGCTTTACCGATGCCGTTGCCGCGCTTGAACTCGGCAGACGGGAACTGGCCGGCCGGCCCCAAACGCATCTTTCAACCATATCCTGCCGCATGGCCACCAGTATCGTCAGGCAACCGGACTGCGACGCCATCGTCAATTCGGCCAACCAGGACCTGCGCACCGGTTCGGGGTGTGCGGTGCCATCTACCGGGCCGCGGGCCCTGAACTGGAGCCGCGCAGCCATGCCATGGCGCCGCTGGCGCTTGGCGATGCGGTGGCGACGCCGGGGTTCCGGTTGTCGAACCGCATGATCATCCATGCGCGCGGACCGAAGTACCACTTCGATGACCGCCCGGATGAACACCTTGCGGCGGCATTGTGGAGCGCGCTGCGTCTCGCCGATCTCAACCGGTCGACATGCGTCGCCGTACCCGCCATCTCAATGGGAGTCTATGCCTTTCCCATGCAGGAAGCAGTCCCTAACCTGGTCGGCACGGCTTCAGCGTGCCGCGGGTTGCTCAGGTCCATTCGGGAAATCCGCTTCGTCGTCCTCAACGAGGATTTGCACCAGGAATTTGCACGCGAGATCCTTCGTACCATTCAATAGACCGCCGCGCTGACGCGTCGTCAGGAATGCCGGCAGGAGAATCAAAATGGAAGAACTTGACCTCTTCAAATACTCGACGTGGGCAGCAAAAATTCATTCCGAATAGAGACTCCAGTGAATAGCGCCTTGCCAACGGCTGAATACTGTTTATTATTACAGTATCCAAGGAAGCCGCCATGCAACGACGCATCATCTGCCCCCACTGCCACAGCCCGATTGATCCGTGCGCGATGGACATCGCCAGTTTTTCCGGGAAGCCCTATCGCATCTGTCCCGACTGCGACGAACCCATCGCAGTCGTCAATGAAGAGAAGCTATCACCCGCACAGCCGACGGCGCTTCAGGCAGGTCCCAGTGCCACGCATTTCTCAGCGGAACCTTCCCGGTGAACGAGCCGGGTACCCTCTGCATCCCCCACTATCTCGCCAGCCTCAATGACGCGCAGCGGGACGCTGCAACCCACGGGATCACTGCTGAACACTTACCCCCTCCCCTACTGGTCATCGCCGGCGCGGGTTCCGGGAAGACCAGCACGCTCGCCCACCGCGTGGCCCACCTGCTAGCCCACGGCGCCGACCCCGGGCGCATCCTGCTGCTCACCTTCTCCCGTCGCGCAGCAGACGAAATGACACGACGGGTGCAGCGCATTGCTGCGCAGGTATCACCCCGCCATGCCCGACTGATGAGCGCCGGTTTTCCCTGGTCTGGCACCTTCCACAGCGTGGGCGCCCGGCTGCTGCGCGAGTACGCCGGCCGCATCGGCCTCGATCCGGCCTTTTCCATCCATGATCGCGAGGACTCAGCTGACCTGATGAACCTGGTCCGCCATGAACTGGGCATGTCGGCCAAAGCCAAGCGCTTCCCCCTCAAGGGCACCTGCCTCGCCATCTATTCGGCGGTGGTCAATACGCAGCAGAGGGTGGACGAGGTGCTTCAGGCGACGTTCCCCTGGTGTGCCGAATGGGAAGACGACCTGAAGGGACTGTTTCTGGGCTACGTGGAAGCCAAGCAGGCACAGCAGGTCCTCGATTACGACGACCTGCTCCTGTACTGGGCCCAGATGGTTGGCGATCCCGATCTTGCCCGTGAAATCGGGGCGCGTTTCAATCACGTGCTGGTCGATGAATACCAGGACACCAACCGCCTGCAATCCGCCCTGCTGCTGGCCATGAAGCCGGACGGAACGGGCCTGACCGTGGTCGGCGACGATGCGCAGTCGATCTACAGTTTTCGTGGCGCCACGGTGCGCAATATCCTCGATTTCCCGGCGCATTTCGACCCCCCTGCACGGCAGGTAACCCTCGCCCGGAACTACCGGTTGACCCAGCCCATCCTGGGCGCGGCCAACGCGGTCATTGCCCTTGCGAAGGAGCGTTACAGCAAGGACCTCTGGAGCGAGCGGGGCTCCGCCGTGAAGCCGCGACTGGTCTCGGTACGCGACGACGCTGACCAGGCCGGGTACGTGGTTGAACAAGTGCTTGCGCGGCGTGAAACAGGGGTCAGGCTGAAATCTCAGGCGGTGCTGTTTCGCGCATCCCATCACAGCGTTCGCCTGGAAATCGAACTGACCCGGCGCAACATCCCCTTCGTCAAGTTCGGTGGCCTGAAGTTTCTCGAAGCTGCCCATGTGAAAGATGTACTGGCG